>NZ_JBNNUU010000002.1:0-1065266 GCF_050280025.1 Lysinibacillus sp. NPDC093712
GGCAAAATTAAAACTGAGCCCGGTACAATACCGAACTCAGTTTACCCAAGCTGCCTAAATGAAATAACCGTGTCTAACTTTTAGGGGTCACTTCAAAATAAAGGGAGAGGTTTTATTTTTTTAACTAACTCCAATAGGCATTCGTTTAATGCACAAACATCATTTGTCATAAACTGTGATATTGATGAACATGTTAAATATATGAAGGAAGGATGTATTGATTTGCCCATTGATTACACATCTCCATCCACACAGTTTACGTTTGATGTAAATACAAGTCCACTTTTTAGAAAGGATAATCAGAACTACATAAACATTCTTGGTATTGCTCAATTAAATAGTCTAGAAAATGTATCTCTACTTGATATTTTTTTAAGTACAAATAACGTTGTAGAGCCTCATTATCATCAAAATGCAGCAGAGCTTGTTTATTGTATTTCTGGGGCTGCTACCGTTTCCATTTTAAATCCTTTCACTAAACAAATTCAAAACTACCCAATAACACCAGGACAGGTAGCAAACATTCCACAGGGATGGTGGCATTATATTGTCGCGAGTGCAGATAACACGCACATATTAGCGATTTTTGATGCACCTACGCCAGAAGTTATTTTAGGTTCGGATATTTTGAAATTTACGCCTTCGAATATAATGGCACACACTTATTGCTTAGATGAAAGCTTATGGAAGCAAACAATTGCCCCTGTTGTTCCTTCAACCTATATCGGACCTGCAAATAATTGCAATCAACCTTCCATTACCTCACCAAATTCAATGCAAACACATCCACATTACAACTTCAATCCTTACCATTATCCATACATGTATCAAAATGGTTCCTATTATTAATAAAGTTAGGCTGTTTAAGGAAACACCTTTGCGTGTTTCCTTTCAGACTGTAGACAAACTCGAATTTGTCTACAGTCTTTTTTTATTTATAACTAATATAGGGGATGACTACTGCCGTTGATTTCCGCTACGGGCGGGCGCTTTCCGCGGGCACATCGTCAGCCGCAACCCTTGCTAACGCGCGGTTTGTTGCGTCTTACGTACTGTGCGTTCTGAGCAGGAGTCGCCCGCCCTCCGCTCCAATCAACTTTATATGTCTTGCTAACAGTCTACTATAAACGAAGGAAGGGTATCGCCAATATAAATCTAGTCTGAACAGTATGGTCAAGACGATAGTAAGAACCCATTTTTTACAATAAAAATAACAAAAGGGATTAAGATTTCTATTCTTAATCCCTTTTGTCGACAAGCTGTAAGGAAACACCTTTGAGTACTTCCTTTATTGATCGTTTAAAATTGAATAAAGCTCACTTTGTAAACACTTCAACTACAAGTGCATAAAATTTTTAAGTTTGGGAAATCTAACTATTATTCAGCACTACTTTAATACGTAAAAGAGGTGTATAAAAAATGGGCTTTCCAATTATTCATACAAACTTTTGGGATGCTGTAATAGCCGTTCCAGTTGTTATGATTATTACACAATTATTGAAAATATTTTTTCCTATTCAGCCTAAATATGTTCCAGCAATCGCGCTAGTATTAGGTTTAATTATTTCTATTTTTATTAGCCATAAACATAATTTTTTAGCTGGTGTATTTATGGGCTTTTTTTATGGATACGCAGCCATCGGGAATTATGCTTCCTTAAAGACTACTATTAAGAGCTTTAAAAATAAGAAAAAGAAGGATGCTCAATAAGGTAAGCTCCTTAGACTTCTGGCAAACAGAGGAACTGCTGGAGCTTACCCAATGTCAAGACATACATAATTCACTGCTTAGTCGAATCTATAATTGTATTATTTACAAAAATATGTATAAAAAAATCTTTTGTTTCCCATCCTAATCTCACATTCAACAACTATAAAATGAGTTAGGACGTGCAACAATGAAAATGTCAAAACGAAATATAGAATCTTTACGCTTTAAGGAAGTTTTTACAATTTGGAAACAACTTGGCGTAAACAATGGCTATATTGCTACGAACCATTTCTTTTTCAAATATGCAGTTAACAGAGACTTAAAAGTCATTATTTTGGAATTTATTCAATGTTTAAAAGAGGAAAATAAACAGCTTGAGAAGTTACTAAAAGAAAATGGTGTTCTGGCGCCGCCAATATCAATTGACCAAGGAAATTTACAAATTGCTAAAATGCGTGGAAAGGCAGCTATAAATGATTCTGAAATTAGTGCCATCCTATCCATGAATATTGCATCTTCCTTAATTTCAGTCAGTCAAGCAATGGACATGTCTTTCGAGAGCAGTCTTACGACAAAATATAGTGTTTTTCATATGAAATATGCCATTCTAGGTGCTAAGTTAATTGAGCTTAGTAATAAGAAAGGTTGGCTACTTTCTCCTTCCTCAACATAAAACCCATAGCTTCTAGTCGTCTCGCTTCAATACGAGACGACCTAAAAGGCTATCTTTTTATTCACTTAGTTCCTTTTCCCTGTTTGTAACTAATAAATAATCGAGTGCAGTCATTCTAGTTAGCTTATGTGTAAATTTAATTGCATCTGCCTGTGAGTCAAACATAAAGTTTTCGAGTTCGTCTGTTGGTATATATTGATCAGCGATTTTTCGTTTCAGTTTTCGTACAGATAAAATGTGTGAATCTTCTTCGTATAAAATTATTGCACCAACGTTTCGATAAAGCGTATGATCAACCGTTGCGACAACTTTCACATTCAATCCTTCAAATTCCGTTAAATCTACCTGCATTTATTTACCAGCCTCCCTCTCTACTCTTACATTCTAGCTTCAACAATCATAGTCCTTCTTTTTTTAGTAATTTGAGCTTATCATTGATGAACCCTTTGGATACTTCCATCTAATTGATTACTATCTGAAAGTGGCGCTCTCTTAATAGAAAAAATAGCACAACCTAACGCACATAAAACTAAAATTGCTCCGAAACTTGATAAATGCATTACAGAGCCTGTAAGAGTAAACAACGCTCCCCCCACTGCTGATCCTATCGAAATACCAATTTGTAAGGCGGCAGTATTTAAGCTTTGTTGAATATCAGATGTTTCGGGATCTGTTTGAATCAAATAGTTTTGTAATGGTGGCGTAAGTGACCAGCTAAGCGCTCCCCACAAAACAGTTACTATTAAAAATAACGGGAAGGCTACGATTGTATACGGTATTGCAAATAATACGATGGCAAAAGTTGCAATGATTAGTACGATTGATTTGCCAGTACCAATTTTGTCACTTAACCAACCACCAAACGCATTTCCGCTTACAGAAGCAAGACCGAATACTAAGTAACAAATACTAACCCAGGAAGAGTTTAAGTTAAATGCCTCTACTAAAAACGGCGTGAAGTAAGCATAAAGCATATAATGACCAGCAAGCATAAATAATGTTGTTAAATGCGCACTCGCAATTTTTAAATTAGCTAATGACTTAATTTGTGTTTTTAATGGGACAACCTCAACAACTGGCATTTTTTCCAGGAGCATGAAAATTAGAATCATAGATATGCTAGAAAGTAATGCAATCCCTAAAAAAACAGCACGCCAACCAAAAGCCTCAGTAATAAAAATACCTATCGGTACACCAATTACTAGAGCTGAACTTACACCTACAAAAATAAGCCCTAATGCTTTAGCACGATGTCTTGGTTCTACTATCTTTGTTGTAATTGTCAGAGACAAAACTATAACTAGAGCTGTACTCATCGCTGTTATGATTCTTGCAATCATGACAATGACAAAGGTAGGACTAAAATAGGTCATGACATTCCCTAATGTAAATAAAAGTAATGAAATAAGGTATAGTTTTTTCCGCTCCACTTTAGCTGTTAACGATAAAAGGACAGGGGCAGAAATTGCATATACTAGAGCAAATATCGTAATTAATTGTCCAGCCGTTGCTACAGATACGTTCAAATCTTTAGCAATGTATGGCAATATACCTCCAACAATTAGCTCTACCAATCCAACTGCAAAAGTAGTAGCAGCCAGTATAAAAACTCTCCAATTCATTTAATCACCCTTCTGTTGTACTTCCATCTTATAGTGGGCAACAATAAAAAAATCCTGACTACAAAATGAAAGAAATTTTTGTAGTCAGGATTTTATGGTTCCTGGTAGAGACCCTCAATCCATATTATTGAGGTTATACAGATCATTATTTTACTTTAGCTATAGTAGCATATTGATTTTTACGTTACAACATTTTTCTTCTTTTCAGATTCCCCAACACACATTTATTGCATTAAATGAGCTTTGATTTTAGTTATTGTATATTTTTTTGAATTTCCGCTTATATTTTTAGTCTGTCGACCATAAATAATAATAGTACACATTATAGTTATGGGGTGATTGTTTGCGTATATTAGGTTTAGTATGCTATTTTTTAATGCTATTTTATGGCGCAGAATTAGTAGTAGAAGAGCTCACAATCGATCAACCATCACCTAGATTGGACATAAAGCAAAACCCAATAAAAGAAACTGTTGAAAATTCAACAGTTTGCGTCTATTATCCTACTCACAAAATTTGTAAAGCTTTGACCGAAAATAATTAAAAATAAAGAGGCATGCTCATAAGCGCTGCCTCTTTCTGTTTTCATCGTTATTTATCTATTCGCGGCCAACGTGAAAGTGCTTAAACGGATAAACAGTTATTTTAGCTTCACCATAAATAGCTTCTTTAGCAATTAATCCGTAATGGCGACTATCATAGCTTTTCAGACGGTTATCTCCCATTACGAAATACTTACCTTCCGGCACTTTTTTCTCATTTGTTAAACCTTCTAGTGTGAAATTCTCTGTAATACGTAATTGACTCGGATCATCGGTTTGACGATTTACATAATCTTCTTTATACGCCTTACCATTTACATACAATACATCATCTATCATTTCTACTGTGTCCCCTGGAAGTCCTATAACACGTTTAATATATAATTCATCCTCAGTAGGTGATTGAAAGACAATTTGGTCAAAGCGTTCAATTTTACTCGTTTTACTTACAATAATAATGTCCTTATCCTCATATGTCGGATACATAGAAGCACCTTGTACTTTTATCGGTGCAAATAAAAATTGTTTACAGCCTAAGACGACAATTGCTGTAATAACAATAATTTTAATGTAGGATAGAATTTCTTTTTTCATATTCGTTTTTTCTGCTTGCATACTCATACCCCGATACTTTTTTTTATAGTATAGCATTTTCTATTGTATATTGACGAATAATAACACAAAATGTTTCCAAGACATGAAAAAAAGACATAAGCTCAATAGCTTCTGTCTAGGAAATAGCTTTTGTTTTTCACTTTTAGAATGGTCACTTTATGAAGCTGAGTGATGTTGCTCGTTAAATAAATCTACTGCTAAAACAATACCTACCGGCAACGCGATAGCTAATAAAATTGTTCCAATCATCATCACAATCACTCCCTCAACCATTTCTTAAATCTATTATACACTTAATTTTCTGATATTTCAAACGAAATAAAAAATTGAATTGCATTACTAACTAAAAAAATCATTCAACTAGGCATGCATCCTACCTGAATGATTTTTTTAGCATTACATAAAGATTTTAAAACAAAATAGTTGTAACTGTTTCACCATGAATTTGACTGGACTTTTTCGTACTTTACGTTTAGGTACATAGCTTTGCATGCAATTATTTAATGCTGTATACCTAAGCACCTGGGTCCTCCCATTCATTCATCTCTCTCCCTTCGTCGACATATAATTTACAACTATTGTAGCCAATTTGTTACTTTACAACCCCTTATTCTAAGTGCGTTTTTAACTCTGTTTTTATTTGTTGTAGCTCTGTTTCATCCGGAATATAGTACCAAATATGATTAATCATTTGACCCTCTCCTGCCTCAAATGATAACTGATCAATTTTATTATCCATTTTTTTATAAATACTTTGTAGCTGGATTAAATCTTTCACCGTAAAATTCATGCGGACATTGTCTCCGACAACATCAAGCATATCAGTTGCCTTCAACAACATTGATGGTGTTGAAGCTTTTTTCATAACCGCTTCAATAATTTGTCTTTGACGAATTTGACGGCCAAAATCACCCCGTGGATCTTCATAGCGTATACGTGAAAAAATAAGTGCTTCATCACCATTTAATGAAATTTCACCCTCAGGATAATGATACGAATCATAGGTTAAATCCATATCATTTTGAATAGTTACACCGCCAAGTGTATCAATTATTTGTAGGAAACCTTCCATATTTATAAATACGTAATAATCGAGTGGGATATCTAATAAATTTTCAACCGTATCCATTGCCATTGGTACGCCTCCAAATGCATAAGCATGGTTAATCTTATCCACTGTGTCATGCCCAATGATGTCTGTCCGTGTATCTCTTGGAATACTTAACATTTTCATCGTTTGTTTTTCAGGATTTACTGTAATAACAATCATTGTGTCTGAACGACCACTGTCGTCCTTTCGTTCATCAACACCTAGCATCAGCACAGAAAAAGGCTCTTTTTTCGTAATTGTTTTTTGCGTTTTGTCGGAAGAATCTGTAGTTTCTACAAGTGGTGTATTTATTTTATTCATCGTCTTTTGGATAGTATAATAAGCAGTACCTATAAAAATTAGAAAAATTGCTAATAGGCTCCCTATTATCCAAAGCCAAATCTTCTTTTTGCTCTTTTTTTCTTTAGAGCGTTTCATGTTTTTTTCCATACTTATGTCCTCTCTAGCTTTATAAAAAATTTGCCCATCTATTTGACGTATTAGGTTGGAAAAAAGTTTATATAGTCTACTTATATGCATATTGGGCGAAAAAAAGACGTACACTAGTATTTACTAAATATACATCTTTATATTCACTAGTACTTAAAATTAGCAATGCTGTTTGTTAGTTCCAAAGCTTTGTCATTTAAGCTTTCTGAAATATTGTTAATTTCCTGTAGAGTCGCTACTTGTTTGACAATTTGTTGTGCCATTTCCTCAGTGCCTTCAGCATTATTTCGAACATGCCCATCTAATTCTTGTATCGATGCTGCTATTTCTTCTGAGGAAGCTGTCATCTCCTGTGTAATCGCGGTTACTGTTGTAATATCCTCCGTCATCTCCTCGATAGCATTGACAATATTGCTAAAAGCTGTTCCTGCCTGTTCAATGACCTCGACCCCTTGCTCGACAGTTTTTTGATCTAGTAAAACTGCGGCTTCTACGTTTTTTGTTTCCTGTAAAATATCAGATGTGAGCTGGACGATAATATGTGCCGACTCTTTTGATTGGGTAGCTAATTTACGTACTTCATCTGCTACAACAGCAAAACCTTTTCCATGTTCTCCTGCTCGCGCCGCCTCAATGGCAGCATTTAGTGCAAGTAAATTAGTTTGTTCTGTAATATCCGTTATTACTTTTGTTATATTTTGAATTTCTTCAGACTGATTTGTAAGTCTTGAAATAAGCGCTGTTGTCTCTTTAGTAGAATAATAAATCATATTCATTTGTTGCTTTGCATGTTCAATCGTAACCTGCCCTGCATCCGCAGTTTCCTTCGTCTGTTTTGCCTTGCCAAGCACGGAATGTGTAGCATCAGCAATTTGCTGAATACCTTCAGTTGTTTCGTTTATTGCAAGTGAAGCTTCATTGGAAACAGTCGAAGAAATCTTAGAATTTGAAGCGATATGTTCGACAGAAGTGGCAACGCTATTCGAAGTAGTCGCAACTTGCGTTGTACTAGCAGTCAATTCCTCAGCAACAGCAGACAAATCATTAGCAGTTTCACCAGAAGCGCGAATTAACGATTGAATAGATTGCTTCATTTCATTAAAAGCACTCGCTAATGTACCGATTTCGTCTTTAGAATTAACTGGTAAATTTTGTATTGTCAAATCACCTTTTGCAATTTGCTTGACTGCTGTTGCCATCGTTTTTAGTGGATTAGCTATTTTCACTGCCGTTAAAATACTGAAAAATATACAAATACCTATTGTAATTAATCCAATGACAACGGCTGTTAGCGCACTTTTATGTACTTTTTGCTCTGCATCGTTGGCAACCTCTGAAAATTTCATTTTATTAAATGCTAACATTTCATTAGCAACACTACCCATTAAACTATTTAGTCGCCATAATTGCTGATCATATAATTCTCGAGCAGTAGATGAATCGCCTGCTTCTACAGCCGTAATAATTGTTTCAGCTACCTTATCGAAGGATTTTTTGCCTTCTTGCATTTTCTTATTGACTTCCAGCAATTGTTCATCATCAATGATGTCATTTAATTGACCGATGCCTGTTTGAATTTTTAGTTGCGTACTACGAAAATTTTGTAACGTATCCCCATTGCCATTCTCTATATACTGTTGAATATAAATACTTTGTTGCTTTGTATTACTTTGTAAATCTGAAGCAATATAAATTTGTTCTACCTGAGAATCAAGAATGTGGTTGTATTCATTTTTCATGTTTGTTAAATCGAAATATCCGTTTATAGATATTCCAATAATGCTAATAAATAATAATGCAAATGCTAGATAAAGTTTTAATTTAATTGACATGTCTTTCGATATTCCCCTTCAGCAATATGTATGAGTGAAAAAAATCCCTTATGTATCGTTTAGAATAGCAAATTTTCAGTAAATTATAAAGCTATTTTTGTCGATTTTATGAATTTTTCCAAAAAAGGACCAATATATTACGCCAAAAGATATGTAATAAAGTGAATATATTTACTCTAAATATAAATCGCGCGCATGATTATTATCCTGCAAATAAGTTTTTGATTTGTTCTAAAAGAAGCAAGTGTAATATGCCGATTTTGCAAAAAAAGACAAAATATCTTAGGAAGTAAATCCTCAAGATATTTTGTCTACAGTTTGAGCCTCTTCTTAAAGAAGCGCTATTCAGCTCTGTCTTGAATTCCTTGCACTAACTTTTCTTGAATAGACAAATATTGTGCAATTTCTTCGTCATTCAATACTTCAAAAAGTTGAATAAATACTTCCTTCCCTACCTCTTGCGCTTTGATTAAAGCACCTACACCCTCTTCGGTAATCTGCAAACGAATTGTACGTCTGTCGGCATCATCGTAAAGTCTTTCTGCTAAGCCCAGTTTCACTAATTTTTCAGCAATACTTGTCATAGCACCTTTCGTATACCCAATCGTTTCCGCTAATTCTGCTTGTCTTTGAGGACCTTTTATTTTCAGTTCACTTAAAACTAAAATTGGTGAAATACCTAACGGATACGGAAACGCTTTCGTAAAGCGTATAATATTCGCATTATTCATCTGATCAATCATATGAATGAGTTTAAAAATACTTGTCTGTGCCAAAAAAAATCCTCCTCGAACATCCGAGAATATTAGTGAAGCATGATAGAGCCACCGTCAACCATAAGCGTTTGGCCTGTGATATATTGTGAGTCCTCTGATGCTAAAAATACTGCTACGCGGCCAATGTCTTCTTCAACATCACCAAAGCGTCCCATAGGAATTTTACTTTTAACAGCTTCGTAATATTCTGGTTGTGCTTTTGCCCATGCTTGTACACCTGGTGAATTCGCAATAGGGCTAATTAAGTTTACATTAATACCGAAACGTCCCCATTCATTTGCCGCTACACGAGAAATACCACGGATTGCTTCTTTTGCAGCCGCATAGGCACCTTGTGTTTCATGTCCAGCAAGACCCGCGCCAGAAGCAAAATTAATAACATTCCCTTTTGACTCTTTTAGATGCGGTAATGCTGCTTGCATTAAATAAAATGTTGGGTAGAAACCAGTATCAAATGATAAATCTAAATCAGCTTGTGTTGTGTCTTCAATAGTTGCTTGTTTAGAAGCATGTGCATTATTAACTAATACATCTAGTTTACCGTATTTTTCAACAACTGTATCGATAATTTTATGCAAATTAGCACGATCCATTAAATTTGCTTGTAAAAACATTGATTTTGGAGAAATTTGTTGCAATTCTTTTTCCATTGCTTTCCCTGTTTCTTCATTTAAATCAACAATCGCTACGATAGCGCCTTCTTTTACCATTGCTTTTGCCATACCACTACCGATACCACCTGCACCGCCAGTAATAATTACGACTTTGTCTTGTAATTTACCCATGGATAAACATCTCCTTTTCTTAAATCCATTGAATAGTTTATCACTAAATTATTTTTAATTAAACTAGTTTGCTCAATTTTTTGAAACCCTTTACATTTCATTTGCAATTTGTTTTACTATTTCATCAATAGCGGTAATAGCTGAGCCTTTATTGGCTTGTGTTAAAATACTAAAAATATACCACTTTCCACTTTTTCCTTGAACATAGCCGCTTAAAGCATAGGTTCCCGTTATATAGCCTGTTTTAGCTGAAACACTATAACCTTTCAAACGATTTTCTAATGTAGCCCCAACCAATTTTCCTTTTCGGCCTGCATGTGGTAAGGCGTCCAAATAGGAGAAGTACCAGGACTTATTACGAACTTTATATAATAATAAGCTTTCCTGCATACTACTTACTCGGTTCTGATGATTTAAGCCAGAGCCATCTTCAAAGTACCATTGATCCATATTCAGTCCACTATCTATTCCATATGTACGAATTGCCTGTATACCTGCCGACCAGCTTCCTTCTCCAAGAAGTTCTTTCCCTATTTGCTTCGTCAACATTTCCCCCATACCGTTAATGCTTAGCTTTAAAAATCGAAAATTGATATCTTTTAATTGTATTGAATTGGATATTCCTATTCGTTGAGCATTATCTGGAACTTTTCCTACGTCGAGAGGCATTTGCTGAATACCTTTTGCTACTAATTTTTCTCGTAATACATCCAGCGTATACAATGTTGGATTATAAACGGTCACATATGTATTTTTCTCTGTACCAGCAGGTAAATTGCCTGTTACAACAATACGATCTGTTCCATATTCTCTCGTAATATTGATAGTCGATTTCCCACCCTTTTTTATAATCTTAGTTTTGTTAACAATCGGTATTGTGCTTGCATGTGGGAAAAGCTGAACACTTGCAGCTTGGCCAATTTTTGTGCCAGTCACTTTCACTTGGACATTGCCAACATCGTACTGATCATTTGGTGAAAGAGTCAGAGCCGAAATACGAGATGCATAAGATAATGCCTCATCCTCAGGTACAATACCTTTTGCTAAACGATCATCATCAAACCATGTATCATCCGCAATCAATTTCCCTGTAATTTTTGTGATGCCTAATTTTTTTATTCCATTAGCAAATGATTCTAAATGGACAGGAAGCAGTGTAGGATCTCCACCACCTTGTAAATAAATATTTCCTTGTAATACACCATTTTCAACGGGACCATCGATATACGCCTTCGTTGTAAAGCGGTAATCAGGACCAAGTAAATCTAATGCGGCAGCACTAACAAGTAATTTATGTGTTGAAGCAGGACGGATCATTTTATCACCATTATTACTGTAAATGACGTCCCCTCTTTCCATTTCTCGTACAGTAATACTATACTCATTATATTTCCAGTTTTTCGTGATTATAGTATTGATTTTAGTCGCCATTGTTTGCTCTGATGCCCAAGCTTGTTCGACAAATATTAATGGAAAACTACTGAACAACATGAATAACATCGTATAAATAATAATTTTCTTTTTCATAGACCCTCCAGTTGGAAAAATATTCACTTATTTATCCTTTATTTTAAGTAAAATTATTTATTTTTTCAATTCCGCATTAATCCGAAATCTTCAAAGAGGACAGTCATCTTTTTCTTTCGACAAGAATAGACTGTATTAGCTAGCTAAAAACACTTTCAGGAAAGGAGTTGTTTTTCGATGGGAGCAAAATGGATAAAAATTTCTATCTTCTATTTATTACTTGTTTTCGCGTTTGGACTGTTCATGCATTATACAATTCAACTTCAATGGAAGGCGACACATGCTCATATTGGTGTAGTAGGTTGGCTGACTACGGGATTTATAGGTTTAGTTTATTCTAATTTTAAAGAAGCTGCAGAAACAGGGCTCGCAAAGGCTCAGTTTTGGCTTTATAATATCGGTTTACCGTTCCTTTTAGTTGGAATGATGATGGTGTATTTAGATGTTCCACATTGGTTATTTGAGCTGTTCGTATCTGGTGGCGGTATCGCAGTTGCACTTTCTGTCCTATTATTTTTCATCAACGTCTTTCAAAATGTGAAAAGTACTTCCTAAATAAAAACAGAGGACTCCTACGGTTGATTTCCGCTACGGGCGTGCGCTTTCTGCGTAGCACTCAGTTGGCCGCAACCCTCGCTAACGCGCGGATTGTTGCATCTTACGTCCTGTGCGTTCCCGCAGGAGTCTACATGGATTTTTCCTTTGCAAGTCAAAAAATACATGGTTAACATGGAAATTGTTTGAGCGCCTGGCACCCGCCCTTCACTCCAATCAACTGAAAAAAGGCATCAAAAGTGTGAACTTCTTGACGCCTTTCGTCAGCCTTAAGCCCCGCTTAGTAAAGTGGGGCTTAGACTGTGTCAAAAATTGAATAAGAGCTGTTACATCAAGGCTTTAAGTGATTAAAATGAGAGCTATCTAGAAAAAATAGCCATTTAGAACATGTAACTTTCTCCCCAATTCAATAGCTCTTATATAATTTCAATCCCCTCTTTTGATATTACATCAAATTAATTTAGTCATAATAGCTAATTTATAATTTTTGTTTTTTCTTTTGAACATACCTCTTTTATAAAGTATAAGCCACCAAAGGAGGTATAAAAATGAATATTGCTGATATTCGAGTAAGAAAAGTGCCATCAAATGTAGTAAGTGCATTAGATCAACAAGGCCAAGCACTATTAAAAAAAGCTCTAGGGAGATTGAATAAAGAGGAATTATTCAATGCGCCCAAAATGGAACAAATACACTACGAAACTACCTATTCCGCATATGCATTCAATGAATTTAATGAACAAATCAAAACAAAAGTGACACCTAAAGTGGAACAAAAAATTAGCTTCCTACAATTCAACAACTTCCTTATTGGTAATATTTTCAAAACAATTAACACTGAGACAAACAGAATATCTTACTTAGTGAAAGTTGTATCATTAGATATAGAGCAAGGTATAAAAAAGACTATTACGTATTTAGATGATGAACTATTAAATGAATGGGAGCAGTTGTCCACGGAAAGTAAGGTAACGATACCCGAAGATTACGAGCATTTAACATCAGATGAAATAGGACAAAATGATGATGTGGTTAATGCATTGGGGTGGGGATTACCATGTCTTCAAAACGGTTGTTGTTCTTTCCGTTATAAAGGAAATCCATTTAATCCACTTGTTAGATATAACTGGTGCGGGGCTAACTGTGGAGCAGGTCCTACTGTTAATGCATTAGACAATTGCTGTAAATATCACGACCATTGTTATGATGCGAATACGAAATATCCTGAACGTTGTGGTTGTGACCGTATTATAATTGAATGTGCTAATCAGACAGATGAAGCGGGTTCATCACGTATAGTTGGGGCGTTTTCTGCAAAAATGGTTGCAATGGGCTGCTAATTTTCTTATTAATATCCACTAAAGTCATTATAGATAATGACTTTAGTGTTCTTATGTTGGCATTACCAAATGGTTAAAACCCGGTTCTACAACACCTTACCACGGTTAAATTCCAAGTGCCACCTTATTATGATTTACCCATACAAGCGCTGGACGCAACTTTAGAATTCACTCTAAGGTTGCGTCTTTAATTTATATGGTTATTCATCAAACCACGTAAAGGTGATATGGTAAATTGCTATGTCTATTATTTTTTAATATAATCAGTTTATACACGATATGACTTGAGAAAGTAAGAAAAATTAATAAGGAGGGAAATTATGCTGGGTAAAAAAGGGAAGTTATCAGCATTATTTTCTGTAGCAGGACTTATTTTAATTGCTTGCTTTTATTATTTTCAAATCGCTGCTACTGCATGGGTAATCTTAATTTTTGTTGGAGAAATTTTATTTGCCATAGGAATAATCTTTAGTGTTCTAAGCTTTATAAAAAGGGAAAAAGGATTTTGGAAATATTGCCCTTTTATTGTTTTGTGGATTTATTTTCTTGGTATATTCTTGTCAATTATACTAATTGCCATGATAGGTGAGCCTTAGATTATTTATTAATGCATCAAAATATTATACTTTTTATAAAGTAGTTACATATTTATAGACAAAGTCGAGTTTTTCGACTTTGTCTATTATTTAATTCATCAATATCACGCGTTATTTCAACTGAATTAAGCCATTTCCTACCAGACTAATTGGAAAGTCCAATTTTAATGCATGCTTTGTAAAGTAATACTTTATTTGTGCCGGTATAAGTGGTGGTGTACACGATTTAATTAACTGTAGTGCCAGTGCAGTAGCTCCTGAAACATGGGGTGTTGCCATGGAAGTACCGTTCAATTCTACATACTCGCCATTTAAATGCGTTGATAAAATACCTTCTCCTGGAGCCACAAAATCTATATTAAGATGGGAACCTGAAAATATTGAAGGGGCAAGTTGTTGATTAATTGAACCAATAGATAACGTTTCCTTATAAAAACCAGGAAATGATATTTCGTCGGTTGTAGATAAGCCATCACCCTCATTCCCCGCTGCTGAGACAATTACTATACCTAATGTATGCAATTCTTTAATAACTGTATATAACTCATCTTTATGAGTCGGACCACCTAAAGACAAATTAATAACTTGAACCTTTTCCCCGTTTTGCCCCTGCCACCTTTTGATATATTGAAGTGCACTAATTAATCCATTATATGATCCTTCACCAAAGCGATTTAAAATCTTTAAGATGAGTAACTTACAATTAGGAGCAACGCCTAATACACCCATTTCATTATTTTCAGCTGCGATAATACCTGCTACGTGTGTACCATGGCCGTTGTAATCTGTGTAAATATCTTTGTTTCCCCCATCATCAGACGTAAAATTATAGCCACCTATTATTTTGTCAGCCAAATCGGGATGTGTCGTATCAACACCTGTATCAATTATAGCAACGACGACCCCTTGTCCTTTATTGGTTTGTCCCCAAACATCCCTAGCTTTAATAATTTCTATACTAGAGGTACGATTTTGATGCTGTTTGTTTAAAGATCGGATTTTGTACGGTTTAAATGCAATTTTATTCAAAAAAATCACTCCTAACTAAATAAGTTAATCGTACAACTTACAAAAATTCCAAATTTTATTTGAGATATTTTGTGCATCCATTATTATTTCAGAAAGCAACTTTTTTTCTTCTGTATTAAGCTGTTCTGTTTCAAAGTTTTTTAAAAAGAAATATTTCGTTTTTCGAGATTGGCAAAAGCATTTGATTAAACAATCTATGTTCATTTACTTCTCTCCTCCTTAGTTCTTTTTAAATAATTTGCCTGATAGTAAAACCTTTGCAAGAAACGATACTGCTCTACATTCATTTCAATTTTACAGTCATTTATTAATCCTCCAATTCATGAATTGTTCATTAGTTAAAGAGATAATAAATCTGAAAAAGCAAAATTAATTGTATATAATAATTTTACTACCCAAAACAGAATGAATGTTCTATTTTTTTTGTTTTTTAAAAGAAAGAAATCTCTTTATTTTATATAAGCTATAAATTATTACTGGAGAGATTTATGCCAGAAATTGGCTACTAAAGAGAAGTAACTATACTTATTATAAGGGAGGGGTAAAGGTGGATATAAAAATCTTTCTAATTAATTTCGAGCGAAAAAAAATGGATCCTGTCATTCTTTTCTTTTTACAAGATCAGAAAAATCGTGATTTACTATCATCCTTTTTAGCGGAGCCATGCCTTGAAAATAAAGTCCGATTGGACAATGCTTTTAAAGTTCATTACAAAAAAGCAAAGGTAATCAGCTATATTAACAAATTAATTCATTACTATTCAATAGATTTTGATAAAAAAGTTAATCGTTATTATAGGCGAAATATATTTTTATCTTCTTTTGTAAAGGATGAAAACAATGCTCAGGAATTTCCTTCTAAACAATTAGAGCTGCAAAAAGACTTATACGATACAGTTTTAAATAACCAGGGACTTTTACAATCAATTTCAAGTGAAGAGCTGTTACATGCTATAAAAACATTATCTAGTAAACAATTATTAATATTAGATTTAAAATATAGCCAAAATTTAAGTAATAAAGAGATAGCACATATATTAAATGAGTCTCCGCAAACAATTTCCTATAATTTAAGGACTGCTATAAAAAAGTTAAGGGCTAAATTATTTAATAATGGATGTGGAAAGATTGCAAAGTAAACAAGAAATAAACTTCGAGGAAATTATTAGAAATTTTAATCATAAAATTAAAAATATTTCAAAAAATACGTCCGTACAAGAGCGCGAGGATTTAGAACAAGAAATTAAAATGAAAATCTTAGAAAAAATAGACCTGTTGAACAATATCAATTGTCCGGGTTTTTTCGATTATATAAATAACAAGAAATAAATAATCTTTTATATCAGTTATTGTTGAGGTATTTTAGATGAAGAAATTCTTCTAAAAATAAAGAGCGTCATACTTTGCTAATTTTTTGCTTAAAAATTAATTTGTCGGCACTTAAAGCCCCACTTAGTAAAGTGGGGCTTATGTTTATTTATATGCTATATAGTATTCAGGCAACTACATCACTTCCATGTTGCAGTATCTTCTAGTAGTATTGCCCTTCTATTACTGCAATGAGTTAGCTTGCATTTGATACATTTTTTCATAAATTCCGCCAAGCTCTAATAGCTCCTCGTGCGTACCGCGCTCAACAATTTTCCCACGGTCTAATACAAGAATACGGTCCGCATTTTTAATGGTTGAAAGACGGTGGGCAATGATAAACGTTGTACGACCTTTTTTCAAAACATCCATCGCATGTTGGATAATTTCTTCTGTCTCTGTATCGATATTAGATGTTGCTTCATCTAATATTAATATTGCCGGATCAAAGGCTAGTGCACGTGCAAAGGAAATTAGTTGTCGCTGACCTGAAGATAATGTACTTCCTTTTTCAATTACTGGTTCATCGTAACCATTAGGCAAGTTTACTAAGACGCGATCACCACCAACTGCTCTTAAAGATTCCTCAACTTTTTCACGTGAAATTTTCGGATTATTTAAGCTCACATTTGAAGCAATCGTTCCTGTAAATAAATATGGGTCCTGTAATACAATACCCATATGCTCACGCATTGATTGACGCGCGACCGCTGTAATATCAATACCATCGATTGAAATCTTTCCTTTTGAAGGATCATAGAAGCGGAATAATAAGTTCATAATGGAACTTTTTCCTGACCCTGTATGACCTACAAGTGCAATGGTTTCCCCTTGATGAGCTTCAAACGATAAGTTTTTCAAAACATAATCATCGTTTTTATAAGCAAAGGAAACATCCTCAAAAACGACATTCCCTTTATATCTTGGAAGACTTACTTCAGATACAGGTTCACCGTCTATATCTAACACCTCAAACACACGCTTTCCTGCAACGAGCGAGCGTTCAAGCTGAGAAAATTGGTTGACAATGTTTGTAATAGGATTAAATAATTTCGTCAAATAATCGACAAATGCATATAATGTCCCTGCAGAAATCATTTGTGTTGTCGTCATCGACTGTGTCCCAAAGTAGAAAATAAAAATGGCAAACATTAAAAGCCTTAACGTATTCACTAAATTGAATGAAGTCGCCGAATCTAGCACTAATAATTTACGCTCATAGGCATAATGCTCATTATTCATATCGTCGAATTCCTTTGTCATTTGCTGCTCACGGCGGAATGCTTGAATAATGGTCATACCCTGTATTGATTCGTTAATCATCGCATTGATATCAGCAATTTTAGTTCGAATAACATCATTATACTTCGAAGCAAATTTACGGTATAAAATCATCCATACGTAAATGATTGGCACCATTACTAATGCTAAACAAGCCATTTGCCAATTTAAAATGAACAGCGCTACATAGACACCTAAAATTGAGATTAAACTTGTTACGAAATTCGATAGCACCTGTACATATAAATTACGTACTGCCTCTGTATCATTCGTCACACGTGCCACGATTTTCCCTGCCGGTAAGTTATCAAAATATTGAATCGGTAATGTTTGAATATGCTCAAAAACGTCCTTACGTAATTTTTGAACAACGCGGTTTGCTCCCATTTGTAAATAAATATACATAAAATAACGTAATATGGCTGTTGCAATCGCCAATATTAAATACAGTATTAACAGCCATGTAATCGGCTTTATTTCTAATTTACCAATTGTCATATAATTATCGATTATATGCTTCGCAATAAAAGGCCCTACAAGCTCGGTAAATACTGCAATTGTTAAGAAGAATAAACCTAGTAATATTGGTTTTTTAAAATACATCGCATAGCGAGTTAATCGTTGACTCGTACTCATGAGGCACCTCCTTCTAGCTGTTGACGATCAAATTGCTCTTTATACCAGCCTTGTTGTGAAAGGAGCTGTTCATGTGTTCCTTGCTCTACGATTTGCCCTTCATCAAGCACAATAATCATATTTGCATGTTGAATTCCCGATAAACGATGGGTTGTAATAATGGTCGTTCGATCCTGTCGTTCTCGTTGAATATTTTCTATTATCTTCGCCTCTGTTTTAGCGTCTACAGCAGAAAGCGAATCATCGAGTATTAAAATTTCAGGGTCTTTTATTAGCGCACGAGCAATTGACACACGCTGCTTTTGACCACCTGAAAGTGATACGCCTTTTTCGCCAACAAGTGTTTCAAGCCCCATAGGGAGATGGGCTAAATCTTTTTCAAAATATGCTGCATAAATTGCTTGTTTTAGCTCTTCTTCCGTTGCATCTTCTTTCCCAAATAAAATATTTTCTCTAATTGTTCGAGAGAATAACACATGATCCTGCGGCACATACCCAATCCAATCGAGTAATTGCTCCTTTGTTTGTGATATTATATCAATCCCATCAATCGATAACTGGCCCGCTTCGATTGGATATTCACGAAGTAATTGTCGCAGGAAGGTCGTCTTTCCGGCACCTGTCTTTCCAACAATCCCAAGTGTTTGCCCCTTTTTTAGCGACAACGAAATTTGTTGAAGATTCTTCACCTGACTCATTGGATACTGGAAGGATAAATTATCGAATCCGATGGCATGCGGAGCTGCTACCGTTTGAGGTGTAGCAATATTTTGCACATCTGCTTCATAGCGCAATGTCTCCTGTACACGGTCCAATGAGGCATTCCCTTGCTGCATTACATTAATAAGTTCTCCGATTGCAAAAATTGGCCAAACTGCTAATCCTAAATAGACCGTAAATGTTACGAGTTGCCCTAACGACATCGCCTCAGTAGATACTAAGTGTGCACCGTAACCGAGTGCCACAACATAACTAATGCCAGTACCGACTTTCGTAATTGGTCCGAATAAGGCATTTATTTTCGCAGTATGCATATTTTTTTCATAAACAGTTTCACTCATCTCCGCAAATGCTGCTTCGTCCTTTTTTTCTTGAACATATGCCCGTACAACCCGAACGCCTGCTACAGACTCGAGAACACTATCATTTAATTCGCCAAAGGCATCCTGTGCCTTCATATAACGCTCATGCACAATTTTCCCTAAATATTGTATAAGTATAGCCATAATAGGCACTGGTAACATGGCAAAAATGGTTAATTTCCATGAAATCATAAAGCCCATTGCAAAAATAATACATCCCATATAAATGGTTGAATCAATAAGTGTCATAATCCCAAAGCCCGCTGTTAGGGACACGGCATTTAAATCATTCGTAGCACGCGCCATTAAATCACCCGTGCGATTTTTTTCATAAAAAGTAGGCGTCATCCGTAAAAAATGTTGCATTAAATTACGACGCAAAATTTTCTCTAAGTTAATGGCACCTTCAAATAGTCGAAATTGCCATACAAAATTTAATACATAGCCACCAACAATAATACCGCTGAAAATCAAAATATACTTCGATAAAATTGCAGTTGTCATTGTGCCTGCTGTTAAAATATCAATTATGTTCCCAAGTAAATAAGGAGGAATAACCTCTAAAGCGCTTGCAATCATTAATAGCACAATCGCTACTGTATATTGCTTCCAATATTGCTTGAAAAACCAGCTTAATTTGCTTAATACATCAAACATTTTTCATAACCTTCTTTCTCAAATTGCGTTAAATCTTTGCTACCCACTATCTAGCAATTCCTTATTGAAAATTAACTTCCTTGTGATGTTACGCATACGACATACACTCCTTTTCTAGTTCACTACAACTTTTTTGCAATAAAAAAAGACACATCCTCTCAAAAGAGCATGTGTCTCTTATAAAAGGTAAGGTGCGACCATACCTGTTATTGCATAATAAATAACAACGCTAGACATGGACAATGTATGAAGCTGTGCTTTTGTTTTGAACTGTTAAAACCATCATTGTCATGCCCTCCTTTGTTTGTTTTGTTATAGTGTTATTGAAGATTATCATATTATTGAAATAATTGTCAACATTCTAACTGTTATTTTTTATATTTCACAGGAAATAATTAACGCTTTAAAGTAGTGAATTGCTTAAAACGGTAAAAAGGAGAACGCCATGTTAAAACTTACTTTCGAATAGCTACCATCCTACCTACGTCCTTGATACAATACGAAGTAGTAGTGAATCTAAATGATGGACTTTTATTCGTAAGTTCCCTTTCAATTAAAACAATAAATGACCTTAAAAGTTAAAGGAGTCTTTGAAATTGAAAACGTTTTTGGCAATAGGTATAGGTGGATTTTTCGGCGCGATGTCCCGCTATTACCTCAGCGTGTTCCTTCCCAACACTGCTAACTTTCCAACTACAACACTTTTTATTAATTTAGTTGGGTGCTTTTGTTTAGCCTTTCTTTTTACGGCTTTTACTAACCGTACACCACTCGTACTTGGCGTTGGTACAGGCTTTTTAGGAGCCTTCACCACTTTTTCAACCTTTTCTGTAGAAACACTTTTACTCATAGAAAATAACCAATGGGTACAAGCCCTTTCTTATTGTTTAATTAGCGTATTTGGCGGTTTAGCTTGCGCTTGGCTTGGTGCTTTACTTGCAAGGGGGCGAATGCAATGATCCTTGTAGGCATAGGTGGATTTTTAGGTGCATTAACGAGATTTTACTTAGGAAAATGGATTGTCAGTACTTATCCTTGGGCAACCTTCATTATCAATATTACAGGTTCTTTTATCCTTGGTCTTTTATTTGGCAGCCATCCAAGTGAAGCATTATGGCATTTCTTAGGTATCGGTTTTTTAGGTGCTTACACAACTTTTTCGACATTCGGCTTTGAAATGCTACAACTAGTGGAAAAGAAAAAATGGGGACTAGCTTTAGCCTATATTTGTAGTACAGTATTATTAGGATTACTCTTTGCTGCACTTGGTCTTTACATTTTGGCATAATGTCCTTAACATTCAAGAGGTGATTTTTTGACACAAGCGACAATTGAACAGCTCCAAGCGTTGGAGACTGAAATAAAACATACTTTATATACATTAATTGACTTAGAACTGGACGAAGCCTATCAAGAAATGACTACCCACTTTGCTCAACTGCTCGCAAAAGTACAAGCCGCTCATTTAATTGATTATAAACTTACTGTTCTAGTTGAACCTGAAGCTTATGCTACCGAGACTTGTATATTATTAGAAAGTTTACTCGAAGCAAAGAACAGACCAAATAAAAGGCATCAGTTATTAACCCATCGGATTATTTTAAAAATTTGGTTGCGTAAAAATCGACACTTTATAAATGACTTATTACCACAAATGTTTTAAGCACCTTGGTTTTCTAAGGTGTTTTTTAAATTCCCAGTCAGTCCCCTCGACGAATAAAACACATTTATTCTATTTCAATACAACAAAATGCTCATTTTATCGAAACCTTCCTTTTCTCTTTGCGTTTATTAATTATGAACGCTACATGACAATCTATTAATTCTATATAAACTGATAAGAGGTGTTTTTTATGGAGAGAATAAAATTACTAGATGTCGCTAGAGGACTCGCTATTATTGGCACACTTGGAACGAATATTTGGGTTTTTGGATCTTCCTACCCTTTGGTAGAGGTTGATGAAGCCGAAGTTTCGGAAATTGGCTCGTACATATCTAATTTCACAAATTTCTTGACGAATGGTAAGTTTCTCGGTCTGTTAACGATTATGTTCGGTATTGGGATGCAATTGAAATATACTAGTTTTCAAAATCGAGAACTCCCCTGGTTTCGTCTATATTTATGGTCAATGATATTACTTTTTATCGATGGGCTTCTCCATTTTATATTTGTTTTTGAATTTGATGTACTAATGAGCTATTCACTAACAGGTATCCTTGTTGCTTTTATCATCCAATGCTCCGAGCGAATAATGAAAATATGTATGTATTGTGCTGGTGCTATTCATGTCCTTTACCAAGTAGGGCAAGGATTCTTTAGTGTGATTATGTCTTCTAAGCTAGCAAGGATGTTGTTTCCAAATAATCCTTATGCCAATATTAGTGCTGAACGTGATCTCGCTGAACAAGCATTAATTCGATATGATAATCAATTGCTTGAAATATCTGGGTTTACTTGGTGGGAGCAAGTCGTTTACAGGATGGAGCATTTTTGGGTGTTACGATCTGAAGCCATTATGATTTTACCAATGAATGTTTTTTTATTTTTACTTGGCGTCTTCCTCGTACGAAAAGGTTTATTGAAAATGGATGAACGCGGAATTCGACTGCAAAAACGCCTGCTATGGATTGGTTTTGGTATTGGCATTCCAATCAATGCACTATCGCTCTTTAATGTACAATTTGTCGTATTTGACCGCTACGTTTTTGCCCCTATCTTATCACTAGGCTATTTAGGCCTTGTTTTCTTGATTGCTCGCCATCAAAAGTTTGTCAAAACACAACAATATATTAGTAATGTTGGGAAAATGGCGCTTACATGCTATATTACCCAAAATATCGTATCTTCCTTTTTATTCTACAATTGGGGTCTCGGTCTTGCTAAACACTATAGTCCCCTTTTAATATATGCTTTATGGCTTGGTATTACGTTATTTATGATAGGATTTTCAACATTCTGGTTACAAAAATATAAACAAGGACCCGTTGAAACAATCTGGCGTAAACTAGGCAATATTCCTGTGAATCGCTATAAACAAAAACTAACATAATTCCAATGCATATTTACATTAAAACATGTATGTGCTTAGCGAATTAATAAGTACATACATGTTTTAAAAGCTACTTTTTCAGTTCAATTTTATGTAAGCACTCCTATAGTAGATACGAGAAATATAAACTGACATTATAAAAACTCTACTTTCTGGCTATTTTAAATCAACGACATTTATTATTAAAATAAAATAATATTCAAATATTTATTACAGTAACGTAAATCAACAAGCTATTACACAACAAGAAGAGGAGTATGCTTATTATGAAAAAAGCATGTACAATCGCAGGTTCTGCCGCACGTGGTGGGGCTGGTATTCAAGCAGATTTAAAAACTTTTCAAGAACTAGGTGTGTACGGCACTTCTGCCATTACTGCCTTCGTGGCAACACATCCTGATACAAAGCAAGGTGTTTATACACAATCACTAGAAGTTATTGAGGCACAGCTTCATACAATTTCGTCACAAATTGGCATAGATGCTTTAAAAACAGGCATGCTATTTACCAAAGAGATAATTGAGCTTGTTGCGGACTGGCTTCCTACCGCTCAAGTCAAACATGTAGTTATTGATCCTGTTATGTTTGGTAAAGTAGGGACAGCTTTAATGGAGGAAGGTGCCATGAACTCTTTAAAAGACAAGCTCTTACCTCATGCTACTATTATGACACCAAATATGCCTGAGGCCGAATATTTACTAGGGGGTAGAAACCTTTCTACTATTAGCGATTTACAGGACGCTGCCCATGATTTACATAAGCTTGGTACTCAATACGTACTTGTGAAAGGCGGACGCCTCGATGGTACCGCAACGGATGTATTATTTGATGGAGTACACATGCTAACATTAGAAGCTCCTCGTATTGATACAATTCATACAAATGGTGCAGGTTGTTCATACTCTGCAGCGATTACTGCAGGATTAGCACAAGGTCTTAGCGTTGAGGATGCAGTAATCCAAGCTAAAAAATTCGTTACAGCGGGAATACGACGTGCGATTCCTTTTGAAGCTGTTGCTGGTGCAATCGATCACCGCGCATATAAAGAGGTTGGAGAAAATAACATTACGATTACTAGATGCTAGTTTGATGTGCTTTGATTTGAAGGTAGACTAAGAAAAAATCCGCGTAACCTCTTTATAGGTACTGCGGATTTTCTCGTTTTCCTTTCGTATTGCTCATTCCCCTTGAAAAGAGTAGGCACGCATAACTTGGCATATTTCTACATGATAATGACTATACCATTTTTCTTTTCCTAATTGTTGCGCTACAGAATGCTTAGCATTGATTTTCCAATTTCGGATTGCTTCTAGCGATTCCCAGTACGATACCGTAATTCCTTGCCCTTCATGATTTCTTGTGCTCTCAACACGAAGAAAACCAGGCTGTTGTTTTGCTAATGCCTCAATCGTATTTGCCATTTTGGCATACCCAACATTGTCGCTATTCGTCCGCTGTGATGTGAAAATTACTGCATAATAACTATCCATTTTTAGTCCCCCTTCTTCCTTCTTCTCTATTGTAAACGATAAATACTTTCAATATAATCGAACTATGGAATGCAAAGGAGCTGGAATAATGAGTATTAACCCAAATATGGCTGAAGTCGCTTCTTTGCTTGGAGAGACATCAAGAGCAACCATGCTAGCTAGCTTAATGGACGGACGATTTCACACAGCTAGTGAATTGGCATATATGGCAAATATTAAACCTCAAACAGCTAGCTTTCACCTAGCTAAGCTAGTAGAAGGTAACCTAATAAAAGTCGAAAAGCAGGGACGTCATCGCTATTTTCAGCTAGCAAATGAAGATATTGCACAGTTTTTAGAAACTTTTCTAGCGATTTCACCTCCGCCTGAAGTACGTTCATTAAAGCAATCAAGCCAAATACAATTACTACAAGATGCTCGAACTTGCTATGACCATTTAGCCGGTAAATTAGGTGTTCACTTAACTGATTCAATGATCAACTCGGGATATTTGCAAAAAGAACAAAATGAATATGTTGTTACACCTGATGGCGTAGCTTTTTTTACACAGTTCGGTATCGATTTAGAAAAATTAAAAAGGACGCGTCGCTCTTTTTGTCATGCATGTTTGGATTGGAGTGAACGTCGTCATCATTTAGCTGGAGCACTTGGCCACGGACTGCTGACCCATTTTTTAGACTTAGAATGGATTACACGTGTACCTACAATTCGTGCAATTAAGGTTACCGAAAAAGGACGAAAAGGCTTTAAACAAGTTTTTCATATGGATGTGAAATAAGTGCCAGTCACTCAAACAATTCTCAAACAATTTACTACGCTTCTAGTATCTAAGTAAAAATCCACAAGACTACTGCTGGAACGCACGTAATGTAAGACGCCAACAGACGGCGCGACAGCTACGGTTGCGACTTACATCGTGCACGCGGAAAGCGCAGTGGATTTTTACGCTATAGAAGTTGAAGGGCTTATGGTGTAGCATCTGTTTTAATAGTCGCCTGTTCTCGCAGAAGTAAAATTCCGATTCACAAGATAAATACCACTTAAAATAAATAGCCCCCCTATCAAAAGCGACGAGTGTAATGGTTCATCTAATAATATCCAGCCTGTTAATACCCCAAAGAAAGGGGCTAAGAATAAGTAAGCACTCGTTTTTCCTGGATCACTATTTTGTAATAGATAGTACCAGCCAGCAAATTGAACGATTGATGAAAAAATGCTTAACCATAGTAAAATAGCCAATGAATGTCCATTAACGATAAAATATGGCTGCTCCAGTACAATACTACCTAGTAAGAGCAGTAATCCCCCAAAGAGCATCTGATATGCTGATAGAACCCATGTATCAAACAGTACACCCCATTTTTTTGCTAATAGCGTGGCAATTGCCCAAAAAACAGCAGAAAGAAACCCGAAAACTAGACCAATTTTCCACTCGATTTGTGCACCCATTGTAATCATGACACCGATTAAACCGAGAATAACACCGCCCCACTGATACAAACGGTAATGTGCTTTTGTAAAAATAGTAGCCAATACAACGACTAACAATGGGTTCGTAAATGTTAGAATAGAAGATTCACTAGCTGTAATCGTTCGCAAGCTTAAAAATATACAGCCCATCACGCCAGCAGTTTGGAATGTACCAATTATAAGAATTTTCAACCAATTGGCTTTTGTCGTTGGGTGAGGTCTCTTTAAAACAAGAACAATTACAGCCATGAATACACCCGCTACGATAAAACGCAATGCCGCTAATAATAATGGAGATGCGTAAGGTAAACCCAATTTTACAATGGCAAACGAAGAACCCATTAAAAAAGTTGTAAGCAGTAATAAAGCGATAAATTTAACATTATTCATACAAATTCCCCTAACTTTTGGTAATAACTATTTTATATCCATTATAAACATAGAATAATTCAACGCCCATCGAACTATGGAATTCACTGCAAACCATATAAAAAAAGCTACCTCCACATTTAGTGGAAATAGCTTGTAATTTAACTTAATAAAGATAAGGCAATATGTGTTTTGGAAATTTCTATAGCCGTGTTCATTGTGATTAAGCTTTGTTATTGTGCATGCATAATTACATTCTTTTTCTTTGAAAAAAATAGAAAAGACACGGTTAAGCTTAGACTAATGATACCAAATACTAGACCCATTCCATTTAAGCCGATTAAATCAAGCATCATTCCTGTTGATAGTAGAACGATTTGGAAGACGACAGAGTCAATCATATTACGGAAGGAAAAGAAACGGCCATAATACTCTTTCGGCACTTGTTTTTGAAAGATTACCATTGTCGTTGGGAAAAAACAACCTACAGAAAAACCAAATAGTCCAAATGTCAGTAACGCAAAGAAAGAATTATCTGCAAGCAGTAACATAAGCTCCATTAAACCAATGATAAACGCAAGTCCAAATAATAATGTACCTATATTCACTCGCTCAACAATATATTTGAGCCCTGCTGCTCCTAACATAAAGCCGATACCTTCAACCGTATACAATAAACCAGAAATAGTTGTGGACTGGTGAATTTCTGATATTTTCATAATGACTAAATTAAAAGAGCCTAAAAATAATGTAGGGATTAACATTAGAACAAGTGTCATTAAAACGACTGGATGCTCTTTTAGCATAGGTAAAACTTCCTTAAATGCACCTTTTTCCTTATCTTGAACGGACAGATTAATTGTTTCATCTAGCTTTAATCCGTTTGTTATGAAATACATTAGTATGTATACAATAAGCGAAATAATGTATAACCATTTCAACTCAAAATAACTTAACATTAAACCCGCTGCCGCTGTTCCGACAATTCGTGAAATCGTTCGAGCATTCATTTGCCATGCATTCAATGAGATTAAATCTTTATCCTTAACAACCATTGGAATAATTGATTGTAAAGCGGGCATATAAAATGCTGCGGCAATTTGCAATGTAATTAAAAACAGTATCATCCAAATGACCGAATTTGTATAAAGTGCGATAAACATAAAAAATACGCTAATAATGCGACCTAAACTTGCAAACTGAATGACCGTTTTTTTCCTTGATTGGTCAATTAATCGTCCTGCAAGCGGCGCTACAACAAGACCAGCTAAAATTCCAATTGAAATAATTAATGATTTATGAAAATCAGACGGAACTACCTCTTGCATAAATGCTAGATTTCCAATAATCCCAGCCCATAAACCAAGACCTACTACAAACTCACCTAATAAAATAATCCATACGTTGTGATTTTTCCACATGCTGCATCCCCTCGTTGTCCTATATTAAATTTTAATAACACCCATCGTACCAAAATTATAAATATTCGTACATATAAAATTACAATTCTTGTATTTTATTTCTACCTTAGCTCGTGATTATGTATTCTTTTTACCAATCCTCATTTTTGCACCAATCATTTAACGACATCATTGGAAAATCTTCCTCGACATCCAGTCTTAATGGCGCAATCAGCTCAATGGAATTCCCGTCTGGATCAGCAAAATAGATTGCGGCATGTGCATGTGGATTATTTGGTAAAACAAGCGGTTATTGTGCTGGCGTAAAGCCAAATGCTGTTTTTATTTCAATGTCAATGGATCGCAGCCACTCTTTCACTCGTGTTAAATCTTCTTCATCAATTCTGAAAGCAATATGCCGAATAGAAGGATGATAATCTATTTTTGCTTCCTTACTTTCCCAAAGTCAAATCCAACTCTCCCCTTTGACAATCCAGAAAAAAGCTAATTGATTTTTCACATAAGCTAACTCAAGCCCTAGTTTCTCATAAAAAGTTATTGACTTTTGTAAATCACTTACTAGTAAATGTGCTTCATATAACCCTTTTATCATGCTATCGCTCCTTATAATCACTGATAAAAGTATACTATTAATATATAGAGTGAAAATCATGCTAAAGGATGAAATGTTCACCTTATTTTAACCTTTCTCATTATTCGTTCTCGATGTTCCAAAAATAGAAAATGAAGAGATGCTGCCTATTATAAGCCTCACCTCTTCATTATTATTACTTTTTATAGCGTAGGTACCTACTATATGTGCAATCATTCATGGTAGTCCTCACATTGTCTTTCAATTATAAACCCTCTAATTTACCAACGAGGGATTTTCTTCTCCTATCGACAATTTTTTGAGCGAATAACGTGACAATAAATAATAGTCCGACTGCTGTGGCCATCATACCTGCAATGGACGTGTCCCAAAATTTCGCCAAATAATAGCCAATAATCGATGCTGCCCCGCCAAATAACATACTGTATAGAAACATCTGTTTAATCGATTTACTAATTAAATTGGCTGTTGCTGCAGGCCCAATTAACATGGCAACTACTAAAATTGCCCCTACACTATCAAATGCTGCTACAGTTGTGAAGGAAATAGAAGTCATAAAGCCATAATGCAGAAAAATAATTGGAACCCCTATAGACGCCGCATACACTGCATCAAAGGTTGCTAGCTTCATTTCCTTAAAGAATAAAACAAGGAATCCAATATTTATTAATAAAACGAGCAACAACATCCAGACAGCTTTTGGCATTGTAATCGAAAATAATGTCCACTTATCCCAAGGGACAAAGGCAATTTCACCCATTAATACATGCTCAACGTCTAAATGAACATTGCTAGCAAACAATGTAATTAGCAAGACGCCTGCTGCAAATAAAGACGTAAAGACAACACCAATGGCGGCATCTTCCTGTATACCCGATGAATGGAGTAACTGTACTAAATAAGCGGTTAAAATCCCTGCAAATGCCGCTCCTATTAGCATCCAAAAGCCATTTAATGTTTGCGTAACAATAAAAGCCATAACAATTCCGAACAGCACAGTATGGCTAATGGCATCTGCTATCATCGACATTTTACGTAATATTAGAAAAACGCCTGCTATGCCACATGTTATCCCTACTAGAAGACCCGTAAAAATGACCCAAAACTCAATCACCCTACCTCACCTTGCTTTCGAAACTGTTTTTTTCTGAGAAATTTATTAATTTGCCCTGCTGGACTTATTAAATAAGAGATAAAGAAGATGCTAGCAGCTACTAATACAATAATAGGTCCTGTTGATAATCCTGTTCGCAGTGAACTAATAAAGGTTCCGACTAAACCTGATATGCCACCAATAGCAGCACTCAGTACAATCATGGAACTTAGTTTTGCCGTCCATAGTCGAGCACTTACAGCAGGAATGATTAATAGCGCCGACATTAAAATAACACCAACGGATTGGATGCCTGTTACGATCGTTAAAACAATCAATACCGTCAATACAGCTTTTAATGCTTCAACTGGCAAGCCAATGCCCTTTGCATAAACAGGATCAAAGATTAGAAGCTTCCATTCCTTATAAAATAATAGACTAACTAAAATAATGATTGTTGCACATACAAATAGCCATGTTAAGTCGGCTTTCGTCATTGTTGCCGCTTTGCCAAAAATGAAATCATTGAGACCGCTTTGATTTCCTAGTGGGCTATGATTTACAACAGTCAAAAATACAACTCCAATCCCAAAAAACACTGTTAATACTAAACCAATAGCCGCATCTGCTTTCATTTTAGAAAAGGAAACAATCCATTGGATACAATACACAGATAATGCTGACGTAATGGCAGCTCCTAAAATTAAGATTGGTAAGTCTTTTTGACCCGTTAATAAAAAGGCTATTGCAATACCAGGCAATGCTGCATGAGCTGCAGCATCTCCCACTAAACTTTGTTTTTGAAGAAAGGAAAAGGTCCCCGTTATTCCCGCCGCGATTCCCAGTAGCATCGTACCGAGCAAAACCCAAAGTAAGTTACCGCTTAACATACACTGTTCGCTCCTAACGTGTCTTGCATCATGAAAAGTTTGCCACCGTATGTTTTTTGTAATTGCTCTGGTGTAAAGACATCTTCTGTAGCCCCTGATGCTAAAATTGTTTTATTTAATAAAATTGTGTAATCAAAATATTCTTTTACTGTTTGTAAATCATGATGCACAACAAAAATACTTTTTCCTTGTGCCTTTAAGCTTTTTAAAATATCGATAATTGTTTTTTCTGTTGCGGCATCTACACCAGCAAAAGGTTCATCTAAAAAATAGATATCTGCATTTTGCGCTAGAGCCCTTGCTAAAAACACACGCTGTTGTTGACCTCCAGATAATTGTCCAATGGAGCGCTCTGCAAAATCTAGCATTCCTACACTTTCCAAAGCTTGATTAGCAAGCATCTTATCCCGTTTGGAAGGACGTTTAAATAAACCGGTATGTCCGTATCGCCCCATTAACACAATATCAAGTGCATTGGTTGGGAAATCCCAATCGACTGCATTGCGTTGTGGTACATAGCCGACAACTAGACTTTTTGGATCAAAGTTCTTTCCTAGTATTTCTACTTTCCCAACCTTATTTGGTAATTGATTTAAAATCGCCTTTAAAAAAGTCGATTTGCCTGCTCCATTCGGACCAATAATTGCCGAAAGTCTGCCTGTTGGCACTGTAACGTTGGCATTTTCTAATACGGTTTTCTTATCATAAGCAACCGATAAATTTTCAACTGTTAATGCATTCATTTTTCCACCTACTTTAGTGCATCGACAATTGTGTCGATGTTATGTTGATACATCCCAATGTATGTGCCTTCTTTTGTTCCTTCAGCACCCATAGCATCCGAAAATAACTCTCCACCAATAACAATGTCATGCCCTTTCTGTTTTGCTCCTTCTATAACGGCTTTCATCGCTTTATCTGAAACGCTTGACTCTACAAAAATAGCTTTGATTTTGTTATCAACTAAGAAATCTACCATTTCCTGTACGTCTTTCACACCATATTCTGCTTCTGTACTAAGCCCTTGTAAGCCACGAACTTCAAACCCTTGGCTCTCACCAAAATAGTTGAACGCATCGTGAGCCGTTACTAATATACGTTGTTTTTCTGGAATTTCATTAATACGCTTTTTCGCGTAAGTTTGCAATTCATCTAATTTTTTCAAAAAAGCTGTTTCATTTGCTTTAAAATCATCCTTATACTCTGGATATTCTTTCACAAGTGTTTCCGTTACTGCATCTACAACTTGTTTCCATAGGTCAATGTTAAACCATATATGCGGATCGTGAAGTAGCCCTTCATCTTCACTATCAAGTAGCTTATCTTTATCTAACTTATCACCAACAGCTAGTACCGTTTTATCTTTTGACATTTGATCGAAAATATCGAGCATTTGGCCTTCCAATTGTAAACCGTTATAAAAAATTACTTCAGCGTTTTCTAACTTTGATAAATCACTTTGTGTTGCCTTGTATAAATGTGGGTCAACACCTGGTCCCATTAAAGCGGTCACAGTTAAATGGTCACCGCCAATTTCTTTAATAACATCGCCAATATGCCCTGTCGTTGCAACAACGACCCCTTCCCTTTTTCCAGTTTCATTTTTTTCTGCGCTACAACCGAAAAGTAACATCATTAAAACAATTACACCTAATAAACGTTTCATTTACCATTACCGTTGTCAAAACCTTCTAAAACGTTATAAGTTTACGTTTACTTCTTGCTTCATCGTACTCATTTTTACCGAAGCCACTTTCGTTTGTCTTAGCACCACCACAAGCTGATAGTTGCATACAACGAATATATATTAGCCGTATCTTCTGCATTTTAACGACTAATAGAAATTACATAGATGGGCGCAGGATTTTCATCTTACTATGCTACACCCATCACCTTTAGAGATTCTTTCAAATAGGGAAAGCTTTTATTAAAGCTATTTCCACTATAGATTTTAGAAGAAGGATAACATTTAACTGTTTCAATCAAATAAACGCGAGCAAACTCCTACAGCTTTTTGCCCAATGAACTTGAGAAAGATGTGATTATTTAGCATTCTCAGTAGTATTACTTCTCCAAATCGGTTCTAGAAAGTTTATCTTTAATGTTAGTCGCTGCTTAATGAAGATGTTGATCCGGATATTCTTTAAGCGATGTTGAAGCAAACGTTTTATCTTTTTTGTTTTATAGTGTTGCTTGTTTTGACTAAACGGCTTCCCTCCTTAAATTTTATAATTTACGAGATATGTTTCGCTGCAACTTGCGTAAACATTTCTCTTATTTCCGCATTACTGTTGATGCCGCTTTGTCTCTCAAATTAATTATTTATCATAAATTTCTTCATAAGCTGTTTCCAGCCCATCCAAAATACAACAATTGAAATCGCTACACCTACAGATTGGGTCATTTTCCACAACATCGTCAGAAACACTAGTATCCCTAGTGGAAGAATCGTTAGTTTTAATTCATCTAACTTTTTCATTGAGTCACTCTTCTTTCATTTACGATATTTTGTTTCCCTTAGGAAAAATATATGCTTAAAGCGAATAAATTTCAACTGTTTTAACAAAAATTTTTTTAAAAAATTTTTTTCTTGCATATCTTTTATATTTAGCTAACAAAAAAACACCGCCAATTTTTGTACATGTTCTACAAAAATTAGAGATGCCAATCTTGTTTATAAAAAGGACGAGGAATTAATCTTCGTTTTCACCGTTTAAATGTCCTAAGTGGCTAATAGATTCTTCGATATTGCCAATAAATTCTGACCACTTTTTGACTAGTAAAAAGGACATGTACTTGAAAATATCTAATGGAAACATTTGCAGTTTCCATCTATATCCTGCAAACTAAATAGTATAATTGCTAGAAAGGAAGAATGCTAATGAAACAATTATTGAGTATAGTATTGCTTTCATTACTTATCGTTGCTGGTAACCTCAAGGTAGAGGCAGCTGGTTTCACAGATGTGACCGAAGACCATTTTGCTTATGAGGCAGTCATGTGGGCAGAGGAATATGACATTATTGATGGCTATGCTGACGGCACGTTCAAGCCGAATGCGACCATTACCGAGCAACAATTTGCAAAGCTACTTGCCAATTATTATGAACTGGAAACTCCTTATGATGAGTTGAAAAAGCAAACCCCAGCAGCGAACTGGTCAGATGAGTATTATAACCGCCTCGCAAGTTATGGTGTACCTCTTAACGGCTACTTTCATAACAATATCCGAGCAACTGCTATAAAACGCGGTGTTGTTGCACAGGCTATCACTCACCTAGCAGAGGGCAAGCGTGGCCTCAATGAATCCATTCAATTTTTACTCGATTCCTATATTTCCACTGGTCAGAACGAGCAATATGAAAATCGTGACTTGCAAAAGTTTTTTGGCGTTGCAAACAATATGACACGTGCGCAAGTCGTTACATTACTTCATCGCATGGATTCGAGAAATTTGTATACTATTTCTGATGATGCACAAAACATTCATGATAATCCGAACAATGCTTCCTTAAATTCACGAGCGATCAATGGACAACATCAGCTAGATAAAACGATGCAGCAAGTGACACCTTCAAATAGTGCATGGGAAGGTACTTATACGTACTACTATAAATGGGGCAAAGGGGCGAATGAGTTTAATCGCCGCGACGCCATTATTTCTAATGTCACAAGTAAAACTTTTAATATTTCTTTAACAGCAAGTGATGGTCAACAGTTAGGTAGTGTAGATGGGACAGCTACCATTACATCTAATACTAAGGCTGTAATGAACAGATCTGAAAATGGAAATCGCTGTGTTCTGGAATTCGAGCAACTTAAAAATGCGCTAAAAATAATCGAGGTTGATTGCAGTTCAGAGCGCGATGAAGGTACGAATTTTTCGGGTACATTAAAAAAACAATAAACTCTATAAGCCATTCCTGTGAAATGAACTTATTAGCTACACTCACAAGCAAAAGAGCATAGACTAACTCGTTTATTTTGAAAGATTTTAACATTGTGCTCATTCATGGTTTACGACATGCTGAACATCAATATGTTGAGGAAGATTATTTTTCCCATGAATAGGGGTTTATTTTAAGTTGCAGTTCTATTTTGTTGAGCGAATAAAAGAAAGAGAGAACTATAATTAGTTCTCTCAGCTTGTCGACAAAAGGGATTAAGAATAGAAATCTTAATCCCTTTTGTTGTTTTTATTGTAAAAAATGGATTTTTAAGCTTTAGTAGCAACTATTATGCCCGGTGCCAACGCTTAGTGCCAGGTACTCAAACAATTTTTAACACTAGCACTGCTAATAGGGCATTTTAATAATTTCCGAGTAAAAATCCACGTAGACTCCTGCGGGAACGCACAGAACGTAAGACGCAACAGACCGCGCGTTAGCGAGGGTTGCGGCTTACGTGTGTGCCCGCGGAAAGCACAGTGGATTTTTACGATTTAGGAGCCGGTATTATGCTATGAATCTTCTGTTGATTGGAGTGGAGGGCGGGCGACTCCTGCGGGAACAGCACAAAACGTAAGACACAACAGACGGCGCGACAGCGACGGTTGTGGCTTACGATGTGCCCGCGGAAAGCGCCCGACCGTAGCGGAAATCAACAGCAGTAGACCTCTAAATTTATTTAATGATTACAGCAGACGACTATCATATATAATCATAACTGCAATAATTGTACTTTATTTTCACTTTTTCCTTCGTAAGAGCGTGTTGACACTAGTTGATTGGAGTGGAGGACGGGCGACTCCTGCGGGAACAGCGCAAAACGTAAGACGCAACAAACCGCGCGTTATCGAGGGTTGCGGCTTACGTGTGTGCCCGCGGAAAGCGCCCGCCCGTAGCGGAAATCAACAGCAGTAGTCACCCCCTATATTAGTTTTAAATAAAAAAAGACTATAGACAAATTCGAAAAACTTCGAGTTTGTCTACAGTCTGAGAAAACTAATTAGTTCTCTTAAAGATAAAGGAGCTTAAACTAGTATTAAATTCACTATCTGGAGTTGTATTATTTTTCTCCACTCAACTCAACTAATATTTTTGATTGAGTTTTGTCGTTTGTTAACGCTTCAAAACCTTTATCAACGATATCATCTAATTTTATTTGGCTTGTGATAATGCCTTGTGGATTTAGCTGACCAGCACCCATTGCATCAATTGTTCTTTGGAATATTGTTGGTGTATAAACAATTGAAGAAAGAAGATTCACACCAGTGTTTGTAAGATGAATTGGATTCCACTCGATTGGTCTCGCAAAAATAGAAACAATCATCATATTACCACGCGCTTTTGTTACATCAATAGCTTGTTTAAAAGTAGGAGCAACTCCAGCAACTTCAAAAGAAACATCTACTCCATCTGCTACAATCGCTCGAACAGCTTGTACAGGATCTTCTTTTCCTGAGTTAATAATATGTGTTGCACCTAATTCTTTCGCTTTTTCTAATCGGTTATCAGATAAATCTAATACGATGACTTTGCTTGCACCAGATGCTTTAGCAGCAATGACTGTCAATAATCCAATTGGTCCAGCACCAAACACTGCAACTGAATCTCCTAAAGTGACGCCAGCATCTTTTACAGCTTGTACAGCAACCGCCATCGGTTCTACTAATGCACCATCTTGTAATGTTAAATTATCAGCTAAACGATGTACATTTGTTGCAGGCACGTTTGCATATTTTGCAAACCCACCGTTTCCATGTAATCCGATGAAATTAAATCCATCATAACGATCTATATCTTCATGTTTGTTTCTATATGTTAAAGTAGGATTTATTACTACTCGGTCTCCTACTTTAAAATTTGTAACCTTAGAACCAACTTCTTCGATTACGCCAGCAAATTCATGTCCCATTGTTAGCGGAGCAATTTCACTCGTTAAATCAGCTTTTGCATCAACCGGTATGAATACTGGACCTTCTTGATATTCATGTAAATCACTTCCACAAATACCTGCCCAAGCTACTTTTACTTTCACTTCATCTTCTCTTAAAGCTCGTAATTCAACCTCTTCTACTCTAATATCTTTTACGCCGTGCCAAACTGCTGCTTTCATATCAATTTCCCCTTTAAAATTTAATTAAAATGATGCCATAAAATAACATCTTTAATAGCATTTCGGGCATTTTCAAAATCCGATATTTCTATACACTTGATAAACGTATGAATGGACATATGATAGGATTCAACAAGATTCATTTTCCATTTTGTTTGTGCAGCTACATTTGTAACAAATATGGTTTCTTTAAAGAAACGTAGCATCGCAATATTTCCAGTAATATCAAAAAACAATTGTAACAGGTGGGCAAACGATACAACATATTCGTAAATATTTTTTACGGACTTTCTTTGTTCCATCGTTTCAAAACGAAGTAAAAGTTCATTTTGAAATTCGGCAGTCCATTTTGTTTCACAATTTTTAAGTGCAAGATCCAACAGGTAATAAAGGGTCTCCAAATAATCCTTTAATTCCTGATCCGAAATAATTTTTACACTTACACCTTTATGTTGTATTTTTTCAACTACACCATCTTTTTGTAAAAGATACAGAGCCTCTCGGACAGGTGCATGACTTACTTGTAACTCTTTTGCAATTTCCGACTCTATCAAACGCTGTCCTTGTTCATATTGACCTGAAAATATGCGAAATAATAATTGCTCAGCTATTTGTTCTGCTATCGTTTTCTTCGAAATTGAATTTTCATTAAACCCCATCTAACCACTCCAATAAATTTATATCCTCTTATTTTAATAGTTCAGTGTATATGGTGGCTAGTAAAAATGTTATCTATTATAGATTATCGATAATCTATAAATGTTATTTTAATATGAAAACGCTTCGATTTCAATAATTTTGAATCAGGCGCAGTATTATTTTCATTTAATAGTACGCAAAAAATGATTATAATCGTATTGTTTAGCCGCATGAAAAGCAGCTTATGGCATAGATAACAACTAAAAAAACGACCTGATTGCACGCTGCATTCAGGTCGTTTTTATCATTATGCTTCTACCGAAATATGTTGGAATGTTGTGACATCAAATAGTCCTGAATCCGTTAATTTTAAGGATGGGATAACAGGCAATGCCACAAATGAAAACGTTAAAAGAAAATGAAAATCTAAATTAGGGTTTAGCTCATTTAGTGCAGTGTGTAGACTCGCTAATTGCATTTTGGCATCATGTGCTGTTGCATCTGTCATTAACCCACCAATTGTTAAAGGCATTTCTGCTAATATTTTGCCATCTGCTACGATTACAAATCCTCCTTGAATTTCTTGAATACGATTAAGGGCCATGAGCATATCATCATCATTCGCTCCAACGACTAGTGCATTGTGAGAGTCGTGTGCTACTGTCGTTGCAACCGCACCTTTTTGCAATCCAAAACCTTTCACAATACCAAGACCAGTAGTATGCAAATGATGGTGGCGCTCGATTACAGCCAACTTTAGTAAATCCTGCTCTACAGATGGAATAAATTCACCTTTCGTAACCGGTACATCTACTACTAAATGGTTGGTAATAAGCTGATTAGGAACAATTTCCATTACATTAGCTTTTGATCCTTTTGTAAATGGAATGGCAAGCATGTCCGTAGTAATAGTTGGCAAATGAACAGAGCGATGGATATGGGCAGGAACTTCGGGTTCTACACGCGCAGTTAGCATTGTCCCATTTTCAGCAACTTTGACGCCATTTTTCCAGACAGCTTTCGCTCGCATTTTCGTAATATCTTCCACTAAGACAAAGTCGGCTTTATAGCCTGGTGCTATTGCCCCTCGATCGTATAAACGATAACACTCAGCTACGTTAATTGTAGCGATTTGAATAGCTTGCAATGGCTCCATTCCTTCTTCAATCGCCATCTTAATATCAAAGTTGATGCTTCCCTCTTCCATTAATTCGTCAACATACTTATCATCAGTACAAAAACCAAAGCGACGCGCATTTATTGTATTTACAGCCGGTAATAAATCACGTAAATTTTTAGCTGCTGAGCCTTCACGTATTAATACATACATTCCTTGCTCTATACGATCTAACGCTTCTTCCGCTGTCACACACTCATGATCAGTATGAATGCCTGCCGCTCGGTAACCTGTAATTTGTGTGCTAGTCAATCCTGCACAATGTCCGTCTACAACAAGATTAGCTTGTTGTGCTAACATAATTTTTTCAAGCATGCTCTTTTCGCCATTCAGCACAGCTGGAAAATCCATCACCTCTGCTAATCCACGTACATTATCATTGGTCATAAAAGGGGCTAAGTCTGTAGCGGTAAGTGTGGCCCCTGCATGTTCAAAACGAGTGCCTGGCACACTGGAAGGCAGCATTACAAAAATATCCATTTCAGCTTGTTTCGCATCATCTAGCATAAACTGGATGCCTTCAGCACCTGCAACATTTGCTATTTCATGCGGATCTGTGATGACAGTCGTCACGCCGTGAGGAACAAGCACGCGACTAAATTCAGAAGGCGTGAGCATTGATGATTCAATATGTATATGCCCATCCATTAACCCTGGTATAACATAATGTCCTTTTGCATCTTCCTCATTGTTAGCAATAAAACGATTTTGTGTATCAAGGGCTACAATTTGCCCATTCTTCACAACAATATCTGCATTCTTCCACGTTAAAGTAAAAACATCTGCAACTTGTGCATTACGCAAAATAAAATCCGCCTCAATTTTCCCCTGTGATGCCTGTATATTTTCTGCTAGCTGCTGTACTTTTCCTATCATTTTGAGCACTCCCTTTTCTTTTATGACCTATCATGCATGAATGACGAAGGAGTTTCAAGTCATGTTAATTGTTTCGTCTTAATTTTTCTATTTACCTTATTACTAGTATGAAAAAAACGACCATTTATAAATGGTCGTTTGTAAATTCTAACTCTTTAGGTGGCTCACCTTTTTTGTTCATCAATCGCATACGAATAGGTTCAATTTTAAGTGTCACCATCTCATCTTTGTTGCCAATGATAATCCCTGTAAAAAATTCTGCTAATTTATTTTTTAAGCCTTCCTCTTCAATTTCTGTGAGCTTCCCTTCAATTTCTACAAACGTATCGCCAAAGCCTCCATTATCGTAGCCATATAAAATATGTGTATACGGATTTTTCAATAGCTCATCGATTTTCTCAGAGTGCTTATTTGTCACTGTATATAATACGAAGTCTTCATTTTGAAATGTCATATAACGTGAATATGGCTTACCATTTTCAACGGTTGCCATCGTTCCTATTTTTTCTCGATTTAATACTTCTAAAATTTCATCACGTACTGAAGTCATTTCATCCCATCCTTTCATATTCATTATTATTTTACCCCTCGTTCTTAAAGCTAAACCGCCTTTTTTTGAAAAATATGAAATGACTATTTTCGGCGCTTTTTCTAAAACTATTGCTATAATACTTTGTTGGACAACATGAATTTTTCAGAATGAGGTTTTAAATATGAAACAAGCTTTTTTTACACGATGTCTATTTTTCATTGCTGGCATCTTAGTTTTATCCTTTGGCATAACTTTAACTATTAAAGGACAATTTTTTGGCGTTGGTTCATGGGATGTTTTACATATAGGGTTAGCCAAAACATTTGGTCTTACAATTGGTACTTGGTCTATACTAATTGGTTTAGCCATTTTAGCATTTGATATGCTGGTGACAAAGAAATTTCCTTTACCAGGTACATTTATAGATATGTTTTTAGCTGGAATTTTTATTGATATTTTCAACTTTTGGCTACCAGATATTGAGGGCTTTTGGATGCAGCTACTTGCCTACTTAACTGGATTGCTTTTACTTGGGTGGGGCTGTGGCATGTATATGGTAGCGAATTTAGGCATTGGCCCACGAGATACATTAATGCTCTTGTTGGTTCATAAGCTAGGCTGGAGTGTTACACGCGCTCGTACTTTAATGGAAGTAACTGTTGCTATTATTGGCTTTTTACTTGGTGGTCCAATTGGAGTAGGAACAGTGCTAATGGCTTTCGGTCTAGGCCCAATTGTACAATTAGCATTAACTTACAATGAGAAATTATTTACAAAATGGACTGGTGTTAAGAGCGCTGTCGTTTAAAAAATATTCAAAAAGCTTGTGAAATGTAACACTTTCACAAGCCACTTCATTATAATAAAAACTCTTTATTCTCTCGGTTCAGCTGTATTTTGTCCTGTCGCTTCTATTACTTCAGGTGTGCCATCTACTGTTTCCTCTTCTTGTACATTTTCTGCTGCTGGAGGCGTGATTGTCACTAATGTATAGTCGTCTTCATTTAAAATTTCAAAGTGTACGTTTTGACGAATATCTCCAACATACAATGAGGTACCAATTGCGACATTCGTTACGTCAACTTCTACCGATTCTGGTATTTCCGAAGGTTTCACTTTAATACGAATTTCACGATTTGGCTGTAACAGGAAGCCTCCATCTTTAACACCGATAGCATCACCTACTACGGTAACAGGGATATCGACTTCTAGCTCTTCTGACATATTGATTGATTTAAAGTCTACATGCTTTACAAAACCTTTTAACGCACAACGTTGTACTTCCGTTAACACTGCATTTACTTTTTTTCCCTCGACATCTAATTGAAATACACTTTTACTACCAATTTCGCTTAAAACTTTAGCAAATGTTCTAGCATCAAGTGATATCGAAGTGGGCTCCATTTGATAACCGTAAACAACGCCAGGAATAGCACCACTTTGCCTTAGTTTTGTTAATGTTGAGCGTTGTCCTTTATGACGTTTTGTAGCATTTAATATAGTACTCATCAGCTTTTTCCCCTCTCGTGAAAACTAGTCTCATAAATGGTTTTGCCCGATAGTTTATTTTTTATACCTTTTTAAAGATTTATTGTGCTCAATTTCTCTTACAATATTTTGTTCTTTTTATCGAATATTTCACATAATAAAACACCTTTTCTTCCTATAAGGATAAAAAGGTGTTCAATCGCTGATTAGTTTGTAAATTTCGCCGTTAAAATTGCGTTAATCGCCGATAGCTCTGCCAATACCGTCAATAGAGTGCCAGGCACTTAAAATAGCACTTATAATCTGCCTGTTGCTTGCAAAGTGACAGCCAACATTTTTGCGAATTGACCTCGTGTAATATACTGATTCGGGTTTAAATTTGCATTGTCATCTAAAGCACCGATTGTATATAGTGTCTGCGTGTGACGTAATAACTCTCCTTGGAATGTATAGCTATCTTCAAAAGGTAAAATGGTTGTATCATCTTTATCTTCTAGCACAAAATCAACTGCATCTAATGTGCGTCCTAGCATCAATATCGCCTGCTGACGTGTAATTTTGCCGTTCGGATCAAAAGTAGTAGGAGTTTTGCCATGAATAATGCCTAATGAATGTAAAGCACCTACATGACCTCCGTACCACGATGTTTTTTGATTTATGTCTGTAAACTGTTTTGTTGGCTCCTGCTGAAAGCTAAATGCACGGACGAGCAAAGCACTAAACTGTGCACGTGTTAAAGAGTCATTTACACCGAAATTATCTGGTGTACGCCCACGAATAATTCCACGCTCTGCCAAAGTTTGAATGTAGGAGCTAGTTGATGTCTTTGCTAAATCTCGGAAATAGAGTTGCTCAGGTTGCACAAACTTCAACTCTGCATTGTTATGGATTATCGCAACCACACGATCCCCTTCGTCTCGATAGGCAACGGGTTCCATTCCTTTTTTCAATACTTGCTGTAGCACACCGGATTGCCCATTTTTAAAAATGACAACTTCAAGCGGTTGACGATTATTGACGATATTCGCTTTAATGCTATAGACTCCATTTTTTTCAGCTGCAGAAATCGTAGCACCATAGGCAGAATAGATTGTCATATTTTCTGTTTTCATATGTACGTAGTGCGTCGGTTCTTCATAGGCGGAAGCTTCTATCGGGAAAGCGATCGATGCCCCCAGCAATACAAGTATAGTCGTTGTTTGAAATATTCTTTTCATATTGCTCCTCCCTCTTATTATTTTCTATAACTATCATAATAGATTTAATTGTTTAAAAATATAGTATTTTTAGCACATGCTCCTACAAGTTCCCTACCTAAAAAAAACTTCGCCACCTATCAAATAGTAGAGCGAAGTTCCTTTATGAATTATTTATTTAATAACACATGCAACTCATGTAATTTTTTAATTTCATAATGAGGCTTAATATCAGTTGTATTTTGCATATCGCGGATGTTAAACCAGCACGTATCAATCCCTGCTAGTAAACCGCCTTTCACATCAGATGTTAGTGAATCTCCCACAATTAAAGTCTTATCTTTAGTTAATCCGTCGATACGGTCAAAAACATAATCAAAAAATGCTGGCATCGGTTTCTGATAGCCCGTTTGCTCTGAAATAAAAATACCTTTAAAATATTTTGCTAAACCTGCATCTGCTAATCGTTTATTTTGTGTTTTTGTAACACCATTTGAAACGACGTATAAATCGTAACTGTCTGCAAGTTGTGCAATCAGCTCATATGCCCCATCTACGTAATGATGTGCTTCCTGCAAATACTTTTGGAAAACAGTTTCAACATACTCGCCATCTACCTCTATGCCAAATTCCTTTAACGCGATTGAAAATCGAGTATTATGTAGAGAAGTTTTTGTTACTTCGCCTCGCTCAAAAGCACGCCACATTGACTCATTAATTTCTTTATAGCGGGTAATCATAGTCGGTGTAGTCGCAATTTTTTCTTGTTCAAATAAACGGTTTAGTGCTGCATCTTCAGCTAAATTAAAATCTAATAATGTGTCATCTACATCAAATAATAGTATTTCATACTTACTCAAAACAAATTCCTACTTTCTTCGTTACGGTCTTCCCGCCTTGCTTTCTCCATCATAACGTTTTTTTAGAAAAATAGCAGTGTTAATACTCAATCTTTTCTTTGCATTTATGTATTGAAAGAAACCCATTTTCGAACCATATGCTGCCATTGTCTACTTGCAAAAGTATTCTAAACGTAATACCACATACCTATTTCATTTATCATCGCTATTTTCTTTCAAAGATTGAAACGCTAACGAGGATATTTAGAAGCATTTTTTATATCGATACACGAATAAAATTTCCTAGATAGGACAAAAAAAAGCTCTTTCAATAATTTCATATTTGAAAATAGCACTGAATATGAGACAATAGAATGCTAGAAAGGAAGATGTACGAAAAATGACGACCTTACAAAAAATGACGCCCAGTTTTGATCCGTGGGAAGCGTATTTAGATGTCGAACAACATGGGCAAATGACCCTATCAAATATTGAATTTACAACAACAAACCTTTGTAATATGCGCTGCGCTCACTGTGCAGTCGGCTATACATTGCAAAATAAAGACCCTGAGGCACTGCCAATGGACATAATCACGAAACGCCTTGATGAAATTCCACACTTAAAAACACTTAGCATTACTGGTGGTGAACGTCCTATACCAAAGTCTATAACATCTTCATCTTGTGCGTATTCTACTTCAAGGTTTGATAAATCAAGGATTTCACCTATACCACTACGAATTTGCATATTAACTTCCCCCTTCTTGTCGATATAAATATTAGTGAATAAACTTTCTATCATTTGTTTCTGAACTGCGATTGGAGCCACTTCAATTAAGTCTCCGTATTCTTTAGCTAAGTCATAAAACTCCTGATAATCAAATCTAATTTTTTTATCATTTGTAGCATCATCGACTAGTTTCGATAATGAATCCTTTAGATTATTAATTTCTATAAGTAATCTTTCTTGCTCTTTGATGTATTGATTTTGTAAATCTTCATTTTCTATTTTGATTATCATTCGTGTTAAATTTGATAATTCACGCTCTTTACCTTTTATTTCTTTTTCTACTTTCTGATATTCATTTGTGTATGAGACTTTGTCTAAATCAATCTTCTTGTTAAATATTTCAATACAATCATCCGAGGTTAGTTTCTTAACTCTACTCTTCGTCACTTTGATAACTAGCGATTCTAGTGTTTCTTTGCGATATCCATGATTGGTACAACCTTTAGAATTATATCTAGTTGTCTTATTCGCACAACGATAATAAGAAAACTTTTTATTATTTCGAGAAGTCGTAGAAGTAAGCAACTTCTCACCACATTCAGTGCAATAAACTAACCCTGATAATAAGAAAGGAGTATTGTATGCTCTAGGTGCTTTCATACCTGTGTTTTTCTTATTTTTAAATGCGTTTAGTTGTTTTTGTCTGTCTAATGATCTCACAGGTTTAATATAGTCTACTTTTGTAATAATCCTATCAGTATCTACGTTCTTTTTACTTTCATATGATAAATGTCCAGTATAAAACGGATTAAATAATATTGTATTAATATTACGATGATTCCATATGTCAGATTTATTACCTTCAATTGGCTTAGGTATAGGACTTTCCAACTTAGGGAGACCTTTAACTTCATCGGCATTTAAAAATTTAGCGATAGTATGCATACCGTATCCTTGTAAATATAAATCCTCGATTGTTTTAACTATTTCTTCTGTTCCAACTTTAGGTAAAAATTTACCATCCTCATTACGTGTATACCCTATTGGAATAGAGCCACCAGTATATTCACCTCTTTTAGCCATAGATAACATTGTGTCAGCAACACGAGTAGAAGTAATTTCAGATTCCATTTCAGCCATCATAGCCAAAATAGACTCCATCATCTTAGTTGTCCCCGCTTTTTTCAGCTCATCTATTTTAACTTGTGTCTCACCACTTGCTGTAAGGTATATTTGACAATCGTTTTCAGCTAATAATGACCAAAACCACATATTTTCAGATTGATTACGAAACAGTCTATCACGTCGATATGCAATTAAATAATTAATTTTACCATCTTGAATATCTTGAATGACTTCTTGCATAACATCTCTATCTTTTAATGCCGTCTTTTTAGCGGATAAACCTTCTTCCGTATAATATTTATAGATAATACCATTTACATTTTGAGAGTGTTTTTGTGCTAATTCTGATTGCATTTCTAGTGAATCGCCTTCTAATGCCTGTCTATCAGTAGAAACCCTCTGATGAACTCCTATGACGATTTGATTACTATGTGGTCTATTATTTTTAGTACGCTCTTCTTGTATACGGTATTTATTTTCTGTTGAGAATAATTCATTTGCGCTTACCATGACTGTACAACTCCTTAGTTATAGTTTTCGTAACACCTTATTTATAGTTTTCGTAACACCTTATTTATAGTTTATGTAACATTAATGAAAAACACAAGCAATCATCTATATTTTGCCTGTGTTTATATATGTTTATTTTAGTGTACTCTTGTAGTATTGATATAACATCTCTACGTAAATCTCTTTAAAATTTTCTATATTTTGTTTGATATCTTTATTGTTGCTTTCAACGGTAATTTGTTTAAGTCTCACTAAATTCCTTTTACCCATCAGACATCCACCCCTTTGGTATGTAATAATTAATTAAACAGCATTTTCAAGATAATAACTTAAATAGCCTGCGACAAGTGTACTGTTCACCACTTTAAAACCATGAGTATTCATACTTTCGTGAGCGTCTAACCATCGTTCTTCATCTTCGTTATACCAGTTAAAGAATTCTGACACTTCAATGCCTCTGCTCTGCAACTCTTTAACTAAATCGTACATCCAATGCTCTTTTATCATTTTGTCATATGTTCTCTTTTGAACCCATTCAAAGAATAAATTTGTATTTGTTGTATCTGGTGAAGCTTCGTGACACTGCGAGCACATTAAAAATAAATTACTTACATCATTACTTCCACCTAAAGCCTTTGGATGGATATGACATCTCTCTAGTATGTATTTTGGATGATTCCATAACGCTTTAAAGTTACCGTCATTAATTAATTTACTTTCATCCTCATTATGCCACCAACGTTTACATGCCCAACATGAAGGTTCATAGTCATCTCTAATTACCTCATCTCCATTTGGAAGCCTCTTATCCCTCCAATATTCTGCAATCTGTGCTCTACTAGGTAGACTTTTAGTTTTCCCCATCAAACACTTTCCTTTCTTTTATAATCAATAAATTCAAATTTCAATCCATCTTCTTCGTGTTCTTCTCTATGTATTTCTTTAAAGTGTTGATTAACTATCTCATAAGGGAAAAACGTATCTCCCTTTTTGTTATCATATATGTACGTAATATAAACTTTATCAGCGTATGGTAATGCTTGTTCATATAATGAACTCCCGCCACAAATCCATAAATCCTTATCTTGGATTCCAGACTCTAAATAATGATTTAATACTTTTTCAAACGCTGATTCGACAATTACTTCTTTAGGTACTTTTAGTTTCTTATTTGAAGTAAGTACTACATTGATTCTTTTTGGTAAAGGTTTATTTAATTCCAAGAAAGTATTCTTCCCCATTAAACAAAGATTAGGATGACCATTGTTATTAGTTGTGAGAGTTTTGAATCGATCTAAATCCTTTTTAATTTTATAAAGTAATTGTCCATTCTTACCAATTGAGTTTGTTTTATTAATTGCCACAATGATATTTATTGACATGTATTCCTCCTGCTTAAAATTGGCTAATTGTGAATAGAATTAGTAAAATAAGGATGTGACTAAACCGCATCTTCCTACAGTCACTCTTATAATCATTAAAGTGAGTGTCTGATCAACATTCACTTTTTAATTTAAAATGCTTGAGGTGCTTTAATTGATGGATGTGGACTGTAATTTAATAACTCAATGTCATCGAAATCAATTTCACCAATATCTTTAAAGTGCTTAACTCGTTCACTCAATTTTAATGTAGGCAACTCTTTAGGTTCACGTTTCATCTGTTCTTCTAAAGCATCTAAGTGAGTAGAATAGATATGTGTGTCACCTAATTGAGGAATTAACTTACCTACTTTTAAACATGTCTTCTCTGCGATAATATGAGTGATTAATGCATAACTAGCAATATTGAATGGTAAACCTAAGAATATGTCTGAACTTCTCATTTGGAATAAACAATCAAGATAACCTTCACGTACATTAAATTGAAATGCATCATGACATGGTGGTAAAGTTTGAGTTTCTGTTTGCGAAGGGTTAGCTGAGTAAATTTTTAATCTGCGACTATCAGGATTAATCTTCATTGCCTTAACTACATTCATTAGTTGGTCTGTTCCGTCTCCATTAAAATCACGCCACTGACTTCCATAAATAGTTCCCATATCAAATCCATATTTTTTTGTATAATCTCTAAATTCATCTAAAGACATATCTGCTTCCCCATTGAATACATTATCCAAATAAACTTTGTTCTTTAAATAAAACTTCCATGCATCACGAGTCCAAATATCAACCTCTTGATCAAGTAGGAATTTTAAATCTGTAATACCTTTTAAAAACATGATTGTCTCAGCTACTACACCTTTCCAATAGACGCGCTTAGTAGTTAGTAGTGGAAACCCATCTTGTAAATCAATTTCTATTTGATTGCCAAATGAACTAATTGTTCCTGTACCAGTTCTATCTCCTTTAATTACTCCTTCTTTTAACACTTTGAACACTAAATCCTTATATACTAAATCAATATGCTTTCCCAACACTGTTCACCTCATATGTATAAAATAAAGAGAGTAGAAATTAATCCACCCTCATATGTAATTATGTATTTTATTTACCAAATAACTTCTTTAACTTCTTCTTAAGCTTACCTTCCTTTTTACCCTTTTTACTTTTTGGTGTCTCAACAACTAGTTCTGCTTCAAGTACTTCCACCTTTTCTTCCTGAACAATCGGTACACTTTCGATTTCAACTTCCTGTTGTTCCTCTTCTACAGGTCTTTGGAATTGAAAAAATTTATTGTTATAACGTTCATTCCCTACACCAAAATAATCCTCGTATGATTGAACTCCTGTACCATTGTATTGCGGTACGAAAGGTACTCCATTTTGTTTAGCTTCTAATTTTCGTTGTTTACGTGATTTTTTCATAAATATCCATTCTCCTTTAGAATTATGTATTTGTTAATTTAAATTTCAATAATATCCATGTTTTATTGAAAAATAGTGGTATTAATTTGTTATTCATACCAATATTTTGTTAGTTACATCAATTTATTGTTACTTAATTAGACTATTATTGATTTGTCGTTGAATTTCCTCTTTGATCTTATCTTCTGGTGTCCAAAAATCAGGACTTTTTAAAATCTTACCGTCATCACGATATTGAGCATACTTAGTGCCGTCTTCAGCAGTAAATAATTTAGACATATTAGCTTCTTGTACAATATTAAATACTGGTTCTGCCTCTACTCCAATTTCAACGAATGATCCTTTTACAAAGTAATCGGTATCGGTTAGTGCATCAGCTTGAGCAACTACTCGCTCTACATCATCTTGAATAAACTCTTCTTTAGAAGATTTGTCAAAAGCATTACTTAGTCCTTGCATAAAGTCATTGTATGCTTGCTCAAATTCCCCAATATTAGTACAAGAAGCATGAATAAATTCTACAATTTCTTCTCCTGTCCAAATCGAACGGTTAATTGCTCGTTCTAAATTCATTGGCTTAGGTGATTGTGATACTGGATGATTGAATGCTTCATGAAAATCCTTAACATGATTTTGTAATTTGTTTGTGAATGTACTTGTCATAATATATATTTCCCCTTTTTTTATTTTAAGTTTGAATAATCAAATGTTGAATCGTTAATTGCTTCTACTCTAGCAATTGTATATGTTGAACCTTTCTGACTAAAGAAATCGAAAGTACTTCCCTCGTTACGAATACCGTTCATAACAATTGGGTTAATTTCTTCTTCTGGAAACATTGTATCTAATCCAAGATTCATCAATGCTTTATTCGCATTGTATCGTACATACGCTTTAACATCAGGACTTAAACCTGTTTCAGCATAAATGTCATCTGTATACTTAACTTCGTTTTGATAAAGATCAAGAAGTAATTCATAACCCCATACTTTTAATTCATTCTGTTTCTCTACTTCAAATTTATTAAATACATTTTGTGCAAAGTAACCTACTGCCACCCCATGAATTGATTCGTCACGTAAAATAAGCGAAATTACCTCTGAACTATTTCTTAAAGTTCCCTGCCCACCTAGATACAGTGGATAGAAGAATCCAGAATAGAACAAGAACGATTCCAACATTACTGATGCAAACATCGCTTTCCATAGTGACTCATCATCATCTTCTTTAATTGATGTGTAGATATCGGCTATACGATTAGCTTTGTATTGTAGATATTCATTCTTTTCAACCCAATCAAACACCTCTTCAATTTCATCATTGTTGCATAGAGTGGTAAAGATGTATGAATAAGATTTAGCATGAACGGCTTCGAATGCACCGAACAATGTTAATACTGCTTTCTCTTGTAAGTCAGGATTAAACTTTGCAATTTCATTCATTCCGATATTTGTTTGTAAAGTGTCTAGCAGAGTTAATCCTCCAAACACTTTCTTGTATGTATTTTGATACTCAAATGATTTCCATTGCTTAATATCTTTAGAAACGGCTACATCTTCAGGTAGCCACATTTGCTTCCATTGTTGATCCCAAAACACCTTAGTTAACTCATTATTTACTTTGTTCCAATTAATAGCAGGATACGATTTTAAATTGAGCATGAAACACATTCCTCCAATGTCTGCATTCTTTGACGTACATAATACACGCTCTTCATTCCAGTATGATGAGCATACCCGTATAGTCGTGAAAGCTGTTCAGTATTCCATTGGTCTGTAATATATAAAGTCATTGAAATACCTTGATCAATGTGTTTTTGTGCTGTAGCATAAACATCAATCATTTTATACATATCGATTTCATATGCCTCTTTGTATAATTCAGAATTACTGTTATTTAAGAAAGGCATAGGATATATAGTACGACTATCACCATAATCACGAGTTTCAACACGTTCAGTAATTGGCGATAAACTTGCTGTAGAATTACGTACATAAGAAATACTTCCAGTGGGCGCAACTGCTAATCGATAAGCAGAGTATACTCCATGTTTTTGAACATGTTCTTTTAATTCTTCCCACATTTCTGATGTAATGATAGGAATATTACCTAACGCTTTATAAACTTTTTCACTAGGTAGTTTGTTCGTTTTATTTATATATTTATCAAAGTAATTACCATTAGCATATTCTGATTTCTCAAACACATGGAATGACTCTTTTCGCTCTTTGGCAATCAATGAGTTTGATTTTAATGAATAATAGTTAATCGCCTCCATTAGGTAATCAACGAACTCAATTGACTCTTTGGAACCATATTCAATATTTTGAGTTACTAAATGTCCATGTAAATTCATAACCCCTAAACCTACTGAGTGCATTAATTTATTTGCTTTAGCTACAGAAGGAACATTGTTAATATTGGTTAAATCTGAAACAGAAACTAGTAGGCGGTTAGCTGTATCGATTAACTCTTCAAAGTTTTCTCCTTTTGTTGCATTATGTATATCTAACGATCCTAAATTACAGGAAACATCTAAGCCAATATTATCTTGTTCGTCATAAGGATTGATTATACTTTTATGCTGTAATTGGAAAATCTCTGTACAGTTCCCTGTCACAATACCATTAAATATTAAGGATTGATAATCTTCTTGGGTAGTGTCATAGACATCCTCCATTCCTACAAATTCAATAGATACAATTTCAGAGCTAAATTTATGTTTAGGCTTACGAGATTTTGGCTGTAGTGTTTCTGTCATCAAATTGAATTTATACATGTCGTATTCTTTTAGTTTAATGACATCTACAAACTTTTCACGAGAGTCACGGTCTTGTATTGATAACTTGAAAGTTGGATTGACAAAGTATTCCCTACTACCTCCTTTACCATCTGGTAGTATTTCCGTTCCTCTCTTTTTATTTGCGTAAATAGTAGAATAAATCCCCATATTAATCAACATACGTTGAATACCGATCAATAACTTTTCACTAACGCTAGTTATTTCAACTGTTAAAGCTTTATATTTATGATTAGCATTTACAGTTCCGTCCATCTGATATAAACCTGATAAATACGCAGTTTGAACCTCTTTATTACCATTTAAAATATATTCAGGGACTTCTAATTTATTTTGCTTATTAAATCCAAACTTATTTAAAATATCATTAAGAACTGTTGAATTCATATAATACATTTCAACTTCATTTGACTTAGTAAAAGAAGGTTCGAATGATGCATTATGTTTATATTTCTTTTCAGATTTATATTTATCAATGAGAGATTTAACCATTGATTCTATATCATTCTTTAACACTTTCTTATTATCATAAAGATATATCTTTGCGTATCTATCAGTAAGTGTACCATCTCCTGTTATGATACCCATGACGTATGCTAACTCTGCATCTGAATTATTACCATATAAACCTTCATTTGATTGAATTAATAGTTTCTCTCCGATAGATAATTGATTTAATTGTTTTTTATGTATAATGCCTTTATCGTCTAGCGTATAGAACTTATGCCATTCTGTTGCTTTAATTTCAAATCCATTTTTTGTTTTAACTTTATATACTTCTGCATTCTTAGCAGTTAACTGCATTGGAATAGCGTTTACTAAACTAACCCCCTTTTCATCTTGATTGAAGTTTTTGGTACGATTATCAATCACGACCTTTAAATCTTTTTTGGATTCGAATAGCTCTTTGGTTGAAACGTATCCATCTTCAGTCAATAACAGTGAGTCACCTGTAACGCATAAATTTGACATTTTCACTTGCCCAATATCTTTTAAAGCATGGATTTTATTAGCATTATCGATATACATTTCATATGGGTAACCTGATTCAAATTGAGATTTCTTAATTTCTGTATAAAGTTTTCGAGCATTAACCTTTTTAATCTTACGAATCTTAGGATTATCCAATAACTGATAGTACATTTCACTAATGTTTATTTCAGACATTCTCTTTCCATATTCATTTTTAATATCGTATGAACTAAATAATACTACATCTTTATCCTTCTTCATCAATTCAAAGAAGATACTAGGAATGATGACTCCAGTTGAAAGTGTAGCTAATCGAATTTTTTCATCTGCATTAGGTTTCTTTGCACTAATGAATTCTTCAATGTCTGCATGGAATACATTTAACCACACTACTCCACTACCCTGTCTCTGACCTAATTGATTAGAATAAGAAAATGAATTTTCGTAAATCTTGCATACTGGCATTACACCACTTGCACGATTTTCAATTTTCTTAATAGGATCACCTAATGGGCGTAAATCTGTCACATCTATTCCTACGCCTCCTCCTAGACGAGATAACTCTAAAACGTTTCCGATAGAGTGAGAAATACTATTCATTGTGTCGTCAACCGATAATTCAAAGCAAGACACTAATTCACCACGAGCCTTCTTTCCTGAATTATTCATTGTAGGCGTTGCAGGTTGATAACTTTCCATCATTGCACGAACTGATTTTTCAGCTAAGACTTTATCTCCTTGCGCTAAGTACAGCGAAACAATTGCCATCCGGTCCTCGTATTTTTCAAGAATTTCTTTTCCATTTCTACTTTCCAATGCGTAGCTATTATAGAATTTGCTTGCACTCATGAATGAAGGAAATCTAAAATTGTACGAGTAAGCAATCTTGAAGATTTTTTTGATAAAGTTAAAATCATATAAATCCAAGAATTCCTTCTCGTAATAACCTTCGTTGACTAGATATTTAATCTTTTCCTCTAAGTCAATAAAATACCGCATCTTAACATTAATTTCGTCTAAAAAATAACGTTTGGTACTTAACTTCTCTTTCTCTAAATCTAAGTATCCTGTACTATGATATGTATTCGCAATTTCATTGTTGAGTTTTAAATATTCCTTCACTCAATTACCCCTTCCTCATTATCAAATCGTATTGTTCTTTGATGAATTTATAATCCTTTTCAAATCCTCGTAACTCTATCTTATGTATTACTGGAATACCGTATTTCTCATTTATTTTATCAGCAGAAGCACAGAATACATTTACTCCAAAATTACTGTTGCCACTAGCAATTACACCTTTGCAATTTTGATAGTTATTAATCATGAATTCATCCACTGCTTTTGGAATATTACCTAATCCATCAGTATATGTAAAAATAATAAAATTTGAATCTACTGTTTCTATGTCTTTAATATCTAAACAATCAATGCTTTCTAATTTCGTAGTTATGTATCGAACATTACCTGTCCGACTAGAATAAATAATCATGAATTAATAATCTTTGTAATCTCAGTTTGATTAATATAATACTCATCATTAAATTCTAAGATAGGTAATGATTGAAACCCTTTACCTTTTAATTCTTCTCGAATACCTTCATTTTCATCTAAATTAATATATTCCACTTGAGACTCCTTACCTGCTTGCTCAATGATGAATTTAACTAACATGCACTTTGGACAAACGTTCTGAGTATATAATTTCAAAATATCTCCTCTTTCCATATGTATTATATAATTGTTTTATTTATTTAATTAATAGTTAAGTAAAATATGTTCAACAATTTCCATTGTTGTCAGCTTACCTGTATCAAATTTAACCACTTCTAAATGTTCAACCTTATGTAATGCCTCTTCGTATTTGTATTTAGCATACTTTAACTTTTCTAATGAAACATAGTCATCACCACGACAATTAAAACGTTGCTCTAATACTTCGTCATCTGCATATAAGTAAATGATTGTTGCATTATTCTTCATTTCTTTCTCTATAAGCCTGCGTTGTCCATCTGATAACATTGCAAAGTCATCATACATGGGCGCATACACTTCATTACAATATGTAAATCGATCAAATATGACGTTTTCCATCTTAGTAAACTCTAAAAACTTTTCAAATAATTCATTTTGAGTACACTGCGAATGAGAAAAACTTGAACCTTTCATTACTTTAAATTCTGTAATGTCGGCTAACATATTTATTAAACTAGTCTTTCCACTACAGTCTGTTCCAACTACAATATAACTCAATTAATCACCAACAATCTCTATGTATTTTAATATGTATTTTGTAACACTTTATCACCATAACTTAAATCGTATAATTCTCTAGGTTTATACTTTCTAGTCTTGTGTTTACCAACAATTCCTCTAACTTCTCCTACCGCACTATTAAATACACTAATGTTTGGAAGTTTAGATTTTAATTTATCATTTGCACATTTCATTACATCCAATAAATCTTTTGCCTTCCTACGTTCGTTCCTAACTATATGCATTTTTCGATATGCTTCGTACCCTTTATTAGCTGATAAACTTTCAAACTCCATGTGATGCAATAAATCTTCTTGTTCTTTTTGTTTAGTTTCTACTAATTTAGTAAGGTGTTCGACCTCTTTAGGTAACTTATCTAAGAAGTTTCTTACAAAAGTTAAATCCTTTTCAAACTGAGTTATTTCATCGATTACAACATCATCCAATTCACTCACCTAACTCTCGATGTAGGTATTGTTCAAATGTAATCCCTTCGTTCTCCCGTATCTTACTATTTACAAACTTGAATCCTAAATACTCTAATACTGAATCACTTATCTTCATTTTTATCATCCCCTTTTGTATTTCTTAAATTAATTATATCATCAAGATTCAATAACACAAGTGTATTATGTAATTATTTTATTAATTTTAATAACCATCTTGATAACCCACTTCAAAATACAATCCATGATCATCCTCGCCATAGATAAACAGTAAATTATTGTACTTAGATATCCTATCACTAATGTAATCCTTTGTGTACTTGAATAATTCTTCTAACTTGTATTCATTAAAATACGTACCATACGCCTTATGATATAATTCCAATTCAACTTTAAATGATTCATCACGTAATGTATTGACATCCATGTAGTATCTAATGCATGTTTTATTGTTATAGATGAATTCATATTGGATGCGTTTATATAAATGTATGTAGAAAGGCTTTTTATGTAGTATGTCACGGATTTTCAACTTTATTTTGTTTACTTTCTTAACTAAATAAATCTTAGTTTGGAACTTCAACGACTCTCACCTCTTTTGAATTGAGCAGAGAAAGAACACTCAATCTCCACTCAATTAATTATGTATTTGATTATTTATTATGAGTTTTTAATATTCTAATTTTTACATTATGACGACCTAGTCTATAAGCTTCTTCTGTAGATGATACTAACACATCGATTTTGTTAGACTTTATTGCCCCTCCCGTATCAAGTGAGATGGCTTTGAAGGTTTCGTATGGTGTCTTTACTTCTACAATTGTTCCTAATTTGATTATTCTTGGATCAGTTGCAATAATACGTAACCCGTTATAGTAAATTGTATTCGATACATCGTAGCCGGTTGCAGTTATACCCGTACAGCCCTCTGAGCAGAATGCAGTGTAATAACTAGCATTAAACGAAATCCAGTCTCCTGTAATACCAGTATCTCCTCTACTAACCACTTGCTGTTTCCTCTTTTGTTCTTCCAGTCTCTTTTGTTCAGTTAACTTATTAGCTTCTTCAATCTTAGCCAATCTAATTTGCTCTAACCTTAAGCGTTGACGCTCCAACTCTTCTAATCTTTTTCTCTCTTCCTCTTTTAAACGTTCTGATTCCGTATGAATAAAATTAATTGATTCGTTTACTTGGTATGCAATTGAATAATTATTTAAATTATCCATACTTTTTATTACGTCTTCAGACTCTATAGATACCCCTCTGTTATCATTAATTACTTGAATCGTAAACCAAGACCATCCAAGTGTACAAATAATAATAGTTGGTACTGTTAAAGATTTTTTAAGTCGTTTCATTTATTCGCTTATTCTCTACAAAACATGTCTCATTTGAAGTTCCTACGACAATAATTTATTGTGCACTTCATTTGCAGATAAGCTACCCTTCTTTCTTTTATGTAATTATTTAAATAATAATTCGCCATCATGATTCTGTCAACCTAATATTGTTTACCATGAATAGAAATATTAACTTTACTTTTATCAACTTTGCTCGAAATCATATAACCATTTGCAAGTAGAATCTCAGTTAACTTGTATTGATCTTGTCCACCAGAAACGGTTAATGTGTAAATATCACGTTCAGTTTCAACCGCATGTTCTAACGAGTTATAGCAAACTTTATCTTTTATTCGAATAACCTTACCATCCTCATCTAACTCATATTCATTATCATAAAGAAGCTTTTTAAATTCCTTAGTATAAATATTCTCAGAACCAAAGATAATTTTATTAGGTAAATCATATTTAAACCGTTCGTATAACTGAGTAGAGATATTCTCATCATAGGTATAGTATTTGACTGAAACATTTCTTATTTCGACTTTCACTTTAGACATGTCATCTGCGGTTACTACAGTCATTATTGACATTAAATCACTTACCTTTCTTAAATATAATCAAAATATTATTTAACACTCAATTGTTCATAATATAATTTTTCATTTTCCACATATAATGCATACTCATCAAAGGTAAGACCTAAGTATTCAATAAGACTTAAATCACCTTCGTAATCTGTGTGCCATGTATCAATCTCTTCCTCAATGTCCTCTGGTAAGCATAATCCTAATTTTAATTTTTCCTTATAATTCATATTAAGTTGTTCACATCCTTAATAATATTGTCATTTTATGATTACTTCTCGATTAACTCGAATTCAAAGTCATCTGAGGTAATCGCAAACACATGAGAGAATTCACTAACTTTACCTAAATCAACATTTACACCTACTCCAGATGTTAAAATTGATTTATCAATAATGATTTTGAAATCATGAGAAGCTACCCCGTCACCGTTATACAACGTGCCCTCAGCGATTAACTTAAAATCTTTGAAATCAGTAATTGATTTAGTTGTTTTAAATCTAATTTTCGTTGACTTTGGTGCTAATTCTTTTTCAAAATCAGATAATGTTTCATTATTTTTCAATTCTCCAATAGCTTTCATTAGTTCAATATCAAAATCAACAATATTTATTGCAAAATATGAATCTTTTTCATTATGTACTAACTTCCCTTTTGTAGCTGTATCCAATTTTGTGATGAACTTACCTTTTTCATCAAATACTTTTAAATCCATTACATCCATTAAAAAATTCTTCATTCTTTATTCTCCTCTAGCGTAAGTTGCCACCTATTTTATTTTTGTGTTGTTTTACTTAAAACTTTAAGTGTAATACCTTCTGGAAGCATTAAAAATTTCGCTTCATTTTCTAACGACTTTTTAATAATCTCATAGAATTTATGAGCTACTTCTAAATTCATTTCTTTAGGATGACTAACTAACAAAGTATCATCGTTTGTTAATGCAATGGTACTTTCTTCTACTGTTTCTCCATGAATATTTTTAAGTAGTAATTTAATATTAGTCATGTATCCATCACCTTATTTTCGTCTATTTGTATTCTTATATTTTGGCTTGCGATTTTCAGTAAGCTTTTCATACTTAGCTTTCCAAACACTGATCACACGTTTAAGTTTCTGCATTTCTCTATTCTTATTAACGAGTTGTTTCTTGAGGTGAAAGTTTTCTGCTTCCACCTTTTTATAATGTTCCCACACATTCTGTTCGGTTACTGTTTTCCCATCTTGCATAAGATTCAACTCCATTTTATGTATTTAATAATACTAATCTTTTATTTATGAATTATTCTCCTTCATTTAAGAAGGTACTAATTTCTTTATAAACTTCGCTATCATACAAATGCACATCATCAAGCACTTCTCGTGCGTAGTCCAATAATTCTTTAGCCTCTTTTAATTGGTTCTCTAATCGTTCAAATTTATCCATGAAAGAAATCAACATTTTAGGTGCAGGTGGATCTTCTACCCAAACTTCTCCGCCTCTTAAATATTGAACCTTGTATTCGTTTGTTAAAACCATATTATATTTACCATTCTCTAATTCGATATTGTATTCGTACTCTTTTTCTTTATCCATCTTTCCCCTCCTCATTGATTAGGTATAACGCATTTTAATAATTCTTTATTTATTTCATAGATAAACATGTCTATGTTTAGATCATCAGCCATTTCTTGTGCAAAGTCTACAGCATCGCTATGTTCATCAAATGAACCATAATAATTGTCACTTTCATCATATATCTTGTAATTAGTAGTCATCATTAAACCTTCCTTATTTTCTTATAATAGTGTGATTTTAACTAAAATAACCCCACTCAATCCACTTAATTACTTCTACATTTTTAATTCCTAATTCTTTAGCGTATTGTTTTGCTACATCATCTAGATCTTTTAATTTAGTGTCTGGATACAATTTAGCAATATGAGTATGATCAAATGTTAAATAGTTTTCATCGTCATACTTAATTTTTAATAAACCATCTAAGTCCTCCAAAACTTCAGATACAGCCTCATTAGCTTTAATAGCCTCTTCCAATGAAGATATAAAATCACCCCAATTACCTCTATATGTCCGTTCTTTATCAATGAAAGTGTCAGGCTTGTCTTTGTATTTTTCTTTTAGATAATCAATATCCCATTCAATTTCACTAACCTCAGCACCATATCCATATAAATAACTTGCATCTACTCCCACTATTAATTCCTCCAATCGTTTATGTATTTTTAAATAAAAGATGAATATTATAAACCTATTCCTTTTAGTAAGCCTCCAATCCATGATCCAATAGAGTCTGGGTTTTTAATGAAGTAAGTAACAATTAATCCTTGTCCTATCATCATTACAATCATCAAAATAAATACAAATGCAATAAAGAATTTAACAAACTTTTCTAAACCTGAACTTTTTCGTTTTAAGTTATTCAATTCTATTCCTCCTATGTAGTTTCTCTGTAGTAATTAAATGCCGAATTGAAGATATCCAAATCCAACAATTGATATTGCCATAATCCACATTTGTAATGAGTAAATTTTATGACCTCTGATTAACTTAGTAAAATTAGAAAACGTGTAAACAATACCTACTACAAGAAATAATAATTTCAAAATCAACATAATACCATCTCCATTTTTATAATTTCTTATACAATATATTCCTTTTATTAAATCCTAAAAATCTGCATATTCTTTATTCAATCGTTCAAACACATCATGAGCTTCTTTCAGTTTTCGTCTTGCTTCCTTATACTCTTGTTTCTTTTGCTCCTCTAATTCTTCTACTGTAATAAATTTCCGAATGTCTGGATGTTGAGATAAAGTCGCTTTACCATCTAAATCAACAACTATACCCTTGCATTTTTTACAACGATAACCTTTTGTTATTTTAATATCTTTTAAAAATACTTCTTCTGATCGACCTTTAATTATTTCTTCAAGTAAATAAGTTTGAGCACATTTTCCGTTTTTACATACAGCGTACATAGCAAATGCCTCCTTTCCTTTGTATTTTCATATAATAGGTTTCTTTTATTTAAGCCCAAACTTCAGTTTCTAAGACTACTCCTTTGAATTTGTATGCAATTCTTTCAGCATCATTTTTACTAGTTGAATAGTCACATGTTTCATAACTCAATGTAGTACTATATTTATTATTGTCAAAGTCGAATGTATCAATGAATCCTTTATTTTCAATGTAAACAATATATCATTTTTCTTTCATAACCAATCATCCTCACTTTTTATAATATTTAATTTTTATGTAATTATTTATTTAATTTCTTCTTACGGTTACTAACTCCTAAGAAATGATTAACTCGCTTCTGTGCCAAATCAATGTAGAATTGACGATCTAAATAATCTGGTACAGATTTACCTTCCATCGATTCATTGTCTATGAAACATTTCTCAGAAGTGTTAGAGAATTTAGCAGGGTTTTCACCTTTTTTCTGTTTAAATAGCCCACCATCGTCTTCTCTTAATGAAGCAAATACTCGGAAAGTTTTATCTTGTAGTAAATATCCTTCATCTACTAACATTACCTTCCTATTCATTTTACCTGTAACTTCATTTAATACTTTAACTGCTTCAAACTTGCAATTCTTCTTTGCATAGTCATAAGCGTTTGTCATCTTAACTACTCGTTGGAAGTCGTGTAATTTAGTACATTCATTAATTGTTTCTTCAACAGGTTTATTTTTTAAGAAGTAATTAGTTACTGCAAAATTAACAATTGGTAAATCGTAGTCAATTTCTGATAATTGTTTTACATAAGCACCTTTAGCTTTCCATCTAGGTTTACCTTCTTCAGTGTATAATCCACCTTCTGGTACTATGATGTAGTTGTTTACGTCCTTCTGTACTACTCTCACATATTCTTCTAACTCTAAGATAAGTCTAGTACGTTGTTCCCACTCTTTTTGAGCTTCGATAATTTCAGCTAAATCATCATCCGATTCACATACAAAGAATACACCATCTGTATTTAAATTAAATAAGGTACAATAAGGTTCTATGCGCTCAATAAAATCAGTTAATAGAATTTGTCCTGCTACACATACCGAACGCATCATACGTTTATCATATAAATTGTTGTATTGATCTCCGAACGTTCCGTACACTGTATTTCCTTTATACCTCATGTTTACTATCCATGAGGAGTAGACTATATCTTCATTCTAAAATTAAGAATGTCCTCCACTTCCAGTAACGTATCAATAGATACTGTACTCCCATAATGGGATAGTCGTTGCAGTTTACCACTTTCCGAATGGTTTATATTATTAAAGCTAAAGCTTCTTCTAAGTTATAATCAACTTTTCTTAGAGCATTATATAGTTTCATATAATTTAAATTAAAGTGATTCGACCATTCCTTAATGGTCATACTTTTATCTTCGTAATTTAAGATAACATTTGTTCTTTTATTTAATTGTTGGAGTTCATTACTTATCCATCTACAATTATTAGGTTCGTAATTACCATTAACATTTATTCTATCTATAGTTAACCCTTTGTTATATCCATTTGAATTAGCCCAATCTCTGAAATTTTCATAATCAAGCCATTCTTTACATACAGAAATTCCTCTTCCTCCATAATTACTATATTCAGTATGATATTCTTTTAAACAACGAGTCTTCATTTGACTCCATACACCATATAATTTAGTTCTGGATTCATTATGACGAGTTACTGTAGGTTTTAGATTTAAACATCCACAACTTTTAGTGTTAGAGTCTTTAAGACAATCCGATCTAACAGTCGTACTTTTACCACATTCACATAAACAATTCCAATACGATTTCCTACCTACTTTGTGTGAAAAATCAATCACTGTTAACATATTATATTTATTACCAGTTAAATCTATTCTATTAGACACTATGTACACCTCTATAGATATGTAATACCATTCGGAAAGTAGTCTTACCACAGGATTACCCCATTTTAACTAGAGGGCTTCCCCTGTTAGCTAGATTATTAATAAGTCATTTCCTACTTAAACTATTCGTTAATCTAACACCCTTGATAAAGGTTCAAAGGATTTTTTATCCTTGCGACTAACATTTTATCGCAAGCTTTAAAGCCTCTTGTAAAGGATTCTTAACTTTCTTTAATACAATGCGTTCGTCACGAATATATCTAAATTTAGCATCCGATTCACAAGCTCTACTCATTAATCCATATTCCAAAATGAGTGCAGGATAAAGGCTCGCAACATCGAGAGAATAAATTCTACCTTCATACATGTAGTTTTTAATTGCACCGTGCAATCCGCCTAGTGCATATACCGTTGGTACTCCTGCAATCTCAATTTCAATCTCAATTTTAGGTTTACCTTTTTCAAACTTTGTCGGAACAAATGTCCCATTCTTAATTGAATCAAAGAATTCCTTTACTTGAGGATATTTTTCTAATCGATATGTATCAGGATAAATGAAATCAAATTCATCATTTTTATAATCTTGTTTTTCAGCTTCTAAAATAAGAGCAGTTAATTGCGCAGAAGTTTTTGAAATATGTTCTATTGGTAAATCAAACATATCTAATAATCCTACTTGAGCATTAAATGCCGATATGCGTTTGTGATATACTTTGATCGTTTCTGTTACATCGTGAGTACAGTATTCTTCTACTTCGTTTTCTTCCTCTTGAGTCAATGGTCTATCGATGTCAAAAGGTACATCAGATTCTTTAATTCGACTGCCCATAAAGGCTTCTAATTGTTTCAATCCGTGGAAACCAGTAGCTACATCAAAAATATTCATAGGTACTGACTTGTGATTCCTGACTACATAACTACCCTTCTTATCCTCTTCAATGATTTGTTTAGTTATGTAACCTGCATCCTGTCCTAATAGTAAACCTTTCATAATCCATTGGTCGTAACCTCTTATATTATAACCAATGAATATATCGTCTTTATATACACGATAAAACCATCGTAACTTTTCGTAATCGTTTTTAATTGTAAACTTCTTCATAGAACTTAATTCTATAAATACAACCATCCAATACGGTTGTCCTGTATCTGGATGAATACTATTAGAGAATACTTCGAAGTCCATGAATATCAATTTCTTATCTTCTAGTACTTTACTCAATTAATTACGCCTCCCTTAGCCTCCCACTTTTAAAATTCAAATTCATCAAATTTTCGATTCACTTTAAATGTCTTATTGTCAGGTGTCCATAAGCTGTAGTAATTACATAAGTCTTGTGAATAAAATGGTGCATTAGGATTTGTAATAGAATAGTCACACCAATGACACAGCGGAGTTGCTTTAGGAGCATATACACCTGTTTTTTCTGCTTCAAATATTGAATCTAAAATCTTATTCAACTTCTTTAGACCTCGTTTGTAATATCCTTTGGTACATGCTAATTGTTTCTCACCTAGAAGTATCATATCGTACATAAATTCTACTGGTGTTTTACCATAAATGTTTTCACATGCTAAAGTGTAAATAAACATTTGTAAAGGAGTGGTTAAGTCCTTATCTTCATATATCTTATTAGAAGACTTATAATCGACTACACGTAACTCTCCTTTATCGTTAATATCAATTCGATCAATGAAACCATTAAGAATTACTTTTCCCTCATATTCAAAGTTAAAGTTTATTTCAACCGCTAAGGGCTTCCATTGCTCACCTATCGAATCATTTTCAAGATAATGCAAGAAGGTTTCTAATTTATCTACATAACTTAAATTACTTTTTGTATTTACTTCAATAAAAGTATCTTCTCCAAACTTTTCTTTGATGGCGTTTACGCCTATAATAAAATTTCCCTTATCCTTATCTGTGTCTTCTGCGATCCCTTTTAAATATACTTCTTTTAAATAAGTATAATCATTACGGATACCTTCAATTATGTTTCTGTGCTTAATCTCTAATACTTTATGTAATAAGTTCCCTAAATCTAAATGAACTGCATCCGATTGAACATAGTTACCGTCTACATACTTATACTTGTACTTCATTGGGCATTGTACAAAAGTGTCTAACTTACTGTAACTGAATTTTGGTAAATTAATCAAGTTACCTCTCCTATCTATATTTTGTATATGTTATTTTTATATAAGCTATCCCATACTTCTCTACCTTTATCTGTAGGAGAATCCTTATGTTCTAAATTGTTTTCAATATCAATAATTCCGTATTTCATTCTACCTGTTAGTTTTGATGCCTCTTTTTTTACATAGTTAGCATCTTTATCCTTGTCATAAGCAAATATGTATTTTACATCTAAACCTAATTCTTTTAATAATTTTATTTGTATAGGTGAAAGCGAATCACCTTCAATTGAAACGGTATTAGGATATTTCCATTGAGTTAAAAACATAGTCGTCTTTCCGCCTTCTACAATAATTACCTCTTTTAATCGACGTATATGAGGTAACGCCCTATGTAAATTAAATAGCTCTATGGATTTATTACAAGGTTTTAGATAAAGGTATTTGTACTTGTCTTCAATTTCTTTGTTTTTTCCACAATACCTACCTTTAACACCAATTAATTCTCCATTCTTATTATGTACTGGAAATGTAATACGTTCTGTATTCACATCAATACCTATTTGAAAATACTTTTGTGTAGATATACTTAATCCATCTTTATACCAACCGTAATAAGGAATTACTTCATACTCAGTTATGTAGTTATCTGACAACACTACATTTAAAGTGTTACTCTTATTAACTTTTGTTGAAGCTTTTTTAAGCCAATCATTGTAATTTTTAATAGGCACTTCTATATCAGAAGTAACTCTATAAAACTCATCTATAAATTCTGGATAGTTTAATTTATTACAAATCCAAAATTTACTTTTCGAAAGTGTATCCCTTATCTCTTGTTCAGTTTCAGAACCGAATATAATGTAACTTACTAAATCGAATATACTTCCAGTAATACCTTTTGATCTTATATTTACTAATAATGATTCAGTATTCTTTATCTGAACACTTCTACTATTATCACCTTCAGGAAGTCCTGCTACATATAATATTCCGTACTGTTCAGTCAGTATGTCCCAACAACCTAACTGTTCCAATAATTCTTCAATACGGTCTTCGTTAAAAATTTTAGCTTCTATTTGTCGTAAATCAGACATCCCTCCACCTACTTACATTATTTTTAATTTCCGTAACGAGGAACTTTGACTAATGCAACTTCTTTGAATGAGTTGATTTCATAATTAACCTCATAAATAATTTGTTCATCTTCACTCCCAAAGCGATTCTTCGATAAAAATATTATCAAGTACTGTTTGTCTTTATCAAGTTTATACTCATCTCGACACCATTCTCCAGTTAACTCATCCTTCTTATAATTATAAGCATTAAGGGCGAACCTACCTTCAAACTCATCATCGAACATTAATCGTCCCATCATTACTACTGAAGCTACCTCTACAATCTCCATACTTTTACCAATGCTATCTAAGTCTAAGAATCGTGTCTCTTTCCCTAGTTTTAATTGCACAGTAGCTAAAGTACCCACGTTGTAATTATCCTCTTTAATTAAATCATGTAGTTCTTGAGCAGAGTTTGAGAAAGCTTCCCAACGAGCCATGTCACTTTGTGAGCGATCAGGTTTAAAAGTATCTATTATTAGCTTAGAGTATCCTTTAGGGCGATACAGTTCCACTCGATTATGTATATCTTGCATACGGAATTTTTTAAGTTCTAAGGTTTTAATTAAACCTCTACCTTTTGTTTCTGCCCATTTAGCCGCATTTCTCAATTTTTCAAACATCTCATTTGTAAAGTTACCTTCAAACATTTTTTCACGATTAATTGGCTTCTTTAAAATCTTTGTTGAAATTGTTGATAAAAGTAAATGCCTCCACTTCTTAACGCTTTCTTCATTAATCGCTAGAATTGCTTTTTCTTCATTTTCAAATAAGCTGAGAACGAACTTCTCCATTGCTAGTGAGCTTTTTCCTACTCCTGAAGACAGAACTAAGTAGTATAACGATCCATTCTTCCAACCTTTGATTTTGCGGTTTAAACGTGGAGCATCGTGTAATGGTATACCCATTGCTTCACCTTCATTTAATTCTTGAATTGCTCCCTCTAAATCATCAACTAAGTCGTGTTCAATAACATCTCCAGAGTTTATATGTGCAAAAGCTTCTTTATACTTAAGCTGAATATAAACCTGTACTTGCTTTAAAGACATTTTACAAAGCTTAGTTACCAACGTCTTGTCTTCTACATTAATTAAGGAGTCATTCTGTAATTTACGTAAGCTCTCATATTTTTGTATTTCGTTAAAGTGATATTCATCGTTTTGCGAGTCGTCTTTACACGCTTCCATTATTTCTGAAATTGTCTCATATCCACCAAATGAATTATACGCTTCAATATAACTCTTCTTTCCAACCTCTTTAGGTCTTGACACCACATATGTATAGACAGTCTTATCACTAAAATCTCGAATGCCATTTTCAAATAACTCTAACCCTAAAGTATAGTAGAAATACCATACATCCTCTGTAAATGTTGAACGTGAAACCTTATGCGATTTATACTTTTGATACATGCTTGGATTTGACCAAAGGTATCCATTAATCAACGATTCATGTAAGAAGGATGGCTCTACGAATTCATTAATGAATTTCATTTACTCACTCCTATAAAAACTCTGAAATATCCAAGTTGTCTTTTGTCTTTTTTTCCTTAACTAGTACTTGAATTTCAACCTCTGCCGAAGGAACTGATTGTGCTTTATGAATTTGCTTGTCTTGATGCTTATTCATTTTCATTACGTCATTTACACTTCTCGTTACTGTTCCAAATATGTACGAAAATTCATTCCATTTTTCATTGAAATGCATTGAATGAAGAATACCGTCAATGGTTGAAGCTAAATGAATATATGTCTGCAACATTACTTCATAAGGAACGCCTTCTTTATATTTCGTCACCTTTTTATTATTAATTTTCACACTCCCATTTCTTAAATCTTGAATTTTCTCCATCATTCTTCCATCTAATGCGATAATATTATGTAAGCTAAGTATATAGTTATATAAATCGGTTAATTTGTCTGCTTCAACCAGTTTATACTCCTTATCTTTCAGTTGAAGATCATGACACGTTGAATGGAAATACTTTCTAAACATTTTTGGTGATCCATTTTTGTTAAATTGTCCAGTAGGTTTTTCATCACAATACATAACTTCTTTTTCTCCAACTTCTTTACACCATTGGCATTTCGGCAATTCTTTCACCTCTTATTTAAAAATAAAGGGTAGAATAAATCTATCCTACCCCATTTATGTATTTATTTTTCTATAATTTTTGATACAATATCTAATGCGATTCTTAAGTTTTCTAAATTACCTTTTTCTTGCTTGTAGTTTTTAACTTTAAAGGCTTTTTCAAATTCTACACTTGCTTCTACCTTTTGATCCTGTGTCATAGTAGGAATGAGTTTGTCAATCTTGGATAGTAGTTCATCTGGGTTGTTATTTACCCCATCTTCTTTTTCTACTAACTCTTTGACTTTTTCTTCTCGTTCAACTTGCTCTTCCTCTTTTAATTCCTCTACTGTTTGAGTAGTCTTCTTTAATTGACCTTTTACAGCTTCTTCAAATACATTTAAGAAATTCTCTGCACTATATTCTACTTTCTCAGGTAAATTAGTATAACGTCCTCCTGCAATTTCAACATACTCAGATGGTCGGAAGTACATCATTGTTTGTGTATCATGAAAGTTAGTAGCCTTTTCTTTACCTTTTTTATCTTTAATATTCTCATCTAATTCATTACCTGACTTGTCTAATACTGACGTTTCATTAAATAGGCAACAAATCAGTGAAGCCTGTGATTCGAATACTTTACGTCCTGTATTATTCATCATTAATTGAATAGAATTATATTTCTTACCGTCATGTAAAGTTGTTTCCTTTTCTTTAGTCCATGCAATATGGAACAGTCCGTATCCTGCATTTTTTAAAGTTTCAAATGGTTTCTTTAATTCTTCACCCAGAATTACCCATCCGTTTTCAGATGTATTGTCTGAGATTTCTTGAAGTGATGCGAATACTTTTCCATATTTACGTCCACGATCATACAACAACCATGCAGTACATGCATCAATTGCTCTATCCGCCGTATCTGTACCAATTAATTTTGTTACACGGTTATCTTTTGCCTCTTTTACTAATTCAGGTACAACAGTTTTCTTGAAGTAATCCCAAACCTTCCATAGAGTATCATCTGTGCCTTGTTCATGTAATGCAACGATGTTATCTAATTCCCATGTTTCATAGCCATCTTCAAACGCCATTAATAGTACATCATCTGGTGAAGTATAGTGTAATTCTGTTACCTCTTTCCACAATCGAGTCTTACCTGTTTTCCATCCACCTGCTACCAACGTTGTAATACTTTCTAATTGCGTCTTTGGTTTATTACTTTTTACTTTTTCTCGGAACCCTGCCATATTAAATCATTCTCCTCTTTATGTAAGTTTTTATTTAAGAGGGAGAATTAACTCCCTCAATTATACAACTCTTATGTACTAAATAATTCTTTTATTCTTTAAAATGGCAAGTCGTCTTCATTGACCTCAATTGGAGCTTTAGAAAACGGATCTTCATTAGTTGTTACATTTAAAGTAATTTCATCTTCAGTCAATAATTCACGAGCGAATGTACCTTGAATATATCGTAATACCTCTAACCCTTTTTTCGTACCAGATGAAGCTTGTTCGTAGCTTGTAACTTTTTCACTTACATCTTCAAAAGGATTATCTTCTTCAACTTTTTCTGCTACTTCTACCATCGTGAATTCAGCACGATTATTGTCGATACCTTCTACTACTAAGAAGTCTAAGTGATTCAGTCGTCCGAATGCTGTAGCAAAAGGAGTTTTACCTTCTTCAGCTTCCTTGTGATAAACTACTAACTCAACATCTCGTGGTACAGACTTATCTTTACCGTAATCTAAGTACACTCCGTTGATTTTAGTATCTAAAGTAGTTTCATCTTGATATGTAGAATTGATACCTAGTTGCATTTCGAATGAGTTGATTTCTATAAAGTTCTCATCCTTAAAGTTTCGTACATAAGGAACATAATTGTAACCTCGGCTTCCATCTGCTTTAGGTAGTCCAACTTGACTGTCTACATTATTTTTAACTGTAATTCGTTCACCTTCTACTGTAGTGGAGCTATACTCTTGTTCTACTCGTTGCCCTTCTACATCGTCAGTAACTTTAGTTAAGTATAATTTTCCACCTTCAGGATTTAACCAACCTACACGAACAGTAGCTACTCCTTCTTTATTGGCTTTACCCATCCCTAAATAATTTCCACCATCAGCAGAATCGTAAGCTTTGAAAGTATCTCCTTCTGTTAAACCTTTAATTGTAACTTCACCATTTTTAAGTGGCACAATGTATTCGATAATACGCTTAACATTGTTAATTACTTGTCCTTCATCATTAGTGAATGAGCTAAATTCATACTTACCTTTTACCTCTACCCACATATCTTTTTCAACAACTTGCCCAAGACGTTCTGCTTTGTCCCAATCCGTTTGAATTAAGTGATATGTTTCGTCTGGATATTTAGATTTATCTAAGCGATCATTCCAATCGAGTGTTGCAGTTTTCTTATGAGTCGAACTATAAGCATACGCACTTCCCATTTCCATTCCTGCTAACTCAACTTTAAGCTCATTTTTAAACGCTGTTTCAACGATAAATTGTAATACTCGACGGTCTTTATTTGTTTGAGTTTTATTAGTGTCAAAGATTTCAACATCGTACCAACTATCCGTATCTTTATCTTTCTTTTGTACAGGTTTAACTTTTCCTACGAAATGGAAGCTATTTGAGAATTCTTTACCTCCGTGTTTTTTGTTTAATTTAAAGTCACCTTTGTTTTTCTTAGCCATATAATAAACCTCTCCAATTCTAATTATGTATTTTCTTTATTATTTATAAATATCGAACCTGTCACAATGCATCTAGCCTAAATTAAAACTTTATAATATTAGGATTTTATTGAATTAAAGATTGTGAATTGAAATTTAATATTCAATGTTTATAAGCCTTTCAGGGCTAAATAATTCACAAACTTTTATAAAAACGTACGCAACAAGCTTTGGCGAAACTTATTACTTCAGAACATTCGTGTTTATTAATTTTATAATTCTATCTCTACTTATGTAAGTGTAATTAATGCTATCTACATTGTTCTAGGTTCGATAGTTCGTACTAACTAATTATGTATAGCTTTCAATAATTCAAACCTAATCCTTCACGCTTGAAATAATACTTACTTCTAGGATTCATCCAAGGAGGAGGCTTAACTTCCTTCCATTGTTCCATATTCATTATTCCATCTTTTACAACCTTAATAACTTGCTTTTCATGAGCTTTTAAACCTTTGTACTCATCACCTTGATCAATTGCTTTAGCTATTTCTGCTAGTATGAATGCGTCAGTGACATTATCGCTTGGATGCTTATAATCCCATCTTTTCTCAATAGGAGTTACCATTGTCTTCTTGGACGAATTACCGTTACCAGTAGCGAATTTCTTTAAGCTTTTTGGGCTTACATCATAGTAGTGGAATCCTGCTTTGTGCAGATGTTCTCTTATCACCCATCCCACACCATATTGATAATCGATTCCTTGTCCGACTGAATTATAACTAAAGTTTTCAATACAAACTATATCCGTTTCTATATTCAACTTTTTAATTATTTCTTCAGCTATATAAATCATTCTTTCTGGGTCTTTCCTATATGTATAGAATAAATCAGTTTCAACTATAATCTTACCTGTTTCATCTTGTATAAAGAATCCTGTCATACTAGAAGGATCAATTCCTACGTAGCGTTTGGTCAATCAGCATCACCATCACCATCTTTTACTTCGTCTTCGCTAATTTCGATACCTCTAACTACCTTCTTGCGTCCTCGACCACTCGTTGACTCTCCTAAATCAATTACTATTTTTTCTTTTATGTATTCATTCATTTCATTAGAAACCTTAACAATGTGATTACATGATTCCTTTAATGCTAAGATCAACTTGTCAATATCTGAAATATCCTTTGTAGTAAGTCCTTCTCTAAACTCTTCATCTAATAACCTATTCATTAAAGCTTTCCAACTGCTATAGTGTAACTCATTACCATAAGCATATTCATCAATTAGTGGAGCGTTCTTTCCTTTGCCTCCACGTTTCTGATATTTAAATGACAATGTTTTATTGTACCTATCAAAACTAAGTCTGTGCTTAGATGTGAGTTGTACTTGATTCTTTTCTAGCGGTGTTTCTACCATCAAATATACCACCTTTATGTATTTATTTAACCACTACTTACTAGTTGATTTCTCATGAAGTGTAATTCTAGAAGTAATTTATTTATTGTTTTACTACACCAGACCATATTTTCTCTTACGAATACATCTTGATCATTTAAGCAATCTAACTCACTTAATATTTCCTGCTCTTCTTCATAAGTCAACCTTTTACTCACCTTAACCCCTCCTCCTTTTAACTATATCCTTATTATAACATCCAAATTTATAATTTCAAGTATTTTTATGTATTTATTTAATTATTTTTAATCTAGCTGTGATTTAGCTTCCTCTAATGCTTTATGTAGATTTTCGATTTGATTTTCTAAATTACGTACATTATCTAATTTCCGCTTAAGCTGTAGTTCTTTTTCACTTTCAGTATTCCACTTATCTTCAAGTGTCCATAAATCACGTTCATAACCTTGGAATTCATGATTCATCACTTTTACTTCTTTAACGATAGAAACTTTAGGTAAATGTACATCACAATCAATTCCACAGCATTCTCTTAATAAGTTGAATCCTAGATCACTTGGTTCACATTTACAATAACTTCCCTGCATACAGCCGATATCTAACTCAATATTATAGGATATTGGATTATTCATTTCGTAAACCTCAATCCATCCATTTGAGTAAGGATCACGTTCATCCGGTTCATTATAATCTAAAGTAAAATTACTATTTTGATATGTAGTTAGAAATTCTTTCATTTCTGTATAATTTTCAAGCTGAAACAACGTTTCATAATACGGAATCAAAGTCTTCTTTAACTCTTTACCTTGCTTTAGTATATACTCCTTTAAATCCTCATAAAATTTATGCACAAAATCTCCCCCTATTTTTTATAAAATGTGATTATTAATTAATTTAATAAAGTCTTGATTTCATTAATTTGTTCAACTGATAACTCTTTAGTATATACGTCACCACTGTCTTCCCATATCGAAACGCTAATCTTATTATCAACTTTAAACAATACAATCTCCTTACCACTGGCTATCGGTACTTTAATCTCTTTATCAAATAGGACGCACTTATTGCCGTCATATAAGTCGATCAACCATTCGCTGAAACCTAATGCTAAGATGCAAAAAGTTTCTTCATCACCGTACTTATTAATGGTTTCGCTAGAGATTCCTACTTCATTTAAAATCTCATGATTCTCTTTATTATTTTCAACTAAGACATATGCTGAATCTCCACCACTTGACTCAATTACTTCCAAGCTATTTAACGCATTAATTACTTCCTTTTTATTTACTTTATTCATTTAATTTTTCCTCCTTCTTTAATTTAGGCTTATATACATCTGGTTGATTTTCTTTATACCAATTGATAAATTGCTTTTTAAATCTAACAAACTGAACAAAATAGATAACACCTTTAGTGCGCTTATATAATACATTGTTAAATAAAATGTATATTGGATAAAGCAATAAGCTGATTGCTACCAAACAACCTAGTACAATAATTAATACTGCCGATATGTATGAACAAATTGATAAAGTATTGACAACAAATTCATTCAACCTACATCACACACCCCTCTTTTTATAAAACTGAAATATTATTTAATATGTATTTATTGTTTTGAATCCCCTATAACTTTCCAATATCCACATACTACAGATTCATAAGGAATATAATCAATTCCTAAATCACTTTCATACTCAACTTTGAAACATGGACGCTCACCTAGTTCACTTGAAGGTGTACACATAACTACACTAACTACTCTTGGATTTTCTTGATTGTGCCTAAAACTATAATGGTGATTGGATTTTAAGTATACAGAACCAGTTTCCATGTTATTATTCCTCTTTTCTATATTTTGTTATTTTCCATTCTTATTCCTTTAATAAAAGCAGAATATTAATTAAAATGGGGCGTCTGAATTATCGTCAGAAGGTACGTAGCTTCCACCCAACCATTCTTTCCATTCTGACTCTGGTACTTCACGAATCACCTTACACTTAGTAGCATTAATGTTATGTAAATCATCCTCAATCACATCTAATCCATCAATCTCAACTTCAATTAATACTCTGCCGTTATTAGTGTAATATGTAGACTTATTTATGTAATCTTTGTGATTAAAGAACAATTTACCTCGACTACTATTCGAACCGTTAATATAATCAAATTCAGCTTTCACTTCTTCTCCCACTACATATTTAAATGATGAATTATGGAAGCTTTGAAGTGTTTCTCCTGATTTTTTAACGAACTTATAAAACTTCTTATCTTTATATATCTCTACACCATTAACCTCTACAGCTTCTTTATCTGAATAATATTGCCCTATTACTATTCCGTTGATAACTCGATATTTATTACCGTCTTTCAATGTGACAACTAAGTGTTCACCTTTATCTAATTCATCTAAAATATCGTCAATGACATATTCTATTGGCTGATATTCTTTAAAGTAACTGTCTGATTTAGTGAAATTGGCAATACGTTCAATTGCAACTTGTAAATCAAATTCCTCGTCTTTTACATCTTCGAATAGTCGATCATAAGATTCACCATACATACCACCTAACTGTTCTTTTAACTCATCGTAAGAATTAATATTCAATGTCATACAAGTCATTAGAATACGGAAATACTCAGCTTTCGAAATTGTATATCCTTTATTCTCATACTTTTGTGTACGAATGGCTGAAATCAACGGGTAGCTAGTATTTGAATTAAATCGTAAAATACGTTGGGAATTATGTTTTAGGAAGTCTGGATGTAAAATGAATTCTTCAATTTCAAAATCATAAGCACCCATGCAAACTGTAAAATCGTATGTATTAAAAATATCTTCTACTTTCTCATATGTACGGTAATGAATAATCTGAACTAAAATTTCAGTACCTTTCGTAAGGAATTGTGTTGCTTTACTTGTATGTGATACTACGTGATTTCCTGATAAAGTTTGGTCTGCAAATAAGTAAAGTGAACCATAGTCACGGAAATATACATCTACATCATTAATTTCTTTGTTAGTGAATAAACTTGAAATCATACCGCCTGCAATAATTGCTTTAGACTGCTTTAATGAATTGTAAATATCCTTACCTAAATATGCCTTCAGTTTATTCTTCTCAAAAGTTAAATCGAATTGATTTCCTAAAATATCTTTTTTAATTTTACTGTATTGTTCCTCTATTAATGTGAATTGCATTTATCATCTTCCCCTTTTTTATGTAATTTATTACTTAATTGGACTAAAATCATTAACGCCATCTAACTTATTGAACTCTTCAATTACCGTTTCTACTTGCTTTTTGAACTTTTCTGGGAAGCGATCATCTCTACCGTAATTCTTATTTAGATACTTATTATAACTTTCTACTTTTTTATAATAATTAGCTTCTGTAAAAATACGATTCCCAAACTTGTCCCCACCTAATAACCTAACTATCAATCTAGTATGTTTATTTTCATTTTCTTTGCTATACACATATGCATATTCATGAAATGAGTTATCTTTATCTATAGAACATTTAATTGGTAATGCATATAGAACATTATCAACGTATTTAAACTTACAATCTTCTCCGAGACCATTCATAAATTCTGGAATAATTACTTTCACTCCATCAATTATCTTTGTTTCTAGTCGATTTTTGTTACGTTCATCATACTCCTCATTCCAAATTTTGCTTCTCACAGCTCCTACTAATTTCGATATTTCATTATGTAAATATTTATCTTCTTCACTTATAGTACTATATGTATCACAAAACACTTTAATATTGGTTAGTTGCTCTTTCAAATATTCTGTATTCACTCATTTACTCCTTTCATAAAAGAAAAATATTATTTAATCTTCAATTTCCCGAATTAAATGAGGTTGTACTCTTGACTTAGGCAATCGCAACATCGTTACTAATCCAAAATCATCTAACGCACTGTCTCCTTTGATCGCATCCTCTGGAATCCACACTTCCATTTTAATACGATGATACCCTTTATATTTACCTGACTTGCTTGGTGCATGTACTGAACAACTTCCTGACATCGGTGCTATGACTAACATGCTATCTGGTTTACTGGATTTAATTTGTTTTGCTACTTTTCCAACGGTATCCTCTGTTACATCAAAAATTACTCTTTGCATATTTTAATATCTCCTTTTTATGTATTTTCAATAAAACGTGTATTTTATTTAATTAAAATTATGTATTTTTATTTATTAATCACTAATTCATATCCAAACCATCTGAAAATGTAACAGTGTTTAGTGTTTTCTAGTCTAGGTGTACAATTAAATAGAAGTCCTTTTAATTTCAACTTTTCACCCCATTTTTAATAAAACCAAACTATTATTGAACTAACTTCTTACCATGTCTTAGGTTGTAAGGCAATATTGAACAGTTTAATACATAAATCAAAAGCTTCTAATTTTGCTTCATGCCATTCTCGAATCTCTATATTATGTGCTTCATTGTTTGCTATGTAATGTGAGTTCCAATATGCTTCGCTAAACTTATCGTTATTACTCATTTAACAATCTCCTTTTATATTCCAATTAATTATCTTCGTAGTAGAAATCCCATTTTACACCGTGATCCTTATACTTAAATCCTCGATTCCCGAATACTACATTCCCGTATTGATCAATTCCTGCTCTATCAACATACCTTGCTCCGAAGTCAATTACAGTACTTGCTTCAGGATGCTAATCTCCCTCACTTATAAGAATTTTATTTTCATCTAGTGCGATAATTTTTGTTCCTTTAGGCACTTTCTTAGGTTTGACTGGTCTAGAAGATTTAATAGTAAAGTTTGGTTTATCCATACTTATCTCACTTCCTTTAAATGATATCGTACTATTATTTAATACCAACTTGGTACTTCATCTTGATCCATTAAATATTTCCTGTTGTGTTTTAATGACTTAATTTTTTGTTCATAATCAAAGATTTCATTATCAATCACTTCAATCAATTTATTCTTGCTTTTCTTAGCATGTTTCATCTTAAGATGTTTAGGATATCTCCATCCTCCTGAATCTATTGCTATTGAGAATACATCTCCCTTTTCATAGCTATTTTTAGCACTTTCACTAATGTAAATCACTTCATCTTTATCAAATACAAGAGTGAAGATACTGAAATTATCATCTGTCAGTTTTATGTATAAACTGTCTTGACCTCTCCAATATGTATCCCTCATGTAGTATCCATCCTTGGTTTTAATGACTTCAAAAGTCCAATTACAACAGTGGTATAAATCATCCTCAAACAGCTTACCTCTACACTTCTTATTGGGTTTACATTTATATATTGCATTAAGATTTAATTTGTTGATATTACGTTGCGAAAGCATTTAAATCCTCCTCTATATATAAATCAGTTATCAAAGCGACTAAAACTCCAATTAAGCTAATTAAATTTATAAATATTACTGCTTCGATACTTTCATATTTCACTAAATACCAAAACCATGACCAGAAAAGTAAACTACTACTGACTAATGAAATATTCCTGACTGCAAACTCCTTCATGTTAAACTTCCTCCATTACTAATTTATATTTTGACTGAGGATAATGTATGTAAAGTCCTTCTTCTAATTCTAATTGTAAGCATTCCTTAGCACGATTTATTGACTCATAAAAGTTAGCTACAAAGCGTTCTCCATCAAGTCCATGTAAATAAAATCTATTTTCAAGATTTTTAATTAGAATTAGGTAGTCCTTACTTCTCTTTGAATAGAAAATATCTCCTAACTCAATGATACTTGCCTCTACTTTGTTGACCTCTATATTCATCCTCTACCTCCCATTATATTCATTTCATAATAGTGAATTATTATTTAATTAATTGTTCTTTAATGCTACTAATAACTTTCTGATTGTCTTCTAAGTAACTGAATAAATGATTGATATCTCCGTAGCCATCCTCGTTAAAAGCATTCTTAATTGGGTTTATTCTTGCCACCTCGATATACCCGTTTGCATCATTAAAATACATGATCACTTTAATGAACTTCTTACCGTTTTTTCGCTCACATAGTATGTATTCAAAATCTTTTGGAGCAATCACATGACTAAATAAACGACCACGAATTACGTCATTTGTATCAATCGATGTAATGGTTGAACCGTTTTCAAATTTTATTTCCACTAAATCACTCCTTTCAATAATACTTATTTTTTATTTAATTTCCTTTATAACTCCTAAACTTCTGCCTGCAAAATCAAATGAACTAACTCCTCCACATTCAGATAGTACATATTCTTTTTCACCTTCTACGTATGTCATTACCCAACATATTTCATAAATACCTCTTCTGTCTTTATGTACTCTAATTGGTAGCTCATCTAAATTAATGGCACCAAAATCCTCTACATCAACTAATTTCGATGTTACCTTTGATCTGTAATAAGGATTTATCATTCACATTCACTCCCTAATCGTTTTATTTGAAAATGACCAATGTAAAATGCTAACATTACTGTGATATAAGTAGTAAAGGATTGATTATGTATGACTGAAAAACCCAACGTTAATACAGTTAACTGTGATGAGCATCTTGCATTGAAAAAACTTCTTGATAATATTTCTGATGATGAATTGGAGATTGCGAAGAAATACATTGAAGCATTGGCACTTCTTAATAAAAAAGCTGAAACTAAACCTAAAGGATGATTTCATCCTTTTTTTGTATCAATAATATAATTCTTTTATGAATTACTAGGAGACTATTTCTCCACTGCTGTAATGATAAATGTATTCACGTACATGCTCCCTAAACATAGTCATTGTATAATGAACTGTTCTTGAGCTAATTCCAATTAAAGGAGCTACTTCATTTGTAGTTGTTTCCCTGAATAACAATGGAATCAAGTATGGATGATACTTTTCAATTACCCATGTTTTTGCGTATTCAATTGCATTATGTAAGTAGGTATAATCTTCTATATGTAAGACATCACTATCTGAGGCGTTTAAGATATCAATCAACTTACTGCCTTCTTCATTTACTTGTTCATTCAAAGAAGAAAATTTATATTTAGAAGGATTTCTTTTTCCTCTGGACGCTGTATTTATACTCTTCAAAATTTCTTTCACCATAATCGAATAACAGTATGTAGAAAATTTACAGTTCTTGGATGTGTCAAATGTCTTAGTTGCCCTAGAAAAAGCAAGGTTGCAGTCACTTGATACATCATCATTGTTGATCAATTTGGCATTTTTAAATTTGTTAATTACATCAATAATTAGTCCTCTGTTTCTCATGTAAAGCTCTTCAAAAGCTAATTCATTAGATTCACTTTGATATAATTTTACTAATTGCTCATTATTTAATTTTTCCATTCATGTAACCTCTAATATGTACTTTTCTCTTTATTATTAAGTAACCTACCATTCTTTGGTACTGTTACGCTCATTACACCGTCTACTTCTAACAATCTGTCTTTGCTGTATACAGTGTCTATAAATAATACATTTATTACTGGTGATTTATATGTAATAGAGCCTAATTCTGATAAAGATACTAGTGTACTACTGTCTTTATATGTAACTACAAACTGATGTGATTTCGTTCTACTGTAATTAATTTCTTCTATCCAATTTCTTGACATCTCATTCACCTCATTTATATATATTTAAATAAAAAATCGTATTATTTAAAAATTAATATTTACTCCATCAATTTTCTTTCCTAATATCTCAAGCGCTTCACACATCCCAAATACATATCCCTGATGATATCTCAAGTTATAATTATTATTTTCCTTTACATATTTCAAATGTTTTTCACTATGTTCTTTACACAATTCTTTAATTTTTTCTTCTGAAGTATATTCAATTTCATACCCGTAATAAAATGCATTGCAGAAATCTATAAATTTCAATTCATGTACATACTGTAAATCTCTAAACTCATGAAACTCCTCTCTATTCCACCAATCTGTAGCTATACTAAATAGTTCATCTATATCAGTTATATTGAATTTTTCTTTTTGCATCTTCTTGAAATTATCAATGGCAATTCCAACTTCTTTACTTACTCTAGTTTTTACTATCATAATTTTCATTCCCCTTTTTTATAAAAACATCCTATTATGAAAACTCATATAATGTAACTTCATATTCTTCAAAGACAGAATCAATTATTTTATAAACGATGTTCCAATTACCCCCTGCTAATCCACATCCAATTCGATAAGGTAAAGCTACAGATAGATTATTTTCTTTTGCGTATTTACAAACCTTCTTAAGCCCCTCCTTTAACTTCTTATAATCTGTCTTTCGTTCATTTCTACCAACATCTAATTGACTGAAGATATTGGCGATAATCTTGCCATTTGAATTGTGAGCCATATACACATGTCCCATTAAATCTTCTCTGTTATCCGTATGTTCATCACAAATCTTTTTATATTCAAAAAATGTTTCACTGTATTTACTTTTGATTTGTTTAGCTAAACCTGCACCCATAACCCCAAGACAATTTACTTGATGACCGATTATTTCTTTATCGGTATTTAAAATGTCACCTTTTACAATGTTGATCATTATTACATCTCCCTTAATAAAATGTAGTTATTACTTAATTTCCTCAAAATGTGCAGTAATAAAAATGGTTTAAATACCCACTACATGTTAACCTTAAAGTGTAATTATATTTACATAAATTGGAGGTATGAAATGTCTGGTAATTTACGTTTCTATACGAGAATTGTTTCAACAATTTTATTTATCAACCTTGTTTTCATGAATTTTTTAGGGTATTGGACAGCAGACAGATTCGTTCAAATATTTTTTTTCTTTAGTATGATTATCGCTGTTTTCAGTGTGGGTATGGAAACAGAAAAAAAACTTAAAAACAGAAGCTGATTGGAATACTCTAATCGGCTTTTTTACTGCACAATTTCTTTCTATTATATATTTACCATTCGCATTTCCAGTTATTTTCATTAATCGTTTCAGCTTGATTTTCGACATTGTACCATTCGTTTGCTATCTCTAAATTTAATGCTCCCATTTCCTGATAACCAATTTCCATTTGCTTGATCATTGCTTCTCTAAGCTTATCCTGTACTCTGGTATCCTCATTAAGTTGTTTTATTTCTTCAAACATTTCAACATCCCCATTTCATTATTATGTAATTATTTAACTAATCAATTGACTTTGGCTACATAACAACTTTAAATAATGTGAAAGTTCAATATTTACTATTATTTCTTCGATAGGTTCATATTAAACTATCTAGCAAATAATTACAAGTATTTTATGTAATTGTTTTATTAATTTTTAGTGTAGGGATAATTAATACCCACTCTACTTCATATAACCCTTTGTTTATGTATTTTATAATATTCCACAATTATTTAGTTTTATCTATTGGGAAAGCAAAACTTTGACAAGGAATCTCATTAAATCTGTCAATAATCTTCATTAGTTCTTCGTTATCTTTATCAATACCAAGATTAATACTGCCGACTTCTATCTCATACGAAATAATACAGTGTTTATCAGTATCTAAATCAGTTGTTAGAGCTTGTCCTTCAAACTCAACGTCCCCAGTAATACTATTTATAATCTTCACATCTGCAACATTGCTAATACCAAATTCTTTCAAATTAACTATCTCCTTCTATGATAAAGTGGCTTTATTTAAAACGCTTCGCTGTACTTTTCACGTACTTTATCAGCACCTACTTGAACCTCTAACCCTTTTAAGATCTCATTAATTGTTTCTACTTGCCAATATACTGATACACTTGAATCATTATCTTTCATGTGTTGTTCGTACATGATTTCAAGATTATCAATTTGAAGCTTCAGTTTATCCCATAACGAAATAACTTTGACTTCTTCTTTTACATCTTCTTGATGAGTCACTTCTTTTAACTTTCCGTTACGTGCTAAGTCAACGCCTTTGTTCGCTAAATCATCAGCTAATTCATTTAATTCCACACCATTATGACCTTTAACTTTAATGAATTGAATATCATTGAATGTATTTCTAAGTTTGTCTAATTCGATCCACAGCTCTTTATTCTCGACTGGCTTCTTACTAGCATTCTTCCAACCGTTTTTCTTCCATCCATGAATCCATGATGAAATGCCTTGAATTACATAATTGCTATCTGAATACAATTCAACTGGAATATCCTTTTGATTTAAAGCTTTAAGCCCTTCAATAGCTCCTTGTAATTCCATTTTATTATTTGTTGTATTGACTACTCCGCCAAACAACTCTTTTGTGTTTTTACCTTGACGTAATACTACTCCCCAACCACCAAAGTTAGTTTCATTTTGATTACCAGAACATGCTCCATCAGTATAAATAATTATTTTCCCCATAATTTATATTCCACCTTTTGTGTATTTATCATTTTACGTATTTCTTTTGAGCAGACTTTCCACGTTTAGTATTTTTAGCAGACTTAATATCCTTACTCCTACTGCCATATGGTGTACGATCTGGATTGCCCAAATAGCCAAAACGTTTACGTTTAAAATCCAACTTTTCTGCTACACCGATTATTTTGTCAAACTTAAGCTTGTCCTTCGCATACTGTAAAGCAGATTCTTTACAAGTTGTCTTTACATTCATGTTATATTCTTCACCATTTAATTCTATCGAAACTATGTATTGATTCATTATGTACTCTCCAATTATGTATTATATTTTTGATAATTACTTCATTATTATGACTCAGCTAATCAGATATGCATTACTAAATTTAATTAAAATCTATACATTATGTATTTATTATCTTATTATGCATCTTAATACTTAACCTCCTTTACTGTTCCTTCTCTCAACATAACTTTTGTATAGCAAATTGAATCGCAATATAAATTAAAGTCATCAATCAGGTATTCGTCTTCAGTTGTAAATACATTCAGACATTCTTTATTAGCGCACTTTCCAACAGTCACTAATTGATCATATGCTACTTCTTTATTCAGTTTCTTCACCCTCTCCTACCTTGTCATTTTCTTGTAGTGGGTTATATTCTCGTTGTAATCGAAAATACTCAAATCCTGCTCCAACTTTTATGTCTACCATTTGTTTAATGAACCAATCACACCTAGCCTTCCATGATATCATCGAATCATCACTTTCAAACATAATTCCAGTGTTATGCTCAATTATTAAATCATTAAATGTGTTACTTAAATTGTCCATTTCTGCACTCATATCCTCCTCCCCCCATCCATTTAAATTACTCTACGTAATTTAGTTTGCATCATTTTTCTACACTCAGTATCAGCTTTCTTAATTCGAAAATGAGTGCGACGTTTCCATTGAATTTTAGAATTTGTAACCTTCAGCAAGTGGGCTATGTAACGATAATCTTCATTTTTAAATCTTCCATTCTTAACTCCAAAAACTGTTACGAGTGAATCCGTATATACTGTTACGTTGTCCCATCCTTTCTTCATCACCATTTGCAACGCTTTTATAATGGTGGTAGCCTCAGCTTTAGTTGATTTGTCATCAATACCTATAAAAGTACGTCTCTTAATTTGTTTATTTCCTTTCATAACGTAGTAATGATGTGTAGATATACCATTCTTATAGCTACTGTCAGAATAAATTTTAATCATATGTATTACCCTCTTTTCATCTTAAATATCTTTCATATGTATTTAATTTCTTAAATTATAGGTACTCCAATTTACCTTTGAATTGTTTATCATTTCAACCATACTTTCTATCCACTCTTGTGCGGAGGCTTTGTCTTTATGCACCATGTCAAATACCCAACCATCTTCATCTCTTATTACTTTATAGCCCTCACTCCACTTGTCCTGCTTTATAAAGAAACCCATATCTTCATAGCATCTTTCATCATATTTTCTAATATTAAAAACCTCCATTATGTATTTACTATATTATACGTTTTTATGTAGGTGCGACATTAGTTTCGTCTAATACCACACCTAGATAATTTCCTCCATTTGCTCCCCAACCTTAAGTTATCTTACGGAGTACCTGATATTCAGGATAATTATTTTCTAAGTACAGCTTTAATTCTGAAACATTTGTGACACCTTCCGTTTCAATTGTCAACGAATTGTCACTGTTGTAAAGAAAAGAGAATTTTGGCGTAAGGATAATTGTAAAAATCCCCTTACCTTTAATTCGTAATAAGTCATTAATACGAAATGCCTTGTTTAATGAAGGATAATACTGTATTTCTGATTTTTTATTCAGCACCGAAATTTCCTCATCATCTTCATTGTAAACTAATATTTCTGTAATTGTTGAATCAACACATTCAACGACTAATTTTTTACCCTTCTCTGTTATGATATGTAAACCATCATGAGCAATCATCCCATCGTAGAAGTTTATTAGCTCCTCTGGAGATCTATCATTTACGATTAATTTAGCTTCAAGTGTTACTAAAGTATTTGCCATACTCTAAATTTCCCCCTTTGCTTGCCTATTTAATTAAAACTATAGTACCAATGTTTATTGCTATATTACAATTCTACCAATATTGTACATCGATGTCAACAAGAATAACCAAACGTTTGTTCTTGTTTTTTGGTATTTATTAAGAACAATTAATTTTGCAATTAATAGATTAATTATTTTAATAGGTCTTAGTAAATAACAAACTGTTTTTTGTATTTATTTATTTATTATGTATAAAGGAAACCGAATGATAAAACATTCAGTCCTTAAAAATTAAAAATTCATTTTAAAATCGCCATAAACTCGTGTCATATAATTAACATCTATTCTTTCTCTAAATCGAGTGTAAGATGGGTATACAGTACCATTTACAGTTGTTGTTGGTAAATCGAATCTTTCCACTAGTTTAGCTACCACTTCTTTGTTTAAAACTCTATCATGATTCATAAATTCATTTGCATACCACATTAGCCCTGAACTATTTATTCTTGAGGCACTAAGTTGCCCATCATCAAATGCAGTCTTAATTATTTCCATATATTTCGCAACTATCAAACCTTGTGTAAGCCTGATATCTCCATTAGATCCTACTCTGTTCTTTCTAAATATAAATTCACCATCAACTACTCTACTCTTATTACCTTTTTCATTCCACGTTTCTTGTGTATTATAAGTTAAGATTAATAAATCATATAATTCTTTAGATATCTCTAATTGTCTATTAGTTAAGTTGATTTCGTCACTTAATAGTGAAGCATAGTATTTTTCGTCCCTTTCTATAATATCCTCATATCTAAGATTAATTATTTCAGAACATGCTTTTCCAAATATACCTTCAAATAAGCATAAAACGATAGCCTTATCTCTTGGATTAACTAAATGATTAATTGCTTCTAATATTTGTGCTCTTGTGTAATATTGATTGCCTTCTTTGTATAAATATTTTTCTACAAATTCATTATTTATAGTGTCTACAATAGGATGCAATCTACTTTCACTGTACCCATTATCCTTTGCCCAAGTTATATAAGATTTAATTAAATTGAAAAATTGAACTGCACTTCTACTAGTTTTTCTTCCTAATCTATAGAACAAATCATCTAATTCGTCCATATTCATATCAAATAAATCTTTACCAATACGCACCTCTATTGGTTCAACGACATTAAACATTGACATGTATTGCATTTTGGAATCTTCTTTTCTCTCTAAGGCATTGATAAATGCTTCTTTATATTCTTTGTTATACATCGTTATTCACTTCCTTTAATAGTTTCACAAAATAGTTAGAAATATTCCTTCTGTCTTTCTTTGTTAGCTTACCTATTTTGTTACCTAATACATGGTATTCTGACCATCTAGGATTATCTATTTTGAATTCGTTGATATCTATTATCTTTTCTAAATTATCGTAACTAATATTTTGTTCTTTCATTAATTTAACTAATGTAAGGTGTCCTTCAAATATATCTGCATCAAATAACACTCTATATTCATCCTTCTCATGTTTTCCAAATAGACCAAATAAATACATTAAATACTCATTAATATCTTTCGCAATTTTATGGGCGTCTAATCGACTGTTGATAACAAATACATCATTTATTTCATCATGAAGCACTTTATAAGGTATAAAATCACTACCTTTTAATGTGTGTTTATTATCTGTACTAGTAGTAATTCTTCCTTTTAGATCTCCAGAAGATTTGAGTATATCTATTACATCATTTACGAAACTCACATCTGATAGTTCCTTAATTCTACCTCTTGTTAATGGTGTATGTTTATCTAAATCAGCTTGATATCGTTTGATTTCTTCATCAGATTTATTAGATATAGTTATTGGGAATGCTCCCTGTAGATCTTTTCTTTTAGAATAGGCACTATAATTTCCTAACATACGATGCATACCATCTACAATATCTAATATTGAACCTTCTGTTATAGTCAATGTATTCTTTGAGGCATCAAATAGTAACTCCACTCCATCTAAAGAAGACATTTGTTTTGCATTTAGAGTAATTGTGTTAGGTCTGAATTTGTTTTCTAAAATTAGTTTTCTAATTTCATTTACTTTGCTCTGAATAACTATAGGCTCTTCTGTTTCAATTCCATATCGAATTACTTTTCTCATACCACGTTGGACATTTGGATTATAATTTAATTTACCATATTTGTATAATCTCCCTAATTGTTGTTTGGATAATGAACAATTATAGTATCCATCCCCTAAATCAGAAACATTAGAAATCACCATTGGGAAATCTATTTCATCAGCTTTACTCATATCTACAAATTGAAAGCTCTCAAATTCCTTTTGTTCTCTGTCTGTAAACCATTCATTCATCCATTCAATATGATCGATATTTAAATTAATTGCACATTGTTGACCAAATAAAGCTAATTCTTCTAACTCTAACTTACCTACATTGTTCGCATTATTAAATAAGGAATAAATATCACTAGTTCTTATACCATGTTTTTTATTAAGATGTTCTACTATTAAATCAACATCCTCTTTACTTACTGTAGATGCAACTAATGGAATAAAGCTTTTGATTTCTGTTTCTAATAGCTCTCTATTTTTATTAATTCGCATTTATCAAATCTCCCTTCCTGTATATCTTTATATTACCACCTAATATCTATAGCGTCATTAAATATTGTTCATTTATTTAATTTATTCTTTATTTTATTATTTAAAATAACTAACATATCTTGTCTCATTTCCTCTAAACATTCTAATAACAGTTCGTGGGTAGCACTCTTATATAAATCATCTTCAGTATTCATCATATTAGACATGATGCCTGTCACATTTAAATTTGTTAGTCTTAAATACCTCATTGTTGTATTTACATTTTTATGCCGAGCTTTCTTCATGGCAGAATCTATGCAATTTCCATTATTCAAGTAGCACATAGTAACTGCTAACTTTTTAAATGAGTGAAATGAATATTTAACACCAGTATCATTAAGTATTTCATTTCCTCTATCCATCATTCCTACTAATTGTTTATATGTTAAAGTAAATATTCTATCGGTATTACCAACTTGTTTTAGTTTCAACAATTTATTGTATAATTCAAACGATATCTTATCTATCCATTCTTCATTCCCTTTCCCTTTGTTATATCCATGAGACTTCATGATAACTCCATCTTCTACTGGTGTGAAATTTGACCATTCAACTTTTAATAATTCAGAAGCTCTAAGTGCAGAGTCTATAGCTAATTCAATAATCAATGATTTATCTAATCCTTGTTCTTCTTTACTAAAATGTTTGATGTAATCCATTGCTAAATCGAATGGTATCATTTCGATCTCTTCGCCTATATTCTTAAGTGATTCAATTACTTTCAAATCATCTAAATCATATTTAATTAAATTTTTACCATTTATTTTTTTCGTCTTTAGATATGTAATCAAAGACTTAATAGCAGATTGTCTATTATTTATCGTTTGATTAGCGTACATCCTAGTACCATCTTCTTTTTCTGCATCATACAATGAATCAAAATATTCAAATAGTACTTCTGAACGTAATTGATACTCAATATTTCCGGTTGTTATATAAGCGTATTCTTTAATTCCTAAGATATCCTTAAAAACTTGATTTAAACTTGATCTGTATGTTTTTTCTGTGTTAAAAGATTTCTTACCTTTTACTTTTAAAAACTCTTCTATATACTCTCCTATATATTTACTCATGTATGATGTATTGTAATTAGCCATAACCATTAATCACAACCCCTTATTAATCTAAGTATTTGTTAATGTAAGTATATATTAGTTTATTTTTAATTACAACTATTTTATGTAATTATTTAATTAAAAGCCGACTATTTCTAATCGACTTTCTTAATAATATGTTCCTTTTATTTAATTTATTCTTTAAACGATTCAATAACATTTTTTACCGCCTTTATTACTTCGTTAAACAATTCTTTATTATACGAATCTAAATCACCAACTAATCTGCCACTTGAAGTAATACTTAGCTCATTTGGTGGGATTCCCATTGTATCAATACAATCCATTGATAAGTCATTGATTAAATTTTCTTTATCATAATTTGAACCGTCACTTAAATAGTCAATGATTTCTTGTAATTTCTCATTCATATCATACAGCCCCCCCCCCTTATTGAATCCAAACAGTTTTACCGAACATGTTTGTATTAGTTGTAATTTTAGGATTAGATGTGTAATCCCACTCATTTCTATTACCTACCGTAATTGTCACTATTTTCGCATTCGGATTATGTTTTTCTAACTCTGCAATTAAGTCTTTAACCGTCAATTCCTTAATTCAATACCTCCATTTTATGTATTTTTAATTAATATTAATTATTCTTCAATCGCTCCACCTAAGAAGTTGTACCACATACCCGTACATTCCATAAATTTATCTACGATACGTTGTTGTTCAATAGTGAATTCTTCAATAGCTTTATCTGTGAATACGTAATCCAAATCACTATTATCATCTTCTGTTGACGAACGACTTTCTAATTTGCTTACAAATTCACTAAAGCCATCTTCAATATTTTGAATTATATCCTCCAACGTATACTCTTTTACTTTCTCGTTATTTCGATAAAATTGACCTTCATATGATTTAACTTTACTTAAATCTAAATAAGGAACTCCCTCTAATCTAACTGCGTCGAATTTAATGTCACTGTGTTTGTCATAGTTGTACTTAATCGCAAAATCCTTAGCTTTAACTGTTAAGACAACTCCTCTAAATTGCGTAGGTTTAAAGAAATCAGTATCGACATTTAAACATTTTTTATTTTTGTATTTCCAGACTTCATTAAACCAAATGTCTGCTTCTACTTGTTTATTTGCATAAATGATTTTACCATTAATTCCTTTGGGAATAATGATGTCACCATTCACAATATCATTTAAAGTAACTATGTATAATCCTTCTTTGATTTCCCGATAACGTGATTTTTCTTTAGTATTCCACATAACATCAAACTCCTTATTTATGTATTTTCTTTTATAATATTTAGTTTTTATAAGATTTAAATTCGTATTAAACTTATCCCCACAAAGCTTCGAATTCATCTTCATCCAAGTTTTCTGTGTTAGCGATAAACCATACTAAATCTCCTAATGCATCAGCTTTTAATTTATCGCTACCTAAGTTGTTAATTTCACTAAAGTAATCTAAAATATCAGCATAGTTACATTGACTTTCTGCTTTAATATAGTCCATAAGTTTTCTATCCATCATAATTCCTCTTTTCTAATTTCTATATTTTCAATACAAGACTCCTATTGCTTAATCTTCAAAATACCATGTTGAATCGATACTCTCCCATATCCATTCCTCATAAGCTTCACCTACCGCTTTTTCTAACTCTTGTTCTGTTTCATACTCAGACTCTATTATTCCTAAATCTTCTAATTTATAAGTTTCTTCACGTCTACTCCCAACATATCCTGTACTTACTGAAAATGTTACTTTTCTACTCATATAATTACCTCCATTTTTTAATATATCTCTTTTATTTAAAACAAATAATTTCACCATTGATTAATTTATTTGCAACTGACTCTACCATTTTATCAATAAATAAATTATGTAATTTTTTAACTTTTATATCTAACATTTCATAAGAATTAATATCTATATCTAAAATATTCCACTCATCAATATTCCTCAATAAAGATTCATATTGCATCAATTCAAAACCTGTAGTGCTGATCGGTAATGTCGAGAAGTTAAACCATTTCGCTCCTTCTTTTATTAATTTATCTCTTCTTTCAATCTCTATTTCACGTTGCACTTCCTCTCTTTCTAATTTTCTTTGTAACAAAGTAACTACTTTTTGGATTTCTGCTTTTATATACTCTTTATAATTTTTAATTGAATCTCCATATACTTTATTGATTATTTTTTCAGTTAAAATATTATCGTTCATTCTATACACCACTCTCTTTCTATAAAACATCTATTATTTATTTATTTAATTGATCACTTAACATGCTTTTTGCGTTTTCTTTTCATTCTCGGTAGTAGTTCTAGTTTTATAAATTGGTTCAGTAGATATACCTTGATATAGATTAAATGTATCTCCAATATTGTAGTAATCGTATGTAAAGTTTTTAACATAAATCATAATTTTATCTTTTGTTTCATTATCTTTAAGTGTTAACGTGTAACTAGGTTCATATTCATGATAAAACAACTCATAGTATACTGATTTTCCTGCTGAAACTGCCTCGCATTCATATTCTCCCCATTCTTCCAATTCTTCTTTATCAATTACAACTCCACTGTTTATCCCATATTCACGATATATTGGGTCAGTCATGTAACAACCACTTAGTAACATACTGTATAAAACTAAAGTACAAATCCTTTTCAATACCTATTTCCCCTCCCATATTAACCTTCAATAAACTTTATTTTGTCTTTAGGAATCCAATCTAAATTACCATTTTTATAAACTGCATATGTATGCTTGATGGTATCAAACTCTGTTACTTCAACAATTTGAACTTTCTTGTACACAAAATCATTCATACTTGCTTAAAATCTTCTAATAATTCACCTTTCATTTCTTTGTTCATTTAATACCTCCTCAAATTTCCTCAATAAAATCCATTTCTATATCTGAAATCTTTGAATTTACGCTTTAATTTTCTTATCTTATATTGATTATGCTTCTATTCTTAATAATGTATAAGTATGTAAACAACAAAACTACTATTATTGGAATCAAATCATCACTCAGCCTTTCAATGATACATCTGTTTTATGTAATTTTAATTATATTTTCCTTCTACATATATTTCTTTCATTCGTTTATGATACTCATCAAACGTTAACCATCTTACATAGAATCCATAACCTAATGATTTAGCTTGTTTTTCAGCTACACTTTTACATTCATATGTATAGATGTGTTTATCGTCTCTGAATAAACCGTAAGCCATATATTCACCTCTTTTTTCTAAAATTTCATAATAGACGGCTTTTATTAAAATTGAATGTCCATGAAATCATTTAAACCATCAAAATTCTTATCATCTAAATACTTATTAATTAAATTTTCTTTATTAAACTTCATAATTTCAGAAAGCAAATTAGTTGTTTCTACTTTAAACTTGTCAGGAATACCATATTCACACTTTCTTGATTTCTGATCATTTGTAGTTAATTTTAATTTATCAGAAACTCCTATATCATTTAAGTATTCAATGATTGGTTTTGTTTCCTTATGTATTATAGGGTTTATAAAACTATGTATATTTGTAATTAATAATAATTGATATAGTGGTAGTCGAATAAAACGATTATCCTTCTGGAAAGCAAAAACCTCAGATACATTTTCAACTTGTTCCGTATCCAAGTTAACGATGATCTCTTTGCCTTCGATGGGAATGAAATGGAAAATCTCATTATCTTTTGAAATGGATAAGTATTGATGAGCAAAAACTAAACGTAGTTTATTACCTGTGACTTTTGTATAAAACGGTTTTAAATACTCAATTTTCATCATAATAATATCGACTCCTTTTCTAATAAAATGCGACTATTATTTAATAACGGAATGCTTCTAAGTCATAACCATTGACTGACCAAACATCTACTGACTGACAATTCCCGAATTTATAATTCCCTGTTAATTGAATAAGCGTACTTCCGTCTTTAAAAACTTTGATTTGTTGAATATGGACATTTTTATTGTTGTAAAAATCCAAACCATCCCTATTATGAATTTGCATAAATTGCATTGTTTCTTTATCGTAAATTTTAATTGTAATAAATAAAGCATCGTTGTAACCATTTAACTCACCATCTACAGTTCTAGTGTCATGAGTACCATATAGATGTACTAATGGATTTATGATAATTAAATTTGAATCATATTTGATCTCTTCATATTGATTGAAAACCTCATTTAAATATTTTACGCTTTCCTCGTGTAGTTCGATATTGTGTAAAATGCCCATATCCATTCTCCTCTTTTATGTATTTTCTTTTATAAAATGAAATTATTTATTATTTAACTGCTTCAACATCAAGACTTTTATTCTTTACTGCATTGTAGTAATTCATCACATATGGACGGATAACATAAACTCCTTTATTATGTAAATTTGAATAAACATAATCGTAAACTTCGTATAGCTTATCATCGATGTTAATAATATTTTCTACTGTTAATGTTTTTCTCGCAGAGCCAAACTCCTGAATATCTAAATCATAGGCTTTCAGAACCGTTTTATCGTTTATTACTTCCCCTTTATTAATTAAATAAAATAGCACTTCAGCTTCTCTCCTTTCATAAAAGCGTTCTATTATTTAATCCTTTATTAATTCTGTACTTTGTGGACGAACTTCAATTCCCTGCCAACCTACTTCTTTTTCTGAAATGAAATCTCCTTGATCAACCTTATCGAACGCCTCCTCATCTGAATAAGCTTCGACAATTGCCTCATACGTGTGTGTTACATCATGTTTATAAACTACTTTATATTTAGCCATTAATTCGTTCCCCCCTGTAAGTTTGTTATTTATTAGTATTCATCATCTTTCAATTCATGTACTGGAAATCCACGTTTAATGAAGTCTTTATTCTCTTCTAATTTACTGCTGTAACATAGTTCTGTATAAATTTTACGCATGTCTTCTCGTGTTAATTCAGAATTGAAATATGTATTAAATCGTTCAAGTAATCGATTAGCATGACTTAACTCTAACCCCTTACCAATAGGTCTGCACATTGACATCAAAATACGTCCTTTGACGTCTTCAATACTTTTACACTCGTTGATTGAAACATATGTATTAGTAGGTTCGTCAATGATAATTTCACAGAAACGATTAATAAAATCACATTTGAATTCTTGCATAAATTGAAACACTTCATTTAAATTCAATTCGGGATGTAATTTATGTTCAAACATCTCTACGCATCTCCTTTTTTTGATGATACCGTTATATTATTTAATATAATTTTCTAACTATCCTCATGAATCTCAAAAAATCTGACTCCCCCTGTGAACCCCATTTAAAATCATGTAGTAATTGAGTATTAGTTTTGTATAAATAGTTTTCTAATTCCAACTTGTCATGAATTTTATTATTCTTTTCGATTATTTTATATTCATCATCAAATAAAACTAACTCTGTTTCTGTCATTAACACATTATCGTCACATGCTCCCATATCAGACTGGCGCATATCTACTGTGTGAATTTCGCCTACTTGTACTCTACCAACGACTTCTTTAATAATTTCTATTACGTCACCTGAGTATGCTTTTTCACTCATACGTAAGACCTCCAATTTTTGATAATATCAACTTTTTATTTAGTTTTACACTCCTCAACTAACACTTCTGAGTTATTTAAAATGTCACTTATTTCATAATAAGAACCCTCTAGGTGTAAAGTTAAATCGCTATATCCTTGCTTCTTGATTATTGAGTTCATAGCACTCCAAATTACATTTTTAGCCTGATTTAATTGAACCGCAGTTTCTTGTGTAATTATATTTTTCTTCAACATCATTCCTCCATTCTATATTTATATTGTTTTATGTATTTATTTATCGTAATCAAAGTAATTCAATTCCGTATAATACCCTTTATACTTACTAAGTTCATCTTTTAAAGGGTTAATTCCTTTTCTGACTTTAGCCAATGCAATAGCGGTATCCATTCCTAGATGTGTAAATTCATCAAAATCAACTATTGGTAACTCTTTATTAATTTTATTCCCTAACCTTTTATAATCTTTAGCAAATCCTCCGCATACAACCCCTACTTCTCCATGACAACCCCAATTTACATTCCGTTTTTCAGGTAGTTCTAATATTTCATTTACTGATGGAAGACATCCTGTATTTTCAGCATAAAATGCATCCTCATTTTGTGAAAACGGACATGTGATACATCCTCCTGAACCACAGGTTGAACGTTCTTTTTTATAATTCAAACTCATATTTACCCTCCTTATTTACTTAATAAATTTAAATTGATTACTGATTCATCAAGGAATGAACAGATATATACTACTTTAAGATTGCTAACATGATGTTCTTTAGCGTCATAAAAATCTAGAGAAGTTCGTCTAGCGAATTTTAACGCCCACTCATCAGATTCAATCGGAATTGTTACAAGTAAATTAATATAGTCATTATGAACTTGATATTGATACTTTCTCATTCTATGCCCCCTATTTCTTATAAAATCGAATTATTATTTAATCATAAATATCAATTTTCAATACCAACGTACGGTTTTCGAAATCAACCTCATAAGAACTGTACGAAACTTCTTTTGTAAGGTAGTTACTTATAACAAATTCACCACCTAAAGTGTCATCAAATCTTTTTACCATTCTAATATAATCATTCTGAACATCTTCAGAATCACGCAATGGAGTAATACTAGTATCTAAGTCTCCTAATGAAATACTTCCACATACATAAGCTAAATCTCGATAACCCACCTTTAGTTTTTCTTCATTAATAATCACTGTCCCATCACTAATCCCTAAAATTTCATTACCACCGATTAGATGTGCTACTATCATAACTTTTCTCCCCTTTCATTAAAATACGAATATAATTAAATGCGATTTACATTTTCTTTTTCAATACGTTCTTTCCATTCAGTTATTAAATGTTTATGTTCATGAATATTACCTAGTTTCTTACCAGTATTTCTTATGAAATAAGGTACTGGTTCCGCAATTATAGTATTAACATAAATAGGATGAACTAAATTAAAAGATGAATCATGACGGTGGATTTGAGCTAAAAACCTTTTGTATGAATCTGTTGAGCCATTTGTTACTTCAAGTATGTCTCCGTCATATAGATCATCATCAACCATATCGCAATTTCCGATGTATTGACCTACAGATTCAAAATGAACTGGAACATCATCAATATACGCTAACTTATCTTCATAATTAATATGTAAATTACCATAAAGCCATTTTCCACCATTAGCTAATTCCTCAATAGACATGCCTCTAAATTTAATCACCATTATTACCTCCTATTTTTTAGTAATACTTGATTTCTTAACCTAAGTATAATTGAATAATTACATAAAAACAAGTATAAATTATGTATTTCTTTATTTAATTTTCTATGAACATACAAAAAAAGAGAGTCAATTAAGACTCCCTACTTTTCATTCGCAATCATATATTGATAAAAATCACAGTCTTTATTTAACTTCAGTGATTTGCAGACATCATCTTCAATTACACAAAAGAAGACTGGATCAAACTTACCATCATATTCATCTTGTTTTGTAATAATCGCATGTATCAATTCTCGTTTACTTTTACCGTTATAAGATGGAATATCTAAAATATGACCAATCTTTTTTAATAAAGACAACGAAAATTCTTTAACAATTTGCTCTGGAAACATTAACTCTAATTGATCTTTTCTTTCCTGTTGTTGTTTCATAAAAGTTTCAAACACGTTTATTACACCCTTTCATGGCGAACATAACTTCATTCATTTCAATTTCCAATATTATACCAAAAGCGCTAATTTTATAAAAGGGAAATATTATTGAATAAGAAAAAAGAGAGCCAATATCGACCCTCTCCAAAGTACTCAGTACAAATTACTTATTCTATTATTTCAAACGTAGACGTTACTCTTACTTTTTTAAGTTTAAAACTTTCATAATTATTTTCATACATATATTGCCCTAACCATATGTCATATTGCGCTTCCTGTTCAGAGTTATATAAAGTGGCATCTTCAATATTATCTGTAATACTACTCTCCATATATGAACTTATAAAAAAATTATCTGCAAACTGTGCAACATACTTAATGTCTAGCAATTGAATCAACGCCTTTCGAAATTGAATTAAAACTCAATATCTATCATACTCAATTTTAATTCAATCATCACTTATTTTGAACTAATAAATGAAAAGCCACCCATATAACAGTGAGTGGCAATTACAATTTCATTTTCTTATTTATATGATCGTTCAGTAGGTTTTCTACATTCGTTTTCAATGCTTGATTAGCGTATCTTAACTCTACATCATTTCCTGCTGTAGCTATCTTTACATCACTAAAGTATTCATCAATTTTAGTCCACCCAACTATTCGTATGCGTTGTTGTGTAAGCTGTCTTTTAAGATTAAAGCATTTGTTACGTAAATCCTTTAATAATGAATCCATTAACGGCAGAAATACATTACTCAACTTAAACTGTTCTACCTTCAGGTAATCAATTTGTAATGATTTCACAGCTAGTTCTAACAATAAAAATTTGTGCACAAGCTGACGTTGCTCTGGATTAATCATCTGAATTTACCATCATGGCTTTTTGCAATTGATCAAATGTGATGCGTTTGATTGAGATGTCAGTTTCAATTAATAATTCTTTATTTAAAATATCGGTTCCTGTTATGATACCTATTACGTCATACAACTTATTGTTACTCCAAATAGTTAATTTAACTTGTTCTTTCATCTTATAGGAACGTTGTATGATTTGTTCGATTTCATCAAATTCCCATTCAGTTAGTACACGTTTAGTATCGTAAAACTGTTCCTTTTTCCATTCTTTAAGTTTATCTAAGTGTTCTGGTAGCATCAATGATGTCCACTTCATATTTCCACGATCATCAATCATAATAACACTCCTTCAATTATCGTTTGTATTTATTATAGAACATTTGTTCTGTAATATACAATACCAATATCCAGAAATGTCATGAAATCTTCTCCTTCTTAATATTCTTTAATCCATCGATAAAGTAAAGTAAATTCTCATATACCTCTGCTTTGATTTCTGCCTTGCCTTCTTATTGTATCTTGCGTTCTCATATGTATGATTTAATGATAGTTCTATGTGATACTTTAGCCATTCGTATTTAGTTTTCTTCATATTTCACAACCTTTAATTTGTTCTTGTTATACCTGCTATAGCATGACCTCACATAATGTAAGTCCTTCCACGCACGGTCAAAATGAGGAGTTCTTTCGAAAATAAAGTTATCTTCTTCATCTTTAGTATATTCAAACCCTAGCCATACTAGTGCGTCTGCTAATACTCTTGTTTTCACTATTCTAATTTTCATTTATGTATTTATCTCCTTTTATTTAATATTCTCATTTTATAATAAATACTCATTTTCGATTTTACTGAACTCTTTAAGCACCTTATCCATCATTTCTTGCTTACCTTTGCTATCTACATCATGTATATCCTTCACTAAATCATATTCATGATGTAGCATTTTTCTAACTCGTCTTAACACATTCAAACTACTCATACCTTTAATTGCATCTATTCCAATATTGTCCATGGTAAACCTCTATTCTTATTTTATGTAATTAAAACTTCTTAGCTAACCATGTTGACACTTTTGTGATAAAAGGTTCATATATGTATTTGTCTAATCCAAACATTATCTCCTCTATGTTATATGCTAACCACCTTAGAATAAATAATGGGAATGTAACAGGTAGCATGATAATTCTCATAGTATTATCAATGATATTCTTTACTTTCATTTGCTGTTTCGATCCAACAAAATGATTAACCATTTATTCACCCTCTTCGCCTTTTAAAATTCATTAACTACAACATTAAATCCTAATGCAAAAGCCTCTTCACGAATAAATCCTTCGTCTAAATGCATACACCACACTATGTTACGAACGTCGTTATATATTAATTTATCTAATTTATTCAATGACAGGTGGACATTTCCTTCATAATCAGCCTTACACGTATCGACATATACAATATCATAATATTCCTGATGAATTAGCATTAATCTTTTATCGTCAATCGATGAACTATCTCCAGAATACCAGACTCTGTTATTATGACTTATTAACTCGATACCATAAGAGAATAGTTCATCTACATGATTATTTCTATGGAAGACTACATGTAATCCTTCAATAACCTCAACCATATGACTTCCTCCAATGGAGTGTTCATTGTGATGAATGGTATTCGTACATCCGTTTAATCGTAGTATCTCACTAAAACCCGTATCAAATGGCGAATAAACAGTTACTTTAGGCTTTGCGAACTCTCCATGAGAATAATATGTATATAAAATTAAATCAGCTAGACTTCCTACGTGGTCAGCATGAGTATGAGTTACCAGTACATGAATATGCTCAATACCTTCTAACAAGTTATTCTCTTTAATTCGTTGAAAGATATTACTTCCACAATCAATAAGCAACATCTGATTACCTTCTTTATAATAAGATGAGTTGTTACTTAGTTTTGTATTAAATGCACTTCCTGATCCGATAAATTTTAGCATTAATTTCTCTCCATTTCTTATTTTAATTTCATAATAGGCTCGTTTTATTTAATTTCCTCTATAATAATTAACAACGTCAGCTAATTCAGAAAGTTTTTCACCGTATAAGTCTAGATTTTCTTGTAAGTACTCAGCGATAATTAATAATACTTTATTCCAATAGATATCATTGAACCCATTTACATCTTCAGCTTCAATAAAAATTGGAACATTGATTAATTTCAAGTCTTTCGCTTTTTCGATGTTTAACTTAAAATTGCTTTTGATTACATCATTATCCTCCATTAAATCATACGGAAATTCATCATGACTCATATAAGTCATAGCTTCTATGTGTTCATATTCGAACTCATCTGCGAATTCACGATTCTTTAACCAATTCGATTTTTGTTCTGAGCTAATGTAATTTTTGGATACTAAAAAATCAAGATAGTGTTCTTGTTTACCATCAAAATTACCTTCAAACTCCTCCCAAAGCGACTCCCCTTGTTCTAACACATATCCTAAAATAATTTCATGAACTTCTTTAACAGTATAGTTAGTCATACTAATTCCTCCAATTATGTATTTAACAAGACTTTGTTTTTATATAATTAATTAATCATTTTAGAAGAAGAGATGTATTTGTGTTCATCTCTCTTTTTTACACTTATCTAAATAGGTTTCAATGTCATTACTTAAAGACAATCCATTTTCAATTCCCTTTCTGACCCTATCAAGATTTGTAACTTGTTTTGTAATCTCATGGGATATATTCATGTAGAATGCTTGTAATCTACCTAAGAATTCTATCTCATCAATCATTTCAATTACATCGCTATGTTTATCCCATTTTTCTTTCTTTAATATACTTAAAAAACTATTAGCTTTAAAATCAATAAAATCGAGTCCGTTTTCTTTTAATAATTTTTCAATATTAGAAAATTCAATCAAATTAAAATCAATTTCTTTTTTCACTGAATTCAAAGCAATTAGCTCGCTTTTCCTTTCCTGTGAAATCAATTTTTTTCGTTCTTCTTTAAACTGCCTACTTAAAGTGTATCTTGTTGTTATCCATGTTATAAATCCTCCAATAAGCGTACCCACTAAACCTGATAACAACGATAAATAAATTTCCATTTTCATAACATTACCTCCGATATATTAATCTAATTATAAGGTAATGAATTAAAATTAGAAACAACATACAATACAACAATTATTTTCTATCTTTTTAGGTCTTTATTAATTTTATAAAATGACTGTTTTATAATAATTTCCCAAGAAATATATTGATTATATGACGTAATTCAGTACATAAAAGAGTAATATAATTCAAAGTATCTTTACGTATACAGAATCGATTGCTCTTTTCAATATTTCTAAATCGCCTTGTCGATACCCTAACCACCCCGCCGATAACATTTCAGACCATTCATTCCAGAAACTATAAATCCAATCCAATTCCCATTCATGACCTAATTTTTTAAGATCATGTTGTATAGCATTACATACTTCTAATTCATAATCCTTCATAAAAACATCTCCATCTTTTTTTAATAAAAATCCAATATTATTTAATCAACTTTTTATACGAAGACGATACTGGCAAACAAACTCTCCCTTGATCATTAATTATTTTAAATGTGTTTATTTGACTATTGAAATCAACAACCTCACTCTTTTTCTTTAGTGACGTAATCAGGAAATCCTACTGTATACTCCGCAATCAATGTATCTCCGATTTGTAACAACATAATCACCCTTTATTATGTATTTTTAATAATAAATCTATATTATTCTTCAATATAAACATGTGTATTGGCTATTTCGCATTGTTGTCCGTCAATCGGAAATCCTTCTAAATCTTGATCATGGTAGCCTCTATTTAGATAATTATGAACAATGTCTTTTACTGCTTCTTCGATAATTTCCTCATCTGTGAAGTCTGAATCATATCCCCAATAACTGCTTAACTGTTTGAGATTCTCACTATTGTATTTATTCATATCAAGCGATACCTTAAATTCTTGTTCTACTTTTACTATAATTTCCTTTACCATCTTGATCTCCTCACCTTCTCATAATACTTTTATTTAATTAACTTAATAGTTCATTTTCTTTCAAAATCAACAAAGTTTATTTTGTGCTTAACATACCACTTTTTGTAACAATGACTAAGATCATAATACATATTCACCTGTTCTTTATTTCCAATAATAATGGGTGATTGAAATTTCGTCATAGTTTTAACTATATTTAAATCACGATCATTTAATCGCTTTTCGTACTTAAACATAGCTATTAACCTTAATCTTCGATACATCATAAGTTATTGTCCTTTCTTGTGTTATAATTTATTTTGAGGTGTTAAAATGAGCATCAGTAGATTTAGCAATAACATAAAATATCTTAGAAAAACTAAAAATCTAACTCAAAAAGATTTTGCAAATATCTTGGGTCTTGCCGAAAGTACTATTGGTATGTATGAACGTGATGAAAGACAGCCTAGTTTAGATGTGTTAATAGATATTTGCACTAAATTTAATGTTTCTTCTGATTTTATTCTTGGTATTGAAACTGATAGACGCACTGTGAATAATCATGATGACGAAATCAAAGAATTAACATTGAAATTTATCGATGAACTTAGTAAATTAACAAATGAGATGGATTAATCTCTTTCTCATTTTTTTAACTTTACAGAAATTCTAAGTGTCTCAATATCATATCCTCGCTCTTTGACTTCATCTTTAAATTCTTTAAATACATCGTTTCTTAATAAATCATGCATTACCCAACCATCTGTTTTACTTGGATAAGAAATAAATATTAAAATCATTCTCACGTTTAGACCAACATGCACCCAACGTTGTTGTATAATCAAATCCTCTAGCTATTTCAATCATCCTTTCATAAAAGTTTAGTATTATCTAATATGAATATCTGTATGGCATTAATTCATTCAGTACAATTTGTAATGACTCATCGTAATTATGTACAGTAGTCAATCTGACTTTTTCAACTTTCTCTAAAAGTCTTGGTAAGGATATTAATTGTTGATTATGAAACTTGCAATATAACTTTAATTCTTCGTATGATTGATTTGCTTTATCTTCATTCAATTTCTTGGTATGCAATAAAAATTCGTTAATATAACCCATACACATACTCCTTTATATAATTAATCATTTATACCCTCTACAATCCCTCCGAAAAAACAATAAGTCTCTAATGCATCTAACCATTCCCATCTTTCATCTTCATCAATCTTCGATATGTCCTTTTTTAAATTCACAAATTCATAAGTGGTCATATTATATTTTCTTTCAAATTCACTTAATTTACTCTTTGATGTTTCAGGCTCTATGTAAAAATTTTCTTTCGGGATTACCTTTTTTAATTCAGTCACAATCTGTAGAATGTCCACCTTTTTTTCTCCTCCCTTTTTTAAATAAAAGCATGATATTAATTAACTATTTGTTCCTTTTCTCTTATCTCAACGATTAAATCAATCATATCCATGAAATCCATTTCATCAAATATAGAAAATTCTCTTCCAAAACTACCTTTCCAACTACCTCTTTTTAAAGTCTGTAAATGGTCTATCATTAAGCATTGTAATTTATAATTCAGATCATGCTTAGAATCCCATTCTGAATCATCTAGATATAAATTTAACGCCTTCTTAACCCTATCGTTCATCTTCTATTCCTCCTAAAATTAAATAAAATATTGGTTTCATTTAATTACTTCTTTATATGCTTCAGCCAAATCACCTTGTTGACTTTCTGAGAATATAGGATTAAACTCATTCGCAACCTGTTCTAACCTTTCTGCTATATTAATTAAAAATCTTACGTCCTGATAATTAATCTCATGCATTAAACCATTTTCTGATAGTCCTTTTATGTATTTAATTCGATCTTTTTCATTCACTTTGAATCACTCCTTATTTGATCTACCTAAATATTATCACATTAAATTTTATTATTCAATATTTATTATGTATTTATTTAACTAAAATTATTTACCTTTTCATCTTTATTGTATTGTTATTATGTATAATAATATGTATTAGTTATTAGTAAATATTGGAGGATATTAAATGAACTCTTTGAAAAGTACTGATAGAATTTTATTTGAAAAACTCTTTGGAATGGAAACAGGATATGTTTTAAATTTCAACGATAGAAGCTTCAGGGGATTTGTGGTAGAGTCAACTGGAATTGATATCTTTGATGGGGAATATACGGTTTCAATGTCAAAAGCCAAAAGATTACGCTTATTTTTGGAGAAGGAAAATGATTATATTGTACAGAAACTTTTAAAAGATTTAATTGCATACTGGTACAATTTAAATGAAGTATATGACCATAAAATTAGTGAAGAAGATCTACGTTTATATGACAGATGCTTGATAATTATATCTACATTAATAGATCGTAGTAATGTAATTGAAGATATTGATACTTTCTCATCAATAGATGTAGTAAATACTAAAGCAATAAATTTGTTAACCAATGAAATTAAAGACAAGTTGAAAGAAAACAATCCAGAGTTAGCATTAGACAGATTACATACCTTCAGTGTAAAGTTTTTCAGAGAGTTATGTAAGAAGCATGATTTATCATTTGAAAAGGATGATGCACTCCATACATTAATGGCTTTGTATCGCAAACATATAGAAGTGAATTACAACATACAGTCAGAAATGACAGTGCAGATATTAAAAACAAATACAAACATATTGAATAACTTTAATAATGTTAGAAATGATAAGAGTTATGCACATGATAATGTGATTCTAAATAAAAGTGAAAGTAAGTTAATTTGTAATCATGTTATATCATTATTGAAATTTATTGATGAAATTGAAGAAAGTGGAACTGTTAATACAATATTTTAAAAAATTGTAGCAACCAACTACATGGAAAATGAATTATTGGTTGCTACGTCATTTAAACTCAATATGTATATTTAATAATACAAATATATTATTTAATTCTGTTCACTCTTAAAAGACTCTTTATATATTCTATTAATTTCTTTTACAACAGCAAAATCATTATTGTATAAGACTTCTCTTTCATCAGAGTAACCTCCAGTAAGCGCAAAAATTAAGATTGACATAAATATAATCACTCCTGATGCAAATGCAAAAAGTTCAGCGAAAAAGTCATTATTGTATTTCTTAAATCTAAAATATGATAATATTCCTAACGAGATGCCAACGAATAGAGAGCCTAGTACGATTATAAATAGCATTATTGCTCCGTTATGTAAATCTGTTGAAACTACTTTAATTAATAAATCTTCTGTAATGTTCATTTCATTTGCAACATGACTTAGAACTTTATCATCTATATTGTCTTTAATGTTCATAATCCATCACCTTTTAACCCTTGGCGTTTCTCTCTCATTTTCTTAACAAAGTCCATTTCCATTCCAATCATTTCGTTGTTTTCTGTAACTTTTATGCTGTTTGAAATTTCATGAATGTCTTTTACATCCTCTTTAATTTGGTTCAATAACCCTAACAATTCTCCATGATGCTTTTTAGTAACGACAAATTCTGATTCCTTCATTAACTTAAAAATCGTATGTACTGTTTCTTTATAAGTGTAATTGAACTCCGTTAGCGTCTCATCGTTACTACTCTCTAGAAATTGAACTATCTTCTCGATCTCATAATAATAATGCAATTGAAATTTACTAACCTTATCATGCCAAATGCTGTATTTATCAGTATATTTTTCTGTTTGTCTTTGAATTTCTTTTAACATGCTAAAAGCATTTTTCTTACTAAACAGTTTGTACCCTACAGATTTCAAAGCTTTTAATGCGCTCAATATAAATGATTTACCAAATATTGAATTTGCAACAACCTCAATTACTGCTACGAATAAAGATATAACAAACAACGTAAAGATAAATTCTAATAAAATCATTATTAATTCCTCCTTTTTTTGTATTTATTTATATAAAACGTGACTATTATTCAAATGTTTTTATAGAATACTTTAGCTATTTTTCTAGCTAATTCTAAATCATCTTTACCACCAGTAATTTCATTATATAATTCATATGGAATTTCACACGCTGAGTGCCAATTTGCATTTTCTAATTCTGCTCCAATGATTTCTAAAATATGGTCAGCTTTATCAATATCGTCATAATTAATCGCCGTACGTAAATAACTACATGAATCGCAAATTCTTTCTTCTGCACTAACTTCTCCTCGCTCATAATAAAGCTCATCTGAGTTACAATTGTGGCATTTTAATATTTTCCATCCATCCATATTAATATCTCCTTTTTCATTTCAATAATAGAATCAATTTATTTAATTACTTAGATACAGATCTACGTAAATCAAATACAAACGACTCAAACTTTCTTTTATTGAACTTGATATATCGTACAATATCACCATTGGATTTTAATTGAGTATACGGTGCTTCTATACTAATAATTCCTGCTCGAATAGATAGGCTTCCGTTATTGTCAAACTCTTTATCGTAATAATCATCGTAATCAGCGCCCGTGCTATCAGCCACTTTTGGTTCGAAGCTAGACCAACTTTCATTGGCTATCTTTTCACAATACATTATGAATTCTTCAAAATCCTCCTTTGTAAAATTGTATAATTTACGTAATTCCTTGATACAGATATATTCACTATGCTTTTCACCATTAGAATTTGGTTTTGATACGTCTACTTCCCCTTCGAAAAAGACTGCTGATTTTCGATGTTTTACTATTAGCTCTTGTCCTGCTTTATCTGTAAAGATTCGTTCTAACATTATGTATTTTCCCCTTTTAATAATTCCATAGTTTACGGTGTCTTTTGTTTAACTCTTCAATACCACTTGTATCAATCGTCTTTTGGTGAGCATTGATCAATTCTTTAAGGTTGTCTAATGCTTCAATTTTAGTTTTACCAATACCTACACGTTCAGGAGACTTTCTGAAATAAGCAATGAATCCATATTTAGCTTCATTAATGATTAAATTAGGCTTACCTGCATCTTCTAATAATTGTTTAAGTAATTGATCTGTCATCAAACAAAATTACCTCCTTTTAATAAAACTCCTCTTTTACTTAATGTCATCTAAGTTTACTCCGTAGATATCTTTAACCCATGACTTTATAGTGTAATCGTATCCTCCTAATAAACCATTCCAGTTCACAACCTCTTTGAATGCATTATCTTTTGACATTTTACTTAGTTGATCATCTAGTGATGTATCATATTTATCAAGACCTCTTCGTTGTCTTAAATTCTGCATAACATATTCAGGATATGTATTTGTATTAAGGCTTACTCTTTCTTGATAAGAAAGTAACTTGTTAACTGTTTGTTTAATTAAGCCTTGATTGTCCATTTCTTCTTCTGATAACTTATCAAAGAAGCTATGATTAATTGGACTGTTACCCAAATCGAATTCTTTCAAAATATCCATTACTTTTTTAAATCTTTCTGTACTGTTCACTTTAATCTCTCCTTTAGTTTTAATAAAACGGTTCTTTTAATTAACTTTTATAATTTCTTGATTTTCTACAGAAAAATTGCCTTTATGTATCTTTAATTGTCCCACTACTATATCCTTACCTTTAAATATTTTCTTACCTTCGCAAATTGCATCAACTTTACTATAAAATGTTTCGTGTACCCACTCTACGTTATTTACCTCTGTAAAAGTCCATTGATTCTCCACTAAAACACATCCTCCTAAAATTTAGTATCTCTACTTCTTATAATCATAGTAACATCGTTAAATAATAATTTCAACTCTTTTTATGTATTTGTTTCATTATTTATATTGATGTATATTATTAATAATTATGTATAATACTATTTATATAGATTAGAATTTATATTTTATTTAAGATGGAGGTTTTATTTATGGCGAAAAAGAAAGAAATAGATCGTATTGAAGTTCCCAAAAATGTTTCAAATGAAGCAATGTTTTTATCAGATAGTACTTGTTGTAAATGTAGAGAGCCTCGAAAGGCTGTTCAAACCCATCACATTGATGACGATCCATCAAATAGTTACGATTTAGACAATTTAGCAGTACTTTGTTTACAATGTCATGATGAAACAATGATTAAAGGTGGCTTCGGAAGAAAATTAAATGCTGAATTAGTAATTAGGTATAGGGATGATTGGTATGAAACAGTTAAGAGTAGAAGGCAAAATACCCCTTCTATACCATCAGTATATAATGATTTAGAAGATATGGAATTCAATGAAGAAAAACTCTTTAATTATTACAAAGAACTAGAAATTAGTTGTCATTACGATCTGTTTAAGGAAGCTATTGTAAAGTTTTTGGATTTAACCGAACGTGAGCAATTAGTTCTAACTAAATTATTGAAAAATCACGAGAAAAATAATGCGATAAATGTATCAAAAATTATTAGAATAAATCCTGATTATATTAATGAAATTCAAAATTTAATAGACGACAAATTTATAATTTTTAGTTGCGATTGGAGAAATTTAAGTACAGATTCTGAAGGATACATAATTGATCCAAGTGAAGATATTAATCTTGCAGTAAAATATAAGGATGGATGGTCATTTGCGTTCGATTCTCATATCATTTTAAGTATTTATAGAGACTTCAATAAAGATAAATTACAAGAATTTATTCAGACTCTATACGATAAAATCCGTTAAAAAATGGTGAGTAGCTTTATTAGTTACTCACCTTAATATATTTAAATAATACTATCCTTTTATTGGATACCAAAGAGAGTAACTCTTTAAGCTACTCTCCTTCTCTACTTTAACTTGGTATATGATATAACATTACTGCGATTTTAATTTCTTTGTTCTTGTCTCCGTTTAAATGAAAAATATAATTAAACCAGCTTTCATCTTTTTGATCAACAAATTTAATAAAGTTTGTATGAGCCTGTATTGATTCCTTAGTTGTTTCAATTACACTTGTGAAATCCTTATTTTCGACAAATATTATTATAGCAGTTTTTGAATCTCTCCAAGTTAAATAGCCCAACAATTGATCAATAGTTTTTAAGAAAAACTTTTCACCTCTCCAAAATTTACACTCGCCTACAAATGCATTAACTCCTTCATGCCTTAATAAAATATCTGTTTTACCACTTTTATTAAATGTCTCACCTGAGGCAGTGCCGTCATAATGTGGTTCTAATAACATTAAGAAATGATCACGTAAATCCTCTTCACATTTATTTTTATAAACAGATGGCATTCTTTCAAATTGTCTACCCATGTCATGTATTATTTTTAATATGTCATAATACGTCTTATCATCTAATGTCGGTTCTGGAAGAAAATTTTCTTCTGTTCCTCTTGGTTTTACGGTAATTTTCTTTTTAACTTCTACATTAGATATTAAAAAAGTGTCGGATGTTTTTGTTTTCTTTTTGATTGGTATAACTAATTGCGATTTTTGTTTTCTTCTTTTTAAAAGCTCTTCTTTTCTTGCCTCAAAAGTTTCTGATATATGTCTTCTAATCAAAGAATTATAAACTTTTATATCATGATTTAAACTTTTAACTTGAGTAAGTAAACTGTCTTTAAACTTTTGAAACTCATCTTCGACTTCTAAATAATCTTTCTCAAGAATATATCTTTTAATTATCCTATTATTAATTGCATATGCTTTAAGAGTGGGTTTAAAACGTTTTGATGATGCGTATTTAAGAAACATTTCATCACCTTCAAATGGAATTGTATAATAAATAATAACTACGTTATCCTCAGCGGATAAATAATTAGAACTATTCATTCCTAATGGTAGTGACTCTTCCTCTTCTTCAGCATATATGTAATCTTCTAAAACTTCTATCGTGCGGACTTTATTTTCGTAGAATAAATAATCAATATACTGCTCTTGTCCAATATTTAGAATATATTCTTCACTTTCTTTTAAAATAAGTTTCTTAACTTTTTCTTGTTGTGATATAAAATAATCAAATAACCCTTCTTTAAAAAATAATCTTGATTCTATATAAATCAAAATAGTAATCATCCTTTTTAATTTTTAAACAATTATACTAAATAATTAATGATTTAACTAATATTCTATAAAAATGTTAATAACTTTATTATAATATGTATTTAATTAAATAAAATGTGTAATATGTCTTTAAATCTCCACTGATAACCCCCTGCACTTCGTAGCTTTCCTCTACATACCTGAGATATTAGACTGACTAATTCCCAATACTTCGCTTACTACAGATGCTGAATCCCACACCTTAATTATTCTGTTATTGTAATATGATATCTGTACTACTGGTTTTCCCTTTCTACTCAATAACTTTGTTCTCCTTAACTCCAAAATGATATGTATATTTATATCCTTTGATATCCCATTTATCTTGCTTATGTTTATCTACTATATTTACAAAAGTATATATATTTATCTTATTGAATTCTTCCATGACCAATTTAAAGAAATCCTCATTAACATCTCTACGTTCCAATACCCTACCCACTTTTCTTGCTTTTGACTTAAACTTTGTAAAGTATTCAATTGCTCTATATGGATCAATGTAATTTTCTCTATTAACATAATCAGCAATAACCACATATACGTCATTACCATAACTACTTTTACATATGTACTTATAAATATCTTTTGATAACAATTTAGCAACGTATTCTGGAGTTGCATTTAGCTTCAACCGCTTATATTTGTATTTCTCGACTTTATCAATTACCCATGCTAACGGATACACAGCCTTGTAATATGTATTTCGTAAACTTGATTTAATACTTTTAATCCTCTTATGTGTCGATGGTTTCATGCCGATTCTCCTTGTTTATGTATTTAATTTCATAATAAATCACTTTTATATAATCTTATAATATTCTCTATTCATCACATACTTAAAGTTTTAATGAATCTCTAGTTTTTAGTTATTCCATGTATAACTCCAAGTATGTGATTGTACATTACCACTTCAATGTATACTTTATGAATTGTTAAGCTTAAATTCTTCAAATATATTTTTTAATATTTGAACATTTTTATATTCTTTCTTAAATTCATCTGTTATATAACTCATGATTTCTGGAATATGCGGAATCCGAATACTTTGTGAATACTTGTGATTATCATGCCAAACAGATAAAACGTACTCTTTGAACGATTCCTTCTCATCTTCTGAATCAAAAACTAACATGCATTCCATAAATTTTCTATGAGATGTTGATTTTTCATCTCCATCGGGACTAAAGTAAAATTCATGAATAGTGTATTCTAATGTATCTTTAATAAAATATTTAAAGGGAATATCCCAATCATGACAACTTGTTAATGAAATACCGTCAGTAAAAGGTATAGAAGTGAAATATCTTCCTCCATCTAAAGATACTCCTCTTGTAGCAAATAATAGAGTTTGGTGATAATATAGTTTTATTTCATACCAACGAGGTCTTGTATCTGTTTGGTTAAATAAATAATATTCATACCCATACACATCATCTTCCCGTATATGCTCTATCGTGAACTCAGGAAAGTATTTATAGTATTTCTTTGATGATATTCCAGAAGTTGAATGAATCCACTCATTTGATTTTTTCAAGTAATATTCAACTCTTTCCAAAGGAGTTGAAATTAATCGAAATCTTTTCTTCCATAAGTATTCTACATGATGTATATCTGCGGACTTTTCTTTAGGCGTATTTGTATCCATTACCCTAGTGTAAATATTGTTAGCGAATACCCCTTGATACTTCTCACTCAAGTAATATGGAGTATTATTAGTATTCTTTATAACAATTACATCGATTTCCCCATTATCAATGATAATTGTCTCAACTTGGACTACCGGTCTTATTCCTCCTGAAAACTTCTTGTTCCTCAAGAAATCAATTAACATTTGTGTGTTTTTTCTATTTGCATCATTCACAACATTTCTTACTGAATAGTTATTTTCTTCATCTATCCCTATGATTATGTAAGCATCCTTGTTATCTATATTATTTGCCATACAAATTATATCGTGAAGTAAATCAGATTTTTTCTCATTTGCATACCATTCTTTTTTAAAATCCCAATATGACCCCTCTTGTCTCAGCGATATAAACTCTTGAATTAATTGGTTAAGCATTCTTCTCTTTACCTCATCTTTTTTATTGTATTCTTTATACAGATTCTATCTATCATACATTAATTCAAGAGATTCATAAATACTATTATGCAAATGACAATCTGTACTATAATATTCAGTTTTTATTAAACATCTAATGCAGTATGAACACTTTTTAGCTTTGATTCAAATTTAGTATCTTTTAATAACCCACTCCTATATATTTCACAAATCAGAGAACCTAATTCATCTGCCCAAGATTCACTTTGTTCAAAATAGAACTCCATTAGATTATAATTTTCAAATAAATATTCCTCGAAAGTACATTTGCAACCTGAACTGACATATTCTTTGTAGATTTTGCTATCTTTCATACCATTTACTTTAATGCGTTTCAACAATTCAGGTAAAATTAAATGAATAATTGCATCGTTATATGTACTAATCATATATGGTTTATGACATTGTGAAATGTAATACTCCGCCTGTTCAAGTAATGTTTCGTTTGTTAATTTAGGATAAATCTCATTTCGAGCATAAGAATTCATCCTGAAAGTTTGATATTCGTCTGGTGAAATACTCTTGTTATCAAATTCAGATACATGCTTCTTTGACCCATCTTCGAATAACACATACTTCAATTCATTTTCCTGTTTCAATTTTTCTTCATATTCCTTTGGCAATTTAAATGTCATTACAGTTCTCCTTCTTTACTTATATATTTGTTTTTATAAAATCTATCTTTTATACTGCTTAATGAAGTTCGATACTTTACTTATAAGGTTTAAATTGTTATCAATCTTACATTCGCCATTTTTATTTTTCATATGATTTAATTTAAAGTCTGTAATCATCTGATTAGACTTCTGATGATAATCATCACAATAGACTACGTCATCTTCCAATATCAATACAATGCAATCAGTATCATCTATTGGTTTAATTACACGTTCAATCTCGAATTGAGACTCGTTTAATTCAATAATTTCACCTGTTTGATAATGTAAGCTACTTTCAAATTCAATATCTTTATTCTCGCTATGCTTTATTTGCTCTAACACTTGAATAGGATTCCCATACTCAATGTATGGGGTTGTATATAAAATCGGCTCAATAAACCTATGATATTGTTTAATCTTATAATTCATATCTTCCTCCGTTTTTTTAATATTTATATTTTATGTAATTTCAACATTAATTCCAATTGATTTAAGACGGTCTTTACTACTTCTGGACACTTTATACCTCTACACAATATAACGCCTTAAATCTTTATTATTTAACGTTATATCGATTGCAAAATCCATTGAAAATATAATACATAGTCAATCAATCCAATACTGTTATTTTGTATTGTCACAAAGCCTTTAAATTCCCTAGTCGTATTTCATGCAACCTTTCAAGACTAAAATGCAATCTTTCTAGACACGATTACTAACTTCTAAGGACAGGATTACGAGTAAAGGTTGCATGAAATACGGTGTATAAAGAATAAGATACATAATATACAAAAGATACAATAAGAAACAGTATATACGCCCACAATTTCCTAATCGGAAAATGCGAATCGTAGGTTAATTTTCTTCTTTCTCTTCTACTTTTTCTTCTCATTTTATATTAAATAAATTTACCCTATAGTGATTATTGTATTTATCAAATATATTGTCATCGAATGGGTTGTCAAAATGTACTTGGTGTTTTGTTATGGATATTAACTTTTCCTTCTTTAATCGGTTATTATATCTAGTTAAAGTTTTATCACTTATTTTTAAATCAGATAGTATTGTTTCGTATGAAGGAAAGCAGTAGTCTTTCGATATCACGTTTCTATTTATGTATGACTCGTAATAATACATAAGTCTATAACCTATCAGTCCAATTCTATCTAGGTATAAATTCAAGTTTAAAGGTAGCTGAGTAAACCAATTGTCATCGTATGGTCGTAACAATGTAACCTTTAATTCCTTATTGATAGGAAGTTTTATTACTTTTTCTTTTATTAAGCCTTGATTATGTAATATATTAAATGAATTCTTTATTGTGCGATTATCTGTTATCCCTAGACCATCTTTCATTTTGTTGTGATTTATATTTATCACATTATTATTCTTATCATGAGATCGGAATTTCTGATAAAGTAAATACGCATAAACAGCGAATGACTTTTCATCAACATTAAATCCTATATTGCGTACAATTTCAGTTGGTATCTGTAGCCATATTAATTTCTCCTTAATCATATATTCAATTTCCTTTTATGTATTTTCTATTTTAAATATAAAGTGCAAAATTAATCAATCTCTACTACTTTCATCTCATTAATTAGACATTTCTAATTCTGACCATTTTTCAAATCCTGAGTTTGATGGTGACTCAAAATTCTCCAAAAACAAGTGTTTATTCCACTTACAAACTTGTCTAAAAGCCGATATATAGCCTTTAAGAGTTGTATCCTTAAAGCCGTTCTCCCTTAAAAGCTCTAAAAGTTCATATATGTGTTCTGTTTTTAGTTGTTTTGTGCATGTAATTCCGTATTTCCACTCCACGTATACAGCGAGCTTTGCAAATTGACTTTCACTCCCACCGGCTTCACGTTTTTCATGAAATTCACACATAAGCGTATTCCCTATACCACCTTTGGTATAAACTTCCTCTAATGCATCAAAATAATCCTTTTTCATTAATTCTACTCCTTCATATTTCAATAATAGATGTGTTTTATTTAATTGAACTTTCTTTAATGTCAAGAATTCTAAATTCCGAAGAATCCTCTTCCCAATCATCTTCATAATCGCCATCAAATGCTTTCTTCTTAGCCTCTTCCAATGAATTAGCCTCAACCAACATTATACGATTAGACTTTTGCTCATACTGAACTTCGAATTTCATAATCGTTTTCTCTCCCTTTAATAATAGTTCTATTTTATTAATCCTCAAAATACTCGTCAATTAAAAGTAAATGTGAAATTTGAAATGCTTTCTCATCATACTTTTTTATTTTACGTATCTTTTCGTTTGGAAAACTAATTGTAAAGTTAATTTTTGCACTATGCTCTGATTCGCCAATTGATGAATATGTGCCATTTTTAGTTTCAATAATGTAAATATCCATTTCGATTTCTCCTTTCAATAATAACTTCATTTTATAACATCAATGTTTGGCGGTAATAGTCCACTGTCCATTGTTAAAACTCACATCAATATTTTTATAACCTTGATTAATAAAATTCTGTACGATACGACCAATTTCACTTTTTACTTTAGTACTTGTTTGCATATTTACCCCCTCCTTTAAAATCACTGTTTTATTTTATATCGAACTAATAATAAAGGATCTATAACTTATCATCTGTAATATCAATAGGCACATCTTTATTTATATTCTCTTTTTTCTTTCTTTTAAAATTATCCCAAAAGCTTCTTTGTTTTTGTGCTTCATCTTTTTCAATATAACAAGAGCGACATAAATACTCTCCGTTGTCTCCTAAGGTATTAAGGTGTAACTTTGGTAATTGATTTTTCTTTGCTATACATGAACGATGCTGTCCGCTTGAAAGTGTCATATGCCCACATGCATTACTATGAGCATAAATGCCTGTACGTTTAGTTGCTGAGATATCACCACCATCTCTCATTTTTTCTAAAAGTCCGCGACAATACCCAACACGAGCTTTATAGTGGTAGTTATATGGAGAATTGCTTTTAGCATTTTCTTTTTCATATTCTTCATCGGTTAATTCAAATGTGCATCTACCTGTAGCAAGTTTATAACAATCATGTCTACTAAATGTAAAACAATATGATTCTTTTCTTGGGTCAATTATTACATCATGTTTTTCAGTCATAATTTCACCATCTTTCATCTCTTATAACAAACCTATTTGAAGTGCTTTGCAAATTGACTCAATGGAGTACCTTTTGTATAAAAATCATCTAAAGCATCATAAGCTAAGTCAATTATTGTCATTATATCGCTTCCATAGTTTGAGAAAATATAAATGAAAGCTTCGTTATCATCTAGATAATCATCTTTGTTTAATGGGTCTTTAAAATACATAACCTGATATGAAACATCAATACCTCCATCGAAACCTTCCACTCCATATCCTATTACATCAAAAATTATATTAATAACACCAATTACTTCTACTTCATCGAAAAAGTTTATTTCTAAAGTATACGAAGTGATATATCCTTCCATTGAATGTTTTTGAAATTCACTTAGGTAATCATCACTAACTCCAAATCCGATATCTGCCATAAAGTATCTCCTTATCGTTTTTTAATGATAGACTTCTTTGACTAAAAATCATCATATAATTCTTCATTTTCAGCTAAATCTGATTCAAGTTGCTCATAGTCACTTTTGCTCATCATTAGCTCAGATATACAGTTTTTATCATTTTTATTTCTTTATATTTCGCTTCTGCATCTTTCTTCGAAGTAAAATCTAATGTAATAAATTTATCAGTATTTAAATCTAGGAACTAACAACATTCTTCATTTATACTCACCTCTGCGAACTACTTTTCTTCTAACGAAAACTGTTTAATTTCACTTACTTCTTTACAAACTTTAGATATATCTTCAAGCTGTGAATTCGTAAAACTGCCATCTAATTCAAAAGTATCCATCAGAAACTCGCTATAAATGTCTTTGCTATTCGCAATTTCATAAACTCTTTGTAAGTCATTCTCGTTTAAATCCAAAATTTTTTCTTTAAAATTCATAATATTTAACCTCTCATTCTTATAGATTTTTTAGTTGTTGATCTTTTATAAAATGCTGATATTATTCAACTATTCTCCATTAATCATAAGTTCAAATGTTTCTGTTGTACCACAAGGAATCATTGGGCAACAAAATAATTCAGTATCATTTTTATTCTTTTTTCGTTTCATAATTGCCTCAAAAAGCTTTTCATTAATACGAATTTCTGTAATATCATAGCCAAAGTCTAAGCACTCGTTAATACTTCTTTTGATTTCATAAACATTGAATTTTTTAACCATAATCATTCCTCCATTTTTTATTATTACTCAATTAACGTAACTCAATTTGATTGGGTAACTTCTCCAACATTTCTTTAAACTCTGCTAAGTTTTCATATTGATAATGTTTTTCTGCACCATTAATAAATACATATTGAGCATTTTTGAAATCATCCATTATCTCAATCGTTACTGTAACGTTAGTAAAATCATAGCCTTCTTCTAAATCACTGTTCTCTTTAGCGAACCATTTGACTATTAAAGGTTCTGTGATTTCTTTTGTATAGAAATGTAATTTTTGATCCTCATAGAATCTAAACTTAAATCCTTTTTGCAGTAACAAATGTAAGATGCGTTCTTTCGTTTCCATTATTCATTCCTCCTTATTTTTTATAATATTATACTTTTATAGATTAATTTTACTTTACCTGTTAATGGTATACAACTCCCAACTACAAATTTAAATTAGTATTTATAGTTAGTTGAAGCTACCATTTTTCTTAACCTAAGATTACCATACGGTTGAAATTAAAGTCAATAAAAATTGTGTATTTATTTAATCATTTACTACAACTTTCTTTTTCAAAATACTTTTAGTATAAGTTTCTACTAATTTCATTTTTTTCAAAATCATACAATTAATAAATCAAGATTCTATTTTTCTATATTTTTCGTAATCAAAAATTTTACAAATTCTAATTTTCAAAATGTAAAATTCTACGATTTTGATTTTTTAATTCTACAGTTTTGATTTTTACTTAGATAAAGCAACCACAATTTCATCAGTGATTATCACTAAATCACGAAATTAGTTTGCTAACAGCTTCATATACCCCTTTTGAAGTTCTTTCATTTGATCTTTATAGTAATCAGTTTCTTCCTTAGTAAAGGTTGGTGCAAATAAGGGTGGTACTTCAATTTCATCATCTGAATTATTTACTGAAATTTCGTATCGAGCAAAATCGTATTTATCCACTAATTCAAACCCATACTCTGTATTTATATTATTTATACATTCCTCTCTAACTTCATTGCTCATTTGCAATAGAGTATTATACACCTCGTATTTATTGTAATTTACTCCTGTACCATACTCCGTAGAATTGTTAACAACCAATTTTAATTGATTCATCATTTTCATTATCTCCTTTTAAATTTATATATTTAGTAACTTAAATTGTACCATACAACTTATCTTGATTAATTGTAATATTAGATTATTTTTAATACTTTATTCATTTTATTAATAAAAAATTACATTTTTATGTATTTTGTTATTCAAAGTTCCGAACAATAGTACAAAACATCAAGTGTTTTCTAGGCTTTACATATATATTTGACTTTTTGATAAAATTTAACTTACTTATAAGCTATAAATAAATTATACATAAGATACTAGTAAGATACAATAGTATTTTTTTACATTTATTTTATTATTCTTGCTAGATGCTTCATTCTTTACACTTTCATTTCTTTTATAATGGGTAGCGAATATTAGCTAATACATCGATCTGTGCAACTATTCAATTTGAAAAATCTCTTTTAATATGAAGAAACTCATTGCAGTTACCTAAATTGATCTCAAAATAGCCTTACCCCTAAACGTTTATAAAAAATCTTTTATCCACTTTAATTAAATAATTACATAAAAGTGTTGACGGATATAATAAACGGATGGTAAGATAAAGACAGTTAAGAAATACAAACAAATACATAAATCAAGTAAGTGCTTTGTAAAGTCACCTAGTCGCCAAGACCACTACCAAGTGTGAGCGTACAATGTAAGAAAGTAGCGACGATATGAGCATAGGTTATTTTATAAAGTGCTTACTTAATAGGAGGAACTTAAAATGAAAAAATTTAATGTTGCTGAAAATATTATAGTTGTTACTTCTCAAGGTTTTAAAAACTCTATTCAATCGGCTGTAGATTTTACATCAAGAGAGTATAACTCATATGGTCAAACTAGATATGATCGTTCATTTATTGCTACTATCGTAACATTCAATCCAGTAAATAAAGAAGTTGAATACTTCGCTGTTCGTGAGTTTATAGACACAGACAATACAAAACGTATTAACGAATTAATTGAAGATACAATTTCTCGAATTTCATCTAAAGAAGAATATATACAAAATGAATTAGTTGCTATTATTAAAGCTTCAGAATTTGAATATTATGGACATGTTGGATATGTCGATAAAGCAGAACAAGAAAGCCGAAATTTAAAAATAGAAAATAAATTCATGTCATTATATATCGATATCATTAGTCAAGCAAACGATGACGACCGTCCTATTGATTGTTTAGAACTTTCTATTCGTTCATTTAACTGCTTGAAACGTGCTGGATATGATACAATTCAACAAGTTAAAAATGCTACTCTTGACGAAATGATGCGAGTTAGAAATTTAGGAAGAAGTTCTTTAAATGAAATAGAACAGATTTTAAATATTAAATTTGCATAGTCAAACTAACTCGTCACAGCGAGTATAAACAGACATTAGGCTGTGAGCGTTCCCACCCTTCCGTGGGAGGTTGTAAGAAAAAATACATAAACACTTAGGAGGGAACAAAATGAAATTGAAAAATAAGATTAGCGCTCTATCTGGTATGACAGCAAAGGAATTACAAGCGGAGGCAAACAAGGAAGGTTTAGCTTGGTATAACCGCGAAGAAAAACGTAAGATGCGTAAAGATGAAATTATTAGTATGTTAACAGCTTATTTTACTGAATCTAAATTAAAAGAAATAAATACACAATGCAGTGAATTAGAAATAGAGAATTCAACAACTGTACAACTTGTTTCTTACTTTAAAGAACTGGCTTCTAGTGCAGTATCAACAGCTAAAAACGATTATCAGCAAGCTACACAACAATTAAGCAACGTTAAACAGTTATTATCAGATGCAATGGTAAAGCTTAATGACAAGTTAACAGACAAGCGAAACAAGCTATTAGCGCACAACTGGAATCTTACGATCAATAATATTAAATGTATAATATCAACAGCGGAGCGAAAAATTAGCGCTGTAGTTTAAACACTAATACTATTTTATAAAAATTGGAGGAATTGAAAAATGAAAACTTTAAAAAAAGAAGTTCTTAAAAATGGAATTACTATAGAGTTAGTCGAATGTGAAGGTAATTATCAAGTTGTTACAAGTGTTACCAGTTATCCAGAAACAATTACCTTCCTTGACAAAGCTATTTCAACATTTGAGAAACGTATAAAATTATATTCTAGATTTTCAAAATGTGTTATAAATTAAGTTTCAGTAATAAGTAAATATTATAAAATGGATATGTACCTTCGACAATATGTGGTAAAATTAAACAAAATATACCTATTGGAGGAAACATACTATGAAAATTAATAATTTAGAAGTTACATCTACCCTACTTGCCTATGACAGATGCCACAAAATTTATTTATTGGAAAGTGAAAATGATAGAAATGAAGCAATAGATACAGGTTATGAAATTATAGGAATTGATCAATTAGAAAAAGTATGGAATAATTCATGTGGCTTACGTTTTATCTGTAATTGGACAACTACGACTACATATGTAGCACAGGATGGAAAATTAGTATTGTCATAAAACAGTGGGAGATGTTATCTCCCCTTTCTTTACAAAATAATAAAATAATTATAAAAGGACGGTTAAACAAAATGAAAATTAAAAATATCTTATTATCAACTATTATTGTATTATCACTATTCACTCTATCAACAATTAGTGCCGATGCAGTTGCAAGGGAATCTAATACTACAATCAATAAATGTACACAGGTAACTACAAATGGTCTTAAAACTAATCAAACTGAATTATATTACATGTACAGTAATGATACCGGACATTATTTCCTTGATCCAAAAGCTGAATTTGAAAATGTTATTTATGTTGGTTTAAATGATTACTTAGTTGATAGCAATTTTAAAATAGATACCCCTTCCCTACACCACGGTAAAAAGTTTATTGGTACATTTACAGATGATACACTGTGGGAATTAGTGAAAATCGAAGAAGTTAATAATTTAACCATTTTAAGCAAAACCCCTACCCTACTTAAAATGAAAGTGAGGAGTTATGAAATTGATTAAAAAGTTAACTATTGTTATCGATAATTATTTTTGGATTGATGATGAAGCAACGCCAGAAGAAAAAAGATCATACTATAAATTTGGAATTACATTTAATACCCTATCAATAGCTATGTTCATATTGGTAAAAGGTTTCTTATAACTTTTAATTAAATAATTACACAAAATTAATTGACTAAAAAGGGTGGTCGTAGTATTATTAATTTAAGGAAATAGTAACGAGTCAATTAGTTGACTGCTTAAAATCTAATCTAAGTAAATAAACAGTAACACCTAATTATACATAGTTATTTATTTAGATTAGATTTTAAGTCCGAAAACAGTTAAATAAAATATGCTTTTTATTGAAAGTTTTAAAGTAACTCTAGTAGTTGCTTAACTTTTAAACGCTAATTAAATAATTACACATAATATGAAGGTGGTTAAACAAATGAGACTAACCCATAAACAATCAGTTATTAAGGCTAACATTAAATCTAAGGAGATGAATATAATGACAACTTTAACGATTACAAATAAATTCGATTTAATCATTGATCTTTTTGCAGAGGCATCGACAAGTGTCAACTTCGTAAAGTCTTACCGTGATATGTCGCCAGAAGAACGTGTACAGGTTGATAATGAATTTATGAACCAACTTATCAAACATAAAGTGAAGATCAATGCAAGCGAATTAGAAGCGTTTATTAGTGAGTATCCAAATAGCTATATCATCCCTATCCTATCAGACTATACAACAAATAATCATTTTGCTCGTTTATCTGAAATTGATATTACTGCAAATACAATTAATGAGCGTAAAGGTCAAAAAGTAACTATTCTAAAGTTTAATGATTTCGGCTTCCCTATTGTAATTCATACGACTATTACAAGTGCAGAAAATAAACCGTATGCACAGTATAGCGAGTCATTAAATATTATTCACAAACCGAAACGTAAAAGAACTAATTACAGAAACATTATTATAGGTAGTGAACAAATATCGATTTATGATGGATGGATTGATATAGATAACAAAGCCAGTCATACAATTAGTACTGATAAGGATGTTACCGTAACTCAATCTATGTACGGTTGTTTTGATCCTAGCTTTATTACCGATGCAACAGCGACAACAAATAAAGAACCTTTTGCAAGTTTAAATATTAAGGAGGCTTAACCATGTCAAATATTAATGTGAAAATTGTAACTGAAACAGCTTCTATAATGTTGACGAAAGACAATACAATGTTAGATTGTGTATTCATTAATGAAATGTTTTTTCACTCTTTAACATTAACTGAACAATTAATGATTGCTAGCGTATATAAAGAAACTTATAATGCTACTGGTTGCCTTTTCACTGCTAAAGAAAAGACAGAGCATACTATTATACAATTACAATCTAAGTTGTTGACAGTGTAGCTTATGACTACACGTAAAGAGTTTCACGGTCACATTAGTTTTATGGATCGCTTACTCATCTTTAAACAAAGTATTATAGATAAAATAGATGAGCATTCCCCTCCCTTGCAAAATAAAGCTAAGTTTGAAAAATGGAGATGTGTACCGCTTCAACAAGGTTTAAATGTACAATATATAACGGCTAGTGAATATGATATAGAAGAAACCTTAAAAGGTTTGGCATTGCTAAATGGTCAAGTGGTTGAATTGATTAGAAAGTCAGATACAGAATATAAGGTTACATTTAAAAATAACCGAGTGTATAAGATAATTAAATACTTTTGAGTAGTTAAAAGTTATAAGTACTCTTTTTTGTCGTGAAATTTAATTAAATAAATAAACAATAAAGTATTGTTTTTTATATTGTTATCAGTTATACTTAATTTAACAAATAAAACAAGTGCTACCTAGTAGCCATAAAGGGGATCATTAATCATGATGAACGCAACTACAACTTTTAGACAAAAAAATAAAACTCGTTTCTTTTTAGAAAAAGTAAGCCCTCAATCTTCAGAAACTAGAATTTATGACAATGTACGCCTATGTAATGTTGCACACTTCTCTAATACATGGGACAAGGAAGAGAAAATAGAATATGTAGAAAAGCTAAACAAAAAATACAATTGTGAAATCTAATAATTGATTTAAATCAAAAGAGTGTCCATTGATACTCTTTTTCCTTTCTTAATAGTTGCATTTTATTTAAATAAATACATAAATAACTTGAAATATAATTCAGATATTGTATAATAATACAAATACATAAATTAAAAGGAGTTTTTATAATGACTAGAAGAACAAAAGAAGAAATGTTTAGAATGAAAAATGACATTACATATTATTTATTACAAACAAAACTTAATCCACATAATGCACATGAATTAATGATTAAAGAGCATTTAGAAAGTGGTCGAATGATTCCCTACTATATCAAAGGAGTAAAGGATTTTATCAGTGTTTCACAGGATTTAGCTTTAGAATTAAACAAAGAAGAGTTAATGCGAAAGAAAGATAAAGAACAATATAAACAAAAGCAAGATACAGTAAGTTACATTCTTGAGTTATCATTAGAAGAAATAAAACAAATATATAAAGAAAGTAAAAACAAAATTCCTAAACATGAATTCTTAGAATTGCACACACTCTTAATGATTAAAGCAGTCGAAGGAGAAGTTAAAAAGAATGATGTAAATACTACACTAGTTAATCTATTCCAAAGGATATCGTAAATGAGAGCCAATACGGTTCTCTTTTTCTTTGTCTGCTATAACACTCTCAAACAATTTGAATCATACAACTACCCTACTCATCTTTTAATATGTGTATTTTATTTAAATAATTATATATATCTTGACTAGCTACTTAATACAATGCGAGATATTATAGTATAGGGAAATTTAGAGCCACTTTAACCGTGGTTTCTTTTTGCGTTTAAATTATAAAGAAAGGGATGATATTTATTTGAATAGGATTTGAGATGATAAATTACACCGCTTCCCTACCCTGCTACATAAATTACATAAGAAAAGGATGATTAATATTAAATTAGATAACATTAAAGTTGGAGACGTATTTAAGAACTACAAGGAATTGTGTACTGCATTAGATGAAATAGTTAAAGGTGGAGACAGTAAGAAATATCAACTCATTGATTGGGAAAGGTATTTCACTTATGATAAACAAGGTAATAAATTTATAATAAAAGAAATACATGAATCGGTAAAAGCTAAACAGGATAATAGGAAAAGTAATAACCTACTTCCCTTTATTGATGAAATGGAAATACTTCTATTGGATTTATTAATAAGGAAGTACGATAATCAAACAGTATTATCCAGTAGTAAATTAATGTTAGAGTTATGTATAATTAATCCTAACTATCACAAGTACTTCATGGATCGTAGCAAGCTATCTAAAATGTTAGATATGGATATCGGTTACGTTATAGACTTTTATGATACAACCAATGCAACGTTTAAGAGTGCATTGAATACAGTCACCAAACGTTTAACGAGTAAGAAACTACTAATACATGAAACAGTCATGATGGTTAAATTTATTGATACCTCTATTCAAATAACCCCTACTGGTCATGTGAATTTTAATGATGTATTTGCTTATGATGAAGCTACTGATACATATATAAATAAAAATATTAAACCTAAAGAGATATACAGACCTGCAACAGACGAAGAAAGAGAATATATATTAAAAGTTGAAAGGTTTATACTGGAGAGTAAATATAAGGCAGACAATATACAAGAGGTATTTTTAAGTGGTAAAATAAATAATTATTATCAAGATGTATCAGATATACTGCTTAAGAAACTAAATATCAAGAAAGCATATAAAGCAAACAGATATACATATGATGTAAATGAACTAGCTAAACAGAAACACAAATTATTATCTAAGTATCAATTGCGAGAAACACAAGACCAACTCAATTTAAAAGTTAGGTTAAGGATAGATGAAAATAGCAATAAGCGATATGAAAAAGCAATAGAACAATTAATAAAGCTAGGTCACACAAAGAAAGAATATAGAATAGAAAATGACTACGTTGATAATATTAATACTATAGGTAACAGCCTAATAGATATACATAATGGTGATTCATTGAAGGTTGATATAGTAGAATGTGAAGTGTTAGATAGTCTATTATAAAAGTTGACACTTTTAGACCTCACTACTATATATTACTAATGGTTCTGAAACTGTCAACAATTATAAAAAATAGATGAATCGTGACTATACATTACATAGTAGCAAGGTGTTACTTTATTTTAAAAAATAATTAAATAATTACATAAAACTTATTGATTTTATATGGATGGTATTGTATAATTAAGATAGATAAAGGAAAGGAGTTGAAAAACAGTGGATATAGAACATGTTATCATGATTGCGGGTTCTCTAGTGGCAATCTTAAAAGGAATTACTTCTTCCTTAAAAGACATACACGATATGAGGACAAGCAAAAAGCGACTTCCTTCTAAGCCTCAGCAAAAGCAGAAGAAGAAAAGTCGCAAGTAGTACGAAGGGGGAAACCCCTTCTCTATTGATAACATATTAACATATCCGCTTACATTATGCCAAACAAAATCGGTTATTTAAACATATTTTTTATTCTATTCATTCCGTTCATGATGTATCAATGGATTGACTTCAGCAATTTGAGTGCTCCAGATTGGATTGTAATTGGCTTGTATTGTGTTGTAGTACTATTATTTATAGTTAGAGTTGTAATTGTAATTAAACGAGGTAAGGATGTATAGAGATGATGAATAGTGAATTGATACTTGAGTAGCCGTATCGGTTACTCTTTTTTTGTTGGATGGATAGGAAAAGTTATACACAATTATAGTTAGTTATCAACAGGTTATCCACAACTTATAAACAGGTAGGAATGTTGGATGCTGTAATATAAAGACCTCGACCACACACGAACTGTTATATATCGAATATAACAAATGTATCCACCACTGCTGATTTATATAAAGTTAAAATTGTGAATTAGTAATATTATAATTATCCAGTATAGTACGTACATATGTTCGTATTATGTAGTAGTGTTAAGTAGTGTGTAGTGGTATATAGTGGAAATTATAAGGTAAAATAATATACATTATATCCTTATAGACACTGGATATGGGGGGGGTATGTTTACATCTTGAAATATTTAATGGTCATGGAATTGTCTGCTACCACATCTATCCACAGACCGTATCAAATATTTCATCACTATTTCCCCTCTCTCAACTTTAATAATCCAATATACCTAAAATTAGTACAACTTACCTATTTTCAATTATTCATCTTACTCGTTTTTGTATTCGTAAAATATCGTACATATCCATATAAATACTACATATTGCACACTAGGAATATAGTCACGATTCATCTGTTTCAACCTAATTCCACCCTATTTATCACTCTATAACCCTTATAAACATTGTATATTTACGAGTAAAGTTACACGAGTATATATCCCCTACTCATTTGAAAAGCTCATATAACCATATAAACATTGAGTATTATCCTAACTTTCATCAATATTTGATCTCACAAAAATAGCTCGAATATTAACGATAAGTCCATGTATATACCCTTATGATCATTGAATAATTCAACTATAAATCAGTCAAATAACACGATGATTCACGAATAGATACTTTTCCCTTAGTAATCGTCAATTCGAGCTTAAATATATATGAAGTTTTAATAAATAATCAACCTTAGTGATTCACTGATAATAAAATTCCTACATTTATAATATTAATTTGATATAAAATTATCTTTATCTTCTATCACTCTTATTGTATATTCCAATATTTTAGATTTAGGCAGATCATCTTTAGCACACATTGCTAATAATTGTAGTGAATCCTCTGGTCTAGTTATAGATAATTTACTTATTAGTGTTAGCAATATAGCAGAATTTTTATCATCATCTTTCAAACTTACTATTTCCATGTTTTTCATAATTATTGCCACTCCTCTTTAACTATATTTAATATAATTATTGGTAAATTTTCTATAAAATGCAATAAAAATTACCAAAAAATATAGATTTTTCTACATTATTACCTGTGTAGTGAATTTATAATTTACCTCATTTCAACTCCAATTTTATATATATATTATCTACTATCATATGTCTGACATCTTTGAGAGTTACTTATATATCATACAACATTTGATAAAATATTTCTAACACATAACTTATAATTCAACAGATTTCGACAATATATTTACATTTAATAGAAAATAAATTTATTTTAATCTACCACTGTCACTTTAAAAATTTATGGGATATTATTAGGATGTAAAATAAGAAAATAAATACATAATATAAAGGAGAATTAATCAATGATGAAGAATTACGAAACAATTAACGCAGAGGTATTTGAAATGAATAAGGCTAAAGGAGATCATTTTAGTAACTATGAAGTAATGCATTATCTAGAGGAAGTTATCAGTATGCATATGAATAAAGATTATGAATTAGATGCTTACAATGATATTAAACATTATGGAAAAGTTAAACGTAGTCATTTGAAGAAAATTAAGCGAAATATGTTTAACTTACATAATGAAAAGTTTTAATAAGAATACATATTGAAATTATATTACTTGGAAATCATACAGCGTTGTAAGATGAGTTATGGCACTCAATATAGAGAGATTATTAAGTCTTCTTAAGTCAATTGGAATTAATTAAAAAACGTATGATGAAATAGTTGAAGTTAAGTTTTAATAATAATTTTATAAATACATAATTCGCAGTTTGAAGGGAGATTTGATTTATTGACAAACGCTTTAGAAAAACAAGTTTACATATATAGCATTGGTACAGAGTGCTTCTATACAGATGCAGAGTATAAAATACATAAGAGATTATTGAAATGTCATATGCTAAAGAAAAGAATCAAAACTGAAATCGATAAATGCAATGATAACAAAAATATAATAAATAAAGAATTAAACGAATTAAGAGAAAAAAATGACAGTCTTGAAAAAGTTCCCGAATTATATGTTTATGAAAAATTACTTAAAATGAGACTTAAAGAACTACGTAAAAGAAGCAAAGTTGTAAATGATCACATTAAACTTAATAAAGAGAAGCTAAAGAATGGATTTGGTAATTTCAAAGGTGTCCGTGAATTAAATAATGATACCTTAAATAATAATAAGAAAATTGGAATGTTTGACTCTGCTTTGACTCGCACAATTGGAATGAAAGTAAATGAATTATCCACTGACTTATTCGTTATTAGAGCATTTTATTTCGAGATACTTAATAACATCATTAATGATGGTTTTATTTATAACGGAGAGAAATACATTTATTTCTCTTCTAGTGCAGGTCAGATCAGAACTAAGAAAGCTGTATTTATTAAAGAGAGTCTATGGGACAGTCATGAAGGTGCATTAACCTGCGGACTAAGTATTAAAGAGATAAATGATAAGGGTGGATGTAATGTTAATAAACTTTTAGCTTACAAGGCTTTAACTGCTTCAGCAAGTGTAAAATGGTATGACTTTGATATCGATAAAACTATTGTTGTGCCAGACTTAGAAACAAGCGTTAATGCCCTATTTGACTACATTGACAGAAATACATATGAGATAACAAGAAAAATGAGAAGTGTAACAATTGAACATACAGATGGATGTGGGATGATTTTACCAAAGAAATCTAAGAAGTCATTTATGGTTAGGTTACCTTATGTGAAAGGTTTACTAGTCCCCTTCCCTTTTGATGATTTCGTCAAAGAAGATAACAGAAATACTAAAGTGAAGGATATTTACGGTAAGGTATGGGACATCATTGAAGATGATATTCAAGTAATATTCACTAAGTCTCAATTTAAAATGAAGTCATATTATGATGATTGGGATGATTATAAGAAAAGATTTAAAGATAATAAATGCCAAGCTGTAAAATTGAATGAAGAAGATATCGGAGAAAATGCCACACTTAATTATCAAATGCTACAAACATTAACTGATATTACAGATAAAGAATTAAAGGTACTAGTAGAGCCTACTGTAAAGGATATTTTATCAATAGGAGAAGATAAAGATACTATGCTTAGAGTTCTAGGTGCGACGAAAAATAATAAACGTAAAAATTATTATCAGGAATCATTAATGTTGTATCCAGAAATGTTAAACGACGAACATTCAAAAAAGATAATTAAAGATAAGAAGAAGTCTATGGTGAATGATGCTAGAGCAGGTAAATTAAGAATCAACGGAAAATACATTTATCTAGTCCCTGATCTCTATGCTTTTTGCGAAAGACTATTTTTAGGTATAGAAAATCCAAAAGGACTACTTTCAAACGAAAATGTCTATTGTAATGTTTATGAAGAAGGAAAAGTAGATATACTACGTAGCCCGCATCTGTACAAAGAGCATTGTATAAGAAATGTAGTAAAAAATGAAGAAATGAAAAAATGGTTTGTTACTAGTGGTATTTATACTAGCATTCATGATCCAATATCTAAGATTCTTCAATTTGATAATGATGGTGATAAGGCATTAGTTATTCAAGATGATTTCTTCGTTGATATTGCCGAAAGAAATATGGATGAAATTGTACCACTGTATTATGAAATGGAGTCAGCAAATCCTCAAGATATTAATAATGAAAACATTTATGATAGCTTAATATTAGCTTTCAAGGCTAACATTGGTGAAGTAAGTAATAATATTACTAAAATTTTCAACTCATCAACCTCAATTGATTTAACAGTTGTGAAGTGGCTAACTGCTGAAAATAATTATATAATTGATTTTGCTAAAACGCTATATATGCCTAAACGTCCTAAAGAGGTTGAGGATAGAATCCTGAATTCTATTAAAGGTAAAGTTCCATACTTCTTTATGGAAGCAAAGAAAAAAGAAAAGATTAATGTTGAAGCGATTAATTCAAGTACAGTGAACAGATTAAGGAAAGTCATTCCTAATAGAAATATAAAATTTGAAAGTGTCGCAGGTATCTTTGATTATAAATTGTTAATGAGTAAAGATATTGAGTATGTAAATAGAAAAATTGTGTGTACATATAGAAAATTAGATCGATCTAAAAAGTGGTTAATTAGAGATTCTAATATGAAAGATAGAAATGAAGGACTACTTTATGTATATAAATACATTAAAGATGAATTATCGAAGATTGAAAAAGATGAAAATAAAATTGCTAACGTTTTAGTTAAGGAGCTTTATTACAATTCCAACTCCCCCAATAAAGACACTCTATGGAATTGTTATGGGAACATCTTATTAGATAATATTCGTGAGAACCTGAAGGGAACTAAACAATGTGAATCTTGTGGTATCAGAATTGTGCTTGTTAATAATAAGGTTAAATACTGCGACCAATGTGCTAAAGAAATTAATAAAGATAAAACCAAAAAGAGAATGCGAAATTCTAGAATAAATGTTTGAAATAGAAATCACTTTAAGTATTGATATACCAACAACTGACACATATTTGAATGTACTTAAATATTACAAAACGTTGTTATATCAACGTTCATAGGTGTTTTTGAAGAATTATCGTTAAAGGAAGAATAAGCTAAAGTACAAGTAATAATGGTAATTGTCTTCCCTCTTTATTTTTATAAAAATAAATACATAAAACAAATTTGTATGGAGAATAGGAGAAATTAAATTATGACAAAATTAAATGTAACAGAATTAAGCAAACTAACAAAAGAAGCATTAGAGGTAAAGGGTATTGAATTAGATACTAAGAAATCTAAAGCTACAGTAGAAACAGTATTTGAAATTATTCGTGAACAATTAATTGAGGGCAATAACATCGATATTCACAACTTTGGTAAATTAGAAAATAAGACACGTTCGGCACGTAAAGGATATAATCCTAAATTACTTAGTGAGTTAAAAGAACAAGGAGTTCCTGAAGCAGAAGCTAAGAAACAAGCTGAAATTGACATTGTTGAAAAACGAGCATTAGGCTTCAAACCTCTGGGTAAATTAAAGAAACAACTTAATCCTTAATTTTCAATACATAACGTAATCGTACAAACGTTTTAAATACAATATGGAGTTAGAGTTAGGGTTCTCCCCTACCCTTCTCTATTCTTTATATTTCAATTAAATAAATCCATCTGTATAATCCGAACAATTAGTTCCTTGAAATTTTGCAGATGGATTTATATTTTTACTTTAAAAATTACATGTGGAGAACAGGAGAATATAAATTATGGCTAAAGAAAATAAAGGATTCGGTTTTAATGGAGAATTAACAAAAGAAGATGGTAAGTATTTTATTACTGAAACCGTTAAAGGCATAGAATCAACTTATGATTTATCAGCAAAATTAGATGAATTTCTAAATAATCATGTAGCTGTGTCAGGTAAATTAGAAACTGCTATTGAACCAATTGAAGATTAAGGAGTGATTGAATGACTTCTTATGATTTAAAGCGTAAAGAATCAGAGAGTTTCAAAGATTATCACGTCCGATTGTACTCTAATTTAGATACTTACAGTATTTCTTCTGATGATGCCACAATTCTTTTAAATAAAGAATACGGATCTAATTATAGTGAATCTAAATGGCGAAAGGATTACGGTCAGTATATTAATTGGAAAGATTATATCGAGTCCAAATTAACTGGTGAGAGTGAATTACCTTCATATAGACAAGCAAATGAAATCAAAGGTGACGGCACTCGTTCATCTGACAAGCTTATTCGTATTGGTGAAGGTGAAAATTTAGATTCTAATGCGATGCTAGAAGCTCATGGTTTCAATATTGAAGAATTTGAATTAGTGAATGCTAAAAATTCCATTTGGAATCAATCAATTGATAAAACCTTATATTCAAGCAAAATTACAGTTAAGCCTAAGACAGTTAAATTTGATATCAATAATTTTATTGAAAAGATGAATAAAGAAATTAAACCTATACATATTAAGCAACCTACTGAGTCTACAGATAGATTATTAGTAATTCCTTTTGTAGATTTACACTTCGGCATCAATACATGTGAATATTATCAGAAGAAGTTAAATGAAACATTAACTTGGATGGAAAGTAGAAAATTCGATACTATCTATATCCCTATCGGAAACGATTTACTTCATAATAACGATCATAACGGTAAAACTGCCAATGGTACACAAATCGAAACGGTAGATATGGATAAAGCGACTGAAGAAGCATACTCATTCTATACCATTATTTATGAAAATGCTTTAAAGAACGCTAAGAATGTAGTATCAGATTATATTCCAGGTAATCATGACTCCGATATTTCTTGGATGTTCGTTAAAATGTTATCAAAGCAGTATCCACAAATTAAATGGGATACATCTAAAGAAATTAAGAAATTATTTAAATGGGAAAACATATTACTAATTAACCTACATGGTGAAAAAGGATTAAATCGAGTTAGTAAAACTCTGTTAACGGAATATCGTGATTATGTAGTAGGAGCTAAAACAGTTGAAATACATAGTGGACATATTCACGCAGAACGTGTTAAAGACGAGTTTGGCATTCTGGTACGTACATTACCTACTAGTGCTAAAACTGATGATTGGCATAGAGATATGAGCTTTGAAGGATCAGTTAAAACTAGTCAAATATTCGAGTATGACAAAGATAAACTAAAGGATATTCATTACGTATAGGTATTACATATGAAAAATTTAATATTTGAAGTAAGATTTACGATGTTCTTATACATACAGCAGTCGAAAATTTTATTAAAACGGTTATTTTATATAAATTAATAATTACATAGTTATATTCATAAACAACTCTTCTTTTAGCATATCTAATAAGGTTACTCCCCTTTCCTTCGTAGATATGCAATAAAGCAGAGATGCTATTGAGTAGGAATATTAGGAAGTCATGAGCCTAATATGAGTGTACACATTCCTTATACTCCCCTACTCTTTTTATTTTTTAGGAATAAAAATACATAAAGGAATGATGTATGAAGAATGGCTAAGAAATTCAGTTTTGAAGAAGTGAAAGCTCACTTTGAAGCTAATGGATGCATCCTTCTATCTAAGGAGTACATTAACTCTAAGACAAGTTTATACTACATTTGTGAATGTGGAGAAAAAAACTTTATTAAATTTGAACTATTTAAAAAAGGAAGCAGATGTAGGAAATGTAGCTTTATAAAAACGGCAAATAAAAAAAGAATTGGATATAAAGAAATTAAAAAGATATTCGAAGAAAAAAGTTGCATCCTTATATCTCAAGAATATAAAAATAACAAAGAACCATTAGAATACATATGTAGATGTGGCAATTTAGCTACGTCGTCCTTATTAGGATTTAGAAAAAGTGGTAAATGTACTAAATGTGCGAATAATCAAAGAATGAGTTACGAAGATGTAAGTAGGAAGTTTAATGATGCAAATTGCATATTATTGTCGAAAGAATACATAAACAAAAACACTAAATTAGAATTTATATGTTCGTGTGGAGAAAGACACTCAACTACTTTGAGTTCATTTTCAAAAAGTTTGAGATGCTATAATTGCAGGAATAAAGCTATTGGCGAATCAAAACGTCATTCATATGAGTATGTAAAGGAAGCTTTCGATGAAAAAGGACTAACTTTACTATCTAAAGAGTACATAAAGGGATCAATGTTATTAGATTACATATGTGTTTGCGGTAAACAAGGCAAAATAAGATTCAACGATATGCAAAAAGGTGTAAAGTGTAGAGATTGCAGTAATAAATATTTATCTGAACTTTTTTCTGGTGAGAATCATCATAATTATAATCATGATTTATCAGAAGAAGAAAGATTAGATAAGCGATCTTATACTGAATATAGATTATGGAGAAATCAAGTGTATGAAAGAGATGATTATACTTGTCAATGCTGTAAAGATAGAGGTTATTCAATAGTAGCTCACCATAAAGACGGATATCATTGGTGTAAAGAACGTAGAACAGATATGGATAACGGAGTAACTTTATGTGAAGATTGTCACTTACTTTTTCATACTTTATACGGTAGAAAAAATAATACAGAATATCAATACAATGAATTTGAGAGCAAATACATAAATGGTGAATTTAGAGATGTCGTATAAATGATGTCTTTTTTATTTTGTAGTAAGGAGGTTTTAATTTTGGATAAGATAACATGTAATTGTTGTGGAAAAGAAAAGAAGCCTGAAGATTTCTATTCATCCCCCTCTAAATTCATGAAGTATACTGGTAAAGTTGGAGTTTGTAAAGTCTGTATATGGAACTATGTAGAACCAACTGAAACAGACAATTACAATATTGAAGTAGTTAAAGATGCACTTAGAATGATAGATAAACCCTACATTCAGGATTTATGGGAATCTGCTATAAGTGAAGCAGAAGCAAGAAATACTAAATCTAACTACTTCAAATTATATATGAAAAATATTGCTATGCCTCAAAACATCTCATTATCTTGGAAAGACAGTGATTTTGCATCTACTAACAATGATAATGCAGTCAGCACAGAGCCTAGTGGAGCAGATATTGAAAATGACTTCAATGACAAAGATGATAAAACGTACAACAAGAAATGGATGGGTGAGTACTCCCCTTCAGAAATAGATTATTTAGAAGGTTATATTAACGGACTACATAAAGATTTTAAAATTGTTACAGAAAATCATAAGGATTATGCAAAGAAAATAGCTAAAGCTAGTCTACATATGGATAACTGTTTCAGAGATGTGCTTGAGGGTGTAAGTGGAGCAGATAAGCGTTATAAAGATGCTAAAGATGTATTTGATACACTTTCTAAATCAGCTCAATTCTCCGAAAGTCAACGTGGGCAAAATGAGGTTGGATTAGGATGCTTTGGTCGAGTATTTGAATTAGTTGAAACTAAAACATTTATTCCTGAACATATCCCTACTGAACAAGATGACATCGATAAAATGTTAAATGACTTTGGTCACATCTTGAAATCATTGTGAGGTGAATTGAATGTCATCTTACAAAAACTATAGTAATAAAAGTAGAAAAATAAAAGATAATAACTACAATGACTTCGACAATTCAGCTAGTTATGATCCTGCAAAATTAGAAGAAATAGACATTGAAGAATGGGTCAAGTTTATATCATATTACCGTTACTATGTAGATGAATTCGCAATTAATATCTTAGGGTTGAAGTTATATCCTTTTCAACGTGTAATTTTACGAGCAATGGCTAGACATGAAGAATCAATGTTTATAGCAAGTCGTGGATTAGGTAAAAGTTATCTCTCAGCCGTATTTTTCATTTGTATCGCAATACTTTACCCATCAGTAAAATTAGGGATAGCATCAGGCAAAGGACAACAATCCCGTAACGTAATTGTCCAAAAAGTTAAAGGTGAATTATATAAAAATGAAAATGTTAAACGAGAAATCGAGAATATTAAAACAGGTTCAGATGACTGCTCTGTAATTTTTAAGAATGGTTCGGAGATACGAGCAATTGTATTAGGGCACGATGGTGAAAATGCTCGCTCATGGAGGTTTTCGCAGATTTTAATCGATGAAGCACGTTTGGTTTCAGATGACATAATATCCGAAATTTTAGTGCCGATGACCAAGACTAGGCGGAATACTGTCATTAACCTGTCTATGATTTATGGGGATAAGTTGCCTATCGAAAAAGGTAAGATTATCTATATTTCATCTGCATATTTAAAAACATGTAACTTGTACCAACGCTTCATGACTCACTATGACAGTATGATGAAAGGTAGTAAAGAATATTTCGTTTGTACTCTCCCTTATCAAGTAGGAGTAAACGCAGGTATTTATTATGAAGATGACATATTAAAAGAGAAATCTAAACCTAGTATGACATCAGATAAATTCGCATACGAGTATGAGGCAGTTTTTGTTGGAAATAGTAACGATAGTTATTATCCATATGACTTAACTGAAAGTGTGAGGAATTTATCTAAAGCTGAAGTTAGGCAACCTAAGAAAGCAATTAATTCCTATGTAATTTCTCATGACGTAGCTATTTCAGATAGACCTGATAGTGATAATGCTTGTACTTCAGTTATTAAGATCAAGGAAAAACCCAATGGCTCTTTAGTTAAAGAATTAGTTTATATGAAAACCCATAACGGTATGTCGTTACCAGAACAAGCTAACTATCTACGCAGATTACTTTTGAAATATGATAACACTATTAAATTAGTAATTGACGTTCGAGGGAACGGTGAGGCATTACCTTCTTTGTTAGCTGAGACTTGGGAGTATACTAATGATAATGGAGAAGTTATAGAGTTTCCTCCTTTGATTCCTGACGGAGAAAATGCAAAAAGGTACTCCAATATCAAAAATTCAGTACCTCTTATAAGAGAAATTTCTGCAACAAATCAATTAAATAACTCGATGTACACTTACATGAAGACTTGTTTCGAGGATAAGAGTATAAGGTTACTTGTTAGTTCTGCACTTGTAGATTCTGATTATAAACAAGGTAAGATTACTGATGATGAATTCAGCGCACACATTAATACTGACTTATTAGTTCAAGAAATGAGTAACATTAAACAAGAGATTAGTGGTCATAGTAATATTCTATATAACAGGATTGCTAAAGGCACTAAGCGAGATCGTGTTACAAGCTTAGGTTATGGAATGTACTTTATTAGAGAGCTAGAAATAGAAAATAAAAATAAAACAGACAATGTTTACGAAGAAGACGATGATATTGTCTATTACTGAAATAAATACACAACACTCCCCTACTTTATATTGGAGGTGAAATATTGAAGGAATATGAAGTAAATGATATGCAATTTCAAACTAATGCGTATAACGACTACCTAATGGATTACGCATCTGGATTTATAGGCGGACTATTTAAAGAAGGAATTATTAAAGAAATTGAAGCCGAACAATTAAAGAAAATGTTTTCAAGTCCTGATAGATTCCAAGAAGAGTTGGCAAATATAGCTGAATACTTTTACATACGTAATGGCGAAGTACGACAATTATTTGAATTAGTTGAAGTGTTGCCTCAATTGAATTTCTATATTGAATCATTTGAAAAAAGGACAAATTCAGATAAGCATTTAAAATTAATAAACAAATCATTGCATAAAATCAAACACAAAACTTTAACCCGTGATTTAATGAAACAAAATGCAACTGTAGGAAATGTTATTGGTATCTTTCTTGGGGACAAATCAGCCCCCTACCCCTTTGTATTTGACAATATGAAATATATATTCCCTATTGGACGTAATCATAATGGAGAATGGTTATGTGTAGTTGATATGTCATGGTTTGATATGATGTCTGATTTAGAACGTAAACTATATTTCAACAACTTATCCCCTTTTGTCACAAATGAAGATTACGACAAATACCAGAATGATGCGCTTAACAACAGATATAAAGAATTACCCTATGAGCGTACATTCTGTCTACGTACTGGTACTACTAAACGTAATCAAGCTATAGGTACGAATTGGGCTACAGCAGGTTTGCTTGATGTTTTACATAAGAAAAAATTAAAAGATGTTGAGCAATCTGTTGCTAACAAAATCATTAATGCTGTTGCAGTTTTAACTATTGGTAGCGAAAAGAATCCTGAAAAATATGCGAACGATAAATTACCTAAAGCAGTTAAGCAAAAAATACATTTAGGGGTTAAGTCAGCGTTAGAGCAAAACCATAATGGTGGAGTATCTGTTGTTACAATTCCAGAAACAGCAAAATTAGAATTCCCTGATTTAGATACTGATGGATTAGATGGTAATAAATTTGATCAAATCAATTCGGATATTAAATCTTCTTATGGTATGAGTGGAGCTATGACAAATGGTGAAGGAGCTAACTTTGCTACAGCTAAATTAAACCTAGAAATTTTCTATAAACGTTTAGGTGTAATGATAGAAAATATCGAATCAGAAGTTTATCAAAGGTACTTTAATTTAATCTTACCTGATAAAGAAAAAGATAATTATTTCATTGTCTATGATAAAGAAATGCCTCTGACACTTAAGGAGAAGGTAGACTACATGTTTAAGTTAAATGACAAAGGTATGTCAATTAAATACCCTGTTGAAGCTGTAGGTTTAAACTTCGAAACGTATTTACAAGAAACTCTATATGAAACTGAAGAATTAAAGTTACAAGAACGTTTGAAACCATTTGCTACAAGTCACACCCAAAGTTCTGATTCAGAAGAAAATAATGGTCGCCCTACTACTGAAGATAGCGATATAGAAAATGAAAGTACTCAAAAAAGTAAAGCTTCAGATGGTAATACTTCTAAATAATTAAATACATAGAAATTAAACTTTAAAGGTGGTGAGAATATAAAAAGAGGAAATTTTAACATGCAGTTAAATAGGTTGTATTTTGATGAAAAAGATCCTACAAAAATGTATTGTAGCTTTATTATTTTGGATTTCGAAGTGTCTGGAAATGGAGTTATTGTTTCAGAAGATGTTGCGTTAGATGGTTCTAAATCATTAAAGAATATGCCAATTGTAACAAAGTTTAATGGTGACGATTTTGGTAGTCACGAGTTTGTTGAAGAAGTAGTCGACGGTAAAAAGAAAATTAAGCGTGACACTATTCCTATCGGTGTATTTTCTACAGAAGGTTACATAGAAGAAATAGAAATAAACGGTGAAATGAAACGAGTACTGATGGCTGATGGACTATTGTGGTACTCACGATTTATAGATGCTTGTGACCTACTACATAAGTGGATTGAAGAAGGCACTAAAGTAAACATGTCTTGTGAATATTTGTATAAAAATATTTCAATTATTGATGATATTGAATACCATCTTAAGCCTATCTATTTTGATGGACATTGTATTTTAAGTACTAAAGTTAAACCTGCATATGATTCAGCTACCATTATCGATACTTCTGAATTTAATATGTTGGTAGCGCAAGCAATAAATCAAGAAAAGGATAAGGAGGATAATATTTTGGTAGAAGAAACTAAGGATGAAAATTTAGAAACAAACGAAGAAATTGAGCAAGAGAAAAATATCGACACTCAAGAAGTACATAATACTGACGCTCAGATTAACGAAGAAGAGACAAAAACTCAACTTAACGAATTGTCTCACGATGATGTTCGTAGCCAAATTCGAGATCAAGTAAAAGCACATATTCAAGGCGAAGAATGGTTATGGGTAGTTGATGTATTTGTGAGTTATGCAATAGTTCATGTTGAGTATGAAGATGAATGGAAGTATTACAAATACAATTATACCATCTCAGGTGAAACAGTGATAATTGACACTGAATCACAAGCCGAAGTCAAAGAAAAACGAGAATGGGTAGCTATTACAAATGAATTGCAAGTTGAATTAGATACAGTTAAATCTGAAAAGGACGCTCTAGCTACTAAATTTAACAGTGCTACTGAGACTATCATCTCTTTAAATTCTACAATTGATCAGTTAAAGCCTTTCCAAGAACAAATGTTAAACGCTCAACGTGAATCTAGATTGACTACTCAAACCGAAACGTATGAGACTAAATTTAATGCAGTAAATGCAATGGACGCTTTCAAATCTGAAGAAGTTCAGACTTTAATCATGAATTCTATTGAAGATAATGATGAAGGTAAGAATGCGTTACTAAAATTAAATGAGATTCTATTCGATTCAATTAAAGTTGAAAAAGTTAAGATTCAGACTAATGCTATTGCAGGTATTGCTTCTAAACGTGAATTTAACAACGTAGTAGAGAATGATGATTTTAATTCAAAATATAAATATTAAAAATACATAATTAAGAAAAGAGGAAATTATTAATATGGCAACTAAAGCATTTAAAGCATTAACAGAAAAAGACTTACACACTGTAGGTAACGTTACTTCATCTCATGATTACCTACAAGATATTCCCCACGGTGCAATTATGACTGCGGACGTAGACAATTTTACATTAGTAGAATTAGGATTCAATGCAGAAGGTGAACGCACCGCTACTCCCCTATCTGATAAAACTAAAAAAGGATTCCTAGTAGCATCTCCTGAGCGACGTTATTTAGGTGAAAACTTAGGTGAGTTTTACAATGGGAAAGGTGAGCGTGGTCGTATCTTAGTGCAAATTCCTTTTGTACGTTTCGATGCTTCAAACTTCGATGATACAGCAGTCAAAGGTTCTGGTGGAATTAAAGCAGGTCAATCAGCTCACTACGATACAAGTACTAAAAAGTATGTTATTTCAGACGGTACACACGCTGATTTTGCTACAGCAGGTAACAAGTATACAGTAATTTCTGATGAAAAAGATATCATATACACACTTGGTCAACCTACTGTTAAATTTGAAATTCAATAAATTAATATAATAAATACACAATAACAATTAACGAAAAGAGGAATTATATAATATGGCTTGGAAAACAGATAAATTAGATGAGTTATTTACACTGGTATTAAATGAAAAAGAATCAACTGAAACTGAAGAAGTTGAATTAAAACGATATATTAATGAAGTGTTTGGTGGAGGTATGCCTTCTCAACATGAATTGCATCAATTTAACAATTTAGTAGTTAAGAGAGCAGATGAAATTGCTCGTCCAAAAGCTACAGAAATTTTATCGCTATTAGCTGATATGCAAAATGCAGGAGGTGTATCTGTATTCCAATACACTATTCCAAAAGAACATAAAATTAAAGCGATTTGGTCTGCTAATGGTTCTTCTGTCGACCATGTACGTGTAGAAGGAGATGAAACTCGTACTGCCTCTCCTACTTCTCTACAAACAGGCGTCTACTACGAGGTAAAATCTCTAGTTGCTGAAGATGTAGAATACTTCCGTAAATTAGTTAACAATGTTGCAGAAGCAAAGGTTCGTCTATATTGGGATACAATTTCAAAATTATTCACAGAGGCAGTTGCTAATGGTGATATCCCTACAGCTAACGTTGTAAATGGTGCAAACTTAACTTTAGCTCAATACAATAAATTAGTTTCTACTATTGGTCGTATCGGCAATGGTCAATCAGTATTTATTGCTGATACTGCATTAATTGATCATTTCGCATTCCAACAAGCTACCGATAATACATTCAGCAAAATCTTAACTGAAGATTTAAAATCTGAACTAGCACATTCATTAAACATCGCTCGTATTGGACGTTCTACTGCTGTGTCATTAGTGAATCCATTCGTAACAGGTTCTAAAAATACTGTGACTGAATTACCTGTCAACGAAGGTTATATGTTTGCAGGTGGCGTAGGCTTAAAACCATTTAAAATTATCGAGTTCGGTGCATTAGAGCAATATACTGACTTTGACCACAAATTAAAGCGTGTAGAAATTAACCTTAATCAAGAAGTTGCTATTGAATTTGTTCAAGGTGATGCAGTAGGTTACGTGAAAGATACTGCTTTAACATTGTAATAAATACATAATGGGGAGATTTAAAACCTCCCCTACTTATAAATATATGGATAATAGGAGGATATTATTAACATGTCAAATTTAATTAAATTAGAACGAGTGCGTCAAGGTGACTTTCTTGTCAATTATGACAATGGTTTGACTAAAAAATCTATTACTTTTATGGGAGCTAAAAATGGTCGTACAATTCCGCAAGCTATTCCGCAGGAAATATATGACTGGTTGATGTACAGTACAACTACTTTTCGTGATGGTGAATTACGTATTGTAGATGAGCAACCTAACGTCGAGGAGATTAAAGCTTATATCCCAGATAAAGAGGAATACGAAAACAACTCACATACTCGTGAAGATGTAACTAAACTGTTAAAAGGTAATATTAATAAGATGAAATCCGAACTTAAAAAAGTTACTTCTCGTTCTGAAAAAATGTTCATTAAGCAAATCGCTGATGAGTTAAATACAGATGGAGAAGGTTTGCCGAAGGGTAAAAATGACTTTATTGAAGAATGGATTAAAATTCAAACTGAAGCAGAATAGTAGGTGAAAATATGCTTACATTCGATTTAATTTGGGAGACGTTTTTAGAAAATTATAAGGTTGAAGACATAGACCTCCCTCACCCTGATCAAATTCCATCGGTTATTCAAAATGCATCAAGACTTTTAAATAACCGAATGAGAACTAAGGCAGTATGTAATTTTGCATCTGAAATAGTAGAGGGATTATCAAATGAAGATGACTTAATTCTCTTAGCACATTACATAAAGTTAGTTCAATTAACTAATTCAAAAGTATTCTACGAAAAGTTATATAATCCATTTTCCGCAGATGTTGGTGTAAGGAATTTTAAAACTCAATTGGATTCGTTAAATAATTCTGTTAAGGAACAAGAAAATCTTATAGATGAAATCATTTTTAATGCTATGGAGGATTTCATATGAATTATAAAAACATAAAAGTAGATATTGAAAATGATTTCTTTCCAGATGGACTGGAACCGATTCAGATATATTTAAGATTTCTTAAAAGAAAAAATAACGCCACTTTACACCTAATTGAAGATTATATGGGAGTACCCTTAGATTCAAATGATAAATTACTTGAAATCAAAAATAACATCTTAGATGTCAGTGGAAGTTTAGGTCGCCTTCCTTATCAATTACTGATTGTGAGTGATGAAGATGAGAGACTTTAGCAATTATCATCGTATCGACGTAACTAAGAAGATAGAAAATGACTCCTTATTCTTATTAAATCGTTCATTAAATGGATACTCAGCTTATGACGTTAAAATCAATTACGATAAATTAGCAAAAGTTTTAATGAGTCAAAAATGGGATGCCGACGGAGAAGGTATGAAAGTTATTGGTCATATTGTTGACATTGAACGAGGAAATTTAATTGAATATGACAATGAATATTGGCTAGTTGTAACTAAACCAGAAGACAATAGAATTTATAGAAAAGCAGAGGTTCGTTTATGCAGTGCTAGATATCCTGTTAAGCTAGAAGATAAAAAGATTCAAGTCGGAGTAGATACTCTAGATAGACCTGTTTATGACATTATTACAGGAGAAGTTATACAGTTACCTTGCGTAGTAAAAATGAATGATGCTTCTACAGCTATTGCTGATGTGAACGAACCTGTAAACTTGTTAGCGAATCAAGTAATGGTTACTATACCATACACTGAAGCCCCTTCTATTGAGCTTAACGAACAATTCGATTTATATAACGAGACATATCGTATTATTCGTATTGATCCATCATCATCGATTAACAAAGTAGGAATATTAAGAATAACTGGTGAACGTGAAGGTCGAGCTAATTCTGGTGAGGAGGTAATTGATTGAAGCTAAAGGAATCTTTAGAAAAGCTATACAAGCAATTAACAACAGATGAAGAACTACTTAGACTTCTTCATTATGTTCCTAAAAACGCACTTGATAATCCGTTGGACAAGGCGAAACAAGATGTACTCAGTAAAACTAATAAATATGATATCATCTCAAAAGTATTGACACCTTCGGATAAAACCTACGATTTAGTATTAGATTCAAAAATGTCACGCATTTGTTTTTACACAGGTACTCGTAAACCTCAAACAAGTTATAGTGGTTCTTCTAGACGCTTACAAGATAATCCTTACGCTTCTGACCAGATTTATAATTTCGATGTGTATGTACATGTAGATATTGATATTGTTGATTTTCGTATGACTTGGATTTGTGACAGGATAAATGAATTACTACTCCTCAACTCGATTACCGATGTTGGGGATTTTATTTTGGCATTTTCCTCCCCTATTAACAACACTCCTAAAGGATTTATAGGATACAAACTTGCATATACGACTACTTCATTACAAGAAGCACCAAAGAGAACACACACATGATGATTGATTTAGATAATGTATACGGTAAGCCTAAATACATAAATAACACTCCAATACATCCTGTGAAAATGGAGAGCATAGTTGAACTTTATGAAGCTTCTACTTGTTTATTAATTCCTAAAAATTCTATGAGTGACCTAAAAATTATTAAGATGTCATATTTGTCATTTCTAATTGCATTAAGTCAGAATCCAGATGCAAAACATTTATCTGATAAGTTAATTACGTTAATCAAACTGACCACAAGAGGTAACGATATTCAATTTTATTTAGATGAAAAGAATAAAATTTTTATCTCTATAGATGATACTTACACAATACGTGAACGTGATTTTGATAAATTTAGAGAAATTATAGCAATCCAAAATTTAATAGACACTAAGGATAACTCACTAGGAAGTGACTTTGATAAAGCAAAAGCAGACGCAAAAGCATATTTGTCAAAACGTAATGGAAGAATGGCAGACTTAGAACAACAAATTATTGCATATAGGTGTGTTCAAAAACTACCTTATGATGAGATAAAAAATTTAACTATTTATCAATTTAGAAAAGAATTAGAAAGAATTGACTTAATTAAATCTGCTGATGTTCTTCAAAATGCTCAATATTCTGGAATGGTTTCATTCAAAGAAGGTACAGTAATACCCCATTGGCTTGATCATATCAAAGATAAAAATCCTGATGATGATATTGTTTTAACTGGAGAACAACTTAAACAGATTAACAAAAACAATGGAATAGTAAGTAAATAAAATACATAAAACGAAAGAGGTTAATTTTATTATGACAGAAAATCTTTTTGCTGTTTCAACGGCAGACGCACTATTAATTGATTCATCAAGTGATACGCTTGTTATCAAAGCTAAAGCACTATTAAATTCAAGTATGGAACAATCAATGCAATCAACTGATCTTAATGCAGGACGAGGATCTCAACTTAAATTTGTATATAACTACCAAAAAGTTTTAGCTTTCCAAATTGAAGCCGCAGATTTCTCCCCTGTTTATTTAGCACTACAAACAGGTTCAGAAGTTAAGAATAAAATGAGTAAGTACTTTACTGAAGAATTAGTGACTTTCGATTCTACTGGTAAGGGCACTTTATCTCAAACACCAATTGGTAATGTGTATGTAGAATCACCTGCAAACCACGTTACGAAAACTCCAACAGGAAAAGAAATTACAGATATTTCTTATGCTGATAAAGAATTAAAAGTAGTATACCAATTCAATGCACAGGTTGATGAACTTACTATTGGTGCGAATGACTTCCCTAGATCTTATAAATTAGTTTTAATTTCAGATATTTTCAATGCTGATGGAGACAAGGCTTATGAGCAACAAATTGAAGTTCCTCGTTATAAGCTAGATGGAGCTTTGTCAGTTAACTTAGCACACGACAGCGTAGCACAATTCACATTGAATGGTAAGGCTTTAACAGATAATGACATGTATGCAACAGTAAAATGGCTCCCTGTAAACGGTACAACTGTCAAAGTATCATCATTAGCAACTGATGTTTCTGAAGTTACATTAGCAGTAGGTGAAAAACAAGCTGTCCTCACATTAGGTCTTCGTGGTGGCGGTTACAGTAATGTTATTATGAAGAATAGTGATCTTACATTTACATCCGATGACGAGTTAATTGCGAAATTTGTAAATGGTGAAATTACTGCAATTGGTACAGGTGAAACAAATGTTAAAGTATCCGACGGTACTTATACGGATGTAATTGAGGTTGTTGTATCTTAATTAAATAATTATATAATTTGATATCGGGGTATACCGATTGGTATGCCCTTTTTTAATTATAAGTGGAGAAAAGGAGAATTTAAATGGCAAAATTGAAACTTTCTGATGTGAAACAACGGGTTAAAGAATTACACAAAAAGCAGAAGTTTTACTTAGACAAAGAAGATGATGTTTTTATCGAATACTACCCTAAGTTTTCAGAGAAAAAAATTAATCAAACATTAGAAGAATTATTTATAACTATTACGTATTGTCAAGAAAATGAAATAGACAATTTAAATTCAGACGATAAGATTATGCAATACTTACAATTCCTAGTCATTAAGCATTTTACTTCACTAAAAGAAGAGTTAGATAAAAAACCATTTGATATTCATTTCAAAACTAAAAATGAACTTGAAGAAACTGGTTTGTATCGTATTTTCCTAGACCATATGTTTGATCCTGCTGAAGTATATGAAGTGTTAGACAGAATGAATGATGTTGTGAAATTGGGTACAGATATCGCAAATGAGCTTGAACGTAATCCTCAAAATGAGAATTTAAATAATTTAAAAGTTGTAGATAAGTTGGTTAATTAACATGGTTCAGTTTAAGGACTTAAATCAACTTCAACGATATATGGAACGTGGAGACATTATTAATACCATTTTCAAGGATAAGAATATTGAAAAAGTATTAGCTAAAGAAATGTCTAAAGCAGTTCGTGATGTAGTTTACGCTAGATATACTCCTAAACAATACATTAGACGTGGCGATGATGGTGGTTTAAGCGATATGAGAAATATGCATATCACAAAAGTTGAAGTCGATGGTGGCAAAGTTAGAGTTCTATTTGAAAACTTAACACTTGGACAAACAAGATACCTTCCTATTTATGAGCACGATTACGATTCAAAGCATGGTCAATTTATTACTGACATTATAGAGGATGGTTATAAAGATTCTGGTGATTGGTACAGACGAGGTGTTTGGAGTGAATCAAGACCATTTGTACAAACCACCATTGAACGTATACAGGCTAACCCTGCCCCACTAATCAACGCCATAAAAAGTGCATACAGAAAAATTGGATTTGAAGTGAAATAAACTTCAAGTCTTTTTTTATTTCATTCTTTTGAAAGGAGAATGTTATTTGACTATTAAAGAACAAGATATTAACAAGAATATGCTACGTGACAGAGCAAGAAAACTACCTGAAGTGACTGATGAAATGTGGAATGAAGTCAATAAAGAATACAGAGATTTGGTTAGTGAATACATTTCATCTCAATCACACTCCCCTCAAACCAAGAAACAATACTTATCTATGTTGCGTCAATTCGGATGGTTTGTTTGTGATTCATTAAATAATAAACCAATTTACAAGATTAAGAAAAGAGACATCATTAGATACCTATCTTATTTACGTGATAATCGTAAAATGTCTCCGTCTGCAATTGGTACTCGTAAAGCAGTTATCTCAAGCTTATGTAACTATATAGAAAACGTAGTAATGGATGACTATGAAGATGGCGAAGAAAATCCTTACAAACATTTCAGAAACTTTACCCGAGGCTTACCCCCTATCCCGAAGAGTCAAGTGTATGAAAAGGTTAAAGTTTCATTACAAGAATATGAGGAAATGATGAAAGTGTTAGAAGACGATGAGAACTACTTAGGTATGGCTTGGTTAGCAGTAGCATTTAATGTAGGTGCTCGAAGAAATGAGATTATTCAGTTTAAATCGGAAATTGCAAACTATGAAGTCCCAGAAGATGCTACATTTATCATGTCACATAATGTCCGTTTGAAGGGTTCAGGAGAAGATGGAAAAGTAGAGCCTTACATGATTAATTTAGAAGCATTGAAATACATAAAATTATGGCTTGAAAAACGAGGATATGAGCATGAGTACATTTTCACTAAAAAATATGGAAATGAAATAAAAGAAGTAGAAAGTGAATGGGCTAACTATTTCTGTTCAAGCGTATTATCGAATATTTTAGGAAGACGTATAAATCCTCACTTATTTAAAGCCTCATGTGTTACTTACCTTTTGGAGCAAGGAATTGATATGAAGTTAGTCAGTAAATTCGTAGCTCACCATTCGGACATTTCAACGACTATTGCACATTACGATTTACGTGATCACGCCGAAGAAAAGAACAATATCTTTGGTAATAATGGTTAAGGCGTGAGATTAAATAATTGAACTATTCCCCTATTTCAAATGTAGGGGTTTACTTGAATAATTTAATAATAGTCGAATTTTATAAAGTTTACAGAAATCTATACAGGACAAATATTACCTTTTTAGTTATAATAGAGTAAATAGGAGGTGTTAATATGAGTAATCTAGTACATTTTGATAGAGTACTTATTATGGACAACGATACATTTGATATTGATACTAAAGGAATTTATACTGAAGAGGATAACAAGTTGATTGTTAATATCCATAAAAATGAAGCTACTACTCATGACAAATTTGCAGAATATCATAACAATAAAAATGTAGAATTTATTGATGTTGCTTTCGAAGTAGGTAACGAATGGAAAACATTTAAAAAAGTAAAAGTAGATTCAGGCGTTGCAGGTAGTGGATGGATGGTTGTCTTGGGATTGAATAATTAAATTACACTTGACCTTGCTTAAAAAGTAAGGTCTTTGATTTGTAATTTTAATTAAACAAATACATAATTTATATTGAATATTAACAATCTGTATGTTATCATAAATATAAAGGAAGAGGTAAGAAACAGCTCCTCTCACCTCCCCTACCTATTAATGAATATCTAGAATTTCTACATTAGTAATTGTAGATACTTCCATATTAAAGTTAAAACAATAACAGTCATCTTTGAATTTGAAATCGCAAATTTTTATATTGACTGGTGTAATCAAGTTATCAATTATATTAATTAAGTCATCATGTACATCTTTGATAAGTACGCAAAACTCGAATTCAGCCTCCCCTTCAGATAGGACATTGAAAGTGAAATAATTAGTGAATTCGTATGTAAACTCTGGATGCTCATCTACTGTCATGTTAAAGTTTTCAATACTGAAGTCAAGATTGTTTTCTTCATCGTAATTGTAGTCTTGATAGAGTGTCTCGAATGATTTCAATATACCATTCTCATAAATTGGCTTGCCTAGTAATTCAACCTGTGATGGGATATTCCCTTTTGCGATAAGTTTGATTGATACGATTAATGTGTTCATTTTCCATGTCCCCTTTTCTCTATTTTGCGATTTACCATACATAATTACGTTTTGCGTAACTTACGCTTAGTGTAAATTACTTTTAACGTAATTGTCAACATGTTATTTTATTTATAATTTGAAACTTGTATAATAACTTAAGAGGTGTATGGGATGAATATTGAAATCAAATTAAAAGAACTTCTACAAAAATTAAATATGGAGCAAAAAGTATTAGCAGAGCTAACCGGCTTATCATCTAGAACAATATCCGAATTAGTAAATAATAAGACAGAAAGAATTCCTAAAACAGCTTTAGTTAAAATAGCAAATGCTTTAAACATAAGTGATATAAGAGAGCTAATCGATTTTACAGATGAAAAGTAATTTAGACTTGAATCCAAATTTCATAATTATCTTATCTGTATGTATTTTTCTATATTCAAGATTGATTAGTTATGAAATTTAGTAAATGAGAACTATGGCAACAAAAATAATACTGAATATAAACACCCTCTTTTTTCATTAAAAAATATTATTTCGTATCAAAAATATAACATAATTACAGAAATACGTAAATATGTAATAAATTGAATTCTATTCCTCATGTACATATAATGAAATGTAGTAGATTTATACATACATTTGAGGTGTAGAACATTGATAAAATTAACAATAGATAAGGCGGCTAATTCTAAGGGCGTTAGCTCTCAAAAAGAATTGAAAGAATTGGTCTTAGAGAAAACTGGAGTGGAATTAAGATCGGCCACAATTTCGGACTTATACAGAAACAACAAAAATCAAATCAACAGAGAGCACCTTTTTGTAATTATGGAAGCCTTAGAAATAACAGATTTCAATGAAGTACTTACAATAAAAAGAAGATAATTTTGAATTTGTTTCCTTAATTCCATAATCATGTTAATATTATCCTAAGGAATATAATGTTCTTGGAGGTGTGTTTATGAAATTAAGGAATTATTTTTTATTATTGCTTCTTTGTAGCAGTTTATTTTTAGTTGCATGTACAACGGATAATGAAAGTGCTAAGGCTCAGGATAGTAATGAACAAGAAGTAGACTTAACTGAATTCCCTACGGGTGTACAAAGCGGTGATATTACAGTTGGATACTATAATATTTTGATGAATACTTTATCGAAACAAATTGATGTTTCGGAAGCAGTCAAAGAAGATGTAGACAGTGAAGGAAAGAAAGAATTATACAGAGAATACTTATTATATTTAAATGGATTAAATTATCGCCCTGCAAATGATAATGAACAAGAAATAGATAATTACTTCTCTTCTTTTTTATTAAATACAAAGCTTTGGGCTGAATCAAGAGTAAAGCATCTGGACACCAAATCAGATATAGATAACTCTGTAGCAAGTAACTATTTTACTGATGCGAAAAATGATATGTTGATGACAATGGAAATTATGGAAAAGTATAATTTATCCGATTAATATAGCATTACTATTACAATATTAAATAAGTTCTACGATCACCAACACCCTAATTTTGGGGTGTTTTTTATATTGTCAAAATTTATAAAGGAGGAATTTTATAATGGCTACTAAGTCCCCTATCGAACTTTTGATTGCGTTAGGCGTTGCTGATAATAAATCAAAAAGTAATATTACATCATATTTAGATAACCTCAAAAAAGATTTAAAGCTTGATGTAGAAATTAATGCTTCTAAAGGAAAAAGTAATGGATTCGAAAGTATGCGTAAAGAAATTGAATCCTTACAAAATCAAGTAAAAGAATTAAACAACCAACTAGCTAACGTAAGCGTTAGCAAATCTACTCCTGTTAACTTATCACAAGGTGTTAAACGAGAAGTCGTAGAATCAATGAATGCTATCGATCAGCTTTCTAAGCATGTCAAATCCAAAAATGGCGAGATTTCATTTACATCCGTAAAAGACGATACTACAGGGTTAGAACGATTAAGTGAAGTTGTCACAAGAGTTAAATCTGGATTAAATCAAATTCAAACTGTAAAATTACAACCTTTATACAGTGGAAATGATATAGTCGGATTTAAACAAATAAGCGAACACCTTTCAGATATCAGTTCTAAGGATTTAACTAGAAACATAAAAAAAGGAATCGATGAGTTAAACAAATTTGCGAGACAAGGTGAATTATCTACTAATCAGTATGAGAAGTTTAGAATCAGTATTAACTCCTCTATGGATAATACTCAACTAAATAAAGTCTTGGAATCAATGAGAAGTATTAACAAAGAAGTATCTCATGATAATAAGATGCAGAATTCAATGCAAAATATTAATAAACAAGCCATTGAATTATCCTCAAAGTTAAATCAATTCACTAAAGATAAAAATAATGCATTTGACCCTAATGTCGTTGATAAATTCTTAAATAGATTAGATAAGTTAGCAGGTTCAAATTTCAATACTGTAAAAGGTATGAAATCAGCTAATAGCGACTTCTCGAATATAGAAAAAGAAATAAATACATATATTAAACTTCAAGATAAATATAAAGAAACAATTCGATATTTAGAATTGTTACAACGTCAAGGCACAATTACGTCTTCAGCATTTGCTAACTTTGAAAAAGATGCTAAGTTAGCCACTACAACTGCTGAATTAAGTAGATTAAATAAATCAATAAATGATTTTAGTAAGACTACAAAAGTAGATAATCAGATAACAAATGCATTTAAAAATATTGGAACAGAAGTTGAACGTTTAAATTTCAAGTTAAAAAATGTAACAAATAGTTTTAATATTTCTTCTAACAATTCAATACTAAGTCGAATTAAGACTGATATTGATTCAATTAGCAATATGAAGATCAATAGCCCTAAAGATATTGAGAAATTAAATAAACTAATATCTGAAACAGGTAAGAATATTAGCCAACTTGGTCAAGAAGGAAATAATCTTAAGCAATTTGAAACTAAGACTCGTGAAATAAATAATCTACTTCAGAAAATGAAAGATTCTGGATTACTTACTACACAAGAAATGAATAAATTTGCAAATTCATTATCAAGGATAGAGTCTGGTAATTTAGCTCATATTAATAATTTATTAACACAGATGGGCACTAAGTTTGACCAGATAAGTAGTAAACAGAAAAATGTAGATACTTTTGAAAAACAGCAGAATTCCTTAGTAAGACTTAATTCCGAATTAACACGAACTGAGAAATTATTCCCTCGTTCAATAGATAAAAATAAAGTTACAGAAATAAGAGCAGAAATTGAAAGATTAAGTAAATTAAATATATTAAATCCTACCGCATTAAGAAATAATCAAAAAGACATCGATACACTTAAAGAAAAAGTAAAACAGTTTGGTGCAGAATCAACCCAAGCAGGTAGAAATTCTACTGGGGTATTGGATGCCTTCAAAATTGCAATGGAGCGCTTCCCCATCTGGATTAACTAGCCAAAGTCCAGAATAAACTCTTCTAATTCGGTGGAAACCCTTGATGGATAATACCGAGCGAAGCAAACATATCTATTGCGATAATACATATGTACGAACGTGTAACGACTATGGAAACCGCCTATCAGTCTATTGTGATAATAAATTAGATATGGACAAGGAAGTACAGTACCGCCAAGTGGTTCAAGTTGTGAGTAATCATCACGTAATACTTGATTAAAGTGGAAACGGAGAGCCTAGAAATAGGATGATATAGTCTCAACGTCTATGGAGACATAGAGAAGTCTTATTGACTGTTTAGAAATAACGACTCTAAATGAAGATATAATTGGGCGGCAAGTACGGCATTTTATGGCACGATCAGAACAGCTAAAGAATTTGCTTCTATCTTAATTGATATCGATTCTAAATTAGTATCTATTCAAAAGGTTACTGGTGATGGTACTGATATGGGAGCAATATTTGACCGAGCTACTCAGTCAGCAGAAACCTTTGGTTAACACAATAGCCCCTTATAATGGCGACATTATATTGAACACCGAATATCGGGGGAACTCTACCTTTTCTATTTATAATAGAAGACAGGACAATCGCCGAAGCGTCAATCAAAGAAACGCTCGAACGACTGACAAGGTGTAACTCATAATTAAAATTAATCACATTCCACTATTTATTAAAATAAATATATAAATTCAAAATTTACATATTGTAACAAGTTATTTAATATGGTAATATTTAGATATAGGGATAGATAAGGAGTAATTACCCGTATCGACAAGTAAAGCATCCTAACTTTACTTCCCTATTTATTATATTTAGGAGAATATAAAATTACTGTAGGAGGTAATTAATTATGTATAAAGAAGAAAAATACACAAATATTAAATTTAATGATGAGATAGATTTAAATAAAGTTAGTAAACTGAAAAACAATGCAATGCTCAAACACTCCCCTCACCTATTTGAAGAATGGGACTTCGAGAAGAATGATGAATTAGGCTTAGATGTTTATAAGGTTACTAAAGGTAGTGATAAAAAAGCTTGGTGGAATTGCCCTAAGTGCAAGAGTAGTTATCAACGGAATGTAGAATTGCGAACTAGAGGTCAAAATTGCCCATATTGTCACGGCAAAATGATCAATCATACTAATTCACTCGCAACTAAAAACCCTACCTTAGCAAAAGAATGGCACCCTATCAAGAACGGAGATTTAACTCCTCATGATGTGACAAAAGCAGGTAGAAACTTAGTTTGGTGGACTTGTAGTTTAAGTCATGAATGGCAAGCAACTATCGGAAGTCGGAGTAAAGGTAATGGATGTCCATACTGTTCAGGGCAAAAGGTAAATAACACTAATTCTTTAGCTACATTAAATCCCCAATTATCTAAAGAATGGAATCTTCCAAAGAACGGTAATTTAACTCCACATGATGTAACATGCGGTTCTAAGGAAAAAGTATGGTGGAAATGTAATATGTACGATAATCACGAATGGGTGGCTGAAGTATATAGTCGTAATAGTGGGAAAGGGTGTCCTTACTGTTCTGGGCGAAAGGTAAGCGAGATTAATTCACTCGCAACATTAAGACCGGATTTAGCACAAGAATGGCACCCTACAAAGAATGGTCATTTATCCATTCATGACATTACTTCAAATAGCGGTAATCAGGCTTGGTGGATAGGTGATTGTGGACATGAATGGCTTGCCAAAATATCCAATAGAAATACACTAAATTCAAAATGTCCATATTGTTCAAATTCTAAGGTTCTCAAAGGCTTCAATGACATGTGGACGACTAATCCAGAACTCGCCTCCCTACTCAATGATCCTGAGGACGGATATAAATATACTTTTGGCACAGATGTAAAATTAGATTGGGTTTGTAGAGACTGCGGAGATTGCATTAAGAATAAAAAGGTACATCAAATGCAAAAACAAAATATTAGATGTAATAGTTGTTCAGACGGATTTTCTTTCCCTGAAAGAGTTTTGTACCACACTTTGAGGGAACTATCTACAGATTTCATTTATGAATTAACTTTCACGTGGTCGCAAGGGAAACGCTATGACTTTTACATTCCATCCTACAAAATGATTATTGAGGTACATGGAGAGCAACATTATGAGGAAACAGGTAGAGGTCGACTACTCGTTGAAGAACAAGAAAACGATAGATTGAAAGAGCAATTAGCTAAAGAAAATGGTATTGATTTATATATTGTTATTGATGCACGATACAGTGAATTTGATTATATAAAGAAAAATATAATAGATAGTCGTCTATTAAATATCTTCAATGCTGATCTGAATTGGAATCAAATATTTACTAATTCTCAAAAAAGTGTAGTTTTTGAAGCTATAGAGATGTGGAATAAAGGATATTCTGTACCTTATATATCTAGTATCATTCAGAAAAGCAGAGTATCTACTTCAAAGTATTTGAGTAAAGGTGTCAAAATGAATCTATGCAATTACACTACGAAGGAATCTACAAAAAGGTCATGGGAGTATAGAAAAATACACTAAATTTCGATGAGTAGGGTTAACTCCCCCTACTCTATTTTTATTGATCTCCTTACTAAACAGTGGAATGTGATTAAAGGTGGATTATGAGTTAATGATACAGTCTAGACCGTCTGATGAAATAAGCAGAGTTAAAGTACTAGGAAACTAGCGGTATAATCGCAAAGCATAAGTAAAGCTCTTGATGCGTACATAGAATTTGCTCGTCAAGGTTATAAAGGTGATGAATTAGGTACCCTCGCTGATGCAGGATTAATAGCATCTAACGTAGGCGAAATCACAGCTCAATCAGCGTCAGAATATTTAACTTCAAGCTTAGTGCAATGGAAAATGGAAGCCAAAGACGCTATGAAGATTATAGACAGTCTTAATAATGTAAGTAACAACTATGCAACCACTACTGAAAAGGTTTTTCGTGGTTTAGCAAGGTCATCAGCTACTGCTAAAGCCATGAATTTAGATTTCGATCAAACCACAGCTATAATCGGAACTCTAACTGCAAGTACGAAGCAAAGCGGTGACGAAATCGGTAACTTTTTGAAGAATGTGTTGCCTAGATTAGTAAGTGATAAAGCGCAATCTACCCTATCTGGCTTAGGTATTTCACTTGAAGATGAATTTGGTAATTTGCGTGATGTAGTAGAGGTATATAGTGAAGTTGCAGAAAAAGTAAAAGGTATTTCTGATATCGAAAAAATAGCGGTAACAGAGGGTTTAGCTGGTAAGTACCATATTTCTCGTATGCAAGCATTCCTTGATGATTTAGGTTCTGCTGATTCGATGTACCGTTCTATGTATGAAACGTCTAAAAATAGTGCAGGTTCAGCTTCTCGTGAAAATGAAATTTACATGAGATCGTTAGAAGCCCGTATCAGTTTGGCTCGTGTTGAAGTAGAAAAGTTAGCTGTCTCAATTGGCGATGCATTTTTAACTGATGGAATGATTGCCTTCTTACAAGGTACGGCTTCATTTTTAGAAGTAATGACTAAAACAGTTGGAGTTATAGGAGCACTACCTATTGCATTAGGACTCGGTTCAACGGCATTGCTCTTAATGAGTACAAGAGCGAGAACTTTAGCAACTGATATGTTATTAGTGGGAACTACGTTCACGAAAGCATCAATACAGAGCAAATCTCTATCAGGTGGAATACTCGCTGTAAAAACTGCAAGTGAGGCAACAACAGCAAGTACTGCTAGATTAGGTATTGCTCTAAAAGGTCTAATTGCTTCTACAGGAATCGGCTTGGCTTTCGTGGCAGTTGGTATCGTTTTAGAGAAAATAATAAGTGCTATGGGTAATGCAAGACAAAAAGCAGAAGAGTTAGAATCTGCAAACAAAGAGATGTTAAATTCCTATGGTCAAAATGCTGATAAAATTGATGAATTAGTAAACCGTTACGAAGAGTTAAATAAGGTACAACAAAATGGTGAACTTGATAATACTCAACTTGCAGAATACAGAGATATACAAAACGAAATAGCAACATTAATGCCCTCTTTAGTAACTGGTGAAGATAAATATGGCAATAAATTAATCGGTAGCGCAGAATACATAAGAATCAAGACAGATTTGCTGAAAGAGCATTTAGCTGTAGAAAAAGAAAAAGCACAATTAGAAGAATCTAACACACGAAAAGACCGTATTTCAGCTAATGAAGATTCAATGAAAGACTCCAAAGACGATGTTAAAAAGACGCTCGGTATGTTTACAAATGATGCGCTAGGAACTAATTTGGAACACATGATTGATGCAGAGTACAAGATAAAGTTTGTAGATGAAAAAGGAAATCCATTACTTAAAACTACAGACGACCTTTCTAAGCAATTAGTCGACATTCAGGAGAAAAGAAAACTAGCTGAAACTAACGGTAATACTGAAGTAGTAAATTATTATAAGTCTCTTGAAAAATATGCTGAGAACTACTTAAAAAAATTATATGAATCTGATATTGCTATTCGCCAAAGTAGTTCTTCTTTAAAAAGCGATTATCTTAATTCGTTAGAGCAAGTTATCAGTAAACAAGGTGAATTGTCTGACAGCGCTAAACAATCAGCTAATGAATTGGTAGCTAGTTTGATTTCTGCCAGTGATCCTAATAATGTTGTAAAATTACATGATACCCTTTCCGCCATATTTGGAGATATAAATGCAAATGAACTAACTGAAGATGTTATATCTAGCTTTGACAATCTAAATAAAGCTACATCTGAAAACTTCGATGAAATGGCTACTAAAACTAAAATTAGTATCGGAGCATTAAAGAAAGCCTTATCTAAAGATGGAACACTTACTGATACTCAAATTAATGCAGTTATAAAGGCATTAAATAATGAATTGTCGTCAACGAAAGATGAATTTTCTAAATTATCACCAGAAGTAAAAGGAACAAGTAAGACTCTTGCTGAAATGAAGGCACTTGCAAGAGAAAGTTCCGAGGAAGTTGACGGTCTAGGCGAATCAGCAAGTCAATTACCAGAAGTACTCCAAAAGCAAATTGATAAACTAAAAGATTTATCATCAGTCCAAGAACAAATTGTAGGTATTTCTGAAGCACAAGTTAAGGCAATTTCAGATTCGATCACAGTTATTGAATTTTTAGGTAATGTATCTGAACGTACCGAGCAACAGGAATTATCCTTAGCAAATTCATTAGAATTACTATCTGCACTATATCCCCAACTTACAAACTTGCTAAAAGGTACATCTAAACAACGAGAACAAGCTATTGGGATTATTAACTCTGAAAATAAAGCAAATCAAGCATTGCTCAAAGCTTATGAATTATCTGCTCAAGGTAAGATGAATGCAGAAGGTAGAGCTACTATTGCCCACCTAGAGGAAACTAATAGACGTATTAATAATATTAACGCTGAAATTAGAGCCTTAGATACTTTACAAGCCAACTATAATAAAATTATTAACTCTATGAGTAAAGATAAAGGTGTCATGACTGATGCTGACTATCTCCGTCAAGAAAAATTAGCACAACAAGCAAACAATAAAGTCGCATTAAGACAAGCTGAACTTGCTACCCTATCTGGTACTCAATCGACATACGCTACTTCTCTCTCTAATACCAATAAAGCTCTTGAAGAAAATGATAAATCAACAAATAAATCTAATTCATCTCAAAAAGACTCCAACAAAACCACTAAAGATTCAATTTATGTTACTGATGAGTATAAAGCATCACTTGAAGCATTAAACTTAGAAATTGAGAAGCAAGTTAAACTTCAATCCACCCTACCTGAGCACTCTGATGGATATAAACAATCACTTGAAACGCAGATTAAGCTTGAGAAAGACAAACTAGCTTTAATTGAGAAGCAAGCTAAGGCACTTCAATCTCAAATAGCATCTGGTAAAATCAAACAAACTGGTACTGTTTCAAGTACAACTCAAGTTTCATCTAGTTCAAATGGTAAGATACATGGTGCTGATGGAAGAATTACTAGTATGCAAACTGCAAGGAAAAATCCTATTACTGGAAAAAACGAAACTCATCGTGGAATTGATATTGCTCAACCGTTAGGTTCAAGAATTGATGCATTCTACAAAGGTGAAGTCGTGAAAGCAGGTTTTCACAACTCTTATGGTAACGTTGTAAGGGTTAAAGATGAAAACAATTTGGAACACATCTATGCACACCTTTCTAAAATCTCAGTTAAGGTTGGAGATATTGTTGAAGCAGGAGCTAAAATCGGTGAAGCAGGTTCTACCGGAGATTCTACTGGTTCTCATTTACACTATGAAGTAAACAATGCTTCAGGTAAGGTGTTGGATGCTAGTCCTTATTTTAATCCAATTAGGAATGGTACTAAAAAAGCAGGAACAGAAACTTCATCAAGTGGCGTTTCAACTGTAGACAATACTCAACAGGCAATTGATCAGGCTAAATCTGATTTAAATGGACTTTATGGCGATATATTAGATCAAGAAGAAAAAATCAGTAATCTAGAAAGAAGAGCCATCGATACTTCCCTAGCTAGTTATGAATTTAAAAAATCTAACTACGATAAATTCTTAGAAAATAGTGATAATCGTCTAAATAAATTAACAAAATCATCTCAAGCATATCGTGATGAATTAGTTAGAGCTTCAAATGCGTTGAATGCTAAGAAAGATATAAACAAAGCTGAGATTGAACAGTTAAAGCAATTTATCAATAGTGGTACATTATCTGCAAAAGTTGTTGAAGAATATACAGACAGATTACATGAACTAGGTAAAATTAATAGTGAAATTGACTTTTCTCTAAAAGACTTAGACAATTCAAAACTTGAATCCTATTCAGAACTAGTCGAAGAGATAACATCTAACTACGATAAACAAAGAAGCATCAAAGATTCATCGATTGAATACAATACATTATTGTTAGAGGAATTAGATAAGTCGTCAATATCATATCTAAAATCACTAGATAAAATTAAAGCTACAATGTTAGAAAAACAAAATATCAATCGTTATGAATTAAATAGTCTTGAACAATTAATTACAAACGGAAAGTTATATGGTGATGCATTAGATAAAGCTAAGAATAGAGTTAATGAATTAAATAAAGAAATTAAACAATTACAACTTGATATTCAAGAAGGTAATTTTAATATTATTGTTAATATTAAAACTCAGTCTGACGCTAAAATTGATGATATGCAATTTGAATTAGATAGATCTGATGCCATTCGCAAGATGTTTGAAGAAGGCTCTGCTGATTATGCTAATTACACTAAGAAGATGATTGAGATTTCGAAACAAATGGCTGATCAACATCTAAAAACTCGTGGGGATTTAATTGAAGAATTAAAACTACAGGATATCTCTATAGAGAGACGGAAAGAGATACTGGAATCAATAGAAGATGAGCATTTGGCTTATCTGAATGCAACCTTAGCAATCAAAGATTATAATAAGCAATTAAAAGATTCTATCGAAAATCAACGTAAAGATATCGCTAATAATGTAATAAATGCTTTAAAAGAAGCTTATCAAGAATATCGTGACGAACGTATGAAAATACTTGATGAAGAGATAGAACGTGAGAATGAAAAACATAATCAAATCATGAAACAACTAAACGATGAAATGAATCTATATCGTAAAAATATTGAGGAAAAACTTCGTTTAATTGATCGTCAAGAAGCTGAACGAGATTATAATATGGAAATTGATGATATGGAGAAAGAAAGAAGTAAAATCCAATCACAAATTAACCTACTCTCACTAGATAACTCAAATGAAGCTAAATCTAAGCGTAAAAAGCTACAAGAGCAGTTAGATAAGATCGATAAGGATATTGCTGAGAAACGTCATGATCGTGATATCGAACTACAAAAGCAAGGTTTAAATGACCTACTTGAATCTAAAGAAGATGAAATAAATGGCAAAATCGATGCTCAGGACAAAGAACATGAAGCTGTACTAAAAGCTATTGAACGTCAAAAGAAATATTGGGAAAAGCACTATTCTGACCTACTCAACGATGAACGTAAATTTGCTCAAATAAGAGAAGACATTATGAATGGGCATTTTGATAAAGTTCAAGCTGAATTACAGCAACATATCAATGATTTAACTGCAACTATGCCTCAGTTAGCTGATACTATGGATGGAACTATGCAAGCTGTTGGTATGGCAATTAGACAAAACATTATTGACAACCTTGATGAAGCAATGAAGATGATTAAGGACTTCAATTCGATGCAGATTAGTTCTGGAGGTTTTAATGACGGTCTTGGTTCTAGTGGTGGAATTGGTAGTATTGTTGATGGCTCAGGTAGCTCTAACAGTTCTGGAGGACAATCTTCTCAAAGTAAGTTAGTTTCTGATGCTGACTTAAAAGTCATAATGGCAAAATATATGACTGATGTACTGGCAAGTCAATATAATGATGTTCGTGCAAACAATATCCGTGAAAAAGCTCATATTCTTGCAAAGGAAGGTCGAGCACAAGGGTCTGCTATCGAAGCTAATTCACACTATAACACTGAATTAGCAAAGCTAAGTAAAGAAGATCAAATCAGATTAAGTAATATAGCTTCAAGCAACTACAATGTTTTCGAAAGTACTGAAATGCAAAATGCAATTAAACGATGGGCTAGTTCTCTTAAATCTCGTGCATCTGCATTAAGTGGAGGCATGACTAGTTGGAGTAGTAATGGTATTGATGGTAAAGGCGGTAAAGAAATGATCGTTCATCCTAATGAATTAATCAACTCCCCTCTCGATACTAAAAATCTACTCGATATGTCAAATGTGATGCAACGTGCGACGCAATTCTTTACTCCTGTGTTGAAAACAATGACAAAGCCTGCTAGTTTGATGAGTAATATTTCTAATTCTAGTGGAGGCGATACATACGAAATCAATTTTACTGGAAATATTAATAATACTTCCAAAGATGGTGCAAAGCAATTTGCTACCAACATCATGAATGAAATTAGAACGAAGAAAGGAGGTAAATTCTAATGTTACAATCTATGCATTTTACATACAACGGAAAGTCGAGTCGTGATATGGGGGTTACGTTGGTTCATGAAGGTGGATTATATAAAGATATTTTCCTCCCCAATCGTACCTTAAAGGAAGTAAAAGTTAATGGTAAAGGTAGACCTTATTTTAAGGGAGTGGACATCAATCCACTCTCTTTTTCTTTGTCCTTTTTTATTGAGGAATGGGAAGATAGAAACAATTTAAGGGCAATTTCAAGATGGTTATTTCAAGATTACTATAAGCCTTTAATTTTAGACTTTTCAACTGAGATGATATTTTACGCAATTATCGAAGGAAATAGTGAACTAATACATAACGGTTGTCAAGAAGGTTACGTCACTCTCAATGTTAGATGTGACACATACCACACTTATTCCCCTTTAATCCCTAATTACTTAGAAGTAAGAGATTCGCTATCTGAAGAATTTTTCAATGAGGGTGACTTAGATATTAGACCTCAATTAAAAATCACAAAAATTGGTGATGGTGACATCTCGATTAAGAATGAACTTAATGAACAGGAGTTTATACTTAAAGGCTTATACAACAATGAGGTTGTATTGGTCAACTGTGAAAACGAAGAGATCATGAGTAGTTTTCAGAAATCATTAAATAGATATTTATTTGATAATCATAATGACGTTTGGTTAGATTTCGAAGCTCAAACTTCAGCTAAGTTTACATTCAAGGGGAATTTCGATTGTGAGTTTTATTACGAATATAAATACTTAAATGCTGATAGACCTATATACGATTACTAATTGAGAAAGGAGGAAAATAATATTTGAATATTTTATCATTATATATTGATGACGTCTTATCGAAAAAAGCTATGAAACCAAACATTTACCTATGTAAACCAGATAAGACTAGGATACATAAATTAAAAGATATTTACGATGTTAAACTTCATCAAAAATTAGGTACAGTTAATGAGTTATCTTTCACTATCCCCCCTTATATAGATAGAAATCACGAACTGATAGATAACCCTCTTATAACTAAAGTTAAGCAACACTATTTTGTTGAATTACAATTTAAAAATTCAACCGAGTATTTTGTGGTTTTAAGTCAAAATAAATCAATGTCTAATGACGGAGAATCAATTTCTTACAAGTTATACAGCTCTGCTTATCTACTTAATAATAAACCAATAAAAAGCTACGAAGTCACATCGTATACCTTATCTGAATTAGTCTTCGACTTTCTTACTGAAACAGACTGGTCGATGGGACATATTGATGTAGATTTTGACGTAAATACATCTAATGCTTTAAGACGTTCATTTGAGATAGATTCATCAACAGTACTTCAGTGTCTTTATGATGTAGCAACTAAATTTAATGCACTAATTGTTTTTGATACGGTCAATCAGAAAGTTTCATTCTACAATCCAGATAAATTAGGATTAAATCGAGGATGGAAATTAAAAAAAGGAAGATATTTAGAATCATTTGATGTAGATATTAATATTGATGAGATTGTAACACGCATGTATTGTTATGGATCAGAAGGATTAGAATTTCGTTCTCTCTCCCCCACTGGCTCGAACTATCTTGAAGACTTTAGTTGGTATATGCATCCTTTTAAATGTGATGACAATTTTAATGTAATAACTCATTCTGATTACATGTCAGATGGTCTTTGTATCGCTATAACAAAATACAATAAACTAATAAATACAAAAAAAGGTGAATTTGAATCTTTATCTTCTGACTTGACTGCTAAAAATGCAGAACTAGTTACACTCCAACAGGAATTAAGTGTATTAGAGACTGAATTAACAACCTTTAAATTAGAGTTAGACGCAATTAATGCTACATACGATGAGAAAGCCCCTTCTCGACCAGACTATCAATTAGTTATGTCAAAAATAAATGCTAAGAATGTAGAAATACTAAATAAGAACACTTTAATTACTAGCAAGAAAAATCAAATCAGCGGAATAGAAAGTAAAATCCTTACACTTAAAACTTTATTACTTGTTGAAAATAATTATACTCGCCCTCAATTGTTGGAGTTAAATAAATTTATAATTTCAAAAGACTTCATAGATGATACTATTAGCGAAGAAAAAGACTTATTAGAAGCAAGTATTTCTCATTTCAAAAAAGTAAATGAACCTGCTATAACATTGAATTTAAACATAGTCAATTTCCTTAATGATATAGAATTCATTGCGGACAGAGATAAGATCAATCTAGGTGATATTGTTAAATTACAATCAGAAACTTTAGAAGTTAGTATTTCCTCTAAAATTATCGAGATAATCTGGGATATTGACAAAGATGACATATCATTAACTATTGCTAATGAAAAGGATTTAATTGATGACAATGCTAAATTAGTAGATATGATTTATTCTTCCGCTAACACCTCTACTATGGTCAATATGAATAAGTACAAGTTAGATATTGCTGTTAATGCAAACAACATGGTTACTCAAATTATTAATAGTGAATTTGATACTGCTAAAAATGTATTAGTTGGCGGATATGAGAACTCTAATACAATGAATGAACGTGGATTCTATAGTAGAGATATACAAGATGATAAAGCTTATTTGGTTATTAATAATGGGATTTTAGCCATTACTCCAGATGGAGGGAATTCAATTTCTGTTGCTATTTCTAAGCGAGGTGTACATGCTGAAAAATTAGCAGGGAAATTAATACTTGGTAATAAATTAGTGGTAGAAAGCGATTTAGGCTTATTTACTATTGATGGTGCAGTTCAAACTATTTTTGATGCTAACAAGACAAAGAAAGTTGAATTAGGAAGATATACTGACCCTAATAATTCTTCAACTTATAAATATGGATTAAGAATCTATGACGGTGCACTTGATATAAGAACCTCTTCAAACGCAAATCAAGGAATCCAACTTGATAATAGTGGATTTAGGTCATTTAACTCTAACGGTGTCCGAACGTTCAATGTTAATGCGATTACTGGTCAAGTTGAGATTATTGGGGATTTAACAATCAAGTCCTCCCCTTCCTCTTATCGTGGAGTTGCGATAACTTCTAGTGGAATTACTGGATATAATGCTAGTGGTGGAATTACTTTTGAATTGAATGCTAATACTGGTAAATCGACTATTCAGGAAAACTTTAACATTCAAACAAGTCAGACTCCCAATCGTGGAGTAAAAATGGATGACTACGGAATTCGTGGATATAACTCAAGTGGAACTAAAACATTTGAAATTGATATTTATGGTAATGCTACTTTCAGTGGGAATATTACTGCATCCAATATTAGCGGAACAATTATTAATGGAACAACTATAAACGGAGGAACTATCAATGGTGTTCAAATAAACTCGGCTAATATTGATATAAGTGATAATATCTCTGTAGGCTCACGTTTGGTACTAAAAGGTAATCAATCTGAAATATGGTTTAACAGTTCAATCAATTCTATTAACGCTAACTCAGGTAATCTCAACTTATTTACTTTAGGAAATCTAAACTTACTAGCTCCTAATGTTTATTTAGGAGCTAACTCATATTCTATTATAGACTTCAATGGTGCAAGTTCACGTAATACTCAGAATATCAGTGTTGGCAGTGCATTAGTAGCAACAAGAGCATCTAATGCAGATACAGCATCTTTTGCTACGCAAGCACAAACATCTTATTACGCTGGTGACGCAACTTATGCACAAGATTCAAATGGCGTAAGAGGATTACATATAGCATATAATGGTACATTTGTCTATATCCGTGACCAACGTGGATATAATGTCGCACAACTAAAACGTTCAGATGTATAAAAAGGAGATTACTAATATGAAATATCAGGTAAAATTAAATTCTGGAGATAAATTTAATGTTGTAGATGAATACTTCAATGTAATTGAATTTACAGAGAGAATGAATAATCAGCAAATTTTGTTCGTAAGTATAGGAGGATCATCTCTTAATAAACATACAGTCGTAAGTGTGATACCAATGAACTTAATTACAAATAATGAATCAACTGAATAAGATTGGAGCTGTTATCTTGAAGATAAAAAATTATCAAATTAAATACATAATTGAACTACTTTGTTCTCTAACTTTAAAAGGAAAACAAAGCCGTATGAGAACTAGGTTTATCAAACCTTTAACACTTCACTATGAAGAGAATGTTTTAACCGAATTAAGTAAATTAGCTGAAGATTATGCTCTACGTAATGAAGCTAAGGAAATTATTTACATAGATAAAGATCAAAAAACTATGGAAATGCCACCTGAGTACTTTACAGAGGAACAAATTTTACTTAATGAAGAACATATCATCGAGTTAAATGAGTTTAATAAAATGACACTATTATCGATTGCTGATACCCTACTTGATGGTGATTTTGATGTTAAAGGTGAAATTGCAGATATGTATGATGAATGGTGCGAAGAATTTGAACGAGTAATTAAATATTACAAAGACATTGAGAGTGCGGAGGAGTAACTCCTCCCCTCTCTTTTTTATTTGAATTGAAAGGAGAATTTAGATGTCTTTTAGCAATAAATATCTTCTAGAGGTAGACATAAAAAAAAGGTTATCTAGTAAAGTCCCAACCTTCAAACAGGGCGACAACGGTGTATTGCAATTCAAAGTATTCGATGATGGAAAGAAATATGATTTAACTGATTATACATATTCAGAAATTACATTCAGACTACCTAGTGGTCAATCTATAGTCGGAAACCCTATTCTAGATATAGACGGCATCTTAACATACAACTTTACAGGAGTTGAAATGTCTGAGGTTGGTAAAATTGAAACAGTTCTTTCTATTTATTCCGGCTCTCAAATGGTATCTATCCAACCTTTTACTTGCTTCATTTACGATTCAATGAAGGGTGAAGATTTAAGTTATATAGGAATCCTCCAAGAGTTAATTGCTGAAGTGCAGATATTGCGAACTGAAGTTGCTGAAGCAGTAAATGAGCTAAGTGGAACTTTAGATGAAGCAAATAAAATAAAAGAAGAAGTTAAGAATTTAAATGATACTTTAACTACACAAGAGCAAATTAGAGAAACTAACGAAGCTCAAAGGATTTTAAATGAAAATACACGTATTGACAAAGAAAATACTAGGCAATTCAATGAACAATCAAGAATTCAGAAAGAAGAAATACGTAATACTAATGAGTTGAGTCGTCAGAAAAGTTTAGCTGATATGAACATTATTATTGATGAATTTAAAACTACTGGAACTTACCACTCAAGTGTTCAATATAAAAAAAACAATCTAGTTGAATTTAATGGTCGTACTTACATTGCATTAAAAGATAACAGAAATGTACCAGTTTCAGACACTTCCGTTTGGAGATTATTTGCTGAAAAAGGATCAACGGGCGACAAGGGTGAAACAGGTGCAGGATTAACTATCAAGGGTTCATTAACTGATGTTTCACAATTACCACCAGTAGGTGTAGAAGGCGAAGCTTGGTCTGTAAATGGTGAGTTATATGTCTGGTCAGAGTTAGAACAAGAATTCATCAATGTTGGTAATATTAAAGGTGAACAAGGTGAGATAGGGCTAGATGGTAAATCAGCGTATCAAGTAGCTGTTGATTATGGGTATATAGGTACTGAACAACAATGGTTAGCTACTCTAAAAGGTGAACGAGGTGAAAAAGGAGAATTAGGACAACTCCAAAGATTTGACCATACTTTACCTGCTGAATATGAAGGTCAAGCAGTCATTCAAATACCAGAACCTACTTTCGTAAAGGAAACTGACACAGTATTCTTAATTCTTAATGGATTAACTTTATATGAAGATATTGATTTTACAGTTACGGATACTGAAATTCATTTGGCTGAACCAGTGGTAGATTATTTAAAATCTACATTCTTCTTGAGAATATTCAAAACAATACCTAAAGGTGATTTTACTGGTATTAATGGAGCATTAATTACAAACGGTACTATTACTAGGGATAAATTAAGTCCATCTTTAGAAAATGAGTTAGATATGTTATATGACGTACAAGTTGACTTGGCTTATCATGCTCAACTAAAAGCTAGTACTAAAGCATTAGGTCATGTGATGGTCGATGGAACTACTATAACTATTGATGCTACGGGCAAAATTAGTAGTACAGCTAAAGGATTGGAAGTAAAATATCATTCATCAGCATTAAATGAATTAACTGAAACAGGATTCTATTTCGTGAATAGTTCAACAGACTCACCCTCTGGATATGCCGGAATGGGTTATGTTGAAGTAATTAATTATAATAATAACATTGTCTCTCAAGTATACTATTTTGCAGGCAGTAGTACAGCTAGTGCTACATTTAGAAGACTTAGACACTCTGGTATATGGGGTGCTTGGACTAGATTAGACCCTATAATATCAAGTACTTTATTATCTTCTGAAACTACTATATCTGCTTCGTCATTAGCAGTTAAAACACTAAATGATAATAAAGCGAACAAAACACAGGTGGGAAAAACTACGTTAGTATTAGCTACTGGATGGAATCACTCTGGAGATTTTGCTAGTTATCGTAAGGATGAATTCGGAACAGTTCATGTTTTTGGACAAATACATAAAGGAGGAACACCATCCTCTGAAACAGTAGCTACTTTACCAGTAGGATTTAGACCTGTTCAAAATATAGTTTTCCCTGTATCAAAATGGAATGGTACAGCGTACTCATTTGCTACTGCACAAGTAGATACTTTTGGAGCAATATTAGTACCAAATACATTTACATCGGGAACTACTTATTTATACTTTGGATTTAGCTTCATTACTTAATTTTATATAAGGAAGGAGAGAAATAATGGAGCGTAGAGAATATTATGATATAGATGATAATGGATTTATATTAGAGAGATATTTGGGTACTTTTACGGAAAGGTATACTCCAGATGATAATTTAGATCCTACATCTAATTATTGTTTTGAGACATTACCCCAACCTTTATTATTCTATAAACCTAGATGGAATGGTCTTGATTGGGAAGAAGGAGAATCTGATGTTGAAAAGACAATTAGAGAAGAATTACTCCTTATTGAATCAACTACTCCTTCGAAAGAAGAATTAGAGGACTCAGATTTTAAAATAAAAACAATTACATTATTAATGGAAATGGAGATTATATAAAATGGAAGCACACTTAGATGGGTTAACATTAGTACAAAGAACATTAGTAAAAGCTTATGCTACTAGTATTATGGGTAAGGTGCGAACTATTGACGATGTAAAACCAGAAAACCTAAAATCGTATGTGGAATTAGAAATCGCAGAAAGACTAATTACCACATTATCATAAAAGTAAGGTGGTTATATAATGACTAGAAATAAGATTACTAGATATGAACTAGATGACGATTTATATGCCTTGATTGAAGCAGGTGGAAGTGGAACATCTAGTAACATATATCAAAATCGAATTAATAAATCAGAAGAAGCTAACGCTATAGGTTCTTATTTATTAGCTAAATCTGTGACATGGATAAATAGAGTTTATTTTGTTAATACATCAACTAAAACTCTAACCGTTACTAGTACTACAGGATTAAATATTGGAGATACTTTAATTTTAAGAAACAATACAACATTTACAGAACTACAAGTACAAGTTGTATCGACAACTACTAACTCTGTTACTGTAGATATAGATACTCCCTTACTAGTAGCAGGTATTAACTTTGCATACGTACTAGGTGGTAATAGAACTAATCAGTATGCAGAAGGATTTAACACTATGTCTACTGGAAATAGTTCCCACACAGAAGGAGATAGTACTATAGCTAGAGGAAGTTATTCTCATGTGGAAGGAACGTATTCAGTAGCTGATGGAGTAGCATCTCATGCTGAAGGTTCAAGTACTCAAGCTACAGGTCACTATTCTCATTCAGAAGGAAACTCCAGTATTGCTTCAGGAGCATCATCTCACGCTGAAGGAACTTCTACTACAGCTCAAGGGGTTAGTAGTCATTCAGAAGGTAGTGCTACAAAAGCTATAGGTTCATATTCTCATGCTGAAGGATTTAAAACAACTGCTGACGGAACTAGTAGTCATGCAGAAGGAAGCGCTACTATCGCTCAAGGTAATAATTCACATGCAGAAGGAGTGTTAAGTCAAGCGATAGGAGATCATTCCCATGCTGAAGGTTCTGGTACTATAGCTAGAGGAACATATTCTCATGCGGAAGGCAGTACTACAGTAGCTGATGCTATAGGAAGTCACGCTGAGGGAGATAATACTACTGCTTCCGGAGACTACTCACATTCTCAAAATGCTAGAACTATAGCTAGAACTTTTGCCGGAACTGCTATGGGCTATTATAACAATGATATGATAGGTACATCTAATGCATTCTATACTACTGCCGACGCATTAGTTATAGGAGGAGGAAACTCTACAACTAAGAGTAATGCCTTCAGAGTAACTTTTGATGGTAAGGTTTATGGTAAATCGGCTTTTAATTCATCGGGAGCTGATTACGCTGAATATTTCGAATGGTTAGATAGAAATTTTAAAAATGAAGATAGAGTAGGATATGTTGTAACTTTAGATGGTGATAAAATAAGAAAAGCAAGGAATTCAGACGATTATATATTAGGTATAATATCAGTAAATCCATCTGTTGTAGGAGACTCCTATGATGACGAATGGCAAAATAAATATATTACTGATGAATTTGGCAGAATTCAATACCATCATATTGATGTTGAATACGAAGAGTTACTAGGAATTGAAGAAAATGAAAGTGATGAAGAGTTATCTTCTTCAATTTATCAATCTAAAATAAGACAAGATTATGTACCTCAATTAAACCCTAACTGGGATAAAAAAGTACAATATATACCAAGAAGTATTCGTGCTGAATGGGATGCTGTAGGACTGGTTGGTAAACTATTAGTTCGTGATGATGGTACATGTCAAATTAATAGCTTTGCTAAGGTAAGCGATATTGATGGTGTGCTTACAATCTCCTCAGAGCATACGAAAATGCGTGTAATTGAACGTACTGCATCTAATATTGTCCGTGTACTGTTAAATTAATAAATATTATAAAAATTACATAAAACAAGAATATTATTAAATATCACATTAATAAATATACACAATAGATGAATAAACTAGTTATATTATACAGTTTTCAGTATATAAATTAACTCCCCTTCCCTACTTCTTGATTGAGGTAGGGATTATTTATTTTAAGGAGGTGAATTGATGACAATACAGGTGGATTACACTAATTATGACGAAAATATTCAATCAGTAAAATTACCAATCGAAAAAGACATTTACCAACTAATCACTCCTATTGTAAAAAAGGTTGAGATTAATAATCAAACTGAAATTGAACGCTATGTTGAAATTGCTATTTATGATGAACGATTGAGTAACGTGATTACTAAACAGTACTCTCAAAAAGAAATTTTAGAAGTGATTCGCATCCTTCAAAGAATGGTGAAAGAGATTATGTCTGATGAGATATCAGGTAATTCAAGTTGCAAATAATAACAAAAACGAAAAGAGGATTTTATTTATGAAATTGAATATTGTACGTAATTTGGAAAACGGTATCTATAATGTGGAGGTTAAGTCAGTAACTCTAGATACAAGTGAACAAGAACTAATTAAAGATGCTGTACCTCAAAAGTTAGATATTGCAGGTGATATTACAAAAACTTCTATTATTAATGTGATTACTAAAGAACCTATTGTAGATGAACTAGGTGTACCTGTTTTAGATGAACTTGATCAGCCTACTTTTAAAGAAATTACAACTCCTACAGAAAAAGTAGAAGTGTTGTTACGCTTAGGATCAAAATTTAAAACATTTCCTATTGATATCCCCTTCTCTCGTAGCTTTAGCGTAGTTGATTTTGGAGAAATAAAAGCACAAGAACTAGCTGAATCTTATGCCGATACTATTCAGAAACGTATTGAAGAAATCATGACAAAACTACGTGCAAAACCAGATACATATAGTCGTGATGAAGAAATTATCATTTAAAAACATAATTTAAACGAATCAGGAAAATTCGGTTTAGAGTAGGTCTGAGTTCGATTCTCGCCTGCTCTTTTCTTATTTTTATAAGAAAGAGGAAAACATATGGATGCAAAATTTTTAAGTGACATTGCAACTTCGCAAGCAGTTTGGGCTATATGTTGCATCTTGTTAGTGGGATTCATTCTAAAAAAAGTTTATGAAAAGAATGATAAACAAGAAGATAGATTAATTGTCTTACATGATGAATATCGAACTGAATCTAAGGAACGTGAAAATAAATTGATGGAGCATTTAAAACGTTCGGATGAGGCACAAGAGAGGACAGCAAACTCACTGGAGGGTATTAATAATAGCTTGAATAAGTTAGAAGTTCGAGTAGATAGAATTGAAAAGAATAGTTTTAAGAATGGAGATGTGTAAATATGAAAATTAATTGGAAAGTACGATTAAAAAATCCTCAATTTTGGATTGCGATTGTAGTAGTATTTTTTGCTAACTTATTTGCTATGTCAGGAGTAACTTTTGAAGAAATAAATAGTTGGGATCAACTAGGAGTTCTACTATTAAGTGCATTAAAGAATCCGTATACGTTTATTACACTAGGAGCTTTTGTATATGCTACAGTTATAGATTTTACGACACCTAAAATTGGAGATAGCCCCCTAGTCTTAGATAAAAAGACTATAAAAAAGTAAGGAGGAATTGTAATGTCTTATATCTATAAACAACAACACGTATCTACAACAAAATATTCTATTAAATGTCCATTCACTATGAGTGCAGAGTATTTAACAGTACACAATACCTACAATGACGCTCCTGCTAAAAACGAAGCATCATACCATAACTCTAATAACAATCAAGTATCCTTTCATATTGCTATTGACGATGTAGAAGCTATCGAAGTAGTTCCGTTAAATCGTAACGCTTGGCATTGTGGAGATGGATCAGGTAAGGGTAATCGTGCATCAATAGGGATTGAAATTTGCTACTCTAAATCAGGTGGGGACAAATATAACAAGGCTGAAGCAAATGCTGTTATATTAATTGCTAAGATGCTCAAAGAACGTGGATGGGGAATCGACAGAGTTAAAAAGCACCAAGATTGGTCAGGTAAATATTGCCCTCATCGTATCCTAGATAACAAGTCTTGGGGAACTTTCTTAAATAGAGTTCAAAATGAGTTAGATATATTAAATGGTAAAAATAAAGGAGAATTAACTATGACACAATATAATGAGTTAGATGCTAAAATTACAGCTTTACAAAAAGAGTTAGATAAAAAGCAGGATAAATATGTTGAACGACAAGTAAGTGATTCTCATAAAGTTGCTTGGGAATTTTTAAAATCAGAAGGTATTACCGATGGCAGTAATCCACAAAATTTTATTACTAGAGAACAATTTGCAACAATGCTCAAACGTTACCATGATAAGTTTGTAAAATGATCAATACATACCTCACTCCTCTAGCTTAATTGTTAGAGGAGTTTTTATTATACTCAGGATTAATTCTATATCCACTTTGGCGTGTCTCTGGATGTATAAGCATTCCTTCATCTGCTAACTGCTTCATTATTTCGTTCAATTTATTGATGTTCATCTTAACTATTCCTCTTAACTCCCCTACTTTACATATCCCTGTTTCAAGAATAATTTTTCTTACTCGATCTAATTCAGTTTCTACTTCTTCGATTTCAGGTAACTCAACTGATACTTTTTCATTTTTAGATTGATTAGCTATATTTTTTATCAATCTATTTTCTAGATTCTCGTCATTTGGATCATCTACGATTAAACACCCCTGAAACCTTATATGCTCTTCAGATTGTCCCTCAAAGTCCATTATTCCATCACCATTACCTAATAAATCAAATTTAGGTGCGGTATTTAAGAATGTTAAATAACTACGCTTATTAGCACATCTAAAGCCGATTTTACTAGGTAGATTAGATTTAATGACTCCAGAAATGATGTCTACTGATGGACGTTGTGTAGCTAGTATTAAATGTATTCCACTTGCTCTTGATAGTTGAGTTAAAGATTGGACATATTCATCTATATCACTATTTCTATTTTTAAGTTCCGCATACTCATCAATAACACACACAATATATGGAAGCTTATATTTAACTCTCTTATTGTAGAGAGCAATATTTTTTACGTCTATGCTTTTAAACAATTCATATCGTCTATCCATTTCTTTAATTAATTGTTTTAATAAATGAGTCGCTTCATCTGCATTAGTTACTACTTTCTGAACTTGCTCAAATGATGAGAATTGAACCAACTCTACTTGTTTAATATCTATCATGACCATTTGCAATTCTGATGAATTTTTGACTATCAGCAACGTTAGAATTAATTGATTCAACCATACACTCTTTCCAGACCCAGTTGAACCTGCTACAAGTAAGTGCTTTATTTTACTTATACATTGATAAATAGGATTTCCTATTTCATCTACCCCAACTAGGAATGGTAAAGGATTATTGTTTACGAACTCCTTGAAAGGTTCAGTATCGATGTAATTTCTCAAGAACACTTTCTGTCTCTTATCTAAAGGTAAAATCACATCAACTTCACCTACATCTTCTCCTTGTTTTATTTGTAGCTGTTTAACTCCCATCTTCATCTGTACATCATTTATCACACTTACTTTGCTTATTTCTGAAAACTTTAATTGCTTTGGTAAATTAAATGTAATTTTTAATGTAGTTGATCCAGATTGATATCTAACTAGTTTCATTTCATTTCTAAAAGGCTTAATTTCCTTTAATGCATATACAAATTTATTAGCAATATCAGTACCATCAAATAAATCAATTTCATTTCCCTTTGGTAACAGTTCCATTAAACTACCATCTACTGATTCAAGGGACAGCCTTTTATCTTCAACGATATCTGAAACATTTTTTCTTGATACTTCGCTAACACTTTCTTGCAATGTTTGATTAATAGTAATGAACGGTAGTATTTCAGATGTTGATAAAACATAATTTTTGGACGGAAAATCTAATTTTCTCTTATTGAATAGTTCAGACATATCGTCAAAGTCTAATTTACTATCGGCTATCCAATGATTTGTGTATGAGAACTCGTTAATTCTTTCCGTTACTTTGTCAATTAAACTTATCCTTTCCTTCTTAGTACCCCCAATTAAAACTAAGCGTATATTAAAACGATACCCGTTCTCCTCTAACTTCTTCCCGACTTCCTTTATTTCAGAATGCTTTTGTTCCCATCTTAATAATTCATCCATCTTTTCTGTAAATGATCTCTGTACCTTTCTAAACATCCCATTATCAGAGGGATTTTGTACTCCATTTAAGTAATCATCATATTGATCAATTATTCGTTTTCTCCAATTATCTTGTCTGTATACAAGGAGTAATTGATACTTAATATTGATATGAGAAGGAATAATGTCAGTCAATAATTTCCAAAACGATTCTGTACAATTCATTTCAATTGGAAACATTGATGATTTTCTTAAATAGAATTGGGCGTAAATTGAATTATCTTTATTTATATTTATATAAAGACTGGATGTACTCTTATGTTTTGTGCCTTTTAATTGAAAAGGAGGAGGACAAAAAAATTTTATAGTTTGCTTATTTGCTATTCTAAAAAACTCAACCCCAAAAACTCCATCGATAAAGTTGGATGAAAGTATATCTTTTACTTGCTCAGGAGGCATTAAAGAAACGTCATAATTAGCATACTTCTCATTCTCCACAACACTAGGTTGAAAAATTCTCAATATACTCAATTAGCACTCACACCTTTAGATTTCTTTTTGAACAAGTTAGACTTTAATTTAAACGGTCTTAAAACTCTATATGCACCGTTCCACATAGTTTTTATATCACTACCTTTATCGCTGTATCGAGACATGATAGATGGTGGAGTATTCATACGCCATAGTCCTCCAATCACTATCCCCATTTGAATCATAATATCCCAACCGTTGTTAGGTAATTTTGTTCCAAATAACAAGGTACCGATTAAAAGTAGAAATATTGCATATACAATCTGGACTGAAGCACACTTCTTAATGTGATTCCACCACATGTCAAATAAATGCTCACATGAATCAAATACCCAACATGCCAATGCTAGAGGAGTCAATGCACCTAATGCGAGTAGATCAAACCAACGTCTAAAGTTTTGGAGGAGTATTGGGATTAAAATAGAAATTAGCGCAATATCGAACCCTACAAATCCCACTACCTGTAATAATGAAATATCATTTATATCTAATTGACTCATACCTTTATCCATCTGATGCTTTCCAAAATCAATTATTATGTCTGTTAGCTTATTAAGTCCTTTAAATACGTAGTAGAACAGGCTTGGTGCTAATGCAGAGCCAATTATAACTAAAGGAAACCTCTTTATGATTTTTTTAATGTCGGTAACTGTTTTATTTTTTATCAATTGACCAGACATTCTTTTAAAACCTTCATACATCGATAACACAATTACCATTGCAATTGACAGACCTGTAAACGTTACTATGTTACTTTTAAACCAATCAGAATCGAATAAAAAAGAAGGCGTATGTAGTACAACTTTTGTTAAGGTTTCGAAAATCCAAATCAATAAGTCTGTTGATAGTTCGATTATGTTTTCTTTTATGTTCTTGAACCATTCAAAGATTTTATAAACTTGATTAACTATACTTTCGTATTTGCTAACTGTTTCTTCAGATATTGGATTAAATCTGTCATACCATTTTGCTGAAGCTTCCATCTGATTAATCGTAAGTACAGAAAAGGGTACAGCGAACCTTAGAAGAATGCCTCTAAGATAGGAGTGTTTTTGAATATTAAACTTACTAGTTTTACTAATAACAGAATCGATACCGGAGCAAGTATTACTAACCCCAATCCCTTGATTATATCCTCTGTCCACTGCTTTGATTTTGTTTTGTTTCCCATCATCCAATAAATCCCTGATATCATGAGAAGAATGCAAGCTAGTGATACTGAAACTGTTCCGCAAGCTAATATTATTTGTTTCAGAATATCCGTTATTTCGGGTGGTAACAATTCTGATGTTGGCGGATTCTCCATTAACGGATACCCTTGTAAGTTCTGTGCTTGCACCTTCTCTGTAATGTGGAGCATAGGGATTAGTGAAATGCATATCACTTGTAAGTGCTTGATTATTTTCTTTTGATTGTTCTTTGTTTGACACTTCACCTCCTCCATCATATTTCTCATAAAAGGAATAATATTGTCATGCTCGATATTTTTAAATTCACTACCTAAAGGTACCCCATCTATCGACATGTTGCGGACTCCATTATCATAATTGAATTTTATTATTGATCTTGTCATTCTTCTTTCTACCTCCCCCATGATACCAATTAAGTAATTTTGACATCCCTACAAACCCACCTAATGCAACTCCAATTTGACCAACTAAAACAACAATTCCACTCATAATAAATTCCTCCTCTAAATTCAATTGAAGTATGAAAACAAATTTAATGGACAGATTGATAACAAAACATATAAGGAGAGATGTTCAATGATTAGGTCTTTCTACGAATGGTTACATCAACCAGAACCTGATTGGAAGATTAATTTAGAAAATTGTGATCCTAGAGTTTTTCGTGAATTAAAAATGGACAGAAGACAAGTTGAAGAAATATTAGAAGTACTACATGAGCATGGGGTATTTGAAAAAGTTTCAACTACAAGTGATTAAATCAAATTATCAAAATAGCAGTGTTAATATTTCGTGATAAATAGCTAATTATCGGGGATAATTTGATTATTTGATAATTAGGAAAGATAAAGTTTTTACATTGTTATTGCCATGTTATATAAAATAAATTAAAAATATACCTTAACTTTTAAAAACAGTTTTGAGTTTTTATCCTTTCTCATCGTTATTCGTTGGTTGCCGTAATCTTATCGTATTTGATTTATTTTAAATACTTTTGAACTTTTTTAAAGCTTACTTGTAATCTATGCAAATACCTAATGATAATTACAAATACTTTTAAATTTTTTAAAATAAATCAAACATAACTTGTCCACTCAAACATACAATATTATATGAAGGGAGTGGTATGTCTTGGCAATAGTCAGATCAGAAGAAGAAGCTGAAAAGATAATTGAAGAACTGATGCATAAAGGAAACGGAAAATACATCACTCAAAGCGTATTATTTAAGAAGGATAGCCCCCAACAAATTGAATTATTAAAGAATGTATTGATGCGGTCTACCTCTTTTGGCGAATATGTAAGAAGGGTTTTAATTAATAATCTTAGTAATGAAAGTAATAATTAAATAAATTAACTTTAAACCATCATCAACCTTTCAATTTTACCGTGGGTTATTGATGGTTTTATTATTCCCTTCCCTATTCAAAACAATATAAAATAATTTAAACCATTCACTGTCCTATTTTAAAAAGTTCAAAACAATATAAAATACATCAAAGTTTATTTAAAATTTTATTCATTTTTTAAAATGACGAACATAAATTGAATCATAATCAATTAAAATTGCACCAAAGAAAGGGGATATTTTTGACTGAAGGAATCTTAAGTGTTGCAGGTGTAGTTGCGATAGATGACGGAGGCTCTTCAACTTGTGTGGTGACTAAAGACATTAAAGAAAACTTTCCTAGTGTAAAAGGGTATTATGGGAAGCGCAATTTAACTGAAATAACACATAAGCACGATTTTATTGTTGAGTATAAAGGTCATTCTTATGTAGCAGGAATGTTAGCCAAATACGATTGTACAATGCCTCTTCAAATGCATACGGAATCTAAGCAACACGATTTTTATGATTTATCAGTTTTAATAGCGATTCATCAATACGGGTATGCTTCGAATAGTATCGTAGTGTCTACCCCTATCAAAAGTTACTCAATACAGGAAAGAGATGGTCGCCTGAAGAGATTAAAGGGATCTCATACTATTTCTGTAAACGGTGTATCTAAAACATTTGCAATTGCTGATGTAAAGGTCGCTCCTGAAACTGCTTCGGCTTTTTGGATTAATGAACCACAAGGAAAAACTAGATATATAGATTTTGGCTCAAGGACTATCGGAGTTGCCACGACTTTAAAAGAAAACGACATAGTTAGATTTATCGATACTGAAAGTGACACATTCTTCGGTAAAGGGATCGAAGCTTTAGAGGAAGATTACAACCCTAGAGGATTAGCTGATTAGGTATGTGGAAGGTTAACAAAAATGTGGGAAAGAGAAGATAAAGTGAATTTGCTTGGTGGCGGAGCTTTGGATATACAGTTAGTCACACATGTAAAAGAGTACTTTCCGAATGCAGAAGTAATGGTTAATCCAACAATGTGTAATGCAATCGGTATGTACAATTCTGGGAGGTCTGCTTATGGGTTATCTTAGATCAGAAGAAGAAGTTGAAGCAATGATTGAGGAAATGAAGAAGAAATCGAAAGGTAAATACATTACTCAAGGCGTAACCTTTAACAAGGAAAGTGAACGACATATGGAGTTATTAAAATATGCATTAATGTACACAACTTCTTTTAGCGGATTAGGTAAGGAATTGTTGGCAGATAAATTTGAAAAAGATATAAGTAAAAATAAATCGATTAACAAATCAGTTCAGGATTACAATTCAGCTATTGATACGGTAGAAAAGAAAAACACAGGTAACTTTCTTTTATAAAGTTTAAATATGATTAATACATTTTCAAACAAGATCATATACTACGAATAAAATTTAAAAGATATTCAAATTATTTAGAGTAATTTATACTAGGCTTCTTGTATAAATGCAAGGGGTCTTCCCATTTTAATTAGCTGTAAAATATGATATAATTCTTATGGTTGCTAAACTACACTACATAGAAATAACCCATTAACAAAACATGCTTTCTAAAAATAAGCATTGTATGGTTAATGGGTTATTTTTCATAAATTGGCTATTTTACAATTCCACTAATAAATTCTTTATTAGGATAGTACATATTTTTAACAATAATATTTGAGCCAAGACACTTAACAGATGGACAATGACAGTTGATACTATTAGAAATATTAGTATTTAGCCACTTGTCATATATGTCAGTTAGCTGACTTTCTTGAATATTACCCAATGATGCGCCGTCATCAGTAAAATCAGATACCGAAATATCGCCTGTAAAGATATTCAAGTTCATACGAGATCGACCATCTACGTCATTTCTTACTGTTATATTTGGTGTATTTTTAATTCTTTGCAATAATTCTAAATCACGTTTATCTGAACTGCAAGCATAAAATGGTAATGTACCGAATAGTATCCAAATGTCTTTATTTCTGATGTCGAGTATCTTATTAACTGTGTCTCTATATTCATCTAAACCTATAGTTTCCAAATTTTCAGCAAAATCACTTGAATACATAGGGTGAATTTCATGCCTTTTACATAACATTTCATTAGCTACTTCATTATGAATCTTTTCAAAGTAAGGAACTGTATTTTTATTTAACATCGTTTCCGCTGAAACAAACATTCCGCCTTTTGAAAGCTCTCTAGCATTATCTAAAATGTTTCTATATAATTCTGCTCTCTTTTGTACAGGTGGTTTTCTGTCCATCATTACAAATCCTGTTTCAACAAATTCCTCTTCATTACACCAATTATGTGAAATATGCATTACATCTAGATATGGAGCAACTAATTCATAATGATCCATAGGCAATGTTAAATTAGAATTAATTTGCGTTTTGATGTTTCTGCTTTTAGCATATTTAAGTAGTGGTAAAAGATTATCTCTAATCCCCTTCTTAGTCATTAAAGGTTCGCCACCAGTAAAGCTCATTGTACGCAGAGTTTCAACTTTATCTAATTGTCTTAGAATATTATCTATTGGAAGTGAATTAGCTTCTTTATTTGTTAGAGCATATCCAACTGCACAATGGGCACATCTCATGTTGCATAAATTAGTAGTTGTAAATTCAATGTTTGATAATGTAAGTTTACCGTATTTTTCAATGTCATGGTAACTTTCCCATTCATCATATGGTTTGTATATAGTATTCATGAATATAAAAAACTCCTTTTCTATATTGTATTTTCGCATAGGTAAAGGAGAATTTAAAGTACTAATCACTTATAATAAATATCAAAATCATTCTTACTTCTGTATACAATTTTTTCAATCAGCTTAAAAGCTTCGTTTCTACTAGTAATTTTAACTCCTTTTTGTTCGAACACCGCATCAATTAACAATTGTTCCTGTGGAGATTTAAATTTACACTTCTTTAAATTATACTGATTTCGTCTAGTTTTACATTCATAAGTTATCGGACAGGTACGGTTGATTTTCCTATATGATTTTTGACCACAAGCACAGTATATTAAGTCTTTAAATATTACATGTTGAAACTTATCTTCCTTACTGGTTTTAATTCTACTCGAATAAGTGTAAAGGATAGATTCTAACGCTTCAATATTTGTACATACAAGGTCGTTATCTTGATCGACTAAATATCTTAAATACTCATGAATGTCTGTGTCTGCAACCTTTAATATATCCCCTACGACTTCTAGTTTCATACTATCACCACAATAAAAGGCTTTATATGTCTTTTCACTGTAACCTACATTTTCCATAAAGTGTGCTCTTGTAATGTGTTTTCGTATTAATTCTTTGTCTTTAAATTTCTTTAAATTAACACCCTTCAATTCTGATAAATCTACCTCAAAGGCATAATCTGGATTAAATTTAGGATTGTAATCATAGACATATTGCTTTAAATTCTTAAAGAAGAATTTTGCTATCTCATTTTGGTATTCAAAATAGTTAAAGGATATTGTAAGAGCTTTAATCGTACTTCTTACAGATGTTATATTATTCATAACCATAGGTGAGCCAATGATGTCTAAGAAATCAGTTCAAAATTATGTACTACCCCTATTAAAATATGCACATGCTAGAGGAGTCCGCACACAAATCAACTCTAACTTAACTATCGAGCCAGAACGTTATTTACTCATTGCACCTTATTTAGATGTTTTACATATTTCTCATAACTGGGGTACGGTTGATGAATTTGTTGAAACAGGCTTTGCAATGATGGCGCGTAAGCCTACCTATGAGCAACGTGCAGCTCTTTTCCAACGCATGATTGATAATGCGCGAATGCTTGCCGAGCATGGCGTGATGGTCTCTGCTGAAACAATGCTCAACAAAAAAACATTGCCTTACTTAGAACACATCCACAACCAGATTATAAATGAGATGCAATGTGCTCGACATGAAGTACACCCTATGTATCCGTCTGACTTCGCAAGTTCGCTAACATCTCTTTCTCTAGAGGAAACACGCGCAGCTATCCATCATTTGCTTGATGTACGCGATGAAAATACTTGGATGCTCTTTGGTACATTGCCGTTTTATCCTTGTAGCACTAATGAGGAAGATCAAAAACTATTAAAACGGTTACGAGAGACCAAAAACGTCACAATGCGTAATGATCCAGATGGTCGTTCACGACTAAATGTCAATATCTTTACAGGTGATGTCATCGTTACAGACTTTGGTGATGCATCAGCTCTCGGTAATATCGTTCATGATAAACTTCCTGCAATTTTTGACAAATGGATGGCTACAGATTTAGCAAAATCTTTAAACTGCCACTGTCCAGCTGTGAAATGCCTAGGTCCGAATGTGTTAGTTAAAAATATGTATTATCAAGACACTACTTTTATGAGCGGCTCGGCGAAACTTTAACTATAAAAAATGTCCAATGCAACTGAATGCATTGGACATTTCTGCTGTAGATAAACTTTCATAAAATCGTTGATTTGCGTTCCATCCCCATCCTTTTTCGCAGACACATACAGGACGTAAGACGCTGGCACCTCGCAAGTTAGCGAGCGTTGCGATTTCCTGTATTGTGCGGACAACAACAGTACAGCAAAAAAGTGTTAGATTGATAGCAGTCAATCTAACACTTTTTCTCTTTTGTCTCAATTTATTTCTTAATATAGCTATTTGTTAAATCAATTCATTTGCCAGTAGTTTATAGCAATTCAAGCGACTTTCCTGCGCATATTGATTGCAGTTTAGCATCACTTCATCAAAGCCATATTGTTCCTGCTCTGCTACTAAAAATGCTGCAACGTCCTTCGGTGTGCCTACAATATTTGCTTTGCGGTTGTTAGCAATCATCATTTTATCCATCTCTGTTAAAGGATAATCCTTCGCCTCTTCTGGAGACATCGCCTGAATAATTTGCCCCTTCATAAGCTGAAGGCGTGTAATATCGATTGGCTTAGCTAAGTATTCCGCTTCCTCTAACGTATCAGCAACCGTTGTTGCATAGGTAACGATAATTTGCGGTTTTTCCATATAATAAGAAGGTGTAAAATAAGATTTATACGTATCAAAAATATCCTTGGACATATTGCCCGTAAAGAACTGAGCATACGAATAACCTACACCACGTTGCCCTGCCTGCATGGCACTTTGACCACTTGAACCGAGCAGCCACGCTTCTGGTAATTGTATGTTAGTAGGCGAAGCAATAACTTGATCATAGACAGACTCGCCCGTTTTTTGATTATTCATCAATTTTAAAATGATATCGAGCTTATCATATTGTTCATTAAAATGTTGTCTGCGTCCCTCTGCTAATGCATAGATTGATGCATGGTCTCCACCAGGAGCACGGCCAACACCAAAGTCAATGCGATTCGGTGCTAGTGCACTTAATGTTTTAAATACTTCTGCCAGCTTGTAGGGAGAATAATGCATCATCATGACGCCCCCTGTGCCAATCCGCAGACGTTTTGTTTTCGCCGCTAAAAAGGCTGCTGTAATTTCAGGTGCTGAGCTTGCTAGTGATTCGCTATTATGATGTTCTGCTAACCACATGCGATTGAAGCCCAGTTCTTCCCCTAAAAGCGCTAATTGTTCTGTACGCAAAAAGGCCTGTTCAGCAGTATGACCTTTCGGTACAGGAATTTGATCTAAAATACTTAATTTCAATGAAAACACCCTCTCTGTCTGTATGCTCTCCTTTCTACTGTAATATAGTCATCCCTTTTTACAAAGCAAAAGCACTTACTGATAAGCGAGCTGTTTCATTTTCCAAGTTTCATAAACAATGCCAACAAGCGTTCCTTTTTGTTCTGAATCGAGTACAACATCGTTAAACTTCATTGCAAAAAGCTTAAATTCAGTAGCTTCCTCATTCACGATGAATTGCAATATGGCATGTCCTTTTTCATCTGAAAATAGAATATCCCCTGAAAGCTCCACGACATGTTGACCCGTTTTCGCCTTATAATAACGCCAATATGGCTCTGTAAAAGCATAATTAAAGGCATTACGGACTTTCACGTCTGCAAAATCAACCAAATATCCTTCCTTTACTGTATCGATATATACATTATCCGTAATATCTTTTTTCGCATTATACACATAGCCTACGAGCACACCCATAAACACAACACAAACAAACACTCGAAAATGATTTCCTAAAGACAAATGTCATCACGTCCCCTTTACGCAAAAACACCATTTCCTTCATAATACATTAAAATAATTACATAAAGTAGAATATTTTTGTATTTTGTAGATTTTTATATTTCACAACAAATGATGCATACTAAACGTGGCTGTTAAAAATTATTACAGGCTATTTACAGTTACCCCGTGTTCCGCTAATATCAGATTATTATTTAGAGAAAAGAGATGACGTTAGTGCCCTTCGATTTAGACCCAAATATATTATTAATTCTTATTATTTTTGGCTTTTTGGCCGCATTTATCGACTCTGTAGTTGGTGGTGGTGGGCTCATTTCATTGCCTGCTCTCCTATTTGTAGGATTACCACCTTCCGCAGCTGTCGCAACAAATAAACTAGCTGGTACAATGGGATCTTTAACTAGTACCATTACGTTTTACCGCTCAGGGAAGTTAGATATTAAATCTGTCTATAAGCTGTTTCCTTTTGTTTTTTTCGGCTCCATGGTTGGTGCATGGATTGTCCATTTAATTGATCCAAGTGTTTTAAAGCCTTTAATGTTAATCATGCTAGCCGCTGTAGCCGTTTATACGATTTTCAAAAAAGATTGGGGTAGTATTTCCACATATAAAAAGCTAACACCTAAACGATATGCATTTTTCGTCCTTATTATTACTTTAATTGGCTTCTATGATGGTTTCTTAGGCCCTGGTACAGGATCCTTCTTACTGTTTGCCTTTTTAATCGTTGGCTTTGACTTTTTAAAATCAGCCGGCAATGCCAAGTTTTTAAACTTTGGAAGCAATATAGCAGCGCTTCTCATGTTTATATACTTAGGTCAGGTTCATTATACTTACGGCTTCGCTATGGGACTAGCTCAAATTGCTGGTGCGATAGTCGGTTCAAAATTTGCCATTAAACGCGGGAGTAGTTATGTGCGTAAACTATTTATCGTTGTAACCATCCTATTACTGCTGAAAAATACATACGACTATTTTTCGTGAAACAATTCTTATCTCTATTATGAGGTAAGTTTTTTTCATTCCTTCAACTTTTTCCCCACTTTCATACGTCTAGTAGTTGTATACAAATTGAAAATGTTAAAAAGGAGCTTCTTTGGACATGAAAAAAAGAAATGCATTTCAACATGAAGAGGTGTTTGTCCAGTTAATTCGTGAACAGAAAGAACGATTTTATTTGCTTGCCTACAGCTATACGAAAAATGAGCAAGATGCACTTGATATAGTACAAGACAGTATTCAAAAAGCGATGCTTTCTCTCGATCGATTAGAGCATGTGGATAACATGAAAAGCTGGTTTTACAAAATTGTTGTACGGACAGCTATTGATTTTTTGCGCAAGCATAATCGATTACAAGTGACGGACGATAACACTTTGCAATATTTAACTCCTGCTCAAGAAGATATTTACGAGAACATCGATTTAGAGCATGCTTTAGAGGAATTACCTCAAATGTACCGTGAAGTCGTGATTTTACATTATTTCGAAGATTTAAAGCTAGCTGATGTTGCCAACATACTGGACATAAAGCTAAGCACAGCTAAATCACGCCTATATAAAGCTTTAAAACTGTTAAAAATACAACTCCAAGATGTGAAGGGAGAAACAGCACATGGATAAAAAATTAGAAGAGTTAAAAAAACATTATAATGACGTTCCAATACCAAAGGAGCTTGACTTTGTAGTTGAAAGTGTACTAAGACAAGGGAAAAGGAAGAAAAAAAATCGAGGACCGCAATGGTTACTTGGAACAGCGGCAGCGGCTATGCTATTTACAGCTAGTTTAAATATCAGCCCTGCAATGGCACGTACATTGTCTGATATCCCTGTTGTAGGGAGTGTCATAAAAGTACTGACATGGACAGAATATGAAGTAGCTGAAGACACATATGACGCTACTATTAAAGTACCTTCAATTGAGCATTTAGAAAATACAGATCTTGCAAATGCTTTAAATGAAAAATATCGTTCAGAAGGAAAAGCACTTTATGATGACTTTATTGCAGAAGTTGGCGATTTGAAAGCAAATGGCGGTGGTCACTATGGAATAGATAGCGGCTATGACATTAAAACGGATAACGACCAGATTTTATCGATAGGACGTTATATTGTCAATACAGTTGGGTCATCATCAACCGTTATGCATTATGATACGATTGATAAACAAAACGAAATTTTAATTACGCTGCCAAGTCTATTTAAAGATGACAGCTATATTCATGCTATTAGTGAGAACATTAAAGAACAAATGCGTGAACAAATTGCTGCAACAAACGAAGATAAAGTTTATTGGGTTAAAGGAGCGGGCTTGCCCGATGAAGATCTAATGGAAGTGTTTACTACGATCAATAAGGAACAACAATTCTACATTTCTGAAAAAGGAAAACTCGTTATTTCATTCGATAAATATGAAGTGGCACCTGGCTATATGGGTGTAGTGGAATTTGAAATTCCAACAGACGTTCTTCAAAATAGTCTTGTAAGTAATAAATATATTCATTAATCGATGGCACTATCTCATTTAATGTGAGATAGTGCTTTTTTATGACTTATAATCTTTCAATTTTTTGTCAAAGCTAACTTGTATCAAAACATGTTAGAGGGTTTTCAAATGAAAGGTGTAGGATCAATTAGTATTTTACATGTTGTCTTCCTAGCAATGACCGTTATTGGCTTAAAAAATCACGTTACAATTATGCCTCCGTTATTGGAAACTGCAGAAAGAGATAGCTGGCTATCTGTAATTTTTACATCAATTTTAATGTTTCCTTGGCTCTTTCTTTTAGTTTATATTCATATAAAATCAAATCAAGAGCCATTAAAAGATTGGCTGCCACAAAAAATCGGAAAAATCGGTTCTAATATCGTCATTTATACTATCGCAATTTTTCTTATCATTATTGCAGCTTTTACAATGATTGAAACTTTACAGTGGGTAAATACCACTTTTTTACCTAAAACGCCAAGGTTAATCTTGCTTGCTATATATGTCGTTCTTTGTATCCTACTTGTTACAACTAGCTTACAAACAATCGTCATCGTCAATGTATTCGTTTTATTAGCTGTAGTCGTTTTTGGATTTTTTGTTGCCTTTACAAACTTACAAGTCAAGGACTATGACTTACTACGTCCTTTTTTTGAACATGGATTTACGCCTGTTTTACAGGGGCTCGTCTTCCCCGCCTCGGGATTTTCGGAATTAATTTTATTTTTACTCATACAACACCAAATTAAAGATCGTATGCGTTGGTATCACTTCGCCATTATGCTCCTAATTTTAGCAGGGCTAACAATGGGTCCCCTTGTTGGTGCCATTACAGAGTTTGGACCAGCAGAAGCCTCAAAACAACGCTATCCAGCTTACGAAGAATGGGGCTTAGTAACAATAGGGCGCTATGTGGAGCATCTAGACTTTCTTTCAATTTATCAATGGTTAACTGGCACATTTATTCGAGTCGGATTTATTTTATACATCGTAACAGATTTATTGGGCATGGTAGGAAACCACCAACGTATTTGGAAATTTATTGCATTCCCATTCTTTTTTATATGTCTACCACTAATGTTATTAAATGAACACATATTTCTACAACTTAAAGGAAATTATATGTTAGCAGGTACATTTATTTTCTTTTTCTTACTATCCATATTTTTAGTGATTGTAGCTTTCATGTCAGGAAAAAAAGGAAAAAAATCTAAAGCTGATACCCAAGACCCGGAAAGTGGTGACACTTGATGCCCTCAACAGAAAAGCCCTTAGAATTATCAACCTTAAAGCAGTTATTTGAAAAGTCTGCTGATATTCATTTTCAAGAATATGCATTTCAGCAACATAAGGTACAATTTGTCATCTGTGAGGCGATGATCGATCAACAACTTCTCAATGACGTCATTGTCATGCGTGTTCAAGCTCTTTTTGACAATTTAAAGGACGCATCACTGCAAGATGCTATTAATAAACAGTTACACATCCCTGGCCTAGAACAAGTTACAGATATGTCAGAAGCCATTACACTCATTTATAATGGCCATTTACTTCTTTTTTTTGAAACGGATGCGTTACTATATGCCAGTAATATTGCCAGAAAGCCTAATCGTAATCCTGAAGAAACTAGGATGGAAGTACTCGTTAAAGGACCTAGAGATAATTTTATTGAAGATATCTCTGTCAATATTGCATTAATACGAAAACGACTGCCTACGAATTCCTTATGTGTAGAAAAAATGGAACTTGGGAAACGCTCAAAGACAACCGTTGCTATACTTTATTTTGGCGACATTGCGAACTTGGAAATTTTAAATAGTATAAAAGTACAATTACAATCAGTCGATACGGATATTGTATTTAGCGGTGATTTACTAATGGAGCGTGTAAACAAAAATACAAGGTTCTTCCCAAAAACTGATTATACAGGACGGCCAGATTTTGCAATTCAAGCATTGATACGAGGACGTTTTTTAATTTTTGTAGATGGCGTAGCTTATGCTGTCATTACCCCTGTTAATTTATTTTTACTGTTAAAGTCAGGGGAAGATAATGAATACCCGATTGTTTTTAGTTCACTTGAACGTTTACTGCGTATATCTGGTATTTTTATCGGCCTGCTGTTACCTGCTTTTTGGCTTGCGTTAACAACCTATCACCAAAATCAATTACCGTTATTGCTTTTAGCAACTGTTGTCCAAGGTCGAACCGGCCTACCCTTCCCCTCTTCGCTTGAAATGCTATTGATGCTATTGATGTTTGAGCTGTTTAGAGAAGCAGGCTTACGTCTCCCATCCGTAATCGGTGGAACGATAAGTGTCGTTGGTGGTTTAATTATTGGCGATGCAGCAATACGTGCAGGTGTTACAAGTCCAGAGATGATCGTGATTATTGCCGTTTCTACCATTGCCTCCTTTACACTCGTTAATCAATCACTCGTTACGACGATCAGTATTTTCCGCGTTGGCTTCATTTTATTAAGCGGCTTTTTAGGTTTATTCGGCTTTTTTATTGCACTATACGTAACCCTTCTTTACTTATGTAATATTAGAATATTTGGTAACTCTTATATGCAAATTGGCGCTGATTTAGATTGGTCAACCATTAAAAAAACACTATTTCGCTTATCTCCAAAAGGTTATACCAAGCGTCCGAACTATATTGCACCACAAGATCAAACCCGTACGAGTGAGGATAAAAATGAATAAAAAAATACTCAGTATATTGTTGTTAGTATTCACTACGCTGCTCTCGGGGTGTTGGGATGTCACCGAACCACAAAGAATGTACTATGTCCATGCGCTTGGTATAGATTTTAAAGATGGCAATTATGAAACTTACATGCAAATTATTGATTTTGCCAATATAGCCAAATCCGAACAGCCAAATAATCCGCAAGTTCAACAGGCTGAAATTGGACATGCAAAAGGTAAAACAATTGAAGATTCTCTTTTCGATTTATATCATTCCATTGACCAAAAAGCGTTTTGGGGACATATCACCTATATTATACTTTCAGAAGAAGTAATGAAGAGCAACAAGGTAAATCAAGTGCTCGATTTTTTAACTCGTTATCGTGAAACAAGATATCAAATTTGGATATATGGCACAAAAGAGCCACTCGATAAATTACTTGTCGTAACACCGATCAATAATAAAGCTCTAACATTATCTAAACTCGGAGATCCGATAAATTCGTTTAAGCAAGAATCTTTTGTAAGACCGATTGATCTTCGAAAATTAGTGATAGGTCTAAATGAGCCTAGCCATGAAGTTTATCTTCCATTAGTATCAATTGATAGAGGATGGGTATCTTCCAAAGGACAGTCAGAATCAGTGGAAATAAAAGGTATTACACTACTATCTAAAGAAGGATTAAAAGGATTTCTCACCGAAGAAAACGCAAATGGTATTAAATGGATGAACAATGAAACAATTCGCAGTGAAATAACCGGGCAAATTGGAGAGCATAAACAATTCGTAACCGTTACATTAGATCATATAAAAGTTCTTATTTCTCCAGTCGTAAAAAACGAACACGTACAATTTGATATCGAAATAAAAATGGAAGCTAACGTTCTTGGTATTACAGAAGAAATTACGACCCATGAAATTCGTCAATTGGTCAAAAAACAGGTAGAAAAAGAAGTAAGGGAAACATTTAATGAATCCTTAGCATTGAATACAGATATTTACCGTTTATCTGAACAGCTATATCGCAAAGACGTTAAGACATGGAAAAAATTAGAGAATAACGGTAAAATCGACTTAACGGAAGATTCTATTCGCAACATAAAAATAAACGTAGTCAAAGTAAATCCTGGTAGAGAATCTTTTATTGAAACAATTGAAGAATAGCAAGTAAAATAAAACAAAGGCATCGAGTATTGAATTTACTCGATGCCTTTTGAATATGTTTAACATTATTGCATTACTTTTTCATTTTCTGTTTTACGAAATTGAATATGATGTAATTTTGCGAAAATACCTTCTTGTGCCACTAGTTCCGCATACGTTCCATCCTCTTCAATACCATTTTGTGTGACAACAAGTACCCGATCCGCATTACGGATTGTCGCTAGTCGATGCGCAATGATGAGTGTTGTTCGATTTTCAGCAAGTTCAGCTAACGATTGTTGAATAATCATTTCCGTTTCTGTATCTAGCGCAGAAGTTGCCTCATCCAAAATTAAAATCGGTGGATTTTTCAAGAACATACGTGCAATGGCAATACGTTGCTTTTGCCCACCAGATAGCTTTAAGCCACGTTCACCAATCTGTGTCTCATAACCATCCGGAAGCTCTGCAATAAATGATTCTAAATGCGCCCTTTTAGCTGCTTTTACAACGTCTTCATCACTTGCACCTAAACGACCATAGGCAATATTTTCTCGAATTGTCCCTGTAAATAAAAAGACATCTTGTTGTACAATGCCAATTTGTGCTCGTAGAGAGGCTTGTGTCATATTACGTACATCCAAGCCATCGATTGTAATCGCCCCTTTTGTGACATCATAAAACCTTGGAATTAAAGAACAAATTGTTGTTTTTCCAGCTCCAGATGGTCCAACAAAGGCAATTGTTTGTCCTGCATGCACATCAAACGAAATACCTTGTAAAACAGCTTTTGACGAATCATAATTAAAATCAACATCATTAAACGAGATGTCTCCACATAAATGTGTTACTTGCTTTGCTCCCTCACGATCCTGAATTTCTGGCTCCTGCTCTATCAACTCACGGAAACGCTTAAAGCCTGCCATCCCTTTCGGATACAGCTCTAACAACGCACTAATTTTATCGATTGGTTTAATAAGAACATTTGTATACAATACAAAGCTTACAAGCCCTCCATACGATAATTTCCCATTAAAACTTAACCAGGCTCCTACTACTAGGACAACTAACGTTAACAAACGCGTCATCATATAAATACTTGAATGTGCACCTGCCATAATCTTATAGGCGTATAGTTTTGCCGAACGGAAAAACCCATTTTGCTCCTTAAAACGTTCCATTTCATACGCTTCATTTGTAAAAGATTTCACAACGCGCACGCCAGAAACGCTATCCTCCACACGACCGTTTACATCTGCAATTTTAACGTACAACGTTTTCCATGCATTGTTCATTTTAATGTTACTAACAGTCACAAGCCACATTAAGAACGGCACCATAATCGCTGCAATTAATGCAAGTGTAGGATTGACATTAAACATAATGACGAAAGCACCCACAAACGTCATAATGGCAATGAATAAATCTTCTGGCCCGTGATGGGCAAATTCACCAATATCAAATAAATCATTCGTAATTCTGCTCATAATATGACCGGTTTTCGTATTATCAAAGAAACGGAATGATTGACGCTGGACATGATTAAACAGTTCTTGTCGCATATCGGTTTCAATATTTATCCCAAGTTTATGCCCTAAATAATTGACAATAAAGTTTAGTACGGTGCTAAGTACGTATACTAGCAATAGCAAAATACTTACTTTGACAATCATGCTCCACTCCCCTGTAGGCAGTAGTTTGTCAATAAACCATTGCACAGCTAATGGAAAGGCCAGCTCTAGAATTGCTACAACAATCGCACTAGAAAAATCGACAACGAATAATCGTTTATGTGGTTTGTAGTATGAAAAAAACTTTTTATACATATATGACTCCCTTCTAATGCTAAAAAATTTCACTTATCACCAATAGTACCACTTGTAATAATAATTCGGAAAATAATTTTTAAATATAAGATTACTTTTGATTTGCATTTAGTTCACTACATGCTATAATCTTTGTAAGAAGAATTGAATAGCTTTTGACATTTTTGTCAAAGGGGAGTAGCTAGCAGATGTGAGCGATACATCTGATTTCACATTCGTCATTACATGGCAGTCGCCATCGGGTGTGATAGCAAACTCATCTAATAGATGAGTGCTGTACCGATAACTTTCGGTACAAATTATTATTTGGAGCTTCCAAATAGTTGTGCTTAGCAAGACCTTTGCCTATTTTTTAGGCATGGGTCTTTTTCTTTTGCCTAAAATTAATAATAGGAAAGAGCATCATATTCATTTCTGTCCAAAATAAAGGAGGAAACACATTTGGAAGCCATTTTATTAGAATACGCATGGGTATTAGTTGTATTAATTGTACTAGAAGGACTTTTAGCAGCAGACAATGCAGTCGTTATGGCAGTGATGGTTAAACATTTACCAAAAGCGCAACAACAAAAAGCATTATTATACGGATTAGTAGGTGCATTCGTTTTCCGTTTTGCCGCTTTATTCTTAATTACTATACTTGTTAATTTTTGGCAAATTCAAGCTATAGGTGCTGCTTACTTGTTATTTATGTCGATTAAGCATATTTACGATTCAAGGAAAGCTGCAGGAGACTCAGATGAAATTAAAGAGCCTAAAAAACAATCTGGTTTCTGGATGACCGTTATTAAAGTTGAGCTTGCTGACATCGCCTTTGCAGTAGACTCCATTTTAGCAGCAGTTGCAATTGCGGTTACACTACCGCATATAGGGAATTTCGATGTTGGTGGCATTAACGCTGGACAATTCGCCGTGATGTTCCTTGGTGGTATTATTGGGGTCATAATGATGCGATTTGCAGCACGCTGGTTCGTACGTGTACTCGAAAAATTCCCGTCACTTGAAACGGCTGCCTTCCTTATCGTTGGTTGGGTTGGTGTGAAGTTGGCTGTCTTAACTTTAGCGCATGAAAAATTAGGGGTTATTCCGCATGAATTCCCACACTCAACAATTTGGAAAGCTACATTCTGGATTGTATTAGTTGCAATCGCGCTAAGTGGCTACTTAGTAGGTGTAAAAAACCAAAAGAAGGCAGCATAAACGCTTATAATAAAATTCGCCTAGACATAATGTCTTGGCGAATTTTTTATAATAGTTAATGGCGATTCGCTCGGGTTTAGTGGCGATTTGTCATAGTTTAGTGGCGATTTCATTTGATTTAGTGGCGATTCCCCTACTCTATCAGTGTTTGCTACTGTATTGAAGTGATTTGGCGATTAAAAAATGAATTTGACTAAATTTTCTAATTGAGAACGAATATCAATTTATTTTTGCACTATTTATGGCGAAAAAAATATTTTTCTGTATGATGGCCATCTTTCGCTATATACTATGAGAAGTAGTAGGTATTTACTGCAAAGGGAGGAACATTTATGTTATCTGAAAAACTACACACAGCGCTAAACGAACAAATGAATTTTGAATTTTACTCCGCTCATGCTTATATGGCGATGGCTGCATTTTGCACAGACCAAGATTACGATGGCTTTGCGAATTTCTTTTTAGTGCAAGCTGAAGAAGAACGTTTTCATGCAATGAAATTTTATAATTTCTTAAGTGATATGGGCTATCGTGCATCAATACACGGATTTGACAGTCCTGAAAACCATTTCGACTCTATTTTGCATGCCTTTAAAACGGCTATGTCTCATGAAAAAGAAGTGACTCGTCGTATTTACAACTTATCTGATATTGCATTAGATGAACGTGAGCACGCAACTATGGCATTTTTAAAATGGTTTATCGATGAGCAAGTTGAGGAAGAATCAACATTTGATACATTAATACGTAAAATTGAACGTATTGAAAATGATTCGAATGCTATCTTTATGTTAGATGCTGAATTAGCGAATCGCTCTTTCTCACCGGATACTGAAGCTTAATAAAAAAAGGGCTGTATCAAATAATATTTGATACAGCCCTTTTCATTTTCAAGATGTTTTCCCTACAACGGTCAGTTTGGCTCACGGATTTCGCCATCAAATGCAGCGCGGTAAATAGCAAAAATATCATCCCGATTTAATGGCATCGGACTTCGAGCTAAAATTCTTGTTTGCTTTGTTGCATCATCAGTTAATTGTTCAAGTGCAGTTTCTGGTATGTTAAAACCTTTCAAAGTCGAAGGAATATTTACATCGCATACTATTTGTTGCAATGCATCAACACACTTATAGGAAGCAGCTTCTTGCGATAAATACATAGAGGAAAGACCCATCGCATCTAATATATCTTTCATGCGTTTTTCACAACTTTGGCGAATATAGCCCATTACGTATGGCAATAGTACAGCGTTTGAATCTCCATGTGCAATATGGTACTGACCTCCAAGCGGATAAGCTAAAGCATGTACCCCTGCTACACCTGCATTAAAAAATGCTAAACCTGCTAAGTAACTACCATAACTCATATCCGAGCGTGCTTGCTTGTTATTACCATCGTGTACCGCTGTACGAATTGAGTTACTAATCAATCTAATCGCTTGCAGTGCAAGTCCATCTGTCACTTCATTTGCATTGATAGAAACATACGCTTCAATTGCATGTGTTAAAGCGTCTACGCCCGTAGCGGCAGTTACTTTCGAAGGCAAGGAAATCGTTAATTGTGGATCCACAATTGCTACATCAGCCAGTAAATAATCATGCGTCACGACATCCTTAGTTGTTTCTAACGATAAAACAGAAATATTTGTAACCTCTGAGCCTGTACCCGAAGTTGTCGGAATTAAAATTTTCGGAAGTCCTTTATTATCAAGTGTTTTCGTACCTGTTAAATTTAAATAGTCAGCCACCTGACCATCATGAGTAGCTAATACAGCAGCTAGCTTAGCTAAATCTAATGCACTTCCCCCACCTAATCCAATAACTAAATCAAATTGATGGTTTCGTGTATAGTCCACTAGTTTTTCACCAATTGCAAGAGGTGGCTCAGGAGCAATGTCAGTATAAATTGTCGTCTTATAGCCATTGTCCTGCAATGGCTTTTTAACCTGATTCACTAAACCTAAGTCTTGTAAAAATGGGTCCGTTACTATTAATATATTATTTACTTGGAATTTTTTTACTTCTACAAGAAGCTGTTGCAAACAACCCCAACCTGTATAACTTGTAGGAGTAAAGGTTAATTTATTCATTTTCAATCTACTCCTATCTATTCATAATAGCCTTCTGTGGATTTTCTAAATGATTTAAATTGTACAGGATCATGACCAAACCAAACTTGTGAATTCGTTTCATTTGCTAAGCGTCGAATTCGTTCAACTGTTGAATTATAGCCGACTGAATCATAAATAATACCAGGAGGCTTCACAGGAGGTCCAAAGCTTTCGGCTGTGTAAATGGCATCTGACGCTAAAATTATTCCCCCAGTTTCCGGCATATTAATGTGCAAGCCAAGCATACCCCAAGCATGGCCACTACCAAAATTCAATATATTAATGCCTTCTGCAAGTTTCACATTATCTTCACCACGTTTGATTAATCGCCACTGTAAATTGTTTTTAATCCACATATCAATATCACCCCAAACATAAGCGCCATCCTTAACATTTCTCGCATATGTTTGTAATGTGCCATTAAATTCATCTTCCTGCACAATAATCGTAGCATTCGTAAAAAGTTCTAAACAACCTGCATGATCTAAATGAAGATGTGAAGCAACAACATATTTAATATCTTCTGGGCGAACATTTAATTCTTCTAAGCGATGGTGTAAATAGCATTCTTCTGGCATATTAATAGGAAATGCTTTTTGTGTAAATTCACCCCAGCGTCCTTCAGGTCCCATTGAGTTCGGATTACATGCTGTATCAAATAAAATTTTTCCTTCTGGATGATCTATTAAAACTGTATAAACAGGAAATTCAACAAATTCATTAGGTTGATTTGGATGATCGATTGTTGCCGGATTATGCATTGCAATCATATAATTTTTATCCATCCGCATCGTGCCATTATCCATAACAAAAAGCTTAGCATGCTGATTTATCATCTTCATTTACAAACATCCCCATTTCATGATTAGTTGTTATTCCAAATAACCAGTTTCATCTCGGTCATTTCTTCTATTGCATATTTAATTCCTTCTCTTCCTGTCCCACTTTCTTTTACTCCACCATACGGCATATGATCTACACGATATGTAGGAACATCATTAATAATGACACCACCCACTTGCAATTTTTTTGAAGCTTTAAAGGCCGTTTCAATAGAAGGTGTAAAGATGCCAGCTTGTAAGCCGTAATTAGAATCATTTATTGCTTCGATCGCTTCATCTATTGTGGACACTTTGTTGACGATAACTACTGGAGCAAAAATTTCTTCACAAGAAACACGGCTATAGGATGGTACATTGTAAAGCACTGTAGGTAATAAAATATTGTTTTCAATGCGACCACCAGTAATTATTTGTGCCCCATTCTTCAATGCCTCTTGAATCCAAGTGAGGGCACGCTGTTGCTCCGTTTCTGAAATCATCGTTGTAAGATCTGTCGTTGGATCAAGTGGATTCCCTAGCGTCAGTTGCTTAATTTTTGCTGTTAATTGTTCTAAAAATTGGTCCATTACATTGTCCTTGACATAAATTCGTTGTAGTGAAATACAAACTTGACCTTGGTTTGAGAACGCTCCCATTACAATGCGGTCCATAATTTTATCTAATTGAACCCCTTCATCGACAATAACACCTGCATTGGAGCCAAGTTCTAACGTTACCTTTTTCAGACCTGCTCTATTCCGAAGTGAAATACCTACTGCTGGACTGCCTGTAAAAGTAATCATTTTCACATGTGGATGTGCTAAAAATGTATCTCCTATGAGCTTGCCTTGCCCTGTGATTAAATTAAAGGCACCTGCTGGCAAATCTGTTTGGGCTATTAATTTTGCAAGAAAGTGTGCTGATAAGGCAGTTTGTGTTGCCGGTTTTAAAACAATGGTATTTCCTGCTGCTAATGCTGGTCCGACTTTATGTGCGACAAGATTTTGAGGGAAATTAAATGGTGTAATTGCCGCTATTACCCCAATTGGTTCACGCAATGTGTAGGCAAAGCGTCCTTCTCCACTTTTTGCAGCGTCCATAGGAATTAACTCTCCTGCAAGTCGCTTCGCTTCCTCTGCTGCAAACTTATAGGTTTCAATTGTTCGGTCGATTTCTGCAATTGCATACTTTAGTGGCTTAGCTGATTCTAATGAAATGATGGAAGCAGCCTCATCTCGATGCTCAGCAAATAAATTCGATAATTGTTCCAAAATTTGTGCTCTCTGTAATGCTGTTAAAGATGCCATTTTTGAAGTAGCTTCTTGCGCACTTTCAATTGCATCTTGCACGTCAACCTCAGTTGCCATAGCGAATTTAGAAATTAATTCTTTTGAATATGGAGCATACACATCGGTATACCCTTCTGTCATACGCCATTCATCGTTAATCAATAATTCTTTCTTCAAGTCATCCTCCTCCTCTCTTATATGGTTACGTATTCATTTCTGAAAATAAAGAAATGAATACGTAACCATTTATCTAGTAAAAAAATAAACTGACGAATATCAGTTCATTTTTTACCTGTTGTGTTTCTTGGGAAAAGTTTAACAGATTCAGTTTGCTTGATGCAAGCACTTTTTTTCTCCATAACATCAAATAATTTTTCAATCGCTAGAAATCCCAGATTTTTTTCCGATTCAATGCCCACAGTAGTCAAAGAAATTGAATGGTGTTTACTTAACTCTACATTATCAATACCAATCACATTAAAATCGTTAGGAATAGCATATCCTTGCTCTAAACATTGGTTTAGAATTTCAATAGCAATAGCGTCTGTTGCAGCACAAATCGCTGTCGGTCTTGGGTTTACTAGCAAAAGATCTTCAAATGCTTGCTTAATATCGTCTTTGCTCGTATTTGTAAAAAATGTTGGCACAATATTTGTGTCAATTCCTGCCTCTGCTAACGCTCTTTTGAAGCCCTCATATCTACCAAAAAAAGTACTCATTTCATGTGGTCCACCAATCCAGCAAAGATCCCTATGACCTAAAGAAAGCATATGTTTAGTCGCTAAATAACCAGCCTCCACATTATTAATTTCTACAAAATGCTTATTTTCCTTATGCTTACGATTAAACATTATAAAGGGTATATCCAATTTTTCGAGCTTATAAAATAATGGATCCGTATACCCGATAGAAGATAAAATAATTGCATCCACTTTCGTTTCTAACACGGAATTATAAATTGTATGTAAATTTTCTTCCGTTCCAAAATGCACATTAACTTTATAGCCCCTGGCGTTTGCATAATTTACAATTGCAGTTGTTGTATCGACAAAAAAAGGATTATGCAAAGGTCCAGAAATTAAAGTAATAATCCCTGTCTTTTGTTGTACCAGTGATCTTGCAATATCGTTTGGAATATAGTTTAATTCTTCAATTGCCTCCATCACTTTTTTTATTGTTTTCGGCTTTACTAAGTCAGGTGTATTTAACACTCTTGAAACAGTCGTCTGAGAGACACCGGCAAACTTTGCTACATCTTTAGAAGAAACCAAAAAAACCCCCCACTTCATCTTTTATGCCTATTTTATATCATCAAAAGGATATTGTTAATAGGATAAATCTCTAGTTAAGCCATTATCGAAGTTGTTCCCATACATCCACACTTTCATGCTATATAAATAAAACAAAGCCCTAAAAGAATCCATCACTTTTAGGACTTTGACTAATAAATATTATGATTCATATTGTACTTCTAATTTATTTGGTATTGCTGGAATATCGTTAGACTTAACATCCGTCTCTGCAAGGCGTAAGGCTTGTAATGGATATTTACTGTCAACCTCAAAAGGAATCTCTATACTTTCCATTCTATTATTCATCTGACTTCTAGCAAGTAAGCCATTTTTCGATAAATCGATGTCAATGATACTGTCGATTGTTTCCTCCAGCATTTGTTGATCTTTTATGCGAAGTGGCATTTTATCTTCCATTAAAAATGGCTTTATATTATCTTTAATAAATCCTTGCGCTTCAATTAAACATGAAAACTCATTTAATTTAGCTGCATATAATTTTAGTTGCTTTTTCTCTTTTGCACGTTGCTGGTTAAGCTCTTTCACCCTTTTCTCTATTCGAGCTAAACGTTTATTCGATAACTCTATCAAATAGCTTTGAATTGATTGTATTTCTTCAATAATTGAGGCTTCCGCTTCTCTTACTTTCGTATACTGAGTAACACATTCCTCTTGCTGTTCATTTAAGCGAAGAACACGTTCTTTGAAAAATTCATTTTGGGTATGTTGACCAAAGATGGCTTTCATAAGTCCTTTGCCATGAATTTTTTTGTGCTGTGCATCTAGGCGCTCATATTCTCGCATATATTCGTTGTGCATATTTCGATATTCTCGTAGGGCTTGCTGATAGATTATCGCCTTTTCAGTAAACTGTTCTACTTGATCATCCTGTAAATAATCATTTTGGGAAATCGTTTGTAAGAGCTGATACAATGTTTGTACATTTTTGAATACATTCGCTACCTGTTCATACTCTTGTTCGTATTCTTGCACAATTGCTAAATCACGTTGGTAACGTGAAAATTCATATTGTGTATCGCCAGCAAATTTTTCTATATTTTCAACTGCTGATTGGAATGGGTCACGTTGTGGTATAACTGTTAATTCAAAACGGAAACGTTCTAGCCATTGTAAAAAACGAATAATAATTGCATACGTTTTTTTATCACTATTCATCGCAACACGTTGAATTTGCGCAATTAAATTATCATATTGGCTCTGGTGCCATAACTCTTTATTTTCTGTTTGTTGTGCTTCGAGGGCATCGATTGCCGAAACAGGAACAAAGTCGCTAATTAGATGACCAATTCGCTCTTTTTCAGAACTTATAAACGCTTCTGTATTATTATCTGTATCAATTGCATTGACAATACAAAGAGGCACAACCCCTTTATTTTTCAAAGCATCCATTAACAAAATTTCTGCGTCGATAGCCATTGATTGAGCGCGTAGCACCCAGAAAATTTCATCAACTCGATTTATCAATGATTCAGAGAAATAGGCCATTTCACCCCCGCCTGCTTCCAATGATACCGAGTCGATAATTGTAACAGATTTCAATAAATCATGTTTTATATATACTTCTAGATAGTCTAAATGTTCACGTAAAATTTGTGATGCAAATGTATCTCCTGTTGTGAGTAATTCTAGCTTACTCATATCAAATATTGCCACCATACCATCTAAAAAATAAGCTTTTACTTCCTCATTTTCCCCGTAACGTAAAAACGTGTTAACCCCTGTCGGATTTTGATCGCTAACATGTAAAATAGAACGACCAAGAAGTCCATTCACAAGGGTTGTTTTTCCTACACGTTGTTTCCCGACTATCAGTACCATTGTTTCATTGTTTGCATCTTGGATTATACGATTTAAGTGCTTAGCTGTATCTTTTACATATGTATTTTGTACAATAATGCTGTGCAGTTGACGTAAACGATCCACAAACTGTGGCAAAATATTATTCGCTGAGGCTGTATAGTCGATTGGCGTAGTGTCAATATTCGTCATCCTCAAAACCTCTTTCCTATGTATCTATAGTTTCATTATAAATGAAACTATTCTATTTCTTATACATAGTTGAAAATTAATAACAAAAAAGGACAAACTACTTAGTTTGGGATGTCACAAATAGGATTTACTTCTTAGTTAAATTTTCTATATTTTCTTTATTTATTGCATAACTAGGTAAATGAAATGAGATTTTCGTGCTAACATATTACGAACTTAAAACTAATCTTGAAGCGAAATATTTTCTATTCGTCAAAACCAGCCATTCGCGCATACACTTGGCTAAACGTTGGCATACCGCCTTGTGCGCCTAATTTCTCGACAGAAAGCGAGGCTGCTATATTTGCAAAATAAACAGCTTCATCCAATGATTGCCCCTCTGTTAATGCATACGCAAGCGCACCGTTAAATGTGTCGCCTGCTCCTGTTGTATCTAATGCTTTTGTCATATAGCCTGGAACATGAATAGGGTATTGTCCATCAAAATAACGAGCGCCATCACTTCCTAATGTAATAATCATTTTATTCGGATATTTTTCTAGTATACTGTCGAAATCGTCTCCAAATAACTGGGCACACTCTATCTCATTAGGTGTGATGTATGTTATATCCTTCATCCACTGCATATCAAAATTCGCCGTTGGTGCAGGGTTTAATAGCACGGGCACATTAGCATCCTTACATAATTTTAATGCATATGCCGTCGTTTCTTTAGGAATTTCTAGCTGTAAAATTACTATTTTGCTCTGCTCTATCACGTCTTTTACCGCATCTAAATGGGACGGTTCCAATGTATAATTTGCCCCCGGTACTACAATAATCCGATTATCATTATGATGAACTAAAATATTGGCTACTCCCGTCGGTACTGAAGCTGACATAAGCGTTTTCGTATTAACATGCTCTTGCTCTAAAACTGTTCGCAATGTATTACCAAAGTTATCATTGCCTACGCAACCAACCATTGTTACTTGACTACCGAGACGTGCAGCGGCAATAGCCTGATTTGCGCCTTTTCCACCAGGACTTGTTCGAAACGCTTCACCAAGCACTGTTTCTCCTTGCTGTGGAAAATTAGCCATTTGTATTACTAAATCCATATTTAAACTACCGATTACTGTTATCATTTGAATCATCCTTTCCAATCTTCCTTACCATTTTACCGAGTCCACAATAGAAAGACAAAGGCTTACTTGTTCTCATTCTTACGATGTATCGGCGATTCCACTAGGTTTATCAGCGATTTCTTACGATGTTCCGGCGATTCCACTAGGTTTATCGGCGATTTCTTACGATGTTCCGGCGATTCCACTAGGTTTATCAGCGATTTCTCGCCATGTTCCGGCGATTCCACTAGGTTTATCGGCGATTTCTTACGATGTTCCGGCGATTCCACCAGGTTTATCGGCGATTTCTCGCCATGTTCCGGCGATTCACCTGTTTCACCTGTGATGGCAAGCGTCCGATGTAATGGACAACAACGTTTACAGCAAAAAAGTGTTAGATTGAACGCAGTCAATCTAACACTTTTTTCTAAGCCACTTTTGCTAATTAGTAGGCTATTCGTTGCGCTTCATATGCAGCAATTTGATCTTCGTACTTAATTGTTAGGGCAATTTCATCCCAGCCATTTAATAATGTTTCTTTATAATAAGAATCGATATTAAATGTATAGACTTTACCATCTTCGCCCGTTACAGTTTGTGCTTCAAGATTTACTTCTACATGGTAAGGTTTGGCTAAACCCTTTTCTAAAATTTCATCGCACTCTGCTTCTGTTAGCTTGACTGGTAAAATACCATTTTTAAAGCAGTTATTGTGGAAAATATCTGCGAACGATGGCGCAATGACTACATTGAATCCATAATCTAGAATGGCCCATGGTGCATGCTCACGAGAAGAGCCACAACCAAAATTATCTTGTGCTACTAAAATTTTAGAGTCTTTAAATTCAGCTTTATTTAATACAAAGTCTTGCACTTCATTTCCTTGTGCATCATAGCGCCAGTGGTAAAACAAATATTGACCAAAGCCTGTGCGTTCGATTCGTTTTAAAAATTCTTTCGATATAATTTGATCTGTATCTACATTTTTACGATCAAGTGGTGTAATAACACTATTTACAATATTAATTGGTTCCATGTCAATCATCCCTTCCGTGTAAATTTAGCTTTTACACAGTTTCCTTCACGAATTCCCGTACATCAACGAAATGTCCTGCAATCGCTGCAGCTGCTGCCATTGGCGGTGATACTAAATGCGTGCGCGCGCCTGTACCTTGACGACCTTCGAAGTTACGGTTTGATGTTGATGCACAGCGTTTACCAGCTGGTACAACATCATCATTCATTGCCAAGCACATCGAGCAACCTGATTCGCGCCATTCAAAACCAGCATCAATGAAAATTTTATCCAAACCTTCAGCCTCTGCTTGTTTTTTTGTAGTATGTGAACCCGGAACAACGATTGCTGTAACGTTTTCATGTACTTTGCGGCCTTGAATAACGTTTGCCGCAGCACGTAAATCGCTTAAGCGTGAGTTCGTGCATGAGCCAATAAAGACGTATTGGATGTCGATTGAAGTTAATGGCTGGCCCTCTTCTAAGCCCATATAAGCAAGTGCTTTACGAAGAGCCGCTTTGTCAGACTCATCTTTATAATCTGCCTGCGTCGGAACATTTTGCGATACACCAGAACCCATCGAAGGATTCGTACCCCATGTAATAATTGGCTCAATTTCCTCAGCCTTAATGATGCGGACTTCATCATATGTAGCATCCTCATCTGATGCTAAACTTAACCAATAAGCTGTAGCTTCTTCAAATCTGTCACCTTGTGGTGCATATTTGCGGCCACGAATATAATCTACTGTAATTTGGTCTGGTGATACAAGACCAGCCTTTGCTCCCGCTTCGATTGACATATTACAGATTGTCATCCGTTCTTCCATTGACAGTTTGTGGATTGCCTCTCCAGTGAATTCCACAATATGCCCTGTACCAACGCCAATGCCAAATTTCGAGATGATTGCCAAAATAATATCCTTTGCCGCAACGCCAACAGGAAGCTCGCCTTCAACACGGATTTCCATTGTTTTAGGCTTGTTTTGCCATAACGTTTGTGTGGACATTACGTGCTCTACTTCTGATGTACCGATACCAAATGCAATGGCACCAAATGCACCATGTGTAGAAGTATGGGAATCTCCACAAACAATTGTTTTACCAGGTTGTGTTAAACCCAATTCTGGTCCAATAACGTGTACAATTCCTTGATCTGGGTGACCCATACCTGCAAGTTCAATCCCAAATTCAGCAGCATTTTTCGCTAATGTTTCGATCTGATTGCGTGCAATTGGATCATTAATAGTCGGTAAATTTTTCGTTGGAACGTTATGATCCATCGTTGCAAAACTTAAATCAGGACGACGCACTTTACGTCCGTTCATGCGTAAACCTTCAAATGCTTGCGGAGAAGTTACTTCATGAATTAAATGAAGATCAATATATAACAGGTCCGGTTTGCCCTCTTCCTGATAAACAACATGTTTATCCCAAATCTTTTCAATTATATTTTTTCCCATTGTCTTCACCTATTTCTTAAATATATGTTGTCATAATACTTTCCGATACAAAACTTGTATCAATTTCGTTTATTACTTTATCTGTCCATTCATTTGTAGATAACGTACGCCCACCATCGCGTGAAAGGTCAGCTGTAAAGTAACCATCATCAAACACAGCACTAACAGCACGTTCAATTTCAGCTGCTTCTTCTGCTAGGCCGAATGAATATTGTAACATCATAGCGACCGAAAGAATTGTTGCTGCTGGATTGGCAACACCTTGCCCTGCAATCTCTGGTGCTGAACCGTGTACTGGTTCATAAAGACCAAAACTATCACCACGGATGGATGCGGATGGTAATACACCTAGAGACCCTGTTATAACAGATGCTTCATCACTTAAAATATCACCAAACATGTTTTCTGTAACAACGACATCATAGTGAGCTGGATTTGTAATTAATTTCATAGCTACTGAATCTACTAAGTTGTGCTCGACTTGCACATCTGGATAATCCTTTTTCTTCGCTTCTACAACTTCACGCCATAAACGGCTTGTTTCAAGTACATTTGCTTTATCGACAGAACATAATTTGCCTCCACGTAAACGTGCTAATTCAAAGGCATTTTCAACGATACGCTCTACTTCTGCTGTTGAGTAAACTGTAGTATCAATTGCGCCATTTTCAGTACGCATACGTGGTTCCCCGAAGTATACGCCGCCTGTAAGTTCACGTACGATCATTAAATCGACGTTTTCGGCTACTTCACGTTTTAAAGGTGAAGCATCTAGTAAACTCGGGAACGCCTTTACTGGACGTAAATTTGCGAATAAGTCAAAGTGCTTGCGAATACGTAACAATCCTTTTTCCGGACGTAGTTCTGGAGGGTTATTGTCCCATTTTGGACCCCCTACTGCTCCTAATAAAATGGCATCACTGCCCTCACACATTTCAATTGTTTCATCGGGTAGTGGATTATTGTGTTGATCGATGGCAGCGCCTCCAATCGTTCCATAACCTAAATGGAATGTATGGTTAAATCGTTTGCCGATTACTTGTAATACACGTATAGCTGACGCAACCACTTCTGGCCCAATTCCGTCGCCAGGAAGTACTGTAATTTTTTTCTCCATTTATAAAACACCTTTCTTTTTATAGAGTATGGTTACGCTATTTTAGGAAAGACTCTCACCTATTAGGCAGGTGAGAGCCAAATCAAATTAAACGAGTTGACCTTGAGCTCGAAGACTTACTTGGATTAAATGTCGATTAATCGCATTTAAATAAGCTTTCGCAGATGCTTCTAATACATCTTGAGATGAGTTTCGTCCTGTTGTTGATACACCGTCGTAACGAATATTAATGACAGCTTCACCAAGTGCATCGCGCCCTTTGCCGACAGATTTCACACGGTAATCAATAACATTGATGTTACCTGGCACAAGCTGTTCTAACGTATTAAAAATAGCTTCTACTGAGCCTGAGCCCGTTGCCACTACATTTTTCACCTGGCCTTCTGGCGTCACAACAGTTGCAGTGGATGTCGGAATATTTTCTGTACCATATTGCACCTGAACCATTTTCAGTTCAAATAAAGGCACATCTTCAATTTGTACTTGTTGCTCCGTAAGAAGTGTTAGTAAGTCTTCTTCCGTAATTTCCTTTTTACGATCTGCGAGCTGTTTAAATTCAACAAAAGCTTTGTTTAGCTTTTCATCTGACAGTGTGAAGCCCATTGTTACTGCACGATCTCGGAAGGCAGCACGTCCAGAATGTTTTCCAAGGACAAGTGGCACTTCACCTTCGCCAATTAATGCAGGCGAAATAATTTCGTAAGTTTCAGGATTTTTTAGCACGCCGTCTTGATGAATACCTGACTCATGGGCAAATGCATTTTTACCAACGATTGCTTTGTTCGGCTGAATAACGACATTCGTTAGTTTACTTACTAATTGAGATGTACGCTTAATTTCTTGTAAATTCATGCCTGTTTCCACAGGGTAAATATCTTTTCGGATATGAAGAGCAACAGCAATTTCTTCTAGTGCAACATTCCCTGCACGCTCTCCGATACCGTTAATTGTTCCTTCTATTTGTGAAGCACCATTCTCGATAGCCGCGATTGTATTCGCCGTCGCCATCCCTAAGTCATCATGGCAATGTGCTGAGAATTTAACTTTTTCAGCACCTTTCACATTTTCTAGTAAAAATTTAAATAATGCTCCATATTCTTGTGGAGAAGCATAGCCAACTGTATCAGGCACGTTAATCGTCGTTGCACCAGCGGCAATAACATCATTCATAATACGTACTAAAAATTCGCGATCTGAACGGAAAGCATCCTCTGCAGACCATTGCACAAGAGGGAAGTATTTTTTCGCATACTTCACAGCTTCAATTGCTTGCTCTACTACTTGCTCTGGTGATTTTTTCAGCTTGTATTCCATATGAATTGGAGAAGTTGCTAAAAAAATATGAATATGTGGTTGCTCTGCTATTTTAATAGCTTCCCATGTTGTATCTATATCTTTTTGGACGCAACGAGCTAGCCCTGTAACGATTGAATTTTTCACAGTACCGGCAATTCGGTTAACCGCCTCAAAATCACCAGGAGATGAAGCAGGAAAACCTGCTTCAATAATTGATACACCTAGTCGTTCAAGTTGTTTAGCAATTTCAATTTTCTCTGCTGTATTTAAGTTAATACCTGCAGATTGTTCGCCATCGCGAAGTGTTGTATCGAAAATATCAATTTTTCGCACTTGTAGCCACTTCTCTCACAACTTTTTCCTTACCTTCATTAATGAATGGCATCATTGCACGTAATTTTGCACCAACTTCTTCAATTTGGTGGTTCGCTCCAGCTTCTTTGAACTTCGTATAGTCTGGACGACCGTTTTCATTTTCTTGAATCCAACGGCGAGCAAATGTACCATCTTGGATATCTGTTAATACATCCTTCATACGACCTTTAACAGATTCATCAATGATACGTGGACCTGCAACATAATCACCCCACTCAGCAGTATCTGATACTGAGTAACGCATTGTTGCCATACCACCTTCAAACATTAAGTCCACGATTAATTTTAATTCGTGTAATGTTTCGAAGTAAGCAAGTTCTGGTTGGTAGCCAGCCTCTACTAATGTTTCGAATCCTGCTTTTACTAATTGAGTTGCCCCACCACAAAGTACTGCTTGCTCACCGAATAGGTCTGTTTCTGTTTCCTCTTTGAATGATGTTTCAAGTAAACCGCCGCGTGCTGCGCCAATACCTTTACCGTACGCAAGAGCTAAATCTTTTGCTTGACCAGTTGCATCTTGATGGATTGCGAATAAACCAGGTACACCCGCACCTTGTTGGAATTGACGACGAACTAGATGCCCTGGACCTTTTGGTGCTACTAAAAATACGTCAACATCTGCAGGTGGTGTAATTTGACCGAAGTGAATATTGAAACCATGAGCGAACATAAGAGCTTTACCAGCTTCTAAATATGGAGCAATTTCAGCTTCATAAACTGCTTTTTGACGCTCGTCTGGAAGTAAGATTTGAATTACATCTGCTTGTTGAGCTGCTTCAGCAACTGTTTTAACATCTAAGCCATCAGCCTTTGCTGCGTCGAAAGATCCGCCTGGACGAACACCTACTACTACATCGAAACCTGATTCTTTAAGATTTAATGCATGTGCGTGACCTTGTGATCCGTAACCGATAATTGCGATTTTTTTCCCTTTTAATACGTCCTCGTTGATGTTTTGTTCATAGTACATAGTAGCCATTGTTTGTTTCCTCCTAATAGTGGGTTTATTTTTTTGCTTGTGATGATTACTACTTATTCAGTATGACAAATCACAAGTTTCAATTTTATATGCAAACTATTTTAAAATAGAGAGCTGTGTATTCATGATTTTTTGCGTTTCACGAACAGATGCTGTAGCACCCGTACGCGTTAATTCTTTAATACCATAGGGGCGAATAAGCTCAATAAAGGCATCAATTTTTTCTGGATGTCCTACCACTTGATATGTCACAACGTTTTTCGCTGTATCAATAATTTGTGGGCGGAACGGTTCAACAATTGAGTTCATTTCCAGACGTAAATTTGGTGGTGAAATAACCTTCACAAGTGCTAGCTCACGAAGCACGATAGATTTGTCTGTAATATCATTGACTTTTAGCACATCAATTTGCTTCGATAGTTGCTTCACAAGTTGTTCAATTTTTCGCTCATCTTCTACATTTACAACAAAAGTCATTTTAGAGAAGTTTGGCTGTTCTGTATGACCAACTGTGATCGATTCGATATTGAATTGACGCTTCATAAGTAAACCTGTTACACGGTTTAGTACACCACTTTGATTAATCACTGTTACGGTAATTACTCGTTTCAATTCTTTTTCACCCCAATCATTTCATGTAGCCCTTTACCTGGTGCAACCATTGGGTATACACATTCAAGCTGCTTTACGCGGCAATCGATTAACGCTGGCTCGTCATTAAGAAGAGCCTCACGGAAAATACTTTCCGCTTCGTCAATGGTGTTAATTCGATAGCCTTTAATGCCGTATGCATCCGCTAATTTTACAAAGTCTGGCTGAATCGGCATAAGTGAAGATGAATAACGCTCTTCATAGAATGTTTGTTGCCATTGGCGTACCATTCCTAAACAGCTGTTATTTAAAATCACAATTTTTACTGGTAAGTTGAATTCTTGTAATAATGAAAGCTCTTGTGCAGTCATTTGGAATCCTGCATCGCCTACAATCGAAACAACTTTTTTGTCTGGCTTCGCAAACTGGGCTCCAATTGCGGCCGGGAAGCCGAAGCCCATCGTACCAAGTCCACCAGACGTTACCCATCCATGATCATTGTTTAAGCGGTAATATTGCGCAGCCCACATTTGATGCTGCCCTACATCCGTCGTAACAATGGCATCTCCTTCAGTAATTTTATGCACAAGCTCTAGCGCTTCCTGCGGTAAAACTTCTGAGTCGCCAGCTTCTTTTGTATACCAAAGCGGATATTCATTTGCGTGATTATTTAAAAATTCTAGCCATTGTGCAGTATCTGGACCATCAAAGTCTTTTTTCAATAAAGATTTTAGCGCCTCTTTCGCATCCGCAACGATTGGGATATCAGTTGGTACGTTTTTACCGATTTCAGCCGGATCGATATCGATATGGACAATTGTCGCATTCGGTGCGAACGTAGCTAAATTCCCTGTTAAGCGATCATCAAAGCGAGCACCGATATTTAAAAGTAAATCCGATTTCGTAATGGCAATATTCGCTGTTACCGTTCCATGCATCCCTGCCATACCAATGAATAATTCATGGTCACCATGGATGGAGCCAAGACCTAATAATGTATTAGCCACAGGAATTCGATACTTTTCAGCGAATGTCGTTAATTCTTCACGTGCATCTGCAAATAGTACACCAGCTCCTGCTAAAATTACTGGATTTTTAGCTAATGAAATTGCTTGAATAGCCTTTTGAATTTGTAAATAGTTCGGCTTATAAGTTGGCTGATATCCTGGTAAATAGATTTCTTCTGGTTCTTTCGGTGGATTATCTACATCAAACAGCATTTGAGAGACGTTTTTTGGGAAATCCACAACAACTGGTCCTTTACGGCCTGTGTTGGCAATATGGAAAGCTTCTTTCACAATGCGTGGAATATCATTAACATCCTGCACTTGATAGTTATGCTTTGTAATCGGTGTTGTAATGCCCATAATATCTGCCTCTTGGAATGCATCTGTTCCAATAACAGATGTTGCTACCTGACCAGTGAAAACAACTAATGGAATCGAATCAATCATCGCATCCGCAATACCTGTTACTAGATTCGTTGCACCTGGACCACTTGTTGCGATAACAACTCCCGGTTTATTCGATACACGTGCATAGCCTTCAGCTGCGTGAATGGCACCTTGCTCGTGACGTGTTAAAATATGACGAATTGGGTTTTTGTACATTGCATCGTATATTTGAAGTACTGCCCCACCCGGATAACCAAAAATTATCTCTACATCTTGATCATGTAGCGCTTGGACTAAAACGTCTGCACCGTCTTTCGCTTGAAAAGTTTGCGCTACTTCTTCTGTCGCCAATTGTTCTTTTTCATTAATTGAAACATTCGTACTCATCAAAATATGCCTCCTTCTTGTCTTTCGATTCACAACAGCATACGACTACCTGTTCTAGTTAATGAACACTTTAATGATTTAACGTCGAAAAGGTTAAGCAATTTATGCTGGAAAACATAAAATAGAATATACTGTTTTTTTGAAAAAAAAATAAAAAGCCCTTTTCTCCGAACGCAAATAACTACCTTGCGTAGGGATGAAAAAGACTTTTCATGGTACCACCCTTGTTTATAGCAATAAAAATTGCTACCTCGCGAATAAATGAAAGCATTTATGCACCAATGTAAGTAAACTTACATCCAATACGGTGTCATAAATCATTTATTCATTAATAACGAGCACTTCGATTATGCCCGGAACTATCTAATGGCGATCACGCGTTTAATAGTTCACTCCGAGGGGATGTCGGATCTAGTTGTATCGCCGGCTTCCAGCACGACCGGCTCTCTGGTAGATACAAGGCTCTAGAACCTTTAACCTCATCAACGTTTTAACTTATTTATTTTTTAGTACTAAATCTTCATAACGCCACCAGTTGATGCACTTGTCACTAATTTTGAATACCTTGCTAACCAGCCACGTTTGATTTTTGGTTCAAAAATCGGCAGTTTAGCACGACGTTCTGCTAATACTTCATCGGAAACTTCTAAATTGATTGTGCGATTCGGTAAATCAATAGTAATAATGTCACCATCTTCAACTAAAGCGATTGGACCGCCCTCTGCTGCTTCTGGCGAAATATGCCCTATTGAAATACCGCGAGATGCACCTGAGAATCGACCATCAGTAATTAACGCCACTTTGGTACCAAGACCACGACCTTGAATCGCTGATGTTGGTGCTAACATTTCAGGCATCCCTGGGCCACCTTTTGGTCCTTCATAACGAATGACGACTACATGGCCTTCCTTAACAGTACCGTTATCAATATTTTCTTGTGCTGCCTCTTGTGATTCGAAGACAATAGCTTCCCCTGTAAATACTTTAATAGAAGGATCTACAGCACCAACTTTAATAACAGAACCATCTGGTGCAATATTGCCAAATAACACCGATAAACCACCGACTGGACTATAAGGATTGTCTTTTGTACGAATGACTTGATCATTCGTAATCTGATAATCTTTTACTAGTTCACCCATTGTTACACCTGCAACAGTAGGACGATTTGGATGAATAGCACCTGGAATAGATGTTAATTCATTGATGATGGCACTTACACCACCTGCTTTATTAATATCATCCATAGAAACATCTGAAGCTGGCATAATTTTTGCTAAATATGGTACTCGCTCTGCAACTTTATTAATATCTTCAATGTTATAGTCAATTTCAGCTTCATTTGCGATTGCTAATGTATGTAGAACCGTATTAGTGGAACCACCCATTGCCATATCTAGTGCAAATGCATCGTCAATTGCTTCTTTTGTAATAATGTCACGCGGCTTAATGTCTTCTTTAACCATTCGCACTAGTTGTTTAGCGGCTTCCTTAATAAGTTTATGTCGTTCCTCAGAAGTAGCAACGATTGTTCCGTTGCCTGGAAGTGCTACACCTAGCATTTCCATTAAACAGTTCATAGAGTTCGCTGTGAACATCCCTGAACATGATCCACATGTTGGACATGCATTATTTTCAATATCTAACAGCTCTTCAGCTGACATGTTGCCTGATTTATGAGCCCCTACCCCTTCAAAAACTGAAGTTAAAGAAAGCTGTTTTCCTGTAGCAGATGTTCCCGCCTCCATTGGGCCACCAGATACAAAAATCGATGGTACGTTTGTACGCACCGCTGCCATTAACATTCCTGGTGTGATTTTGTCACAGTTTGGAATGTAAAATACTCCATCAAACCAGTGTGCATTAATAACGGTTTCTGCTGAATCTGCTATAATTTCACGGCTAGGTAAGGAGTAGCGCATACCAATATGCCCCATTGCAATACCATCATCAACACCGATTGTATTAAATTCGAATGGAATACCACCCGCTTCAATTATTGCTTCTTTCACTACATCAGCAAATGTACGTAAATGAACGTGACCTGGAATAATGTCAATATAAGAGTTACAAACCCCAATAAATGGTTTCCCTAAATCTTTTGCTTTTACTTTGCCTGTTGCATATAAAAGACTTCGATGTGGCGCACGATCTACGCCTACTTTAATCATGTCACTTCTCATATTAAACGCCCCTCATTTATTGCTATGTTCGTTGATATATACAAAATGTTCTGTCTATTTTGTTTTTGCCTTAGCATATTGCCTTTGTTGGCAGCTAATTGTTGTAACGAACGTATTAAATTGTTGTTATCATAGTACGAATAACTATACTAAGTCAACAGTGTTTTTTGAATTGTTTAAAAAATTCAAATACTCTGCTAAATATGAAATCGTTTACATGCTGATTAAGCATCACTTTTATCTCGAATTGATAAATATTTTGACATTTCGTTCAAATTTTAATTTTTTTATTATAAACAATATTCAGTATGAATTAATTGTAAAAGTACTTATTGTTTTCCATCCCTTTTGGCAAGTAAATTTACGATTAATTCAAAATTTTATAATATAAATAATTGTTCTAGGTAATGTGTGAGAAATACTTTGTCAGGATCATATTGTGCACGTATTGCTAAAAATTTATCTACATTTGGATACAATGTATGGACATGTGCAGCAGTTAAATGATTTTGTTTTCCCCAATGTGGCCGTCCCTGATATTTTTGCATTAGCGTATGGATCCATTTAAAATAAGGCTCCTCCGACATTCCTTTATACATATGAAATGCAATAAACGCCGATTCCTGTCCCTGAGTTGGACTTAAATAACCGGATTCACCAGCTGTTGTTCGGCATTCCAGTGGAAAATGCACATTCAAATGTCCTTTTTTAAACGTTGCATGAATCTCTTCCATACATGCTTCAAATTGCGTTAAAGCTATCGCGTACTCGCTTTCTTGGAATTTCACACTGCGAGGAGAGGGAAAAATTTCATAGCTTATACCTATTTTCTCAGCCTCCACCACATTTGCCGCAGCTAATTTGCTCATCGCACTACTTAAGGCTGGCTTCCACTTACATAATTCCGAAATGGCAAAAAACGCACCATTTTCTACTATTTGAAGTTTTATATTTTCTACGACCTTACTCCATTGACTCTGATATACAGGAGCCATGGCATTCATCCGTTTAATTTGAATCGTCTCACTGCCTGGGAAGTAAAACCATTCAACATGACGATGCTGTCGTATATCTTTGGCGAATGTCGCAAGCCCATTTGTTAATGTATCCCTAGCACCAATATAGTGTAAACTATATAGCGGTAACACTTTAATTGTTACTTTTACAAGTACACCAAGCATGCCGAGTGAGACATGAAGCGTCTCGGATAATTCATCAGCATCTCTATTATGTTCGTGATATGTTCCATTTCCATCGACAAAACACCAGCGTGTCACTGCTGACGATAGCGAGCCTAACGTAACACCTGTCCCATGTGTACCTGTGGATACTGCACCAGCAATCGTTTGTTCTTGAATATCGCCCATATTAATGAGACCAAAACCATGTTTTGCGAGCTGTGGACCAATTTCGTATAAATATGTACCTGCCCATAATGTCGCCTCTTGTTTTTCCGCATCAATCGAAATAAGCCCTCGCATATTATGTAATGAAAGTGCAATATGCTCTGGCATTGCAACAGCACTAAAAGAATGAGCTGCACCTGTGACACGAATCGTTTTTTTTGTATCACGCGCATGCTTCACTACGTTTACGACTTCTTCTATAGAACGAGGCAAATACATCTCACTTGGATAAGAAATAATATTGCCTGCCCAATTCGTCCATTTTTCTCCACTTTTCCACTTCTCTATAGAAAACATTGGCCATCCCCCCTATATGTCGCAAAGCTTCCTTCATATTTGTCTCCCCTTATTCCATGTAATGCTTGGAATCTTTCGCATAGCTCCCCGGCTTTTGCATGACGAAAATAAATTGTGTCACCAATTGCGATTGTTTTGCCTTTTACTTTAATAGGTGTCTGCACCTCTCCAGCTCCTTCTAAACCGAGAAATGAAAAATAAGCAGGCTCATAAAATGTTGGATATCGATCAACTGCCATCGCTCCAGATGCTGGATAGCCACCACCATGACAAACAACAATATAATTTGTCGGTTTTCGCGTAACACGGAGTGCAAAACCTGCTGCTTTGTCAAGTTGCAAATGGGAAAACTGATCAAAAAGCGCTGGTGCATAAAATGCTGAACCAACTGTGATTTCCGTCACTTCTTTCTGTTCAGCCGTATACGTCATACTTCCTGTCCCACCACCATTGACAAAACGTAATTTTGGAAAATATGCTTTAATATGTGCAACTGCTAATCTACGAAACTGCGTCACTTGCTTTTTTGCTTGTGTTTGCATTAAATCGATTAATCTACCTTTTATAGCATTTGCAGGCCGATTACCTACACCCGCTATTTGCGCTTCATAGCCCATGACACCTACAACTTCTATATGCGATTGCTCTTTTATATATAATAAGAATGGTGTTATCGACTCCAACGAATGGAGAGAGGAGCGCTTCGTTCCAAAATAGAGCACTTTAAAATCAGTCGACAAATTGATATCAATACAAATAGATACTTTAATATCAAGCTCCGATCCTATTTTCTCTAAAAATGCTACATGTTCAAGTCTATCAACCATAAATGTGACCGTTCTTCCTTCTTTCACAAACTGTAACAGCTGTCGAACTGCTATTTCTTCCATAATTGGATAGCCAAGAAGGACATCATCAAAATGTTGTTCTAGTAAATATAATGTTTCTGCTGCAGTAAAAGTCATGAAGCCTACTACGTTTGAAAGGTTTTGCTGTACATAATGCAGCACCTCTACAGAACGGATTGATTTTGTGGCAACGCGGATTTTTTTTTGCCCGCATGCTTGTTGAACCTTTTTAATATTTTCATCTAGTGCGTCAAGGTCAAGCCATGCAAATGGTCGCTCTAGCCCATTGAATGCTTGCTGAAATCTTGTAGTCATCAAATCCCCCCCATATGCTTTATATATTTAACAATAGAAAGAAAAATTCACCTTTTAAAATAAAATGCTTGTCTACTTCCTCCTTGCAATACCAACCGAGCATGTCATGGTCTTGCATTCTAGCATTGCAATATATAGAGACAACAAAAAACAACCGTGGACTACGACGAAATTGCCTTCACGGTTGTTTTAGTATAGGTCAAGCATTGTACTCACCTTTCTATTGTATTTTTAATTACGAAGCAAATAAAAACTCCGCAGCTAAATTTAACACCACTACTAAATGTAACGCAGCGATTAAGAATCCTTGGCGATCTAAACGTTTCATAACAGACATATTCATAAACTATCACCTCTCCTTTTTTCACATTATACGCTCACATTCTCCAATTTTCAAACTATTCTTAATATTAAAATATGACTATTTTTCTGACAACCAAAACCAAATATGGCATGATAAAGAGTGAAATCATGCCTAAAGGAGTGGAGAAAATTTTGAAAAAAGCATTACTTGTCATTGATTACACAAATGATTTTGTAGCGGCGGACGGCAAACTATCTTGTGGAGAACCAGGACAATTACTAGATACGCCGATTGCCACATTAATTGAGCAATTTATTGCTGAGAAAAATTTAGTGGTCTTTGCAAATGACTTACATGAAGAAAACGATCCGTTTCATCCTGAAACAAAGCTTTTTCCTCCTCATAATATTCGGGACACGCTTGGGCGCAATCTATACGGACATGTTGGTAAAGTTTATGACTTGCATAAAGAAGAAGTAATTTGGCTCGATAAAACACGCTATAGTGCGTTTGCAGGAACAAATTTAGCCATTTTACTAAAAGAACGTGGCATAGAGGAAATTCATTTAGTGGGTGTTTGCACAGATATTTGCATTTTGCATACTGCTGTAGATGCTTATAATTTGGGCATTTCTACAGTTATTTATGCAAATGCTGTAGCTAGCTTTGACGCAGCTGGTCATCATTGGGCTTTACGTCATTTTGAACATACATTAGGTGCAAACGTTGTGAAATAATATAATGAAATCATAAAAAAAGAAGCTGTTTAGGTTTAATTATCTCCAAAAAGGTTATAACTAAGTAATGCCATTATAGAAATGCCATTATATCTTAACTTTAAGGAGATGGATAATTTTGATTAGTTTCATTTGGTTTTTAATTATCGGAGGAATTTTAGGTTGGTTAGCTGGAGTCATTTTAGGAAAAGATGTTCCTGGAGGCATTATTGGTAATATTATTGCCGGGATTGTCGGTTCTTGGATAGGTAGTATGGTTTTAGGAAATTGGGGTTGGAGAGTTAGTGATTTTTATGTATTCCCAGCATTAATCGGTGCAATCGTACTTATCTTCATTGTAAGTCTTATTTTAAAGGGTATGCGTAAAGCAGCCTAATTATGTACAAAAGAGCCATTCAAAAGAATGGCTCTTTTCGTTATTTTGAATTCATAAGAACTGCTGTTTTTAATTCATCATGGTAATCATTATACAAATTATAGTAATGTAATACATTGCTAACGTATTCCTCGCTATGATTATAATTAAAAACTGCCCGTTTTACATCACCTTTAGCAGCACCATACTTTGATAAATAATTTGCTGCACTAAACACTGCATCTTCAATATCATATGGATCGGCTACGCCATCACCATTTGCATCAACTCCGTAGCCACCATATTTTTTTATAAGAGCTGGATCCATTAGCTCTGCTTTTGAAATATTGCCCTTGCCCAGTCCAGAGCAGGTTGGATGCTTCCAACCTACAAATGTGCAGGGCATAAATTGCATATGACCTACAGCACCAGCCGGTGATACAAGAGATTTCATGGAGGAAAATCGTGTTTCAATGCGATGATGGGCTGCTAACAATGTCCAAGGCACTCCATATTTTTCTTCAGCGGCAACATATACAGGAATATATTGTTCTGGAATGTTCATATCAAAATTTTGCTGTATTTCTTCAATTGCCTTTTGTTGCGCAAGTTTTTCAAAGATAGGAAATGTTTGAAGTTCCCTCCACGCAAAAAAGGCGAGTACATACACAGTAATCGCTACGGGGATTAATAATGCTATCATCCCCATCTTTACAGTTGGTGATAGCAGTGGTTTCTTTTGTTTTTTTTTCGCCATATGTCACACCTAATCATTCTTTGTCTACTTCCATATTACCAAATTTACCGTTTTATGTTGTAGATTTTTTCTATTTTTATTTTTACTTTGTTATAATGAGCCAAATATAGTAAAATACAATTCGATTGTTTTATTGGATATTAGTAGGAGGATTTTTTTATGTGGAAAGACTTTAAGGAATTTGCTATGAAAGGCAACATCATTGATTTAGCGATTGCGGTTGTAATCGGTGGTGCTTTCGGTAAAATTGTTACATCTTTAGTAGAAAATATTATTATGCCATTAGTCGGTGTTTTAACGGGTGGCATTGATTTAACAAAAAGCTTTATGTTTGGTTCAGGTACAGCCCAAGTCAAGCTAGGCGTATTTTTACAGTCCATCATTGACTTTTTAATTATTGCTTTTGCCATCTTTTTAGCTTTGCGTCTAATGACTAAATTTACTAGAAAAAAAGAGGAAACTGTTGTAGAGGAGCCTACACCAGAGCTCGATGCAAAAGAGGAACTTTTAAAAGAAATTCGCGATTTATTAAAAAAACAACAAGCATAATAAACAAGGCTATAGAACAGTTCGTTAATTTCGAATGCTCTATAGCCTTTTTGTATGTGTTTACAGTTCCGTCCTCGACAATTAATCCCCTACTATTCCTACATGATTTAATTTCAATAATCTATGTAATTTTCTGAAATCATCTTGTCCTTCTGGACTATACATGTTAAATTGGTAACAATTATAGAGAATCTTGAAGATACTAATCAAATTATTCTATTAAGAAATAGAGTCCTAATTGGGCTCTTTCTATATTATTGATGAAGAAAAGAGTGACGATATGACAAACAATAGAACGATTGAAACAAAACTTGTACAGCTAGGAAATTTAAGTGACCCGAGTACTGGCGCTGTCAGCCCTCCAATTCATTTATCGACTGCTTATAAACATGCAGGTATTGGTGAATCTACAGGTTTTGACTATGCACGTACAAAAAATCCAACACGTGCCATTTTAGAGGCAGGAATTGCTGATTTAGAAGGTGGCGATGCTGGCTTTGCCTGTAGTTCAGGTATGGCTGCGATTCAACTTATTATGTCTCTGTTTAAGCCTGGTGATGAATTAATCGTACCGGATGATTTGTATGGTGGTACATATCGACTTTTTAACTTTTTTAAAGAAACATACAATATTAAACCGATCTATTCAAAATTTGAGTCTGTTGAGCAAGTAGAGGCTTTAATTAATGAAAATACTCGTGCCCTCTTTATCGAAACACCAACAAATCCACTTATGCAGGAATTTGATCTCAAAGTGTATGCTGAGCTTGCACATCAACATGGTGCATTGTTAATCGTTGATAATACATTTTACACGCCATATTTCCAACGACCAATTGAATTAGGTGCAGATATTGTGTTACATTCTGCTACAAAGTATATTGGTGGCCATAATGATGTTTTAGCTGGTCTAGTTGTCTCAAAAGGCGCTGAGCTGTCAGAACGTATCGGCTATATTCATAATGGTAGTGGAATGGTATTAGGTGCGATGGATTCTTGGTTATTGATTCGTGGATTAAAAACGTTGCATCTTCGCTTAAAACAACATGATGCAAATGCGAAGGCAATAGCTGCTTATTTAGAAGAAGAAGAACTTGTGACAGACGTACTTTATACAGGCAAAGGTGGTATGCTGTCATTCCGACTTCAAAAGCCTGAATGGATTGACCCATTCCTTCGAAACTTACAGTTAATTATTTTTGCGGAAAGCCTTGGTGGCGTTGAGAGCTTTATCACATATCCTGCTACACAAACACATGCTGATATGCCTTACGAAGAACGTGTAGAACGCGGTGTTTGCGATCGTTTACTGCGCTTCTCTGTCGGCATTGAAGAAGCTGAAGATTTAATAGCAGATTTAAAACAAGTGTTTGATACGCTGAGAAAAGAGGCATAAAAAATGAAGCAACATATTGAAACAGCCCTTATCCACGCAGGTGTGCGTGATGGCTATGAAAATAAAAAAGGGGCAGTAAATGTTCCTATGTATGTATCTTCAACATTTCATCAAGAGAGCATTGATGAGTTCGGCGAGTATGATTATGCACGTTCTGGTAATCCAACACGTGATGCATTAGAAAAAGCCGTTGCAGAGCTTGAAGGTGGCGTTCGTGCGCACGCCTTCTCTTCAGGAATTGCAGCTGTTTCCGCAGCATTAATGCTATTATCTCAAGGAGATCACATCGTAATTACTGAAGACGTTTATGGTGGCACATATCGCTTTGTTTCGAAAGTATTACCTCGTTTTGGTATCTCTCATACATTCGTTGATTTTACAGATTTAGCGGCGATTGAAGCAGCTATTACACCTGCGACAAAGCTTCTTTATATGGAGACACCATCAAATCCAACATTAGGGATTACAGATATTCGCGGAGTAGTTTCGATAGCTAAACAATATCAATGCTTAACGTTTTTAGATAATACGTTTATGACACCTTTGCATCAACGACCTCTTGACTTAGGTGTAGATGTAGTCATTCATAGTGCAACGAAATTTTTATCTGGTCACTCTGATATTATTGCAGGACTAACAATTACAGCCGATGAGCAACTAGGAAACGACCTTTATTTTATCCAAAATTCTTTTGGAAATATTTTAGGTGTACAGGATTGCTTCACATTACTGCAAAATATGAAAACAACGGATGTGCGCTTTAGTCGCTCGGCGGCATCAGCACAAAAGATTGCGCAGTTTTTAGATGCGAACCCACTCGTTGAACAAGTATACTATCCAGGTCTTGCGTCACATCCTGGTTACGAAATTCATCATAGCCAATGTACAAGTCCAGGAGCTGTATTGTCCTTCCGCCTACCTAACTATGCTGCCGCAAAAGCATTAGTGGAAGCAATGAAAATTCCTGTTTTTGCTGTATCTCTTGGTGGTGTGGAATCCATTCTTTCCTACCCAGCTAAAATGAGTCATGCTGCGATGGAGCCTGAAGAACGTACAAAACGTGGTATTACAGATGGCCTATTACGATTTTCAGTAGGGCTGGAGCATGTTGATGATCTAATTGCTGACTTCGCCCAAGCATTAGAAATTACTGCAAAAGCTTAAAATGTCAGAATTGTTTGAGTGACTGGCACTTCAAACCCACTTCGCTTTCCTGCGGGCAACGTGTAATCCGCGGGAGTATAGTGGGTTTTTACGTTGTTATTCAAAATTTAACAGCCTGAAGAAAATTCAGAATTGTTTGGGTGACTGGCACTCAGCCAATTGTCTATTATTTCATTAAAAAGAGCTGGATTTGCTAATGAAATACCATGTCCAATATCGGCTACTACCATTCCTTTACAATTAGCATTGCTTTTCACCAAGTCATTTGCAGATTTTTTCATGATTGATTTTTCTTTATTCCCAACGAGCACAAGCATTGAAGTTTTTACATGCTTAAAGTTTTCTGGGATTGAGAATGATAAATTTTCCATAAGTACAGTTGTTAACGTTCGTTGTGACATGCGACAACTTTCTTCATAATATTGCGCAAACTTTTCTTTAGGGATATAAAGCGTTTTAGCTTGCATTTTTGAAAATGTTCGATTCGAAATAAGTGGAGAAGTGAGTTTTATTGTAGGGGCAATCCATTTTTGTAAAGCAGGCATCGGCCTCACTAAAGCGCTATTTATGACAGCCATATCAATTAAATTGGGTCTCATACTTACCAATTGTACAATAATTTGAGCCCCTAATGAAAAACCGATAATCGTTATTTTTCGATTATTAGAAACCTGTTCTATAAGATCAATTATTTTCTGTGCAGCTTGTTTCATTGAAAAATATGTATCTTCACTATTTTTTCCATGTCCAGGTAAATCAGGAACTATACAATGATAATGTTGAGCAAAATATATTATTTGTTTTTCCCACATCCAGCCACTGACACCTCCCCCATGTAAAAACACGATAAGTGGTGCATTTTTGCCTCCATGTTCTTCATAATAAAGCGTCAAAATTCCTTCCTCCTTTTCATCTTCAACTAGTTGCACCTTTGTCTTTATAATAAAAATCCCTTCATCTAATGAAGAGGGATTTTATCGTTCATTCATAACACTTCCAAAAATCCGATATAAATAATCGCCATGGCCTTTCGCTAGCACAACAGCATCTTTATCTTCAATCCAATAAAATGTAAATTGTAAGTTACCTTCGTTTACGCCTGTCGGATTGTGTTGCCATGTCGGACGTGGATCATTTGATATTAAATGGTAAAAATAACGTTTTTGTAAGGCTCCTGAATAATGTTCGGCAAAATCCTGTGCGATTAAGCCTTTTACTTCTAAATTTGTTAAACCTGTTTCCTCCACCATCTCTCGTATTACTGCTTCAAGAGGCGTTTCTCCTTCTTCAACTGTCCCCTTTGGAATTTGGATACCAGCTCCAGCTGTATTTTGTTCAAATACAAGCACTTGGATTCGCCCCTCGTATTCCCTTGTAATATACCCAAATGCTTTTTCCAAAACTTGCATTAATTCATCCCCCTTTTGTAGAATTAAATGTTACAATATATAGAAATTATTGAAATTATAGGTGATAAGTGTTGACACTCATTATACGACAAATGAAAGAAGAAGACATCCCTTTTGTACAAGAAATTGCCAAAACAAGTTGGTATGTAACATATGAAGGAATCATTCCGATGCATATTCAGAATCGTTATCTGAAAGCTGCCTATAGCGAAGAACGGTTAATAACACGTCTTCAAACGAGCCCATTTTTAGTTGCCGAGTTAGATGAATCACTTGTTGGCTTTGCTAATTTTTCAACTGTTAATGACGATGGACAAGCAGAGCTATTCGCTATTTATTTACTTCCAGATGTCCAAAACAAAGGCATCGGCTCAGCGCTATTAGAAAGTGGGATTCAAAAATTACAGGGGATAACTTCACTAACTGTATGTGTTGAGAAGGACAATACAATTGGAAGTCAATTCTACAAGGCAAAAAACTTCCAACATGTTGAAGAATTCGATGATTTATTTGATGGGCATATTTTAAAAACGTTACGCTTGGAGCTTAGCTTAGCAAAAAAATAACGGAGTCACTTGCACCCCGTTATTTGCTCGTTTTATTCAAGCAAATCAATTTGCGTAGATTGAATAACGAGGGCTGTTAACCCTGTGTCACTTCCTGATTCATGTGCTTCTCCCTCTTGCCAAAAAACCCCCTCCCCTTGTTTTACAAGTAATTTCTCCCTATCTTTTCCACAGACCCATCCTTCTCCCTGAATAACAATGAATAGCTGTGGTACTGGTGCTTCATGTAATCCAACTACACCACCCGCTTCTATGTATATAAAACCAATATTTGTTGTCTCTACTGTTTTCATTATTTTAGTATAAAATGAATAAAGTGAGTTGTAATTGTGAATTGCATTGCCACTATCCTTTGAGAACTGATAAATTTTCATAGAAAATCCCTCTTCTTTTTCAAACGTTTTATAAAATTGCTCTTAAAAACTTAAACCATTTTGTACATTAACACATCATCAACATACTCATTATCCCTTACTTTAATTTCCTTAATCTTTCTACCTTCTTCAATAAAGCCCATTTTTCGATAAAGAGCAATGGCGCCTACATTTGTTGAAAATACACCTAAGCAAACTTTTTCAATTACTGGATTGGCAACCGCCCATGTCAGTAATTCCCCTACTAAACGTTTACCAATTCCTTGCCCCCGTTGATCTTTTCGAACCATCATGCCAAAACTACCAGTATGGGCTAAACGTTTTCGATTTGGCGACTGAAATACTAGCCAGCCAACGACTTCATTATTGCGTTCTGCAATTAAAATTGTTTCATGGTCATTTGCTAATTTTGACTGTATCCATGCTTGTTGTCCTTCGATCGTTTGCTGAAATTCTTCAGTTGTCGTTATTAAAAATAGTTCTTCCGCTATAACTTCTTGTTGGATCTCAAGCATTTTTTTTGCATCGGCAAGACGCGCAACACGAATGTTAATTTGATTGTCCATTTCCAATCCTCCTTCTAGTTCCCTATTACTTTTATTTTACTATAAATCAATTTCTTGTATATTCATTAATTTCCTTATAAAAAATACAAAAAAAAGCCCAGATAAAATATCTGAGCTTGATAACACTTATTGCTTCTAGCATGATTAAAACTGTCGGGCTTTCGCTTCACTTCTCAAGATACGGTTATGGAGAGTAATCTCCGTTTCACCATTTACTTGAGATTTCGAACGCTTAATCCTTGTCCAGTTACGGTGGATTTTTTGAGATTTCGGGTCTAGTTGTTCAGGCCTACTCATTTTACATCCTCCTCATCATTATAGACTTCATAAGTGAATCTATGTTAGTATGACCATTTTTTAAAATACTACACGTACATAGCCGTTATTGTGAAAATTTTATATGCCTGACACCGTTACCGCATAACAAAGTTATTTGCACCGTCATATACTCTTAGCATATTTCGACCACTTTCCTTAGCAACGTAAAGTGCCTGATCTGCCTTATCAATCAAATCGTAAAAGGTCGAAATGTCCTTACTATTGGAAAATTCTGCAATGCCAACACTCACTGTCATAGGAATACACTGTTCACCTATAGTAAAAGGATACTCTTCAACATTTTTTCTTATTCTTTCTGCTATTTTCACTGCACTTTCCAACGTCGTCACTGGAGATAAAATTACAAATTCCTCACCACCATATCTCGTAGTGATATCTTTTATTCGTACGGATTCTTTAATAATCTTTGCAACATGCTTTAATACCTCATCCCCAGTCAGATGCCCATATGTATCATTAACTTTTTTAAAAAAATCGATATCAATCGCTATACAAGAACAATGATACTCATTGTTTTTACAGTCTTGAAAAACAAGCTCTCCCTGCTCAATTAAATAACGGCGATTATATAGTTTCGTGAGTTGGCAAGTAACAGATAACTCCTTAAGTAATATCGTATCTTCTTTCACTTTCGCGCTCATCTCATTAAAAGAGGAACAAAGCTCCTGAAACTCTTTGGCATACGGTGCTAACTGTTTTTCATTAATTTTATAATCGTAGTGACCTTGCTCCACCTTACCAACACCTTTTAGTAACTGCTGAATCGGCTCTTCAATTTTTTTCGTTATCATTAACATAACTTTAATGGTTAAAAATGTGCCTACTAAAATACAAATCGCTAACAAACCAAATCTTTTAAGTAATGATGTATACGCTTCCAATAAATTGACTTCAGAAATAAAATACCATTTGCCTTGATTAATTGGCTTACTTTTTGCTAACACCCATTCGCCGTTTGCGTCCTTATAGGAGTTTATTGGTGATTGCATTTTATTAGATTGAGCAATCATCAAAATTCGTTCATCAATGTTATAATTTTGCGACAATATGTTTTGACTAGCTAAAGCCACTTCTTTCTTCTTGGAAACTAATTCTGTTAACAATGTTCCATCTTGATTGACTATATAAGCATGTCCCTTAAAACCCACTCTTGATTCATTTAAAAGCAAATCCACAGTATTAAAATTCACAGTGCCAAAAACAACACCATTAAATTGTTGTTGCTCATCAAGTATAGGAGATGCGAAAGCAATGATTGGCTCCTTTGTTACTTTACTAATTAATACATCTGTAATATATTGTTGCTTCGTTTTTTGGGCGACTTGGAAATACTCACGATTTTTTACATCAATGCCAATCCCGTTATGTTGATATTCTGTCACTGTATCGAACTGTACTATTCCTTCTTTGTTAACAAAGACTAAATCAGTAAAAACAGTTTGTTTTTTATATTCTTGAAAAAATGCTTGCGCTTGTTCATACTGATAGCCTTTAACAAAAGCTAAATTTGATATTGTATGTATATCCTCGGAACGCTCCTTTAACCAGCTTTCAAAAAAATAGGTTTGAGCATCTAAGTAATTGGTCATTTCTTCTTTTTGATGGTTAATTGTTTGCTGATATTCGATAAAAATTGTCGGAATAAAAATACATAAACTAATGATAAAAATAATAACAATATGCCCTCTTCGAAGCAAATTTCTTATCTTATTTTGCCATAAAACCTTTTTAATTATGTTCAAAACCTTTCCCTCCACAAAAATTAAATGGAAATTTTTTATTTTTCATATCAAAAATACCACAAGAAATAGATTGTGGCAGTGAGAAATTTAATAGTTGAAAGGTAAAATATAAGAATTCACGGATTTTTGTTACAATTCCCTAACAAAATGTTTAGTATAATATGTATATTAATTCAATTTGGAGGAACTTATGGAAATCAGAGAGTATCAATTAGAAGATGAAATAGGTTGGGTTCGTTGTAGAGTGTTATCATTTTTAAATACTTCTTATTTTGACAATGTTCTTCAGAAAAAGGAAACATATGCTAACCCAGCCATTGAATTAGTAGCAATTAAAGATCATCAAGTCATTGGTTTAATAGATGTTGAATACGAAGTGCAACCGCAAACTGTTTGTTCTCGAGGCGATGGGTTGGGAGGAATGATTTGGCACATTGCTGTTCATCCTGACTATCAAAAAATGGGAGTCGGTCATCAACTATTACAAGCTGCTGAAAAAAGAGCGAAAGGAAAAAAATTAAACCGTTTGGAAGCTTGGACAAGAGATGATAAGTGGGTAAACGATTGGTACATAAACAATAAGTTTTCAATTGTAGATTCCTATTTACACGTATTTATTGAAGGTGAAAAGGAAATGAAGCAAACGTTAACATCCGAAATACGAGAACTATACCCCGTTCAAGCGTTTGCGCACTATGTAGGAAAGGAAAAGGAGATGATAAAGAATCGCTATACTAGGGTTCATGAATGTTTTTGTTTTGAGAAAAAGTTGTTGTGAATAGCATAATAGAACAAAGTGCGACGCTCATGTAACGAGAGTCGCACTTATGTTGTGACCGTTTCTTAATCCTTTACTTTTTAAAGCGAGTTGCTGTGTTTACAAATATGAGTGTAAATACAGTGAGCCCTATAAATAGGAGGAGACTAACTATAAAGAGCCATTCGCTTTGGAATACCCCATCGAGTGCCCATAATAGTATACAAAAACAGTATCCATACATGATTTTGCCCATAAATTTAGCAAGTGCTTTTTCATTATAGGTCTCTTTCTCACTTTGAGCCATCGTGTGAAAGCCCGCAAGTAAAAATGTACCTTTGCCTTGCGATAAAACAATTGCAAATATTAAAAATGGAATCATAATGATCAAACATACAATGGCTTCCACGATAAATTTTCCTCCCATGTTGTGGCTCGCAACGACATTTTTAAAGAGCAACCGCGACTAACAACATACTAAAAGTTTGCGTCATACTGCTAGTCATTTACGATAAACTTGTGAATCGCAGGTAATAAGTTCGGATGCAGTGGTAATGTTGGGTCTGCATAGGTAGCTATATTCCCCTCTCGATTCTCAGGTGCGTTTTTGAGAATATGGTTCATGCCATCCATATAAATAAGCTCCGCTTTTTCATTGCTTTGCTTTAATGCTTCTGCATCTGTAGCTTTCACTTGGATATCTGTTGTTCCTTGAATAATTAATACGCGACCTTTCACTTTTTGAAGTTCATTAGCTGGATTATATTTAAGCCAAGATATCATATATGGCTGCACAGAAGGTCTAAATAATGCTTGTAGCTCAGGAGAGACATTTTTCACTTGCTCTCCTTTTTTGAGTGTTGCAAGAATTGTTGTTGCCTCAGTTGTTAGGGCAGGTGTTAATTGTCCTGTTAATTGCTCTAGCAGTAATGTATCAGCAGCTCTACCTGCACCTGCTATTGAAACAAATGATTCCACATTGGCTTTTTGTGCAGCGAGCATGCCTATTAAAGAACCTTCACTATGGCCAATAATATGGACACTTGAATAGTCCTTATTTGCTGCAAGTGCCTTGAGTATTTGAACTGCATCGTCAACATATAAATCGATGGAGATATCATCCTCTTTCGTTAACAAAGACGTATTATCACCGATGCCTCGTTTATCGTATCGAACACTTGCAACACCTTCTTGCGCTAATCCTTCTGCAAGCATTTTCAAGCTATTATTTTTTCCAGCAATTGCAGAATTACCATCTTTATCGGTCGGTCCTGAACCCGCAATAATGAGGACGACTGGTGACGGCTCCTTACTACTCTTTTGAAGTGCGACTGTTAAATCGCCATCCTTTACAGGAACTGTTAATGTTTCATAGGATACTGGCTCTGCAGGCTGTTCTTCATACGGTTTTAATAGCAAACGGAATTTCCCACCATTTTGATTAAACGTTGCTTCGATTTGTTCTCCCTTTAACGTTCCATTCACCTCAATAAGAGAACCATTTAAGTTAATGATAATTTGTATTTCATTCTCATCATACGTTACGCTTTTAAATGGATAATTACTTAAGCCTTGTGCAGGAACAGATAAAGATCCACCCTCTTTTTGTAAATCTACAATAATTGGTAGCGAGCCATTTGGAATTTCAATATCGCCTGCCCATTTTCCAATTAGTTGTTCATTCATAACTTGCCCCTCCTTTTTCGTGTCCACCTTTGTTGCCTTTTCTTTTTGTGAACAAGCAACTAATAATATTGCGATACAGCATAATACAAATAGTTTTTTCATCAAAGTCCCTCCTTATAAAAAATAGCGATCGTATAAGTATTATCCTGAATATTCAGGACCGTTCGTCGCTACTGTTTCATTTGTATGTAAATGCTCAAAACGTTAAGGATTTTCCAAATTAGGATTTGGAGTCCTCCATCTGTCATACTCAGAGTATAACAGTTGTGTTTGAAAATCAACTAAAAACAAAAAAGACCCAGAAAAATTCTGGGTCCGTGGACACTTATACCTTCTATTTGATTGTACAGTTGTGGTTTCTACTTCATCCTAAGATACAGTAACACAGAGAATTCTCTCATTACCTAACTCTTAAGATATGTGAAGTATCAACCTTATTCAGCTGTGGCGGACTTTCCTGAGATTCATTGTCTACTGGTGTTGAACTTGAACTACTCATTATGCATCCTCCTCATCAATTTCGATGATTAAGTGTATCCTTTAACAGTATGGGACACTTTGCAAAAATCTATACATGTTATTCAAAACTTTTTTTAATTGATGCTCGACTATCATGCAATTTAAACAAAAGTCTAATTTCGAAGCAATAGGTAATACTAAACCCCATATTAGATTGGACTATTCTACACTTCATTGCATGTCCTGAAATACTTGCTGAGCAACAGTTAACGCGTTTTGCACACGTGGAAAACCAATATAGGGCACTAATTGTAAAAGGGCTTCTACAATTTCTGTAGGTGTTAACCCTGCATGCAAGCCTCGTGTAATATGTGTTTTCGTTTGAGGAACGGCACCTTGTGTAACAACCGCTGTTATTACGACGAGTGCACGGCTTTTAGCATCAAGACCTGGCCGTGAATAAACATCACCATAGGCAAACTCGATTATCATTTTGCGCAAATCGGGTGCTATATCAGCCAGTGCATCGGCGTCGACCATGCGAGCTGCCTCTTCTTCCGTGACATATTGCTTTATCGTTTGTAACCCCTTTGTAAAACGATCCGTCAACTAACATTCCTCCCATTTAGAATATTTTATAGTTCTTATACAAAAACCCCAATTTCGCGTCTCCGAAAATTGGGGATTGTCCTTCATTTATGTCAGGTACTCTTTTTAGTTTCACCCTCTGGCTCCACAGAAAAAGGAATAATAAGGTTTTCATAGTGCCTCACTGGACAGCTTTAATGAATATCTATGCAAATGTCACTTAGGACTTGCACGCAAAATAGTTAAGAAAGACAAGCTTTTGCTTTCTCGATTTGAATAATGACTTGATCGAAACCTGTACCACCTAGTGAATGTCTACGACGTACAGCTGCTTCAGGTGCCAATACACCATAAATATCTGCTTCGATAAGCTCACTTTCTTTTTTCATGTCTTCAATTGGTAAATCTAATAAATAAATGCCCTTTTGAATACATGTAAAGACTAATTTACCTGTTACTTCATGTGCTTCACGGAATGGCATCCCTTTCGTCGCAAGGTAGTCTGCCAATTCCGTCGCATTAGAGAAGTCAGAGTGTACTGCCTTGTGCAAACGCTCTGTATTTACTGTCATCGTGCGCACCATACCTTCAAATATTTTTAAAGATCCAAGAATCGTATGCACTGTATCGAACATACCTTCTTTGTCTTCTTGCATATCCTTGTTGTAAGTTAACGGTGTTCCTTTTAGTACAGTTAATAAGCCCATAAGGTTACCGTAGACACGACCAGTTTTTCCGCGAATTAGCTCTGCCATATCGGGATTTTTCTTTTGTGGCATAATAGAAGACCCAGTTGAGAAGGCATCATCCAATTCAATAAATTTAAATTCATCTGTGGACCATAAAATAATTTCTTCGGCAAAACGAGATAAATGCGCCATTAACAATGATGAATTACTTAAAAACTCGACGATAAAATCACGGTCACTTACCGCATCCATGGAATTTGCATATACGTCACTAAAGCCAAGTAGCTCTGCTGATTTTAGACGGTCAATCGGGAAGGTTGTCCCTGCCATTGCACCAGCACCTAGTGGTAATATATCAATGCGTTTCATGGATTCTGTAAAACGTTGTTTATCGCGCTCAAGCATCCAAAAATAGGCCATTAAATGATGTGCAAAAGAAATCGGTTGCGCACGTTGTAAATGCGTATAGCCTGGCGCAATTGTTTCAACATGCTCCTCAGCTTTTTCTACTAACGTTTTTTGGAATGTCTCGATTAAATCGATTGCTTCCTTTACACGTTTTTTCAAGAAAATATGCATATCTGTTGCTACTTGGTCATTACGGCTACGACCTGTATGAAGTTTACCTCCAACTGGGCCGATGCAATCAATTAGCATTTTTTCAAGGTTTAAGTGAATATCTTCATTCGCAACAGTAAATTCTAGCTCACCTGCAATTGCTTTTTCTTGTAATTGTGCAAGACCGCCAAGAATCGCTTCTACATCAGCTGCTGGTAAAATTCCTGTAGCACCAAGCATCGTGACATGTGCGACACTACCTTCTAGGTCTTCCAAAACAAGTTGTTGGTCAAAGCCAATCGATGCGCCAAACTCATCAACCCATGCTTCTGCTGATTTTTGGAAACGTCCGCCCCAAAGTTTTGTCATAACAGCTCACCTTTTTCTACATTTCTTATCGAAAAGGTGCAGTACAGCGTCCATGCTACACTACACCCTAATTTAATAATTATTTTTTATTAACTGAAGAGTTAACCACTGTTGGCAGACCCCATAATTCGATGAAGCCTACTGCTGATGCGTGATTGAATTGGTCTTCTTTAGAGTATGTTGCTAATTTTTCATTGTATAGTGAATTTGGTGATTTACGTCCTTCTACAATCGCATGACCTTTATAAAGTTTCACACGTACTGTACCATTTACATATTGTTGTGATTCTGCAAGGAATGCTAGTAATGCATCACGTAAAGGAGAGAACCATAAACCATCATAAATTAGTTCTGATAATTTTTTCTCAATAACTGGTTTGAAGTGTGCTAATTCTTTCACAAGCGTTAAGTCTTCAAGCTCCTTATGCGCAGTTAAAAGTACTTTTGCACCTGGAATTTCGTATACTTCACGAGATTTAATACCAACTAAACGGTTTTCAACATGGTCGATACGGCCAACACCGTGCGCACCTGCTACTGCATTCAGTTCTTGAATTAAATCAGCAAGCTTCATTTCTTTACCGTTTAATGATACTGGTTTACCAGCAATGAATTCGATTTCTACATATTCAGCTTCGTTTGGTGCGTTTTCTACAGAAACTGTTAAGCCATAAGCTTCTTCTGGTGGTGATACCCAAGGATCTTCCATTACGCCCGCTTCATTTGCACGACCCCATAAGTTTTGGTCAATCGAAAATGGTGAATCTAATGTTGCAGGAATTGGAACATTATGTTGCATTGCATATTCAATTTCTTCATCACGGCTCCAGCCCCAATCACGTACAGGTGCTAAAACTTCTAAATCTGGATTTAGTGCTTTAATTGAAACTTCAAAACGAACTTGGTCATTTCCTTTACCTGTGCAACCGTGAGCTACTGCGTCCGCACCCACTTCGTTAGCGATTTCCACTAACTTTTTAGAAATTAAAGGACGAGATAGTGCTGATACTAATGGGTATTTTTGTTCGTACCAAGTATGCGCCTGTAACGAAATAAGTGCATATTGTTCAGCGAATTCATCCTTTGCATCTACCATATAAGATTCAATTGCACCAACTTGAAGTGCTTTATTTTTTACAAATTCAAGATCTTTACCTTCACCAACGTCTAGACAAACTGCAATTACGTCCCAACCTTGTTCTTTTAACCACGGAATTGCTACAGAAGTATCAAGACCGCCTGAGTATGCTAATACTACTTTTTTATTTGCCATACGAAATGCGCCTCCAATTGCTCTATATGATATGTATGTTTATACACTCACTTAAAAGTTTATACACGAATAGTAACATGTTATAAAAATAAATACAAGTGCATTTTTATAAAATAATGCACTTTTGTGAAGAATGTTAAAAGTCTGCAATAGCAATAATTATTACTAGTATTCGAACAGTGAATATTTTCACTCGGAAATACGACTTATTCCTATTTAGATGAATGTATACGATATTAAAAGGCGCTGGCTCATAAAACGAAAAAAACCACTGCGCTTTCTGCAGTTACATCGTAAGCCGCAGGAGTCTTAGTGGGTTTTCACTTGAATATTTATAAATTGTTTGAGTGAATGGCACTCAGCAAATGTACGTTTCTGTAGGAGTCTCTGTTGGTTTTAGCTTGAATATTTATAAATTGTTTGGGTGACTGGCACTGAAATTATTTTTTATTGAATAATGGTTTTGCTAAAAATTCGATGGTAGCTGGCGCTAATGCATAAAGCTTACTCGTCAACCCCATCATTCGTGGCAAGTTCACTTCTCGGACTGGACGTTCAATTGTTTTTACCGTCGCTTGCGCCACCTCTTCTGGTGTTAATAACAATCTACCTAAGGACTCTCGATAACCACTTTCATCATTTACTTTATCTAAAAATGGTGTATCAATTGGTCCAGGATGAATCGCTGTTACTTTAATATTGTATGGAGCTAGCTCCATACGCAGGCCATTTGTAAAGCCTACAATGGCGTGTTTTGTCGCAGCATATACACTTGCTTTAGGCGTTGCTACCTTACCGGCCTGTGAACCGATAAATATTAGTTGTCCTTGCTCACGCGCAATCATGGGCTTCGCTAGTCTCTTTGCTAAATACATCGGAACACGAATATTAAGCTCCACCATTTCGGTAATATCTTCATCCGATAACATCGGTGCAATAGCGAACTTTCCTACTCCAGCAGAAAAAATGGCTACATCAAGCTTAGGTAGTTGCGCACATACTTCATCAATTGCTGTTAGTGAAGTTAAATCCGCTTGTATCACGTTGGCACCTAAACGTTGTAATGTTTTTAAAGCTACTTCATTACGCCCTGTGGCATATACGATATGGCCTTGTGCAACTAACAATTCAGCAATTTTCAAGCCAACTCCACTCGTTGCACCTGTTACAAAGATTGTCTTTTTATTCATTTTCATGTATAAAACCTACTTTCTTTTAAACAAATAGACACCCTCATTATTCTTCTCTGAAACCACTAGGTTATTTGCCTCTAAATAGTCTAAATGTCCAAGTGTTTTTGATAATGTCAAGCCAAGCTGATGCTGATAAATCGATGGATATAGACGTTTTGTCATTTGTACGACTGTTAGCTCATCACGGCCAAATAACTCATACACCTTCATAGATTGATGATGTTGCCGTTCAAGACGTTTATCAATTAAATCTGGTATGTCTTCTAAATTTGCTCCATGCCCTGTGTACATAATGTTTACAGGCAATTGACGTAATATTTCAAGCGATGCATTATATTGCAACAATGATTTCGGGCGACTTTGAGAACGGTCTAAAGGTGGTTCGATTAATGGATTAGGTGTAATTTTTTCTAACAATAAATCTCCACCAATAACATTATGCGTTTTTTCATTCCAAAAAATGAAATGACTTTGTGCATGTCCTAATGTTTCTATTGCCTTTAAACCCGGATGACCGGGTACTTCATCCCCATCATGTAAAATTTGTGTCAATGGTCGTTCTCCAACTAGCTCTAATTCTCGACGAACATGGACACTCTGTTGAATATATTCTAGTGGGACGCCATGTTCGAACAAACGCTCACTGTAAAACTGCTCATGATAAAGTAAAAACTCTTCATCATGACGTAACCATTTATCGTTATAGGCATGACCTAAAATTTCTGCATGTGGAAAAGCATCAACCCATCCCGCATGATCAGGATGGTGATGGGTTAATACAACCTGTTCAATATCTCGTAAATCAAAGCCAGCTGCTCGAATACCCCATTTGAGTGCATCATAAGCTTCCATTGTTTTTGGACCAACATCAAATATTGTTAATGCATCACCTTTGACAACAAATGCATTGACGTCTCCTACTGCATAGGGTGTTGGAATTTCTATTTTATGTATCGACAAAGCTGTCTCCCCCTTTTTTGCACAACTAATGAATACTGATTCATCTATTCTACAAGTTTTTCTTTCTTAAGTCACCCCTCCTGTTGACAGCTAGACATATTATCAATATAATTTTGAATAATCAAATTATTTATGTGCGTTGAGGAAGCCAAGTATGTAGTTGGTGAAGGTGTCTAGAGAGTGTTACATTTGCTGCAAGTAACATCACCCACTCCCAATACAGAACCTACTTCTGAGCAGTTATGACAACATAACCGTCCCCCTTGCGATAAAAGGGCTAAGAGTTGTGCCAATTGGCAAACAAAGGTGGTACCGCGGAAACGAGAGCGTTTTCGTCCTTCTATGTAAGGACGAGAGCGCTTTTTTATTTTGAATCGGAGGTTTTTCCTATGAAAAAAATACTTTTTATTGGTGCAGGCTCGATGGCAGAAGCATTGATACAAGGCTGGATTAAGCAAAATGTATTTAAGCCACAAGAAATTTATGTCACCAATCGCTCAGATAAGCAACGGTTACAATTTTTACACGACACGTACGGCATTAATTGTAACGTTGAAGAGACGATTTATCAGCAAGCAGATCTCATCATTTTAGCAATGAAACCAAAGGATGCCATTAAAGCAATGCTAGAACTACAATCGAAAATAACAGAGCATACTGCGATTCTATCCATTTTAGCTGGTATTGCTATTAGCACTATAACAGAACAGTTAGGATTGCGCCCTGTAGCTCGAGTAATGCCGAATACATCTGCAACGATCGGTATGTCCGCAAGTGGTATAGCATTTAATGGGCAAGTATCAGCGACACAACGTACAATGTTTTTACAATTATTAGAAGCTGTTGGATTTGTGATCGAAGTTGAGGAAGACCAGTTGCATGCGGTTACAGCGCTATCTGGCAGTGGCCCTGCATATATTTATTATTTAATGGAAGCATTTGAACGAGTAGGAATCGAGGTAGGGCTTTCAAAAGATACTGTAAGATTACTTATGACGCAAACCCTCGCAGGTACAGCAGAAATGTTAAAGCAATCCGTTGATGAGCCTGATGTGCTTCGGCAAAAAGTTACTAGTCCAGGTGGTACAACAGAAGCTGGTATTAAAGCGCTCGAACAATATCAATTTAATGAAGCGATTGAAGCATGCATAAAAGAAGCTGAAGCTCGATCTCGCGCACTTGCAAAAAGTAAATAATCCATGCAAAATAGAGGTATTAACTAGGAATTAGGAGGGCTTTGCATTGACTAAATTATTTGAACCATATCAATTACAAACGATTTCGTTAAAAAACCGCATTGTCATGGCCCCAATGTGTATGTATTCTGCTAAGGATGACGGGTTGGTTACACCTTTCCACCTAGTGCATTATGCAACACGTGCCGCTGGACAAATTGGATTAATACTATTGGAGGCTACTGCTGTAGTACCCGAGGGGCGAATCTCTAGCAACGACCTTGGTATTTGGGATGACGCGCATATCGAAGGTTTGCAACAATTAGTAACAAATATGCAAGCTTACGGAGCTAAAACAGGCATTCAGCTTGCCCATGCTGGAAGGAAAGCGACTGTAGATGGTGAAATTTTCGCTCCTTCAGCCATTGCTTTTAGTGATGATTATAAAACACCGTCTGAAATGACACTTGACGATATTGAATATGTCATTGAAGCTTTTAAAAAGGCTGCCGTTCGCGCCCGTCAAGCAGGTTTTGATGTGCTTGAGATTCACGGTGCACACGGCTATTTAATTAGTGAATTTTTATCACCAGCAACGAATAAACGAAGTGATTTATACGGTGGTTGTCAGGAGAATCGCTATCGCTTGCTACGTCAAGTAATTGATGCAATTCGAAGCGTTTGGGAAGGCCCTTTACTCGTTCGTGTTTCTGCGGAAGACTACGCACAAGATGGCACAACGATGGAGGACTTTATCGTATTTAGTCGTTGGATGAAAACGCAGGGCGTAGATTTAGTCGATGTCTCAACTGGCGGTGTCGTACAGGCACATATTCATCCGTTCCCTGGCTATCAAGTTCCACATGCTGAAACGATAAAACTTGGGGCAAATATTCCTACTGGTGCAGTTGGTCTAATTACAACAGCGCAGCATGCAGAAGAGATTTTGCAAAATAATCGCGCTGACTTAATTTTCTTAGGTCGTGTTTTATTACGTGATCCTTATTGGCCACTCCATGCTGCAAAGGAACTTGGCGAAAAAATCGAACCACCTGTGCAATATGTTCGAGGTTGGTAACTCACTTCTCCTATAAGCACTTTTACACACGCTGATAGCTTGGTAACTTTTGAGCTATCAGCGATTTTTTGCATTTATCGGCGATTTGGCACGGGTTATCGGCGATTTAAGGCGTTCTATCGGCGATTTCCCTCGAGTTATCGGCGATTCATGCATTTCTATCGGCGATTGCTCATGTGTTATCACCTTTAAAAGAGCGGGTTTTGCTTGATTTCTTCATCAACCGCTTGTACTAGTGAAGGTGCGTCAGATGCCGTAATAATCTCGCCATTAACAATGGCAAAAATGCCTTGCTCGCAAATTTCACAGTGGGAAGTACAACCTGATTCTTCTATTTCTATATCTGATCGCTCTGCTAAAACATCGTAGGCATCAGCTGCACCAAGCGATAAATTTGTTATGCAAAACTCTACTCTATTGGTCATTTGCTGAGGCTTTTTATTTTTCTTAAACAATGAAAATACCATAAAATCTCCACTCCTTTTATCTACATTCTCCCAGTTTCTAGTGCACAGGTCCAATCCAAACGTCCATTTTCTTTACTTTTGTTGATGACCCCTAGCCGATTATAGCCAATAAGTACTTGCTCAATTAGCCAATGCTTTTGTTCTTTGCTAAAGATTGTGTAATTAGCGAATGGAGAACCAGACTCCATTTTGTGATAGATTGGTACCTCCTCTTCATAAGCTGGGAGACCGACGCTGCCAGGGTTAATAATTATTTTATTATTTGGAAGGTAGACGACTCTAGGGATATGGGTATGTGCACAAAAGATAATTTCTTGTTTAATATCCTGCACATATTTCATAATTTCTTCGGTTTTTTTCAACGTTGCACCATTAGCTCCAATGTTCTCTAACATATATGTTTCATCACTTGAAGGTGTCCCATGACAAAAATAAACATCATCTGTTTCGATTACTGCAGGTAAATTCGTTATCCATTGTAGATGCTTTTCCTCTAATAGATTTTGTACATAACGCACTGTTCCATTTTGTGTGTTTTCTAATAACATTCTATCGCAATTTCCCATTATACTTTTGACCTTCGACTCTACTAGCAAGTCGTATGTTTCTATCGGAAATAGCGGACCATACAAACTATCCCCTAAATTATAGATTGTTTCAATTCCCCTTCTGTGAATATCCGTAAGGACAGCTTGTAATGCATCCTTATTACCGTGAATATCCGCAATAACTGCCATTTTCATTATAATGTCGCTCCTTTCTATAAATAGTCCCTTGTCATAAATAATTGTAATAATTTCTGTGGAACTTGGACGGAATCTTTGTAAAAAAGGTAGACGGGGACGCTAGGTAATGCAAACTCTGTAAAAGGGACAATATTAAAGCGCCCCTCCATTCGCTCTCTTCTAACTATCATTCGAGGTAAAAATGACATACCTAAACCATCCTTGATTAATCGTTTTACAACATACGATTGTGAAATCGACACTTGTTTTGAATAGACATATTTATGATTAATTTGGTGTAATAAATCTTCCCAAATAGTTGGATGGTGATGGGTAAATAGTGTATATGTTTGGAATAATTCTTCATAATCAATATAAGCGCCTGTTTCGTCATCAAATGCATCTAATGGAATGACCAATTCTAACGGACTGTCTACTAGCAGTTCTTGACACCAATGTCGATAGCGGGTTGGAAATAAAGAAATACCGATATGTGCTTTGCCATTATGAATTATTTCCTCTATTTTGGATGATTCTTCTACAAGAATTGAAATTTCAATTGTCGGATTTTCATTTATAAACTGGTAAATTACATGTGGTAAAATCGTTTCCACCATTAACGGTGTCATCGCAATGATGATTTTTTCTTGAACTCCCTTCGTCACTAATTGAAAGCGCTCGATACTTTTCTCCCACTGTTGCCTGATTTGCAACGCTTCCGTTAAAAATAACTGCCCTGCCTCCGTTAATTGCACACGATTTTTCTCTCGATAAAATAATGAGACATTCAGAAACTCTTCTAACAGATGAATATGTACTGTAATACTGGGTTGTGATACATGTAATTCTTCAGCAGCCATTCGAAAATTACAGGACTTCGCTGCTACAATAAACGTTTTTATCCATTTATAATCCATACCGCCACCTACTTCAATTAAAAATTTTAATTAAATTCATTAAATATATTTAATTTACTAAATTGTATAACAATACTAAACTCAAGGCTAGATAGTTCATTTTAAAACAAAGGGGAGAAATAGAATGTTAGATCAATTTGGCAATCAGTTCCGCTCTTTCGCAAAAAATGAATGTAATAACTCAAGCCCACTATATGAACATTTAGCCTATCAAATTGCAGAAGATGAAGAATTATTGCTGATTGCAAAGGATGCTGCTAACGGACAGCCTGTGCCTAATTTATTATTTGCTGCTGTACATTATTTGCTATTGACGTATAAGGATGACGACTTAGCGGATTTTTATCCTTCGTTCACGACTACACCGAAGCCGCAAGACAGTGTATATCCGTTTTTTAAAAAGTTTGTTTTGTCCCATGCACATGAAGTAAAGACAATTCTTCAAGAATGGCTCGTACAAACAAACGAAATCCGTCGTTGTGCTTATCTTTATCCGATGATGACTGAAATTTATCAAAAGCATCGGATGCCATTAGCTTTTATTGAGATTGGAGCAAGTGCAGGACTACAACTTGCAATGGATCAATATAATTACTGCTATAACCAAACGTTGTCAGTTCGCAATTCCCCTACTAAACTAGTTTTAGCATCGGAGAACATGGGTGTTGCATTACCACCTTCCGTTACCCAGCAATTTGTTGTATCACAACGAATTGGTATTGATTTAAATCCAATGGACGTTACAAATGAAAAAGATGTTGCATGGCTTCAAGCATTAATTTGGCCCGAACATCATGAACGACGCACACTTTTAAATACAGCTATTCCAATCTTACAACAGCTTGATGTACAACTTTATAAAGGGGATGCAATAGAATGTCTAGCAAAGATTAGTAGGCAAATCGATCAAGATTTGATGATAGTTATCTATCATACCCATGTAGCTAATCAAATTCCTCTTAAGTTAAAGCATGCCTTAATCGAACGTTTAAAGGAAATTAGTTTGGAAAGGCCACTTTATCATTGTTATAATAATTTATTTGATTTGCAATTACATCAGGACTTTCTACACCAAGGAGAAATCAAATCCATTCGAACAATCGATCAACCAGATGGTCATGCAAAATGGTTTAAATGGGCAAATGAATAGGTTGACTACTGCCGTTGATTTCCATGCTAAGTGCCAGGCACTCAAACAATTTGCATGCTAAGCATGTATTTTATGATTGACCAAGTAAAAATCCACGTAGACTCCCGCGGGAATGCACGCAATGTCAGACGCAACAAGACTCGCGTTAGCGAAGGTTGCGGCTTACGTGTGCCCGCGGAAAGCGAATTGGATTTTTACGATTTAGGAGCCGATATTATGCTGGTACCCATGCTAAGTGCCAGGCACAAAAGCATTCACACTAGTTGATTGGAGTGAAGGGCGGCGACTCCTGCGGGAACAGCATAGAATGGAAGACGCAACAAGACGCGCATTAGCGAGGGTTGCGGCTTACGCTGTGCCCGCGGAAAGCGTCCGCCTGTAACGGAAATCAACAGGCAGTAGACTTCTAAATTTATTTAATGATGGAAGCAGACAACTATCCTATTTATTCATAAGTGCGATAATTGTACTGTATTTTAACTTCCCTCCGAAAGAGAGTATTGACACTTGTTGATTGGAGTGGAGGGTGGCGACTCCTGCGGGAACAGCACAGAACGTAAGACGCAACAATCCGCACGTTAGCGAGGGTTGCGGCTTACGCTGTGCCCGCGGAAAGCGTCCGCCTGTAACGGAAATCAATGGCAGAAGTTATCTATATAAAAAAAACACTGCATGATTACCATGCAGTGTTCCTATTATCCTCTTAGATTAGTAGTTTTCCCCTTAAAATTTGTGTTAAAAATCATACTCCGCATCTTTTTTAGCACGGATTTCAGCGAAGGCATCTGCTACCATAACTGTATCTTCTGCTAAACGCTCTAAGCGGAAAAGAACATCGTCATTGACAATTTCCTTGCGTAAGAAATCCTTTTCTTCTATAAAAACGTAGGTCGGTACAATATGAGCTTTCATATAAGCAAGAATTGGCTTTAATTGTTGTTCTACCATTAAGTAATGTTTAGATGTCCCCGCTGTTACTATTGCGCTGACCGTTTTATCACGAAAAGCATTAACAGGAAGTAAATCGAAAATATTTTTTAATGTTGCTGGAATCGAAGCTTGAAATGTTGGTGTACCAATCACTAATGCATCAGCAGTCATAATAGTTTCTGCCACATACTTCGTATCACCCTCGTAATCTACGTAATTACGGCCATCACTAAATGCAATAGTATACTGAGCTAGGTCAAGAATTGTTACCTCATGCTCTGGGTATTTTTCATTTAGTAGTTCAACAATTTTATGAATGGCTATTTTGGTTTTAGAGCCGACGATTGAACCTGCTAGTGCTACAATTTTCATGCTGCTCGCTCCTTATTTCGCTGTATATTTTTTAATTGCTGGTAAGATGTCATTGCCAATTATTTCGATATTCTTCATCAATTTATCGAAAGGCACCCCACCAAAATCAATTTGTGCCATAAAACGTTGCATGCCATAAAGTTCATATTGATACAGCAACTTTTCAATAATTTGTTCCTTACTTCCGACCATTAAGGCATCACGTGGATCAACTGCTTGGGCAAATTGTTGTTTTGGATAACCACCACCACGAATAGCTTGGAAGCCCCCATTTAGATGAGGATACATATTTTGCAAAGCTTCTTTTGATGTATCTGCTACATAAAACAAACTTGTAGTAGCAATTGGTAACTGCTCTGCATCAAAACCGCTTCTATCAGCTGCCTCACGATATGCATCAACTGAAGGTTTAAAGTTGATTGCTGGGCCACCTAATGTTGTTAACATCATTGGAATGCCCATATACCCTGCTTTTATAGCACTTGCCGGCGGACCTCCAACTGCGCGCCAAATTGGTAGTGAGCCATTTTTAGGCTGTGGTAAAATTTGCGCATTGTGTAAAGGTGCTCTATACTGCCCTTCCCACGTAACAAGCTCTTCTTCATTAATTTTTTTTAGTAGCTCTAATTTTTCCTCAAAAATTTCTTCATAGTCCTGTAAATCGACGCCAAGTAAATGATAGGCGCCAACGCGCGAACCTCGCCCTGCTACAATTTCAGCACGCCCATCTGAAATTAAATCAAGTGTTGCAAAGTCCTCATACACTCTTACTGGGTCTGATACACTCAACACGGTTGCAGAACTTGCTATTTTAATTTTTTTCGTTGCTTGTGCAATTGCGCCTAAAACAACCGTATGTGCCTGTGTTGTAAAATACGATTGATGACTTTCACCTACTCCAAATACATTGATGCCAGCTTGCTCCGCTAATTGGCTCATTTCAATTAGCTCCTGTATTCGCTGTTGGGCAGATATCCGTTCACCTGTTAATGGGTTTGGAATATGATCTCCCAGTGAATAAAGTCCAAATTCTAAACCTTGTGATTGATCGATACGATAATTTTCCATTGTGCTCTCTCCTTTAATCAAGTGGTTCTAAAATCGCTTCAATTTCTGCGCGTTTTGCTTCTAAAAATGGTGGCAGATCAAGTTCATTCCCCAAATCCTCAATAGCGGAATCTACTGTAAATCCAGGTCCATCTGTCGCCATCTCAAAAAGAATACCGTTACGATCTCTAAAATAGAGGCTTTGGAAGTAATAACGATTGACAACACCTGAGCTGTCTAAACCACGCGCTTTAATTAATTCATCCCATTTTTGAAGTTCTTCTACCGTCGCTACACGTAATGCAAGGTGATGAATACTGCCTCGACCGGGCTTTTCACTCGGTCCCTCCAATTCCTTAACGATGACTTCTCCGAACGTTTCTCCAGCAATTGATTGAAGTCGTACTTCTTTGTCATCTTCAGTGACTAATGTATAGTCAAAAAGTTCTTGTAATAAATTCACTGTACGCTGTAAATAACGAACGGTAATTTCAACGGTGCCCATGCCTAAAATACGATGCTCTGCTGCAATATCGGTACCATCCCATACTTGCCATTCGGCTGGTGTCGGCTGTCCATCGTGATTTATAAGCACCATGCGTAGGCCTTCATGATCCTCAAAAAATAAAGCATCTTTGCCCGCATATGTCGCTATGTCGCTATGTTTCACTTGTAAAAGCTCAAAGCGCTTTTTCCAATATAATAAACTATCATAGCTTTGTACTAATAAGCCTATTCGCGTAATCGCATTTGTTCCACGTACTGTTCGTCCTGCTACAGGCATTTCAAAAAATGTTAATTCTGTTCCAGCTGCTCCTGTACGATCACCATAAAATAAATGGTACATGGAAGGTGAATCTTGATTAACTGTTTTTTTCACTCGACGTAAACCAAGGATTTTTGTATAAAACTCATTATTCCGTTTGCCATTTTTTGTTAGCATTGAAATATGATGATGTCCGCTTAATTTATTCATGTAGAGTCCTCCTAATTCTCACTTGACTAAGCAAGTGATGTCGTAAAAAAAATCACGCCTAAGGTAATTTTTTTTCTCGGCTATGCTTTTCTAGTTTTGACATAAGTGTATATAAAGATTTCATTTCTTCCTCTGATAAAACTTCTTCAAAAAATGAGGATTGAAAGTGAAGCTGACTAGGTGTAGCCGCATCAATCAATTGCTCACCTTTTACAGTTAGTGATATTGTTTTTGTTTTCCAGTTTTGCTTACGCTCTATTAGTCCTTCTTTTTCAAGACGGGCAAGCATTCGTGATATACCACCTTGCGTTACTGTAACTTTTTCCGCTAGCTGTGACTGTGTTAACGGTGCGTATGTTTTAATTTGAATTAATACATCAAACTGTGCAGTTGTTAAGTTAAAACGCTTTAAAAATTCATTCGATAGCTGATTACTTTGATTGGTAAAGCGCATCATTCGTAGCCATGTTAGCGAGCCTAGTGTATGTTTTTCCATCACTTTGCCCTCCCTTCCTCGAACTGTATCATCACTTTACCACGCAAGTGACAAAGTTGCAAGGAAAATATCTCGAATTTGAGATATTTTAAATAGAGCCTATTTTATACTATAAAATCCCATCTGAAGTAATTGGGTGTAAGCTTCCATTAAAAGCAAAAGAAATTCTTCCGGTTTCTTCTGATATAACCATAATTAAAGCATCACTGAGCTCACTTAAACCTATCGCAGCTCGATGTCTCGTTCCAAGTTTTTTTTCGCCTGTATAAATGTCTGAAAGAGGTAGTACATTTGCTGCTGAGATAATTCGATTACTCTTAACTAACACAGCACCATCATGGAGAGGATTGCCTGGGTAAAAAATAGATTCTAGCAAAGAATGTGTTAATTCCGCTCCAATATGAATCCCCGGCTTTATAAGATGTTCAATTGGACTCTCTCTTTCAAAAACAATTAATCCACCATGACGTCTTTTTGACATATTTTGTACGCAAATCGATAGCTCAGGATATTTTTCAGTGAACGGAGACAAATAGCAATTTAAATAAAACGTGGCTGCCTGCATTTCAATCGTTACAAATTGTTCTTTAATTTTTTCTAAATCTGCAAGTAAGCAATCTTCTAGCGAATCCATTGCGGTTAAACTTTGCTGTAAAGACAAAATAACTTGACTAAGTTCTTCTTTGATTGTTTGTTTTAATGGAGCAGAATCACAATTTGGTTGATTCATAAACGGCACCTCAGTTCTTTACACTTTGTATTTTTAGTTTTCCTATATGATATTTTTTTATTCTCTTTCCATGCAATTCAACAATTTTCCGAGCTAGGTTTTACTTTCTTTCTAAAAAAAAACTCGTTGCATCCTTTAAAAGATGCAACGTGTTACTTTGTACGCTATTAAATCTGTTACATATGACCAGCGCGAATTTTTTTAACAATACTAAAGGTTGTATAGGCTGCTGCTGGTGCAAGGACTGCGATAAAAATTAGCCAAACCTTTAAGCTCTCTGTTGATTTTAACAAATCATAATTTGAAGTAACATAAATAATGAGTCCGCCTAATAATAAATAGCTTAACACGTTTGGAAAGATAACAAGTAAACGTAAAACAGCTGGTGGCATCTTTTGTTGATCCATACAACCACTCCCCTTTTACTTAATTATACGGAAATCATCTACTAATCGCACTATATTTCTACAAACGCCCTAACTTTTAACAATTCCACTTTATACTTACTAGTAGATTACGCTAGCTTTTCAACAGTACCCTATAACATATCAATAATGGCAGTCAGTTCATTTATCGCTGTTTGCTGTTAGCCTTTTGTGAAAGCATCTAAACGAGTTAAAGTGATCACTTGTTGGTCAATTATAATAATTTATCATGACCCCAATTAAATACCGAGTGGTCTGATGTGAGGAATGTTTGTGGAAAGATTGCTTGGGCTTCTGCTAAAAATACTGGTAAATCATGTGGTAAAAAACGTGCACTTAAATGATTAAGAAGTAAATATTTTGCACCTGCTCTACTTGCTACCATTGCCGCTTCGATATTTGTCGAATGACCATAGCTAGCAGCTAAATCCGTTGTGCTCCCATCAAATGTTGCCTCATGTACAATTACATCTGATTGCTTGGCCAATGAAATCGCTTCTTCACAATATTTTGTATCCCCTAAAATAGTGAGTGTAAAGCCTTTTTTAGGAGGGGCAACAACATCCTTTGCTCTAATAATTGTACCATTTTCAAGCTCGATGTCTTGTCCTCTTTTCAACTGACCAAGCAAAGGTCCTTTTGGTACGCCGAAAGATTGAACTTTCTCCATCAGTAACTCGCCAGGTAAATCCTTTTGCTCTATACGGTAGCCAAAACATGGGACAACATGACGTAATTCACTAGCATGCACTGTAAACTTTTCATCTTCGTAAATAATACCTTCGCGTACTTCTACAAATTGTAATGGGTAAGTTAAATGTGTTTTTGATAATGCAAAAGTCTGCTCTACCCATTGCTGTAAGCCTGCTGGACCAAAAATAGTTAGCGGCTCATCACCACCTTGAAATGAACGTGAGCTCAAAAATCCTGGTAAACCGAAAATATGATCGCCATGTAAATGTGTAATAAATATTTTCGACACTTTACGTGGCTTTAAGGATGTATGCAAAATTTGGTGTTGTGTTGCCTCTCCACAATCAAATAGCCACATTTCACCATTTTCATCTAGTAGTTTTACCATTAATGCGCTCGTATTACGTTCCTTTGAAGGCATGCCTGCGCCTGTTCCTAAAAAATGTAGTTGCACAACTGCCACCTCAATTCTTTTTCTGTCGTTCTATTGTACCCTATTGCTATACAGAAGAAAAACCTTTGGTGAAAGCTATCACCAAAGGTTTTTCTGTTACTTAGGTTCCCACGATACGAGTGCAGCATGGAAATCATGACGATAGTAATACCGACCGTTTTTTTCCTCTATAAACGGGGCAAGTGCTACCTCAACATGTGATCTATTAAAATCAGCACTCAATATTTTTTTGCTTTGTGTTGTCACTAACTGATCGTATGAGTCGTATTCATACGTTCGCTTTAACGGAATAATGTCACAATCTGCATATATATCCATTTCATATAGTAAATTCAGAAATTCTATATAATCTCTTCGTGGATATTTAATGTCATAACCGAACTTGTCATGTAAAACTTCATAATGTGGCTGAATTGGCCCCGTTGTCATGCCGATAATCGCTCGTTTTTTAGCAAGTCGATTCATGTGATAAAGTGCCGATTTAATTTCGTACATACGATAAAAACAATTTACGCCAATTACAATGTCATGTGCTTGTAGCTCATTTTCATCAAGCTTCTCCCACTTCGCATGAACATAGGATACACGGCTCTTTTCTTGCAAACAATGTTGTAAGTAATCAAGTATGCTGTCTGAGCTATCTACACACGTTAGGTCACGCACATATTCTGCAAGCGGAAACGTATAATTGCCCCACCCTGGACCAATTTCAACTACAGAATGTTCCGGTCGAATATATTTCTTTATTTCTTGAAAAATAAGGGCTGCATAAGGATCGGTTTGGCCAATTTTTTTGCGCGCTATCGATTGAGACCAAAACTGTTCCTCTAATTGATCATTGACCATGCGCTCTGGCATTAGACCTTGCCAATCCTTCATGCCTTCCTGCCATAATGCTTCATAATTAATAGCTAACGGTCCTTTTCTAGTCATCCATGTACCTCAATTTTTAACATCTCATATATTTTTTCCATATTTAAATTAGCACGCACATGTGATGCTAGCATATTGTAGGCATCTTCCCTGCGCTCAGCATCGCTTTTAACATCTGTCGGCAATGTTGCCAACCCTTTTGAAATGCGAATATTATTAACAAGCTGACGTGTAAAGTTACGATTATGGAATAAACCATGGAAGTATGTACCAATTACTTGCTCGTCCGCACTTACTGCTCCATCAACACGACCATCTGCTAATTGTAAAAATGGTGATACTTCATCTCGTAAAATTTTTGTACGACCAAGATGGATTTCATAGCCTGTCAGTGTCTCAGTTCCGCGCGTCCCCGACATTTGTACGGTTTTTTTATCTCCTACAAACACCGTTTCCATCGGTAATAAGCCGAGACCCTGTGCAGAGTCGCCATTTCCTTCAACTGCATCTGGATCGAGCAACACTTCACCGAGCATTTGAAATCCGCCACATATGCCAATGATTTTAGTTCCACGTGCACGTAAGTTCGAAATTGCTTGAGCAAAGCCTTGTGCCTTAAGCCATGCTAAATCATCCATTGTGCTTTTAGTGCCCGGTAGTATAAGCAAATCCGGTGTGCCAAGCTCTGCCACATTGCCGATTAAACGTACACCTACCTCTGGCTCGTCAAAAAATGGATCAATATCTGTGAAATTCGATATGCGAGGTAAACGAATCATCGCCACATCAACAGAAAACTCACCAGGCTTTGGTTTTTTAAATCGTAGTGCAGACAGCGCTAATGAATCTTCAGCTTCAATATTCACATCTACATAAGGCACAACACCTAAAACAGGGATGCCTGTCTCACGCTCTACCCATTCAATGCCATCATCTAGAAGCTCGCGCATACCGCGGAATTTATTAATAATGAGTCCTTTTACACGTGCACGCTCTGCGTCATCAAGCAAAGCTAGCGTCCCAATAATGGATGCAAACACACCACCGCGGTCAATATCAGCTACTAACACAACTGCCGCATCTGCTAAATGTGCCATACGCATATTGGCGATATCGCGATTCTTTAAATTAATTTCTGCCGGGCTTCCCGCACCTTCAAGCACAATGACATCATATGTATTTTGTAAAGTACGTACAGACTTCTCAACAATCGGCATTGCTTGTTGTACAAATTGATTGCGATAGCTCTTGGCATCCATATTTAAAAAATGCTTGCCATGTACAATAACTTCAGATACCATATCCTGCTTGGGCTTTAATAAAATTGGGTTCATATCTGTTGTCGCTACAACGCGGGCTGCTTCCGCCTGTACCCCTTGCGCACGGCCAATTTCTCCGCCATCTTCGGTTACAAATGAATTAAGCGCCATATTTTGCGACTTAAAAGGTACCACTTTTAGTCCATCATCTGAAAAAATGCGACATAATGCCGTACATATCATGCTTTTACCAACGTCAGAGGCTGTTCCTTGAATCATAATTGACTTTGCTGGCATTCTGATTTCCCTCCTTGATACTTAGGAAGGTAGCTTATATTCAGTGAATTTAATCATTCCTGAATATCCCCCCATTGAATATAAAATCGAAAATTGGACAGATGGATTTAGAATTCAAGTCCTTTGACAGCAGGAATTCCCTCTTCGTAATAATGTTTCGTTGCATCAATTGTTGAAACTAAATCAGCCATGGCAACAAGGGCAGGATTGGCACTGCGTCCTGTTACGACAAGATGCATTGTAGGAGGACGTTGTGCAATGGCTTCAAGCACTTCAGCTAATGGGAGAACGTCATCAATTGGGAATTTTGTAATTGCCAATGCATTATTAAGCTCATCTAAAACGAGTAAATCAATGCTATCATCTTGTAAGGCTTCCTTTGTTTTTTGCCAAGCTTTTGCTAATGCAACACGATGCTCCTCTGGTGTTTTTGTCCATGTAAACCCTATGCCCATTTGCTCCATTTCTACCCCCAGTTTCGATAGGGCAATTTGTTCACCGTACGTACGCTCTGGCGATTTTATAAACTGCATATAACGCACATTTAAACCACGTCCTACTGCGCGCAATGTCACACCAAGGGAAGCTGTCGTTTTCCCCTTGCCATCACCTGTGTATACTAAAAACAAGCCTTTTCTAGCCATTTTTCCTACCTCCTTAAAGCCAAGTTGTTTTCTCTTCAAATGATGTTCGTTTTTTGTCTTTAAGCTCTTGCTCTTCTGGGTAACCAATGAAAATAGTGCCGACAACCTTTTGATTTTCACTTGCACCGATAAATGTATGCATGCGTGCATCATGAACAAGTCCAACGCCTCGCGTACGCCATACGAATCCAAGCCCTAGCTCCTCTGCAGCTAGCCACATGGACATAATCGCACTGCATACAGCAAAAATATTATCTTCTGTTGCATCTTCATCATCTTCCACAATATCGGCTGTCACAACAATTGCAACAGGTGTTGTTTGAACAACCTTTAATGAACTTTCTACTAGATTAGGCTTCGTTGGAAAACGTTCTTGCAAATATGTACTAGCCATTGCTTCATAACGTTTCATCGCGTCACCTTGTATTACATAAAAATGCCAAGGTTCACGCATCCGGTCGTTAGGTGCATACGTTGCGGCTTGTAAAATTTGTGCTATTTTTTCCTTTTCAATAGGCTCGGTTGTATAGTTGCGAATTGCACGACGTTTTTTTAATGCTTCCATTACTGTCATGAAGTTATCCTCCTTTAAGTACATCTCTTTTGTCATTTGCCTGTCTATCTATTTAAATAAGAGAATAGCAAGGTGCCATAGCAACATTAGCTAAAAGCGAGCCCTTGCTCTTCAAACCATTGAATTTTTTCACGTACATTGACAACATCCCCTACGACTATCATAGAAGGATTATGATAACCTTCACGTTCAATAATACTAGCAATGTCGTTTAGTGGTCCTGTTATCGTACGCTGTTGGTCAGTTGTACCCCATTCAATTACGGCAACGGGCGTAGTCGCTGGGCGACCATTGTCAATGAGTTTTTTCGCGATATATGCAATATTGCCTACACTCATATAAAATGCGACAGTATCAATACCAGTTGCCAGTGCTGGCCAATTTAAAAAATCTTGTCCTTTTTCCTCTCGACCGTGACCTGTAACTAGTGCAAAACTTGTGGCAAAATCTCTATGTGTAACAGGAATACCTGCATACGCAGGAGCTGCAATTCCAGCTGTTATACCTGGTACCACTTCATAACGTATATCGTGATTTTTCAATATTTCCGCCTCTTCAGCACCACGACCAAAAACAAAAGGGTCACCACCCTTTAAACGAGTTACAACTTTACCTTCTTGCGCCCGCTCAACAAGCAATGCATTAATTTCGTCTTGAATTAGATGGTGCTTACCAGGCAATTTACCACAGTACACAAGCTCTGCATCTTTTTTTGCAAAATCTAATAATTTCGGATTCACTAGACGATCGTATGCAATGACATCGGCCTTTTGAATACATTCTAGCCCATACACTGTAATGAGCTTCGGATCTCCCGGGCCAGCCCCTACTAAATATACAATTCCCTCTTTCATCGCGTTTCTCCCGTCAATAGTTGTTGTAAATACGCCTCTCGTCGGTCAATCTCTCCACTACGTGTCCATGCTAATAAGTTTGGCTCAAGTAGTGCTTGTAACGCGGCACGTCTTTGATCACCCTTATCAAATTTTGCAGTAACCATTAGACGAGCTTGCTGTAAAAAGCATACGTAATCTTCATATACAGCATCAAATTGCTCTGTTAAATCTTCTTTTATTTTGCGTGCAAGTGCTGGGCTTGCACCAGATGTAGAAACCGTCAACACTAAAGGACCACGACGAACTGTTGCAGGTGTTATAAAGTCGCTTTCCCCCTGTGCATCTGCTCGATTTAAGAGCTGCCAATGTTGCGCCGCTTCTTGTACAGCATTGTTGACGTTTGTATCGTTCGTCGCTGCAATAATAAGTGTTGCATCATCTAAATCACGTGGCTCAAATTCTTTTTCACGCCATGTTATTTGCCCTGATTGTGCAAGTGGCTTTAATGTGTCGTGTAACGTCGGGCTCACTACGACAATGTTTGCTTTTGCCGGTAGCAATGAAGTAACCTTTTGCGTCGCTACATGACCTCCACCAACAATAACAACAGTTTTATATTCGATATTTAAGTGGATAGGAAAGTAATTAGTCATTTGTTTTCACCTTCTTACATGCTGTTAACCAGTTTTCAACAAGCTTAGGATTAGAAACAAAATGAAAATGCGTATAGCCTGCTACTAAATTCCCTGTTTGGTAACCTTCTTCTTTATTGCCAAAACGCCCTTTCGTTTCGTAAGCAGGAGTGTCATGGGTACCACTATATGATGAATAATGGAATTCATGGCCCTTTGCTTGTTCGTCCTTACCGATTAAAAAGTTAGACGCTGTCCCAAAAATTTCACGATAGCCAAGTGCCGCAAGCTTTGTTTGCATTGCTACTTCACCAGGAATAACTCCTAGCATTTCATGGCGTTCACCTTGACTATTCGTAATCGCCTCAGTCAAATACATAAAGCCACCGCATTCAGCTAATGTCGGTAAACCTTTCGCGATTGCTTCACGAATGGATGTTTTCACGTCAGTATTTTTTGCTAGCGTATCAGCAAATTCCTCTGGGAAGCCTCCACCAATATATAAACCATCTGCTTCGGCTGGCACAGGTTCATTTGCAAGTGGTGAGAAAAATTGCAATGTTGCTCCTTTTGCTCGTAAAAGTGCTAAATTTTCCTCGTAATAGAAGTTGAATGCAGCATCTTTTGCTACCGCAATACAAATATTTTTTGCAGGTTGTTCAGCAAATAGTTGACCTGTCTCTTGTAGAACTGGTGCCTTTGTTAATGACAGTAATAAATCCAATTCAATCGTCTCGGCCATTAAAGCACCTAGCTTGTCAAAAAATGAATCGAGCTCACCTCGTTCAATCGCAGGAATAAGCCCTAAATGGCGACTTGGAATATCAATGCCTGTTTCACGCTTTAAATAACCGATAACTGGAATACCACATTCCTGCTCAATCGCAGCTTTGGCAATTTCATAATGGCCTACACTACCTACTTGGTTCGCAATAACGCCGACAATGTTTGGCTGGTCAGATAGTAGCTGAAAGCCTTTTACAACTGCCGCTACGCTGCGAGCCATACTTGCACAATTAACGATTAAAATAACCGGACTTTCTGTCACAACACTAATGTCCGCTGCCGAGCCCTCGTCAGATAACGGACTTTTGCCATCATAAAAGCCCATTACGCCTTCTATAATCGAAACGTCTGCATCCATGCTCGCACGCGCAACAATATCACGTACCGCATCATGCGAAAACATCCAGCTATCAATATTACGCGACACACGTCCTGTCACAGCAGTATGGTAGCTAGGGTCAATATAATCAGGACCACATTTAAAGCCTTGCACGACTTTACCTTTTTCCTGCAATGCTTTCATAAGACCAATTGTGAATGTTGTCTTGCCAACACCACTACCTGTTCCTGCAAGTACAAAGCGATTTGTTTGCATAGGCTCCCTCCTTAAAATACTAATCTTGCTACAGAAATCGTAGCATTGCCTGACTTTTTCTTTGGTAATACGAGTGATTCGACCTGTGCATAGCGCATTGCAGCTGGTTCACTTACCCCATATGCCCCTGTATATTTAAATACCGTTTCAGATGGTGATGGGAAATTGATTTCATTTAACTGTTCTGGGGTATATGTTACAAACTCCCAATCATATTTTTTTGTTATTTCAATAAAACAAGTTTCGTCTTTTTTCAAATCAATTGTACAAAGTGCTTTTACACTTTTTTTCGATAGCTTCAGCTCCGCTAACGTTTCATCAATGACTTGTTCAATTTCTTCAACAGCCGTCCCGCGATTACACCCCATGCCAAGTACAATTGATTTTGGTCGATAAATAACGCCATTCTCTAGCAGCATTTCTTCCTCAGGTTCAATTATACGGTCGGTAATGAACAGCGTAGCATGAGGTTTCGCTTCAATCGCTTCGTGTGCTGATGCGTAAATTTTTATTTGCTCAGGCATTGGTGTATCACGCATCCACCAATCACGTTCCCCAGCCTCCTGTACAATTGCAACGTGTTCCTCATTGACAACAGAGGCACTAACAGGTGTTAGTTTATCTGCACTGTCCCAAACCCAGCCAAAACGTGCTCCAAATAAATCAACAGGAATTGTTTTTTGAACGTCAGAAGCTGTTGTAATAATAGGGTTTGCTCCTAGCGCCGCTGCAACCTCATGCGTTAGCTCATTCGCGCCACCTAAATGGCCCGATAGCACACTTATGACATTTTCCCCACGGTCATCAATGACAACCACACCAGGATCGGTCTTCTTATCCTGTAAAATTGGTGCAATCATGCGCACAACCGCACCAAGTGAAATAATTAAAATTAATCCTTTATACTGCTTAAAAAGCGTTGGCAGTAATAAGCGTACCGTACCTGTAAAAAGCTGAATATGCTTTTCATCTTCGTCGCCATGTTCAAATTTACTCATATAATATAAATCGCTTGCCGCAAATGTTTGCTGTAGTTTGCGTCCTATTTGAACACCATGCTTCGTAATGGCCACAACTGCATAAGGATTACGCTGATCAACTTCAGGAAGTACACCTTCTTGTAATTTAATCACTTGTCTTCACACCTTTTCGGAAGCCATGTGTAAAGGTCGCATCATATAATTTTGAACGATACTCATCTTTATCATGAATATTCGGGTCCAATGCCCAACCTGCTAAAATCATTGCATGCTTACGTATACCATTGACACGCATCGCCTCATCAAGTTCAACTAAAGTCGTACGAACAATTTTTTGATCGGGCCAAGTTGCACGCTGAATTACGGCAACTGGTGTATCATCAGACCATCCCGCACTTTGCAATTCTTTGACGATTTTCTTTGTTAGCGTTGCACTTAAGAACAGCGCAATCGTACAATGATGGCTAGCAAGATCACGTAGCTTTTCAAACTCAGGCACAGGTGTACGTCCTTCCGCACGAGTTAAAATAAGCGTTTGTGTTAAATCGGGAATTGTTAACTCTGCACCGATTGCTGCCGCTGAAGCAAAAACTGAGCTAACGCCAGGGATGACCTCATAGCCAATCCCTTCTTTCTTCAATAAGGAAATTTGCTCCATAATTGCACCATACATCGCAGGGTCGCCTGTATGCATACGTGCTACTACTTTACCAGCATTGACACGCTCTACCATGACCGCAACCATTTCTTCTAAATGCATGCCGGCCGTACGAATTACTTCCGCGTCTGGCTTTGCCTTTGCAATAAGATCTTCATTGACTAACGAATCTGTATACATAACAACATCCGCTGTTTGTAGCATATGTAAACCTTTGACAGTAATTAAATCCGGATCACCTGGGCCTGCACCGACAATATAAATTTTCTTCATTTATTTACGCACCACCATTAACGTTAAATATTCTAAATCTACACCGTCTAGTTCACGTACATCCCAAATAATTTCCTCATCAGATGTAACCTTTGTGACAACGGAAGCTTTATCAAGTAAGTCTAAATCACGCAGTACTTCTAGCATTAAATCAATAACCTTTGCTACTTTTATAAATACGACTGCATCATGACTTTCAATTGCCTCACGCATTGCATCATAATTATCATGAGCTGGAATAATTGCAACACGATCATCTCCATCAGCAAGAGCAATGCCTAGACGTGATGCAGAACCATTGAATGATGAAATACCAGGTACTGTACGTATTTCTACGTCTGGATGCATGTCCTGCATTAGCTTCATCATATGGATAAAAGTACTGTATAAAAGAGGATCACCTTCTGTCACAAATGCAACATCCTTGCCTTCTTTTAATTTACCATAAACAAGTTCAACAGATTTCGTCCATTCACGTTCTAATACTGCCTCATCCTTCGTCATTGGGAAAACAAGACCAAGCATATCTTTTTCCTCTGGATTAATGTAAACGTCTACGATGCGGTGTGCATAGCTTTTGCTACCCTTTAATTTTTTAGGGTAGGCAATAACTGGTGACTCCTGGATAACACGGAATGCTTTTACTGTAATTAATTCTGGATCGCCAGGGCCTACGCCTAAGCCATATAAAATACCAAGATTACTCATGATTTTCTTCCTTTCGATATGCCGAAATAATAAATATCGGGTTTAATGGGACAAAGCGAGTCATATCTAAAATTGGTTTACTACGTGCAAGTTGCGCCTGTAAAATTTCTACTGCAAAGCCACAAGCTTTAAACGCCTCAACTGCCTTATATAAATTTTCGATTGTAGCTGCATTTAAGACAATGCGACCATTGGGCTTTAAGCGCGCACAGCACAGCTGTAATAACTCCACCATTTCCCCACCTGTTCCGCCGATAAAAATCGCATCTGGGTCTGGAAAATGCTCTAGTCCTGCAGGAGCTTTACTATGAATAGCTGTTACATCGACACGGAACTTCTGTTGATTTTGTAGGCAATTTTCTAAATCAGGAGCATTTTTTTCCACTGCATACACTTGACCTTCTGGTGCCAATTTACCAGCTTCAATTGCCATGGATCCTGTGCATGTGCCGACATCCCAAATCGTGCTGTCCTTTTGAAGCTGCATTGCTTGCAAACTTAATACACGAATTTCCTTTTTCGTAATCAGTCCTTTATCTGGCTTACGTTGCGAAAACTCTTCATCATCAATACCAAGTGCATAGCGCTTTGGAGCTGATGTTTGCTGTAGGATGACAACATTGAGAGATGAAAATTCTACTTCTTCTAATTCATCAAGAGAATACCAGCCATATTTTTCATCAATACCTTGTATATTTTCTGCCACAAAAGCACGGTATTCTGTCATACCAAAATGCTTTAAATAACGTGCCAGCGCATTTGGATTATTGTCTGCATCTGTTAGTAATGCCACTTTCTTTTTACCATCAATACGTTGCGCTAAGCCTTTCATTGGTCGCCCGTGAATACTAGTTACATAGGCATCCTGCCAGCTTTCGCCCATTTTTGAAAACGCAAGCTGTACCGAGCTCATATACGGATATACTTCGATATTTAGCTTCTTTGCTAAATATCCCCCGATGCCGTAAAATAGTGGATCACCAGATGCTAAAATAACTGTCTTACGCGTTTCTTCGGATAGTTTTTCAACAAGCGTCGAAAGACCACCTTTAATGACTATTTTTTCTCCTGTAAAGCTTGGGAAAAAATCAAGGACACGCTCACCACCTACGAGCACCTCGCAGTCTTCAATCCACTGTCTATACTGTGGTAGTAAACTTTCCTGTCCGTTATCCCCGATCCCAATCAATTTCATCGATTGATGCAATGTCATCAGCCCTTCCTAATAATTGTCCCTGCATCGAATAAATCGATGTGGAGAGCGTCAAGCCCCCTCTAGTATGGTGTAAAGATGAATAACAGCATGCCTCGCATAGGTGATGAAAAAAAGCATCATAGCCTTTTTCAGCCATTATCTCACCAACTTGTGATGCGGTATTTGCCTCTCTTACTTGCGTTACTGTTTCTTCATCTGCCCCAATATCTATAGCTAACTGCGCTAAAAAATTAAAATCAATGGCTGCGCTTTTGGAGTGCACCATCATTACCCCTTGAGCCACCTTTGAAAATTTTCCCATCATCCCAACGAGCGATACTTTCTTAATGCCAAGTCGTTTACAATGCTTTAATGTAAAGCCGACAAAATCACCCATTTCAATAAACGCTTCCTCTGGTAATGTAGGATATTGGGCCATCCCAAACTTTTCACTACGCCCACCTGTTGTTACAACTACATGTTCACAGCCAGCTGCCCTTGCGACACTAATAGCTTGAACAATACTTGCCATATAAGCAGAACTCGAAAAAGGCACGACGGTTCCCCTTGTGCCTAAAATGGAAATGCCGCCAATAATGCCAAGCCGTCCATTTAATGTTTTTTTTGCAATTTCCTCGCCCTCTGGTACAGAAATAACAACATTAACGCCGCGATTAATTTGAAACTCTTCTAGCACATCTTGCACGGTACTATGTATCATTTTACGTGGTACAGGGTTAATCGCTGCTTCTCCAACAGCAACAGGTAAGCCGGGCTTTGTTACTCGCCCGACGCCAATGCCACCATCTAAATGTATCCCCGGTGTATCAGCCCAACTTACCGTGCCAATAATAAGGGCTTTGTGTGTTGCATCTGGATCATCACCAGCATCCTTAATCGTCTCACAGCTTACTTCGTTATTACCAAACGTACATTTTTCAATTGTAAAAGTTGCATCTCGCCCTATCGGCAAATGAATTGTACTCGTTTCTTGCTCTTCATTTGTTATGAGTGCTAGTAATGCCGCTTTCGTTACTGCAGTTGCACAGGCTCCCGTTGTATAACCGTGACGCATGTCTTTAGGATCCTTTTTTGGCTTCCGCTCCATTATTTTTTCGCCTGTTCGTCCGCTAGTAATGAAACGGCATTTAAAGCAGCAACCGTCACTGTACTACCGCCTTTACGTCCAACATTTGTAATATAAGGAATCCCCTCTAGCTTTAAAAGCTCTTCTTTCGACTCCGCTGCTGACACAAAGCCTACTGGCATACCAATAATTAAGTCCGGTTTTGCTAAGCCTTCTTTAATTAAGCGAATTAACTCTAGTAAGGCTGTCGGTGCATTACCAATCGCATAAATGCCACCTTCGTGTAATTTTGTCGCTTTTTGCATTGAGATAATAGCACGCGTTGTATTTTGTTTTTTCGCTTCAATAGAAACGTCTTCATCTGCGATATAGCAGTGTAAATCCCCACCATGCTTTTGGAAACGTTTTTTCCCTGATCCACTTTCAATCATTTGCACATCAGCAACGACATGACGACCTGCAAGAATCGACTTAATGCCCGCTTCAATTGCTCCTGGTGTAATAATGACACTACGTCCTAATTCGAAGTCAGCAGAAGCATGGATAATACGACGGACAATTTTCCACTCATCTTCTGTAAAATCATGTTCGCCCATTTCCTCTGCAATTATCGAGAAACTATAATCATAAATTTTGTCTGGGTCTACTGTTAATGGTTTGAAATCTGTTTTGAAATCCATGTGGAATGCCCCCTAAAGTATGTGTTGTACAGCTTGTAGTACTTCCTCAAATGAGGAGTATTGTTGGCCATATTGAATATTTGGTCGTGCGATTAAAATCGTTTCAATGCCACAGGCAAGTGCAGCGTCTAGCTTTTCATCGACTGAGCCCACCTTGCCACTTTCTTTTGTAATCATCAATGTAACATCGTATTGACGAAATAGTGCTTCGTTTAATTCTTTTGAAAAGGGACCTTGAATAGCAACAATATCTCTTTGTGCCACACCAAGTGCTTCACATTTTTCCATATTATCAAGGCGAGGAAGCATACGTGCAATAACACGTGTATTTTCTAAGCCTTGTAGTACCTTTGTAAACGTTGCAAGTGTTTTACTGCCAGTTGTCAGCATAATCACGCCTCGTTTTACAGCAGCTAACTGTGCTGCTTCCTCATAATCTTTAACAACTGTAATAAGAGGGTGTTCGTAATGTTCATTTGCGCGTTCATAACGAATGTATGGAACACCGGCACTCTTTGCTGCTGCCATCGCATTTTTAGAAGCTTCCTCTGCAAATGGATGTGAGGCATCGACAACTAAGCGATACCCTTGTTCTGTAAGTATTGCTGCCATCTCCTCAGCAGTTAGTCTACCAACTAAATGTGGTAGACCTGCCTGTGCAAGGCTTGTTGCAGCCGAATCTGTTACAACTGTAGCCGTAATAGCATAGCCCACTGATTGCAATTCAAGTGCTAGATTCCTTGCATCGCTCGTACCTGCTAACATGAAAATCATTTTACTAGCTCCTCGTCATGGTGATGGTCGTGCTCATGCTCGTGGTCGTGGTCATGATCATGGTCGTGCTCATGCTCGTGATCATGGTCATGCTCATGCTCGTGATCATGGTCGTGGTCGTGGTCGTGATGGTGATGATGATGCGCATGTCCATGTACCTCAGCATAAGCACGATAATTTTCTAAATCCTGCATACCTGTTGATGTACCATTCACAGCTTGTTCAATACGGTTTAACAACACATTTTGTAAACGATCATGGTAGCCAAAATAGTTAGCAATTTGAATATCACAGTCAGGATATTGCTCATTAAATTGCTTGCACATGCCATTCATACGTTCCATTAAAATACCTGTGAATAAAAAGTACGGTAGCATAATAATTTTTTTAGCACCGAGCTTGACACAGCGTTCAATGCCTTCATCAACACGCGGATCTGTCACACCCATAAATGCGCTTTCCACATACTGAACGTTTAGTTTTTCCCATAACAAACGTGTAATTTTATAAAAATCACCATTTGCAGCTGGGTCACTGCCACCTCGTGCAATTAATAAAATAGCAGTATCTTTATGTTCTTCCTCAGTATTGAAGTCGATTTCTGCTAAGCGGTCTTCTAAAATAGCAAAAATTTCGTCATGAATACCGATTGTTTGTCCATACGTGAACGTAATATTTGGATAATGCTCACGTGCATGTTCGATTTCTGCTGGAATATGCATTTTTGAATGACCAGCATGAAGTAAAATAATCGGGATTACATGTACTTCTGTAGCACCCTTCTTCACACAGTTCGTTATACCATCTTCAATGTTTGGCGAGGCAAACTCTAAAAAACATGTTTCTACTAAAAAGCTTTCATCGATACGTGGCGTCATTTGCTCTATAAACGTTCGTACCTCGTCATTTCCTGCTGCTAAACGGCTACCATGGCCAACAAATAAAATTGCTTTCATCTTTTATCTCCTCACTAGTCGCCGCACGGAGCTGGCTCTACTTTTATTTTTGACGACATATCTTGATACGTAAAATGCAATATTTTTTTCACCCGTTTGAAGTACTTAAATAAGCGTTCATTTGGATGTGCATTTGCCTTATATTCTTCAATAATGTCTGTAATAAGTGGAATAAGCTGTTCTGGCTCTAGCCCCTCTACAACTGGCTGTGCCGCATGTGCTGTACGCCCTACTGGTTTCGCACCGATAAAAACATCAAATTTACTTTTTCGATAGACGATACCTATATCGTCAAATACTGCACGATAACACGCCATGCCACAGCCATTAAAGCCAATATTCAGTGTTTTAGGCAACGACAACCCACCAAGCTTTGCTTGAATCTCCTCTGCATACGGAATTGAATCTGCCTTCTCGCCATAACAGAAGTCACAAGCCTTTAATGACAGCACATCCCCAATTGGTGCGAGTAAAAAGCCTACTTCTCTTAACTTTTCAGTAATAATTTCTGGCTCTGTCGTTGGAATTTTTAAATGAATTTGATGGTCTGGTGTATATTCCATCGTGCCTTCTTCTCCCACAACTTCAGCTAACGTCATCATTTGCTGTGGAGTGAAAAATTTATTTGCTACCCCAGGACTGACAGCAAGTTCAAAAATCGACTCCATTTTTTGCTGAACTAACTTCGTTGTTGCCTTTGTGACAGTTGTTCCTTTCACCATGGCTAGTGCAGTTGCTGCCATTTCTAGAGATGATTTTTCTTGTACCGATACAGGCGTAGGTGCTATCGCGTTACTACTTTTCAGACGTCCTGCATTTGGATCTGCAGCAAAGTCATGGCTAGCAGTACCTGTTTCTTGATTCATTGCCCACGGTTCATTTTCTTCTCTTAAACGCTGGTGTGGACGTAAAGGCTGTTTTTCTTCTCCAAGTGTATATTTGCGCTGATAGCCACGCGGTGTAATCATTTTATTGTCATAGAAAAATGTTGATGAATTACCAATAATAACTGTAGTTAACATGCCGATATCATGCTCAAGCATCTCTGCTAAAGTTGTCATCGTGATTTCCTGGCGATCTCGGTAGGCACTTTTCACAAGTCCTACAGGTGTATCAGGTGATCGATATTCTAGTAAAATCCGTTGGGCTTCTACAATTTGACGTGTACGGCGACCACTTTTGGGGTTATATAACGCAATGACAAAATCGGCCATCGCCGCAGCTTCCACACGCTTTGCAATTAAATTCCAAGGTGTTAAATGATCACTTAAACTAATCGTGCAAGAATCATGCATAATCGGAGCGCCTAGCAAACTTGCACACGAATTAATAGCAGAAATCCCTGGCACAATTTCGACTTCAACACCTGTTGCTTCCGTCCATCCAAGCTCAATTAGTACTTCATATACAAGTCCAGCCATCCCGTATACGCCGGAGTCACCACTCGAAATAACAGAAACGATATTTCCAGCCTCCGCTTGACGTACCGCTTCTTGTGCTCGTGACACTTCTTCTGTCATACCAGTACTAACAATCGACTTCGCACTTACTAAATCTTGAATGAGCTCAACATACGTTTTATAACCGATAATAAATTCACTTTGTTGTAATGCCTCTACAGCACGTGTCGTAATATGCTTGAAGTCCCCAGGTCCAAAGCCTACAACAAAAATCTTTCCTTTTTGCGCCATTTTTTACCCCTCTTTCACCTTGTCGATGCCTTTAATGGCTGTTGTTTGTGGAGTACGTTGCAACGTACCTTCTGTCAGTGTAAAAACATGCTCGCTATGTAAAGAATCATGGTTTAAATCTTGTACAAGTGTTCTACCATGCTCAACTGTTGGTACACGATACCAATTTCCCTGTGGATACGCGATCACAACACAAGCATCTTTACATCTGCCATTACAACGCGTTCTTGTCGTATGTATTTCCTTATCGAGTGCTAATTTCTCTATTTCGTCTCGTATTGCAAGCGTAATTTCCTCAGCTTCTTTTTTCATGCAACTACTACCATTACAAATAAAAAGATGGGTTTTCATGCCCTCTAAATTCCAAGTTGTCATTGCTTTTCTCCCCTCATTCTACTTTTAGGAAAAAGAAAAAACCTTTACTCGATATCGAAGAGTAAAGGTTTTATAGAAGCCAAAATAAAAACGAATATACACGTATCCGCTCTCGCTTCACTTCTCCCTCCGAAAAGTTTGCATGTCATCAACTAAGCAGGTTTCCTGACTTAAGCTTCCTCTTACTTTCGCGCCTTCCCAAATCTTCAGTGGCATTGCGATTTCATCAGCTATTACAGTAGCGGGGGCTGTACCGGGTTTACACCGATTTCCCTATTATCTCGAAGCATTTCGAGCACTTAATGATGGATTTATATTTAAATTTTGAAATGAAATGTTAATAAAACGAATATAAAACTGTTTCTATCATAGCCTATCATTTTTATATTTTTCAACATTTCTTTTTTATTTATTAGATTTTTAATAAAATTTCAACAAATATTTCATTGAAATTGATTGATTTTCTCTGACGTTTATCTGAATTTTCTAGATTTTTATTCTATAAAAAAATTTTTTACAAAAAAAGGATAGCTTATGATTAGAAAAACATGTTACACTTCTTCGTGAAAACTCACAACTTCATCTTTTTTCGGTGCGAAGTGTATACATTTTGCTTAAAAGGGAAGCCGGTTCAAGTCCGGCGCGGTCCCGCCACTGTACTAGGGAATTTTATAGAAAATGTCACTGTCCATAGGACGGGAAGACCTATAAAATGTTGAACTAAAGCCAGGAGACCTGCCGAGGAAATCGTGATCGTTTCAACCTACGAGGATAGGTGTGCGGCTTGGCAAATGACAATTCTATTTGCTTTTTCAGCTATGCACTTTTCCGAAACGGAGAAGTGCTTTTTTATTGCGCACGCTACATTCGAAATTTACTGTTGAGGAGGAAAGGTTTTGAAATTTTCTTTTTGGAAACTTAGTTATTTCTTAGTGGCTTTTTTACTAGTACCAAAACGAGCGTTTGCCATGCATATCATGGAAGGATTTTTGCCGATTGAATGGGCGATTTTTTGGTGGGTCATTTCGATTCCATTTATTATTTTAGGATTACGTTCTATTCGTAAAACAATAGACGAAAATCCTGAAACGAAAATGATATTAGGCTTATCAGGTGCATTTGCATTCGTCTTGTCGGCACTGAAAATTCCATCAGTAACAGGAAGTTGCTCACATCCTACTGGTGTTGGCCTTGGTACAGTTCTTTTCGGACCATTAGCCATGAGTGTCATTGGAACAATCGTTTTATTATTCCAATCATTACTTTTAGCGCATGGTGGTATTACAACTTTAGGTGCAAATGCTTTCTCTATGGCGATTGTAGGACCAATTATTGCGTACTATGTCTTTAAAGGTTCTCAAAAAATCGGTCTATCATTCTCTATTGCTGTCTTTTTTGCAGCGATGCTTGGGGACTTAGGTACATATGTTGTCACTTCAGTTCAATTAGCACTGGCTTTCCCTTCTGAAGTAGGAGGCTTTATGGCTTCATTCACAAAATTTGCAGGGATTTTTGCTTTAACGCAAATCCCTCTAGCAATTAGTGAAGGGATTTTAACAGTTATCGTTATGAATTTCTTAAAAAAATACAATGTGAGCGAATTAAAGGCACTACGTGTTTTCTCAGCAAAGGAGGCACATTAGGATGAAGAAAAATTTACTGCTACTAGCTGTCGTTGTACTTTTAGCAATTATCCCTCTTTTCGTACAAAAAGGTGCAGAATTCGGTGGTGCAGACGGAGAAGCTGAAGCTGCAATCGGGGAAATTAATGCAGAATATGAACCGTGGTTTGAAAGCTTATGGGAGCCACCAAGTGGTGAAATCGAAAGCTTATTATTTGTATTACAGGCTGCTATTGGTGCTGGCTTTATTGGCTATTTCGTAGGCTATATGCGCGGCAAGCATAAGGAAGGTTAAACGATGTTACTCATTGATAAGTATGCTTATATGAATAAACTAGCGTCCGTTCATCCGTTAGAAAAAATGACGTTTTCCTTAGGGTTACTGCTATTGTCGCTTATCGTGAGAGATGAACTTATTTCACTCATTACATTTATTGTAATGAGTGCTTTTATCATTTTAGGCGCAAAAATCCCTTTCCAATATTATGCGAAATTACTATTGTTACCAGGATTTTTTCTGCTATCCAGTTTACTATCTATTTTGATTTCAATTGCACCAAATTCAAGTAACCTCCCAGCACATTTCTGGGCATTTTCTCTTAGTAATTGGACTTTTTTCATCGGAAATGAAAGCTTGATCACAGCACAGCAGCTATTGTTCTCTGTATTAGGCAGTATTAGCTGTTTATACTTTTTAATTTTAACGACATCGGTCCAATCTATTTGTCACGTCTTACGTCAATGGCGTCTGCCTGCTTTATTTGTAGAATTAGTAGAGCTAACGTATCGATTTATTTTCATCTTTTTAAATAGCATGCAAAAAATTCATCTTGCTCAACAATCACGCCTTGGCTATCAATCACCTATGCAATGGCTACGGTCAATTTCCATGCTTATTGCAGCATTATTTGCGGAAATGTTTCAACGTAGTCGTGAATTAAATAATGCGATGCAAGCACGTGGTGGCGAATCTGTCTATTGGCAAGACAGTGTATGTTATAGCAAGAAAAACTGGTTTGGAATTGTTTTTACTTTTTTATTCCTCATATTATATGGAGGTTTTTTCTCATGACAGAGCTTTATTTTGATCTTAAACATTTATCATATGCCTATGCAGATGGTACCGAGGCACTTACAGATATTTCATTGCAAATTCCAAAGGGGAAAAAAATCGCCCTACTAGGTCATAATGGTGCTGGCAAATCAACACTATTTCAGCATCTAAATGGAATTTTAAAACCGACCGATGGCAGCATTTCGTTTTGCAACGAAGCGCTTAGCTATTCTAGAAAAGCATTATCAGCATTACGTCAACAGGTCGGCATCGTATTCCAAGATGCTGACAATCAACTTTTTTCAGGCACAGTAAAGCAAGATATCGCTTTCGGGCCATTAAATCTTGGCTGGTCTCAAGAAAAAATCGAGGAAAAAATCGCCTGGGCTGTCGCGCAAACAGAGGTTGAGTCATTACTTGATAAGCCCATACATTTTTTAAGCGTCGGACAGAAAAAACGTGTAGCCATGGCAGGTGTGCTGGCAATGGAACCTTCTGTATTACTATTAGATGAACCGACTGCTGGACTAGACAATTATTATGCTGCACAACTTTTACATTACTTAGCTAAATTAGAAAATGGAGAACGAACTTTTTTATTGGCGACCCATGATATCGCTTTGGCTTATGAATGGGCGGATCAATTAATTGTTATGGAGGCTGGGAAAATCATTTACAATGGGGATCCGGTTGAATTGTTCTATCAAGAGAAGTTACTTGAACTAGCCCATCTTGAACGACCTTGGGTTTTTGAAATAACGCTCGCCTTACAAAACAAAAAGCTATTTGACGGTAATATGTCGATGCCTCGATCAAAAGAAGACTTACAAAGACTTATCGAGCAGCTCTAAATTGTTTGGGTGCCAGGCACTCAAACAATTTTAAAACAATTGAAAAAAATTTATTGAGATATGAAACTTTTCTATTTTCCATCCGTTATAAATAGTGAAATGTCATATTTTACTCAAGGAGGAAAAACAATTGAAAAACTGGGTGATGAAATCAATCGCTGTCGTAGCATGTTCTGCACTAATGGTTCCTGCTGCTTCTGCCTTTGCCGAAGCACCACAGAACCCAGAATTGGTGACAAGTATGCTCGCTAGCAACAAAAGGCAAGCATTAAAGCAGTTCAACTATCAAACAGGAGGAAACGAATGGATTAGTGCCGATACTATTATCGTCAAACATTCGGGTCTTGCGAAGACCGTACATAGTAAAATTGGTTCAAAAGTAATTCGATCGATTCCTTCATTAGGTTACGAAGTAATCCAACTAAAAAAAGGCATAACATTAACAGAGGCTGTTTCGTATTATGCCAAGCAAAACGGAGTCAAAAGTGTATCTCCAAGCTACAAGTACCAATCCTTTAATAATGTAGTAGATCCAAAGAAAAAGGATATGTATCATTTAAATCTACTGCAAATTGATAGGGCTTTATCATTAGCAGGAAATCATGAGGTCAAAGTAGCAGTTATCGATTCTGGTGTAGATTATAAACATCCAGATTTGAAGTCTCAAATTCTTCCACCATATAATGCTGCAACACCTGCCAACACTACCTTTTCTGATCCACATGGGACGCATGTAGCAGGCATTATTGCAGCTACTAAAGATAATGGGCTTGGTGGACATGGTATTTTTCCGTCAGCAAAGATTCTTCCAATAGATGTCTTTAACGGCAAACAAACTGCAAATGATTTCGTTATTGCACAAGGTATACTTTACGCTATTGAACAAAACGCTGACGTTATTAATATGAGTCTCGGTGGCTACGGAGAATCTCCCCTAATGCAGGAAGCCGTTAAAAAAGCAATCGATAAAGGCATTACGATCGTAGCCGCTGCAGGGAATGATTCAACAGATCAATACTCCTTCCCCGCTTCTTTCGAAGGTGTCATTAGCGTTGGTTCTACAAATGAACGCAATAAACTATCAAGCTATTCCAACTATGGGCCATCAGTGGATATAGTAGCGCCAGGAGAAGAAATTTATAGTACCGTTTATGATGGAAAAAAGGGATCCTCCTTCACAGCATTTAGCGGGACTTCAATGGCATCACCTGTAGTTGCAGGTGTAGCAGCCTTACTAAAATCAAAATATCCTACTTTAAAGCCTCATGAAATAGAGGCTATACTCGAAATGACCGCAAAGGATTTAGGTGAAAGAGGCTACGACCTCATCTATGGACATGGCCTCGTCGACCCATTAAAAGCATTACACTTCGATTTAAACAACCTACCAAAGCGCTATTCTGAAACAAAAGATGAGCGCCTAACTAATGCCAAAGTGCTTAATAAAAATAGTATGAATACCGAAAAAGGCGAATTCAAGCTACCAGATGAAAAGAAATGGTATAAGATTGAATTAGATGCAGGGGAATATGTACAACTGTCATTAACAGGTGCTAACAACTATGATTATGCATTTGACTTATACTTCTACCCTACAGGTCAAAAAGATGAGTCTGAAACTATCAATGTCAATGATGTCCGCGCAGGAAAACAAGAAGGCTACCTTTATAAAGCAGAACAAGCAGGAACGCTTCTTATAGGCGTTAAAGATTATAATGGAAGCTATAGCTTAAAAGGTGCATCTAACTTCATTTTCACAGCTGAAACGACGAAGGAATTACCTATCGATTCATTAGCAATAGACAGTGCATACAATATTCAACAGTTCCCATTTAGTACGGCAGGGGAAAATTATACGTTACTTTCAGAGGATCAACAGATTGACAAAGATTACTTTACTTTTTTAGTAACTGAACCATCTACATTAAAATTTGATTTATCAGGTATACCAGGTGTTACAGCGGCAATGGAAATCTATCTAAAAAGTGATTTGGATAGCATCTCAACAGAACAAGTAGAGGATGAAGAACAGGATGAAAATGCCCCCTACCCAATACAATCATCTTTCAGCTCAGAAAAAGGTGAAAATGTAAGTATCGTATTTGATGCAATCCCTGAGGAAGAGTATGTATTAAGTGTATCCAATGACAACAGTGGCGTAATCTCAATCGATATTCTCCTTAGTGGCGGTATTGATAATGAGGAAAAGTCGACCATTAATGAATCCATTATTCCCTACACGTTAAAAGGAGAAATTGTTCATCTTCCTGAAGATGAAGACGGACTTCCTTTGAATGAGCCAATTGGTGAAGACGTTGTACAAAACAGTGAAAACGCGCCAGCTCCATTAAAAGGAAAGAAACGGGAACGAGTAAATAATTTTTTAAATATAACTATAGGTTCAGATTTTGAGGAAAATGGTATAGATGCTGACCTTATTATGAAAAATGCGATTCCTTACAATATCGGTGAAAGTCAAAAAGCATACTTTCAAACGGAATATGATGAAGATTATTTCGTATTTACCGCTCCAGAAGATGCGATTTATGGTTTCCAAATTAAAAAAGGATATAATCATATGCCATCCGCTACTTTATTAGAATATGACGAGGAAAAGAATGAATTGCTACCACTTTCTTCATTAACGAATGATCCAGGGCTAATAGGTCTACTTTACGGCATAACAATTGATGAAAACGATGCAAAAGCAATAGCATTGAAAAAAGATAAAACTTATGTTGTTAAAATTGTTAATTTTGGTGGCCGTTCCATCGAACCATATTCACTTACATCAAGTAAAATGGCAGCTATACCTGAAAACAAAAACAATGAAATTAATACAGACATCAATGCTCAAACAATTGAACCAGGTATCGATTATCAAAATCATCTCCTCTATAATGATGATAAAGATTACTACTACTATAAACATCGGGGCGAGGATACAGTGTTGAGTCTGCTGTTATCTTCCGTTCCATATACAAATAAACAACTCAATCAAATACCAAAGGAACTACAATTTGACTTGAAATTTTCTGGTTCAATTATTGAGGATACAAACGGCAATATGCAAATCGATGACGAAGAACTAGCGACAGAAATACCGTTTGGACAAGGTGAAAGTTTATTTGAAATATTTCTTGGTCTCTCAGGTACTTCAGAGGTCAACACATCTTTCCTAGCGAAAAGAAATCGCGGTTATTTTATTACACTTAACGGCACGGACATTGGGCTCTTATCGCTTCAACCATACACATTATCTGTATTTAATCATAAAAATGTGGATGAAGATGCAGATTCCACATTAGTGCATGGTGTGCCAACAAAACCAACGAAGCTAACGAAAAACGGCGATAAATATGTGGCTAACCAATATTTAAATGCTAGTGTGCCATTTGGCGATAAAGACTATTTCGAATTCTACAATGACCGCAGACGCGATGTGTTCTTCTCCTTACAAACTGAAAAAGGTTTAGATGGTGTAATTCGTATTATTGATGCAAATGGAAAAACGGTTGAAACATTAGATCTATACGGAGCCAAAGATACTGAAGTAGGTTCCGTTGAACTAGATAAAGGAACATACTATATAGAGGTTAGTGAAGTAAACGGCAAAGCTAGTACACAACCATATACGCTCGAAGTACAGTAACTAGCGACTGCTAAAGTAAAAAAAGGGCGAAAGGCATCGAGTTGAACTTTCTCGATGCCTTTTGTCTTTATGCCCAATAACTTCGTTCGAAAAATAGCTTTCATCTTAATCAAATAATGTTTTCTTTTCTGGTGTCCGTAAAAATTCAAAGAGTATATCTATTTGTGCCATAGTATTTCTATTAGTAGAAAGCGGCGGTAAATTGTGTTGCGAAAAAAATTGAACGTTATTCGTTTCAATACCTATAGTAGCTTCCCCTCCAATAATCTCACACAAAATAAATATCTTATAGTAATGATATGGTTCAGGAGGGTGCTGGTGTTTATTTTTGTCGAATAACGCAAGAAGTCTTACTGGCATTACATCATAACCAGACTCTTCTTTAATTTCCTTTACTACATTCTCTGAAGGAGATAATCCAATATCACAAAACCCTCCTGGTAATGCCCATTTATTATCAATATTCTCTTTTACCATTAATATTTGATTATTTTTAAAAACTACACCACGAACATCAACTTTTGGCGTTTGATATCCTGTTTCATTCGTAAATAAATCTTTAATTTTGGTCATTTCAAGTTCAGTGTGTTGTGACATAATCTCTGCACTAATGTTACGTAATTCCTCATAACGCTCGATATCATAGATATCCTTAGAAAAAGTTAAGCCCGCTTGAGATAATGCTTGTATTTTTTTTGCCCATTCCAACCATTGGTAACTCATAAAATGCCTACTTTTAAGGACTGCTTGAATTCTGTGACACTTTTTATGATTGAATTTGGTTGTTCGTTGAACTCTTCTGTTTGGTATTCGGGTAACCATTGTACGCCAATCGTATAGACATTCGCTTGAAAACCTGCAACGATATCAGCATCACTATCTCCTATATAAACCGCCTCAAAATTTTCAACCTCTAAAAGAGATAATGCTTTTACTAAACCCTCTGGATCGGGTTTAGGTTTTAATACATCATCACCAGTTATAATGACATCAAACAACCCTTCCATATCTAATGCTTTTAGAGAGATATCCAAGCTTCTTTTTGCCTTTCCCGTGAAAATTCCTATTTTTATATTTGACTCTTTCAAAGAGGTCAATAATTCACGAATTTCAGGATTAACTTCTACCAAACTTTTATGTAATTCGGAATATTGAGCATAGTAATATTCGATAGCTTCTTCCTTGTTAGGATCTGAGAGATTATTTCTAATAATACCTGTTTCAGAAGGACCAAACATTTCCTTAATCTCATTTGAAGTAAGATCCTTATTATCATAGTCTTTAAATACTTTTTGAAAAGCAGAATAACAAATTGGTAAAGTATTCGCCAATGTTCCATCAAAATCAAATACGATAGCTTTCATATTTTGCTCCTTTTAGTTTAAATAAGTTAGTAATTCCAAGCACATTGTATAAATAGTTGGAATCCCTTAATCCCTCTAGTTCTTATTATGATTGTTTGCCCTCCTTTAAAGTTATTAATATATATATTTTACAAATGTTTCTAAAACCCTTTTAATTATTTGAGACTTGCGTCTTTAAACCTATTACTCTATCGTAAATACAATACAAAAAAGCATCTTCATCCAAAATGGATGAGATGCTTATTCTTAATTAAAATACTTAACATAATTACAATATTGATCTTGTTTCATATTAAGATTTTCATATAACTTTCGTGCATGAACATTATCTGTAGCCGTTTGAAGTGTAACATACCGTGCATCTTGTTGCTCACAATATTGAAACACCTTCTCCATCAATGCTTTGCCCACCCCTTGGCCTCTAGCATCGTCAGTTACATATATATCATTTAATATATATGCACGCTGTAATGCGATAGATGAAAAAGTTGGATATAATTGTGCGAAGCCAATCGTTTTCCCATTTACTACAGCAATAAAAATAATGGATTCTTTCAAAGCCATTCGTAATTGGATAAATGCTTTAGCACTACTTCTATCTGATTCAAGTCCATAAAACTGGCGGTATTCATCAAATAGCACTGTTACTTCTTCTAATTCATCCATAGTCGCGTGAAGTATTTCCATTTCATTTTCTCTCCCCTTATGTCTACCCATGATTGTTAAAAATATGTAGCTATTGTTAATTATAAAGGAAATGCTGTTATAAAGATATTATGAATAGTACTTCAGAAATGAAATTAGCTAGCTTCTTTTGGAAATTAAAAGGCGCCGCTCTGAAGTCATTTCAGACTTCAAAACCAGCACCTATTGCCATATTTAGTGGAAATAATGATCTACACGTTGTATTACTTCATCAGCAGAAAGCCCAGCCGCATCGATAACAGGTCCTGCCATAATAGGATCGCTAATTCCCATAACATCTCTGTCTTGCCCTGTAATTACGCAAGCATCGCATTTTTTTGCATCCTCTTCATTACGAAGCTGAATCACTTCATAACCTTTTGCTTTTAAAGCATTTTCAACATTTGATAATGATTGTTCCACACCGATAATTTTAGACATTTTTCTTCCACCTCCTATATGTTAATGTGCCATATAGGTTTGCTAATTATTCACTTATTTCATTTTTTGTTATGAACAAAACGACATTATCGGAACAAAGATGTTAATTGTTCTAACAATTATTTTCTAGTAAAATACAAATTTAATTACCTAAAATATACAAAATAACCATTATACGTGTTATACTACTTTTTCATAGCATTAAATAACTGGAAGAATAGGAGGAATAACATGATTTATAGTAAAACTGAAAAAACACTAGAAACAGATCGTCTACTGCTACGTCTTTTTAAAGAAACGGATGCGCAAGAAGTCAGTAATTATTGCAACAATTACAATATCTACAAAAGCACGTTGAATTTACCATATCCATATTCATTAGATTGTGCTCTTACATGGATTGCAAATCATGAAAAGCACTATGACTTAGATAAAATGTATGAATTTGCAATTACAGACAAACAAAGTGGTCAGTTATATGGGGCAATCGGTATTTCAAATAATCAACAATACAAAAATGGAGAAATCGCCTATTGGATTGGTGAAGAGCATTGGGGCAATGGCTATGCAACAGAAGCAGCCAAGGCACTAATCGATTTTGTGTTTTCAGAGAAAAACTATCATCGTGTTTACGCTCGCTATTTTAAATCAAATCCCGCTTCTGGAAAGATTATGGGGAAATGTGGTATGCACTATGAAGGTACGCTTAAAGACCACATTTATAAAAATGACTCATTTGAAGATATTGTTTTTTACGGAATTATTAATCCGATGAAATAAAAGGCGCAGGTGGGGGCTTACGTACGTAATACCCCTTTCGGTCTTAGGTCCACTCCTATTCGTGATCGTCTAAAAAATCTTTGCTAAAGCTTGTTTGTGATTGATAAGAAGATCGTTTACCTATATCAACACCTCGTTTAATGATGCCTTTCCCAAAGCGCCCTTCAATCTCATCTACTACCTTTAAAATAGGCTCGTCTTTTACATGCTCTTCAAAATTGAAAATAGACAGCTGTTGACTATAATCTTTTCGATCAACTACATTCGAAACAGTTACACCGAGTAACCGAACAGGCGACTCGTCCCAATGTTTATCAAAGAGCGCACAGGCAATCTCAAAAATATCTTCAAAGCGATAAATTACATTCGTCATCGACTTTGAGCGAGTATGATTATGCCAATCAGAACCCCGTATTTGAATACTAACTGTGGAACCTGCTAGTCGTTTCGCATCGAGTCGTTCTGCTACTTTTTTGCACAGCCCATCAATGGTTTTATGCAGGAGTCGAATATCTGTTACATCTTGCGGTAACGTCGTAGAATTGCCGACACTTTTTGTATCATAAATGGCATTTGGGTCAACTTCTCTTGTATCGATTCCATTTGCTCTTGCACGCAGTCTAACTCCATTCTTACCTAAAGTATGCTTGATTTTATGTTCCTCAACCATAGCCAAATTGCCGATTGTAAAAATACCCTGGTCATTTAACTTTTTGGCTGTACTTTCACCAATACCATGCATTTTGACTACTTCAAGTGGCCAAAGCACTTGTTCTATATCCCGTAGTCTTAGCACTGTAATACCCATCGGTTTTTTCATATCTGATGCTGTTTTGGCTAAAAACTTATTAGGGGCAATACCAATAGAGCAAGGTAAATCCAACTCTGTTAATAATCGAGTTTGTATTTCCTGGGCAATTTGAAGTGCATGGCGTTCCTTACTTAATAGTGTAACATCCATATAGCCTTCATCAATTGATACTGGCTCCACCAGTTCCGTATAGCTTCGTAAAATAGCAAACATTGCTTTAGAAGCCTCACGATATTTTTGAAAATCTGGTGGTAGCAACAATAGATCTGGACATTTTCGTTTCGCTTCATGTACCGTCATTGTCGTATAAACGCCAAGCGCCCTCGCCTCATATGAACATGTCACTAATATTCCCCGACGCTCCTTTGGGTTGCCTGCAATTGCGATCGGTTTCCCTTTTAAACTAGGGTCATGCGCCTGCTCAACAGATGCATAAAAACTATTCATATCAACATGAAAAATAATCCGTCCTTTATGTTCCATCATTTCACCACACATACCATTATTATGTACTATCTATTTTAATCTATAAATGTATAGTCACCATCACTTTCGAGCAATTCCTTTAACACCGTTAAGGCTTGCTCTAGCTGCATGCTATTTTCAGGTGCAGTAATTGCCAAGCGGACTGCATTTACAGGTTTTGTATTGCCTACCGCAAAACGCTCTGCAGCATACACTTGTACGCCCGCTTTCGATGCAAGTAATTCAAACTGCACACCAGTAAATTTTCCAGGCAATATAAGCCACCTAAAAATGCATTCATCATTGCCTAAAATGTTGTATTCACCTAAATATTGATTAACTAGGGCATTTTGCTGTTTAGCATATAATCGGTGTTTCTCTAAGATTGTTTGTGCAACACCATCTTGAATTAATCTAGCAGTAAGTTCTACCATGACTGGTGATACAGATATATTAATATTATATAATGTTTCAATAATTTTCTTTCTTAAAGCACTAGGCGTTACAACAAAAGATAGCCTTAACCCAGGTGAAATTGTTTTGGACACACTTGCAATATAAACTACCTTTTCTGGTGCATAAAATGCGATAGGCGCAAGTGGCTGTTCCTGTAAAAAACTATAAATCGCATCCTCAATAACGATTAAATCTTTTTGCCTTGCCACTTCTGCAATCATTTTCCTAGTGTCGATTGACATTGTATGGGTAGTTGGATTATGAAAATCAGGAATAACATAAAGTCCTTTTATATGTTCATTTTTGCAAGCATATAAGAGCCCTTCTTTTGTCATCTCTCCATCTTTTTGCTGAATAGCCACTAGCTGTATGCCAAGCATATTGGCCGCCGTTTTTATCCCAGCATATGTAATCGGATCTGTTCCGATACGATCTCCTGGATGAAACAATGCTGCTAGTGTACCGACAATTGCATTTTGCCCCCCTGTCCCAAACAATATCGGCTGATCTGTTTGAAAGCCGACTTTTTCCAAAAGCTTTGCTACAGCCTCTGTTTGCCAGGCATTCGCCTCAGGTCGCCCATATTGAAATAACTTACTAAAATTAGAATCATTCAGCATTTTTTTCATATAGCGCGTTATTTCCTCATTGGCATAAGTTGCAGGCAATACTGAGCCCAACTCAATCATATGAGCAGAATGACTTGTAGGTAATAAAATTTTATTCGTGGCGGCATCAGATGAAACAAATGTACCGCTCCCTATTGAAGCATAAATGAGCCCTTTTTGTCCGCAAAGCTTAAACGCACGAGTAATGGTGCTTAAATTTACATCTAAAAAATCAGCAAGCTCTCGTTGTGGTGGCAACTTTGTACCTGGCAATAAAATGCCTTCTTTAATATCCTGTTCAAGCTGCTCAGCAATTGCAATATATATCGGCCCTGAAATATTGCGGATATTCGGCTTCCAGCTCATTGGGTATTCCTCAAATGAATTGAATGGCATTTTTCAAGCCCCTTTCTTTCGCATTTGCATACAATATTTTAATTGTCTTGCATACAATCATAATATTGTATGCAAATGATTACAATGATATAATTTTTAAAAAATCAGAAAAAAGGACCGATAAAATTATGCAATATTCTGAAAGAATCTTAAACACCCCATCTTCATTCATCCGTAATATTTTGAAAGTAACGGATGCCGAGGATGTCATTTCCTTTGCAGGAGGGCTTCCAAATCCAATCTCTTTCCCAATCGATGCATTAAAAGCATCTGTAGATCATGCCATCAGTGAAAATGGCAGTCGATTATTCCAATATTCATCTACACAAGGATATGCGCCTCTACGTGAATACATTGCTGCAAAATATCGCCGTGTTCATGGGCTAGATATCCATGCGGATGATATATTAATAACAACTGGTTCACAGCAAGCACTTGAACTCATTGGGAAAGTACTTATTAATAAAGGTGATGGCATTGTGATTGAGGAGCCAGGCTACTTAGGTGCTATTCAAGCCTTCACATTAAGTGAGCCTACTTTTTATGGTGTAACACTTGAAAACGATGGTCTCAACTTAGAAGAGTTAGAGAAAGCTTTACAGCAGCCTAACGTTAAATTCATCTATACTGTTCCAAATTTCCAAAATCCAACGGGACTAACGTATTCAAAGGAAAAACGTCAACAAATTTATGACATCATTTCTAAATATGACATAGCACTAATTGAAGATGATCCGTACGGAGAATTACGCTTCCAAGGTGAGCCATTACCTTATATCGGTGCCGGAAAACTCGAAAATAGTATTTTACTAGGTTCTTTCTCTAAAACAGTTACACCAGGTATGCGCCTTGGCTTTGTCATTACAAAAAACAAAGAGTTAATGAAACATATTGAAACAGCAAAGCAAGCGACTGACTTGCACACAAACATTTTCTCTCAATATGTCATTTATGATTATTTAGCGAATAATGACTATACAGAGCACGTGAAAAAAATTGTCTCATTATATAAAAATCAATCTGATGCAATGCTAGACGCGATGCAAAAATTTTTCCCTGCACATGTTGAATACACAAAACCCGATGGTGGGATGTTCATCTGGGCTACGATGAATAACGGAGCTTCCGCATTAGACGTTTTCAATAAAGCAATGGAACAAAAAGTCGCTTTCGTACCTGGTGACCCATTTTATACATCTAAAACAGGCGTAAACACATTGCGTCTAAACTATACAAATGCTACTCCTGAAATTATCCGTGAAGGGATTAAACGTTTAGGAAGTATTTTATAAAACAAAAAGAACCGTATAAGCGCTCTCGATAAGCACTTATACGGCTTTTATTTTTCATTAGGATAATAAATTGTCATACCTAACTTAGTCAATGTATTACTGGTATTACGATAGAAGTGAGGACGGTCCGCTTTAAATCGGATAGAATCGCCATTTTTTAATATATACTCATTGTCGTTAACCCGAATCATTAATTCGCCTTCAAAAACGGTAATAAACTCTTCTGTTCCTTCTTTATGAGCCTCTGCGCTTAATTTCCCATCTTTATCAATTTCAATCGTATAAATTTCAAATCGACTATCCTCTTGAAATGGAAAATTCGGATATACTCTATATTTTCCATTATCCTCTGACAATACTTGAATATCCTTTTTTAAAACGACTTCAGTATCCGTCTGCGGTTGATGGATTAGGGAAGTAAAAGATACTTTTAGCCCATTTGCAATTTTCCATATTGTTGTAAGCGTCGGACTGGACTCTCCTCTTTCAATTTGTCCAATCATTGTTTTACTAACACCGCATAGCTGAGAAACTTTTTCTAAGCTTAATTTTTCTTTTTCTCGAATTGCTTTTAAATTCCTTGCAAAAATAAGATGAATTTCCTCCATTACGATCACCTCTTATAATATGTACAATATAACGTACATTATGTATAATAAAAAGAACGACGTTATACTGTTTATTTCCGACATTATAACATACAAAATACAAGGAGGACTCAAATGCCTTACATATCTTTTTTAGTATTCGTTGTCATCACTAGCTTTACACCAGGTCCGAACAACATTATGGCCATGGCATTTGCCAATCAATATGGTTTGGGAAAAACGATTCAGTTTTGTCTAGGTGTTGGAATTGGTTTTTGCACAATAACTGCATTAAGCTGTTTTTTTAATATTGTCCTCATCAGCGTCATGCCCATAATTACCCTCCCATTAACCATTTTAGGGGTAGGCTATATGTTCTATTTAGCATATAAAATATTAACTTCTAAAGAGAATGATGAAAATAATCACCATTCTAAGGACAATAGACGTAACTTTTTGCTACTCGGAGCCTTCCTGCAATTTGTTAATCCAAAAGGTATCCTATTTGGCATTACAGTCGTTGCAACCTATATTCTTCCATATTATTCATCGTTTACGAGCTACATTTTTTTCGCCCTATTTTTAGGATTTGTTGGCATTACAAGTACATTTAGCTGGGCACTATGCGGTTCAGCTTTTCGTAAATTGCTCATTAAATATCGTCAACCATTTAACATTTTAATGGCTCTTTTATTACTTTATAGTGCCTTTTCAATACTCGTACACTAATAAAAATAAAGAGACCTCATCGTACGTTATTACGTACAACGAGGTTTCTTTAAACGTATTAAAGTATTATTTTGTATATGTTAAAACGGCATTCTTCTTAAATTTCGCTAACGCTGCTGTTGCCTCGTTTTTGTTTGTATATTCGAAAATACGAATATTTTTATTCTCAAATACTGTTACAACCCACATCCTAATCGCTCCTTTCTATTTTATTTTTGTAATATAACAATCACCGGAAATGTGATAAAAAGAACTAACTGTCTTATAACAACTTCTTGCTGATTCTTATTTTACGCTTTTTTTTAAAAAAATAAAGCTTTATGTGAAGCCCTTCACAAACTGTTCAATTTCAAAACGCTTACATTGAACAATTTGTGAAAACCTTCATATTTTAGGTATAAATGATGAACCATTTACTTGCCTACGATAACTTTACACAAACATTAGAAAAACCGTCTGTACGCCTTTTCCACGATGTACAGACAGTATTCCAATTTCAATCATCATTTAGTAGTAGTAGATTTTATTTTATAAAGATGATGAATTAACAAAGCACTTCTTCTTGCTTTTGTGTAAGTTCTATTTCAAAGCCCAAATCTTCGAGCATGCGATAATCACTATTCACTTCCTGCCCTGCAGTCGTTAAATAATCGCCGACAAAGATACTATTTGCTGCATACATTCCGAATGGCTGAAGAGAGCCTAAATTTACTTCGCGCCCTCCAGAAATGCGAATTTCCTTCGTTGGATTTATATAACGGAATAACGCTAAAACTTTTAAACAATAGCGAGGATTTAACTCCTGTGTTCCTTCTAGCTTCGTACCATCAATCGCATGTAGGAAGTTTACCGGAATCGAATCCGCATCCAATTGGTGCAGGGCACGAGCAATCTCCACGACATCCTCTTTTGTTTCTTTCATCCCAATAATGGCCCCTGAGCATGGAGAAATACCATGTTTTTTCACAACTTCAACCGTATTTACACGATCTTCATACGTGTGTGTAGTCGTAATATAAGAATGATGGCGTGCGGATGTATTTAAATTATGGTTGTATCGATCCACACCCGCTTCTTTTAGTTGTTGTGCCTGCTCTTCTTTCAGTAATCCAAGACATGCACAAACTTTTAAGCCGTATTGTGCTTTAATTTCTTCAACTGCTTCACTCACTACATTGACATCTTTACGAGTCGGTCCACGTCCGCTTGCTACGATGCAGTAGGTACCTATTTTATTTTCAAACGCGCGTTTTGCCCCTGCTAATATTTCCTCTTTTGTAATGAATGGATATTTGTCAATAGGCGCTGTCGACTTAGACGACTGCGAGCAATACCCACAATCTTCTGGACAATAGCCACTCTTTGCATTCATGATCATATTTAACTTTACTTTTTTCCCGTAATAATGCTTACGAATGGCAAAGGCACCATCCATTAGCTTTAAAATGTCATCGTCATCACTATTTAAAATGGCAAGCGCCTCGTCATTACTAATCATTTTGCCCGCAATCACTTCATTTGCTAACTGTAACCAATTCATTGAACATTCTCCTTTTCAACTCGCACAAGTTTTAAAGTTCTAGCGGAACGAAATACTTTATATAATCGTTCTGCTAAAAGGGCAGAGGCAATCGCTAGGCAAAAGTCTGCCACAATACTATTAAGAAAACCTACTAAGAAAACATGAGACCAGCTTGATTTCATGTTTAACCATACATTCAATGCCATATATAAATAAGGCACAGCTACAGCATAAATAATGATAAGCCCTACAATATTTGCACCGATGAAGTGTTTTTTCGTTGGCGCCTCTACTCGATTAATTAGAAAACCAATCACTAATGCTGCAAGTGCGAAGCCTATTAAGTAACCAAAAGTCGGTTGCAATACATATGTAATGCCTCCTCCTTGTGTAAAAACTGGCATGCCTGCTAAACCAATTCCTATGTAAACGAGCTGACTTAAAAATCCATTGCGACCTCCAAGTAAGCAACCTGCCAAAAAAACAAAAACAATTTGTAATGTAAACGGCACTACAGGAAGTGGTATTTTAATAAATGCACCAACAGCTGTTAAAGCAGCAAACATCGCTATCATTACAAGTGAGAGCGTTGATTGTCGTTGAAACATGCATTATTCCCCCGTTCTTCAAAAAATTGAACAATTGTTTCTTTTGTTGTTTGAATCATAAATTGCATTTCTTCGTCCGTTATAATATAAGGTGGCATAAAGTACAAAACATTCCCTAGTGGACGAATAAGTAATCCTTTTGTTAATGCTCTTTTATATATTTGATAGCCAATACGCTCCTCACTCGGTAATGGCTCTTTCATTTCGCGATTCGCCACTAACTCTATTGCCCCGACAAAGCCTACTTGCCGATATTCGCCAACAAAAGGCAAATCACTAAAAGCCTCTACTGCTAGCTTACGCATGCGTTCACCTTTTTCTTGCACAATGTCTATGTAATGCTCTTCTTCAAACATCGACAATACTTCGAGTGCAACACGACAAGCAAGTGTATTCCCCGTATAACTATGTGAATGTAAAAATGCTTTCATCGTCGCATAATCATCATAAAATGCTTGATACACTTCATTTGTTGTTAACACGACAGAAAGCGGTAAATAACCACCTGTTAAGCCCTTTGACAAGCACATAAAATCTGGCGAAATTTCAGCTTGTTCGCAGGCAAAAAGAGTACCTGTTCGACCGAAGCCAACCGCAATTTCATCTGCTATTAGATGGACATCGTATGTTGTACATAACTCCCGTAAACGCCGTAAATAAATAACTGGATACATTTTCATGCCTGCCGCCGCTTGAATAAGCGGCTCAATTATGACCGCTGTAATTTCCTTATGATGCATAATCAGCTCTTCTTCAACGAATTGAATACATTGGGCATCACAACTTTGCGAATTTTTATTGAAAGGGCAACGAAAACAATCTGGTCCCTGTGCTCGCACTGTATCCAATAAAAGTGGTTGATACACCTCATTATAAAGATCGACACCACCGACTGATAAAGCGCCAAGTGTTTCGCCGTGATAAGCATCTGTTAATGCTAGAAATCGCTTTTTCGTCGTTTTTCCTATTTGCATGTGATACTGAAAACTCATTTTTAATGCGATTTCTATAGCGGCTGAGCCATTATCTGCAAAAAATACTTTTTGCAAACTATGTGGCGTTAAAGCTACTAATTTTTGCGCGAGCTTAATCGCTGGAACATGTGAGAAATTTGCAAAGATTACATGCTCCAAAGTAAATGCTTGTTCACTTAAAGCTTGACTAATACGTGGATTGGCATGTCCAAATAAATTCACCCACCAGGAGGAAACAGCATCTAAATAGCGATGATTCTTTTCGTCATACAACCATACACCTTGCCCTTTTTTAATAACAATTGGCGGGAAGTCTTCATAATCCTTCATTTGTGAGCATGGATGCCAGACATGTTGCAAATCGGTTTCTTGTAACTCAGTTAATACTTGTTTCATGTTTTGACAGCCTTTCAAACAATGATGTATCCGTAATAGCTAAGTCAATAATATGCGATATATCTTTTAGCTTCGGTATAGTCGCAAACGGTAATGGGTGAAGCCGTAAAATCGTTTTAATATTGTCTTGCTCCATCCCACTACCCATGTCACCGTTAAATACAATGCCAAACACTTCAATTTTACGTTTACTTAATGCTTCTAACGTTAAAAGCGTGTGATTTATCGTACCGAGTGTTGTGCGAGTAACAACGACGACTGGTAATTTACTTTGCACAATAACATCCAAAAGTGTCGTTTCGCCATAAGAATCTAATGGTACAAAAAGCCCTCCTGCCCCTTCACAAATAACAGCATCCCATTTTTGTTGCAATAGCTGCATTTGACTCAATAATCGCTGTGTATTTATTTGTTGCCCCTCCAGCTGAGCCGCAAAATGTGGTGAAGCCGCTTCTTTGAACGAATAGCCATTTAAATTTTCTCGGTCAAGCAATTGTAAAGAATATTTTTCATACATAGCCGTATCGTAGTAATAGGATTGCTCACCGTCATGTACTTCACCAGTTTGTACCGGTTTATAAGGCGTCACGTGTAAGCCCTGTTTTTGCAAATTTCGCATTAATAATGTGGTAACAAATGTTTTACCAACATCCGTATCTGTGCCAACAACCCAAAAATGTTGCATCTTAACCTCCCCTTCTTTTGTGTTAACCAATAATAAATATTAAGTTAACACATATATTTTCATTTTGTAAATGCTCTTTTTTATTTTTTTACGAAAAATCATGCTTTGTTAATAGCAATTAAGGAGCGTTCTAATAGCGATTTGAATGGGTTTATCAGCGATTCGTCAATTACTCAAAAATTAAAAAGGATTTTAATACTATTCTGTAGTATTAAACAAGACAGGGGGTGGCAAAATGTTTGGATTATTTAAAGAATCTGAGAAAATCATTGAACCATATGAACAAGTGAGCAGTATTTTAAATTCAATGCTTACTTATGAAATAAGGGATTTACCGCTGCGTTATGAATTTTGGTACCGCTTGGCCATACGTCAGGAAGAATATCGTACATTACAAGCTGAGCATCGTGCAAAAATCTCTATGCATACAGCAGTAGGTCGTTTTCATCAAGTCCAATATGAGGCGACAAAACAAAAGTGTGCTAAGCTCGAACGGCTAGCGGATATTTATAAGATTTTTTGTATCGAAGAAGAACGACTAGCATTAAATCATCGCCTACATTTTCACAAGGAAACAATTGCTGAGATTTATGGACACGTACAAAATAAAGAGCTATATACATATAATGATTTAGTACAGCAACAATTTTGGGAGGCTGTTAGCGAGGACATACTTAAAGCAATTGCCCATCTAGATTAATACTAGATGGGCAATTTACTTATGTATTACATTGAAACATATGGTAAATTTAATTAAATACAACTGCATCAAATAAGGAGAATATTTTATGATTGCTTGGATTATTACAGCAGAAATAGCCTTTTGGATTGTCATCTTAATAGGACTGGTTTGTAGATACCGTTTTAAAAAGCCTAAACTTAGCATTATCTTTTTTGCTCTTACACCTGTTATTGACCTACTATTAGTATTACTAACTGCCATGGACTTGCGAGCCGGTACACCGGCATCCATTTCTCACGGTATCGCTGCTGTTTATATAGGTGTCTCAATAGCATATGGTAAAACAATGATTACTTGGGCAGATGAAAAGTTTCAACAGTGGTTTTTAAAACTGCCCATTGAAAAGAAACGATTAACTGGACTAGCAAAAGGTATTCATGAAATAAAAATGCTTGGTCTACATGTCATTGCCTACGTAATTAGTGCTAGTTTATTATATGCTATGATCGTATTTATCGGTCAACTTACTGATACATCTTCCCTTTTACAAGTAATGAAAGTTTGGGGCATCATTTTAATAATTGATGCTATTATTAGCTTTTCGTATATAATTTTCCCTAATAAAAAGTAATAACATAATGAACATTGATAAAACAGAAAATGAGCAATTTTTTACAGACATACAATTTCCTTTAAGCGTATTCAAAAAAAAGCCTCGCACAAATGTATGCGAGGCGCTTGCTGGTCAACATCATCCTTCATTATTTTCCATTCCCTGCTGTAGGAGTTCTTTTAATTCATGTACTTGATCGGCTTTAATCGCCACGTTGTTATAACTTTTTTTAAATCCTAACATAAACGTTACTTCCACAGGTTCTTTCATCCTCAGCATGACTTGTGGATATGCTTCTCCAAAATCACGTGCGATAAAATCAATAGTATCCTTCGATAATTTTTCTTTTAACAGTTCTGGGTCTTCTTCTATTTTTTCGATATTAGCAAAGCAAATAGTCGCTCGTTTCATTAAACCTAAAGATACATAAAGGGAGTCATTTGTTGCATAGATAGGATTTAGGCGAACTGCCTGCATATCTGCAATGAAAAATAGGACCGAGTATACATTAAGTATTAACAATAGAATAGATAATATTATTGATTTGTCATGAAGCCACCAATGTATACCGATTGTTTCTATGACTATTGCATGAATCATCATCATGTGAAAGGCAATATAGCTGGAGTTTTTATGCAAAGATAATCCGCCGCGTTCTCTCCTCTTCCAACTTGCAAACCCGTAATAAAGAACGAGTAAATCTGTACAGAGCAATTGAATAATAGAGTACTTAGGTGCATGTTTTTCAACAGCTTCCGGAAAAGAGAAAATATCTGGTAGTGCGCTTACCCGTACATCTCTTAAAATTTTAGGCATATAGTAGACAAGCGTTGTAACAAATACAACCTCAATAACGATGAGTGCCCCCTCAACCGCAAATCCAGCCCATGTTACTGCAACAAACGGCTGCAAATGATCTATTGGAATAATAAACCGTGCAGCAATACAGCCTGAAGCGGATAAAACAATCGCTTGCTTGACAGAAAACTTTCGTTTATAAAGCATAAATAACACCGGTATAACAATTATAAAATCGAGTAATGAACCGACTACAACGCCTGCTGTTTCGGCTGGTAAAATCGACAAACCAAGTCCTGTGTTATAAAGCGAGTAGTTGCTAATGAATACAACTACTAAAAACACAAGCCAAATATTTTGCTTCTTTTTTAAGGCTATCATGTCGTATCTCTCCTTTTAGATTACCATCGCTTCTAATTCTACTTTTAACTATATAAATAACTTTAAAACATTTGGTATAATTTGCAAACCCTTTCACATAACAAACTACATATAATTCGCAAACTTGGCATTGATTGTTCACTGATTTGTCCAGTCATTCCACAGTAGGTTGTTTTGCTAGAAATTTTTTACGATACACATGTGGTGAATAGCCCGTATACTCCTTAAACCGTTCAATATAGTAGCTCACCGTACTAAAGCCGGTTATTGACGCAATAAAAGTGATGGAATGCTCACTATCTCGCAAAAGTTCTATACTCTTTCGTAAACGATAATGTAAAAGATACGTAAAAGGTGTGATGCCAACAATTTTTTTAAAGAAACGACTACATTCTGCCCTGCTTATAAAAACATGTGCAGCTAACATTTCTAGCGTTATTTTTTCTTGATAATGGCAATGGATAAAATCAAGCATTTCTTTTGCACGCTCGTGTTGAACAATTATAGATGACTGCATTGTTTCCACTGTAAGTTTTGATTGTATTAATATCGATTCCCATATCAATAATAATGTTCTCCACACCTGAATTTCAAAATAGGCATTTCGGTCTTTTAATAGTTGAGCCGTTCTTTCAACAGCCTGCGCAAGCTCTCCAGAAAGTTTCACAAATGGCAGTCTATTATTTTCTACATATGGACTCACATATTTAGCTGTTAATATACTCCCTTCATGGCCTCCCAATAATTTAGGGTCGACATTAATACAAAAGAGCTTCGACTGTTCAACGTTATAAGGCTGCGCTTCATGCAAACATGCTGCGTTGACAAACAAGCCATCTCCCTCCTCAAGTACTAATACATCAGCACCTACACGATATTTGACACGCCCACTTACTACATAGACAAATTGAATTTCCTTATGCCAATGTAATGGTAAAAAATCACGCCGATCTAACCGCAAATACGTTTCATATAATGCGACTGGAAATGCATTCGAGCCATGTAACGTTAATTCCTGTAAATCCTTCGCTACTTTAATGTGCGTTAGTGCCATTGAAATCACCTCAATATATTGATATTTTTAACCATATAATTCGATATTTCACCATGTAATAAGTGTTTATAATAACTTTATATTGATAGTTTAGGAGATGCTATAGTGATGAATCAACAAAATAAAAAAAAACATATCTTTGGTTTTATTCTTGTCATTCTCGGTGCAAGCTTTTGGGGAATTGGTGGAACAGTCGCCCAAAAACTTTTCCAACAAGAACAAATTGAGGTTGGTTGGCTCGTTTCGAGTAGACTTCTGCTAGCAGGTATCCTGTTAATTGCCATATACAAGATTACACATCGCCAACAATCCATCTTTGTCATGTGGCGGACAAAGAAAGATGCTTTTAGACAAATTCTGTTTAGTTTACTCGGCATGCTTGCTGTACAATACACTTACATGATGTCGATTGCTATCGGCAATTCTGCTGTAGCGACTTTACTGCAATATTTAGCCCCTCTTTTCATCATCGCTTTTTATATCATACAAAGACATAGCAAATTAACGAAGCAGGATGGAATTGCAGTAACACTTACACTTACAGGTACTACTTTATTGCTGACAAATGGCTCTTTTTCCACACTTTCCGTTCCAATGATGAGCGTAATTTGGGGTGTGTTATCGGGGCTTTCAGTCGCTTTTTATACTTTGTATGCTGTGCCACTTTTACAGCAATTTCATTCTTTACTTGTGGTCGGTTGGGCAATGTTAATTGGAGGTTCAGTAATGAGCATTTTTTATCAGCCTTGGCATATCGATCTATCCACGTGGACCATTGCAACGAGCGCTTACTTTTTCTTTATCATTATTTTTGGGACAATGCTTGCCTTCTGGTTCTATATTGCCAGCTTGCATTATTTATCTCCAAAAGAAACAAGTTTACTTGGTAGCCTGGAACCCTTAACGGCCGTTTTAACAAGTGTGCTTTGGCTACAAATTCCCTTTGGGAGCTTCCAAATGCTTGGTACTTTACTTATTCTATGCATGATTTTATATCTTACTGTATTTCAGAAAAAACAACTTAATTTGGGATAAAAAACCAATTAGTTAGTAGATTACTTTAAAATTAGATAATTCCAAAAATTATTAGTCACAAACTACTAGATTGAAAATTTCAACTACGAATTTATATATAAATTTTACATATTTCATATATCTTTTCTCCTTGTTTGTCCAGTATACTAAAAAATATCATGAAAATAAGGAGGTATGTATATGAATAGAAAAGTAATTTTCTTCGAAGTACACGGAGGCACTGATAAGGGACCCGATGGCTTCAGACAAGATACGATGCCGATGGTAAATGCACTTAAACAACGTGGGCAAGATGCGGAAGTAGTGTTCTTTGATATAACAAAAAAAGACGAAATTTTTGAGTACGTCAAAGAACATGGCATTGCCTATGTATCCCGTATTAACCCTGGTAATCTAGAACACGAGGAAGAATATTTTGAGATGCTTCGTGATTTATGTGCAACTGGTGTCATTGGCATGCCACATCCTGATGCAATGATTGGCTACGGTTCGAAAGATGTATTATCGAAATTAGTCTCTACAAATTTAGTACCCGATGATACATTTGCTTATTACACAATTGACGCATTTAAGGCACAATTCCCTACCTCCCTTGCGATCACTGAGCGTGTATTAAAGCAAAACAGAGGCTCAACTGGCGAAGGTATATGGCGAGTAAAGTTAGTTGAACCGCTTGCTGCTGGTACGACAGAAGTACCACTTGATGCCAAAATTAAATGTACCGAGGCAAGAGATAATCATGTTGAATTTTGGAAGCTTGGCGAATTCATGACATTTTGCGAGCAGTACATCACTGGCACAAATGGAATGCTAATTGATATGCGTTTCCTTCCACGTATTACTGAAGGTGAAATCCGCTTATTTATGTTGCGTGACAAACCAGTTCACGTGGTACATAAAAAACCAGCTGATAGTGAAGATGCCTTTAGTGCAACACTTTTCTCTGGTGCTCAATATCGCTACGACAAACCAGAGGATTGGGAAGAACTTGTACAAAACTTTTTAACACAACTACCTCTTGTCACTAACTTATTAGGCAATTACGACCTACCACTTATTTGGACAGCTGATTTCATGCTTGATACAAGTGAAACAGGTGAAGATTGTTACATTTTAGGGGAAATGAATTGTTCATGTGTAGGCTTTACTTCTGAACTAACTTTGGCCCATCAAGTAGCAGAAGAAATATTAGCTTGTATTCATGAACATCGTGAAATAACTGCATAACTATTAAGACTATAGACGATTTGTTTATAGTCTTTTTTATTCTTAAGATAGTGTTTTGTTGCAACATAAAAGGCATTGAGAAACCCCCTTCTCAATGCCTTTTGTCGATGCTTATCTTTTTATCTGTACATTTTAATTCCTTGAATAAACTCATAAATGAAATAACCTGCGAAACCAATTAATAAGACTCCTGATATCATTGTAAGTGTTTTAATCATCTTACGACTCATCGCCTTACGTGTAACCGAAACAATTGTCATTAAACCTATGTCGTGCAGTAAAATACCACTAAGTATTCCAGCAGCTATTACTAGGAAGCTTGCCGATTCACCTTGATTATACGATTTTGCTAAAACTACACCGAATACATTTACCCAAAAAACGAGGTTTCCTGGCGAAATGGCCACTAGAAGCCCATTTAGATACGATGCGAAAAATGATTTTGTCACCTTTTCACCCGCAAGCGTAATATCCTTGTCGGCATTTTTAATAGAATCTAGCCCAAGTAAAAACAAAAAACCGGCTCCAATAATCCACATTGGCAGTTGAATTATCGGCATGGCTAATATAGAAGCAAGTCCCATATAAAGGGCAAAAACTAATACTACATCTACCGTCATACCACCAAGCCCTACCGCCCAGCCATGTATAAAGCCATTTTTTAACCCCTGCTTTGTCATTTCGACAGTAATGGCTCCAACAGGCATTGCAATAGCCAGTCCAACTAATACATACGCAACATATAAACTCAAACAAACACTTCTTTCATGCTATAAAATAAGCTTCTTACGTCCGTTTATATAAATATTCTAGCATAAAAATACAGAAATAGCTTATTTTTTTATATTTATTCATTACTTCGTGCCAGTCACTCAAACAATTTATAAATATACATAGCGTGCTTTGCATAAAAATTGAAGTGGTTTTTATCGTGTAGAATTATTTCCTGCTTACAACATCTGTTTCTTCCATTGAGCTAGAAGATCCTTAGACTTAGCAATTTCAATCTTTAACTCAACTTGCTTAGCAGAGCAACGTTTTTGCGCTTTTTGCCAAGCTTCCTCCAATGCAGGTATGTAGCTTAAATTTTTTGTGGATGCCACTAGCTGGAAAAAGATATTTCCTTGAATATAGTACCAACGAGGATTCATACTATCTAGCTGAATCGCCTCTTCAATGAGACGAAGTGCCAAATATGGGCTCGCTTCCAGACGGTTAATAAATTGTGCAAATGCTCCCCAGTAAAGTGCTAGATTGGGCTGTAGTTTAATAGCCTCCGCATATTGCACCATCGCTTTATCAGGATCTTCTGCAAGTACAAAATATTCAGCCATTGTATAGTATGCATTCGCCTGTGCTTCAATAGACCCCGCTAATAGTTCATCAACTACTTTGCCAAATTGCTCATCGTCCTGACTTCCTATATATGCGGCGAGGACATCACGCTCAGGATACGATCCATCAACACGTTCAACACTTTGCTTCATTTTTTCTGCCTTAGGAGTTGGCATATTGCCATATCCGTTTGCCTCTAAAAGTGCCACATGCTGTTGAATAGTTGGAAACGAAGCATCTGCTTCAAATGATTCATCCACTAATAATGCTTTAGCCAAATTATAGCTTTCTTTTACTTGACCATTTACAAATAATTCATTTACTTGTTGTACTTGTTCATTAAATTGTTTTATCACTATATAATCCTCACCTTCACAAAAAGAAAAGTCTTATAGGTAGTTTACCATCTTTAGAGAGAAAAACAGTAATTATCATGAAAACCAATGCATGAATAACCCGTTTTTTTAATATACATATTGTCACCCTATTGTTACTGCTCAAAAACATTCAGTTTCCGACATGCTAATTATTGAAACAAAATAATTAGCAAATTGGCTAGTTTGGGAGTAAATACGATCGTCTAATTTTTATTTCTAGTTTTTCATCATGATAATAGTTATTATTTGGATATTTTTCTGAATTATGAGATAATTGAAGTAAAATTTCTTTATCTTTGGGGCTAGTAAATTTCATTTTAGGAGGGCTTGCTATGAATCGACGTTTTCATCTGTTATTACTAATAATGGGCAATTTACTTATACTAGGAGCCATTTTCATTTATGCTTTGCAAAGTCAAGTGCAAGTGGCCTTCAGCACCTATGGCCTCGTGATGGGATTATTAAGTACGCTACTGATCATTATTTTTTACTTATGGGGGGACGTAGAGCGTCAAGTTTAAGTGCCAGTCACTCACACAATTCTCAAACAATTTATAAATATCCAAGTAAGAATCCACTAAGACCTAGCGAGAACGCACGTTACGTAAGACGTATCAAGCCATGCGTAACGAGCGTTGTGGCTTAAAACGTGCGCACGCAAAGCGCTGTGAATTCCAGTGCCAGTCACTCATACAATTTAGGGTTTCCCCCCTGAGTGTGCCTAATAAATGTAGAAAAAAAAATTTTTTTGTAGAATTTTAAAAACAATGATTGAGTAGTATATCAATTTTCTGTATAATCAGCTTGTTTGACAATACTTTATATGAACTTGGGGGTAGACAATTGGGTAAAGCATTGATTATAGGAGCTGGCGGAGTAGCCAGTGTTGTGGTACACAAGTGTGTTCAGAATTCGGACGTATTTGAGGAAATTTGTATCGCAAGCAGAACTGTTTCAAAATGTGACGCTCTAAAAGAAAAACTAGACGGCGGAAAAACAAAGATTCATACTGCACAGGTAGACGCTGACAATACTGAAGAATTAATCGAGCTTATTAAAAGCTTCGGACCAGATGTTGTTATTAACGTAGCGTTACCTTATCAAGACTTAACGATTATGGATGCTTGCTTAGCGACAGGTGTGCACTATGTGGATACTGCAAACTACGAGCCACCTGAAACGGCAAAATTTGAATATAAATGGCAATGGGCTTATAAAGAAAAGTTTGAAAAAGCTGGCTTAACTGCACTACTTGGTAGTGGATTTGATCCAGGTGTAACAGGCGTTTTCACTGCGCATGCTCAAAAACATGAATTCGACGAAATCCACTATATCGATATCGTAGATGCCAACGCTGGTGACCATGGTTATCATTTCGCAACAAACTTTAATCCAGAAATCAACATTCGTGAAATTACAGCGAATGGTCGTTACTGGAAAGAAGGCGAGTGGATTGAAACAGCACCACTTGAGAAAAAAGAAGTTTACAACTTACCGGAAATTGGACCAAAAGATATTTACTTGCTGTATCATGAAGAATTAGAATCAATTGCTAAAAACATTAAAGGTTTAAAGCAAATTCGATTCTGGATGACATTCTCTGAAAAATACTTAACACACTTAAAAGTACTAGAAAATGTAGGCATGACTTCAATTGAACCTATCGAATTCGAAGGTCAAATGATTCAGCCAATCCACTTCTTAAAAGCAGTATTACCAGATCCAGCATCACTAGGACCACGCACAAAAGGTAAAACAAATATCGGCTGTATTTTCCGTGGTTTAAAAGATGGCAAGGAAAAGACTTACTACGTATATAACGTATGTGACCACGAAGAGTGCTATAACGAAGTTGGTTCACAAGCGATTTCTTACACTACAGGCGTACCAGCAATGATTGGTGCAATGCTTGTAATGAACGGTCAATGGCAAAAGCCTGGCGTTTGGAACGTAGAAGAATTCGATCCAGATCCATACATGGATGCTTTAAATAAATGGGGTCTTCCATGGCAAGAAAGTCATAATCCAGAATTACTTGACCTTGAGATAGATGCGAAGGAACATAGCCGATGAAACCAATTGATTTCACAAAAGTTCCATCACCTTCTTATGTAGTGGATGAACGACTTTTAACAAAAAATCTTGAGCTTTTAAAGTCTATACAAAATCGTACTGGTTGCCGTATTTTACTTGCACTTAAAGGGTTTTCGATGCATTCAACATTCCCTTTAGTTGGTGAATACTTAGCTGGTATTACATCAAGCTCTCTATTTGAAGCGCGTCTTGGTTATGAAAAAATGGGTAAAGAAGTTCACGTTTATGCACCTGCTTACGTAGAGCATGAAATGGACGAGCTTCTTGGCTATGTGGATCACATCGTCTTTAACTCTTTCAACCAATGGGCTCAATACAAGGACAAAGTAAAAGCTGCTGGTAAAACAATTGAATGCGGTATTCGCGTAAATCCTGAGTACTCTGAAATTGAAACAGCACTATACGATCCTTGCTATACGAACTCTCGTCTTGGTACAACATTAGCTAACTTCGACAAATCTCAACTAGACGGTATTGATGGCTTACACTTCCATGCGATGTGTGAGCAAAACTCTGATACTTTAGAGCGCATCATTGAAGTTGTCGAAGAAAAATTTGGTGATGTTTTACACCAAATGAAATGGCTAAACTTCGGCGGTGGTCACCATATCACGCGTGAAGATTATGATGTTGAAAAATTAGTGAATATCATTAATTATATTCAAGATAAATACAATCTCCTTGTTTATTTAGAGCCTGGTGAAGCTGTGGCACTAAATACAGGATACCTAGTAGCAACGGTTCTAGATATTCAGAAAAACGGAATGGACTTAGCTATTTTAGACACTTCTGCAACTTGTCATATGCCAGACGTGCTTGAAATGCCCTACCGTCCAATGATTATCGGTTCAGGACAAGCAAATGAGCTAGCACACACGTATCGCTTAGGCGGGCTTACATGCCTTGCTGGTGATGTTATTGGTGATTACTCATTTGACGAACCATTAAAACCAGGAGATCGCCTTGTTTTCACGGATATGGCGCACTACTCAATGGTAAAAAATCATATGTTTAACGGTGTAAACCTGCCATCTATCGTTTCTTATAACGATGAAGAAGGCATAAAAGTAATTCGTGAATTTAAGTTTGAAGACTATAGTGGTCGACTTTCTTAATTCCAATGAAAACCCCCTCCACATTGTTAGTTGGAGGGGGTTTTTGCCTTTCGTCGTATATTACTTAGGCTTCTACGTTTTCTTTCTCATTCTCAAGCATTTTGTGTAAATAATTGATAATTTCTCGAATGCCCTCTAAGGAATTCACGAGTATTTTTGGGTCTACATAAGTAATCATACGATTTTCTAAATTCGCCACTGCTGTAAAATAGCGTGTTTTTGAATAATTTACAAGACCCATTTGCTTTAAAACAGATTCATCTAAATCGAGAATTTCCCTAGCTTCTGTCACGAGCAGCCCGTAGTTCACTACATCTGTATTTAACACAATAACACGCGCTGTCGGTGCATTTGACGTACGGTTATAGAGAATACGTTCAAAATCTAATACCGGAATAAGTTCTCCTCGATTTCTAGTAAAACCTAGTAAATAATTTGGTAAATGCGGAATCGGGGTTACTTGCTCTAATTTTTCAATGGATATTGCTTGCTCCACCGGTACAGCATATTCCTCTGTACCACATGCAAATACTACTGCCTTTACACTTTCCATGAGGTCACTTCCTTCTATTTTAGCGCTCGTGTTTAGCTGTTTCTTTAACGATTTCAACTAACAAATCTGCCAGCTTTTCTAATTCTTCTACAGGAATCTTTTCATTTGTTGTATGAATATCTTCATACCCAACTGATAGGTTCACCGTAGGGATACCAAAACCTGCAATAATATTCGCATCAGAGCCGCCACCAGAGATACCTAATTGAGGTGTTCTGTCAATATTACGCGCTGCCGCCATAGCTATCTGTACGACTTTATCTGACTCTGTTACACGGAAGCCTGGATACATTAGTTTTACTTCTACTTCAGCACGTGCACCCATTGAAGCTGCAACTTGCTCAAATGTATCTTGCATATGCTTTGTTTGGGCATCTAGCTTCGTCTTATCAATTGAACGTGCTTCTGCTAAAATATTCACTTCATCGCACACGATGTTTGTAGCTTGCCCACCTTCAAAGCGGCCAATATTTGCTGTTGTTTCTTCATCCAATCGCCCAAGCTTCATTTGTGCAATACATTTTGAAGCAACAGTAATTGCGGATACCCCTTTCTCAGGAGCAACACCTGCATGCGCTGTTTTACCGATAATTTTCGAGAAAATTTTCGCTTGGAACGGCGCTGCTGTCACGATTCCACCAACTTTGCCATCACTGTCCACTGCAAAGCCGTATTTTGCGATAATAGCAGTAGGATTCAATTCTTTCGCTCCTACTAGACCACTCTCTTCTCCTGCAGTAATGATGAACTGGATATCACCATGTTCAATTTGTTGCTCTTTTAAACGTTTTGCCATTTCAAACATAGCTGCTAGACCCGCTTTATCGTCAGCACCTAAAATCGTTGTGCCGTCAGAAACGATATAGCCATCTTCCCGAAGAGAAGGTTTAATACCTTTCCCTGGTACAACCGTATCCATATGGGAAGTGAAATAGATTGGCTCTATATTTAAAGAACCTTTTAATGTCGCGATAATATTTCCAGCACCGTGACCATTGCGCGTATGTGCATCATCTTGCACTACAGAAAAACCAAGTGCTGTTAATTTTTCAATTAGAACTGGTGCAATAAGCTGTTCGTGTTTTGTCTCTGAATCGATTTGTACGAGCTCAAAAAACTCTTCTACTAAACGACTTGTCATGTTGTAAAACTCCCTTGATTTACGTGTTTTTCCACGTCATAATATATGTATTAGTTTAGCACATTGACTGAAGAGTTGGAATAATACGCTAGTAGTAACTTCTTTAATTTGTATGATAAATCACTAAAAACCTGTGAAAAGAGTATGCGTCACTCTTTCCACAGGCTTTTTTATAGTTGTAATATTACTTTCTTCTCTGTTTGTAAAGTTTCCAAATATTCAAGTGCTTTACTATGTTTTTCCTGTAAACGTCTTATTGTATTATGTACATCATCCTGTACACGTGATACTTGTTCTCTTGCCGTAGAAATTTTTGAATGGACTGACCAAGCTGAAAAAATATCATCAAAGAAATAATCTGCAAATTTTACGAAGCCATCTGTTTCAACTTGCAAAGATTTAGTAGACATATCTTGTACATCAAGTAATTCATTATGAAATCGTTGCAAGGCAATTTGTGCATTATGAAGGTAGCTTTCGGTTTTATCAAGCGCATCATGCTTTAAATGTGTGGCGATAAGCCCACCGCCAAAAAACGTATCCCATGTCGAATACCCACTCGCTGAGTGCAGTGATGCAGCAGCCTGCCCAAGTTTAGTAAGCGCAATGTCACCCGCATCCTCCGCTTCTTTTATTTCGGAAATTAACTGCTTCGTTATAAGCTCTTCATTTGCAAGCTGTTCTATTTTCTGAGCGACTTCGGGTTCATGTAATTGGAGATAACTTTTCTTTTTTATATGTAGTATGTCTAATGCTTCTTGAAGTTGTTTTTTATTAATTTGCTTGAGCTTTTGATTAACCTGCTCAAAATCAATTGTTAAATCTTTCAGCATTTTTTTCGCTTCATTGATTTTTAATTCCAAAATGGCTGCCTCATCGACTTTTTCTGCACGCAACTCGTCTTGTTGTCCAGTCCATGTACGAATCATATTCATAAACGAAAAACCTTCTAGCTTATCAAGTTTCATACGAATTTGATTGTGTTCAATAGAATGCTTATTAATTTCCTGCTGTGCATGCTCGATTTGTCCTTCAATTAAAAACCTTTGCTCTCTTAATCGATTAGCATTTCTTAGCTGTCCTTGAAGTTTTTCCTGCTCAGTCTGTAAATGTTGCCATTCCATTCATCTCAACTCCTCTTATGTATTTGTACGGATGAGCGAAAGAAATGTTTCAATTATCTGCCATTTTATAAATTTCTTTTTTTGACTATTGTTTTATCATTCATACAAAAACCCAGCAACCAAATGGCTCCTGGGTTTGTCCACTATTAAAGCGGAATGTTTCCGTGTTTTTTCTCTGGACGTGTTTCGTGTTTGTTTGACAGCATATCTAAAGCTTGGATAAGTTTAATACGTGTATCGCGTGGATCGATAACATCATCCACCATACCACGAGATGCTGCCACGTAAGGATTGGCAAATTTCTCTTTGTACTCTTCAATTTTCGCAGCACGCGTTGCTTCTGGATCTTCAGACTTCGCAATTTCACGCGCGAAGATAATATTTGCCGCACCCGCTGCACCCATTACAGCAATCTCAGCATTTGGCCAAGAGAACACTAGGTCAGCGCCAATTGATTTAGAGTTAAGTGCAACGTAGGCACCACCATATGCTTTACGTAAAATTACTGTAATTTTTGGTACAGTTGCTTCTGAATATGCATAAAGAATTTTAGCACCGTGACGGATAATTCCACCGTGCTCTTGTTTTACGCCTGGGAAGAATCCAGAAACGTCTTCAAATGTGATAATTGGTACATTGTATGCATCACAAGTACGGATGAAGCGAGCTGCCTTATCAGAAGAATCGATATCAAGACCACCAGCTAAAACTTTAGGTTGGTTACATACAAGCCCTACTGATTCACCTGCAATACGCGCAAAGCCTACGACTACATTTTTCGCAAATTCAGCGTGAACTTCCATGAATGAACCTTCATCTACTACTTGTTCCACTACTTTACGCACATCGTATGGGCGAGTTGTTTCGATTGGAACAGTATCCACGATTTCTGGACGGTAATCGTCACCTTCAGGACGTGCTTGACGAGGTGCTTTTTCTTTATTGTTTTGTGGTAAGTAACTTAATAATTGTTTAATTTGATCAATGGCTGCTTCTTCAGATGGTGCACGGAAGTGAGCGTTACCACTTACTGCATTATTCACTTTAGAGCCACCAAGGTCTTCAGCAGAGATTTTTTCACCTGTTACTGTTTCAATAACTTTTGGTCCAGTAATGAACATTTGAGATGTTTTATCAACCATTAGGATAAAGTCTGTGATAGCCGGAGAATAAACTGCTCCACCTGCACAAGGCCCCATAATTACTGAGATTTGCGGAATAACACCAGAGTAAATCGCATTACGGTAGAAGATATGTCCGTAACCATCTAGAGAAAGTACACCCTCTTGAATACGTGCGCCGCCTGAATCGTTAATGCCGATGAACGGCGTGCCATTTTTAGCAGCAAGATCCATTACTGTCGCCATTTTTTTAGCGTGCATTTCACCAAGTGCTCCACCAAATACAGTGAAATCTTGAGAGAATAAGTAAACTGGACGTCCGTTAATTTTACCAAAACCCGTTACTACGCCGTCGCCAGGACCTTCCATTTTGTCCATCCCGAAATCTACTGTACGGTGTGTAATGAATGGGTTAATTTCGAAAAACGTACCTTCGTCTAGTAATAATTCAATACGCTCACGAGCAGTTAGCTTACCTTTTTCATGTTGCTTTTCGATGCGTTCATAGCCACCGCCAAGCTCAATTACCGTCTTACGATCATATAAGTCATTAATTTTATCGAACATATCCATACTAATCACTTTTCCCCTTTTCCACTTTTATCACATAATTCATATAGCACACCGAAAGATGATTTAGGATGCAAGAAAGCAACCTCCGCACCACCAGCACCTGGTCCTGGCTCTTCTGATAAAAGGCGCACACCTTTTTCACGAAGTTCTGCCATACGCTCACGAATTCCTGTTACACCGAAAGCAACATGGTGAATACCTTCCCCACGCTTTTCGATGAATCCGTGAATAGTACTTTTTTCGCTCATCGGTTCTAGTAATTCTAGTTTCACGTTGCCAGCGTCGATAAATGCAACACGAACTTGCTGAGATTCAACATCTTCCACTTTCAGTAACTTTAAACCTAAAGTTTCTGTATAATATGTAATGCGTTCATCAAGATCGCGCACTGCAATCCCAATATGGTCTACTTTCTCCATGGTGACATCTCCTTCTGTTATGGTACATACCCTATTTTACAGATTTTTTTGTCAAAACTCTACTACTTGAGAAATTTTTCAGATTTGCTAAACTATTTATAAGAAAAGAAGGAGCGAACGAGCATATGAGTAATAAAAAATTTCAGAAAATCGTTGTTTATACTATGATTGCAATTATGATCATCTCATCTCTTGCATTTGGTTTATCAATGCTAGTTTAAGAAAGTGCGAAGCGTCCACACTACTGTGGGCGCTTTCCTTTTACCTTTAAACCCTTGAATGATTGCTTTATCTCTAAATAACGATCCATTTCTTCAATGAATTGATAGAGCGCAGCCTGAGCAACAAACTCTTGATGATTTGTCGGTAACGGTAATTCGGCAAAATCTCTCTTTGCTAGCTCTAATTTCTCCCTAAAATGACCTGCAGTATTTCCTGAATGGACATGCTCTCCAAGATCTTGTAGGAAGTCCGCAACGATTTCAGCCTCTTGTACTATAACAGGTAGTGCAGTTATTTTCGGGAGTACTCGTTCAATTATTTCAAGCTGTTGTTCACGCATATCAAAATATACATAGTAATCATTTTGTCTTCGAGTAAAATGATTTTCAACATCTTTAAAAGCTAATGATTTGGCATCATTCAACGTTTTGATAGCTTGAATAATTTCCTGCCCATCCCACAATGTATCGCCTTGTCTTAAATAGCTGGCAATTTCTAAAAAAATCTTGCTGTATAGTTCCTCTATTTTAACTCTATAGTAATTTAATTCCTTTTGAATGTCCGGCATATACATATTTATCGCTATTCCAGTACCATAACCGATAGCCATCAAAGCAAACTCATTAGTAACAAGTGCTAACGAAAAGCCCTTAGCAGCGTATATATGCATAATAATGACCGCACTTGATACAAAACCATCTGCTACCTTTAACGACACAATAGTCGGTATAAACAATACAAGCATTCCAGCCAAAGTTAGCGGGTGATAAGAAAATAGCTCAAAGCTTAAAAATGCATACAGCATACCAACTATGCTTGCGACAAAGCGGGTATAAGCAGCATGAAGTGATTTTTTCTTTGTTGGCTGCACACATAGGATCGTTAGAATACCAGCTGAAGCATAAGAAGCCAATTCAAAATACTGCGCAATCGCAATGGCAATAGCTGCCCCGATTGCTGTTTTTAATGTACGATAGCCGATTGAAAATTTCTTCAAGTCGACTGCCTCCCATCCTGCAACTTTCATAACGAATAGTTATTCATTAGAAGCTTATCTTATCTAATAAAAATTTTTAGTCAGCAAGACATTTATTTAGCCAATATTACAAAAATTCCAAAAGGATTTGACTAAAGTGCACAAGTCACTCTAGCCAAATGAATAAAAGCTAAACCCTATTTTTATCTCACCATGCATAGGTATGGAGATTATTGAAAAATATTAAAGCTCTTCACAATATTCTTCAAAATTTGCTTGTAAGTTTGTCACGACTGACATTGGATCATGGCCTTCAATTTCATAACGGCCAACTTCCGCTACTACTTGTCCATCTTTTAAAAGAACAAATGATGGAGAAGATGGTAGGTGGTCTTCACCGAAGTGATAACGAGCAGCTGCTGTAGCTTCTTTATCTTGACCTGCAAATACAGTAACTAAATGATCTGGTCGTTTATCGTAATGCACGCATTGAGCTGCTGCTGGTCGAGCAATGCCTCCCGCACAGCCACATACTGAATTTACCATAACTAATGTGATACCTGGACGAGCAAACGCCTCTTCAACAGCTTCTGGTGTGCGTAATTGCTCATAACCTGCAGCCTCAATTTCTGCACGTGCTGTTTTTAAAATTTCTTGCATAAATAAATCGTAATCCATATTCATAAAGCGATAGCTCCTTTCAATTTCGCGCTCGTCTTTAAGCTTTGTATGCTTTAGATAGCGCTCATACATCTCCTATCATAGCAGTAAGTGATAGTTTTGTGCACCTACATGCTCATATAAAAGCGTACATTATTTCTGTGCTTGCTCATCGCTAAATAAACGATCTACACCTTGCGTTACCGTCAATTGCCCATTAAGAATTTGGCGCTCTAGTAACTGCACCTGTTCTTTACGGTTTGGATCCCCATAAAATGCATCGATTAGATGATCAGTAATCATTGATTGGAACCAATCTTTCGTTTGATTTTGACGGCGAATAGACCAGTAATTATTCGCTTCTACAGTTTGTCTAAAGTCACCGATCGTATTCCATACTTTGTCTAGTCCTTTTTTTTCCCACGAACTAACTGGCATAGCAGTAGACATCCATCCTGGCGTTGCAGGTTGAAGGAAATGCAAAATTTGCTTGTATTCGGATACTGTTTTTTTCGCTAGTCGCACATTATCACCATCAGCCTTATGCACAACAATTGCATCCGCTAATTCCATAATGCCCTTTTTCATGCCTTGAAGTTCATCTCCTGCACCTGTTAACACTAACAATAAGAAGAAATCAACCATACCTCGGACGTACGTTTCACTTTGCCCAACACCAACAGTCTCTATTAAAATCACATCATACCCTGCTGCTTCACAGACAAGCATCGTTTCACGCGTCTTTTTATGAACACCCCCCAGGGTACCAGCAGACGGTGACGGGCGAACGAATGCATTAGGCTTTTTCACTAGTTCTTCCATGCGTGTTTTATCACCTAAAATGCTGCCCCCTGATAAAGAAGAACTCGGGTCTATTGCCAGGACTGCTACTTTTTTCCCCATCTCACATAACATCGTTCCGAAAGCTTCAATGAAAGAGCTTTTCCCGGCCCCTGGTACTCCCGTAATACCAATACGGACGCTGTTGCCTGTATGCGGTAAAAGCTCCTGTAATAGCTCCTGAGCCTGTACCTTATGTGTCATATTTGAGCTTTCAATGAGCGTAATTGCTTTTGACAGTTGTACACGTGAGCCCGCACGGACATTTCGTGCAAGCTCCTGTATATCAAGTTTGTCAGCTTTTTTCTTTCGGAATTTCTTTGGTACGCCATATTGCATACCATCGTGAGATGCCTCCACGCCATCCATAACAAATAGAGCACTTTCCTGCATCTCTTTGTTTTTGTCCATTATTTAGACACTTCCTCGTAACCTAAACGTTTATAAATTTCCTCAATAATTTTAATTGCTGAAACAGGTATAACTGTACCAGGACCAAAGATTGCTACTGCCCCTGCTTCGTAAAGGAATTCATAATCTTGTGCCGGAATAACGCCGCCAACGATAATGATAATATCTTCACGACCTAACTTTGTCAGTTCAGAAACTAACGCAGGTACTAATGTTTTGTGACCTGCTGCTAGTGACGATACGCCGATACAATGTACGTCATTTTCAACTGCCATTTGCGCTGTTTCTTCTGGTGTCATGAATAGTGGTGAAATATCTACATCGAATCCTAAGTCAGCATAGCCTGTTGCAATTACTTTAGCACCACGATCATGCCCATCTTGCCCCATTTTCGCTACTAAAATACGAGGGCGACGACCTTCATTTTCAAGGAACTCATCTGTCATATTTTTTACTTCTGTAATTTGCTCTGCGTCAGAGAAATTTGCAGAATAAACGCCTGAGATTGAGCGGATGATCGCTTTATGACGACCAGATACTACTTCGATTGCATCAGAGATTTCTCCAAGTGATGCACGAGCACGAGCAGCATCTACCGCTATTGCAAGTAAGTTTTCTTCTCCATCTTGTGCAGCTTTCGTTAAACGAGCAAGATGTTTTTGAACTTCTGCCTCGTCACGAGATGCTTTCATCGCATCTAAACGCTCAATTTGTTTTTGACGAACAAGTGTGTTGTCTATGTCAAGAATATCGATAGGTTCTTCTTTTTCTAGACGATATTTGTTCACACCAACAATAGTTTCAGTTTTAGAGTCGATTTTCGCTTGACGCTTAGCCGCAGCTTCTTCAACCTTCATTTTTGGAAGACCCGTTTCAATTGCTTTTGCCATACCACCAAGTTCTTCAATTTCTTCGATTAACGCCCATGCAGATTTTGTGATTTCATCTGTTAATTTCTCAACATAATACGAGCCACCCCATGGGTCAATCACTTTTGTCATAGCCGTTTCTTCTTGTAAGAATAGTTGCGTATTACGTGCAATACGTGCAGAGAAGTCGGTTGGTAATGCAATTGCTTCGTCAAGTGCGTTCGTATGAAGTGATTGCGTATGCCCCATAGATGAAGCATTCGCCTCGATTAATGTACGCGTTACATTATTGAATGGATCTTGCTCTGTTAAAGACCATCCAGATGTTTGAGAGTGTGTACGTAATGCCAAAGTCTTTGGGTTCTTCGGATTGAACGTAGACATCATTTGTGCCCAAATACGACGAGCAGCACGCATTTTCGCAACTTCCATATAATAGTTCATACCGATAGCCCAGAAGAATGATAAACGTGGTGCAAAGGCATCGATATCAATACCAGCTTTTAAGCCAGTACGAACATATTCAAGACCGTCCGCTAATGTATAAGCAAGCTCGATGTCATTTGTAGCACCCGCTTCCTGTATATGGTAACCCGAGATAGAAATAGAGTTAAATTTCGGCATGAATTTAGCCGTAAATTCAAAGATGTCTGCAATAATTTTCATCGACATTGCTGGTGGATAAATATAAGTGTTACGTACCATATATTCTTTTAAAATATCATTTTGGATTGTCCCAGCGAGCTGTTCCGGTGTTACTCCTTGTTCTTCAGCCGCAACGATATAGAACGCAAGTACCGGTAGTACGGCACCATTCATCGTCATTGACACAGACATTTGATCTAAAGGAATTTGATCAAATAAAATTTTCATATCTTCTACTGAGTCAATCGCTACCCCTGCTTTACCAACATCACCTGTTACGCGTGGATGATCAGAATCGTAGCCACGGTGTGTTGCTAAGTCAAAGGCTACTGAAAGACCTTTTTGACCCATTGCAAGGTTTCGTTTGTAAAACGCATTAGATTCTTCAGCAGTGGAGAATCCTGCATACTGACGAACTGTCCAAGGACGAGCTACATACATAGTAGGGTATGGTCCACGTGTATTTGGTGCAATACCAGCAACATCATCTAAGTGTTTTACATCTTTAATATCATCTTTTGTATATATATCTTTAATTTCAATACCTTCATTTGTCAGGAATTTTTCATCTGAAGCAGCAGGAGCTTCAGATGTTAATACTTTTTCGATTTCAATCGCACTAAAATTTGGCTTGCTCATCGTTGGACCTCCTTCATGCTAGCGAACACCGAATTTAATTTTTCAATGATGTTCTGTCCTGCGAAAATAAAGCCGTTTAAGCCATTTGCTAACCAAGCTTCTTCTTCGTCTTTAAATTTACCTGCAACGTCGACAATAACGTGTGCTGGTTTTTCAGCTAAAATCGCTGGAATCATATCTTTTGTAGCATCATCATTACCTGCGATTACAACATATTTTGCGTCTGTTGCTTTTAACCAAGCAAGCGCTTCCTCAGCTGATACAGCTGGTTCGCTTTTTTCTGGTACAAGACCAACAGTGTTTAAGAAACCAGACACAAAATCAGCCCGAGGTTTTGAGCTTTTTAGTGAACCTAATGCTAAGATGCCAGTTTTTACATTGGCTGCAGTCATTTGTGCACGCAGTTGCTCGAACGGAATAGTAATGCGCTTAATATTTGCAAATAGTGGGTTTGTTTCGCTATCAAGTACATCTGCAGGATTTGCATAAATGTTTGTACCAATAACTGATTGTTTGCGTGTTTGTGCAGCTTTAATGCGCGCTTGGTAAGATGCTTCTAACTCTTCAGCTAATTTACCTGAAGCAGTATAAGCGTCGATACCACCAGCAGCCTCAATTTCTAAAAATAATGCCCAAGCTTCTTTTACGAAATCAGCTGTTAATGATTCAATAAAGTATGAACCACCAGCGGGATCTGTAATTTTTAACACATTTGTTTCTTCTTTTAATACTAAAGATACATTGCGTGCAATACGTACAGATTGTTCTGTCGGTTTCGTTAATGCATCATGTGGGTGAACTGTAAAGACATCCGCTCCGCCAATTAATCCAGAAAGTGCTTCATTTGCAGCGCGAAGTAAATTTACGTAAACATCCAATTTCGAGAAGCTTCGAAGTGAAGTTTCAGCAAGCGTTGGAATTTTCACGTTTTCTGTCACACCATAAGCTGATGAGAACGCTTTCCAAAGTACTTTAAAAGCACGCAGTTTAGCGATTTCTGTGAAGAATTGCGTATCGATGGCAAATGAAACATAAAATTTTTGTGCAAAAGCTTCAAAGCTTTCTTCTTGCTCTGCATATTTTGCTGCAATAGCAAGTGCATATGCTAATTCTTGCACAGCATTGGCGCCTTCATTATGAAAAACGACTGTGTCTGCACTTAACGTACGTACATTTGGCAATCCTACAAGCTTGATTGGATTGTTAGAAAAAATGAAGCCGTTTACATCTTCACGTTGTTCAGTCGGAATGTTGTCGAATACTGCCAATAATGGGTCATTTTCATTTTTCACTGTCATTTTAAACGAATATTCAGAGAAATAAGTAGCTAATTGTGCCAATATTTCTTTGGTCCATTCAAAGTTTACACGACTATCAACTGTTACAACCTCATTACCACGGGCTAAGCTATCATCAAGCTGTGCGAAGAATGCTTCACTTGTTTCTGCATACACTTGCTGTGCCACACGAAATACTTCGCTATTTTGTAGGGAACGGATTGTGGCAACTTGTTTATCTAGCTCATCTCCTAGTTTTGCTACTAAACTTTCTTGCGTGTAAAGAGGTTCTAACGTAACACCCTCATTTGTTTTCGTTAAAAGAGACTCGAATGGTTTTCCCTTTAAAGCTTTGATTGCTGCATCTTGCCATTCTGAATAGGACGGCTTTTCAAATTCAATATTTTTCATGTTGTTTGACATGCGGACGCTTAATCAGCTTCCCCCCTTAGTAGTTTCTATTTGTTATTCTACATGACAATTTGCTACTCGAAAAGCAAAAAAAAATCGGAAACCGTTATACAACAGGTTTCCGACAAGTCATCAGTAGACTGACGTCGAAGATTTATTTGTATTTTCGAGTATTTCTTTTACTCTATTTAGGAATTTACCACAAACTAATCCATCTAGTACGCGATGATCTAAAGATAAACATAAATTTACGATATCGCGTGCAGCAAACATTCCGCCAGGTAAAACGACTGGTTTTTTTACAATACTTTCCACTTGCAAAATAGCAGCTTGCGGATAATTAATAATGCCCATTGACTGCATAGAGCCGAAAGCACCCGTATTATTAACCGTAAACGTACCACCTTTAATATTGTCCATTGTTAGTTTGCCTGTGCGAACTTTTTGAGCAAGCTCATGAATCTCTTTAGCAATCCCTTTAATTGATTTTTCATCAGCGTGTTTTATAACAGGGACAAAAAGTGCATCATCTGTTGCTACCGCAATGGAAATATTTATGTCATGCTTTTGGATAATTTTATCTCCTGCCCACATAGAATTCATCATTGGGAACTCTTTAAGTGCTTGTGCAACAGCCTTAACAAAGAACGCAAAGTAGGTAATATTAAACCCTTCTTTTTGTTTAAATTCCGTCTTAATGCTATCTCGGTAAGCAACTAATTCCGTTACATCAACTTCCATCATCATCCATGCATGTGGCACTTCTTGAGCACTACGCACCATGTTATTAGCAATGGCACGGCGCACATTTGTAACCGGTATTTCAATATCACCCGCTTGTGTCTCTTGCACAGATACTCCTGGTTTTGCAGCTGTTTCTGGTGTAGTGACTTGTTCGTTACTAGCAGCGGCAACTGGCTCAGAAGATGGTGCATCTGTTGTCGTCGGTACATTGCCAGCATCAATTAATTGTTGAAGGTCTTTTCTTGTAATACGGCCACCCTCTCCTGTACCAACAACTTGCTCGAGTGCAATATCATGCTCTTGTGCTAGTCTAAGTACGGCTGGTGAGTAGCGCGCTTTTTGCTGTCTTACTGGTTTTTCTGATGAAATTGCAACAGTAGTTTCCTTTGGCGTCTCTTGTTTTTTCTGAATACCAGCATTGAGAATAGCTGAACTTACTGTTGATTTTTTCGCAGGTGGAGCTTCAGGTAACTCACTGTCACCTGCTATTTCGATTGAACAAACAACCGCTCCAACAGGTAACGTCTGCCCTTCCTCAGCAAGTAGCTCTGTAATTACCCCTTCAAAAGAGGATGGGATTTCTGCATTTACTTTATCTGTCACAACTTCTGCTAATGGATCATATTTTTTTACTGTATCACCTGGTTGCACGAGCCATTTTTCGATTGTACCTTCTGTTACGCTTTCACCGAGCTGTGGCATCGTAATGTTTTGAATCGCCATTATCTATTCCTCCCATCAATTACGCCTCGGTAGTAACCTTAGCCAAGATTTTGCGTTTACAAAGCAAGCTAGTTTAAAATCTATGACAACCGCCGGAGGCTTTAGCTTTTTTTGAGTAAGCGCCCCTAACGCTTACTCAAAAAGAGATTACAATTACAATTAAGTATTTATCTCCAAGATATAGGAGATTCATTTGTCTAAGTTAAAAAGCAGCTAAATCTCTCAAAGCACGTTCTACTTTTTCAGGATTTATCATGAAAAACTTTTCCATCGTCGGTGCATATGGCATCGCAGGTACATCTGGACCAGCTAATCGTTGAATAGGCGCATCAAGATCAAATAAGCAATTCTCTGCAATAATAGCTGCTACCTCACTAATAATGCTACCTTCTTTGTTATCTTCTGTAACTAGTAATACTTTACCTGTTTTACTTGCCGCTTCAATGATTGCTTCTTTATCTAACGGATACACTGTACGTAAATCCAAAATATGCGTTGAAATACCATCTGCTGCTAAACGCTCTGCTGCTTGTAAAGCGAAATGAACTGCTAAACCATACGTTATCACTGTAACGTCTTCACCTTCGCGTTTAACATCTGCTTTGCCTATTGGTAATGTATAATCGTCTAATGGGACTTCACCCTTAATTAGTCGATACGCACGCTTATGTTCAAAAAATAATACCGGATCTTCATCTCGAATCGCTGCTTTTAACAATCCTTTTGCATCATATGGTGTAGAAGGAATGACAATTTTCAACCCTGGCGTACCAGCAAAAAGTGCTTCAACCGATTGTGAATGATACAGTGCGCCGTGAATTCCACCGCCGAAAGGAGCACGCACTACAATAGGACAAGTCCAGTCATTATTAGAACGATAACGGATTTTCGCAGCCTCGGATACGATTTGGTTCACAGCCGGCATAATAAAATCTGCAAACTGCATTTCAGCAATTGGGCGCATCCCATACATTGCCGCACCAATACCGACCCCTGCAATAGCACTTTCAGCAAGTGGTGTATCTAACACACGATACTCACCAAACTGCTCGTAAAGACCAGTAGTTGCTTTAAAAACGCCACCTTTTCGTCCCACATCTTCTCCTAAGATGAAAACGCGGTCGTCTCGTTCCATTTCTTCCTTCATCGCTAATGTAATCGCATCAATATAAGACATAACTGCCATTACACGTCACCTCCGTCCACTGGTGCATATACGTATTTCAAGGCATCCTCTGCTTGGGCATACGGAGCTGCTTCTGCATAATCCGTCGCTTCATTCACCTCAGCCATGACACGCTCTTCTATTTCATTTCGAAGAGATTCAGTCATAATTCCAGCATCTTGTAAATATTTCTCGAATGATACAATCGGATCCTTCGCTTTGCCTTCTGCAATATCTTCAGCTGTTCGATATTGACGATCATCATCATCTGAAGAATGGGCAGTTAAACGGAATGTCACCGTTTCTATTAGACTTGGACCAGCACCGCTACGAGCACGTTCTGCTGCCTCTTTAACAACCTTATAAACCTGTAATGGACATTTACCATCAACTGTTACTCCTGGCATACCATAGCCAATACCACGATCGGAAACTTTTGCACAACCTAACTGACGTTCTACTGGTACTGAAATTGCATATTGATTATTTTCTACCATTATGATTACTGGCAACTTATGCACACCTGCAAAATTCGCCCCTTCATGAAAATCACCTTGGTTGGAAGAGCCTTCTCCTAATGTGACAAAGGTAATGAAATCCTCTTTTTGCAAACGTCCTGCAAGCGCCACACCTACAGCATGTGGAACTTGTGTTGTCACTGGCGAAGAACCAGTCAAAATACGATTTTTCTTTTGTCCGAAGTGTCCTGGCATTTGGCGACCGCCCGAATTCGGGTCTTCAGCCTTTGCAAATGCGGATAACATTAACTCTTTTGGCGTCATTCCAAAATGCAATACAACACCCATATCTCGGTAATACGGTGCAATATAATCTATATCCTTATTTAATGCAAATGCTGCTCCAACTTGAGCAGCCTCCTGTCCTTGACAAGAAATAACAAATGGAATTTTACCTGAACGGTTTAATAGCCACATGCGCTCATCTAGTCTTCTTGCCATTAACATCGTTTCGAACATAGCAAGGACATCTTCAGTCGATAAACCTAAATCTTCATGTTTTATTTGAACGTCTTGCATATGAACACCCCTTTCGCATTAGAAAAAATGCTAAAGCGCCTGCAATACTTGCACAAGCAACTCTAGTATTTAATTTATGACAGTATTTTCTCGCCTCGGCATCATTGGGTCCGATTTTTTCGAGCCTACTCGAAAAGCTTCTCTATAAAATCTGCGACACAATCCGTGACTGTTCACTTGGATCAACAGGGATTTGTGCCCCTATTGAATTCAAGTATGTTTGCCTGCATCGCCCACTACTAGAAGTGGATGACAGCTGCTCTATTTAAGTTAAAAATGAATAGCCCGCTTATCAACAGCTAGGGCAGATTCTACTAATACTTCATTGAGTGATGGGTGTGGATGGATTGCTTGACTAATTTCCCAAGGAGTTGCGTCTAATAATTTTGCTAATGACGCTTCTCCAATTAAATCCGTTACATGCGGTCCTACCATATGAATACCCAAAATATCATCTGTTTCTTCATCTGCTATTATTTTTACAAAGCCATCTGAATCTCCATTGACAAGTGCTTTACCTATAGCTTTAAATGGGAATTTGCCTACTTTTAATGCATATCCTTGCTCACGGGCAGCACTTTCCGTTAAACCAATACTAGCTACTTCGGGGAAGGAATAAACACATTTCGGTACCTTCAAAACATCTAGCGGCGCTATTTTCCCAGTCGCAATATGTTCAATAGCAGACAAACCTTCATGAGACGCAACATGTGCTAACTGTAAACCGCCTATAACATCTCCAATGGCATACATATGTGATTCCTTCGTTTGATAAGAATCGCCTACTTTGATAAAACCGTTGTCTATTTCAATATCTGTGTTTTCTAAACCAATACCATGGATATTTGCTTCACGTCCTACACACAGCAACAATTTATCAGCCACGAAACTTTCTTCCTTATCCTGAAGCTTAGCAGAAATGAAAACGTTATCATTTTCTATTTTGAATGTATCTGAATCTAAGCGTGCATTCGTTACAATGCGTACGCCACGACTTTCAAGTTGTTTTGTCACTTCTTTTACAACATCAGCATCTTCTGCTGGTAAAATTGATGGGCCATATTCAACTACAGTTACAGACACCCCAAAATCACAAAGCATCGATGCCCACTCAATACCGATTACACCGCCACCGACAATCAGTAATGACGTTGGCAATTCCTCCATTTGCAAAGCGTGATCAGAATTCATGACGTATTTGCCATCCACTGTTAACCCTGCCATTCCTCTAGGTTTCGAACCTGTTGCAACGACAACATTAGTCGGAACAAGCATTTCATTTTCTTCCCCATTAAGCATCTCTACAGAAATCGTACCTGGCATTGGTGAGAAAATAGATGGACCTAAAATTCTTCCCGTTCCTTCATATACATCAATCTTGCCTTTTTTCATCAGTGTATTCACACCTTGGCTTAATTGCTCTACAATGGCTTGCTTACGGGCTTGCACTTTATTGAATTGCAATGTAACTCCTGAAATGTCTACTCCAAATTCACTCGCTGTTTTATTGGCCATACGATACACTTCTGCACTGCGAAGTAACGCCTTACTAGGAATACAGCCTTTATGTAGACAGGTACCACCAAGTCGTTCACGTTCCACAATAGCTGTTTTTAAGCCTAATTGTGCTGCACGAATTGCTGCTACGTAGCCTCCTGTCCCTCCTCCTAAAATAACAACATCATAATTTTGAGCCATATTTTATTCCTCCTTATGAGAAAAGTGCTAAAGCCCCTCTATCCAAACATGTGTGACAGTGAAATCCATCGAGGAAATAGCTGTATCGCCACAAGCAAATATCTCTATACATAGAAATATTGAAATGAAAGGTGCACCTTATTACGTTCACTTGAAGTTACTGCGCTATCTTTTCTTGTGACTATTTATATTTAAAATCCTTTATTTACCATTATTTAAAGAGAAGAAGTCGACTATGCGACTTCTTTTAACGAATAGACGTTGTTAACGACCGTTCAAAATATTTTTTTCATTTTTTAAAAACTGGCTACGCGATTTCGATACACGAGCAATGCGTTCTTCTGCTAAACGATTAGCTGCTACATAAGTAGGAATGCCATCTCGTTTTGAAATTTCAAAGATTTTTTCAATGCTATCGTAAATCCCATCTACACGTTTCATCGCACGTTCACGATTATAGCCGTATAATTCATCAGCAACATTTATAACGCCACCCGCATTAATAACATAGTCAGGTGCATAGACAATACCTAGCTCATGTAAATAATCCCCATGTCGTGAATCCTGTAATTGGTTATTAGCAGAACCAGCGATAACTTTTGCTTTTAATTGCGGAATTGTCTCGTCATTTAAAATAGCTCCTAATGCACAAGGTGAGAAAATATCAACTTCTTGGGAATAGATTTCTTCCGGAGCAACAGCTCTGGCACCAAAATCATTGACAACACGATCAATCGCAGCTTGATTAATATCAGTTACTACAAGTTTTGCACCTTCGTTATGTAAGTACTCGCAAAGCTTGTATGCAACATTCCCCAGCCCTTGAACCGAAATTGTGCGACCTTCTAGCGACTCCGTACCAAATGCTTCTTTTGCAGCAGCTTTCATACCACGATAAACGCCGTAAGCAGTTACTGGTGACGGATTACCTGATGAACCGAACGCTGGTGAGATTCCTGTAACATAATTCGTTTCTTCATGGATTAAATCCATATCTGTTACTGTTGTTCCAACATCCTCAGCTGTAATATAGCGACCGTTAAGCCCTTGAATGAAACGCCCTAAAGCCCTGAACATTTCTTCATTTTTATCTTTAAATGGGTCCCCAATAATGACCGTTTTTCCACCGCCAAGGTTTAAACCAGCAGCCGCATTTTTATATGTCATCCCACGTGCTAGTCTCAATGCATCCTCTATCGCATTCTCTTCTGTCGCGTAGGTCCACATACGAGCACCACCTAATGCTGGTCCAAGTGTTGTGTCATGGATAGCGATAATCGCTTTTAACCCAGATGCTTCGTCTTGGCAAAATACCAATTGTTCATAATCATACTTTTCCATATACTTGAAGATTTCCATGAAAACTCGCCCCTTTGCTTTGGAAAGTGCAACCCCTAATGCCCATCCCAATCAAATTTAAAAACTAATGATACATATGTTTTGCAATGGATAATATCGCACCATTTAATTTTACAATACTGACAAATTCACAATTTCGCAACTATTATTACACTTTTCCTACTAAGTAAGAATTTTCTAAAAATTCAGTTACAGCCAATAGTTTTTGAACTTCTTCCTAGACTTCTAAGATTCATAGGGTTTCTTGACATTCCCATATCCGCAGGTACAATTATATTTAGGTATGAGGAGGGACATGCATGGCTCGATTTGCTGCGTTTATTGTAATGCTTATTCCAGGTCTAATGGCTGCAGGTGGCATTAAATTTATGCGTGATACATTATTCGGTAAGCTCATCTCACCTTTCCCATTTTTATGGCTGCAATTTGTTGTTGGCATCATTTTCTTTGTTGTCGGCTTTGGCTTTTTCGCAGGCTTTTTACTACACCGCGATCGAAAAAACGGAAAAGTGGCTCCGCGCTTCCAAAAAAAATAAAAATAGCTATCCAAATAAGTCACTTCATTGTGACTTACTGGATAGCTATTTTTATTGACGCTGCTGTACGGTGATCACTTTATCAGGAAAATCTGTAATCCACCCAATTACTGATGAATGTGGATTCGTCAAGAAGTTTTCACTACCGTCAATCGCATAAAAGCGACATGTTTTAGAACTAGTTACACAAGCCTCTAAATAACGAGGCTTATAATATCTTTTATGCATATGGACACAATCAATTGCCTTATAATCACATAGCAAATCCCATTTCAATTTTTTAGTAGCGATAAGTGCTGTTTCAAACTGCGGCGCATGACGTTTCACAACCTCTAAAAGCTCGTAATGAAATGAGGAAAAATGACTTCCTTTAGGTAATATAAGTCCTTGAAGCATTTGAATGAGTGCATCCTTATTGTCAAGAATGGTCGATTTTAATTCGATATTAAGAGGTAGCTGGTGTTTATTTGCCCATGCTAAAACTGCATCAAATGTTGGAATTCGATACGCAGAAAAAAATCTTCTCAAAGGCTTTCCTAATTTAAAACTTTGTAGTTCCGCTATCGTGCATTCATTTACCAGTTTATTAGAGCCTACTAATCTTGATAACTGCGGATCGTGGTAGACAACTGGAATTCCTTCTTTGGATAGCTGAATATCTAATTCAATTCCATCTGCACCTAGCTCTAACGCTTTCTCAAAAGCTTTGAAACTGTTTTCGAGAGCATAGGCTGACGCCCCTCGATGCGCAAACACAGGGATGAACGATTCCTTATACATTTAACTCACCGAACTCAAGCAGAAATTTACCATTCGTCATGTTATTTAATAACGAGGATTTCTTACCAATTTGAATATACGTACCTGGATAGGCTTCTTTTGTTACGATGATTTCTTCCTTTCCAGCATGACGCATTTCGTCCATCATTAACTTAATTTCACGATCCATTGTAACCGCTTCAGCCTTCAATTTTGACAATCGTTGTTTTGTTTCTTCAAATGAGGCAATTTGCTGTGTTGACATTTGCTTAAGAAGTGGTAATAAACTCGTAATCTTTGCTTCGAGTTCCGAAATTTCAGATTGCTGTTGTTTTAACTGTGTGGCTTTGCTTTGCATCAATGCATAACTTTCCTGTTTGTTGACACTTTCAATGATTAGATCTGTTCTACGCTCTAGTCGATTTCCAGAGATTGCTGTGACGATTGTATTTTTAGCAACAGCACGTCCGCCAATAATTTTACCTTTTCGCTCATCTACAAATATAGAATGCGCAGTAAGTTGGGAACCAAGTGAGTAAAAGCCGATATGAATACTATCATCTGCTACTAAATTAGCTTCATTTACGTGCTTAACGAAAATATTTCCACCCGCTTCTACAAGTGTTGAGCCCAAACCAAAAATACCTCCTCGAATGTAAACATCACCTTCGATTGATTTAATCAGTTTAGCGCCGCTTACACCTTCTGCTCCTTCGATTGATATATCTCCAGTCGCAATAACTGTATAGCCATTTGTAACGGTTCCTTTAATACTTAAAGAGCCATTAAACTCTAAATTGCCTGTCTCAACGCCCACATCTCCATGTATTGGTAGATGTCGGTTAACACCAATCATACCTTTGACGTCATCTAACACGCCAGCAATTTTTGAACGAATGACAATTTTATCGTCTTCTTCTACTTCATAGGCTGACTTTTTATCGTATCGAATTGGAAAATCACGACCTGGTGCTGCCGCAATCATTTCACCGAGTACATTTTGACCAGGCTTGCCCAACGTTGCAGGAATTTTCTCCCCAAGCCAAGAACCTTCAGAAATTTCTGATATAAAATTCATGTCATAGTAATCAGCTTTTCCATCTTCACGAATGACAGGTTTTCTCTCTGGTTTTGGTAAGTATGTAATTTGAGCATCCATGCCTGCGACAGGCGATGTTCCCTGTGCAATTAAAAATGCTTTTCCTGGCTCAATTTTTAAAATATCAAACTCTAAAATGCCATAGGTAATCCCTTGGCCCGCTAGTGTGTCTGTAATTTGACCTGTTAATTTCTCTTTATTCTTTTGAATATAATCATGTGTTTCATATATAAATATAGAGGCAGACATTTTATCTCGTGCAATTTCAGCTTCAACATTAGGAAGCCAGCGTCCAATTTCAACAGGACTTGTGCTTTCTGTCGCTAGTACAGATTTTAATATAGAAAAATTAGATAACTTTAGTCGTGGATGACTACGTAAGATACCATCAAATTGTTTTAATGGAAATCCCGCACTGTATGTAAGCATAAATACCTTTCCGTTTTCTTCAGATATTTCGAAGTTATCATTTCGAACTAGAATCACGCTACCTCCTCCTTCCCTCTATATGTAAGTATATACAATCTATTTACATTTGTTTAGAGACAATTGTCACTACTCATAAAGAAAATACCCCTACTTTATCAGTAAGCCTTACATATAGCTCATACATTTTTCCTCTAAAAAATAGACGATATATCCTATAAAAAAACACCTTTTCCTTCATTTCAAAAGTGCAAATGCTTTTAATGCATAAAATTACAGTAGCATTTTAGGTAATCCGCAAAAAAGTAAATGGCTATTTCCACTTAGCTACAATTTTATGTTTTAGGTCTTGCCTACTAAAAAAAACGCCCCCTTCAGAAAGTGGCGTTTGATTTGCAGAGCTATAAATGAAATGTCCATGCTTATAGGGTTTGTTTTATTTATTATCCGGAAAAAAGTCACTAACTAATCGCTTTTGCATAGCTTCAATTCGGTTATCAGAGCCCAGTTGTTCGCGCGTCATATAAAAAATACTAATACGGCCATTCATTTCAAGTCGTACCTCAAATAACTGATCATCTATTTGTGTTAATTCTAATGAATTATGATGGTCTAGTTGAAAGTTTACACTTTTCATTTATATCACCCCGTTAGATTATAAACCATCAATGATATCTCGGTATAATTGCGACCATATTTTATTCGAGCCTTCTCGATAAGCTCCACTAAAAATCTTTGACATTCGCTGGAAACAAGTTAATACAAATAAAGACGATTAACAGCTTAAATACTGTTAACCGTCAAAATTGAATACTATCCTAACACGTATTCCGCTAATACACTTTGAACTTTGTAAATGTTAGTAGATTTATTGAAATTTTTCTGAATAGGTAGCTGACTACCTGAAACCCAAATTTTCAGCTCTGCATCATAATCAAATGTCCCTGCCGTTTCAACTGAAAAATGTAGAATATTTTTATAAGGAATCGAATGATATTCCGTTTTCTTACCAGTTACGCCTTGTTTATCAATTAAAATCAGTCGCTTATTTGTAAAGATAAATGTATCTCTAATAATTTTATAAGCATTTTGAATTGTCTCAGTCGGTATTAAAATCTCTTTCATTTCTTCCTGTAAATTATCCAGATTAATCTCACTTGCATTTCCCATCAATCCATCAAATAGTCCCATTTATATTCCCCTCCACTTATTCAACCTTTATATAGTATATATTACATTTTACTACAATATTACAGACTAAAGTATTAATAGAATCAATCTGATATAGCCAATTATTGAATATTTATAACTTTCCATAAATTTCACACATAACGCCGTTTTCTTTACACTTTATCCATTTACGAGCGTTTTATCTATAAATATACATTTAGACATAAAAAATACGCCCCCTCAAACAGTCGACGCAAACTGTCTAAAAAAGGCGTTACGATTCGCTATATAAGCGTTATCTATAATAGATAGAAGGTTCATTCCCCATTAAGCCAAATGCCCTTAAAACCGTTAGCTCGCCATCATATCAATACGAATCTTGTCCGCAATCATGGCAATGAATTCGCTATTTGTTGGTTTAGACTTTAAATGATGGACTGTGTAGCCAAACATCGACGAAATGGACTCATAATTGCCACGATTCCATGCGACTTCAATGGCATGACGAATTGCACGTTCTACACGTGATGGTGTTGTGTTGAATTTTTTTGCAATTTCAGGATAAAGAATTTTCGTCACAGATCCTAATAACTCGATATCTTCAAACACCATTTGTATAGCTTCACGTAAATAAGAGTAACCTTTAATATGTGCAGGAACTCCGATTTCTTTAATAATAGCTGTAATGGTGCTATCAAGTTGATGCTGATTTAATTTTTGAGGAGTTGTCGGCTGTAATATACTTGACTTTTTCGGTATAGCTGCCTTTTGGCCAGCACAATGTAATATTTTTTGAACGAGCTGATCAAATTCAAACGGCTTTAGCATAAAATATGAAGCCCCTAAATCCACCGCTTGTTTCATGACATCCTCTTGACCAAATGCTGTTAGCATGATGACTTGTATTGAAGACATTCGATCATTTTGATACATCGCCTCTAAAACAGCTAACCCATCTAGATGAGGCATAATAATATCCAGTAATAAAATATCAGGAGAAAACTCTTCAAGCATTTGAAGACATACTTTCCCGTTTGAGGCAGTTGCAATTATTTCAATTTCGGGATGACCTTGAAAATACTGCTCCATTGTTTTTAATAATTCACGATTATCATCTGCTATCGCCACTTTTACCTTTGTCATTTCTATTCCTCCTTCTGGACTTTGCTTTGACTGTTCAAAGCACAAAACCTTTTACCCCTAATGTCTATTTTGACACACTGTGGAATTTTCGACATTTTTGCTTAAAAACCTTTTCTATTTCCAAAAATGAGTATGTAGTCCGATACTTTCTTTTTTTATCGACAAGTTACGATACTTAACAGCAAATTGTCGAATGCGCTTACCACTTATTTTAGTGAAAAAACTGAGATAAAACTACACTTTTTTTTAAGTATCGCTAAAGTGTTCAGTAATAAGCATGAAATACTTCGGGAAAGAGCTAGTTTAACCTATTTTTTCCAAGAAAGAACGAACGGAGCTACCAGAGGCAGCCCCACCCATTCATGATGATTTTCTTAACATTTCAGCCACTGTAATAGCTGCCCCTTTTTTTGGCTCTTCTACAAACATATGTGTGACAGCACCAACGAAACGCCCGTCCTGTATGATTGGACTACCACTCATACCTTGTAAAATTCCACCTGTTTTTTCAATGAGCTTTTCGTCAGAAACAATAAATTCCAGCCGTTCATTTTCTACTTTTGTAATTTCAATGGAAAACGTTTCCACTTTACTGCCTTCAATAGCTGTGTAAATTTCAGCATGTCCCATTTTTATATCTTTTGCATGCATAATTTCGATGGCTTTTGGCAATCTTTGTTGATAACTATCTTCCCAACGGCCAAAAATTCCATAAACCGTATTTTTATCGATACTACCTAATCGTTCCTGATGTTTTTCAATTGAGGATATTTTATAGCCGGGTTGACCAGGTAGGCTTTTACGGATTTGCTGGATGGATGCTAAAAAAATGGAGCCTGCTCTGAAGACAGGTGCTTCTTGAAGAGTTGAATCGACAATTTGATGGCCTAACGCTCCGTAATTTTGTGTCTCTGGATCAATGTATGTCAATGTCCCTACTCCATCTGTTTCATCCTTTAAAAAAGAGATGACATGTTCTGCTTCTTGTTCTTGTAAGTCAACTGTTACTTCTTTTCCTTCACTTTTTATCGTCCATTTTTGTTGCCCTTGTCGAGCAATTGCTTGCTTGGCCTCAGCGAGTGTTTTTACTGCTGTATCATTTATTTTTTCAATAACAGCGCCTCCTTTCATCCATTGATTGGAAGCTAACAACACATCATGAGCAACAAAGACATGTGATAACTGAAGCTGAATTCCAATTGCTTCGCCCATCGGTATTAATTTTTTGGCCGCAAAAGCCTGTATGGGCATAAATAACAAAACGATGAGCATAGGCAAAATGACAAATTGACGCCAACGACGATTCATACGACACCTCCTTTTGAATTTTGTCTTTATACTATGTGTTGTTGTACCGTTCTTATAAGCGGTAAATATTTGCGCAAAATGAAAAAAACCCAGAAACAGTTGACCTGCCTCCGGATTCCTCATAAAATTAACGCATTTGTTTTTTTCGTTCATTAGCCATTTTTAACAATTCTGTCGCATGCTGTAAAGTTAATTCGGTAATTTCTGCACCTGACATCATTCTGCTCACTTCCTCAATACGTGCATGGGTATCAATTTCAGCTAATGATGTAAATGTACGATCATGTTCAACCTCTTTTTTAATAAAGTAATGATGGTCGGCCATTGCTGCCACTTGCGGAAGATGCGAAATACACAACACTTGTGAATTAACAGAAATAGCTGCAATTTTTTCTGCAATTGCTTGCGCCACACGACCACTTACTCCGGTATCCACTTCATCAAAAATAATGGACGTAACACCATTTGAAGAAGAGAAAATCGTTTTTAGTGCTAACATCATACGTGATAGTTCTCCACCAGAAGCAATTTTCGGTAAAGATTTTGGCGGTTCACCGACATTTGTTGAAATATAAAAAACAACTTGATCTTTACCATTTACATCAAAATAATGTAAAACATCAAAATTTACGATAAATTTCGCTTTTTCCATATGTAATTCACGGAGCTCTGCCATAATAGCTTCACTTAAGTCATTTGCTGCTTCTTTTCGAACATGTGAAAGTTCTTCAGCAAGCTCGCCTAATATGACTTCCATCTCAAGTACTTTTCGTTCTTTTACTTGTAAAATTTCATCGCGATTTAAAAGCTCGCTTAGTTCTGCTTTAATTTTTTCGTAATAGGCAATCATTTCCTCGACTGTTGAGCCATATTTACGCTTTAAGTTTTGGAACAGCGCCAGACGTTGCTCTACTTCATTTAACCGTGCTGGATCAAATTCTAGCTCATCTAAAACATTTTTCACTTGATATGCTGCATCCTGCAATGCGTAAAAGGCTGTTGTTACCGACTCAGAAGCCTCTTTAAACTGCTCGTCAATCATCGCAGCATCATCTAGCGCTCCCATGGCTGTACCTATCCAGTCAAGACCCTTTGTTTCACCTTGAATCGCTTCATAAGCAGCACTTGAACGTTCAAAAATTTTATTAAAATTCATAAGACGGCGACGTTCATCAAGAAGCTCATCTTCTTCACCTAGCTTTAAATTTGCATCTTCGAGTTCTTTCATTTGGAACTGATACAAATCAATACGCTGGGCCATTAACTGCTCATCTATAGAAATTGTAGCTAATTCTTTTTTCAATGCACGATATTCGTTATATTGTTTACTGTATTTTTCAAGAATTGGTGTTAGTTGCTCTTCTGCGAATTGATCGAGTAAATGAATATGTTGCTTTTCATCCATAAGTTCTTGGTTTTCATGTTGTCCATGAATATCAATAAGACTTGCTCCAATGTCACGTAAAACTGATAAAGGCACTAATTTGCCATTAACGCGACATACACTTTTGCCAGAATCATTTAAGTCCCGACGCAAAATAATGGAATCTTCTTCTATTTCAATGCCTGCTTCCTCTAGCTTCTTATATACAGGATGTGCAGTACTTGAAATTTGAAATAGCCCACCTAACTCAGCTTTTTTAGCACCATGACGTATAAATTCCGAATTGCCTCTACCACCAGCAAGTAAATGTACCGCATCAATAATTATGGATTTACCAGCACCGGTTTCTCCTGTTAACACAGTTAGACCATCTGAAAAACTAACCGTTAAATCTTCAATGATGGCAAAATTTCGAATACTAAGCTCTCTTAACACAAAATGTCACCTCTGAATTAAATTCAACTGCTATTGAAATTCGGACTAACAGATGCAAAAAGACCCACCCAAACAACAATAACGGGAAAAATCAAGCATCTGGTAGCAATCAAATTCGTTCGATTAAAGTTACAATTTTATAGCATATCTAACAAGCGATTTTTTGTATTTTCTCGTTCACCTTCATCGCGACAAATAATTAAAATTGTATCATCTCCAGAAATTGTGCCTAAAATTTCTGGCCAATCTAAATGATCAAGTAATGAAGCAATTGCATTTGCATTACCCGGAAGTGCTTTCATGACTAAAAAATGCGATGCACCGTCAATGCTCACAAAAGCATCAGCTAGCGCACGATGTAATTTTTGAACTGGATTGAAACGTTGGTCTGCGGGTAAGCTATATTTATAGCGTCCATCCTGCAAAGGCACTTTAACTAAGTGCAGTTCTTTAATATCTCGCGATACGGTTGCTTGTGTCACATTATAGCCCGCATCCTTTAAAAAATCGACTAAATCATCTTGCGTTTCGATTTCATGATTCGCAATAATATCTCGAATACGTATATGTCTTTGTCCTTTATTCATATCGTTCACCTCTTATAAATAGTTAAATATTTGTATAATTACACTACCATCTCCAGCATAAAAGCACAAGAAAAAACACGGCTCTACTTACTGAGCACGTGTTATTTTAGTGCACTATGCGCTTCTTCGACGAGTGCATTAAAAGCTGTATATGGCGGGATAACTTCATCAGCTACTGGATTCACTAGATGGAATAAAAATTCAATATTTCCTTCTCCACCTGTAATCGGAGAATAAGAAGCATCTTTCACCACAAAGCCAACTTTCGTTGCCATAGCAGCTGTTTTTTCTAAAACATCGAGATGTACCTTTTTATCACGGACAATGCCTTTTTTACCTACATTTTCTTTACCTGCTTCAAACTGAGGTTTAACAAGTGCCATTACATCGCCACCTGGCATTAATACCGTTTTTAGTACTGGTAAAATCAATGATAAAGAGATAAAGCTGACATCAATCGTTGCAAACTCTGGTAATCCTTCTGTTAAATCAGCAGCAGTTGTGTAACGAAAATTTGTTTTTTCCATAACCGTTACACGATCATCTGAACGAATTTTCCATGCTAACTGATTGGAACCTACGTCTAGGGCATAACAATGTTTAGCACCATTTTGTAAGGCGCAGTCTGTAAATCCACCTGTAGAAGAGCCGATGTCAAGCATCAGCTTCCCCTCTACAGACATATCAAAAATTTGTAAAGCTTTTTCTAACTTCAAGCCACCACGGCTTACATATTTTAAATCAGAACCTTTTACTTGAAGCGGCGCATCGATTGCGATCTTTTCTCCTGCTTTGTCGATACGTATCTCGTTGGAAAAGACAAGACCTGCCATAATAGATCTTTTTGCCTTTTCACGTGTTTCACATAGACCACGCTCAACAAGTAAAATGTCTACACGTTCTTTCGGTTGTTTTGTCATTATTTGTTTAAACCTACTTGCTGTTTTTGTTGTAGTAGCACTTGCATGCGTGCCACTGTATCTTCTGCTGTCATATGAATTTCTTCAAGCAGTTGGTCTACATTTCCATGCTCGATAAATTGATCAGGTATGCCCATTCGATCGATTATTGCATTTAAATAACTATGGTCATGTGCAAATTCTAATACACCACTACCAAAGCCACCTTGTAATACTGCCTCTTCAATCGTTAGCACTGGCTTATTGCTAGTAAATATGCGATGCAGCATATCCACATCCATTGGCTTAATAAAACGTGCATTCACTACTTCGATTTCTATGCCTTGTTGAGCTAGCATATGTGCTGCTTTCATTGCCATAGGAATGGTTGTACCGAATGTTAAAATGGTAGCTTCTTTCCCCTCACGTAATACTTCCCAGCTTCCAATTGGTAAAGCCATAAGCTCATCATCCAACGGGACACCTATCCCATTTCCACGTGGATAGCGAAGAGCAATCGGACCTCCATTATAATCAATGGCTGTTTTCACCATATGCTGACCTTCATTTTCATCCTTTGGCATCATAATCGTCATGTTTGGAATATGACGAAGGAATGCAATATCAAAGACGCCTTGATGTGTTTCACCATCTGCACCAACTAAGCCGGCACGGTCAATTCCGATAAAAACATTCAAATTTGGACGGGCAATGTCATGAAGTACTTGGTCATAAGCACGTTGTAAAAATGTTGAGTAAATAGCTAAAAACGGCTTCATTTTTTGAGTAGCAAGACCTGCAGACATTGTCGCAGCATGTTGTTCAGCTATGCCCACATCAAAAAAGCGTTTTGGGAAATCTTTTTGAATGCCTTGTAATTTTGAACCAACAGGCATTGCAGGTGTGATTGTCACAACTCGTTCATCTTCATGCGCAATTTTACGCACAGTTTCAGCGATTAAACTACTCCAAGCAGGACCTTTTGTTTCTGATTTTACAAATGCACCAGTCTCCATTTTATATGGACCTGTTCCGTGCCAGTTGCCGATTGTATCGTCTTCAGCTGGTTTGTAGCCTTTACCTTTTTTCGTAATGACATGAACAAGAACTGGACCTTTTACTTTTTTAGCATATGATAATGTTGTTTCAAGCGCTTCAAAGTCGTGCCCATCAATAGGACCTAAATATTTAAAACCTAATTCCTCAAAAAAGACACCAGAAACTACTAAGTATTTCAAACTGTCTTTCACTCGTTCAGCTGTAGAAGCAAGCTTGCCACCTAGAACAGGAATTTTATTGATTAACGATTCTAGCTCTTCTTTTGCTTTTGAATATTCTTTAGCAGTACGTAAACGTCCTAATACGTTGTGTAATGCTCCAACGTTCGGAGCTATGGACATTTCATTATCATTTAAAATGACAATCATATTTGTTTTTGCATGCCCAATATGATTTAAAGCTTCAAGCGCCATACCGCCTGTTAAAGCACCGTCCCCAATAATCGGTATGACGAAGTTTTTTTCGTTTTTTATATCACGTGCTGCTGCCATACCCATGGCTGCTGACAAAGATGTCGAGCTATGACCTGTTTCCCATTCATCATGTTCACTCTCCACAAGCTTTGGAAAACCACAAAGCCCTTTGAACTGACGTAATGTGTCAAATTGACTCGCGCGACCTGTCAAAATTTTATGCACGTAAGCTTGGTGGCCAACATCCCATAAAAACTTATCTTTTGGACTGTCAAACATTTTATGAAGCATAATTGTAAGCTCCACAACGCCTAGGTTCGGTCCGATATGACCACCTGTGACAGAACATTTTTCGATTAAGAAAGTTCGAATCTCTTTTGCAAGCTGTTCAAGCTCTCTCTTATCTAAGTTTTTTAAAAAGGATGGACTAGAAATGTTGTTTAAATCCACCTTTCTCACACACCTTTTCAATAAATTATTCACCGCAATCGTGTTTCCACCATTATAACAGTGTTATCCATATGCTAAAAGTACGAACACTTTTTTGTTTGCCTATTGGCAAACGTCCCCACCTATTCTAGCATATTCTTAGCCTGTAAAGCCCATTTTTTCTCTCAGTTTTTACGATGAACAATATAGGCCGCAAACTCACGCAGTAAGCTAACATCTACTTGTAACTTATCAAGCGCTGCTATTGCGAGCTGATAATGGTCAGCAAGTTTTTCTTTAGCACCCGTTAAGGTTAATAATGCAGGGTATGTGCTTTTATCACTAGCCACATCCTTACCTGCCGTTTTCCCTAATTCCTCCGTTGTTCCTTCTATATCTAAAATATCGTCTTGAATTTGGAAGGCGAGGCCGATGTGATGCGCATATTCCTTTAAAGTAGCTCGATCTTCTTGTGATACATTGGCTAGAACTGCACCTGATTCAATACTAAATCTTAAAAGTGCACCCGTCTTATTGACATGAACATGCTCTAGTTCAGTTAGGTTAAGCTGACGTTGCTCACCTTCCATATCCAATACTTGACCGCCAACCATCCCTTCGGCACCAGCTGCGATGCTTAGAAGATTTACAAGTTCAATTCGTTGCTCTGCAGAAAGCTCCATGCGTGCTAAAATGCCAAAGGCAAGTGTATTTAATGCGTCACCTGCAAGTGTTGCCAGCGCCTCTCCAAATACTTTATGATTGGTCGGTTTGCCACGACGGAAATCATCGTTATCCATGCTTGGTAGGTCATCATGGATTAAAGAATACGTATGAATCATTTCAATAACGGCACCAACTGTAAGCCCTGCTTTTATGTCTTTACCGTATTGTTCTAAAACTGCTAATACAAACAGTGGGCGAATACGCTTGCCTCCTGCTTTTAATGAATATAGCATCGACTCCTTTAAATTGGTCGGTGCATCAATTTTTTCAACAAGTGCAAACATTTCAGCTTCTACTTGTGGTGTGTTGCTTTGAATAAAATGTTTTAATTGTTCGTTCATTTTAACTAGTTCTCTCCCTTTAGCGGATCAAATGCTGTTGTTTCACCTGTCTCTTGGACAATTGAAATTAATTGTTCTTCGGCATGCTGTAGTTTACTATGGCAAAATTGCGAAAGTTCCATGCCCTGTTTATATAAATCAATCGCATTTTCTAATGGTACATCACCTTGCTCTAATTGGCGGACTATTTCTTCAAGTGCCGTCATTGCTTCTGCGAAGGTTTGTTGTTTTTTCGCCATTTCTATTCCTCCTTATTATTTGGCAAGACATTTGTCACTTCGGCAATTACTTTCCCATCGTGGAAGGACAGTGTTAATTGATCCTGCCGCTTTAAGTCAGTTGACGATTTCAACACTTTGTCATCTTTGTAGGCTACTGTAAATCCTCTAGTTAAAATAGCAAGTGGATTTAAAGCTTCAAGTGTTCGCACAGACGCCTCAAATTGTTGTTTTTGCTTTGTTACATATTGTGAAGCTGAACGTGTTAACTGCTGAACGCGGTGTTCCAACTCCCTTTGATGAAAAACAAGTGCTTTTTTTGGTGATTGCTGCTCCACAGCGCTATGCAATTTTTGAAGCTGAGCTTCTTTTTTCAACAAATCAACCTGCATTGCTTTTTGTAAAGTCGTCTCAAGCTGTGCTAATCGTTCTGTAAATGGACGATACAATCTATCTGGCATCGATAAAGGGTAAGATTGCTGTAGCTTATTTAGACGTTGTCGCTCTGTTATGAGTTGCGCCCTTACAATTTGGTGAAGCTGTGATTTTTGCGTCAGTACGCGTTGATATAACTCCTGCTGATCCGGAACAGCCATTTCAGCTGCTGCAGTAGGAGTAGGAGCACGCAAATCTGCCACAAAATCTGCAATCGTCGTATCCGTTTCATGCCCTACTGCGCTAATAATTGGAATCCGACTTTCAAAAATGGCGCGTGCAACAACTTCTTCATTAAACGCCCATAAATCTTCAATAGATCCTCCACCCCGTCCAACTAACAATACGTCACAAAAAGCATCTTGATTTGCACGTTCAATATTTTGTACGATGCTCGGTGCAGCTTGTGCTCCCTGTACAAGTGTTGGATAAATAATAATTTCAGCAAGTGGATAACGGCGTTTTAATGTTGTACAAATATCACGAATGGCAGCGCCAGTAGTGGATGTTAAGACACCTATTTTTTCAGGAAACTTTGGAATTGCCTGTTTCCATTCAGGTTTAAAAAGCCCTTCTTTTTGAAGCTGTTCTTTCAATTGGTTAAAGGCAACAAACAAGCTACCGATACCATCCGGCTGCATTTCCTGCACATATAATTGATATGTACCATAGCCTTCGTAAACGTTTACATCGCCTCTGATAAATACCTGCATGCCATCTTTTGGCTCGAACGCTAATTTTGTTGCTGCGGTTTTAAACATAGTTGCAGCAATACGTGCCCCGTCGTCTTTTAAAGTAAAGTAAATATGCCCAGATTGGTGGATTTTAACATTCGATAACTCACCTTTGACATAAACTTCACGCAGATGTGGATCTGCATCGAATTTTCGTTTAATATATTTTGTTAACGCTTTTACAGTTAAATAAGAAGCTGATGACATAATTTTCGGCTCCTTTACTAAAATCAAGTTTTTCACAAAACTACACTTATCATAACATTTTTTATTGCGCTTGACGTGAGAAAATACAGTTTCACTAGAAAAAACGACTGTCTTTCATACTACTTGAAAACTATACTGTACCATATTTATTCCCATCATGGCGCGTATGAAAGTCGCTAGTATGTGTCGGTTTATCAGCGTGATTTTATTCTATCGGCAATTTCACCTGTTTTACCGGCGATTTGATTCCTTCTATCGGCGATTCAATTCGCTCTAGCGAAATTTTCTCTTATTGAAAACTAGCCAACTATGTACTTTGCAAAAAGAGAGCCACCTCAAAAGTACTGAGATGGCTCTCTAAGCAAACGAAAGATTCTATTCAATTTATTACTTCATTTTATGTGCAAGTTTTATTTCTGCCGCTTGCACTGTGTTGAAGAGTAACATTGTGATTGTCATCGGTCCTACACCGCCTGGAACTGGTGTAATGTGAGATGCAATACCGTCAACCTCTGTAAAGTTTACATCTCCGCAAAGTTTGTTGTTTTCATCACGGTTAATACCGACATCAATAACAACAGCCCCTTCTTTGACATGCTCTTTTGTAATAAAATTAGCACGACCAACCGCTGCAATTAAAATATCCGCTTGTTTTGTGAATGAAGGTAAATCCGGTGTCTTTGAATGTGTATATGTCACTGTTGCATCTTTTTGTAATAATAGTTGGCCCATCGGTTTGCCAACAATATGACTTCTACCAACAATTACTGCATGCTTACCTGCGATTTCAATTCCTGAATATTCAAGAAGCTTCATCACGCCAAACGGTGTACATGGTAAAAATGTTTCCTGGCCAAGCATCATCTTCCCAACGCTTATGGGCGAGAAGCCATCAACGTCTTTTTCAACAGCGATTGTAGCTATAACAATATTCTCATCAATATGTTTTGGCAGTGGTAATTGTACTAAAATCCCATGAATATCTTCACGATTATTTAATAATTCAATTTGCACTAAAAGCTCTTCTTGTGTAGTTTCCTCAGGTAGCTTAATTAGCTCTGAAAACATCCCGATTGCTTCACAAGATTTTTGCTTATTTCTCACATATGTAGCCGAAGCTTGGTTGTCCCCAACTAGAACAACTGCTAAGCCTGGTGTTAATCCTTGCTCTTTTAATCGAGCAACGCGCTCTGCTACTGAATTACGAATTTCTTGACCAATCTCTTTACCATTAATAATTGCACTTGACATAAACCTTAGTTACTCCTTCCAATTCAACACGTTTTTATTGTTCTGTAAATTTAGAAAGTACGCCATTGACAAATTTTGACGATCCATCGTCTCCAAATGTTTTGCATAACTCGATTGCTTCATTAAGTACTACTCTTTTTGGTGTTTCTTGCATGTATAAAAGTTCGTATACAGCTAGTCTTAAAACTGTTCTCTCAATTTTTGGTAGACGGGCAAGTGACCACTTTTCTAGATGCTGCGTTAATACGGCATCAATTTCCTCTAAATGTTCAGCTGTTCCATTTACAATCTTTTCGTAGAAAGCATTAGTTGGTTGACCTATAATATGTTCTTTTGCTTCTTCGACTGTAAGATCAGTATTGTCTAGCTGAAACAAAACTTGCAACGCTTTTTCACGTGCTTCATGTCGTTTCATGTAAAGCTCTCCTTCTTAAGTGGCATTAAGGTTTATAATAGCATAAATTCATACGAGAAACACGAATTCAAGCAAGTTTTCAATAATCTGAAACCTTTTTCAAGCAACTTTCTACTTATTTTTACTTTCAGCTTTATTGATATTTTAAAAAAGAAATGCTACCTTTATTTTTCCTATGATAAATCTATCAATTAGTTATACGGAAAAACGCCATTTAAAGTTCCCCAAAATCGAAGAATATCTTAGATTTCCCGTAATTTTTTCTACATGTCGAAAGCAATCTGCTTAAAATTTAAAACATTGTACCATCTGACTAAACCATTTTAATTTTCAGCCGAAAATATTTAAAACTGTGTCTACATTATTCATCATAATTATTGACTTCCTTATTATTAGATCTTACATAAAATATTGTAATTTGATACAGGAACAAAACGTTTTGTCATCTTCAAAGATCATTAAACTAAAAGCAAATGCAATATTATTCACTAGTGGAGGCCAACTATGAAAGAACATTATTATACTATTGGTGAGGTCGCAAAATTAGCAAATCTCTCTGTGCAGACACTCCGATACTATGACCAAATAGATTTGTTTAAACCTGCTTATACGGATTCCGCTAGCAATTACCGTTACTATAAAGATAGTCAGATTTTTTATTTGGATATAATTAAATCGCTAAAATATATCGGTACTTCGCTTGAGGACATAAAAAAGGCACTAATGCTGACATCTGAAGAGCTACTTGCCTTTTTAGAACAACAAGAGCAACGTTTAGAAGAAAAAATTTCACGACTCAACGAAGTGAAATATACCCTGCTGAAAACGAAAAAACAGATGCAAGAGCAAATTGAAATTCCTATATTCGGAGAGGTCTACACACGTTTTGAGGAAGAAATGCCAATTTTACAGGTCACTACGACTGAACTTACACCAACATCTAGCACCAATACGTACTATGGAACATTAACAAAAATTATTGAAAATGAAGGAAGTGTTTTAAATAGTCGTTATGGATGTATCTATCCGCTCGCTCATTACACAGATGTGAACGATATTATTTATGATGCAATATTTACACCACTATTAACTGAACGAACTTTTTCTAAACTTTCTTCTAATGTAATGCAAACGATTGTTCAGGAAGGCAAATATGCATGTATCGCTTTTATTTATCACCCTGATACATATTTCTCTTTTTATGAAAAGCTTAAAAAATATGTTGATTCACAACAAGCATCATTTGAATCAACTGTTTATGAATTATATATGCCTGCAACAATCTCTTCTGAGCGTGAAAAGAAATTTATTGTCGAATTAAAAATTAGACAAAATGCTTCATAGTAGTTTTTTATTTAGCAATCTTTCTTGCGCTTAAACCCCTCTTTTAACAGGAATTTAATTAATGTACGCGGTATAACTATTTCGTTTTACTTCCACACTAATAGCGCATTGAATATAAATACAAAAATAAAAACAAATCTTTTGACCCTATAGTTACTATAGGGTTTATTGTATTAGATGGAAATCATCTAGTAGATTATCAATCTCATGTATCGTGAACTGTTGAAGGAGAGAAAAATGAACAAGAAACAAGCTTTAACCTTAACTATTTTGTTATCCAATTTATTCATTGCCTTTTTAGGGATAGGATTGGTTATTCCCGTACTGCCAACTATCATGAATGAACTGAATATTACAGGCTCTGTCGTTGGCTATATGGTTGCAGCATTTGCCATTACTCAACTTATTGTATCGCCTATCGCAGGAAGACTAGTCGATCGAGTTGGTCGAAAAGTTATGATTGTTATTGGTCTAATTATTTTCGGACTTTCGGAACTATTATTCGGTATGGGTCGTTCAATTGAAATTTTATTTTTATCACGCATGCTTGGTGGTGTTAGTGCTGCTTTTATCATGCCTGCAGTAACTGCTTTTATCGCTGATATCACTACAATGGCACAGCGTCCAAAGGCACTTGGCTACATGAGTGCAGCCATTAGTACTGGCTTTATTATCGGACCAGGTATCGGTGGATTTTTAGCGGAATACGGTACACGTGTACCCTTTTACGCAGCAGGTGTACTTGGTTTCATAGCAGCACTATTATCATTTACATTTTTAAAAGAACCTACGCGTGCAATGGATGATACAGAAGCTGCACCTTCTATTTTAAGCAGTGCCAAGCGTATTTTTAGCCCTTTGTATTTCATTGCATTTGTGCTTATTTTTGTCCTTTCATTTGGTCTTGCAGCATTCGAATCACTTTTTAGTTTATTCGTCGATCATAAATTTGCATTTACACCGTCAGATATTGCCATTATCATTACCGGAAGTGGTATTATTGGGGCGCTTGCTCAGTTATTATTATTTGATTGGCTTACTAAGAAAATGGGTGAAATCAACGTTATCCGATACTCACTCATACTTTCTGCCGCTCTGACCTTTGCGATGACAATGGTTAGTCATTATTTCGCTATATTATTTGTTACATTCTTTATTTTTGTCGGCTTCGATTTAATCCGACCTGCTGTAACCTCCTATTTATCAAAAATCGCAGGGAATGAGCAAGGCTTTGTCGGAGGCATGAACTCAATGTTCACAAGTCTCGGAAATATTTTTGGACCAATCATTGGCGGCATGTTATTCGACATTGATTTAAACTATCCATATTATTTCGCTACAATCGTCTTAGTTCTCGGTGTTATCCTTGCATTTTTCTGGAAGAAACCAAAAGATATCGCTTTATAACCCGTTTGCGTAGTTATACACAACATAAAAAGGAGTTGCCTACTATGGTGAAATGTTCACCAAGCTGGCAACTCCTTTTTTTCTTAATGAATTACTACTTCCTCTTTTTCGAAGTGAATACCTGTAATATGTACATTCACCTCTGCTGTTTCAAGTGCAGTCATATTTAAAATTGCTTGGCGAATTTGCGTTTGTACATCCTTTGCTACTTTCGGAATCGAATAGCCATATTTTACAGAACAAAATACATCAATTGCGATTTCACCATGTTCTGTGACCCCTGATTTAATGCCTTTATTGTGTACTTTCTTGCCGAAGCGTTCAACGACGCCTGTTGCAATATTGCCACGAGTTGCTGCGATACCCTCTACCTCGTTAACCGCGATTCCAGCTACAATTTCGATTACTTCTGCAGCTACTTCAATTTTCCCAAGCTCTTCTTTACCAGAAGGTGTTGGTTGTACGAAAGATTGTCCTACTTTCTCTGCCATACAATATCATCCTTTCCACTACGCATCGCAAGCAAATGCTGTTGTTACGCTTATTATACTATAAAAAGGAAGGTTTGGCTTAGGAAAGACGCTTTTCATTTTTTGTGTACAACTGGACCATTGCTATTATCGTTCTTTTCAAAGTGAAGCTTGAAACATTAAAAGGAGAAGTGCATTATCAATTGCTTATTTTTTTGCAAACATATATTAATTCATAACTATCATTCGTTGCCGGCGTTTCATCCCAATCCTGATAAACAGTAACGATTTCAAATCCATTGTCGAGCAACATTCTCTCCATTTCTTTCGGAAACACATATCTTAAACTAATTTTGGTGCTTTTTTCATCTATAATTTGACCATCGCTATTTTTATACTTTCTAATCGTCGTATAATGTTGAATTTGATTTAATGAATCATAATGACTAACACCCGAACGTTGACCTTTTCTAACCATGAAAAAACCCTCTAACAATTATTCGTTAGAGGGTAAAACATATAGGATATTCCGTTTTGTTTTATATTTTATTCTACAATCAAATACATATCGGTAAGTGGATTTCACATACTTCTCCGCTCAAAGAACAGTTAGAATAGCTCTTATCAAGCTACGATTATTTGTTTGTTCCTAATACGTCGTTCTCTTCCAAGAATTTCGTGTTGAATTGCGCAGATTTGAAAACGTCGTTGTTCATTAATGCTTGGTGGAATGGAATTGTTGTATTGATACCAGGACCAGCAACTTCAAATTCACTAAGCGCACGATTCATTTTTGCAATTGCTTCTTCACGAGTATCTGCATGAACGATAAGTTTTGCTACCATTGAATCGTAGTATGGAGGAATTGTATAACCTGCATAAACAGCAGAATCGATACGTACACCATAGCCACCTGGTGTAATATAAGTGTCTACAGTACCAGCTGATGGCATGAAGTTTTTGTATGCATTTTCTGCGTTAATACGGCATTCAATTGCCCAACCATTTATTTTAATGTCCTCTTGTGTGAATGGAAGTTTCTCACCAGATGCAATTTTTAATTGTTGTTGAACAAGATCGACACCAGAAATCATTTCTGTTACTGGGTGTTCTACTTGAATACGAGTATTCATTTCCATGAAGTAGAACTTGTCCTCTTGATAGTCGTAGATGAACTCGATTGTACCAGCACCTTCATAGTTACATGCTTCTGCTGCTTTCACCGCTGCTGCACCCATTTCTGCACGACGTTCAGGTGATAGTGCAGGAGATGGAGCTTCCTCTACTAACTTCTGCATACGACGTTGAACTGTACAATCACGCTCGCCTAAATGTACGACATTACCGAAACTATCAGCTAACACTTGAATTTCACAGTGACGGAAGTATTCGATGAATTTTTCTAAATATACGCCAGGATTACCGAACGCTGCAGCAGCCTCTTTTTGCGTAATATCAATACCTTTTATCAGGTCTTCTTCTGTACGAGCTACACGGATACCTTTACCGCCACCCCCAGCGGTTGCTTTAATGATAACAGGGTAACCGATTTTCGCAGCCCACTCTTTACCTGTTTCGATATCTGGAACAATACCAGTACCTGGAACAAGTGGAACACCTGCTGCTTCCATTGTTGTACGAGCAACGTCTTTAATCCCCATGATTTTAATTGAATCAGATGAAGGACCAATAAATTTAATGCCCGCATTTTCACACGCTTCAGCAAAATCAGCATTTTCAGATACGAAACCGTAACCTGGGTGGATACCGTCTGCTCCTGTTTTTTCTGCTACGCTTAGTAATGCTGGGAAGCTTAAATAAGAATCTTTTGATAACTTCGGACCGATACAATAAGCTTCGTCTGCTAACTTCACATGTAATGCATCTGCGTCAGCTTCAGAAAAGACGGCAACTGATTTGATGCCTAATTCTTTACAAGCACGAATAATACGAACAGCGATTTCGCCGCGGTTTGCGATTAAAACTTTTTTCATGGTTTGCACTCCTTACTCAGCTTTTACAAGGAATAATGGTTGACCGTATTCTACTAAATCGCCATCTTTAGCAAGTACTTCAACGATTTCACCTTTAACTTCTGCTTCGATTTCGTTGAATAGCTTCATTGCTTCTACGATACAAACGATTGTTTCGTCGCCTACTTTGTCACCCACTTTTACGTATGCTGGTGAATCTGGGTTTGGTGCTGCATAGAAAGTACCTACCATCGGTGATACAATTTTATGTAACGATGGGTCGTTACTTGCAGGTGTTGCGGGAGCTGGTGCTTCTTCAACTTTGGCTGGAGCTGCTACAGGTGCTGCTGGTGCAGATTGTTGTACAACAGGGGCTGTTTCTTCTTTTTTAGGTGCCACAGTTTCAGTAACAACAACACCATTCTTTTTTAATTTAACTTTTGCGCCATCTACTTCATAAACGAACTCGTCGATTGAAGAAGAATCTACTAATTTAATAATTTCACGAATTTCTTGAATTTTGAACATTTCTAACTCTCCTTATGAAATAAAATCTACTACAATCACTATTCTATATTTTTTTGACACAATTTGAAACACTTAAATGAAAATTAAGTAAATATAAACATAATAAAAGGCTTTCTTTTACTAAACGAAAGCCTTTTCATTATGCTGATATATAACAACTACAAGTTAATTAACGGAATATTCCTTTTTTTCTTTAAATTTTTTAATAGTTGTTTGCGCTGAATTTAACTTGGACGTCATTTGCGCCTTCCCACTCTGTTTTCACTAAATAAATAATCTCATTTGCTTGTGATTTTGATAACTCTTCTGCCATAACTGTGACAGAAACTTTCTCACCTTCCGCTCTAACAAAAGCATCGGAATAGCCTAAAGATTTAATAAGCATTTCAAGCATTGCCTCTGTCGATTCCTGTTTAATCAAACCGTCTATTTCATTATAAGCCTCATTTTTTTCTTCAGCAGTATATTCTTCTGAACCAATTTTTTGTGTTAGTTGTTGACGTAATTGACTTCTTTCATCACTAACTTGCATACGCATTTCTTCAAATAAGTGACTCGGAGACAATACTTCTTGTGTTGCATCTTTATTAGTTGCCTCCTGATCTGTAACACCCGTAATTGCTGTTTGCTGTAATGTATCATCTGTAAAAATCGTTAAGCCATTAAATTGTTTTGCAGGATCAACCAAATAATAAACTGAAATTACTGCTACAAGACTTAATAATGTCATAAACCAAACTGTTCTTCTACGTACGCGCATTTACTTTTCCTCCTTATTTTCCATTGGAACGATAATAATTCGATGAATAGGTAATTGCATCACTTGACTGACGACAGCACGTATTTCATTTTTGACAAAAATATCTGATGCACCTTCTGAAACAATTAGCATTCCTGTTACATCTTTCGTACTTTCGTCAGTCCCTCGAAAATACTGGCTAAATAGTTTATTTTCATCCTTCGCATCTGTCATCTCTCCGTAATAAAAATATACTTTTACCTCCCCAACTCCTTGCATAGCCTTAAGCGTTTGCTCAAGTTTTTCTTCATTCGTATTCGGTGTTACTCGTTCATTTGTTGAATTCGTTTGATACATTGGAAACACGATGAAAATTCCTATGGAGGCAGCAATAAGCATTAAGACGATAAATGACGTTGTTTTTTTTCGAACCTTTTCCACATCACTTCTACATTGCCTCCTTTCATCTTCTCTTTTTCAAGTGTATGTACGCTTGTTTCCTCCTATGAATTGATAAATGGAATCTTTAATAGCATTTGCAAAAATACTAACGTAATGACGAGTTTTGTTAGTGAAATTATTTGTTGGTCATCAGTTAGAAATACGAATAATTGACAAATAAAGAGCAACGCCAATAAAAGAATCAATCTATCTCCCCCCAACCATCACTTGCACGAAAACGATAAGGAAAAAACAAGAAAACATAAATGAAAAAGCAATTAGAAATGATACTGCACATAAAGTGAATAGAGATTTACTAACATGATCGAGTAATTTACAAATATCATCAAAAGCAATCGGTTCTAAAATAGCTGCTAATAGTTTCAACGAATACGCACTAACTACTAGCTGGACAGTTGGTATAAACGATACCGTGATAACCGCGATAAAGGCACTTATACTACTAATCGAAGTAGAAAATTGTGTCATATGCTGAAACATCGAAAAACTATCAACGATAAAGGAACCGACTACTGGAATATTTTCTTCTATTAATTTTTTTACCGGTTCTGCAACAGCTTTATTAACACTAAATGCAGCAACTCCACTTGCTGACATTAAAATGATATAGCAAATGACGGAAGCTGAAACAATACTCATAATGGTAAAACGAATCAATTCTGCAATTCTTGTAAAAGATATTTCTTTGACAATGACACTACATACATCGAATACAATGGCAAAAAGCACACCTGGGATAAGCCATTTACTACTAATAATCGTTAGGACTTGTACAAAAAAAAGCAAAAAAGGCTGCCAAGAAGCAATAGCTGTTATGCTACTAGATAACAAAAAACTAGAAGTGAGAATAGGGTAAAATGCCGTGAATATATGTGAAAGCCCTTGTGCAATTTCATCAATTAGTTGAAATGAATTGACGACTACAGGCCCTATAGTTGCTAATACAATGAGAAAAAAAAGTATTCTTGTCCCTTTTTCAAATTCTGGTAATATCATGTTGACAATCAAAAAAATGATGACGTAGCCACACAATATAAGCGTCATTTTGAGCAAAAGAAAAAATGGATCGATGAAAAACGAAATGAGTTGCTCCTGCAACGGCCTCGCCCCTTAATTTAACCTTTGTAAAATAGCTGACACCCCCTGTAAAACATCTAAAAATTCTTTAAACCAATACAACAAAATAACAATTTTCACAGCATCGAAAACAATGCTGCCGAGAACTTTATAGCTATTCTCCACTAGTAACATAGACACCCATTGCCCTACATAAAAAAGGCTAGCACTTATTACAATGGCTTTTGCATAAGGCAAAAATGTAAGCATTCCGAGTAATTGTTTGACGAATGGCAACAGGAGTGTCGTAAACAAAAGACTGAACAGCAAAAACGAGAACATAACACTTATTAGCGCGTGGAGTGGCTGTATGACTTCTTTTATAAGCAACAATAAAAGCAGCATGACAATAGCAACAATGACAATTTCCATTTACTTACCCAGATGAGGTCAACCACTGAAAGAATGTTAATATTTCAGTGAAAAATAGACGCAAAAATCGGAGTAATTCTGCTGTCATATATAAGTAGGCGATAAAAAATAAGAAAAATGAAAATTCTTTCTTCCCTGTTTGATCAAAAAAAACATGAAGAAGCGCTACTACTAGTCCCACTCCAGCGACTCTTAATACGTCTTGTAATTCCATTCATACGCCCCCTCGTGTACAGCAATATATGTTGCTCCCCAATAAAAAAGACCTCTATACAATATGTATAGAGGTCTCTTCTTATCGACAAAAGTTGGTAATAGTAAAAATAGCATTATTGTTTGAGTGCCTGGCACCTTGCATATGAAACTTAGCGAGATTCCCAATATATTATCAGGCTATTAAAACGTAAAAATCCACTTCGCTTTCCGCGCGCACAGTGTAAGCCGCAACCCTCGCTGTCGCGCGGTTTGTTGCGTCTTACAACTGGTGCTGTTCCCGCAGGAGTCTTCGTCAATTTTTACTCTGCTAGCTCTAGTTGCAGTGCGCCATAACAATTCAGAATTGTTTGAGTGCCTGGCACCTAGATTAATTTTTCAATGATGCTTTTTACTGTTCCTGGTTGCACTAGATGACTATTTTCACCCATCCACATCGATAAATATTGTGCATTTCCTTGCAATGTACTTTCTTTACGAATAGTAGACGTTAAATAATGTTGTAATGGATAAGGAGCTACGACAGCGTCCTTCATATGTTCTGTAAAGTGATTAGCTAATCCACGAGCCGCTTTGCCAGTAAATGCATACGTAATGGTCGTCTGTTGTGCTTTCGACTGTAATATAGCATTTTTGTATAGCGGTGATATTTCACACTCATCTGCTACTAACAAAGCTGTACCTATTTGTACCGCCTGTGCACCACTAGAAAGAGCACGATCCACATCCGCTTTTGAGACAATTCCACCAGCTGCAATGATTGGGATGGAAATTTTGCCCGCTACTTGCTGTAATAAATCTTCTCGAGCAATTAATTGCAGTGGTTCAATAAAAGATCCGCGATGACCACCAGCCTCGCCACCTTGTAATACGACTGCATCCATACCTGATTGCTCAATATGAATAGCTTCTTCTAACGTAGTAGCTGTGCCAATGACATAAACATCGTTGTCCTTTAGACGTTGAATGACCTCTGAGGAAGGTATGCCAAATGTGAACGAGCAAACGGCTACCTGCTCTTCCAGTACTGCCTGTAATTGCCCTTCAAACACTTCATTAGACGTCACACTTTGTACAGGCGATAATCCTAGTTCATCATAGTAAGGCTGCAACGCCATACGCGCTTGTTGAAGGACATCAATATCAATACGCGGCTCTTCCTGCACAAATAAATTGACCGCAAATGGTTTGTCAGTAAGCTTTTTAACTTCTTTTATAAAGCTTCTAGTTTGCTCTCCATCTAAATAACCCGCTCCAATAGATCCTAGAATACCTATCTCCGCGCAGGCTGCAACAAATTTTGGTGTAGTAACTCCAGCCATCGGTGCTTGAATTATTGGATATTGCATCTCTAATTTTTGTAACATTGCATTCACTCCTTACTTGTATTGTAAACGTTATTTCGCCATTCTACCTGCAAAATTTTAACATATTTTTGTATTTTGCGATATATGTATGAAAAAAGAGAAAAAGTGTGAGATTGACTGCAATCAATCTCACACTTTTTTGTTATGCCGTTGATGTCCACTACGGCGGATGCTTTCTGCGGGCACACACGTAAGAGGAAACCCTCGCAAACGCGCGGTTTGTTGCGCCTTACGTTGCGTGGATTCCCGCAGGAGTCACCGCCTCCGCTACCATCAACTAGTACTATCTGCTATTTTTTTCTAATCCCAAAGAGTCGCAGCCTCTTTTCGTCATTGCTTATGCGCGTGAAACGTATGAAGCTTCTGAAGTGTTGATAATTAACATATCACCTTGGTTAACGAAGAATGGCACTTGAACAATAAGACCAGTTTGAAGTGTTGCAGGTTTTGTACCACCTGAAGCTGTATCACCTTTAATACCTGGTTCTGTTTCTGCTACTTCTAATTCAACAGTGTTTGGTAATTCTACACCTAGCATTTCGCCTTGGTAAGATTGGATGTGTACTTCCATGTTTTCTTTTAGGAATTTTAATTCATATTCAATAGCTGCTGAAGCTAGTTCAGTTTGCTCATATGATTCTAAATCCATAAATACATGCTCATCACCTTGAGCATATAAATATTGCATTTTACGGTTATCAATTTGTGCTTTTTCTACTTTTTCACCAGCACGGAATGTTTTTTCATTCACAGAACCGTTACGTAGGTTACGTAATTTAGAACGTACGAATGCAGCACCTTTACCTGGTTTAACGTGTTGGAAATCTAACACGCGATATAATTGGCCATCAACAATAATTGTTAGACCTGTACGGAAATCGTTTACTGAAATCATTTGTGTTCCTCCATTGTTTATAAGATGATGAGTTCTTTAGTCGAATGTGTTAGCAGTTCATTACCTGACTCAGTGATTAAAATATCGTCTTCGATACGAACACCACCGACTCCTGGCACATAAACACCTGGTTCAATCGTAACGGCCATACCCGGTTCTAATACCGTTTCAGAGCGCTTCGATAAGCCAGGGCCTTCATGTACTTCAAGACCAATACCATGTCCTAAAGAATGCCCAAATGCCTCACCATAGCCTTTTTCTGTTAAATAGTCACGCGCAATTGCATCGGCCTGAATACCCGTTAAACCAGGACCAACTTTTTCAAGTGATAAAAGTTGTGATGCAAGTACTGTATTATACATTTCTACTAATTTTTCAGATGGCTCACCCACTGCCACTGTACGTGTTATATCCGAAATGTAGCCATTGTATAGTGCTCCAAAATCTAGCGTGACAAAGTCGCCTTTTTCAATAACCTTATTCGTAGCAACACCATGTGGTAGTGCTGAGCGAAGACCAGACGCTACAATCGTATCAAATGAGGACTGTGTTGCTCCTTGTTGTCGCATGAAAAACTCTAATTCATTCGAAACTTCAAGCTCTGTTTTACCTGGCTTGATGAAGTCTAAAATATGTGTAAATGCGTGATCAGCAATTTCACACGCAACCTTAATAATATTAATCTCTTGTTCAGTCTTAATCAAGCGAATTTTTTCAATTAATCCAGAAACGGGCACTAAATCAGCTTGAATCACACTTTTATATAACTCATATGTGCCAAAGCTTACAGTATCTTTCTCAAATCCCAATGATTTAATACCCATTGCTTTGACTTGTGTCGCAATTTCTTCTAAAAGCGTTACTTCGTGCTGTACAATTTGGAAATCCTTAATTTGCGCAGCTGCTTGCTCTGTATATCGGAAGTCAGTAATGAATACAGCATCATTTTGTGACACGATTGCCGCACCTGCTGTACCTGTAAACCCTGTCATATATCGACGGTTGTACCCATTTGTAATTAAAATGCCATCGATGTTTTGTTCTTGAAGTGTTTTACGAAGCTTTTGTAATTTCAACATAATTATTTCTCCTTCTCAATAAAAGTGCGTAGTGCTAGTTCATAGCCTTTCGTACCAAGACCACTAATTTGGCCAAGGCAGGCTGGTGCAAGATAGGAATGATGGCGAAAAGCCTCACGTTTGTGAATATTGGAAATATGTACTTCAATAACTGGTACGGCAACTCCTGCAATTGCATCATGTAATGCTACGCTTGTATGGGTATATGCACCTGGATTAAAGATAATACCATCATACTTTTCATCTTCTGCTTCGTGTACCCAATCAACAAGGACACCCTCATGATTTGATTGACGAAACTCGATTGTAGCGCCAAGAGAAGCCGCGAGATTTTGAACATTATTCTTTACATCTTCTAGTGTTTCATGTCCATATATATGGGGCTCCCGTTTCCCTAGTCGATTTAAGTTTGGTCCATTCAAACATAATAACTTCACGCAGTATTCGCCTCTTTCTATGTACTTGCTTTTTATTTTATCATACCAATTGCATACAGCAACTAATTTCCTTTTTGTGCTGTATGCTCTTTTTGATGAAAATTAGCTGTTTCAAGTAAAAAACGCAGTAGGCAAATAACGACAACGATAAAAGGAATTGATAGTTTTTTAAACGATGTCGATTGTAATGGTAAATCCAACACGAACCATTCTAATGTAATCGTTACAATAAGTCCTATCAATAGAGAAGTCAACACTGCCGGTATAATATGCGTATATCGCAAAGTCATATATAAAAAGAAACCTACTATAAATAGCGCTAATGTTAGAAAACTCCAATGAAATAATTTAGAGCTATCCTCGAATAAGTCCCACTTTTTATAAAAGCCAATTGGATTCCAAGAAATTAAATGAAAATAATGAAGTCCTTTTAAACAAAATGCTAAAACAATCGCATAAACGACTGCAGTAATTAAGCCTACCTTCATATTTATCCCTCCTATTTTGACCATTATGCATACAAGCATTGCAGCAGTATCGATATCACAACTGCTTAAAGTCTTACAACGCTGCTTAATAGCAAATCTCTCTTTCTGACAATACAAAATTACACAATAAGTGTAACCATATAGAAAATTTACTATGCGTACCTCTAGAGGTTTTTCGCTAAATTTAGTACAATGGTACAGTTGAAATATATAAAGAGAGTGGTGTTAGCCTTGAGCAATTCACCTGTTTACGGGGGACAAGCACAATTAGAAGGTGTGATGTTCGGAGGAAAGGAACATACGATTACTGCCATTCGCCGTAACGATGATTCCATTGATTATTATCATTTTAAAAAGGTACAAAAACCAATCCTGCAGAAGCTAAAAAAAATTCCATTCGTTCGTGGCGTTATTGCCCTTATTGAATCAGCAGGTTTAGGTTCACGTCATATGCAATTTTCAGGAGATCGTTATGACGTTACACCAGGCGAGGAAGCAGAAAATATAGAAGAAGGCGGCTCGAAGCTACAAATGATTTTAGGAGTAGCTGTTGTCGGAATCCTTTCCTTTTTATTGGGAAAATTCGCCTTTACCTTAATCCCAGTATTTATTGCGGATTTCTTCTCGAGATGGATAGATGGTAAAGTAGGTCAAGTCCTTCTTGAAAGTGGCATTAAGCTCCTTTTACTGCTTACCTATTTATATTTTATTTCTTTAACACCGATTATTAAACGCGTTTTCCAATATCACGGTGCCGAGCATAAAGTGATCAATTGCTATGAGGCTGGTCTGGATATTACTGTAGAAAATGTACAAGCGCAATCTCGTTTACATTATCGATGTGGTAGTAGCTTTATGTTATTCACTGTGTTCGTTGGTATGTTTTTGTATTTCTTCGTGCCAACAGATCCACTATGGTTACGAATTGTAGACCGTATATTATTAATCCCTGTTGTACTAGGGATATCATTTGAAGTATTACAGGCAACAAATGCATGCCGTAACATTCCTCTGTTACGCTACTTAGGCTACCCTGGTCTTTGGCTTCAATTATTAACAACAAGAGAGCCTCTTGACGAACAAGTAGAAGTAGCGATTGCATCATTCAATATGTTACTTCAAGTCGAACAGCAGCCAGAAATTGCTGCAACATTAAATCACGACTAAAAATTTTTCAATATAAAAACGCACAATGTGTTGATTGAATCGCATTGTGCGTTTTACTTTCTTTCATAATATACTTGCCTTATAAAGACTGAACAGCATTCAATTGCTGCTTGGCACTTTCATATTCCTCATGTAATGTCGTAATAATTTCAAGGACCGATTCGCGTTTTTCAATATTTGTGACACCATGCCCTGCTGACCATATATCACGCCAAGCTTTCACATTAACGAGGTGCGTTAAATCAATGTCCTCTCTTGGCTTTAAGGACGTCGGGTCGATACCTTTCTTTAATAAAGAGGGAATTAGCACATTCACATGAACCCCACTAAATGCATCTGTATATAAAACATCATCTGTTTTACTGTCGATGACCATCTTTTTATAATCCTCTGGAGCATTCCCTTCATGACAAGCGATAAAACGTGTGCCTAAATAAGCATAGTCTGCACCAATAATTTGCGCTGCTAAGACGTCTGCACCACTTGAAAGAGAGCCCGATAAAATAATCGTTCCATTAAAGAATTTTTTGACTGCGGATACAAAGCCAAATGGATTTAGTTGTCCACCATGTCCACCTGCCCCTGCACAAACAAGAATCAAGCCGTCTACACCCGTTGCGGCTGATTTTGCAGCATGCTTAACGTTTGCGACATCCGCATAGACTTTACCCCCATAGCCATGGACAATGTCAATGACCCGCTTCGGGTTACCGAGCGATGTGATAACGATTGGTGGCTCATACTCTTCAATTAACTGCAAATCTTCCTCAAAACGTGCATTCGCTACTGGATGACAAATAAAATTAACCGCCCACGGCTCTGTTGGTAATGCTTCTTTAATCTCTCGAAGCCACTCTGCACAAGTTGATGCAGGCCTTGCATTTAATAATGGAAACGAGCCAATAGCTCCCGCTCGACTTGCCTCAATAACCATCGCAGGATTCGAAACTAAAAACATCGGCGCTAGAATAATTGGTATACGTGACATATACTCTCCCCCTTTTTAATAAAGATTCTAGCAAGATTACAAAATCCCTACTTTATGAAAAATATTAATTTATCTGCAAATGGTTTCGTGACGACTGGTCGCATTTAGAAGATAAGTGGTTTACATAAAAAAAGTGTCTATCCGTTTTTTTGACGAATAGACATTTTTATTCATTTCCTATTTAATTAAATGTTGTTAACTCTTCTGCAACAGATTTTAAATAATCTTTCTCAAACATTACAAAATATTTCCCATCTATCATATCATCTCTAATTCCGCCACTTAAAGATAACGGTTTTATCGAATTAATTTCTATTTTTTTCTCTAACAATTGATCGAGTGATAAATTGGTTTCAATTTGAGACATAAGTTCTTTTAATTGTTTTTGCGGCATTTCGTTTTCGGTTTTATTAATAACAGCAAGAATGAGGTTTAATAGATTTTCTTCACTTAAATTTCGTCCATCTGTAGCAGCCATCATTAATGCCACAACCTCTTCCCCATTCAAACCATTCGTCCCTTTATTGAAATCAAATACCACTCTCGTTATAGCTCTTACTCGCGTATCTTCTTGCAAGTCATAATCTATACCATTCACAGAATCAATCAATGTAGAAAAGGTTTCTAAATCTATAACTGCATAATAATCAATTGGTAAATTAAATAGTTTTGAAACTGTAGTTCTTACATTTTCAGCTCCTCCCGAACCAAAGGCATAAGCAAATAACAATTTATCGTACGAGGTCGTTCCATCATTGTTATAAATGGTGCCCTGAAATTTAACAAAGAAAAAAGAGCTGCATACGCAACTCAATGTTCTTTATTCAATCACCAAAAGCAAATAGTATTTCTGCTTCGCAAGCTAACTCTCCGTCCACTGTAGCGATACCTTTCCCTTTTCCAATAGGACCTTTTAATCGAGTGATTTCAACCTCAAGACGGAGTTGGTCTCCGGGCTTTACTTGTCGTTTAAAACGACAGTTGTCTATCCCTGCTAATAGCCCTAATCGTCCTTGATTCCCTTCTTTCGTTAACATTACAACAGCACTCACCTGAGCTAATGCCTCTACAATTAATACACCCGGCATAACTGGGTAATGAGGAAAGTGCCCGTTAAAAAATTCCTCATTTACAGTCACGTTTTTAATGCCAACTGCGCGTTTTCCTTCTTCTAATTCCAAAATCTTATCCACTAAAAGAAATGGATACCGATGTTTAATTATTTCTTTAATTTTTTGAGTATCTAACATAATTAATTCCCCCATAACAAATTAATTAAAATCCTAATGATTAATTTTACCACCTGATACTAGTAGTTGATACTACAACATTTTTTTCTTCTACTTTTCCGCCTCGTCCGTTTAAGAAGAACCGCGATGTTAGCCTATTGTTGAAGATCACAAAATAAAAAGTAACGACTGCATACATATGTTGTAATGAAGTAAACTAAACTAATAAAGCACCGATGATTTTATGCTTTATCATTTGTTTGGCTCTTCAACAATTGGGTAATTTTAAAATATAGGTAGGAATTATTAAGTAAGGGAGGAGAGTTAAGATGTTCGACCAAGTTGCGTATTATATTTTTAGAGGCCTGTTAATTCTAACGGTTTTGGTTGTTGTTGTAGGAATCCCTCTTGGGGATACACTGATTAGAAAAAAATAAGACTGCCTCCAAATGGAAGCAGTTTTTTTGATGTAGATTTGTAAGAAATAGTGGCAGTTAGTTTTAAACCTCTTAATTTTGTCCGTAATATTCAGCAGGATTCGTGATTTCATTGTCAATAAAAAATCGCGCTGAACTTTGGACCATTTCTATAAACTCAGCTTCAGTTAATACAATCTTACTTTTTAACAAACGATTTAATTTTAATGCTTCGATACTTCCATTTACTTTTGTTTCTTCGGTTAAAACATTATATTGAATACGCATATATGTCTTTCCTTTATAAGTAACATAGGCAGTGACCTCACTAGTTTCCAGATTTATAAGAGGGTAATCCACTTTTATACCATTAGAAATAAAAAGAGCTTTTCCAGACATACATTTTCGAATATAAAGCAGTGAATGCAATACCTATTATTTTAGTTACATTACACGACGAACGCTTCAATACTTTGCCCCCAATTTTTTTGAAAAAACCTAGTTTGATAGTTAAAGTATTTCTTCATAATCTTTACAATGATAGCAACATAAATATCCAACAAAAAAATCATCCCACCCCTAATAATGTATAGAGGTGAGATGATTCAACTATGCTTTATTTCAATTCTTCACTTTACAAACCACATTTTAATTGTGCACCACAGTTTGTACATGTGTTACAGCCACCCATTTCTTCGACTGTTCCTTTACGACATACTGGGCATGTGTTCCCTACATCTGAGCCAATTACAGTTGTAGACTCAAGCGCTTGAATCGTATCAACTAATACGACTGGACGTTTTGTGTGCTCTTCTACTAATTCTTCTTCAAATGATAACTGATCCATATCATTTTCTTCTGCTTTTAGTGTAAGCACTTGTGAATCACGGCTACCATCAACATAGACCGTACCACCTTTAGCGCCACCTTTATATAGGCGCTCGTATACTTTTTCTACTTGTCCAACTGTATAGCCTTTTGGTGCATTCACCGTTTTAGAAATCGACGAGTCAATCCATTTTTGAATGATACATTGCACATCTGCATGCGCTTCTGGTTTTAATTCCATTGCAGTCACAAACCATTCAGGCAGTTTATCTTCTGTAGCTTCTGGATGACGGTCTAAGTATTCCTGAACGATTTCCGCTTTTACTTCAATAAATTTACCTAAACGGCCAGAACGATAATAAGTAAATGAGAAGTACGGTTCTAGACCTGTTGCTACGCCTACCATCGTTCCTGTAGAACCTGTTGGCGCAACAGTTAGTAGATGCGAATTACGGATACCTGTTTCTAAAATTTGTTTTTTAATATGTGCAGGCATTTTTTGCATGAAGCCTGTTTCGGTAAATGCTTTGCGTAAACGTGCCGTTTCTTCCTCTGTCGCTCCAACTAGGAATGGGAAGCTGCCACGTTCTTTTGCTAGCTCTGTAGAAGACTCATAGGCTGTTTCTGCAATTGTTTTAAAGATTTCATCTACAAGTTCATTGCCCGCTTCTGAACCATATTCTTTTTCACAATAAATAAGTAAATCCGCTAAGCCCATTACCCCTAAACCAACACGGCGCTCACCAAGAGCTTGTACACGGTTTTCTTCTAGGAAGTAAGGTGTTGCATCGATTACATTGTCCTGCATACGGACACCAACACGGACCGTTTCACGTAATGCTTCATAATCAACTGTTTGGTTTTCTTTATTTGCAAACTGTGCTAAGTTGACAGCTGCTAAGTTACAAACTGAATATGGTGCAAGTGGTTGTTCCCCACATGGGTTTGTCGCAACAACGCTTTGACCATAAGCTTTAGCATTTGTCATATCGTTAGCATTGTCGATAAAGAAAATACCTGGCTCTGCAGAGTATGTTGCACAGACGTTGATGAGATTCCAAAGCTCTTTTGCTTTAATCGTACGATATGTTCGAACTTTGTAGCCCATCTTCTCCCATTCACGTACATCTCCAACTTTATGCCATTCACTATTATATATAGCCATTTCTTCTTTTGAATATTCTTCAACGGCTGGGAAACGAAGCTCAAAGTCAGCATCTGCTTCAACAGCTTCCATAAATTCTTTTGTTAACGTTACAGAGATGTTCGCACCTGTTAAAAACTCTGAGTTATGAACTGTGTACGTACCACCGTCACGTAATTTATTTTCTGCTTCACGGATAATCCCATTGTCGAATCCGCCTAATCCCTCGATACCTTTATAATTAACAATGCCTTGATACATTGCTTCTTCTTGCATTGAAAGTGGCTTAAAGTTTAATTTTTCTTTTGCTAGACGAATAATCGTCTCATCTTCTGTATTTTCCATTAAGTATCGTAGAATACGTGGATTTTGCATTTTTGAAATAATAAATTCCACGATATCAGGATGCCAATCTGCCAGCATAATCATTTGTGCCGATTCACCTTACGCGGGTTCGTTACACCCACTCTCTATGTCACCATAGAAGTTGAGACCATATCTTACATCTGATTAGATGTCCTCGCACTTCGGAGTGACTTCACTCCTACTCTACTCACTTCCGCTATCCTAGCGTGTTTTCGATGGTCGTTGAACCTTCCTCATTAATAGAGGCTTGGCTGCTGATTGTCTTTATCCCACTACTATTTTTAAGCATTCACGCTTACCGTTTCCAGTTACGTTGTAGCTAGCAGTGCATTTATAATGCGCTTTTTAACATTTTCAAAATCATTTTTTATGTCATCTTCCCAGAAACGGAGTAATCTGAAACCATTAGCTGCTGCAATTTGATTCTTTTCAATATCCCTAGCTTTTATCCGCTTTTGAACTGAATAAAAGGTTGAATAGAATTTTGGATTTCCATGCCAAAAATCCCCATCACACTCAATAAGAATATTTGTCCCTACTATGTGAAAATCAAATTGTGCTCCATCTAGTATAAAGGAATATTTATAAGGAATAGATTCTTCAAGCAGGAAAGACTCAATCGTTCTTTCAATGCTAGTTTTTCTATATGTCGCTCCCTCTATTTGTTTCAAAGCAGCTTGTCGAATTTTTTCTATAGTTTCTTGGCTATATATCCCTGTCTTGCCGCTATTCCAAGATGGGGTTCCATTCAACTTTCTCGTTTTGGCTGTTTTAGAAATAATCCTTTTAAAATGAATCTTCTTTTGGTCTAAGGACATTTTTTTATGCCACTTGCCTGTGTTTTGTGATCTTAGTTTACTCGCACACTCTTTACTGCAAGTTTTTGTCTGCCGATGTTTTTCATCGAACAGTTTTCCACATATTACACAGGTTAAGGGTTCACCTTTTCCTCGACAGCTTCTACTACAAAATTTATTTGGAACGCCTCGCCTTAGTTTAACTACGTTATTACATAAAACATATTGGCAAGTTACCATTTCTTTTGGATAAAAATGAGATATTAAATAATTGTCTAATGTTAAATTATGCTCATTTTTTAAATGAGTCGTAAACCATCCTTGTTTATTATGATTAATTTTAAATCCACATATTAAACAAGTTTGGGGTTGCTTCGCATCATAAACTTCCATATTTTTCACCTCGATTAAAGCGATAATATTTCAGTCAAAGAGATCCCAGCAATTCACGAGGTTTGTTTACGCAGAAGCACCCAAATTATACATACCTCTGCGCGAACCACCTTGCTCGACAAGGTGAGTCAGTTTTGCAATGTCATCTAGCCATGAAACCGAACCTGAAGATTTACCGTTAACACCACGTGCTAACGTATTGCGTGGACGAAGTGTTGAACCATTCGTTCCTACACCACCGCCACGGCTCATAATTTCCATTACTTGCTTACGGTGATCACTAATACCTTCACGTGAATCCGCAACAAACGGCATTACATAGCAGTTAAAGAAGGTTACATCTGTTTCAGAACCTGCTCCATAAATGACACGGCCAGCCGGTACAAATTTCAATGATACAAGCTGTTTATAAAATTTCTCAAACCATTCTTGGCGTTTTTCGGCTGTTTTTTCAACTGAAGCAAGCCCTGTTGCATTTCGTTTTGCGATTTGCTCATAAAATATTTCAAGAGGCTTTTCTAGCACGTCAATTGAACGTGTGATCACACCTGTTTCTTGCTCTTTTGGATCATCTAATGCGCTACGGTAGTCTTCCTCAATCAAAATGTCTGCTGTTTTTGTAGACATATCGATATGTTGTATTGTTCCTAAACCACGTGCAGGGAATTTTGGATCTGCCTTAACTGTTAATACGACGAAATCACCAGCTTTTAGCGTTTTCTTCTCCGTATCCTTAAACGAGTAGCGATCGATCATCACAAGTCTTGATACACCTTTATGCGTTATGTGCATATCGGGCGTAACAGGGTGAACCTGTGGGAATTGCTCAATATCTTTGTTTAACTGTTCAATTTGTTTGTTTACATCGGGTTGATGATTTGTGAGTACCATCGTTTTGCCTCCCTTATTTTAAGCCTTACAATAATAAATACACAATATCATGTGTCGATAAACACTACATATTGTGTATGTTGCTTTTAAAAAGATACTATATATAGTTTTTTAATTCAACTCTTGCAATTTGAAGTAGATTGGTTACTGCTTGCCATTACAAGGTTTAAACGGTGAAAAATTATTTTTCTTATACCATATTTTACTTTTTAAAGTTCCAATCATCATGTGCGTATTTTTTTTCTTCTAAATCGCGCACATATTTTAATTGCTCCTCAGAAAGTGTAAATGGTTTTAATTCAATTTGCAACGATTTTGCAAAGCCATCTCGAAAAGCAGTTACACATTGTTCGATAGAAACAGGTTCTTTAACAAGACTATTAATAGCAACCGCCTTCTCTGGTAGTTTTTTGCGCATACGCTCTTTTGCCTCTTCACTCGAAAAATTAAATACAGATAATAATTTCTCTTCATCTAGATCAAGTAAAATCGCACCATGCTGTAAAATAACACCTTTTTGACGTGTTTGTGCACTACCTGCTATTTTTTTGCCTTCTACGACAAGCTCATACCAACTCGGTGCATCAAAACATACGGCACTTTTTGGCTGTTTCAAATCTGCCTTTTTTTCTTCCGTGTCAGGTACGCTAAAATAAGCATCCATCCCTAAATTATGAAAGCCTTGTAATATACCTTCACTTAATATGCGATACGCCTCAGTCACTGATTCAGGCATATTAGGATAGCTTTCAGTAACAATCACGCTATATGTCAATTCATGTTCATGTAAAACTGCTCGACCACCTGTTGGTCGACGAACAAAACCTATTCCTTGTTCACGTAACGCTTCTAAATTAATATCTCTTTTCGCTTGTTGAAAATAACCAATCGACAATGTCGCTGGCTTCCACTCGTAAAAACGAATGACTGGGGGAATTAAACCCTCACTATGCCAATCAAGCAATGCCTCATCTAGTGCCATATTAAAAGAAGGACTACATTTTCCTGAATTTAGAAAATACCAAGTTGTCATTACGTCATCTCCTACATTTATAGATCATTTCTAGCCACAATCTAGTTAATTTTATCAAACTCATTGGACTATCGCTAGCGCATCTTTTATAATAATAAAGAAGATAGAAAGGGGTAAGAAGAAATTGGATATACTTATCACAATTGGCGTTATTTTAGTGGTTCTAATTGCATATATCGGTATTAATGCAATGCGTCTAAAAAAAGCCGTAACCAACTTAACACAAGAACAATTTATTGAAGGCTACCGTAAAGCACAGTTAATCGATGTGCGTGAACAAAAAGAATTTGATGCAGGTCATATTCTTGGAGCTCGTAACGTTCCTTCTACAGCATTACGTCAACGTCATAAAGAAATCCGCCCAGATTTACCAGTATACTTATACTGTCAAAATACAGGCCGTAGCGCGCGTGCTGCTCTTTACCTAAAAAAACGTGGTTACAATCAAATCTACCAGCTTGATGGCGGCTTCCGTAATTGGACTGGTAAAATTAAAACAAAAAAATAACAATCAAAGCGAACTTAATAAGGCAAAAGCGACTATTTCAAATAGTACTTTTCACAATAAAGCATGTATTTCGAAAAATCGACACCAATGCTTATTTTCGCGCAAAAAGAATCCATTCCAACTGCTTTGGTAATGGATTCTTTTTGCTAAAATTCAGAGTTTCTTCTATATAATAGTAGTTGTCTAACGACTAGCCATTTCGTTTGAATTTAACTTATTCTTCCTCATACAGTGGACAGTAAAATGTCAAGCTGCTCCGAAGTATTGTTGAGCCGATTTACCAAAAAGATCTTTTTGTCGTAAATGTGAATTTTCCACTACCTCCATACTTGATCTAATTCTACTCTCATACTTCCTTGTAAGCCATCTCCCATTGCTAGAAAAACAATATGTCTAAAATAACTATTTTTCGTAACAAATACATCTGCATGAACCGAATTCTTCTTTTTTGCTGAAAACAATAGAATTTTACCCTTGAATTATTTGCTAGGCATTGATAGGATAAATAATATCTTAAAATAATGTATAGATTAAAGCTATGAATGCTATGGATCAAACTATAGCAGGAGCATTTCTGGAGAGAGCGCAATTTGCGTCGCCGAAGGGTTCACTATCTCAGGCAAAAGGACAGAGGAGTAATATAAACTTTCATCACGAAAGCTATACCACACGAATGTTGAATTTATTTTTAACTAACCGAACTTTCGAACATGGTAATTGTTATTCTGACGTTTACGAGACTAGTGTCGCTACTAGTCTCTTTTTATTTTCCAGTCACAGCTTCTACGCATCTTATGGGGGAATGAACGTGGAACAACAACAATTAAAACGTGATTTAAAAAATCGCCATGTGCAGCTTATTGCGATTGGCGGAACTATTGGTACCGGATTGTTTTTAGGAGCGGGTAAAGCAATTGCTTTAGCAGGACCTTCTATTATATTGGCTTACCTTATTGTCGGAACCGCCTTATTTTTCGTTATGCGGGCGCTTGGGGAACTATTATTATCGAACGCTGGCTATACTTCATTCACAGATTTTGCTACAGAGTACATCGGCTCTTGGGCAGGATACGTCACTGGCTGGACCTATTGGTTTTGTTGGATTATGACCGCAATGGCTGATATTATTGCCGTCGGTGTCTACACACAATATTGGTTTAATATCCCGCAATGGGTACCTGCAATTGGCTGTCTAGTACTTTTATTATTTTTGAATTTATTGACAGTAAAACTATTTGGGGAACTCGAATTTTGGTTTGCTCTCATTAAAGTTGTAACAATCGTTGCACTTATAATTATTGGATTATTCATGCTATTCACTGGATTCCAAACAAGCTCTGGAACAGTATCAGTGGAAAACCTCTGGGCACATGGTGGGCTCTTCCCCAACGGCATATACGGTTTCCTGATGGCGTTCCAAATGGTTGTCTTCGCTTTTGTTGGAGTTGAATTAGTCGGTGTTTCTGCTGCAGAAACCGCAGATCCAAAAAAAAATATCCCATCTGCGATTAACAAAATTCCACTACGAATTTTATTATTTTATGTTGGGGCATTAGTAATCATTTTATGCATCAACCCTTGGTATGAAATGTCTGGTGCAAACAGTCCGTTCGTACAAGTATTTACATTAGCTGGCATACCTATCGCAGCCGGTATTATTAATTTTGTAGTACTGACATCTGCCGCATCAGCAGGCAATAGTGGTTTATTTTCGACAAGTCGCATGCTGTATAATCTTGGTCGCAATAAACAAGCATCCACTTCATTTGCAAAGCTAAATAAAAATAGTGTACCAAGTAATGCACTTATCATCTCTGCAATCGTTGTATCAGTGGGGGCATTACTTAGTAAGCTAATGCCTGAAAATGCCTTTAGCGTCGTGACAACAATTAGTGCAATCTGTTTTATTTGGGTATGGAGTATTATTTTAATCTCGCATATCATTTATAAACGTAAAAACCGTGCCTTACATGAAGCATCGATTTTCAAAGCACCATTAACACCGTTTGTGAACTATTTAATACTCACTTTCTTCGCGTTTTTATTAGTTGTTATGTTGATTTCCGAAGAAACAAGAACGGCTCTTTTACTAACACCAATCTGGTTTATCGGACTTTTCCTTCTATACAAACGCAAAAATCGTCAACAATAAACCACATATCCACAGCAAAGACGCATTCACTAAGCATTGCGTCTTGTTTTTCATTATTATAGTTGATTACACTGACTGCCTACCTTTCTCCAATTATCCAACAGTACAATGTGCAGCTGTAGAATTGATGTTGCTATCTCAGCCATAACCCATTCTCTTACTGACTGTACATTTAACTTTGTATCTCCTTTTTAATGCTAAACTAGCGTTATACGTTCTAGATGACAGGCGATAATTGTTATAACAAATAAAATTTTTTCAACAACAGGCTCCCCTCTCGCATACTTAATGTTTACCAATGCAAACATATTATTAATCAGAAAAGTAACTTCCTTTTTAGACGGATTAATAGGAAGAAGAAATAGTGTAATTTCATTTATTTTTATATTGAAAATTTTTAGTTATTTTTTTATAATTTCACTAAGAAATTGGTAGCACATGTTTGAATAGTTGGTTTATGTAGGTTTGGTGCAAAATTATGCGAATTTGATATTCAAACATCCACTATTAATACAAAGGGGTAAAGACAATGAAAATGAAAAATCTATTGATTACATTAGTTAGTGTTGTCATTGTATTTTTCATAATAAGCTTAGTCCAAGCAAGAATAACATGGCCATTACTACAAGTATTAATGATCATCGGTTTTATTATCAATCTATGTATGTCTTTATTGTCTGAAAAGAAAAAAATACAGTAAATATTAAAGGGTGTTTATAAAGTTTCATATTAATAGTCCATTCATTTTGTAGTGAGTATTAATTTAAGTAAAATTATTTCATGAATAGGGGAGATTTTAATGTTGAAGAAAAGACTATCTTTTATATTAACTACTTTACTATTAATGTTTAATATAATAATTTTGCCACACAATACTGCACTAGCTGCAAATTTAACATTAGACGAAGTAAGTTCTATAGTTACTGAATATTTAAAACTAGATGAAATTAGCGAAACAGTTTTCATTGAAAAAGACCAAGAATTAAAAGCACGAATCGGTGATGATTATTTTAATGAATTGATTCAAACAATGGAAAAACTAAATCAAGTTATCGCTAGTCCAGAAGGTAAAAAGCTGAAGGATGATATTCTAAATCAAGCAAATACAACTGTTGTGATGGCAAGAATTAGTGGATGTGGAGCAGCTGCTCTTGCAGCTACAGCACATACAACAGCATTTACAGGGCTTATGACACTTGCAGGTGTAAGCGGTCCAGTAGGATGGGCTCTTGGTGCTGCTATTGGAGGAGTGTGGTTAGGAGCTTCCGCAGCAGGAGGATGTTTAAATTAATATAATAGCCTTTTAGCAGATTGTGAAACTATGTTTCAATTCTGGTGCTTTTTAGTGAAAACTTTCACTCCGCAAGCATTCAAATCAAGCTTGGTATAACTCAATGAAACACTACAAAAGAAACACCATCCCTCTAGTACAACTAACAAGTACGGAGATTCCTTTCTATTGTTAATCAATTAAAGCTATTTTCAAAAAAATAGACTCTTGCGCCTTACTTGTGTGACCGCGGAAAGCGCCCGAACGTAACTGAAATTAATGGCAGTAGTTCTTTACTTTTAAATTTTATAAAAAAAGACTGTAGATAAGGCTTCATGCTAATCTACAGTCTTTTATCATTAAAAAATATTCATGTTCCACTCTGTCGCAACATGCTTTAGTAATTTTACTCCCGCGACACTATTTCCGATTTCATCTATAGCCGGTCCATAAATACCTATACCACAACCAGCAGGGAAAGGTGAACCTAAACTTGCGTGACTTGGAACTGCCGCAACAATGGCGCCCGAGACACCACTTTTAGCAGGTAAACCAATAAATGCAGCAAATTTACCTGATGCATTATACATACCGCACGTCACCATTAATGCCTTTGCTAGTTTTGCCACTTGCTTTGGAAAAAGCTGTGTTTGTAATAAAGGATGATAACCATCATTGGCGATAACTAAACCGATCATCGCTAAATCTGAAACATTTACTTCAATTGCACATTGCTTCAAATACACTTCCAATGCCTCTTCTACAGGGCAATCTAAAAAGCCCGAATCCATTAAATAGTAAGCTAATGACCGATTGCGATTGGCAGTGTGCCATTCAGATTGAAAAACCTCTTCATTCACCTTTAATTTCTTCCCAACAATTTTCTCTAAAAAATAAAGGATTTTTGAAACTTTCTCCTGTGGAGAATTACCCGCAAGCATCGAGGAAACTGTAATTGCTCCTGCATTAATCATCGGATTAAAAGGTTTTCCAGGCTGATGACTTTCAAGGCGAATAATTGAATTGAAGGTATCACCTGTAGGTTCCACATCTACTCGCTCTAAAACATAAGATAATCCTCGATCCATACATGCTAAAATAAACGTTACAACTTTCGAAACACTTTGAAGGGTAAAAAGTTCAGTTATATCCCCTCCATTAATTTCGTCATTATTTGGTCCGATAATCGAAATGGCCAATTGATGAGGATCTTTTTGAGCTAATGCTGGAATATAGCTTGCACATTTACCTTCTTGTGCAAATGGTCGAAACTCCTTCACCCATTCAGCTACAAGAAGTTGATGCGGATTATCATATTTGTTGTTTGTATGATTTGTAAGCATTTTGCTATTCTCCTCTCTTGGATGAATGCTATCATCCTTTCCCTAACTAGGGAAAAACAGAGCCTTCTTAGTAAATTTACGAAGACTCTATTTTCTATTTAACGCTTTGGAGGATTTGTTCCTTCAGGGATTAACGAAACATACGTTTCCCCATCTAGGCGTTCCATCCATTCTTTTTTAGCTTCTGCAATAAGCGCAGGATTATTTATTAATTCAACTGCTGTGCAAGCCATAATTTTGGCAGCCTGTAGCATTCCTTTATGAGCAATCGGCATGACGCCTTGTGATACAACCTGCCAAGTATGAAGCGGTGTACCTAGTGCCATACAGACAGTTGTACATTGAACAGTTGGAACAATCCAGCTAACATCTCCTACATCAGTTGATCCGCCCATGATAAATTCTGGTAGGACACTTGGGATGTAATCAGCAATCACTTTATCTTTTAACTGCATCACATCTTCTTTTTTTAGACCAACTAATGATGATGCTTGAATTTCAGGGCTAAACGTATTAAAAATAGCTTGCGCATGCTGCTCATCTTCTATTGTATAAGTTGGCATACCAATTTCAAGTATTTGTTTTTGCATTGCGTCATACAGCGTTTTGTTTGAAATAAGATTGGATGCAGCTCCCTCAAAGGCAATCTCCACCGAAGTTCCTGTCATCAACGTTGCGCCTTTCGCAATATTTTCAACACGTTGATAAATCTCTTGTACTTGTTGTTTTTTAGGGGCTCTTACTAAGTATGTTACCTCCGCATATGGTTGGACAACATTCGGAGACGTGCCGCCTGAATCTGTAATCGCATAATGTAAGCGCGCCTCTGGAATAATATGCTCACGTAAATAGTTTACCCCAACATTCATTAGCTCAACAGCGTCTAACGCACTTCTGCCAAGATGAGGTGCAGCGGCAGCATGTGCACTTTTCCCAGTAAACTTAAAAGTTACTGCATAGTTTGCTAGAGAGCTACAAGTCATGACCGATGAAAAAGTACCCGGGTGCCAAGATATCGCAATATCGACATCATCGAAAATACCAGCCTTCGCCATATAAGCTTTACCTGAACCATTTTCCTCTGCTGGACAACCATAGAATCGAATTGTCGCCGATTGATTATTTTGCTCTAAGTAATCCTTCACTGCAACAGCAGCAGCAAATGCACCTGTTCCTAATAAGTTATGTCCACAACCATGACCACTTCCACCATTCTCTAGTGGCTCATAATGTGTAGCCCCACCCTTTTGACTCAAGCCTGGGAGTGCATCATATTCACCTAGAAATGCAATAACAGGCTTTCCAGAACCGAATGTTCCAACGAGTGCCGTTTCAAGCCCAGCAACGCCAGCTTCTGTGGCAAAGCCCTCTTGTTCTAATGCAGCTTTCATATACTGAGCAGATTTTTTCTCTTGAAAGTGCAGTTCAGGCACCGCCCAAATCGCATTGCTCAATGCTACACTAGCTTCACTTTTTGCTTCAATTAACGAAGATATTTTTTCATGAATACTCATATTTTCTCCTCCAAGACGTTTATAAATTTAATAGTTTTCCTTTTTGATCATTTAATGTAAGTAGTGAAATAATACAAATACCCGCAAATGCTATTAGCATCCAAAAGGCTGCGTCAAAAGAACCGTCAAACGCATCGACCATAAAGCCGATAGCCATCGGAGTTACAAATCCTGCCAATTGACCGCCAGTATTGGCAACCCCCATTGCTGAACCTGTAATAGATGATGGTAATTTTTTCAATACAATGGCAGGTAGTAATGTAATAACAAATGCAATAAATATCGACACAACAGTTTGATAGCCAATAAATAATGCCACGGACTCTGCTGTAAACATTAAATACAATAAAATTCCAATAACTGCACAAGAGATAGATCCTAAAATTTTGTCCATCCCACGTGGTAGCTTATCAATAATAAAACCACTACCATAAACACCAATAATTGTTGTAATCGCTGGAATTGTTTGTGCCCAACCAATCGACATCAAATCAAGTCCACGATTTTTTTGAAGATAAGTTGGAATCCATGATACTAATCCCCAGTTCACTGCGTAAATACAAAAATAAGCAATAATTAAATTCCACATAAGTGGCGTTTTAAATAGCTCCTTAAAGCTAACTTTAGTAGTAACTTTCCCATCATCAACACTACCTGTTGATATAGTTTGCTCTTGTGGAAGTTTAATATATTTCCAGTACAGAAAGGCGATAAATGCTCCTATTAAACCGATAATAATGAACATCATACGCCAGCCAATTGTTCCTAATAAATATGCAGAAAGAAGTGGAACGATTAGCGATACAATGCCTCCAGAGGTAAGCATAATCGACATTGCTCTCCCTCTTTCTTCTTTAGGGAAAACAGTTGCAATGATTTTAGAGCTAGCTGGCTGGAACCCACCTTCTCCAATTCCGAATAAAAATCGAATAACAATCATTGCTGCTAAAGACCATGCAATAGCAGTTAAGCCCGTAAAGATAGACCACATAATGACAGCTATTAATAAAATTCGTTTCGCACCAAATTTATCTGCTAACCAACCACCAGGAATTTGCATAATCGCATAGCCTAAAAAGAAAGCGCTTAAAATAATTCCTGTAGAAGACGCATCTAAGCTTAAATCCCCTGTAATTGCTACAACTGCGTAGTTCATAATGTAACGATCTAAATTCCCCAACGACCATCCTAAAAATAATAGCGCCAGTATAATATTTCTAGATTTCTTTGTCATTTCATTTGTTGTCATCCATATCCCTCCTATGTTTCACGTAACATCTCTAACCAAATATTGCTGCAATCGATAGTATAGGGCATAAGTTGTGTATTTTTTATTTTTCCCATGTTACAATCTTTTGCAAACTTTCAACACTACTTTTCCACCTCTCCCTATCTAGTAAAAAATGTATCCCCTTTATATAGCGACATTTTCGTTATATATTCGTATAATAATCAAATTATTAAGATCTGACAATATTTTTTTGAAAATTTTTAATAGATAGTCTAGAGGGAAATCGGTTCAACATGTATTTGTCAAAACAAAGAAACCGTTGATTTATCTATATTTTCAGCATGATTAGCGGAAACAAAAATCATTAAAAATTTTCATTTTAAATTTACTTGTAGTATCTATCCTCAAAATAAAAAATGTCCCAAAAACCATTTATAGGTTTGGGACATTGTTAAACTTAATTTGCAGACTGTTGCATAACAAGCTGATAGATTTTAATCGGTCTGCCACGTGTATGTTGTAATTCCTCACCGCACATTTTTGCTAAACCGACATTACACAAATCAGCAACGATACGCTGCGCATTTCGTTCACTCATTTGCAGGTGTGTAGCTAAATCCTTTGTCGTAAAATGCTTCCATCGCATTTTCTGGACGAGTGCCAGTATTTTTGTATAGGTTTTAATGCCGACACCACCCCTTTTTAATTTTTCGAGTATTTCAGGATCATCTGCTCGATAGGAATAGGTAAGCTCTTCTGTATTTCCAACGGATTCAATCATAGTACCATCTTCTTGAATCATCACAATATCGATGGAATCATTTTCTTTCGTTTGTCGTACAGCTCGATGCGCATTTAATTCCGCATTAAAGACAGTCTGTGCAAAACCTATCCCCGCTGTAACCTTGGCATCCAATTCAATAGACAATTGATACATTTTCTCTGTAATAAATTGAATATGCCCTTCAATTGCTCCCCTTGTACTAAAGATTGTATACCTTCCATTCCCTTCCTCAATTAGAGAGCCGTCAATCTGTTCACATAATTGCAGAAAGTTTTCCTTCATCCGTAATTCTAGATACTGTATACGATAGCCTTGCTTCATTCGTTCCTTCAATGAATCGAAATCTTTTATTTCGAGCATCACAGCACCAATTTGTGTTTCTTTATAATAGGACGTTTTGATTTTTTCAGTAAACAACTGTACTGTATGATAAATTTCAGTCTTTGTTGGTGAAACCCAATGTGAAGGAACGCCCATTTTTTGCAATTGTTCATCCACCGATGGGTAACATGTAATCGCAAAATCAATTTTTCCATCTTGCCATAGCTCATAATGGAAATTAAATAATTCCTTTGGATCTATAGCGACATCAAATTCTTTTAAATACATTTTTTTTACGCTTTTTTCAATTTCAGCTAACCCTTCTGATGCCATTTGTGCAGGCGAAGGGATAATATCAACACTTACACGCTCAATAAATTTCTTCATTTTATAAGTTTGCTCTAAAAAGCCTTTATAGATGGCCGCCTCAGAAAAGATAATATGCGCAAGCTTATCCTTTGAAATGCTTGTCTGATTCGCAATTGTATAAGGTATGTATCCTGAAAATAGCCAAAAATCAACATCTTGATTATGAGTCTCTACAATGTGCTTTGTTTCAGTAGCAACGCCGTAAATATATGGAATAAACTCCATATCCTGCTCTATTTCTTGTGCCATTTCGATGATTTTTTCAACAGATTTAATTGGTCCAACAACACCTATTTTATACATCATAACTTCCTACCTTCTATTATCAAACTGCACTTTTTCTTAAGGAATTCTCACTTCTTAAATCAATTAACTATAAATAGTATAGCGAAAATTAGTTTGTCTGACCAAATGATAGCGATATTTTTAGTATAATAAGCAGATTTTCAACTATATGAAAACCCCGAATAATAGGAAATTATTCGGGGAAATAGTTATTATTTATCAGTTGTATATATTTTATTATAAAGGATTTCTAATTTCTTTGAAAGCTTAGCATATGCATTTTTCCAAGCTTTACGTGCCGTTTCATTGCCTTCTGTATCAGGAACATAGAGCGCATGAACATCAGCGACTTTTTTCAAGTCACTCTCTGCTTGTGTTAGCTTCGAATAATTTTTTACAACATTTTTTTCAGAAGTACCCAAACCGTCATATATTGTACGAATTTCTTTTACCTTTGTATCTAAATCATCGATATATTCGCCATTTATAAGCAGAGAATTAATGGATTCAATTAATTTCAACGCAATTTCATTGGATTGTTGTTGTCCTTGTTGCTTGTCAATAATGGATTGTCGTATGTCTGAACTAACTAAACTCATTTGTTTTGAAGATAGCTTCGCAAAAGCATTAATCACAGTTGATGGATTGCTAATAAATGATTTTTCATACTGCTTCAGGAATGTCTCTACTTTTTTCACATCTGAAACTGCCGCAGTTAAAATCGAAGCATTGGTAATACGTTTTTTATCATTAGCACTTAACTTATTATATTGAGCGGAAAGCTCCGTGATTTTTTCTTTTGAAACTGTATACATATCATTAGAGATGATATTAGCAATTGCTTTATTCAAATCCACTATGTCTGGTGCATTGCCATCGATTAACCGATTGTTAAGTAGATCTTCATATTGCTGTTTCGCTAAATGCTGCTGGTTGGCAGGTAGTTTAGCGTAAGCAGTTTGTACGGTTTGAATTTTTTTAGCTTGTTTTGTAACATCTGTTTCTTCTCGTGCTGCTTGGACTTTTTTATGGAATGACTTTACTCCAGAAAGATCTTTGCTTGCAGCTGTTAATAAATAATAGTTTGTTACATACTTTCGTGCTGGTGAAGTAAGGCTTTTATATGTTACTGTCGCTGTATTAACAGCATTTTCGAATTGTGTAAATGTAAAATTTGTTACGTCAGCAAGCTTTGCAACATTTGCTTTCAAAGTTTCTGCAGCAGCTTTATCAGCAGGCACTTTACCGTTTCCATCCACTGTCACATTCGGCGGATTCAATAAAAAATCATTTGCACTGTAAACTAGTGATTGTTGCAAGCTAGTTAACTTATTATAAGCTTTCAACGTACTAGAATAGCTTGAATTAAGCTTGTTTTCTGCCACACCAGAAACCTCGGATAGCTTTTTATATGCATCCATTTCTTTTATTACTTTTTCCGCTGTTTTTAAATCTTTTTGCAACGTAACAATGTGGTCATATCCGATAATTTTAGTAGCCGAAGTTTTCGTTAGCCCTTTATATTCATTAATAATTCTGTTTACATTCGTAACATGACTTTGCCAAGTTTGGACTGACGGATCTATTGGATACATGTCTTCTGCATCACCAACATAGCTGTCGATCTCAGCATTTAATCTATCAATTTGACTGTCTTCTGCATTTTCTGCTTCAAGTAATGTAGTGACATAATTGGCTGGTACTAATTGTAATTGTTTATATGTTAGCTTTTCATATGCCGTACGTATCGATTTCGCTGTCGTCACTTGTTTGCTAGGTGTATTATTTGATGACAACTTATCGAAAAGTTTAATAAATTGCTCAACCTTTTTAATATCTTGCTTAGCATCACTTAAAATTGTTTGATTTTGAACAGTTGTTCGGTAATTTTGAGATAATTTTGAGATATCATTTTCAATTGCTTCAACTGCTGTTTGTAACGATTTTATGTTAGTTGGTACATACTTAACAAGAGAATTTTCATATGCTAATAATGCAACAATTTCCTGATTTAATCTTCTAACTTCCTTAAAATCATCGATATCAGTTGGATTTTTCAATATGTTTTTAATACTATTATATAAAGCATCATTGATGTCTAAACTGCGTTGTAATAAATCCAACTTATCATAAGTCTCTTCAATTTCTTTTAAATATTGTGTTAGGTTCTTTTCATCAACCTCTTTCACCTTATCTACTTTCTCATTTAACTTGCTCAATAGATCTATATCAACAAGTGCTCGCTTCAAAACATCATAATTTGTCACATTAGCCTTTGCAGGTGCTGTTAATGCCTGATACTTAGCCTCTAACGCCGTAACATCCGCTTTAAATGAAGCTAGACTTGAGATATTATATTGATGGTCATTTTTAAGCACTGTTTTAATTTCATCAATCATTGTGTTTGTTGGTTCATTTGATACTGTAATCTCTTCTGAAAAATCTGATTCTACAATAGCAGTACCAACTTTCGCTTTTACCCTAACCATAATATCTTTTATATTTTCTTCTAAAGCATTTTTTGGGACTGTATATGTACCGCTAGTTGCTCCATCAATAATTGTGAAGGAATCACCAACTTTGTAAAACCATTGGTAGCTATATGTAATTTGACCACTTTGTAATTTTGCTCCTGCACTATCAGTAACATCGGTTGTAACTTTTACTTCTTCCCCAGGCACGATATATTTTGAAGCATTTAAAAATTCTGGTTTTGTAATCGCAAGTTGTAACGTATTAATTGTTCGTGTTGCACTCTTATATCGATTATCTGTCGTTGTTATAGCTTCAACATATAGTGTTTTCCCTGCAGCATCTACTGGCACTGTGAAAGTAGATGTAGTTGCGCCAGAAATCGGTTTATTTGTGACCTCACTTGACCCATTTTCGTTCGCAACATTTTCAACATAATACCATTGATAACCTTTAACAATTGTATTGGCTGGTAAATTTTCTATAGAAGCTTTTAAAATTTCATTTACCATATTTTGACCTGTCACTGTCACTTCTGATTCCGCTGCTCCCGCAACTGTTGGGACAATAAGAACTGCAGGAATAGCAGCTACTGTAATAAATAATTTTTTATTCAATTTTTGTACCTCCTTCATATATCTATTGTTTATATCGGTTATATTTCTATAATTTCTTTCGTTTTATAGAATATTTCAAAAAGGTGTAAATTCTCCTTATTGTAAAATATAAAATAGTAATATATTGATATTGCATTACTTTTTATTTCTTTTTGCAATCATACTTAAGTATATAAGATTGGCATGATGCAAATTTCTCGCCTATTCAGTAGTTAGAAAATGTGCTTGCTTTCCTCCCTCAATTGTTGCGTGATCTAAAAATCATTGATTTGAAAAGAAGAATGTTAAATAATATTACAAAAGGCCCCTACTATATGAACCTTCAATTCAAATAGTAGGAGCCCTCTTTATCATTAAAAGTAGAGCTTTGCATAATAGTCGGTTAATTTTAAAAAAGAGCAAGTAAATGCTTGCTCTTTTCCTATTGGTTATTGTAAAAATTTCTCTTCAAAGAAATCTAATTGATAATCTAATGTTTTTGCATCGTTAAAGTAAAATGCGCTTGCATTCGCTTTATATAAATGTCCGTTTTTCACAGCATCTATATCTTTAAACCATGAAGTATTCATAAATGAAGAATCTTGGTCATCTGGTACACTTAAAATAATATAGTCACCAGTGTATTCTCCTAATACTTCTTGTGAAATTGCGAAATATCCTGGCTCTAAGGCAACCTCTTTCACTTTTTCAGGCATTTTTAAGCCCATTTCTTGATACAAAATTTCAGTTCCACGAGCCCAGTTATCACCAAACAAATATAATTGTTTATCAAAGCTTTCTGCAACAGTAACTGTGGCATCTTCACCGATTTTTTCTTTAATTTTCTTACCTACTTCTGCAGCACGTGCTTTAAAATCTTCTACCCATTTTTCTGCTTCTTTTTCTTTATTAACCACTTTACCGATTTCAATAAATTGTTGTAAATAATCCGCTTTGCCATAAGTGAATAATACGGTTGGAGCAATTTCTGCTAATTTATCAGCATTTTCAATATTATTTAACCCAATAATTAAATCTGGATCAAGCTCAATAATTTTTTCAATATCCGTATTTTCAACTACCACTGCATTTTTAATGTCATCTTGGAAGTTAGGATTATTCGCTTCCCAAGCATCCACACCTACAACATTTACACCAAGTTGTAGCAAATCCCCAGTATATGATGATAACACTACCACACGCTTTGGATTTGCTGGTACTTCAATTGGACCTGTTTCAGATTGATAGGTAATTGTTTCCGACGAAGATGCCTCTTTAACTGCTTCCTCATCTTTCTTCGAATTTTCTTCCTTATTGCCATTGCCGCACGCCGCAAGTACTAATACAACCATCATAAACATTGGTAATAACCATTTTTTCATTACTAAATCCCCTTTTAAACACTTTGTAATATAATTATATTTTTTTGCATATTGGCTTTTTTGTACACAAAATATTACCAATAGCTTGTTCAATATGAAAACGATTGTGGGGATACAAAGACTTTTAATTATTCTTTCTCACAGCCACTACCAATCGATTCAGTTGTATATAAAATGCAACCTCACTTTCTAAGCCTCATCTAAAATAACAACTACACGATAATGATAATCATTATCACTAAAATTAGTCTAGTTATCCTACGAGGTTTTGTCAATCACTTTTTTATTATTTTTATAAAAGTTATTCCTTTGTGTTTCCGATGAATAAGAAAAGGTTTTACTTTTGAAGAGAAATAGGAATAAACTAGATTCATGCTAATAAGATTATTTATCAAGTGATACATTAAAATTAATTTTAGTGACGCTATCTTTTGCTTTACTTTTTCACTGCTAGAAATAAACATAGACAATAAAAACAAGCAAAAGATTTATTACCTCTTGCTTGTTTTCTATATGCCTATATACAAAAATAATTTGTTCACGTCTTCTTTTAATTTGCTACACCAATTATTGAACTGCCATAATTTTTTAAATGTAGCCACTATTGAGATAAAAATCAGAATGCACATGTTTATTTTCAAGACCAGAAATACCATCTTCAAGAACAAATCTAATTTTTAGATGAATATAGTCATATATTGTAAAAATGAAAAAACACTTGTTGCGTTATTATTGCAATCAAGTGCATTATTTGGGTTTTTTTCTTTAAGTGAAATTTGTTTAATCGTCCGAGTGATATATCAATAGCCTTTTGAAAAGGTCAAAAACATAGAAAAAGAAAGAGTGGTTTTCCATTTTTTTGTATTTCACCAATCTCTTTCTCTTAAAGCTTCTTCAATATCTATATCAACCTCAAAATATTGTAAAATTTCTTCTACTGTTATTGCGATTGAATCTCGTGCAACAGTTTCAATTTCACTATCATTTTGATAAAACTCATCCTGGAGTTCATTGATTGCTACAGTCATTTCATCTAACTTTTCCTGAACCTCCTCAACCGAATGATTGCCTTCTTCCATAAAATGAACTACTTTAATAATGTTTGATTTAATTTTATCTACTAAAAACGATGGATAATAAGAATCTTCGTACATATCCAATAAATATTTAAATTCAGCGTCAAGTTTTTTCACAATGGTTCCTCCTTTGATTTTGTTTATGAAAGATTGATGCTACTCTTTCCAAGTATGATACACAAATTAAAATTACTACAATTCTAGGTACAATTTTTGTAAATAGTTCAGCACTTAGATAAGCAGCGCTGTGCTCCCTTCTGATTTACCCCTCTCTTATGATAGTTTGAAAATGACTATGGATTTCATGTGCTTCAATGTTTCTTCCTGTTCTAGTGATTAAAGGTATCGACTTAAAATTTAATATCATTTATCCTCCGATTAAAAGTGGAACCGTAGTTGGTCTCGCGAGCTATTAGGACTTATTTTCGATTTTCCCAATGTAAATGCTCATCAATCATTATTTTTAATAACATGGAGCTGTCATCATAATAAAGACTGAAATCCATTTGTTTATACCAACTTGTAGCGTATGTTGATATTTTTTCAATTTTATTATCTTGCATGCAATCCACTCTAACATACCAGTTATGGGGTGGTGTTATAGAAACATAGAACACTAACCCTTTTTTCTCATAAACATGGCAAAGAGAAGATAATCTAGAGCTAGTAGGATTAGACTCATAAATATGCGCATTAACAATTACTTTTTCGCCGTTTATATAATCTACATATCTAATGTTTTCTCCAAATTTCGTGGTATCTTTATTATATTTTCTACTCTCTAAAAGAACATTACCGTCATTATCCATGCCATAGGTAACTAAATTTTTCGACTCAAAGTTAGCCCTACTTGGTTTTGGAAGAGGCTTCCCTTTCTTCGTAGAAATAACTGAAGGGATTAATTCCTCATATGGCATTAAATCTTCAGTAACACCTAAAGAATACGACCAATTAGTAATCGTGCTCTTTAACTTAAGATAATGTTGATAAATATCATTTGAATAACCTGTAAAGTGTTTCGATAGCTCTGATCTCTTCAATTCGATTTCTTTATTATTACATATATCCATTATTTACCTCCTTCACTTTAATGCTATTTCATTATTTGGATTACATCCTATCAGAAAGAACCTGCTTTAAATCTAACCCTCATTTATCAGCAATTGCTAAAGGAAATTCTATTATTTCATTTCAGTTATTTTCTAAAGTTGATACATTTAAAATTCTTATCAAGAGTTTGTTCTCGTTACTAATACATAATTCTATTGTTATATAAAGTCAAAATGTATGAGCTTATACATAGATTTTTTTTAAAAAAGAAGTTGTAAATCCAATAAAAATTTCCCTTTATAGAGTGTTAGTGCTAACAAAACAAAATCAATTATATAACTGGAGGAATTTAATTATGGCAACAGCTAAATATTCACGTTATGAGTACAATGCAACTACTTCTATTTCTCGAGCAAATGTTACTGATATGCATCGAGCTCAAGAGGCATTCATCAATTATTGGAACGGTAAGGTTTCATCGGCAGCTACAACAACATTCCTAGGTGGACTTGCTACTGCTGCTTTAGAAAAGGTTTTTAATAAATCAGCTTATACAGCTATTCCATCCCTTCTTGTATCTGCATTAACAAGTGCGAATGAGTGGGAGAAAAATGAAGTCTTACGAGTAGCAGAAGAAGGCTATGATCAAATAACTAAACTATTACGAATTTTCATTGATAATAAAACTTATGTTTCTATTGAATTTAGTGTTAACTATTTGGCATTCAAAAACCTTGCGACAGGGAACACAGACTTCACTATTATTCAAGGTAATATTATTCCTAAAAAAATTTTTACATCAAGTGGCGGTTCTATTCCTTTGTAAAAAAAGCACCCTTTAGTGGGTGCTTTTTACTATTTCAAAGAATTTGTCAAATGCCTGTTTATTTTGTATTTCATAATTTTTGTGATTAAAAGTTAATTGTCCGTTTTCACTGAGATAAATAACATGCAAATCGTTGTTGTGATAAATAATCATAGAGAACCCTGTGTAAGTAAAATTAGAGCTAGTTCGTTTTATTTCTAGTTGTTCAAGTGAATTTATGAAAGTTGTAAATACAGTACTATCTTTTTTGATAGTTTTAACGTTGCGCTCTGTATCTATGATACTAATATCATGGGTTTCTTCTGCTAAAGAATTTGTATCGAAAAAATCTTGTACAAGATTTTTTGTTTTGTATTCATTAAAAAAATATAGTGAGACCATTGCTATTAAAAAGAAAGCCATAGTAAAATTTATTTTTTTCTTCATTTGTAACAACCTCCTATAATAAAATTTTAAAATTTTAAGGTTTTTTTGTCAAAGTAGGTTGTTAATTTTCTTCGTTTTCATATTTCTACTATCAAAGTGGTGTTTATTTTACAGGCGTTCCTAGATAATCACTAATAATGCTGTAGTTGCCTTCATTCGTGATTTTTGCAGAAGGCACAAAGCCATCATTGAATACCCATGTCACTAGATTTTCTGCGATATCGGCTTCTGTCTGTGAGGCATTCTCCACTGAATTATCCTGCGAGAAATACTCATGCAGAATCGTATTGCCATCCCATACAAAATGAGTAGCTTTACCTTCCGAACACTTCTCTATTCGCCTACCTAGCGAATCATACTTGAACGTAACTTCTGTCATATCTGGCTTCATGACCAAGTGTGCATAATGCTCAGGACGTGTTTCTATGCGTAGTGTATACATATGCCCTGTTATTTCATTAAAATTCCTATAATATATGTGCATGTATACCTTTTCATCTTTCTTTATGTGCAACTCATTTACGTATAATGCTCCCTCGTATCCGTACTTCATCTTCACTTTATGTCCCATTTTTACCATAATCATCATATAAAGCCGTAAAAATGCTCCGTGTGGTACATCTTTATAATCCATCGTAAACTTGTCAATCGACACATTCAGTTTCATCATTTGCTTCTCTCTTATCCTTTCTCCTTTTTTAACACTTATTGTACTTATTAATAATCTGCTCCTTTTAACTTCAACAAGCACTCGTCACCTTATCAAAGGCAATCAAATGCTCAACGTTTAGAAAGTAGTTATTCATTAGGTAGGTCTATACCATCTTTCTTATTCTGTCGTTTCTCTTTTGCTTTTTTTACACTTCTTCCTTTTTTTGCACCAACCTATCAATTTCTGCCCATTTCAATTCTTCTACTTCTTTGAAAAGCAATCGCTGAAGCCACGTTACTTTATCACCTTCAATTATTGTTCCCGGAAGATGCTTTCGTATTAACTGATTTCTATAGCTCTCAATACTTTTGCTCAATTTGTTTCCACCTTCGTTAATTTGTTTAGTCAAATTATTTCCTCTCCCTTTTTCATTTTTGTCTTACACAGTAATATATAATTTCGAGTTGAAGTTTTTTAAGTTGGCAACTAAAATTACACAAAAAAACATCTGTTGCCCTCCTTATTTTCTTACATAAAAATATACTGTAAAATGGGGCATTTTTTTAAATGAAGCCTTAAAATAAAATACAAAAAAAGCATCTCATTCAGCTCTAAGTGAATTAGCTAATCAAAAACGGCAAAATATTAATTTTAATCATCTTGAAAAAATTGCAGAAACTTTAGAGCTAGATGACATTAGAGAAATAGTTGATTTTATAGAAATTGAAAACAAGTAAAAGTCGCTTCTTCTATTTTCAAAGAGCGACTTTTTCTACATGAATAAAGCTATTATACTGTCAGTTTAAACTTCCTTTTTACGGTTACTTGTAGTACCGTCTCATTTAGGCTAAGGCAGAGCCGAAATACCTTTTTAAGTTTCCCGTTGTTTATCGCCACAAGCTTTGTCATTATCGTTTATTTAGTCACTATTCCATACAAGACTACCTCCTGCATGTAAAATGTCATCTCACCTAATTCTCACACTTTTCTTCCTAGACCAATGTTTACATGGTACTCCTTGATGGTCCGCCTTCATGAGCTCTCGATTCTCAAACAAATCTTTTTCTTAATGTCTCACTCAAATATCAGCTAATTTAATATAAATTAAAGTAACAATTTACGTATTTAAACATGCAAAAAAGCACTTGTCGTCTGTTATTGACAATCAAGTGCTTTAAGTTTATATATTTTCTAAATTTATTAATATTTGCAAGTTTTATAAGTTATTTTAGTATTGACAGTATGACATCTTTTTACCACATGGCAAGTGGAACGTTTAAACCCTTTAGCTTGTTTAATCTCGTGTGTTTGTTTGCTTATGACATCTATAGTGGTCCTTGTAAGTAAAATGTCATCTCGCCTATTCTCGCTCTTATTACATTAGTATTAAAAAAACATTTCTTGATGGCTTGCCTTCATGAGTTATTAATTCAAATTCAAGGATATCTTTAACTGTAAACCAGTCACTTTTTCATTGCCAACAAATATTCTTAATCCGAAGTCGAGTAAAATTCCTCTAAAGAGAGTGCTTCAATAGAACTACAATAAAATTCAATGAAATTATATCCATCATTTTCTCCATAACCGCTATCATCATGAACATGGTATCTTTTATCACTATCCCATCCTAACTCTTTTTTATCATGGATAATTAAACTATTTGTTAAATATAGATTTGTTACCTTGTCTAAAGAAAAATTAGTAACATTGTAATATCTTTTCTTCAATTTAAACCATTGCTTTGTTTTTATTACCTCTACTTTGAAAGTAAGATCAAGTACCGTTATATAATTATCCTCATAATCTTGTTCAATATTGTATTTAATTTCAACTATTTCTTCATAAGCCCATGAGCCCATACAATTCAACTTTTCTATCATATTTTGGTAATTCTTAATATGCAACTTAAATTTCCCTCCTATTAATCAATAAATTCAATACGGTTTGTTTCTATGTTTGTTTTCCCTTTTCTTAATCTTCCATTTTCTGGATCAATGAAATACTTAATTTCTCTAGCACTTTTTCCACCATCTTGCCAAATATATTCATGCATATGTGGGTTTGTATGATGTAACGAGTTTCCATGATCTGAATAATCAATTCTAAACTTTTGTTTTCCTGCTTGGTCATAAATAACCCTTGAATTCTCAATCTGTCCACTTGAACCTAAACGACTAAAATCAAATCTAGCTCCCGGAGTCCCATCATCAGGAACATAATTATTTTTGTAGTACTTATCAGGCAAGAATGGTTCTTTAGCAAAATCATCACCTTTACCCGTACCCTATGTTGTAATCTTAAAATCCGCTAATAAAAAAACAATCTATCTTAAACCTTATTAAACTACTTCTTCCTCCTTTATTATCGGTAATTCATATGCTGTTTTGTGCTTCATCATACCGTAAATAATGTTTACAAGCCGTCTCATGATACAAACCAAAGCTTGTCCCTTTGTTTTGCCTTCTTTTAGCTTCCGGTGATAGTAATCATGGAATACGGGATTCCTTGGTAGCTTACTTCCTTTTGCCACTTGTACTTGCTGTACGGCTAAGTTGTAAAATAAAGCGTGTAGCGCCCGATTTCCCTGCTTGCTTTTTTGTTCCCTTCCTTTCCCACCAGAACCAAAGTAAACAGGCGCAATGCCCGCAAATCGTGCTAATTTGTTGGCATTCGGAAAACGGCGTACATCGCCTATTTCTGCAATTAAAGCCGAAGCTGTAACGAGATCTATGCCTAGCATCGTATCTAATTGAAAGTCTAGTAAACTCATTAACCCTTTTAATTCTCGTTCCACATAGCGCATTTCCTGCTTCTTAAATGAAATGTCTCGGACGATGCTCTTTACTAGAAAGTCTCGTGTTTCTTGGTGTTCTCTTATTGTGTTTCCATCCTCTTTCACCAACTTTAAAATTTCACTCGCTTTTTTCACCGAACATGTATTACTACTGGCTTCTAATAAAAATATGGTCAATTGCTTTACACTTACCCCATCTAAACACGGTGGAGACGGGTATCGTTCCCAAAATGCCAATGCTGTTTTTCCATCTACTTCTGAAAAAAACTTTTTATAACTTGGATAGTTGTGACTTAATTGAATATGCAGTTGGTTCTTTAAAGCCCCTTGTGCCTTTACTAATGCATTTCTTCTAGTGACCAGTTGTTGTATCGACCAGTATAAATCATGTGGTTTAGCATCTGGTAACTGTTCTAGTTTGTTCACCAAAATTCTGGCTACACATTCTGCATCCCAGCTGTCACTTTTTTGTGTCGTCATATGACTTTTTCGTTCAGCATATGAAAGTGCTGGATTTACTTCTTTTACAACCTGTCCATGGTCGGTTAAAAACTGTGCCAATGCCCTTCCATAGCCCCCAACATCTTCTAAACCAAAAATTGGTGTCAACCCATCTTTAATATGTTTATAAATATCTAGTAAAATCGTTGAAAAAGCAGAAGAAATAATCGTAATCTTTTCAATTTACGTATTTAAATATTTAAAAAAGCACTTGTCGCCTGTTATAGACAATCAAGTGCTTTAAGTTCATATATTTTCTAAGTTTAAGTTTATTAATATTCGCAAGTTTTATAAGTAATTTTAGTATGGCAACTTTATTAACACTTGGCAAATGTAACATTTAAACCCGTTTGCTCGTCTAATCTCGTGTGTTAGGTGCTTATGGCATCCAAAAGTGGTACTTGTAAGTAAAGTGTCATCTCGCCTATTCTCGCTCTTATTGCTTTATTGTTAAAATAGCACTCTTTGATGGTCTAGCCTTCATGAGTTATTATTCAAATTCAAGGATACCTTTAATTGTATACAATTTAAAAACTATTATATCCTTGTTTATCTCCATGAGCTTTGTCATTCTCGCTAGTTTGTTAGCCATTCCATATCATAATTACATCCGCCATGTCACTCTAACCTAGTATTAGTACCAAATTCCATGATGGTATTACCTTCATTTGTATCAAATATTTATTAAAAAAACCTTGAAGGGCTTATAGCCTTTCAAGGAATAAATAGTATGTCAATCAAATATTTAATCAACTAATAAATCAATGTAATATTTATCATTTTTTTCTATTCTCATTAAAAATTCGGTAAGAGAAGTTGCTATTTGAATATCATAATAGTAAATTGGATTCTCATTATTATCATTCAATTCGATTGACATTAAAGCTGACTCACTGCCTTCAAAAAATATTAATTTGTTTTTCTCAAATTCTTCATATATTTCTATGTCTGGATAAAATTCAAAATCATTCATTCTCAACCGAAAGTCTCTTACAGAATATGGGTCCATAATACGATTAATATTAAACTCTGATCCTTTAATAAACCCATAGCCAACTTGTAAATATAAATTAACTAACTCATTAGGAATTTTTAAATTCAAGATTTTTTCAACCTCTTCTATTTCACTTTCAGTCACTGGATAAAAACTATTATCTTTGTTTGCTTTTATAAAATCATAGCTCTTCATTTTTTACCTCCTTTAAATAATTCATTGGCTGGTGAACCTTTTCCATGAATACCAGATTGGTGCTCATTTGGGAACTTTGCTGGATGCATATTCCACCACTCATGTTCTCCTCCAAAAGAATTTTCAATGATATGGTGAGCATCATACTTATCTCCTTCTTTTCTAATAATTTTACCTGTTTTTTCTGATACAACATTATCCTTATAAACTGGCCATTCTTGACCGGTATTTTCCTCCCATTCTTTTATTACTTTATTTTTTACTTTATCAAATTCAGCCCTATGTTTTGCAGTCTCTTTTGGTGACATTTTTATATATTCTTTATCTCTTAACGCTTCCTTCAATTTTTCTATTTGAATTTTAGGTAACTCTCTGCCTGTACGTTGCTCTATATCTCTAACATATTTTTTTATTAAGTCAGAATCGATTTTATTTACAGGCCCACTCACACCATTAACAACTTTACCCGTACCCTTAAATTACGGAACTAAGACTCACTAAAAATGGTGGTATTTGGATTATCCAAATACCACCATTTTATCATTCACTCAATTTAACTTACACACACTTTTATCTTTAGATCCTTAACAATACTCGATTTAGTCAAAATTATTGTTTAAGTCACTAAAGTAGATTTTCCACTGATTTCTGATCAATAAATTTACTTTACATCTTTAACAGTAACTTCATACATTTCTTTAACATTTTCATTTACTGGTATCAATGCGAAATAATTCTGATCATTATTTAATATAAATTGAACTAACTTTGTTTTTGTGTTCCACTCATTTTTCATACTCGAAAAGTAATCATCCAACTCTTCTTTATAATCCAATTGCACTATATATCCTTTTTCCACCATTGCAAAAACAATTAAACTTCCCAAGAGATTTTTTTGCTTATTTTCTTCTTTATAATCTTGAATTAAGAACCAAATTTGATCTAACCCTATCGTTTGTTTGTATTTTTTGTAGAAACTACTATCATCCATAACCTCATAATCATGTATCAATTCATTGACAAATGAGTGCCATATTGGTGGAATAACCTTTTCCAATAAAGGATTATTTTCAATTCCTTCTATTATTTCAAGTTCCTCAATCTCTTGTTCATTGTCGTAGTCACTGAGGGAAATCTGCTTGAATTTCATTTCATTCTTGTAATGTGCCAAGTCATATGGATAGTGATTATTATTTATTAGGCTTGTATCATCAAGTTCGAGTATCTTCGCTAGCGCTGCTGTTTCAAAGCTCCAAAACCCTACATATCCAGGCTCCTTGTGTGCATTTTTCCATTCGTAATCGTAATGACCTTTAAACCATTCTTTATCCATATACGTTTGTAATCTTTTAGAAGCTTTTTTCTTATCGGTTTGCGCAAGTTCTATAATTTCTTTTGTTTTTGCATATGGATTTTCTTTATAATAATCATTAGTGATTTTAGTATGTCCGATATTACTAGCATATAATAAAAAATCAATCACTGAATCGCTTATTTCTTTTTTCTCAACCACCTTACTTAATCTTTCTATATTCTTTTTATCCGTTTCTAATAGGATTCCTAAAGAAATCGTCCAAAGAATACTTAAATATCCAACTTCCCTAGTCCCTGTATGCTCTAAATCATAAATTGCATTATGAAAGTCTTCTTCTATTGCACTAATATCTTCTCCTAAAGAATATTTCGTCCTAATATCTTCCATCTCATATTTAAAAGTCCTTAAATAACTCGCTTCTATACGACTTTTATTGTCTTTGGTTTTTCTTTGAATACCATTTTTGGTATCCTCCTCTAAATTTCTGATATCCTCCCTATTTTCAGCTATAAATTCTTTATGATATTCAATTCCTTCTCTACATTTTTCTTCTATACATAGATGATCCCTCATTATTTTCATTTCCTCCTTGCCTCTAAATCAAGGCCATTCTCCAATTATTTCACCCTTAGCATTTAACCTATATGTTATTACATTCCCACTACTATCGACTTTTGATAATACTCTTTCAACTTCATCTTCATCCAATGCTTTGGTGATTTTATTTGCTAGTTTTTGATCACCACCAACAGCTTTCAAAATTCTACTTTTTTCAGTTTTCGCACCTGTCAACCATTCGTTTGACATTTGTGGTCCATCTTTTGTTTTGCCTAATTGGGAACTACCAAACTTCGCTTCATCAATTACATATTTAATTTTTGATTCTGTATTTGCATTTTCATATAATCCGACTATCCCTTTTACTATTTTATCATTAATGCTTGTTGGTGCCCCTCTGCCTATTGGATTTAAATCATATCCTGCGGCTTTTATACTTTGGTTGTTTAATAAATTATCACTTGAAATTATTTCACCAAAATTACCTTTTTGTTTGTTAGTAGCTTTATCTGCATTAAATTCGTCGACACTTACTTTTTTAGGTTCACCGTTGGAACTATTCGATGGCTTCGGATTAAGACGATTGTGTATTTTTCCCAACTGTTCCCGTATCCGTTATTCGACCGACGTTCACACCGGCATCTCCAACGGCGGTGTTCCAAGCTGACGAAGCTGGTTCTTTACTTCGTCTACTTTTGTGTGTAACTTATCTTTTACGGTGTCTAGGTGTTTATTGGCTTTTTCTTTTAGTTGACCTATAGCACCATTATTAGCGACGGTTTTAACACCATATACTATACCATCTACTGAATTAGTGATATTTGTGTAACTATTTAATTTTCAGGTTATGTAAATGACCTTCTGTTTCTCTAAAGTTTTTAAAATATATACATCTTCATCTTTCCGCACGTGCAATTCATAGCTATCCAATGGTCATTTTGCCATTCCTTGATGACTTGCCCAGATGGGTCTCGCTTTGTTGGTCTACTCGTGAATTAAAAGGGCAATAAAATCCTTTTTAATGGATTTATTGCCCTTTAAAATAAATGATTTAAAATAGTAATAATCTTTTTTGTATAAAATGATACCCTTAAATATTCCTTGCTGCGGGGTTGTTGAACTCAGAAAATGTTAGTAGGGAATTCTTGAAAAATCTCGTTTTACCATTTATGTACTAGAAATATTATTACTTTTTGTTAAGAAAATAACAAAAAATATAAATACAACTTTAATAATTAAATATACAATAAAAAAACATATGTAAAGAAAAAGCTAAAGACAATTTCTTTACATATGTTGCGACAACTTAATTAAAGCAGTAATTAGAAAATTCAATATCATAACTAATTTTGCTCATAATAATAAGTACTATATATTCTTAGGAATACACTACATTTCAACAAATTCCGGTCGTTGGGTACTTCCCTCTTTGACAAACATTACACCTTTAATCTTCTGCACTTTACATGCTTTTATAAATACATCATCAACAATAATATAGCCCTTATATTCTTTCATTCTTACAATATGATGTCCATCTAAGGAGTTTGGTACATACTTTACAGACAAAACTTCGATTGGTCCATTAGGTAAAGACTTTAATAACGGTTTATATTCCGATTTCTCCATATCTAAACAAGGTACTAGATTTAATACATTCATGACAAAAAATGTTTCATTACTTTCGCCGCTTTTTGTAGACTTTATTACCGCAGGGATAAACTGACAATCTGATCCTAATTGCTCTATTAGTTTTTTCAATTTTATACTTACCAAAACACCACCAATTGTTGGCAGAATATCATATTCGTTTAAATAGGGATCAAATTTATCTACTGAATAATAAAGTTTTTCATCTAAAGGATAGACAAGACCTTTTCTTAAGTCAGATTGATCATAAGTGTTTTTTTCTGTGTAAGAAAAAAAAACGTCTCGTTCGTAATTGCTAAATAACTGATAGTAACTCATATATATCACCCTTCACAATGTAGTTTTGTTTTACCTTTTCTTAAATTTTTCCGTTGTTCGTTAATTAAATCTTGCATAGCATGATGATATTGTTTAGGGGACCACTTTTCGCCTTTACCGTAATCAACTAACTCATTTAATTTTTCTCTCATTTCTTCATTATATTTTTTATGGAAACTATTATATCCTCTATGAATAGACCTGGTTGGGTGATTATCTCTACTAGTAGGTAGATATAGCGTATTACGTATATTATTTACATCATATCCACTTAGTTTAAAAATTTCATGAGGATTTGCTCCATCATATAATGATTTCGGAATAATATGATGTAATTGATACTCTTTAGGTTTAGGCATATTTCCATAATTCCAACCACTTGACGGCATAGACTTACCAAACGCTAATCCAAATGGATCTATTTCAACCATTGGATTATACACATACCCATAAAGCGTAGGATTCCCACCAGCCAGCCCAATCGGGTCAACCTGCGTATAATTCCCTTGCTCTGGGTCGTAGTATCGGAATCGGTTATAATACAAGCCTATTTCAATATCTTCATACTGCCCTTGATACCTAAACGGAATGAAATCTTTCTCACCCGTAAACTCTTTTACTCGTCCATACACATCAAGCTCAGCCGACCAAACCTTATGACCTTGTTCATCATAAGCTTCGACAGGCGTTCCTAGATAATCACTAATAATACTGTAGCTACCGTCATTCGTGATTTTTGCAGAAGGGACAAAGCCATCATTGAATACCCATGTCACTAGATTATCTGCGATATCGGCTTCTATCTGTGAGCCATTCTCCACAGAATTTTCCTGCGAGAAATACTCATGCAAAATCGTATTGCCATCCCATACAAAATGAGTAGCTCTACCTTCAGAACACTTCTCTACCCGCCTACCTAGTGCGTCATACTTGAACGTAACTTCTGTGAGATCTGGACCGATGACTTTTGACATCATACCATTGCCATAGTACTCGTACTTCCATGTATCTCCATTATTTTCAACTTTCTCTACGAGATTTCCTTCTTCGTCATAGGAGAATTTGGCATCTTTCGTTTCTAGTAATCTACTGCCAGCTCCATAGACACGGTCTTTTTTGTCTTTTGTTTCATATAGATTGCCGACATCATCGACACTGCGGTATAAGAAATCAAATTGGCGACTATCTTGATTGGCCCACACAAGGTTACTAAATTCGTCGTAACCATAAGTCACTTTTACACCTGTTAACTCGTTGACCATACTCCGTAATTGATGATTGACGTCCCAATTGTAGGCACGTCTTCGTGCATCTCGGCTTTGGCTACTTACTCTATGATGTGTTGGTCTACCTGTAATATCATATTGCCATTTACTAATAACATCCCCTGGTAGGATTCTTTCAATCTCTTGACCGAGTTCATTGTATTCCATCAAGGCTGTCCACTGGGCTTGCTCGGAGCGAGTGGCGGTCATTTGCAAGACATTGCCCAGCTCATTACGTATGACATCGATTTTAGCACCGAGGCTACTTGTCATTTGGGAGCGATTGCCTAGCTCGTCATAGCTACTAGCAATCCAATGGTCGTTTTGCCATTCTTTGATGACTTGTCCTGATGGGTCTCGTTCTAGCTTGACGGTTACATGCTCATTTTCCGTTTCTTGTAATGAGCCGTTTTTGTCATAGCTAAATGTTTCCCACGTGCCGTCATAGTAGTCAGAGCGGATGACATTTCCTAACGCATCGTGCTGATACGCTGTCCAACGATTACCTGGGCGTTGAATGTGCTGCACGAAACCTGCGAGGCTTCGCTCATACGCTTTTTCCATGTCATCAAAGCCGATTTCCTTAAAGATATTGCCTTTTGTATCGCGTTCAAACGTGTACGCTTCGCCTTTTTCATTGATAACAGCGGTTAATTGCTCCTCTGTATCGTAGGTGAACTGTACTTTCTTGCCCCCTTGTTTGCGGGAGGTTAAGCTACCAAGAATCGTGTAGTCAAAGGCGACTTGTGTATGGTTATCCTTTGCAAAAACAATATCGTCATAGGCATTGTACTTTAGTTGAACGTCGTTACCATCGGATAGATTTGCGCGCACTAGGCGATTTAATTGGTCATAACGGAACTTTTCCGTGGCACCGAGTGGATTGGTTGTGCTTGTGCAGTTCCCACGAAGGTCGTATGTCCATGTTGAACTTGTCCCATCTGGCAATGCTATTCTGCTTAAATTTAGGTCAGCGTCATATGTTAAGGTTACCATATGGCCTTGCGCATTTGTCACCGTGTCAATTAAACGATGTTCATTATAGGAAAATTCAGTCTTTGTACCATCTTCTAAAATCGTTGCCTGTAATGTTCCGTCTTCATTATAAATCCACTGACGACTGCCGCCCTCTGGATTAACTGCCTGAATCAGCCGATCTTTGTCATCATGCTGAGAGGATAACGTACTGCCATCTGCCAGCGTCATCGTGACTGGGTTTGCCCATTCATCATAGCTGAAAGTTGTTACACGACCATCTTCATCTACTTCTTGCAGTAATTCAAAGTCCTCATTATAGTCATAGCTGACCTCACTACTATCTGGATAAATAATTTTCGTGCATAGGTTATCTTCATTAAAATAGTAAGTACTTGTATGCCCTAAACTATTGGTAATTTCGTTATAGCCATCGTAATAGGCAAGCTCACCCGCAAGGACATTGCCATCTCCCCATGTTTTAATGACGCGTGCACCTGTCGTTGGCCCATCATAACGCCAGAAGAAACTATTTTTATTACGGTCTATTTTTTGCATCATTAAGTGGTTCACATATTGGATATGTGTACTTTGCCCTAATGCATCTTGGATTTCGATTAAATCTTGAACATCATTGTAAACATAGCGCACTAACACTTCACGACTTGTTTGGTTACGTAAAGCGACTTCTGTCATTCTGCCCGCTTCATTTGTCGTAACATCTAGTACGCGCCCTACGCTATCCGTTACTTGTGATAAGAAGCCTTTCAGGTTATACGTAAATTGAATATGGTGGTCTTGCTCATTTCTTAGTTCTTTTAATCGGTATGTTGTCTCGGTTGTTTGTTCAAATACATAAAGCAAGCGTGTATCATGCTCAAACAAATGGTATTCCACACCTGTATTCTTCAGGGTCATTCTATCTTTTTTATTAAAATATGGTAAATTAATTGGTAAAATTGGAAACCCTACTGCGCGACCATCCGTCACCACAATGCCGATTAGCTCTTCTTCTTCAAATATTTCTAAGGCTAGATCGTATGTAAAGTGCATACCATGCCCAGTTAATCCAACTCGACTACTATCACTGTACCACGCACGTTCCCATGCAAGGGGGATAGGGCCAGGTAGTTCAAAGTCGACACCTTCATAGACCATGCGCCCGGTAATTAAATCAACCGGTTCAAAGCCTTTTTTACAGAATTTATCACTTAATCCTTTTGTACAGTTAAATTTCTTTAATACTTGATGATTGAGTTTAGTTAGCTCCGTTTTGGCCATCGTCTTCATACCGTCGACAGCTTTTGACACAGCTAGCACTTCATCCATCGAGGCGATCACTTTATCGGCTGCTGTTTTCATACTTTTTGTGCCTTTGTTAGCTACTGCCGAAACCGTATCGAGTGTTTGCGACACTTTGGAGTAAGCGGCTTTCATCCCCTTTACTGCCTTGGAAGCATCCACTGCCTTATCCGCAGCCTTGGCGGTTTTACTTGCTGCCTCTGCTACTTTTGCCGCTTTATTGACTTTGTAGGCTGTTTTTGCGGCATCCCCAACGATTGGCACTGCACCGACTATGTTCATCGCTGCGCCCATAAAGTCTCCTCTTACCAAGCTAATACCTGCATTTGCAATATCCGCGATGGTTCCGATACCCGGAATAAATCCAGCAACATCTAACGCTAAACTAACATTATCAAGCAACTTACTAAAGAAGCTTTTTTTCTCCTTTTTCTGCTCTGCTTTTTGTGGGAAGATGACATCCACTTTTGATGTAGCTTCGATTGCTTCTTCATTTAACTTCGGTGGTTGGCTTTTTTTCTCTATCCCCTCTTGTTCAATTAGCGTACTAATTAACTGTGTGTCACCAGCAAGAATAATATGACTTTGCTCCTGCGCTGAAATGGCAATCCATTCCTCGGCTTCTACGGATAGCTCGTTCATCCCACTTATTTCAAGTGTTTCATCTGCCGCTAGCATGATGGTACTGTTACTTTGAAATATTACGCCTTCTCCATCATCCATCTTAAGGTCCAATACACCATCTACTGCACTAAAGGTAATATCTCCAGCCCCTAGTGTCATATCTTTCCCCGCATTGGTCGCTAATGATTTCACGGTCGTGTCTGCCATTTTTTTCGTTTGTTTTTGTCCACCCTCTGGTGTAGCAGGCGAAACACGTACCGAGCTAATGACAATGGCATCTTGTTCTACAGCACTTGGAAAATGCAATTGGGCACGTGCCCCTTTTTGCGGCATTAAATACATGACACCATTTGCATCTGCTGAATAAGCAAACCAATGTGCTTTTTCTTTCTCTTGTTTTTTATCGATATCTAAATGTATTTTAACGGTATTTTGGGTAACATCAATGATTTTCCCTGTAAAGGCTGCGCCAATCAAATCTAAATTGCGTACTAATCGTTGACGAATACTTTTTTCTGGTTGGGCAGTATATTGAAACTTTAGTACACCCGCTTCGAGATGAATTTCCCGAACCGTGATAACATAGGATCTTCCCTTTAATTGTACCGATGTACCCAACTCGTACGCTTCTGTGCTTTCAAACGCACAAAATGTATAATCGGTTTCACTTACATCTGTACCATCGTTTTCAGTAATTAACCGATATGTATCTACATCCATATGTAATACTGAAGGTAGATGGTCGATTGTTACGCTTTTCTTACTTTCTGGTATGCCAAACCAAAATCGTGGTCCCTTTCCTTGTAAATCAGGAAAAACGACCGCCTGTAGGTTGGAAGCCATTCTTTTAATAAATTCCCAATCTGTCTCCATGTATTGAATTGAGATATGACCAATGGCCTGACCGTTCGAAACATGGTCGATGTAATCCCCTTGAGGATAAGCACCCACAATGGTATCTAGTAACGCCATATAGGTCATATTCGCATCTTGAAAAGAACGTGAGCGTTTTGCAACATCCATATTGGCTGTAAACGATACTGCCTCAACTGAGACATAATGCACCCCTTGGGCAGCCTGCAACTCTGCATTTTCAATTCTACCTGAGAATAAGATGTCTTGTTGTTGGCCAAATTTTACAACGACTTCATCTGAATGACTGACACGTTGAATATATTTCTGCGCTTGCTCTTCCGCAATCATTCCTGTAAAGGACAATCTCGCATGGTCATTGCCTTGATGTTTTATCGTTAGTTTATCTATATGAATAAGAGGATAAGGCCATTCGAGCACAAGATCCTCATACGTCGTTATCATGCTGACTTCCTTTTCTCCTAGTGTTTTCATTACTTACCTCCTTTCACTCCATCCTTTCTTTTAAAAGCCTTGTTTCGGTATTTCTAATTCCTCTTGCCCATCATGCACAATATCAATTTTGCCTCCCCCTGCTGAGCATTGCGTATGACAACAGGATAATAATGCTTGCTTGCCCTCGATATTGACATTTTCCATCCCTTCCATCCAGTCGATGGAACATGTGGGCGTACACGGTTTTTGTAACTTCAAGCAGACGCCAAAGGTCTGAATGTTGTCGGGGTTTCGATCGCCTACATTCAATACGGCTTTATCTTTAATATAAACACCATGATCCTGTGGTAAATTTAAATAATTAAGGTGGCTACCATGCTCACAGGAAATAATTGCCCCATGGACCACGTAACTAAATTGCTCTTGTTCCGAACCTTCTGTCTCCAAATTTTCTACAACTTGAGCCATTCGGTACCCTTCCCTTCGTATATGTTTCAAATTGCTCTTTTGATTTGATTTCCATTTGAACGCTTTTTAATATCGTTCTAGTTTGACGCGCTGCAACTGAAATCCAAGAATTGGCCGTCTTAATATACTTTCTGCGACATCTAAATGAACGATAGTAAAAGATTCTCTTTGACTATTGACTTGAAAAATACAGTCCAAATCAACCTTCCTATGGTTTATTACGAGCTCCTTTATACGTCCGTCTGGATAATAAGTCGTTTCCTGGGAAATACAGTTTTTCTCCACCATGTCCATTAGCCAATACAAGCGCTGTGTCCCTTTTTTTACATCTGTAAATACGATGGCTGTAAATGCTAAGTGATCCTCAAATTTTACGAATAACTTTTTTAATTGATCAGACACAATTGTCCGAGGCTTTTCTAAATAATCCAAATATACTGCATGCTCTTTTTCCACTACTTCTGCAAATACCGACGAACAAACAAAATCATCTTCAAGGTCTGTCTTCAAAGGAAGAATCGGATTTGTAATAGTGGAGTCTTGGCGAACAATAAAGTATTCCATCTTGACCTCCTGTAAGCTTCATACCTATCTTCCCGTACGGACGTCATTACTGAATCCAATGAATATCTTGTATTTGGGCTTGGCTGAATTGATACTTTCCTTGATCGCGTTGAAAGAATGTTGCTCCTTTTAAATTAGCACCCGTAAAGTTTGCACCTACTATTTGGGCGAAATCAAATCTTGCCTGTTCTAAATTTGCATGGCTGAAATCAGTACCAAGGTAGCAGGGAACTTCATTACGAGAGAACTTCAAGGATTTTCCTTGCGCATGCGTAAAATTAGCACCTGCTAAATTGGCATTTCGAAAATCAGCATCTTGAATCATTGCATACGAAAAATCCACATTCGCTAATTGACCATTTACAAAATTCGTACCGATGCAAACACTTCGTTGCATTGTAGCTCCTGCTAAATCACTGTCTTGGAAATTCGCATAGGAAAAGTCCAACTGATTGAAATCTTTGTGCTGTAAAGGTAGATTTGAATAGTTTCCAAACGTATACGATTGATCCGTCTCTTTTGTCACTAACGTTAACAAGACATCTTTTTCTACTCGTTGTCGTTTGTCTATAATTGCGACATCTTCACTAAACCCTTTATATTCACCGACTCGAAATCGTAAGCACGTCGCTCGTTGAAAATGGAGTTTAGGGACGCGTTGTTGTTGATAACGAAAAAGATAACGTAGTAATTGGATAATATATTGATGAAACAGTAAGACTGTCTGCTGCATAATAACGCGGACGTCCGCTGCTTGAATGTTAATATACGGTTTTCTTTCTTTCTCAAGCGTTTTTTGTAATTCGAACATCGCCTCACAAAGCCAATCCGCTTCATACTGTGCTGTGCATTGTGTCCAATCGCAATACCATGTATCTCCATATGCTTCTAGTAAATACGTAAACTTGTTTTCTAGTAATGATGTTCGAAGCAATGATAGATGAATAAAAGCAACTGGCGCTAACTTTCCTTGTTCTTGCTGTTCATGAATATTCGCAAATAGCTGTTCAAGTGCATGAATGATTGGTTGAAGTAAAACTTCCTTATCGTTGCGAAACTGTCGATCCACTTTCTCCTGCAAACGGTGAACATGAACTGACACGCATTCATCTATAAAATGCTGTAATGCTTCTTCTCGTTTCATGTATCTACATCCTCACTAATTTGCACGTACTTCAGTTCCTTTAATCTCCATTTTGTCTTCCATCTTGATGGAATTGTCTTTACATGTCATCTCAATTTTCTCATTAGCATTTATCATAATTTGCTTGGCATTTATAACGACTTTATCTGTTGCTTTTAAGTTAATATTTTTATCACTAATAATTGAAATACCATTATCATCCATCAGTGTAATCATTAATCCACCACCAGATATGACAATGCGATCAGGTGCGAGTAGAATTTGTTTACCATGCTTTGTTCTAAGGGTTTTTACATCGGGATCAGCCATGCGCCCCGGATCTTGGCGGCTATCTTCTGGTGGTGAAGCACCGCCCCCTCCCCCCTGACTAGAAGGATTGCTTGCTGATAACATTGCCCCAGATTGTGGTGGTGCTTTGGACACTGAGCTAATGGCAATTCCTTCATCCTCACGATTGCCTGGGAAGTAAATCCTAACATTGTCAGATAACTCTGGCATAAAATACCAACCTGTGTTATCCTCTGATGCATAGATCGTTGAGTATGGAAACCAATAAGCCTTATTTTTTTCTTGCCCCTCATCGAAATCAACATGTATACGAATTTTGTCCCCTGCCACATCAATGACTTTTCCTTGAATAGATGCGCCAATAATCGCTTGATTATAAGTCGTATGAACACTGAAGCCGTTCTGAGGTGTGAGCGTATAAATATGTTTTAATAAGCCATTTTTAAGCTTGGAGACAATTTTAAAAACATATAGTTTTTTCAATTGAAACGTAACTTCATTACCGATTTTGAATAGTTGCGGCGATTCTACTTCATAGTACATGTAGTCACTATCGGTAATACTGTCGATATGATTTTTACTTGAGATGAGAAAATTACCAATTGCTTTTTTAACACGGTAATTCATTGCATCCATTTTCTGCACTGCACCCGCTTGGAATGGTACGCCGAAGTAAAACTTTGCTGCACTATGAATTGTATCTGGCACTAAGCCCGTATGAAATCTCGATGCCATGCGTTTCAGAAACTCCCAGTCCGTCTCTAAATATTGCATCGTAAAGTTGCCAATACTAGCACCTTTTGTGACATGATCCATAAAGTCTGCACCTGGCTGGTCGGCAATACATTCATTTATTAGTTCTGTATAAGCCATCTTTGCATTTTGGTACGTTTGGTTTTTCTTCTTCACATCTAGCACATACGTATGCGAAACCGCCATAACCTCCAAATAATACGTACCCATTACCGATTTCACTTGCACATCTAATGCTAGTCCATTAAAAATAGGTGTCGATTGTCCCGTACTAGCAATTTGCAGTACTTCAATTGCCGTTTCTGCGTCAGTCATATAAACGTAAGAGTCTTCCAGTTCATCTGGAATGACGCCTGTTAAACGCAATGTTGCATGCTCATTCATTTGTTGTGTCATTTCGATTTCACTCACGCGGATATTGTAAGGCATCACAATCATATCTTTATACGTCAAAGCTGTTTCCTTTGTCATCACACAACACCTTCTCCATTGAATGATTTGTTTTCGATTGCGATTGTTTCCAACATGCCATAAGCAACCGGTTGCCAAATATTCATTTCTTTTTTCAAGCAATTAAATGAACCTGTTGCCACATTGTCGCCTGCTATAAACAAAAACATTAAATTATAAATCTTGTTATCGATTGCCTTCGAAATAAAATCAAAATAGCCAATTTGTAGTCCATTCACTTCTTTCATGCCGATATCCAACATTTCTGCATCTGGCTGTAATTTTTGCAGGATAGTCATCATCGTTTCTGTAAAATCCTCTAATTCCTCTTCTTGTAGCTGTTGCTCCATTATTTTCATCGTGACGTTAATGGACGTACTTACACTTGTATAGATGTAATCGGGTCTACGGCTTGAAGGATATTTAATATCTTTTAAATCCGTTTCCATCTCTTCAAAGGCTGTAGGAATAGACATCCGTATTTGATTGTCGTAAAAACGAAGCTCTGCAAATTCAATTATTTCATCGTCAATCGTTAGCTGACCCGCTTGAATTCCTTTCACAACGTCCGTTTGCAATAATTGGTTTTCAATGTTCTCCGTTCGTTTCTTTTGCCTTGCGTGTTTCGTCATTTCAATAATTTCTTCATCCATGAATTTCATTTTGTTCGCCCCCTTTGTTTTTTTAGTCTTGTGAGTATACTTTGTTGTTTTGTTGTGACAAAAACCTTCTGATTTAATGCTGTAAAAATGCTTGCAGACTACTAGCTAGTCAACAATCACACGCTTCGGTCGCCCTTGACTGAGTCCTTTCATACGACCACCACCTTTCGCTTCCATTAAAATACGGTTCAAGTATTTATGAATTTGACTATTCGGTAGCGATTGATCGTCTAGCTCTAGCCGATTGCAAATATAGAAATTAATCACATCCCGTTGCACCCTATCCTGATTTAGGCACTCCATGGCAAAGGCGATATCATATGGATTGGATGGTCGATTTTTTAACAGCTCGCGTGCAAAATATTGCAAAATAAGTGGGTGGTATGTGCTTTTTTGTAAGCCTGCATACTGGCAGTGAAGATAATTCACTGTATTGAATTCAGTGGCAAAGTCGAAAAAATCGATATGCTGTGAGCGCAGTTTAGCACCTAACTTTAATTTAAAGCGTGCTAATTCTAGCTCATTATGTGCAAGCTCAAGCGAATCGTCTAAGACAATCTGTGATTTGTGTTTTCTAAAATCTAAGTCATTTACTTCTTCAGCAAATCGTACTTTTAAGATTGTTTCATTTCCTGTTGCTTCATAAGGAAGCTCAAAGCTATTCGTTAGCATATAAAGTCTGCCATTATGCTTCATAATGCCGTTTGAAATGATTAGCAGTGTATCCGCTACAATGATATTGACCCCAGCAATAATGCCATTTGAATAATCTTGGAAATAGATATCTAAAAACTCTCTTGGGTAATCTCGTAAATTTTCCAGCATTTCTCGCTTTAAAATGCGACCTTTTTGAAAATGTGGATATTGATTGGCAAACAAGCTGTCATCCACCTCTATTCTTGTTTTTCACTTTTGAGCGCTTTCTTTACTTTAAGCCGTCAAAGAAATCCAACTCAGATAGATCCGTTTCAAAGGCAAAGAATTCCTTTTTGCCGATTAATAGTTGTTCTTCCGTTCTAGCTACAGGGACGACATGGAAACCCCAGTGATCCTCTCCTGCAAAGACAAAAAATTTTACTTCTCCATTCATAATGGAATCTGTCTCGTCCTGTGGAATTTTATGTTCATAATTAGCTGCTATATTGTCATAAAAAACAGGCACATACTCTTCATGGCGATTAACATACGTGCATTTATAGGATGTTTGATTGTCGGTGCCTGTTAGGAAAAATTCAACTTCCGTTACACCCCATGGACGGGAAATCGTACCGTGAATTTGATTGAGTCTTTCTAAGCTACTAATAAGTAATTTTTCTTGACGATTATGTGTAAAGGCACTTACCGCATAAGGTACGACAGGCGCATGATTCGTTACTGTTGTTTCAATCATGCCTATCTTCTTGGCATTTAAATAGCGCAGTGCCCCTCTTAGGCAAGCTAGCTTTAACTCTGGCACTTTCCCAATATTTTCAGCCTTCTGTCTAAATTCAATGCTTCGTCCTGGTACAAACTCCTTTAAAGCCTCGCGAAAAGCATCAATTTTACACGATTGGCCTGTCAGCTTAATAATGGAATATTCGCTGAGTAGTCCGTTCTCATAAAACTCTTCCAAAAACTCTCGTACAATATCATAAATATCAGCTTTAATCAGATGGTTAATTTCCTTAATATTAAAAAAGACGTTCGGATAATCATAAACATCTTTGAATTGATTGTTTTCTACTAGTGATAGGCACCATCGATCAACTGCCGTTACATTCAAGTCACTGTCCTGATGAAGATCGTTTTCTGAATAAAAACGGCTCCGTAAAATGCCTGTTTTGCGGAAAAACTCTTTCTTCATTTCTTCTGCCATTTCCCATAAGAAATAATAATTATTGCGTACACGTAGGTATTCATCACGTGTGCGATTTTCATATTCCTTAAAGCGCGTCGGAATAATATACTCAGCTTCTGAAAAAGCTTTTTCAAATTGCTCGTAAACGGCTTCCACACCGTGATCGTCTACATATCGATAAATATCCTTGCCTGGAATATCAATTAATGCATCAATGTCATAAGCATTTTTCCCTCGGCTATAATAGTTTGCAAAAACAATCTTCATAAATTGGAAAATACGATATGTAATATTATTGCCGCCAAAATTGGTATCACCATTTTCATAAGTTGTATGAATATCGATTTTGTATGAAATATGCCCGTCCTCGATTCGGAACTTACAGGAGGAAAGATCTGTTGTTCCACCACCACAATCAATGACGAGTGCTTTATATTCCTTTTCATCCAAAAAGCTATTATTCTCTATTTGATTGGCGATAGTATTATAAAGAACCGCCATCCCTTCATCGAGTGCTTGCTCTGTTTCGATAGTGTATTCAGGTAAAATAGCCTGGAACATATCTAAAAATTGTGTTTTCAGCTTTACAGGACTGGAAATATGCAAATGCTCAAAGCGACATTTAAATTGATGCTCTGCCATTCGAATAATATAAAGCATAAATTCTCTTAAAATTTGGCTTCGTGGTACAAGTGCTGTATTGCCATTTGCATCCATTATCTCTTCTGATTTTGTATAGTTACTCACCCACCGTTTTATGCCTTGGAATTTCGTTGCTAATGACGTATAGCTATTTTTTTTCATCATTTTTAATGCTTCATAGCCGTAGTAATAGCTCACTTGGTCTTGATTCGAACAATCTGCCACTGTCATAACTGTCGGAACAACTTCAATCCATTCATTTTGGTGTAGCGGGTCTAGAAATTGCACAAAATTGATGCTGTTTAGCTGAATTCTGTTATTTAATAAATCATGGCTACAAGGTGAGGAGACATAATCACTTTCTAAATAGACACCAGCGGTTGTATTCGTCGTGCCAAAGTCAATAGCAAGAATAGCATTGGTTGTTTCTAGCTGTTTAATCTCTAAATCTTGTATTGGTACTTTATAGTAGTGAAGGTTAATTGGCGGAAGTGGGGTCTCCTGGTAGTAAGTTTTATAGATATACTCTGAATCTTGCTTTCTAAAAAAAATAAAGCTGTAGTTTTTATTTTTTGTCTTCTGAATCCCTATTGCTTCATCTGCAACAAAGTAATATTTGTTAGGGCGCTGGTCATCTTTAATGACATTCAGGATGGCGCAAAGATCCATTTGATCATTGACGAGCAGTACATTTGATTCAACAAGAAAACCACCTGTTTCAACATAATACTGATCTGGCTTATCCATTTTCATACCGCTATATAAGCTCATTTTGGCAGGGATTTTTATTTCACCATTGTCAGACATCGGTGTTTTCAAATAGTTTTGCATAGCTGCTTCGACTCTTTCAAAGCCCCCATCTTTGCTTTCTTTAATAAGAAGGTTTTCTTCAGCCCCACGATATCTTATAATCTTGTCGATTAACTCATCTCTCGTTAGTGTATTAATAAGCCCTGTCACAAGCTTTTCCTTATAACAAATATTTCGCAGCTGGAATGTGGTCATCTCCATTAACTCTACACGTGTAAATGTCATATACTTCTTTTCTGCGAAGCGATTAGTAACATTCAGCTTATATGAATATTTAGTCGTCATTCCGAAGCCCTCCTTTTGCTCTGTTTAGTAAAGAGCTATCCGATCTAGCTGCATCGTTTGCTCAGCGTCAATAATGCCGAAGTGATATTGCCAAAAAACCTCTAACTGAAAACCGATTGGTAAAAAGATTTCTTGTATGAGCTGCACTTTCTGCTCATTTTGTTGTGTCTTCTTTTGATTTATATAAATAAGGAGCTCATCGTGTTCCTCCGATTTTATATAGATCAAGCAACCTTTAAATAGCCTTTTAAACGTGTCCTTTAATAAGTAAATTTCTTCACCTGTCTGGTACAGCTTTAGCATGTTTAGTACAACTATTTCTTGCTCATTTTTTGAAAAGGCATGAATATTACGGCGTACCTCATTGCCAAATACATTGGCTTCGATATCTCTTAATATAAATCGAATGTAAAACTCTTTTGTGTTCATCCCTTGCATCCGATCAATTTCAGCTAAGAAATGCAAGACGATGTCGAAAAAGTATTCTCTAAACTCTATGTCTTTACGATTATCTGGGTGAAAAAGGTTGTTAAAAATGCCAAAATAGCGGTAATACGGATTCACATCAACGCGCTGTTCAACAAACTGAGCATTTAATAATGGAAGACTAAGCTCCATATAGGGCGAATACGTTTCAGCAAGGTAAAAATAGATATCCTTTTTTGAAAGCCCTTCATCCTCTGCTTTTATAAGCAAATCCCAAATATAATTCATTGCCATACACCTACGCATTTAAATTCGAAGAAATGTCGTTGTACTTCTGATACTAAGAAGCTCAAAATATCATTTGCAATAAAGTCCTTTTCCACTTTCGCCTTAAACTTTAAAAGCATTATTTTTTTGTAGCTATTCTCACCTATCATTTCTGTTATGAAAGGATTCGCAGAGTAAGTAAAGCTTGCTTCTAAAAACGAATCTACTATTTCAACATCAACAAGCTCCAATCTATTTGCCGCCTCGAAGGTGTTAACCATCCGGATAATTTCCCCCTTCGTTTTGACATTGGCAGAATGCTTCCGAGCGAATTTGGACATAAAATGCTCTATTCGTCGATTGGATACAAGCTCATAATGTAGCTTGCCAATCTTCTCTTCTTCCATTTTTACAATTTTTATTAGCTTCCAAACCCCTGACTTATCTTGTGGCGAAACAACTGCTAATTCATTGTCTGTCCGTTTGATATAGCGAACATTCTCCTCATCAGCTTCTACAAGATAGCCATGTTCACTTCCCATTTTCCGAATGGAAAGGACATGCTCATAATTGACCTTATCGATAGCAGGAACAGGGAATCCAACATTTTTGACCTCATGACGTTCGATATTCCATAGTGGCACCATATTCAGTCGTTTTTTTGGCTCATATTCTTGTAAATCAACAATAATATCAGTGATTTCAACTTCCTCGTTTAGAGGTGGACATTTCTCTAAATTCACATTAAAAAACTTATAGGCGAATGGATGATTAATCGTTTTCCATGGCAATCCATTTACTTGAAAGATCGGATATAGCTTGTTGATTTCTTGCAAGTAGTCCGTATTTCTTGTAAGACTAACCTGAATCTCTATCGGTCCTTCTGTCGTAACAAGGGTTCCATTAAACAGTCGTTCCTCAGCTAGTAACTGCTGAATTTGTACCGAATCACACGCGAGAAATAATGTATACAGTACGGCTTGTTCATTGCGTTCTAGCGATTGAAGCAATTTATTTATTTGGATAGTTTTACTTTCTAAATCAACTGGTCGCATTGGAAATAAACATTGATGAATCGGATCAATATCCTCCTTAGAACTAAGTGTTACATATATATCAAACCGATTCTCCACATCTTCAATTTCATTAAAAACACGCTCTTCAAGCCTTTTATTCATTTCCTCTTGATAGTCGATTAAATTTACAAAAACGCCACTTACAATGTCTTTTAGTAATTGACGTTGCTCCAAATCCTCAATTTTGCGTAACCGTTCAATCATGAGCTCTTTTATCAATTTATTTTCCCTCTTTCATCACTTCAGCATCAGTTGGCTCACCGCTTGCTGCCCCTCCCTCCATAGGAAGTGCTGCTTCAAATGACGGGTCGATACCTGCAGCCTGAGGAGTAGGGTTTAATTTATCATTGGCATTCATAATTTTTCGCTCTAGCCCTAAAACCTTTGCGATTAGTTCTGTTTCCTGATAAATTTCCTGAGCCAAGGTGTAGGATTCAATTGCTTTCTCGTAATCTAGACGCGCATAGCTTTGATCGCCATTTTTTTCTAAGCCTTCAGCCTGTAATTCTTTCTGTGCTTTTTTCAATTCGGCAATTTTAGCTTCTGTTTCTTCAATTTTTGACTTTATTTGAGGCTCGCCAGTAAAAGCGATTGTAAGAGCTTTTTTCCTTGCTTTTTGATAGTTTGCAAGGGCTCCATTGTAATCTTCTGCATCAAATTGAAAATCTCCATCCTTCACTGTTTCAGCAATTTGTACAATGGTATCCATATTGGCTATTCGTTGTTCAGTTACTTCTTTTCCAAAGTTTTTAATGAGCTTGCCTTCTTTTTTAGCCTTTTCGTATTGCTCAAGGGCTTCAGTAAATTTCCCCGCTTCGGCTGATTTATCTCCATTAATGATTAGGTCCGTAATTCTTAATTTTTTAGCAAGTAAATTTCTATGTATTGTATCCTTCAATTTTTTGGCCGCATTTCTACCCTCACTGTATTCCAGAAGCGCCTTTTCATAGTTAGCGTCTTGGAAATAAAGGTTTCCACTCTTTTCATGGTCCTTCATCTCAACGGTTAATTCCGCCATTTTTTTCACTTGCTTTGCCTGATAAAAAATAGTACCGCCACCAACAACTAAAGCTACGACTAATGCAGCAGCAATCGTTTTAATGTATTTCATTTTTTTCTTATTTGTTTCCTGATAAACCTTGTTCACAAATATAGCTGCGATTGTGTAATTATTTACTACTTTCCTTTGCCTACTTAAAAGCACCTCTTCTAATAAATCAGTGTATTGCTCAGGATCTTTCGTTTCCTCTAGAGCATCTGCCATTTCAACCTCACCGACATCTTCCCAAAAGCCTGCTGTACTAAGCACAAATACATCGCCATCCATTAACTTCATTTTCTTAGAGACAAATGGCGTAAAATCATTCGGCTTACCAAGATAATTGAGTAAGTTGCTTCTTTCCTCATGCTGGCTTATATCGAGCGAACGATCCCTTCTATTGACGATTTCCTGTGCTAAACTTTGATCAGTGCTTTTATAAGATAAGGTGCCATTACGAAAATGATAAAGCCGCGAATTTCCTGCAACTGCAACGATCATTTTTGAATAATCTGATACAACCATTACGATACTAGCCTTCAATCTTACCCTTAAGCTTTGAGCTTGAAGGATAGCTTGAGCATTTTTCAAATACTTATTAATAGCTCTTTTGGACATTGAAGGCTTTTCCATAAATTTTTCGAGAATACCTTTGACCGCTAGTTCTGCACTATTGATTTCTTGATCTGAATCCAACCCTTTTACCGCAACCCAACAAGCAACATCATCCAGCTCAGCATAGGCAAAGTAATCTTTATTTTGCATAAATGAACCCGCTTCCGAGAGAAAGCTTGTTTTAAAGTCGCTGTTTTCCTTTCTCATCATTCCACCTCCTTAACACGAACGGATTACCATGTTTTTTCTAAAATCACGATTGTTGCATTGTCTTGATTTTTTAAACGCTTTTGTTCAACAGCTTTAATAATATTTTGAGCTATATCATAGGGAGGGGCATGCTGAGAGAGCATTTTTTCCATTTCTACTTCTGTTAAAGTATCGTAGACACCATCACTAAATAGACAGACCTTGTCACCATTTCTTAGCTGGATAGGTTTCTCCCCAGTATCTAGATTTTTGAACCCTTCATATCCTAAATAGTTGATTAGTCTCTTTTTCAGTGGGTTTTCTTGCACCTCTAGCTGAGAAATTTCTCCTGAAATATAGCGTTCCTTTAATACCGATTCAAAAATATGCTTTTGATTGATTGCGATGAATTCGCCATTTCGAAATATCGAAATAATGCTATCTCCAACAGCTCCCCAATGTAAGTAACCATGCTCATCAATAACGGCTGCTACTAATGTAGTTCCGCCATTAGAACCATTTAAATTTTCTAGGATCATTCCATTGCTTGTTAAAGCGGTTTCCTTAAAATAGGACAGGATATTCGCTATACTAGTAAGCTTCATAAATTTATGAATAAATGTCGTAACAGCAACCGTACTGGCCATTCTGCCATTTGCTAATCCACTGATGCCATCAGCAAGAACGGCCATCGTGCCAACCGTTGTTTCCACAGTCGAAAAATAATCATCCTGTTCGTCTCGTCTGCCAATCGTTTGCCCATTTCCTATTGCAATCTTGCTCGTTTCTTTTTTTTGCATAAGTATTTTACGCAATACGAGCAAAGCGATGATAACAATAATGAAAGCAAGTACAATCATGTAAGATAGTAGTGTCTGATCCATTTTTCATCATTCCTCGCTTTGGTTGTTTTCCCATTCAAAATGAACACCACATAGAGGAATAAACAAAAACATACTTGAACCTAGTTGGATAACATCGTATGCTGCTAATTCTGTTGGTGTATAAACCGCTTCATTATTTAGATAAGCTAAACCTGATGCATCTCCTGGTAACAAATAAAAGTTTCTTTTTTTAGGATCATATACAATGACTGCATGATTGCGTTTTGAAATGCTATTATCGCCAATGATACGGATATGCATATCTTCTGCTCGTCCAATAAAGTTCTTTTCAGATAAAATTCGATAATCTCGTCCCATTGGAGGACCTTCGATGCAAACTAACCATCCTGTTACAGGGTCAATCCCATCCATTTCCCCAAGATAGGGCATCGTTTTATCATCTACTTCTGCAACAGCAGTAGCCGTACCCGTTAATCTTGTTTCCTGCTCCACCATGACATTACAATAGGGACAAATATTTCTATGTCTTCTCGAACTAAACATGTGACCATTCGTACATCTAATCAAACTCATATTGTTATCCTCCGTCTTCGTTACGAATCAAGCTTCTCTTTATTTCGCTAAAATTCTAGTATTTGCTATGTATATAATATCTCCACTATTTAAACGATAAGGGCTTTCCTGTTTTAAACTACTTTTCACACGCTTATGCGCTTTTTTAACGCCTACCCCATTAACAGAGTCAATGTCCTCTATGTACCACATACCGGATACACAATTTAAAACAGCATGCTCATAATTAATGAGCGATTCGTATTCAGTGCCATTTAAATCTATATCTACCTCTTGTTCAGTTGAGCTTTTCCCAATGAGCAATGAAGTTTTCCCTTCTAGCAGCCATTCTTCTATTTCTGCGCCACGTTCATTGAGTAATACAATTTTCCGAATGTTCGTATCTGTAAATTCATAGATTGTCTCTTTTGCTTCATATTTTATTAATCCATAAACAAGGGCAAAGATGACTATCATCGTCCCAATAATCGTTTTCAAAAGAAAATTCTGATTCATAACAAATACATATAAAATAAAAAAGAAGGCGATTATCACAATGATGATATCGATAATTTTTATCATCATTTGTTTTTTTGCATTGTGCGTGTTTACTTCCATTGCATTTTTTATGTCATTCACGAAAGCATTCTCCTCCTCACTAACTTGCTTTACTTGTTAAAAAATCGTTCGAATAAATCAGTCGTATCTATTGGATTTTTCTTTGCCGTTTTATGAAGTGTTGACGACGTTTCCTTCGTTTTTGGATTAAATCCAAAAAAGTGCTCAAAGTTTTTTTCGATATCGTTCATATTAAACTCTTGCTTATTGGTAGTTGTTCGATCTTTCGTTTTAGTTGCCTGTTCAAATGATTGCCCACCACTTTGTGCTGCACTACCAAGACGTGCATCATATGCTTCTCTAGAAGATGTGTCCTTTAATACTTTATAGGCCTCTTGCACTTCTAAAAAAATGTGCTCTGACTCTTTATTGCCTCCACTTACGTCAGGATGATGCTTTTTAGATAATTTTCTGTATGCGAGCTTAATTTGATCTTGCGTTGCTTGTCTGCTGACACCTAAAATTTCATAATGATTTTTCACTAATTTCATCCCCTGTATTAGGATTATTCAAAATTATCTAAGGAACTATATAGTCCCTTAGATAATGTGGTGTGACCTATCAAATTTCTACTTAAACAGCATAGCCGCCTTCGATCTTCGCTAGATCTGTTTTGTCTTTCTTCTGCTTAATGAATAAGTAGAATTCTCCGATACCTTCTGTGTCGCCATATCTTTCTGAATAGTCAACAACGAAGGCATTTGGGAAATGGATTTTTCTTACTACTTGATCAGCTGAAATAACTTCTAGTGTTACTTTACGGTAACAGTCTGCCTTTTCAGCAGGTACTAGTGACCATAAACCTAATTTCATCGTATCATCCGAATTATCGCCATCTGTAGCAGTAAGGATTTTTCCCTTTACTTTTAAAGTTGCTCCTACATCTGTTGAGCGAGCGTTCGAGTCATTTGGTGTATCTGTTTCATACTCAACTGTAATAATGCTCTCTAATCCTAATTCAATTGCTTCTGATCCTTCTACTTTTAATACAAAACCCATTCTTATTACCTCCTAATATTTTTTGAACGCACTCGTCATACTGAACTTGATAAAAATGACCATGTTTCTAGCTGACTTCATTTCTCGTGTAAATTTTGAAAGAATTTCAATGAGAAATATGTATTTATTTCATCAAGTCAGTACGTGAAGGTTGTTCATATTTATGTTAAAAGATTTATTTAAAAACAAATCTTAAACATTCAATTATAAAATCGTTGTATGCAGTCTGTTATTGGTACTTTTTAAGCTTTCACAGCACTTGTTCCTTTAGTAATCATTACTTCAAGATTCTTCACATTGCCGTTAAATACGAGATCAATTTGGCATAAGCTTGTTTTTTCATCAATAATGTAGCCAATGTCATCACCATCATGGATAACGGAGTTTACATAGCCTTTATCATTAAGCCACTTACTTTTTTGACTACTTGGATTATTACTAAAGAATCGAACAATGTTTTCGTGCTTAAAGTCCCCTGATTGGAATCTTAAAATTCTTTCAATATACGTACTCACTTGTGTTTTGTAGATTGAATCAAATCCATCCTCTTCCATTGCTAAGCTTCTTGCTTTGTACACTGTAATGCGTTTAATATCTTTATCCTGTAGCTGTGCATTTTCTGATGAAAATACAAAACCAAAGCTTCTGCTATTAATCGCATCTTTAATATTATTCGTGAACCCAGAAATTTCTTTAGCCATCGTTGTCACAGCTCTTAATGAGTTATCGCCTGCTTCAATGTCAAAGCGTACACCTGGATAACTTCTCTTTACATTTCGGAATGATTCCTTTAAGTACTCAGGACATTGATAAGCAGATACAATACCTGCTGCTACATAGCTCGCTCCTACATATACGCCTTCTATCCAAAGCTTGAGAATATCTTCTTTTTCTTTCGATAGGCGCGCACCATTTTCAGTTGTTTGCATCCTCGTATCAATAACTACTCCTGACTTGTCTTTCGGGATAATTGTAAAATTTGGTAAGCAAGGGATCGCAAATTCACTATAATCTTTTCGAAGGAGAATCGAACATTTATCGATGAGACGGTCAATGCCGGCTGTTGCAATGCCATTGAAAGTAGTTTCTTCTTCGGTCATAAAATTAAAGAATATTTGGACTTTATAATCTTTTACTGTATCTAGTAGACTAGATAAGGATTCCATTGTGTTGCCTTCTTGCTTTGCAACCTTTTCATTTCCTTTGAATCGAGATCTGCTCACTTTCATCTTTCCTGATGCTTCAAGCTCAAGTGCTGGAACGATCCCATACCATACTGTATCTGAGAAATCATTTTTCGAATTGACTGTATTTAAATACGTTCGTAATCTTGGTAGATTATTACTTTTAACGAGCATGTCTAATTTTGCATTTGTTACTAGTAACGAAGGTTGCATACCTTTATTTTTTGTCGCATATTGATCGAAATACATTTTGACACCTAGTAGCTTTTCTACTAATGGCTTCACTGTCTTTACAAATTCATCCTTTGCATCCTTATAGAATTCTAGGTATGTATTGTAATTTTGAACCTCTGTTTCCAGGTCAAAATCTGCTTTTATAGAAGGTAATGGCGAGAATGTTCTTACTACTAAATCCTTTACATAGGAAGATGGTGATTCTGTAATCGCTTCATAGTCTTCCTCAAAAACAGTACTTAAACCATAGTTACTATTCTCCTCAATAACCATCAACTCAGAAGTATTCGTTTGAGGTGCCTCAATAATTTTTAATTCACCCGTGTCACCAATTGTAAGTGTCCCAATTTGCAGTTTTTCGGATTCGTTTTCCTCTTGATTAGCACCTAGTAGCAGTCTCGTTTTAATATCTTCGATTGCTAACGGCAACATAGCCATAACATTGTTATAATTTCGGCTAGCAACTTCGAACATGAGATTTAACTTATCACCTGTGTCCAGCTTTTTTGGATCCCCTTCATCTAGCTTGTCATATTCACCATACAAGTAATGAATCTCTTTTCTTACTTGGCGAATATCATCCATCACCTTTTTAGGAGAGATCATATCTAGTAAATTTTCAAATTTGAAGTCTACATTCGTAATTCCTTGGCTTCGTTTTGTATCAATGAGGGTAAATAGCATCTTTAAAAAATCATTGTTTTGATCAATTGCTATTTCGGAAATACAATCTTCTTGAATGCCTTCAGGTTTTTTAAGCGTATACATTACTTTCTGATTCGCAGCATTGTAGAACGAATAGACCGTTGGAGAGAACTTATCTAAAAATTCGTCAAAGCTTTTTACAAGAAGGTATTGATTTATTTCTTTCACTTTCTCATCACTTAAACTGTCAATTCCTTTTACATCCCCCACTAGTGTAATCAAATCCAGCTTTTCTGGATTGATTTCCTCAAAGAGCATTGTCCTGTTTGTTTGATTAATAATCTCCATTTATTCGGCTGTAAAACCTACAGCCATCCCTCCTTTTTATTTCGAGTAAGCATAATCATTAGTGAATACAAACTTTTAATTTACTTTTAAGTAATAAAATTCCAACTAAAGTAAAATAAAATACAGTTTAGGTAAAACTGAAGTTGTAATTTCATAACCCTTTTATCTACATCACAAATGACATTATGTATCACAAAATAACTATACAATATATAATTTTATTGTCAATATTTACTATAGAATATTTTGTAAATTATAGGACACTAATGGATTTATGATAAAAAAGCGACATTATAATTTTTATGATATTTCAATAAAAAAAGGGTAGATATTCACTTTTTTTTATTAAAAAAAACAGCCTAAGATGTATTTTAAATACGCCTTTAGCTGTTTGGTTCGCTCTTAGCTACATTGTAAAATGATAGCATCGGATTACACATCCTAATTTATTGGTTATTTTGTATTATTTACCTTAAAGTAGTTCTTTATTCTATTGACAAATTCTTCAAACTGAATAATGCATTTCATAACTTTTAAAGAAGGGCATCTTTTTTTTGCCTGTAAAGCCATTCCCCACCTAATCGTATGGGCTAAAAGCATAGTTACCCTTTTATTATATTTTCTTATATTATCAATATTATCCTCAATTAGCCTCTGTGAAATATCAGGTGGAATCATATTTGTTAATAAATAATAAAAAGTTGCTGCTAAGCTATATATATCTGTATAAACTCCTTGGGCGGATACGTTCGAATATTGCTCAAGAGGGGTGTAACCAGGACTTATAAAAATTTGATATTCTTTAGCATTTTTATAAAATATCGCTGATCCAAAGTCTAGTAAAAATGGCTTACCCTCTAAATTTATCATAATATTACTTGGCTTAATGTCTCGATGTAAAATACCCTTTTTATGTATATAGCTTAATGCATCAATTAACGGCAGAAATATACTAGTGTATAAATCGTCCCTATTGTTAAGAGGAATATCCTTTAAATATTGATCTAATAACTTGCCTTCATAATAATCCATTATAATATATAGCGTTCCATTTTCCTCTAAATGATCCACATAATTGACAATATTGAGATGATTTATTTGCTTCATTATAAATGCTTCATTTAGAAATGTTGCTTTTAAATCCTCAAATTTTGACTTTATAGATGGCAAACGATTTATCACTGCTCTATTATCTAAATCCCGTAACGCAAGTTCCTGTGGGAAAAACTCTTTAATCGTTACCTGCCTGCCTTCATTGAGTGTTTCCGCCAAATAAACAATAGATAATTTACTAGTAGCAATTACTTCTTTTATTTTATAAGTATCATTGAGCATACTATTTACCGGTAAGCTCACTTCATATTGAGCTACATCCATTTTTACTTTTCCTCCCTTTTATCAAATCTTGTTTCTCTTAAAACTATTATCATTACGTAGAATGCAATCTCAATATGTAATAATTTTAACTAAAAAACAAATTAAAGCAATTATAGAAAAATATAGCTTATAATAAATAATCATGTGATGTGAAACTTCCAACCAAAATTACATGCCTTTTCTATCCTTCAGAAATCATAAAAAACGTCCGATAAGTAACGATCGGACGCTTTTTATTCAATTCATTATTTTCGCTATCGAATCTAATTTTCATTGTTTGCTTATCTCTCCAAATTATTTTGCCCTTACCATAGCTTCTAATGCGGCTAATCCTTGGCTCAATAACTTAAAGTTTGGACGTTTCATATTGTTTGGCTCTTTTGCTACCATCGCCTGTAAATATCGTTTCAGCGCCTTTGTATAAGCCTTCGTAAATTCCATAAAATCAAATGTATATTGCCATTCTTGTGAATCCGAAAACGCATCAAAATTTGTAATGACTATATTTTTCCCCTCTTTTTTATAAGTATAGACATTCGCATTACCAAAAGTATCAAGAACTCGCTCTTCGCCCGTTTGATATAAATCAAATAACAGGTGATTAAATTCAATCACTATTGTACTGTGCAACGTTGTGGAGAAGAGTAAAATTTCTTTATTATTTTCAAGTACAAATACTTCTAAATAGCTGTCGAGATAATAATCTGCATGGACGGTTTTATTTTGAAGAACCGATACATCATCTTCTTCTAGATCAAATCTAATTTTCATTTTATAGTACCTCTCCAATTTATTTCTCTTGTAGAATAGCGTCTAGTTCGTTTAATCCTTGTCTAAGTAGAACAAAGTTTGGACGTTTTATAATATTCGCATCTTTTACTACCAAATTTCCCAAATGTCGTCGTAATGCTTTCGTATAAGCTTTCACAAATGCCTTAAAATCAAAGGTATATTCCCATTCTTCTGAATTAGAAAAGACATCAAAATTTGTGATCACCATATAATTCCCTACTTTTTTAAAGGTATAGACATTCGCATTTCCAAAAGTATCAAGAACCTGTTTCTTACTCGTTCGATGTAACTCAATTAATTGTCGACTAAATGTAATAATGATTGTACTATGCAACGTTGTGGAGAAGAGAAAAATATTCTTATTATTTTCAAGTGCAAATACTTCTAAATAGCTATCAAGATAATAATCTGCACGAACATTTTTATTTTTTAGGACCGATACATCATTTTCAAAATCATATCTAATTTTCATTATTCTCTCTATATTATTTCCCGTGGACAACCTCTTCTAAGTTCATTAATTTTTCCCTCAATAAGATAAAGTCTGGACGTTTTACAATATTCCCATCTTTTCCTATTAAATTTTGTAAATGTTGACGTAACCCTTTCGTATAAGCCTTCAAAAATGCTTTAAACTCAAACGTATATTGCCATTCTTCTGAATTAGAAAATACACTAAAATTCGTAATAATTACATTATTTCCAGCTTTTTTAAAGGTATAGACGTTCGCATTACCAAAAGTATCAAGAATGAGTTTCTTACCTGTTTGATATAACTCTAGTAATTGTCGACTGAATGTTATAATAATTGTACTGTGTATCGTTGTGGAGAAGAGTAAAGTTTCTTTATTATTTTCAAGTACAAATACTTCTAAATAGCTGTCGAGATAAAAATCTGCATGGACGTTCTTATTGTGAAGAACCGATACATCATCTTCTTCAAGATCAAATCTAATTTTCATATTTAAGCTGCTCCTTTATTTTATTATTACCGATGTTCCACCATTAGGATAAGATGTTTTGATAATATTATCCTTTGTGACAACTGTTGTCATCTCGGAAATACCATATTTTCTTGGACGATATGTGTAAATTTTCATACCATTCTCATGGGTACTTTTTAAAGTTCCTTTTTCTAATGCTTCCATAATTAAATTTTTAATCTGTGCATCTCCGAGTGCTCTAGGGAATAATGTTGTACCTCTATTTGCAGTAGTGCCCGCAACATGTCTTTTGTAAATGTGCTCCCAACCTGTACCGCTATTTCCATCTAATTAAATCCCTTTAGCATTAAACTTCTGAATTTTACCTAAACCTGCAAAGGCTTCAATTTCAGCGGATTTCCCTGCTTTCTTCAATAGTGCGAATAATTTACCTGATTTAACCACTTTTCCCGCTGGAAAGAGAGAAACTAAAGCTATTCCTTTTTCTGTAATACCAGCATTCGGGTTAAAAATCGTTCTAACATCATCCAGTACTAAGAAGTCTATGCCTTCTTTAGCTGCATCTACTGCAAATTGACCAGCTCTTTTAAGCCAATTAACAGTAGATTTTGCCCAGTTCAAAGCTGTATCCACCCATGAGGTAGGTTTTGCAGAAGCACGAGCTGCCAGGAGCATATTTCTTGCTTCACTGGAAATAGCAACGGTGTCACGCTGTGGCATGGCAAAATTTTTAATGCTTTTATCATTGTTTTGGTTTGATGTAGCAATTAATGGATTAGTGCTACTAAATCTTTTCACAGATACATGAGTAGAATGTTGCTGATTAAAGTTAGTATTAATTGATATATTGACCTCCCAATGAAAGTATTAAATTTTACGTATATTATACAATGGTGGTTTTTTCTATAAAATAATAAAATTTTTTCGAAATTTCACTACTGCCGAGATATTTTTATCAGAATATTCTATTAGAATACTTTTCAAAGGATTAATATTTTTCTCTTTTTCAAGTAACTATAATTTTCCTCAAACAAAAAAAATGCCCGATCAGTATAGTAAAATACTGGTCGGGCATTGCGTATTATTATGCTTTTTGATAGCGAAGCACTGGTGTACGAGCAGCGCGTGTTTCGTCTAAACGAGTAACGACTGTTGTATGTGGTGCTTCTTGTACGATAGAAGGATTTTCTTCTGCTTCTTTCGCAATTTGAATCATAATGTCGCAGAATGCATCTAATGTTTCTTTTGATTCTGTTTCTGTAGGCTCAATCATTAACGCCTCTTCCACGTTTAGCGGGAAGTACGTTGTTGGTGGATGGTAGCCAAAGTCTAACAGGCGTTTTGCAATATCAAGTGTACGAACGCCAAGTTTCTTCTGACGACGACCAGATAGAACAAATTCATGCTTACAATGACGGTTATATGGTAAATCGTAGAATGGCTCTAAACGACGCATCATATAGTTTGCGTTTAGTACAGCATATTCTGTTACAGCTTTTAAGCCATCTGGACCCATCGTACGAATGTACGTATATGCACGTACGTTAATACCAAAGTTACCATAGTAAGGTTTAACACGACCGATTGATTGCGGACGCTCGTAATCGAAGTGGTATGAACCATCTTCTGTTCTTACAAGTACTGGTTTTGGTAGGAACGGAATTAAATCAGCTTTTACGCCTACTGGACCAGAACCTGGACCACCGCCACCGTGTGGACCTGTAAACGTTTTGTGTAAGTTTAAGTGAACACAGTCAAAGCCCATATCGCCAGGACGTGCTTTACTCATGACCGCATTTAAGTTAGCGCCGTCATAGTATACTTTACCGCCAACTTCATGAATAAGCTCTGCCATTTCGATAATATTTTCTTCAAATAGACCAAGTGTATTTGGGTTTGTTAGCATTAACGCAGCTGTATCTGAACCTACTACTTTGCGTAAATCTTCGATGTCTACTAAACCATTTTCATCGGATTTTACCGTAATTGTTTCAAAGCCTGCAACAGTTGCCGACGCTGGATTTGTACCATGAGCTGAGTCAGGAACGATCACTTTATTACGATGTCCCTCTCCATTTGCTTCATGGAATGCACGAATCATCATTAATGCTGTCCATTCACCATGGGCACCTGCAGCGGGTTGTAATGTCACTTCATCCATACCTGTAATTTCTACTAATGATGTTTGTAGTTCATAAAGAAGCTCCATTGCACCTTGTACAGTTGATTCATCTTGTAATGGATGAACATTAGCAAAACCAGAAAAACGTGCAACTGACTCATTAATTTTCGGGTTGTACTTCATCGTACATGAGCCTAGTGGGTAGAATCCAGAGTCTACACCATGGTTACGACGAGATAGCGCTGTATAATGACGCATAATATCAAGTTCCGAAACTTCTGGTAACTCAGCTGCTTCTTCACGAATACAGTTTGCAGGAAGTAAATCTGCAAGATCAACTTCTGGTACATCTAAAGCTTCTAAGCTATACCCTACGCGACCTTCTTTTGTAATTTCAAAAATGAGTGATTGATTTTCGTTATGCATTGAGAGCCCCCATTTCTGCAACAAGTGCATCAATTTCTTCCTTCGTGCGTAATTCTGTTACAGCGATTAGTACGTGTTGCTTAAGTGAATCGTAAGTTTGACCTAATGGATAACCACCGATAATGCCTTTTTTAAGTAAACCTTTGTTGATTTCTTTCACGCATTTATTTGTTTTCACAACGATTTCATTAAAGTGTGCACCTTGGAATGCAACAGTAAATCCTGCCGCTTCAAAGGCATTTTTTGCATAGCGTGTTTTCGCAATATTTTGCGTAGCCATTTCTCGAACGCCTTGCTTCCCTAAAGCTGTCATTGCAACAGAAGCTGCAAGTGCTAAAAGTGCTTGGTTTGAACAAATGTTAGATGTAGCTTTATCACGACGGATATGCTGCTCACGTGCTTGTAGCGTTAATACATAACCACGGCGACCTTCACCATCTACCGTTTCACCAACAAGACGGCCAGGAACTTTACGCATTAATTTTGTTGTTACCGCGAAGAAACCACAGTGTGGACCACCGAAGCTTTCAGCAATACCAAAAACTTGTGCATCACCAACACAAATATCAGCACCAAGCTTACCTGGAGGTGTTAAAATACCAAGCGCAAGTGGGTTAGATGATACAACAAATAAACTTTTTGCATCATGTGCAATATCACCGATTACTTGTAAATCCTCTACTTGACCAAAGAAGTTTGGATATTGTGCAATAACAGCCGCTGTATTATCATCAATCAGCTCTTTTAAAGCTTCAACATCTGTCACACCATCTTTATGAGGGATTGTTAAGATGTCAATTGATTGACCGTATGCATATGTAGCAACGACATCACGATATTCAGGGTGAACCGTTTCAGATACTAAAATTTTCTTACGACGTGTATGTCCTGCAGCTAGCATACCTGCTTCAGCTAGTGCCGTTCCACCATCATACATAGAGGAGTTTGCAAGATCCATTCCTGTAAGCTCAGCAATCATCGTTTGGAATTCAAAAATCGCTTGTAGTTCCCCTTGCGAGATTTCAGGTTGGTACGGTGTATACGCAGTGTAAAACTCTGAACGAGAAATTACATGGTCTACAATAATTGGTTTATAGTGATTATAGATACCTGCGCCTAAGAAGGATACGTTCGCATTCGTATCATTGTTTTTTGCAGCAAGTGCAGATAACTCTTTTAAAAGTGCTGATTCTGATTTTGCTGCTTTAATATCATAAAGGCCTTTGAAACGTACTTTTTCAGGAATATCCTCGAATAGCTCATCGACTGATGACACACCAACTACGTCTAACATTTCTTTTTTATCTTGCTCCGTCATTGGTAAATAACGATGTTTCATAAATGTAGGTCCCTCTTTTCAAATTTTATTTTGAACGTTTGTAAAACGGTGTTTCAACTGTCACTACTTTTAAGTGCTTGCCACGAATTTCAATTTCCAATTCAGTTCCGATTGTTGCGAATTGGCTGTCAATTAATGCGTTACCAACATTACGTTTTGAAGAAGGAAGCTGTGTACCTGTTGTCACTTCACCGATTTCTTTACCATCTTTGAACACTTTGTAGCCATGTCGTGGAATCCCTTTATCGATCATTTCAATACCTACGATTTTACGCGCTAATCCATTTTCTTTTTGCTCTGCTAACGCGCCATGACCAATGAAGTCTTCTTTATTCAATTTCACAGCAAAGCCAATGCCCGCTTCAAGTGGTGAAATTGTTGCTGAAAGTTCTTGCCCATAAAGAGGAAGTCCTGCTTCAAAGCGTAGTGTATCACGGCAGCCCAAGCCAGCTGGCACAACGCCTTTGTCTTTTCCAGCTTCTAGGATGATATCCCATAATGCTTTAATGTCCGCTGGAGCCCCATATAATTCAAAACCATCTTCACCCGTATAACCACTGCGAGAAACTAATGCTTTATGCCCTGCAATGTCAACATCATCTTGGAAGCGGAAATATTTAATTGCAGTTAAATCCGTTGCTGTTAATGATTGAAGAAGTTCTTCAGCTAATGGTCCTTGAAGAGCGATTTGCGCATATGAATCGGATTGATTGTCAATTGTCACATCATATTGATGTTGATTTTCCATCATCCAGTCATAATCTTTTTCAATATTTGCCGCATTGACACATAGTAAATAATGGTTGTCTGCTAGTTTATAAGTTAATAAATCATCGACAACGCCACCATCTTCGTAGCACATCGCATTGTATTGCGCTTGACCTGTAGCAATTTTCGAAATGTCATTTGACAACAAATTTTGTATAAAATCTAAAGCCTCAGGACCAGTTACTAAAATTTCACCCATATGTGACACATCAAATAAGCCTGCACGATTACGCACTGCATCATGTTCTTCTTTAATAGAAGTGAATTGTACTGGTAATTCCCAACCACCGAAGTCAATTGTTTTACCACCATACTTTGCATATTCGTCAAATAGAGGTGTACGTTTTAATTCATTCGTCATTACTATTGCCTCCTTATTGTTAGTATCATTTTTACTGGTAGTAGTTCGCCTGCCTTTTCGACATCGTAAAGCGCATAAGTCTATATACGTAGCAAGCATTAATACTGCCCGATTGTACTTTTGACAAATGTCTAGTCATAAAAAAAGACAGACGAACCCCTTTTCGGGATTCTCTGTCCTTGCACCTGAAAGTTACACCAAACTAACTCGCATTACGAAAATGCCAGTTAGTAGGCTTTCCCCTTTGGTGGCTGTTGTATTACAGCTCTCTCCAGAGTTGCGTCTTGTACGAGTCCTTTTACCTGAGAGATTCATAGCCCTTTGCTACTTGCTCCTTCGGTGGCGTCTACACGCGCTCTCCCCGTACAATCATCCGCCCAAGAATACTCTTGGTACTATTTAGTATTCAATGTACAAAAAGTTACCTTATTAGTCTATATCCTAACATTGATTGTATTGAAAAGGCAAACATTTTTTAAATTAACTTAAAAGACGAACATTGATGTCATTTAATATCACTATCGTTCGTTTTTCAATCTTTTTACTTGAAATACTAAATACTCGAGAATATGTCGAATTGTTCTACCTTCTGTAAGCACTTGAATATGTCCTGCGTCACGATAGAATTTTCTTCTGTAATGATACAGCTCCTCTAGTTCTTCCTTTGTTGATCTTTGTACAATTGGTCTATTTGGATCATGCTGTATTCTTTTATAAATATCTTCGAATGTCGCATCTAAAAAGAATACAAGTCCACTGCGTCTCATAATTTTCCGGTTTTCCCCATTTACAGCTACACCGCCACCTGTAGAGATAATACATGCCTCGTCGCGGAAATTTTTCAAAAATTCCGTTTCTATTTCTCGGAAACGAGCCTCTCCATATTTCTCAAAAATCTGTGGAATCGTCATCCCCTGCTGTCTGACAATTTCATGATCCATATCATAATACGGTAACTTTAATAAATAGCTTAACCTTCTTCCTAACGCACTTTTCCCGCAGCCCATAAAGCCAACTAAATATATTTTTCGCATTCGAATCACCTTCTTACTACGATTCTACACTGTCTGACAAAATTTGTCCTAATAAATTTATCGTAGCTCGAACATTCATTTTTTCCAACCCATCATATGTTCGAAACTGAATCTCATAAGACATGCAATACGCAAGAACAAAAGTAGTTACAAAAAATAATAATGCAATTGCGATTAAAAATACAGTCCCTCTATCATTTTTCAAAAATTGGTACATAATAGGTCCGCTCCTTTTTTAAACCGCTTGGAAATTCGACAGCTATTGTGAGCTCATTTTTGTTAACTTGGAACTGACATTTATTAATCCCAATTAGCATTGGGACATGGCCACCATTAACTTGATCTCGAATCATATTACGATAGCAATCAAAATGATGAAGTGTATTTAATGTTTGCAGCGTAATTCTTTTTTGATCTCTCCTGATCGTTATTGGTGTTGTAGCATTTGTTAAATACGTATTCATTTCGAAAACAAATAACTCCCATTTTGTTTGTTCATCCGTCATCATAGTAGTTTTCATATTAGCAGCCCAAAGGATAATCAATATTAATACATGACAAACTAGCACAAATACGATTAATTGAAACAATGCTTCCAATAATGTATAGCCTTTTTCATTCATCGAATTTCACCTGTTTGTTGGATACACTTTTGTCGTTGTTCTTTTGTGTTTTGAAACGTTACACATATCCCCTGTCCATCAAACAGCCAGTGATAGTTTACCTCATCGACTGTCCTTATCCCTTCGACTTGCTGTAAAAACAAATATTGCTTTAATCCTTCATAAGCTGTTTCAGCTGCAGCAACTTCTAGCTTTTGATTGTATAAATTTGTTTTCATCGTGTAGCTAATAGGAATTAATGTTGAGCAGAGTATCATGATAATGAAAACCGATACCATTGTTTCGACAAATGAGTAGCCTGTTTCATTCATCAACTCTTGCTCTCCCTCGCCCTAGAGTAACGACAACCTTTTTAGTCCCCTGTGGTGTTTTAAAATAAACTGTTCCTGGGGTCATGACATTCCCTTTAAAATTAAACCGTATCGTTTGGACGGTACTCCGATCAGACAATAATTCAACCCCCTTCGGAAAAGGGCGAATATAAACATTTGTATAAAAATCCTTTTTTATACTATAACTATGTGATGAACTTTCAAATTTCATAAATATATATTCTTTTTGCTGCATGCTATACGTTTGCAAATATTGAATATCTAATTGAATTTGGCTAAAAAAGCGTTCGATTTCTTTTGCTTCTGCTACTTTTAACGAAAATTGTGCCACAATAGCTATTAACGTCATCACAACAAACAATACAATTATTATTTCGATTAATGTATAGCCTCGCTCATTTTGTTGACAATTCATTGGCCATCAGCCTCTGATATGGAAGGCTGTTTAGCTAACCGAACCTCTCCTTTATTCGTAATAATAATTTCTTCTTTATTCGGACAAGTCTTCCCCTGCTCTTTTAAATAACCTTTCGATACCAAATCTTCTAAAGTAGGATACGCCATAAAATCTACTCGGTATGCCTCTACTTGTCCTTGCACCATAGCTATATAGGCAGCGCAGCCCTTTTCATCAATTGTTGCAAAATGTTTTGTTACATTTGGAATTGTTATTAGTATAAGTAGTGAAATAATCAACAAGACGATTAACATTTCAATTAGTGTAAATCCAGCTTCTTGTTTAAAAAGCTTCATCGAAGGTCCTCCTCCTATACTAGTTCTATCATGTGATATATCGGCAATAATAAACTTACATAGGCAGCAACTATACATAACGCAATAAAAACAAAAAACGAAGGTTGTACAAAAGCAAGCATTCTCTGTAACAGGACTTCCTGTTTTTCTAACAACAGTTCACTATATAGTGTTAATTCTTTCCCTAAATAACCACTTTGCTCACCATGTTCTACGAAAGTTGAAAAATCATTTTGCCACGCTGTTATAAACATAACAGCCTGTGTTAACGTATCACCATATGTAACTCTTTCCTTTATACGACTCGCCAAATATTGAACATATGGTTGAAATCGTTGCTCTTCTAAAATTTGCAGGCTAGCTTGCAGAGAAAAGCCACTTTGAAGCAGGCTACCCAAATATGCAGTAAATTGCCTTGTTATCGTTAACCGAAAATAACGATTAACAAAAGGAATTTTCAATATGACGTAGAGCCTACGAGCAACCGATTGCCTTAATAGCAACCGCTGAAAAACAATGCTACTACATGTCATGACAAAAACGATTATCACAAATGCGTCGGGCACATGTAATAAAAGTTTTGATAGTGCAATACTTACCTCTTCCTCTGTTCCAATGTTACGGCTTATAACCATTGTTTCTATGTTCGGAAAGAAAACTGTACGAAATACTAAAAACAGTAGAAGCAAAAATACAATGAGTACTACTGGATACAAAAGTAGCTTTATAAATTTTTTCTTTGTCTTCTGGCTTATAGCCATTTGCTTTGCAACAGCTTTTAATGCTTCAATCATATGTCCATTATTTTCAGCAATAGAAATGGCTATTAAATAATGCTTTGCTAGTTGTAATGATTCAAATACACCTATAACTCCTTTACCTTGCCTAAGTGCTTCATCTACAAACTGTTGTACCTCCTCATGCTTGGCTACATGATGTGGTAATAGCATTGAAACTGCTTGTGAAAACAAATAACCTTCCTGTATTAATACACTTAAGCGACTGATAAACTGAGCTTGTTCCTTTAGTCGCCATATTGTAGCTCTTTTGTAATCCAGTATAAGCCTATTAATAAACGTTCTGAGCTTTGGCATAGTGTTGCCTCACAATTTCTTCTTTTTGTCCAGCAAGCGTTAGATCATAAGGCAATTCATAGACAGCATTTTGCTTTAGCGCACCTATAGCTCTATCAAGATGGTCATCACTTAATATTTCAAACAATGCTCGCCGTTCCTCCTGCTGTTGTGGTATTTGGATAAGAACTTGAGCCACAATACCGATTACTGTTTGACGAAGCTCTTCTTGAGTAACACCTAAATCAATGAGCCGATAGAGACAGCTTACAGAATCTTTAGCATGAATGGTAGAAAGTACTAAATGACCGGTTAATGCCGCTTGAATTGCAATTTTAGCCGTTTCTTGATCGCGAATTTCACCGATCATAATAACATCTGGGGAATGACGTAAAATTGCTTTTAAGCCTGTGGCATAGGTAATACCTGCTCGTTCATTTACTTGTATTTGTAGAAGATTGACCTGATTATTCTCCACTGGATCTTCTAATGAAATCACATGGCGATGAAGGACGGTAGTACAATAGTGAATTAAAGAGTACAGAGACGTAGTTTTACCAGAACCCGTTGCACCGCAAAATAATAAAATTCCTTGCTGATTTTCAACAAGCTTTGTTAACTTATGTGCTGCACATTCGGAATAACTTAAAGAAGTAAGTGGAAAAGCGTGGTTTTGAAGTAGAAGCCGAATAATAAGGCTTTCTTTTAAATAAGCGGAAGGAAGTGTAGAAACTCGAAAAGCAAAATGGTTTTGCTCGACTATTTTTTGAAATGAGCCGCTTTGAGGTTTACGACGCTCACTAATATCTAATGCTGCTAAATATTTATAATATGACACGATTCGCTCAGCAAGCTCGTTCGGGAGTTCCCCTGCCTGCAGCAACTTATCATATTTACGAAAATAGATGATATATCGATTTTCTTCCGGTATAAGTAATAAATCGGAAGCACCAAAATGATAGGCCTTTACTAAAAGATGCTCACTTTTTTGTTCTACAACAGATTCAAAAGTTTGCATAATGACACCTTCTTTCTAGTTCATTCGAATATGACCGCTCTATTCGTTATTTCCTAGTATAAGGCTGTCTGCGTTACGAGAAAAGCCCTTTTTCTAAAATAAAATCTTAAAAGCCATTTCACTATGAAATCTAGATTTTTCATAAAAAGTTGTGGATAACATACATTTTTTCACAAAATATGAACAAAACACATGAAAAAGATGATAATTATGCCTAAAGAAACTGTAACTTTTCCAATAATACAATATAATAGAATCAACATGATTTTTTTCCTAGCTTTTGACCAACTACAATTTTCCAAAAAATTAAATTGAGGTGATGTAAATGATCCATCCATTAAAAATTACTAGTACATTAGCCGATGAAACAAGATACTCCATTTATGAGTATATTTTAAAAGAGAAAAAAACAGTAACGGTACAAAATATCGCTGATAAATTTAGCATTCATCCTAACGTTGCTCGCCTTCACTTAACAAAGCTCTCTGAAATTAATATTATCTCGGCAGATTTCGCAAAAACTGGTAAAGGCGGAAGACCTGGCCGTGTTTATAAGGCTTCTGAAAAAGGAGTTTCACTAACTTTCCCAAGACGTGACGAAGAGCGCTTATTAAAATGGACAATTCAGCTAGTAGAAGAATTAGGGCCATCCGCACTAACAAAATGTCAGGAAATTAGTTATCAAGATGGTTATCAGCAAATGAAAAATTATGTTAACGCGGAATTAAAACTAAATAATATGCTATCCTTTGAACAAAAGCTTCAGTTATTAACTGATAATGCCGCATTAATTGGCTATATTCCACAAATACAGCAGTCGGAAAAAGGTAAAAAAGTAATCTTCTCCATCTTTAACTGCCCGTTCCAAGAACAGCTTAATACCCATTCTGATATTGTTTGTACATTACATGAATCTTATTTAAAAGGGCAATTAAACGCATTATTCTCCAATAATGAATTTGTTCAAATCGAAAGTATGGTACATAACTGCGATTTATGCAAATATGAAATTAACGTGACAGAAATCGATAGCTAAATCAAAAATCCATTTGTTTGTCACAAAGAAGCAGAAGTTCCAGTTTACAGACACCTTTCATATCATTTATAATGAGTAAGAGATTATTGTGTCGTGGGCAAAAGGAGGGGAAATCTTCATGGATAATATGTATAAAGTTATGGCATTCTGGACAGGTATTTTTGCAGTTATGTTCTACCTTGGTGGTATGAACGAGGTATCGCTATTATTCTTAGGTAATACAGGTTTATTCTTATTATTAGGCTTCTTAAACCTTTCAGAGCGTATGTACATGTACATTTTCGGAGCATATTTAACTGTATTCTTCGCTGGCTTCACGTACTATACAACATTCATACACGTACCTGGCGGCGGTCACTAATACAAAAAATCGCGTGTCTCAAAAAAATTTTGAGACACGCTTTTTTTAATTCGTATACATACTCATGTCACTTTAACACTATTGTAAAACACACATCATCTCATGTCGATAACAATTAAAATCCATTTAAAAATGGGTTTGTTTCCATTTCTGCACCAATTGTAGTGTAATTACCATGGCCTGGGTAAACAATAGTATCTTCAGGTAATGATAATAATTTATCATGAATGGATGTAAGTAATAGTTTTGTCGAACCTCCAAGCAAATCCGTACGCCCTACACCTTGCTCAAATAGTGTATCTCCAACAATAGCAAATCCATCCTGTTCAAAAATATAGGAAATACTCCCTGGTGAATGTCCAGGTGTAAATACTGCTTTAAAAACGAAATTACTTATTTCAAAAAGTTGTTCTTGTTTAATAATATGTTCTTCCATAGGAGCTGCAACTGTATAATCTGGTAGCGCCGCATATTTACTAGAGCCATTTTTCGCTGGATCACTTAGCCAGCTTACCTCTTTTTCGTGAATCCATAGTGGGATATTAAAAGTCTCCCTTACTTCATCCACTGCACCGATATGATCAAAATGGGCATGTGTTAAAAAAATGCCTACTGGCTTCAGTCCGTTACTGCGAATAGCTTTCATAATTTTTGTAGCTTCTTCACCTGGGTCAAAAATTAAACATTCTTTCTCTTTATTCGATACGATATAACAATTCGTTTGGACTGGTCCAAGGGAATAGCTTCGTATGTTCATCATACTTATCACCTCAACTTCATATTATACATTCTTTGCCACAATTTGACGATAAAAGTTCATACTTTGCTCTATAATAGTCCTCGACAAAAACAGGTAGAACGTTTACAATTAAGGAGGAATATTGTTTACGACATTCATTTTCTGATGTCGAAAGGAGTGTCTTTTTTAATGAACTTATTAATGGTTATTTTTGGTCTAGTAGCGATTTTTGCTGTCGTTGGTACATTCCAAGCAATTAAAGAAAAGAACTTACTAAGTATTGTTTTCAACTTAGCGAGTGCTGGAGTATTCGGCTGGTTCGTCATTATGACAATCATTCATAGCGGATATCCACCAATGTTACACTAAAATTTAGACAGAAAAGGAGCAGTCTCTATGTGAGACTGCTCTTTTTTATGGCGTAAACTGTATGTTGTAATGTTTAAAATTAGGAGGCATCTTTTAAAAAATTACGCTATGATATAAGTAAGGATTTTGAAAAAATGGAATTACTATTTCAAAAATCCTTTATCATATACATAAAGGAGATTATCATGAAACGGAAAAATATTTATATCGTTATTTCATTATTAGTTGTCATATCACTAATTGGCATTACTGTGAAGAATGAAATATTCAAAGAGGACGCACCAAAATTGATTGTAGATAAACAAAGTGGTTCCAAATCAATAAACTTTAATACGTCATTAACTCGTTTAGATGAATCAACGACGACGTTCAATGACTATAAAGGAAAAATTGTTGTCATAAATTTTTGGGCTTCTTGGTGTGGTCCTTGTCAGGATGAAGCACCAGATCTCAATACTTTTTATGAGCAAAAGCCCGCGAATGTTGAGCTACTAGCGATTAATGCAACTTCTAATGACAGTCGTGAAAATGCTATCAAGTTTCAGCAATTATACGATTTGAAGTTCCCAATTTTTTTAGATCATGATAGATTGCTTGGTAAATCCTTTGAAGTTATGGCCTACCCAACAACTTTTATTATTGATACTGAAGGTGTATTAAAGCATACAATTAAGGGGCAATTAACACAACAACAATTAGAGCAATTAATAACGAATCTTTAAATTACTAAATATTACGCCCACCACTACATATTGTAAAAATCTATTAAGCAGTGTCAGAAGTATTTAAGAGATTTGCTATCTCATTGGGTGCTTTCTTCCATAGCATCTATCTTTCTAAAGCGTAAAAATCCACTTCGCTTTCCACGCGTACAAATGTAAGCCGTAACCCTCGCTTTCGCGTGGCCTGTTGCGTCTTACTTTTTGTATGTTCCCGCAGGAGTCTACGTGGATTTTTACTTAGATATAAAATATATCTACATGCAGTGTCATAAGGAATTTTAGGGATTTGCTATGGCATTCGGTCGACCTTTCTTCCATAGTGACTATCTTTCTTTAGCGTAAAAATCCACTTCGCTTTCCGCGAGTACAAATGTAAGCCACAGGAGTCTACGTAGCTTTTCAGCTGGAAATATAGAAATAATTTACTAGCAGTGCCTATTAGATTTATAAATTATCAGAATTGTTTGGGTGACTGGCACATCATAATTTAAAAAAATGGTGTACTAGAAATATTACTAGTACACCATTTATCATTTTACTTTACAGCATTTTGTTTTAAATTGCCTGTTTTTTCATCATAGAATCGGAGCAAGTCTCCATTGATGATGGCATCCGAATTTTCCAATTCGGTTGTTGCACGATCTGCATAAGGTTGGCAAGGCTCAACATCAATTTGTTCACCTGTTGCTTTGTCATAGCATGCTTCACCAGCATAAACATATTTATCTGTAATGAATCGTCCGTCACGGAAAATAACGAAATCCTCATGCTCTGGTGAGAATAAATCTGCACCAAGCTGCATATCTTTTGACGTTTCAACACCTAGTAAATGTAAAATTGTTGGACGTAAGTCTATTTGGCCAGAAACCTCTTCCATTTCTTTCCCTTCCCCATCGCCAGGGATGTGGATGAATAAAGGTACTTCTTGTAACAATGCATTATCATATGGTGTTATGCCATCTTTACCTAAATATTGTGCCATTGCTTTATTATGATTTTCAGAAATACCGTAATGGTCACCATACATAACGATAATCGAATTATCGTAAACACCTTGATCTTTTAAATCTTGGAAGAAGTCTTTTAAAGCTTCATCCATGTAACGAACTGTTTGGAAGTAACGATTTAATGTTCCTGAGTTTGACGTATATTCAGGAATCATTACGTCTTCTGGGTCCAAAGTGAATGGATAGTGGTTCGTTAACGTAATTAAACGAGAGTAGAATGGCTGTGGCATGTCTTTCATCAATGCAGCTGATTGCTCCATAAATGGAATGTCTTTCAATCCCCAATTGACAGCTTGCCCTTCTTCTACAGTATATGAATCTACATCATAGAATTTATTGATTTTTAAAGATTGATACATCATGTCACGATTCCAAAACGATTTGTTGTTCGGGTGCATAACATTTGTAAAGTAACCATTTTCCCCAAGACGTTCTGCCATTGAGTTATACGTATTACCGCCATGTGTGAAGAATACTGCACCACGACCAAGCCCGAACATAGAGTTTTCTAAAATAAACTCTGAGTCAGATGTTTTTCCTAAACCTGTTTGGTGATAGAAATTACTGAAATAATACGTATCTGAATCTTTAGTTAAAGAATTTAAGAACGGCGTAATTTCGTGACCGTCCATATCATTATTAATTACAAAGTTTTGTAACGATTCAAGTGAAACAACAATTAAGTTACGATCTTTGTATTTACCAAACATTTTTTCGTCGATAGCTGCTTGGTTAGAGCGAATGTAGTTGTTCACTTCTACTAATTCGCTGCCATCCGCTAATGCGCGTTGTGCAGATGATTTAGACTGAATATAAATATCATATAAATGATAGTTGTACGTACCGATGTTTTTTACAAGAAGTTCACGGTCAAAGCTTCGTGTTAACAATTGTGGACGCTCAGTTTCAGCTAAACCTAAGTTTAAGAAAGTCATTGCAATCGCTAAAACGAAAAATGCTCGACGGAATTCAACGTTTACTTTTACCGCTTCTTTCATTCTTGGTAAATATTTATTTGCAATAATTAATATAAATACATCTGCAAAATATAAAAGATCCCAAGGGTTGATAATAGCTGCAGCTGATGTTCCTAAATCACTGAAGTTACTTGTTTGGAATAATACCGGTAATGTAATAAAGTCATTGTAGAATCGATAGAACGCAACATTTCCATATAAAACAATAGATAATAATACACTAATAGTAATTATATAACGATTTCGTATTTTTGGTGTTTTAAAGAATAACGATAATCCATAAATAAACAGCACAAAACTTAATGAATTGATAAACAATATGAATTGTTGCATCGCATTTTCTAACTTCAACTCAAAGCTTGTGTGGTAAACAATGACCGTTTTTATCCAAGTTGCTACAATTGCTAGTATCATAAATGAATGTTTAGGCCACTTTGTTAATTTCATTCCTAACATCCTCCCTATTCCTTACAAAAAAATAATAAAATTAATTAAACTGTTACAAATTGTTACTGAAACAAAATATATCTTAATCCTTTTTTTACAGATAATCAACAGATATATTTTTTTGGAAGCCCTCACGACTACCCAATTATACACTTAACATTAATATATACGTTCTTGATTGTAAAAAGTTTCGTAAAATCATAAAAACAGTGGAAAACCACTGTTTTTGATAATTTTACATACATATTACAATATTTTTACGATACCCAAAATATTCGCAATTAAAACATTATTGCTTATTTTGTTCAACCCGAAGTCTTGTAGCTTCTTGTCGAATTAATAACAAAGCCATTTGGTAATCTTTAATGTCCAGGACATTCGCCTTATATAACTCACGAATTTCATCCTCCATTAACATCAAATCACCGATTGGATCCCGAGTATAAATATAAGTGCCATATGTTTTTAACAATTCATAAATATCTAACATTTTATCCATTTTATTTCGCTCCTCGTTGCGCTACACAATCAATACGTTTTGTCGGTGTTATAATAAGATCCACTGGGCAATCATGCGTCTCAATAGGCACTTGTTCATAAAGTTGCTCATCAAAAAGTAGAGACATCAGTTTACCTTTTTTATAGTGTAATACATAGCGATCGTAATAACCACCACCGTAGCCAATTCGGTAACCATTTGTATCAAAAACAACACCCGGAACAAGTATGATATCCATTTCATTTGCGTCAACCAACTCACATACTGCAGGAATTGGTTCACGCAAATGCATATAAACAGTTTCTAGCTGCGCAAATGACTCTATGGCATAAAATGACATTTCTCTCGTTTTTGCATTACATTTAGGGACTGCCACTTTTTTTCCTAATTGCCAAAGTGCTTCTATTAAATGAATAGTGTCAACTTCTGGCATATTGGAAATTGTGATGCCAATCGTATTTGCTTCTATTATATATGGTTCCTGTAGCACTTTTTTTGCTACAGCAAATGATTGATCACGATACGTTGTTGCATTCATATTTGCAAGTGCTTCACGTACTTCGTTGCGCAATGTTGTTTTATCCAAAATAAGTTACCTCCTATTAAAATGTAGAAAGCCAAAACCACATGTGGTTTTGGCCTAATGAGCGATTACTTCGTTTCACGGTGAAGAGTGTATTTCTTCTCGCGAGAGCAATATTTTTTAAGTTCAAGACGCTCTGGATTGTTACGCTTGTTCTTTTTAGAAATGTAGTTACGTTCGCCGCAATCTGTGCAAGCTAAAGTAATGTTTACGCGCATCATTAACCCTCCCACTCTATATCAAGAATTAAAATTTTAAATTTGAGCATGATTTATACGACTAACCTATTATAACATAAACTGAAAAAAAATCTACCTTCATTTCATATTAAGTTTGCATGTGGTAAAATACCTTATAATTACATAATTTAACGGGGTGAAACTATTGGATTTATCCATCATACTTATGATTGTCGGTATCGTTCTTATCGTTTTATCGTTCTTTTTCAAAAATAGCGCGAAAAAAGTCGAACAAGATGTCGAAGAATTATCAATCTCTATTTTCCAAGAAACAAATAATTTAAAGCGTCGGCTAAAAATTGTGGAAGAGGAGCTATTACTAGAACCAGAATTCCAAGTTAAATCACCAGCAACTAAAAATCCAACGCTACACAATCCAAAGGTTCAACAGGTTATGCAGGCTGTTCAACAAGCAACACAAGCAAAAAGGTCAGAGCCGATGCCTAACAATCTTAAACCAATTCACGATATTATTATTAGTCAAGTGCTTGAATTGAACAAACAAGGTCTTTCTATTGCGGATATTAGTATTCGCTCCAATTTAACAGAAGAGCAAGTACAACAAGTGATTGCAAACGGAGGTCGGTGATTATGAACAAATCCTCTATCCGTGCATTTGGGGTCGCCCTTTTTCTAGTCGGTGCGCTACTATCCGTAGCCGACCGCTTTGATCTCAATATTGGTCTGCCAACAGTTGCCTCTACAAATGATAAGGCTGTGGAGGAGCTACAAAAAAAGTTTGAACAGGCTACGAAAGAAATTGCTTCATTAAAAGCACAAACTACTAAAGAAACTGTTACACAAAATACGAAGGAAGAAAATGCAACTGATGCTACTGCTGAGCGTGAGCATGCTGAGAGTAGTACACCTGATTCCGACGATGAAGTAACGATGACACTTCAAATATATAGCGGAATAACGCCTTATATTGTGGCACAGAAGCTAGAGGATGGTGGCATTATTACAAATAGTGTCGAAATGGAACTACTCCTTGCCAATGCAAAATATGCTCGAAGCTTACAAATTGGCTCCTATGAGGTCAATTCTTCTATGACATTAGAGGAAATCGCTAAGTTAATTACAGGTAAAAAACAATAAAATACACGAGTAAAATTCAGAATTGTTTTAGTGACTGTCACTCGTAAATCAAAAAAATCCACTTCGCCTTCTGCGGTAACTTGTAAACCGCAGGAGCCTTAGTGGATTTTTTACTTAGTTGTTAAATTATCAGAATTGTTTTAGTGACAGGCACTATATTGATTTAGAAAGGCTTGCACGATATTGTTACCTGCTTCAGTGCCTATTGACTCTGGATGGAATTGTAATCCCACTAGTGGATGGTGTTTATGCTGAATAGCCATAATTTCCCCGTCATCTTTAGATGTTGCAGTAATAATAAAATCCTCATGTAATGTAGTCGGCTCTATTATTAACGAATGATAGCGCATCACTTCAACTTCGCCATCTAATTGTGCGAAAACCCCTGTTTGTTTGTAGCTTAATGCTGATAATTTGCCATGCATAATGTTTTTTGCTTGTTCAATGGAGCCCCCGAATGCCTGCCCTATCGACTGATGCCCTAAGCAAATTCCTAAAATCGGGTACTTTTTATATAGCTCTTGTACAACTTGCACTGTAATTCCAGCCTCATTCGGCGTCCCTGGACCTGGCGATAAAATAATCGCTTCTGGCTCCATATTTTTTATTTCTTCAATTGTTATTTCATCATTCCGTACTACTCTTACTTCCTTACCAAGCATACTAACTTGCTGAAATAAATTATATGTGAATGAGTCATAATTATCGATTAATAAAATCATTTTTTTACCTCCAGTAGCGCACGAGCTTTATTAAGTGTTTCTTCATATTCTGATAATGGGATTGAATCATAAACGACTCCGGCACCTGCCTGCACATGTGCATGCCCATCCTTAATAACCATTGTACGAATCGCTAGCGCTAAGTCCATATCTCCTGTAGCCGAAACATAGCCTACTGCACCTGCATAAACACCGCGCTTAACTGGTTCCATCTCATTAATTAGCTGCATCGCTCGAATTTTTGGTGCTCCTGATACTGTCCCAGCTGGCAAACATGCTCTGAGGACGTCTAATACGTGCACTTCATCTCGAAGCTCACCTACTACCTCTGATACGATATGCATGACATGCTTATAGCGTTCAATGTTCATATATTTAGAAACCTTTACTGTGCCTACCTTGGATATCCGACCTATATCATTCCGTCCTAAATCAACTAACATTCGATGCTCAGCGATTTCTTTCTCATCCGATAATAAGCTTTCTGCAATCGCTTCATCCTGCTGTTGCGTTGTACCACGGGGCTTCGTTCCAGCAATTGGATTTGTCGTGACTTTCCGATTTTTGACCTTTACAAGACTCTCAGGAGAAGTTCCTAAAATAGTGTAAGCCTCAAAATCCATATAAAACATATATGGCGATGGATTGGATGTTCTTAGCTGACGATACAAGGCAAATGGATTGCCCGCAAATGGGGAAGTAAAACGTTGGGATAATACAATTTGGAAAATATCTCCCTTTACAATATGTTCTTTTGCGCGGTCCACAAGAGTAATAAACTCTTCCTTCGGTATCATTGGCTGGAAATCTACTGTACTTATATCCATCGAACCAAACGTAGTACCAGCGCATAGCTGATTTTCCAATTCAGCGATTTCGGCTTCCATCGTTTCAAGTGTGCGTCCTTCATTAAATAAATCAATTGCCGCTAATGTAACCTCTTGCTTTAAATGATCGAATACGATAAATGTATCATAGAAAAAAACATGGACATCTGGCATATTTAAATTATCATGTAAATACTCACCAATTTTTTCTGCATAAAAGGCCGTTTCATAACCAAAATAACCAATAGCGCCCCCTAAAAAAGCAAATGGATAGGCCGCTTCATGGAATGGCATGACCTCTTTTAATTTCTTTAACACATTATCGCTAGACTTATGAAGCTCGTCACCCTTTGTAAATTGATACCCATTTCTATCCCCGATAAGTTCAGCTATTGGGTTCACGGCAATAAAGGAATAACGACCACTTTCCTCATGCTTGGCTGATGATTCAAATAGCATCTTATGCTTTCCTGCAAGGGATTGATACACCGAAATTGGCGTCATCATGTCCCCTTGTAATACCTTCATGGCAAATCTTCTAAGCTCAACTGTCATACTTAATCTCTCCTTCGCTCTGCTCTACTCTGCTCTGCTACACCAAAAATCAATATAAAAAGGCCTTTCCATCACAAAAGGACGGAAAAGCCGTGGTGCCACCTTCATTGGTCTTGTTACAAAGACCCTCTCAAATGCCTTGTAACGTAGGCAAACGCTAATCCATACTACTCTTTTCTGAATTAGAGCTCCGAAGTCCATTCACTATTTTTTTGTACTAGCTTCCACCAACCGCTAGCTCTCTAAAACAAATCATAATAGTTACTACTCTTCATCTAAGCTGATTACTAGTTTACATTGTAATGTAAAGTATCAAACAATTCAAATTATATTTTACCATATCCTCAACAATCGTCGTCCGTTTCCTCAGCAAGGACAATGTCATAGTCACTTACAACCTGACGGATAGCAAATAAAATATCCTGTCGGACACTTAGCATAACTGCCGTATCATTTGTAGCAACATAGAAGCGAACAAGAACACGATATGATGTTTGGTGAAACTCATCAATATAAACATGAATCATTTCTTTTTCAGTATTAGCATGCAAATAAATTTGCTGATGAATTGTACTTAAAGCACTGCGCAATTGTTCTTCTTTGTTTTCTGCGGTTACATATAAAAACAGTTCACATTTTCGTTTTTCTCGTTTTGAAAAATTATAAATCGGACGATTAACTAAATAAGAGTTTGGCACATATACAAGCCCTTTGTCGCCTGTTTGAATGAGCGTACTACGAAGGTTGATATCTTCAATTGTGCCTTCTATTTTTTGGTCCTCTGTTGCAATCCAGTCACCAATTTGAAAAGGATTGTCAAGTGCAACCGACATCCCACCAAAAACATGTGACAACGTATCACGTATACCAAAGGCAATCGCTACTCCTGTTAGACCAATCCCTGTTAAGAAGCCATTTATATTAAAGTCCCAAAATGAAGCTATTGTAAACATGGCTAATATCATCACAAGCACTTTACCGATACGAAGGAAGAACGGAAGAAGAACATTTTGCTCTTCATCGTTATTTAACTGTAATGGTTGCTTCGTATAATAATGAAAGACATCATATATACCTTTAAATGCAAAAAACACCATGATAGATAATACGAAATTTTTTGTTGCAAAATGTGTAAATAAAAATATTTTAAGTAAATTTGATAAACTAAGTACAACTACTGCAGACATAAATGCATAACGGATTGCGTTATTAAATTGTGCAAGCACAGTCGCTTGAAAATTACGTTGTCTCTTTTTTAAAAACGTTACACTGCTCGTAATTATTTTCTTCAGCACAAAATGCTGTAATAGCCAACCAAATACACAAAACGCGACTGCAATTGTAATGTCCATCCATGTTGGCGCAGTCAAGTTCGGTAATAACCATTTCATTGAATCCATGTAATTCTCCTTTTACTTACCTATGTACATTTTTGTAAATGATTTTATACTGACAAAAACGGTATGACCGTTCAGTAAAAATAAGCCGACCAAAAGCTTTCTGGTCAGCTGTACATTTTATTGAATCGCATTGTCTGCAAAAATAGCCTTATTTGCAAACCAAAAATGATGCTCATTAAAACGTTGTTCATTCATTGCAATTACTGAAAATTCGGCATGATAACGCTGCTTCATTTCCTCTATCATAGTCTTTGCACGCTTCCCTAATAAATATTGCCCATCAACAGGATTACCTTCAGTAAAAATAATAACATCTGTTTCTGCACATTGCTGATTTTCCTGTAGCAATCCTTTCACAAACTGTAGAACAGGCAAAATCGCCGCTTCCCCTTTTGCCTTATATTCGATAAAATCTTTAAAATCAGATAGATTTAAATGTCCATTTTCAAAGCGATAATGGACATGAATTTGACAATCATATGGCACGATATATAAATCTCTTTGCTCCTGATGGGCATCCATAAATAAAGACAAAATCATGCTTTTACACAGCTCTGAATATTTGGCCATTCCAGATGTTTGTTCAAGACATATAACCATTGGGCCTTGCTCTTCCTTGTAGTCAACAAATGGAACGTATAGAATATTTCCACTTTTTGTCGTTTGTTGCTTTAGTTTTTGGCGTCTAGCTTCTTGCCACTTTTGCTCATAATACAAGCGTTGCTCTTTTCCATTCGCTAACTGCTCTGCCTGTTCAATAGTTGGAACATTTTCACGAATCTCATGCATGACATCCGCTAGCTCAAGTGCAAATGCTGCCATATTTCGTAGTGTCTCACTCTTGTAAAAATAGTCAATAAAAAAATGTTGTTCCTTATCACTTAACTCTTCTAGATGTAAATTTTCATATAGAAAACCTAAGTATTTGCGTTGTTCTATTGAAATTTCTAGACCAAATTTCTTCATAAGTGATTCTACACTGTCTTTCATGCAGCAGCACCTCCTAAGCACCTATTTTTCGGGATAATGTCTATAGTATAACCAAATTATTTTTTTGACAATACAATAACACCCTACAGTATTTGACGCATCGGCAGAGTGCAATGTTGCTGCAATTTCGTTTATGTAGTTATTTAATGCAGAAAGCAGCCCAAAGTGCCAGGCACTCAAACAATTTTGATGACTTGCCAACTTGGATTCATGGGGGAACTGTAAAAATAGTAAGATGTAACATTTCGATTGTTAGCTTCATTAGTAACCGAATATTTTACAAAGTGCCAGGCACTCAAACAATTTAATGCTCCATATGCAATTATAATAGATAGCCGTAAAGATTTATTTTATTTAAAATGAAAAAGACTATAGCCCATTCGAAGTTTTTCGAGTTAGCTATAGTCTGAAGGGCCTCACAATACAGCCCTCTTTTAATTATTCAATTCATAATGTTTACCTTTGATTAAGTAAAATAAATGTTCAGCAATATTAGTTGCATGATCAGCTGAACGTTCAAGATAACGACAAACAAACGTTAAATGCGTTATTTGCGAAATATGTGCTGGATTTTCAGCACCCGCACGAAGCAATAATGTAACGGTCGCTCCATATAAATCATCTACGTAATCGTCCAAATCAGCAATTTCCTTGGCACGAACTGTATCTTCGTCCTTAAATGCGGTAATAATGCTCTCAAGCATTTCTACTGTTTTATTGCACATTGTTTGTAAATTTGTTGTCGGAAAGACCAATGGTTCTTTGCCTATACGGATTGTCTCTTTAGCAATATTGACCGCATAATCGCCCACTCTTTCCATATCAGATGCCGCTTTTACAAGCACCATAAGACGACGTAAATCTGTTGCAACGGGCTGCTGCTTGGCAATCATTAAAATAACTCGATCATTAATTTCTTCTTCAAGGCGATTAATAATTAAATCATCCTCAAGAATTTTTAACGCCTTCTCCAAATCTTGCTCTTGCAATGCCTCAAATGAAATTTTTAATGCATTAATACTACTTGTTGCAATTTCCACAAACTGTTCTTGAATTTCTTTAAGCTCTTGCTCAAAGCGCTCACGTACTGCCATCTATCGTTCCTCCTATGCTTAGCCGAAGCGTCCTGAAATATAATCTTCTGTACGTTGATCAGCAGGTGTTTGGAAAATCACATCTGTTTTGTCATATTCAACGACTTCGCCGCTAAGGAAAAATGCTGTACGGTCCGAAATACGTGCTGCCTGTTGCATGTTATGTGTAACGATAATAATCGAATAATCCTTTTTAAGCTCTTGTACTAGCTCTTCTACCTTTAATGTAGAAATTGGGTCAAGTGCAGATGTTGGCTCATCCATTAAAATAACATCTGGCTCTATTGCTAAACAGCGTGCGATACAAATACGTTGTTGCTGACCACCTGATAGACCGTATGCATTTTGATGTAAACGATCTTTTACTTCATCCCAAATCGCTGCACCTCGTAGAGACTTTTCAACAATTTCGTCCAGAATCTTTTTGTTTTTTATGCCATGGATACGAGGGCCATAAGCAATATTATCATAAATAGATTTTGGGAATGGATTTGGCTTTTGGAAAACCATCCCCACACGAGTACGTAATTCCTCTACTGTATAGCTTTTATCTAAAATATTGCGTTCACGATACAAAATCTCTCCCGAAGTGCGGACAGTTGGTACTAGCTCTACCATTCTGTTCAACGTTTTTAAATAAGTTGATTTCCCGCAACCTGAAGGGCCGATAATAGCTGTTACTTCATTTTCATAAATACTTAAATTAATGTCTTTTAAACCATGATGATCTCCGTACCATAAATTTAAGTTACGCGTATCATACACTACTTTTTTCGCAGCTTCAGCGCCAGCCTTTACATTTACATTAATCGATTTAACAACTGATTTTTCCTCTTTAAAATCTAGTACCATAAGGTCACCTCATTAATAACGTTTTTGGAATTTATTTCGGATAAAGATGGCAATCGAATTCATCAGTAACAGCACAATCATCAGCACTAAAATACCCGCTGCCGCTACATATTGAAATGCCTCTTGCGGACGTTTTGCCCAATCGTAAATTTGCATTGGCAATGCAGTAAACTGACTTAAAAGATCATTAGGTAAAAATTGTAAAATAACTGGAATCCCAAGTACTACTAACGGAGCTGTTTCACCAATCGCACGGGACAACGCTAAAATACTACCTGTTAAAATCCCCGGTATAGCTGCTGGTAAAACGACTCGTAAAATCGTTTGCCATTTTGTCGCACCCATACCGTAGGATGCTTCACGTTGTTCATTCGGTACCGCACGAATTGCTTCCTGCGCTGCCACGATAATTACAGGTAAAATTAGCAAACTCATTGTTAAACCTGCAGCTAGAATACTTTTACCAAGACCCATCATACGAACAAAAATTGTTAAGCCAAGTAATCCAAAAACAATTGAAGGTACACCTGCTAAGTTTGAAATATTCATACGAATAAAATCGTTTATTCTATTTTTCTTTGCATATTCTTCTAGATAAATGGCTGTTCCTACACCTAGAATGATTGATACGGGAGCTACAACCGCCATCAACCACAGCGAGCCGACTAATGCCGCTTTAATTCCCGCCTTATTCGCAAAACGAGAAGCAAAATTTGTTAAGAAATCAAAATTTAAATAGCCAATTCCTTGCGTCACAATCCGGTAGAGCAAAATAGCTAGCATCACAAGTGCAAATGTAGTTGCCAAGAAAAATAAGAACTTCCACACTTTATTGAATGTAATACGCTTTGTCATTCGTTTCTTGACGACTGTATCATCGATATAGCGCATGCTAGTAAACCTCCCTGAAGCGTTTCGAAATATAATGAGCAATTAGATTCATTACTAAAGTAAAGATAAATAAAGTGAATCCTACTGAGTAAATCGAATAATAAATCGTCGTTCCATAACCAGCATCACCAGTTGACACTTGTACAATATAAGCAGTCATTGTTTGGATGGAATCTGTAACATCAAGATCAAATTTCGGTGTTGATCCACCAGCAAGTGATACAATCATCGTCTCCCCAATTGCCCGGGAAATAGCGAGTACTACCGATGCTATAATTCCTGACAAAGCTGCTGGTAACACGACTTTTATAGCAACTTCAAACTTCGTTGCACCTAAGGCTAAAGCCCCCTCACGCATACTGTTTGGTACAGATGACATCGCGTCCTCTGATAGAGATGTAATCATTGGCAATATCATAATGCCCACTACAATCCCTGGACTAAGTGCATTAAACAGCTTAAGTTGTGGAATGATTCCTTGTAGCAAAGGTGTTACAAACGTCAATGCAAAGAAACCATAGACAATTGTTGGAACACCTGCTAATACTTCTAATATTGGTTTAACCGTACGTCGTATTTTCTCGCTTGCATATTCACTCAAATAGATTGCTGAAGCAATTCCAAATGGTACAGCTACGGCAACTGCAATAAATGTTACTTTAAGTGTCCCTGCGATAAGTGGTAATATCCCAAATAAAGGCTCCTTCCCAGAAAACGGTAGCCACTGTGTACCAAATAGAAAATCCGTAATCGAAACACGTTTAAAGAACTCAAACGTTTCAAAAATAAGGGTGAAAACAATGCCAAATGTCGTCAAAATCGAGATAAGCGCTGCAGAAAATAATAAAGCTGGCATAGCTTTTTCCACTATTTTCTTAGTTTTATGATTGCGCGAATTTGCAATTAATTGTTGCACAGATGATGTCTTATTTTCTTTATGAGAAACCATTGGGTACTCCTTTCCATTAAGCAAGGGAAAGAGCATACATCTCTTTCCCTCTATGCATGTTTGCTTATTTTAAACCTTCTAAAGTTTTTAAGCCTTCAGCATATTTTTCTTCAGGTAGACTAACATAACCTACTGCCTCTGCCATATCCCCTGCATTTTCAAGAGTGAATTTGATGAAATCATATGCTGCAGCATTATCTTTAATTGCACTGTTTTTCACATATGTGAATAACGGACGTGAAAGTGGCGTATACTCCCCAGCTTCAATTGTGTCATGTGTTGGTTCAATGCCATTTACTTTCACAATGTTTAATTTATCTTTATTTTCTAAGTAGTAAGCGAAGCCGAAGAAACCAATTGCATTTTTGTCACCAGCAACACCTTGGACTAGCATATTATCATCCTCTGATAATGTTGCTGCACTTGCTAGATCAGCACCATCTAAAACTACTTCATCAAAGTAATCATACGTACCTGAGTCAGTACCTGGTGAATAGAATACGATTTTCTCAGCTGGCCATGATGGGTCGATATCTGACCATTTTTTCTCTGTGCCATCTTCAGTCCAAATTTTCTTTAATTGATCTATCGTTAAATCCTTTGCCCAATCGTTTTCAGGGTTCACCACTACAGATAAACCATCATATGCTAAAGCTAACTCAGTGTAAGCAATTCCTGCTTGCTCTAGTTTTTCTTTCTCTTCAGTTTTTATAAAACGAGATGCATTTGAAAAGTCTGTCTCACCTGCGATGAATTTTTCAAAGCCGCCACCAGTACCAGAAACACCTACCGATACTTTGACATCCGGTTGTGCACCTGCATACTCTTCAACAACTGCTTCAATGATTGGTGCTACTGTTGATGAACCATCTCCAGCAACTGAACCTTGCAGTTTCTCGTCAGCAGCTTCTTGTCCTGAGTTCGCTGGTGCATTCGTTTCTGCATTGTTACCATTTTGCGCTGAGTTGTCTCCACTACATGCACCTAGCATTAATGCTGAACCCATTACCGCTGTCATCGTTAAGTACTTCCACTTTTTCATCTCATTTGCCTCCGTCACTAACTTTTTTATTTGTTGTTTGCCTTACAATCTTTACTATAATGACTTATTGTTGAATTCGTATAAATCGTTCGTAAAAGACACGTAAAGGAATGTAATGCTTTGTAAACGATTGTAAAGAATCATTTACAATCGCATTCATACTTGCTTCCTCTAGGAAAAATGCTATAATAAGCATTTGTGTCAGGAAATACTATAAGAGGAGTTTGACTTTGTGATTAATCATGCAAAAGTACAAAATGCCGATTACTTTAAAACATATTTAACACTTATCATGGATCATCGAGAGTTTTCTTTACAGGAGGCTATTGATTTTATGGTGTCATCTTATTTCTTTAATAATATAGAGCTCTATGGAAAAAAACCGAAGCAACAGTTTGAATTAGCAATTCAACAACTTTCTATATAGTGTATCGCCGATAGGGGTCTAGTAATCGCCGATAGACATGAAGAAATCGCCGATAAGCACTCAAAAACCGACGATAAAAGCCCTAGAATCGCCGCATACCTAGACATAATCGCCGAAAGAAACCCAAACACTTTGACTATAAACAAAATAAAACCGCTAGGCATTTAACATGCGCTAGCGGTTTTTTTATTCTTGTTCATCCTCACCAATTTTATCATTTGTAATAGCAGGTAAAATTGGTTGCACTACTTTATTATCTGTCACTTTTGTCGTATCATACTTTTCTTTTAGCTCATAGTATTTATCTAAAGCGCGCCTTGCAATAACGTTATTGTTTGATAAATGTTGCTCTATGTTAGTAGTTGCCCACGGAATCACAACAGCATAGGCAATTTCAGGATTTTCATATGGCGCATAGCCAACATGCGTTAAATTAATTGTATTTGTACCATAACGCTCTTTTAACGGACCATAATATACAACTTCGGCTGTTCCCGTTTTTCCGGCAGCTGTATACGGCGCATTCGCAAATGCTGATCGTGCAGTACCACGAGAGCCTGTGTAAACACGACGCAATCCTTGTTTAACATAATTAATTTCATCATCAGTATTATCGATTTGATTTAAAATTCTCGGTCCTACTTCTGTCACTAGTTGCCCTAGTTGCTGACCATCTTTTGATGGATCACGCACTTCTTTCACGACATGGGGCTGAATACGGTAGCCGCCATTCGCTATTGTTGAAATGTATTGTGCTAGTTGTAGCGGTGTATACGTATCATACTGTCCAATAGCTAAGTCAAGTGTTTTACCACCCATCGTCGGACCTGAAGGACCTTCCACACCACTAAATTCATTTGGTAAATCAATACCTGTATTAACACCTAAGCCAAATTGTGCATAGGAATTACGCATATTCGGGAATGTTTGATCATTTAATCGTAATGGCATCATATAACTATATGGTGTGCCATTGATAAGCATTGCTGTTTTAAACATATAAACGTTAGAAGATTGTTCAAGTGCACTTAAGCCGTCCATTGATATATACCCATTACGGTTAAAGATCGATTTTTTTACTGGTGTACCAAGTAAATGGATCGGTTCATCTCCCAATACTGTGCTCGGTGAAATTGCCCCCAGTTTATAACCTGTCAGCAAAGTGGCTGCTTTTACGACAGACCCTGCCTCATAAGCTGTTGTGAACGATCCGTATGCATAATCCACAACTACATTTTTTCCAGTTTCTGAATCTTTTTCGATTTTTTTACCAACCATTGATAAAATGTCACCAGTGTTTGGATCCATCATGACTAAGAAAGCGCGGTCTAATAAACTAGATCCTGACATCGCTTTTAAATTTAGCAGTTCTTCCTCTACAATTTTTTCATTAGCTGCCTGTAACTCACTATCAAATGTTAATACTAAATCTTTTCCAGGCTCACCTTCATATGTCGTAATGGTATCGACAACTTGCCCTTTTTTATTCGTAATATTTTTGACAACTGTTTTTTGCCCTTGTAACAGCTCTTCATATTGCGCTTCAATATAACTTTCTCCTACGCGGTCATTACGTGAATAATCCCGTGCCAAATAATAATTCAGCTTATCTTTTGGAATCCCCTTCGTTGGAACAGTTGTACGGCCTAAAACAGAAAGTGAAGATAGCTTGACACGCTTCCAGTCTGTCGTTGTGTTGACTCCTGGTAACTCCGTTAAACGCTCAGAAACACGTGCAAATTCATCAGCTGTTACATTTTCACTTTTAATGATTTGTGGTGATAAATTATAGCCTGATACCATCTCTCGGTAAATTGCTAGTACTTCTAAATCATCATCAGTTAATTGTGCTAATTCTTCGTCGGTAATGCGCTCACGCACAACCTTATCAATCTCTGCATTTGCTTGACTTGTCGTAATATTTTCTTGGGTTTTAATTTTAGTTTGCTCTGCATCAGAAATTTTTGCGTATGCCGCATCATGATTTTTTAAAATCCAAAAATCATACTTATCACGTAGTGTGATACGGTCTATCGGCTGTTCAATCAGCTGCGCAAGCTTTTCAGCTATTGCTAGCATATCCTCAGTTTTTGTCGTCTGCATTTTCGTATATGTAATTGCATTTTCCGGTTGGTTATCAACTAAAATTCGTCCATAACGATCATACATTCTACCCCTTGGTACACTTGTATTAACAGGTACTTCCTCTGTCCGCTCTAAAATACGAACATAATCTTCCCCTTTTACAATTTGCATATAACCAAGCCTAAAAATTAACATCGAAAATACGATAAATATTGCAAAGAAAAGGACATTCATACGAAATGTTAAATTAGAGTGATGCTTTGCTTTAACACTCGCTGCGCGATTTTTCCCCGGTGCTTTGCGCATATGTATTACCCTCCTCATCTAATAACTGTTTAAATACACGATACCTAGTATACCATTCGAAGTTAAGTCAGAAAAGCATACACTTGAATCAATTTCACAATTGTTATTTTCCATTAAAAGAAAATATTGAAAAAATATAGAACTGGATTGTGTGCATCATTATGCAACAGGCAAACGCTTTCCCTGGCAAGTACTAAGCCTCTTCCCTCGCCAGCTCAGTCCAGTCTTGCTTATCCCGCTGGAATCTTCTCCCTTGGCTCCATTGAAATTCGTTATTTTCCCTAGAAAAACTACTTATGAAATTAACTCACTTTATAATTCCTTACTAATAGCTTCATTTATTTGACGGTACTTTGCAAGAAAAGTTTCCTTCAAAACATTTCGATTTCTTTAAATCAGTAAACTACATTGGAAAGTTATCACTTTAATGCAATAATTCATTTAAAAAGGGCTATGCAAGGTGTTTTTCACCCTTTGCATAGCCCCTCTACTCGAAAATTAATTTTTATAGTTCCACTTCACTGACGTCAGCTTCGCAGAAACATAATTGTTTTCTCGCAAATGATTATTTTGCAGCTTGGAATTTAGCTTCTACTACATCCCAGTTTACTACGTTCCAGAAAGCACCGATATAATCTGGACGACGGTTTTGGTAGTTTAAGTAGTAAGCGTGCTCCCAAACATCTAATCCTAAGATTGGTGTTTTACCTTCCATAATTGGAGAGTCTTGGTTTGGTGTAGAAGTAACTGCTACTGAATCACCATCAACGATTAACCAAGCCCAACCTGAACCGAATCGAGTTGTTGCAGCTTTAGCAAACTCTTCTTTGAAAGCATCGAAAGAACCAAATTTAGCATCGATTGCTTTTGCTACTTCACCAACTGGAGTTTTTGAACCGCCTGGAGCGATTAATTCCCAGAATAATGTGTGGTTAGCATGTCCGCCACCGTTGTTACGAACTGCAGTTTGCTTGTCAGCTGGAAGTGCGTCGATGTTTGCGATTAAGTCATTAATGTCTTTTTCAGCAAATTCAGTACCTTCTACTGCTGCGTTTAAATTTGTTACATAAGTATTGTGATGTTTAGAATGGTGAATCTCCATTGTTTTTGCATCAATATTTGGTTCTAATGCGTCATAAGCATAAGTTAATTGTGGTAATTCGTAAGCCATTTTTAAGTTCCTCCCTAAAATAAAGAAATAATTAGTACATCCTTAGATTATCAAAATTGGTCAAACCATTCAATGAAAAATACCTCAAATCAAAGATTTCAGCCTTTTGACCGAAAAAACAATCCAATCTCTATCATACCCACTTCTTTATTTTGTTAAACTTTATAATTACCCCCACAAAAATGCACGAACAAATTATAGGGCAATAAAGAAAATAACAATCATTACAATTTGAATAACCGCTTTCGCTACAGTTGATGTTAAAAAGCCGATGAGGGAACCAACACCACTTTTCACAGCTTCCCCAACTGTTCTTCGCTCCACTAGAAGCTCCGCAATAACCGCTCCTAAAAATGGACCTACTAATATTCCTGCAACTGGAATAACAAATGGGCCAATCAATAAGCCAATTGTACTTCCCCACATTCCTGCATTTGAACCGCCAAATTTTTTAATGCCAAAAGCATTTGCAACGGTGTCAGCACCAAATAGCAGGACAACAAATAATATTTCAATAGCCCAGAACCACCAGCTTAAATCGGCGAATGTGAAAAATAATCCATACAGTAAAAACCCACCGAGTAAAAATAAAACGCCAGGGATTATCGGATACACTAAACCTACAAATGAAATGATAAAGCAGGCAATTACTAGGATCCAGCCAACGACTTCCATAAACATTCTCTCCTTTTGTCGTGCATTGCCTTTAATACAAAACATATTGCCAAAAGTTACATAGCTAATGACGAATACCTAATATAGAATCTGCAATATTAACAGCATGATCCCCTATTCTCTCCAAGTTACTCACAATATCCGTATAAACGATACCCGCAGCGCCACTACATTCATTAGTATTTAAGCGTGCGATATGCTTTTGTCTTAGTTTATCCTCCATATCATCAATTAAACTCTCGAGCTCTGTTACTTCCTGTGCCAAACTAAGACTAGCTGTATCAAGCGCTTCTATGCTTTTACGTACTGCCTCAATTGCGAGACTAAACATACCAATTAAATCTTGTCGCGCTGATTTACTTAAACTTACTTCATGGTGATCTTTATATTGTAAAAGCTCTAATATATTTTCAAAATGGTCGCCGATACGCTCAATATCGCGTACATTTGTTAAAAGAGTATGGTGACGAACCGAATCAGCATGAGAAAGTGGCTGCTTTGAGACCATAACTAAATAATTTGTTATTTCTTTATCTAAGTGATTGAGTCCAACTTCCAATTGTAATACTGTCGGAATATGTGCAGATTCCCCAGTTTTCATATATAAAAACGTTTCTTCTAATCCCCTAAGTGCATGCTCGCCCATCCGTAAAACTTCCTCTTTTGCCTGCCCTAGCGCAATGGCAGGAGAAGAATCGATAAATGCTGGATCTAAATGCTTCGTCGTAACATCAATATTGCCATCATTGCCAGGTAATAATTTTGTTACTAGCAACGTTAACCCCGCAATAAATGGTAGCTGAATCATCATATTAAAAACATTAAATGAGCCATGTGCGACAGCAATTTGCATACGCGGCTCTAAGTGAAACAGACCACTAATCCACTGTACATAGTTTATAAATGGGGTAAAAAGCAACATAAAAATAACTGTCCCAATAACATTAAACAACACATGTGCTGCCGCAGCACGCTTTGCATAGATTGAAGCACCTAACGAAGCTAAAACAGCTGTAATCGTCGTCCCTATATTTTCGCCAAATAAAATCGGTAGCGCACTATCTAAGCCAATTAAATTCTCGGCATATAAGCCTTGAAGTACCCCGACTGTCGCTGTCGAACTTTGTACGAGCAATGTAAAAATAGTACCTAGAAATATTCCAATTACCGGCTGGTTACTTAGATGAATGGTTAATGATTCGAAATCCGCTAATTGATGCAGTGACTGCATACTTGCACTCATTAACTCTAGCCCTAAAAACAAACCACCAAAGCCAAATAAAATTTGCCCAATATGATGATAGATTGCTTTTTTAAAGAAAAACAAACATGCTGCACCAATCGCAAGTAGTGGATAAAAATAAATACCAATATTAATACCGATAATAAATGCGGTTATTGTTGTACCAATATTAGCCCCCATAATAACGCCAATAGCTTGACGAAGTGTTAAGAAGCCTGCACTTACTAGGCCAACAGCAATCACTGTTGTTGCTGAGCTTGACTGGATACAAACCGTTACGATTATCCCAACTAACACACCCATTAGCGGATTTGTCGTAAATCGATTTAGCCATTCTCGAAGTCTATCATCTGCCGATTTTTGTAAACCTTCCCCCATGTATTTTATGGAAAATAAAAAGACCCCTAATCCGCCTAAAAATTGAAATAATATGCTTTGCCAATCTATTGTCAATGGTTTTCGCTCCAATTCCTACGTCTCTACTACTCTATTCCTAATCATTAAATGAAATTGTACAAAAAGTAAAGAATACCTTTAACTTCTTTACACAATGTTAACATTTTAGCATTGTATTCACAGATAAAATTACTAATGTCCATATCTAGTCATTCCTGAACATGTTAGAATATCGTTTGGAGGAGATATAAATGAAACACTCACAATTATTTATCGATAGCTTAATACATCCTAAAAAACTAGCAGCCTATCGTTTACTACCTATTGGGAAAGTTATTCAATATACCTTTCTATTAATTACGATAGTTACAGTATTTTCTTTTGGGCGTTTTTCCGCTGATATGTCTATCAATACGATTGACATTAGCGGTATAACAGAATACATAGAACAAATAAAGTGGCTCTTATACCCTGTCACATTTATTATGCTGTTTGTAATGACAACAATGTTGATTTTTGGGCAAATTGCTCTCTATGCGTTAGCAGGATTATTTATTTTAAAAATCATGAAACGCCGTGGTGAATACCGCCATATTTGGCGCACAACAACATTCGCTATTACATGGGCCACTATTTTAAGTATGCTAGCAGAATACATTCCAAATGCCGCTACGATTATCTCGATCTTGTCTTTACTTTTAACTATAACTCTATTAATCGTAGCCTTTACAAAATATCCAAAACAACCAATTTCAAAATAATAGGCATGATTCCCCTCTCTTCTCAATATAGTGTAGAAAAAGGAGGGGATTTTTTGCGTGCATTCTTATTAACCGTTGCAATCGTGCTTATCGCTTTTGTCGTTAAAGTAGATTTAACAGAGGGAACATTATCTCTTGCTGCTTTCTATCCTAAAGAAAGTCAAAATGCATTTTGTGAAAACCAACGCGAACCTACTTACATCAGTGTACAAACGATTCAAGGCGATACGATACATAGCTTATTTGCACTACATCCTGCAAAAGTGCCGATGACCTTTCCAGAACGACTAGAGCTTTTTTATCAATTAAATCCACATTTACAATTACAAGCACTTGTACCAGGCGAAAATATTAAGCTTCCCCTCTCTTTTGAATTCGAAAATAAATGCGGAAAATGAAAAGTTAACGTTTCTTCCTTGTCCTTATTTTCTTACACTGATAAAATAAGTGTCAGTGACGGCTGAAAGTAGTGGCCCGAAAAGGAGAGAAAGTTAATGAGTGAAATATGTCACCGTTCAAAAACACGTCCAGTACGTGTCGGTAATTTAACAATTGGTGGTAGTAATGAATTATTCATTCAAAGTATGTGTACAACAAAAACACATGATGTCGAAGCAACAGTAGCAGAAATTCTTCGACTTGAAGAAGCAGGCTGTCAAATCGTTCGCGTTGCAGTCCCAGATGAACGTGCGGCTGATGCAATTGCAGAAATAAAGAAACGTATCCATATTCCATTAGTAGCTGATATTCACTTTGACTATAAATTAGCTTTAAAAGCAATTGAAAATGGTATTGATAAAGTTCGTATTAACCCAGGTAATATTGGGCGTAAAGAAAAAGTAGAAGCAGTAGTTACAGCTGCAAAAGCAAAAGGCATTCCTATTCGTATTGGCGTAAATGCTGGTTCATTAGAACGTCATATTCTTGAAAAATATGGCTATCCAACTGCAGATGGCATGGTAGAATCTGCATTACACCATATTAAAATTTTGGAAGACTTAGATTTCCACGATATTATCGTGTCAATGAAGGCATCGGACGTCAATTTAGCCATTGAAGCATATGAAAAAGCTGCAAAAGCTTTTGATTATCCTCTACATTTAGGGATTACAGAATCAGGTACTCTTTTTGCAGGTACTGTAAAATCAGCTGCTGGCCTTGGCGCCATTTTGTCAAAAGGCATTGGTAATACGCTACGTATTTCTCTTTCAGCCGATCCTGTGGAGGAAATAAAAGTCGCACGTGAGCTATTAAAATCATTTGGCTTAGCGTCTAATATGGCGACACTGATTTCATGTCCTACATGTGGACGTATTGAAATCGACCTTATCTCTATTGCAAATGAAGTAGAGGAATACATTTCAAAATTGAGTGTGCCATTAAAAGTAGCGGTTCTAGGCTGTGCCGTTAATGGTCCTGGTGAAGCGCGTGAAGCAGATATCGGTATCGCTGGTGCACGTGGTGAGGGTCTCTTATTCATGAAAGGCAAAACTGTCCGTAAAGTGCCAGAAGAAACAATGGTAGAAGAGTTGAAAAAAGAAATCGATAAGCTAGCTGCTGAAATGGCAGAAAAACGTGCGGCTGAAGAAGCAGCAAAAGCGAACGCCTAAGGAGGTGCTTGCATGACAAAGCCTCGTTTTGGAATCGATATTGACGGAACAGTAACATGTCCGAGTACACTCATTCCTCACATCAATAAGCAGTATAATGTGAATATTACGCTTGATGATGTATGCGAATATGATTTTTTATCAGCTTTCCCACATCCAGTAGATCGCACAGCATTCAACGCGTGGTTTAAGGAAAATGAGCCTTATATGTATGAAGTTTCTGAGGCTGCAAAAGATGCCAAAGAAATTTTAAGTGCTTGGCAAAATACTTATGAGCTATATTACATTTCTGCACGCGGTCAAAATGTATCAGATATTACGATGAACTGGTTTAAATCACAGGCTATCCCATTTGATCATATTGAGCTTATAGGAAGTCATGACAAATTAGCTTCAGCGAAAAAGCATAGTGTAGCAGCTTTCTTTGAGGATAAACATGATAATGCTGTGATGCTCGCTGAAGAATTAAAAATACCTGTGGTGTTATTCGACACACCATACAATCGACTTGCTGTACCTGACAATGTTGTGCGCGTGTATAATTGGCAAGAAGCAAATCAATTTATCACAAATTACTTTAAGTGAAACTTATAAAAAATTAAACAAAAGAGTCGTGTTTCCTTTGTGGAACACGACTCTTTTCAGATTGTTACAATACAGAACTTGTCTAAAAATCGCCCATGGTAACACAACTGGTGCGACAAAGAAATTTATTACACTTTAAACTTCAAGAATCCCCCGTAACCAACGCTCCACAAAATTTTCAAAAGTTATCCCATAATTATCATATACTGCGTGATACACAAAATATGTTCCTAATCGGTCGAGTATTTCATCATTAATTTTCATTCCAAAATGCTCCCCTTTCAAGTGATAATTATTTAAAAATTCAGTCTATTAATTCTTTGCAATCAAGCATACTTTGGAAAAAGGCCGTATCGTTGAAAAAACGTCACAATCTGCCTCTTACATACCCTTCCTTCATAATTTTCTTTTCGTTAATATAGTAGTAACAACTAGTGGAACTGGGGGGTACTCCTTGTGAAATGGATGACAAAACTTGCTATTGTTACATGCCTGTCGGTCTTACTTGCCGGCTGTGGTGATAGACTAACTGAAATTAAAGATGCCTTTTCGGGCATTAACTCAGCAGCTGATGCAGCAGCTAGCGCAGTTAGCCAAGATGTGCATGCAATAAGAGCACTTACAATTAATTACAACGACGAATCCTTTACTATTAATGACCTATTTAAAACTATTTTACGTGACATACGCTGGGAATATGACGGCGAAAAAAATGAGCTTCATGTACAAGGCACTTGGCAAGCACCGTTATTCTCTGATCAAGCTTGGGATGATCATATGCAAAAACAGCTTGCTGAGACGGGTTTGGTAAACGTTATTTGTGTAATCCAAGACGATCAAATTGATAGCTCACAGACAGAAGTAACGCTTGTATTCAATCAAGAGAAGATACTACAATTAAGTGGTGATGATGCCCTTCATCATCTATATGATACATATTTAAAAAAATAATTCTTATAGCTTTTCTGACGATTATCGTTACGAAAAGCTATTTTTATGTAGATTAACTCCATTTGAACGACCTTACCTTACAATTTAGAAATATCAAAGCTTATTATTTGAATGCTAGTAAACCATCACGTTATAATCAAAGTATCACGTGATGGTTGGGAGGTCATTGCATTGGGACAGAAAAACTAAAAATTGGTGAGCTTGCTCAAAAAACAGGCATTACAAAAAGAACAATTGATTATTATACAAATTTAGGCCTGTTGGAGGCAGAACGTTCCGAGTCAAACTATCGCTATTACGACCCTGCCATGATTGATCGACTTTATTTTATTGAACAACGTAAACAAGAAGGGCTTTCACTGGGAGAAATACAAAACGCACTCAATATTCCTAGTTATGAAGAAATCGATGTTCAAATGCTACGTTTAAAAATGCAAGATTTAGAACATGATGTATCATCTTTACTTGAACAAATGAACAATCAAGACAATAAAAATATTCAATCAATTAAAAAAAATGTTTCACCTGAAAGTATTGCACTTATGCACTCTTTATTATTACTTATTAATACCTAGGAGGTGACGTTCTGTTTTGCAGAACGACTATTTGGAGACCATACTGAATTTATCAATTTTCACGATTTTATTAGCGTTAACCGCGTTTTTCGTCGCAACGGAATTTTCAATTGTTAAAATGCGTTCCTCTAAGCTTGACCAATTAATCGCCGAGGGCAATAAAAATGCCATTCCCGCGAAGCATGTTGTCAACCACTTAGATGAATACCTATCCGCCTGTCAGCTTGGCATCACGATAACAGCACTTGGTATCGGGATGGTAGGAGAAAAAACCTTTGAATTTATGCTGCACCCATTATTTGAAATGATGGGAATTGCTGATAAGTATATACCGATTTTCACAATTGGTACCGCTTTCGCTATCGCTACTTTTTTACATGTTGTCGTCGGTGAATTGGCACCAAAAACAGCAGCTATCCAAAAGACGGAAAAGATTGCATTACTTTTTGCTAAACCGATTATCGCTTTCTATAAATTGATGTACCCATTCATTTGGTTTTTGAACGGATCAGCACGTATTCTTCTAGGCTTCTTCGGCATGAAGCCAGCAAATGAGCACGAGATATCGCATACGGAGGAAGAATTGCGCTCATTGCTATCTGAGAGTTTTAAAAGCGGTGAAATTAATAAAACTGAGTTAAAATTCGTTAATAATGTCTTTGAATTTGACGAGCGTATTGCTAGAGAAATTATGGTTCCCCGCACAGAAATTGCAGGCATTGAAAAAAATGAAACCTTCACCAATATTATTCATTTTATCGCCGCTGAAAAATATACTCGCTATCCTATTTATGATGGTGACCGAGATAATATTTTAGGGTTTATAAATGCAAAAGAGTTATTTACCCATGGTCTACTTGAACAATTAACGGATGATTCTTTTGTGCTTGAAGATTTTATTAACCCTGTTATTCGTGTAATAGAAACGACACCTATTCAACAATTACTTGGCCGTATGCAAAAGGAACGTATTCATATGGCGATTTTAATGGACGAATATGGTGGTACTTGTGGACTTGTCACGGTTGAGGATATTTTAGAAGAAATCGTTGGCGAGATTCGTGATGAATTTGACGATGATGAAATTGCTGAAATTCGAAAAATAGGTGACAATCATTATATTTTGAATGCCAAAATGCTTGTAGAAGATGTAGAAAATTTACTACAAATTTCACTAGATACAGATGATGTAGAAACACTCGGTGGTTGGTTCTTAACCGTGAATAATGGCATTAGGGCTAGTAAAAACATCGAGCTGGAACAATATGTATTTAGCATTTATGAACAACGTGGTCATCAGCTTCACTATATCGAAGTACGTCCGCTCCATAAAGTTGCCCCTGTTACAACAGAAAGTTAACTGGACAATTTTCCTTCGTTAGAAGCATCAAATGGCAATCAAAACTTAAGATAAATAAGGCTATACTAGTATTTCTATATACTTTTCGACTCATTCCATTATTAGCCATATTTATATATAATGTTTATATAAATGATTTTATTTTCAGGGGGCAATATTATGAAACTTTTTAAACTTTATCATTCAGACGGTATCCACATTATTACCGATGTCAAAAAACATAAGACAAATATTGAATTAAAAACGATTACAGGAGAAATTTTATATATTATCGTTGTAACTGACGAAAACTATACAGTATACGATGACCGCTTCGCCGGCGCTTCAAAGCAGTTAAATTCTGTTGAGGCATTTGATATTGATGGAAGCTTCAGAAGCCTTGACTTTGATAATATGCGCTCATTATTCAAAGAAGCATTTACGAAACTATTACAGGAAATCGCTGAGTGTGTAAATGATGGAGACGAGCTAGTCGATCTTGATACATTACGCCATAAAGTAAGTGCTCAAATTAAAGGAATTCATTTCCGTGTTATTTCTGACACAAAAAAATATGAATATTAATTGCCTGTTATCACAAACAACAGACTGCTCAATGAGTAAGATTCTTTTTTGAGCAGTCTTTTTCTTTCGCTCCGTATACTATTACCTTTTCAAATGCTAGCTCCCCAAATCTTCGCACTACTAATTTGTCTTTCATGTATAATGGAGCTTAACAACCTGATGAAAGGATGTTTGCATGAATCGTGAACAACTAATTTCCCTCGTTTCAGAGAAACTAAAATTAATTCGAACAGAAAAAACATTAACGCAAGATCAAATGAGCAACCTAATAGGACTTTCCAAAAAAACACTCGTGCAAATTGAAAAAGGTCGAATTCAAACTGGTTGGACTACTGCAGTTGCAATATGCGCACTATGTCGTGAAAGTTCAATTTTACAGCATGAGCTAGGCGGTGATCCCCTTGAGGTTGTTGACTTAATCGCCAATAATGGCACATTACAACCAAAAGAAAAAACGATGGGCGGATACATATGGTGGAAAAATGTAAATGAGTGGAAAGGCTATCGTTTACAACAAAATGTGATTAGTCAACATTATCGAATTTTAGATACCGATAACTACCGCTTGCTTTCAAGCTTTGACGAAAGTATCGCGGAGCAAGAATGGAACAAAATTATAAATAGTTAAATTCTAATTTGAATATAAATCCCTATTCCAAGGAGGTTTATATTCAAATTATTTATTTCACAACAAAAATCTAAGGAACATCTCGAATACTTCTTATTTGCCATCAGCGCTTACTCTACCACAACTCCCCCTCTTTTCTTGCAAATCTATAGACAAACGATTAAATGCTCACACTCTCTCTGACATAAGATAAAAGACGGCGATAATTTGTAGAAATGCTTTATCGTATGAACAAAATTCTCTAAAATGGTTACTTATCTAAAAATATTTCAGGTATTTTTGCCGTCATAAACAAATGAGAAAAGTCGAATTTTGTAAGATTATTCTCTATAATGAAAAGTAACGCCTGTTATACTGGAAAGGATGCTTTTTATGACACGTATACTAGCTATTAGTGATATACATGGGGAACTAGAACTTTTGGAAGAATTATTGCTAAAGGTAAAGTTCGATGCAACACAAGATGAACTATTTTTACTTGGGGATTATATTGATCGAGGTCCTGCTTCTTGTGGCGTTTTAAATATAGTTGCGGAACTACAAGCAACTGGGGCACGGGTTTTACTAGGAAATCATGAAGCTATTATGCTAAAAGCCTGTCGTTCAGGGACTCCAAAAGCTTGGAATCATTGGACTTCGCTCTGTGGCGGAGATGCAACACTTACCAGCTATGGCTATCATGTGGAAGATTTTGAAGATGCTATTGTCAACAATACATTACCTAATTACATTCAAACATTACCGAAGCTCGAAGAACACTTACAGCTTATAGAAACTTTTGAAACGTATATAGAGTTAGAAGATGCAATTTTTGTCCATGGCGGCGTTGTACCTGGCATAGCATTAACTGACACAGACCCTTTACAACTGATATGGATTCGAGAAGAATTTCATACAGGCTATGATGGAGAGAAAACGGTGATATTTGGGCATACCCCTACTTATAAGTTGCATCAGGACCCAACAAATTACGATGTTTATTTTGGTGACAATAATATTATCGGTATAGATGGTGGTGCTGTATTTGGAGGGAAGCTTCACGCTTTCGAATGGCCGCATCGTCAATTTACATCTGTTGAAAGTGAAAAGCCAACAAGCTTAGAGTAACTTGTTGGCTTTTCTATTTAGTTTCACCTATAACAACAGTTAATATAGTTTAAATATAACCCCAGCTAGCGAATAAATAATAACCGTTGAGAAGAGGATTGTCATATGCAAAAGTGAGAACACAAACATTTTTGTCGCCCACTTCTCTTGATTTTTATTGCTATGATAACCGTATATACTCATTGCAAGCCATGCGACACTTAATATTAGTGCGACAAGCATAATACCCTTACTTAACGAACCAAATAAAAAGCTAGATAATATTAGCAATATTAAATAAAAGTTCGTTTGGTAATAAGTACGGCGCATCCCTTTTATTACAGGTAACATCGGAACACTTGCCGCTTCATAATCTGCATGCTTTCGAATAGCAATCGCATAAAAGTGTGGCATTTGCCATATGACCATGACAAAAAAGAGACCCATTAAAGCTGGGTGTGTAATATCTGAAGATACAGCCGCCCAACCGATTAAAGGTGGTACAGCGCCTGAAATACTCCCTACTTCGGTATTATAAATTGTGCGACGTTTTGTCCACATTGTATACGGTACAACATATAAAAAGACACCAATAAAACCAAATAATGCAGCTAGTGGTGAAGCTAATGCTAATACACCTATTCCAACAATTAACATAACAATTGCTAAAATCATCGTTGTTTTTGCTGACATTTCTCCTGTTACTGTAGGACGATTTTTTGTACGTGGCATAATGGCATCAATATCACGGTCATACACATTATTAAACGCACCGGCAGCACCGATAACAAGTGCTGAACCAACTGTTGCAAAAATGATTTCTGGTATATTGTCCAAAAGCGTCATTTTATTTTTATACATCCCTAGCGTCAAGCCAGCCCACATAGGAATTAAATTGGATTTTATAATACCTGTTTTAACTGTTTGTGCTAAAACATTAAAGAGCGAGTGTTTCTCTATTGTCTTTTCTACAGTCTGTGGATTTTGATCCGTTTTTAGATTTTGTTCCATTCCTCTTAATTCCTTTTCTATTATAATTTCTATATGCGTCCTTCGATAGAAAGAGACATTTTTTGCATTCAACATATCAAATTATTATTTTACCCCTTTTAGGGCAGCTATGTCTCAAAGTTCACATAAAGTACATGATTTCATGAATGAAATAGGTTTAAGCCAAATCACAACTTCTTCTATGATACCACCGACTAGCATGAATTTGAACCTAATTGCCTTCTTTCCTGCATAATGCTATTCAAGAAAAACAATCTGCTCTATACTAATAGGTATGTTCTATATAATTGAAGGAGTGTCTAACACGTGAAATACGGATTTATTGGTCTAGGTAATATGACCACAGCCATTATAAAAGGAATGTGCAATAGCGGAGATTTTGATTCCTCTTATATATATGGCTATAATCGTACAAAATCTAAAACAACTAAACTAGCTACCTCTTATGGCATACAAGCGACAACTTCCATCGAGGAACTGATGGTAAATTGTGATGTCATTATTTTAGGTGTAAAACCACAAATGCTGCCTGATGTTTTGCCAGAAGTTAAAAACCATTTACAAGAAAAGCACATGATCGTATCCATTGCTGCTGGGAAAAATCTCAACTACTTCCAAGGCTACCTTTCAGAGTCCACACCAATTATTCGCGTTATGCCAAATATCAATGCCCTAATTGGCGCATCAACAAGTTGCTACACTACAAATGAGCAGGTGACAGATTCTCAACTTCGACTCATTACGACATTATTTGAAACAATTGGCACGATTATTGAGGTACCTGAACACTTATTCTCCATCTTTACAACAATTGGTGGGGCTTCACCCGCTTTCACCTATATGTATATTGATGCATTAGCTCGAGCAGCTGTGCGCGAAGGTATGCCTAAAAATATGGCACTTGATATAGCTGCGAACGCTGTATTAGGCAGTGCCAAAATGATCTTACAATCAAAAGAACACCCATGGGCACTTGTCGATCAAGTATGCTCTCCAGGTGGAACGACAATTCAAGGCGTATCTTCCCTGCAAAGCAATCATTTCGAAACGACAATCCACGATGCAGTAGCGGCTGTAACGGATAAGGACCGCAGTCTTTCTAAATAAAGCATAAATTTTAAAAGGCATCGAGAAATTTATTCCCGATGCCTTTTATTTTCTATCGTTACTGCATGTTCTCTTGTAATTGTTGAGTTAAAAACATCACTAAATCTTGTCTATTTTCCGGCGTAACACCATGTCCATCTGGATATTGTTTGAATGTAACAGATGCACCGAATTGCTCAAATAGTTCCTTGCTTTCAACGCCCCATTGAGATGGAATAACATAATCATAATCGCCATGAGAAATAAAGGCATGTAGATGATTAACTGTACGAATTGCATACTCCTCAGTAACAAATTTTGGCGTGTATCCGCTTAATGCTACAATGCCCGTAATTAAATTGCCCATAACAAAAGCTAATGACTGTGCCAAAACTGCACCTTGACTAAATCCAAGTACATATACTTTGTGAGGGTCAATTTGAAACTCTTCAATAGCTTCTAACATAAAGCGTTGCAGAGCGATTAACACTTTGTCAAAAATAGCTCGATCTGGTTTTCCAACTTCCTGAATTGTGAAAAAGGCATAACCAGGCTTTTGTGTGATAGGACCTCTTATGCTAATTATATGACATTGATCTTGAAATTCTTGTACTAGTTGCGGTAGATCATCCTCATTACTACCCATGCCATGCAATAGAAAAATAGCTGGATATTTTTTAGTCGGGTCCATATTTGTTGGTTGTGTATGTTTATATGTGAATGGTGTAATCATGAACATAATTCCTTTCAAGTAAACTCAGTCCTATTTTATCATATTACGCGATTATCCTGCACAGATGTTGTTTTTATCTAGTATTGAATTGTTTGAGTGACTGGCACTCCTTATAAATAGGAAAATCCACTTCGCTTTCTGCGGGGCACGACGTAAGCCGCAAACCTCGCGAAAACGTGGCTTGTTGCGTCTTACATTGCGTGGGTTCCCGCAAGAGTCAAAGTGGATTTTCACTTAGATTTCCGTAAAATTTACAGAGCCAATTAATTTCAGAATTGTTTGAGTGACTGGCACTTTATTTTAAGTTTGTTTTTGAAATAAGCCCGTCCGTATGATAGGCTATATAACCGTTAATGATGCGCAGTGTTTCCTGTGGATTAGCGTCAAATAATACTTTCGATTGCGCAGGCGTGGATACAAGTACTGTTAGTAAATCCATGCGCATCGAATGTCCCGCAGAGCTATATGCGTAATCATAGATAATATCTTCTTCTGATAAGCCATCTGTTTCATATTGTTGATGAAATAACTCTTTTGCCATCTCCATCCGTTCAGCTACTTGCTGACGAATCCGCATTTGATGCATGAGCAATTCCTCTTCCAATACTGCAGGTTTTAACCATTGTTTTTGCTCTAGCATATTGATTAGCTCATTTTCCCAAACTTGTTCATTATCAGTGAAATACAGCATATTCACCATTAACATATCCCAAAAATCCGTTTTAGATAATGCTGATTGACGTTGCATCTCAATCGTCTGATTAAAGTGCTGCTCGACCTTTTCAATGTTCATATTACGTACTAAATGATGACATACATTTTCAATAAATTTATTCGCTACTTCTTGTGCCATGATAAAAACCCGTCCTTATCTCAACAAATCATTTCTTCCCTATCATACCATGATTGTTGAATAGAAAGAAATGGACAGCGTTTAGGTTTGACAATGAGGTTATTGGAATAATACTGATACGCCTGACTCAATTGCTGCATCACTAACAGCTTTTGCGACAATACTTGCATGTAATTTCTCTAAAATATTTTGCGCATTATGTTGAAGCTTAGTTTTCTTGTAAAAAGGCTGGCTGTAATGGCTTGCTAAAAAAAGCCTTATAAGGTGTCGTTAACCACTGTATTGCAATTGTCATTGTTACAACAATAATAAGAATTTCCATTAACAAATGAATTGAAACAAATTATGCTTTCCGAAAATCGCGTAAAATTTTTAACTCCAGTAAGCGATGATTAGCAAAATAACAATGGAGTATATAATGTATTGAATCCCTTGCCTCAAAAAAGAATATTGTTTATTTAATTCCCACAAGATGACCCCTACCTCCTTTTGCCCATAAGTAATTCATTATTTATATATAATTTAAAGCTAATATTCTACTAATAGATTACCATTATATACCTAAATTTCAATCAAAAGTCTTTATTAAGTAACGATGAAAAATTAATGAAATCACTAAATTCCTATTATAACCCTTTTCAATAATAGTATTTTCCCATTAAAAATAGAAAGACCGAAGGCAACTCGAATTTTCCGAGTTTGTCTTCAGTCTTAAAAAAGAATGTTATTATGCATCAGTTTATGAAAACACATAACTATCCATATTATCAATTGTATTTTGAATAGCATCTTTTAAAGAACGCTGTTGCTCGTCGCAAGTAGCAATCGCTTCTTCTAATGCAATCGCTGCATTGGCCATAAAGGGAGCCATCTGTAAATCTTTTGCAAGTTGAATAAGGACAAGTGCTTTATTCCACTTCCAGCGCGCATTCATTGGATCTAAATAAATGGCTTGTTCCAAATAACCAAGCGCATCAAAAGGCATCCAGCCAAAACGATGCATTGTTTGACCTGTTATTCCCCAGTATAAAGCTTTGTTCGGATTTTCTTTAACTGCCTGTTTGAAGCAATGGACACTTTCATTATAATGATGTGCAAATAAAAATAGCTCACCCTGTGTAAAAAATGATTGTGCTTTTTCAATTGCTGTCCCCGTTTTAGCTATTTCCTCAAGTTCTTTAACACGCTTCGAAAATGCAGCTTCATCCTTTAGAGCACGTATTTCTACAACGGCATCAGATTCAGGGTAACTTTCATTCGCACGTTCTTTATGCTGTAATTCTACTAAAAGTGTCGGCTTGGGGAATGTGGCAAAGTCGTACTCCTCTAGCAAAGTTATATATTTAATAGCTAAGGCTTTTTCTGGTCCTTCTGCTACTTGCAAAGCAGCTTCATAACATTTCATCAGCTCTCCATTATAAAAGTAATCATCCATTGTCATACAAATTTCCTCCAGTTTAAAACTTTACAGTCTTTATAATATACATTATACATATTCCGTATCGTAAACAAACTATGTTTTATTTAATTTGCCCCACTACCATCACTAAGCGTGTTCGTGAGCTCACTTTATATTATAATGTACCAATTCTAAAAAAAAGAGACTGGCCAATTTTCTCTTTGGATCAGTCTCTTTTATGCATTATTTTTTTAACACTTCTTTATCGAAGAAAGAGCGTAAATCTTGTTCTGGTAAAGCACCTACAAAGCGTGCTGCTTCCTTGCCATCTTCAAAACGAATGAAAGTTGGTGTTGCTTCAATACCATACTTTTCCCAAAGATTATCATATTCATAGACATTTAATTGAGCAATGTTTACCCCAAGTTCATCTGCAATCGGCATTAATACAGGTGTAAATGCTTGGCAGTGAACACAAACTGGACTAAAGAAGTATGCGTTCACATCTTCTCCTGCTTTAATTTTCTTTTCTAGCTCATCAGGTAACATAATATTTTGGTAATTTTCATCATCTAATTGATCGATTGTTTCTTGTGTTAACTCTTTGTCACCATACGGATTATTTGCACTAGCAAGTTTGTTTTTGTTCGATACATTTGTAAGCACAATGATTGCTGCAAATAATACAACAATAACCGAACCAATAATTAGTAATTTTTTCAATTAAACTCCTCCATTTTCACACAAAAATGCCCTACTTTTAGTGTATTTGGGATTGATTATAAAGTGTTTTTAGAACCTAGTAAACTAATTAGTCTTTCATATTAAATTTTCCAACTATTCGAACATAATTCAGTGCATTTATGGAAACATACTACTATAAGCTCAAAATGAATTTGGAGTGAAATTTAACTATGAAACACACTTTCCAACATGTCTTTCGAATTTACAAAAGTGATATCCTTAATATTTTATCAAACTGGGTAGTTGCTGTTATCGTTGGTGGTCTTATTTTTTTACCTTCACTTTATGCATGGCTTAATATTTACGCTTCCATGGATCCATACGCTCACACTGCCAATATGAAAATTGCTGTTGTAAACGAAGATACCGGGACAACCGTTAAAGGAGAAGATCTAAATATAGGAAAGGAATTAATGACTAATTTAAAAGAAAATAATAATTTTTCCTGGTATTTTACCCCTAGGCAAGAAGCGCTCGATTCATTAAAAAATGGTGACTATTTCGCAGTACTGATCGTTCCTAGTGACTTTTCCCAGAAGCTAACATCCATTCTGTCAGATGAACCAACAAAAGCGCATATTGACTATTATGTAAACGAAAAAATAAATCCCATTGCCCCTAAAATTACGAGTAAAGGCGCTGGCGTTATTACCCAACAAGTTTCTAGTGAATTCATATCAACAGTAAATGGCACCCTTTTCTCGATGTTCAATACAATTGGTATTGAAATAGAGCATGAACTTCCAGACTTCAAAAAATTTGAACAGTATATTTTTACAATTGAACAACATTTACCTGATATTGAGTCCTTTTTAGCAAAAACTGCAACAGGTGGAAAAGATGCCGAGAAATTACTAGACACTACTATTAGTGAAATTCCAGAAATAGAGAAAATTACGAATAACGGTCTTACAACTATTCAAAGTGGATTAAAGCTAATTAATGAAGCAGATACACTGTTCAATCAGCTTTCACCAATCGTTCAAAAGGATTTAGAAAGTGCGCAAACAATTGCACAGCAATTCACAAATCTTTTAGAAAAATTGCAAAATGCTACTTCCGATACTTCGACATTAGCGCAATCAAAAGACGAACTGCAACAACAATTAACATCTTCGCTAGACAAAGTAAACAGTAGTATTCAGACTTTAGAGGCTTTACAAAAACTCACACAGGCAGATGCAACATCTCGTAAGCAACTTGAAAATTCGCTCCAAAATGTTATTACATCACTTCAACAAAACAGCTCTAACGATAATAATAAAGACATTATTCAGCAATTGGAGTCTATACAAGGAGCGCTACGAGCTAATCCTACAATTACCGACTCTTCGACGGGTGCGCTCTCGTCATTACGTCAACTAAATGCTTTATTAACGGATACAACAAGTAAAGTTCAGCAAATAAACAATATCGATGAGGAAAAGATAAAAAAGGATATTGCTGAAGTCCAAAAAATTGCCCAAGATGCTGCCGACAATTTAAAACAATTTCTTAGCTACTATTCAGAAAATCTGGAGCCGCAAATTCATACAACTTTGAATGCTGCCAAAGATACTTTAACGAATGCATCGACAATGCTAACAAAGGTTCAAAGCTCAATTCCACAGGCGCAACAACGGTTAAATAATGCTAAAAATACGCTAGTATCAGCCAATAAGGCAATTTCTACAATTCAGTCAGACTTCCCAACGCTAAGCAAAAAAATAACCAATCTTGCTAATAAGCTTCGAACACTAGAAAATGAAACCGATATTTCTGAAATTGTTCAATTATTAAAGAACGATGTCGATGCTGAACGGAATTTCTTTGAAGAACCTGTACAACTAGAAGAACATAGAATGTTCCCAATCGCGAATTACGGTACAGCAATGACTCCTTTTTATACGGTGCTATCTATTTGGGTAGGTTGTTTGTTACTTATCTCACTACTTGCGGTAAATATACACGACAACCAACAATATAGTATTCGTGAAATTTACTTTGGGCGATTACTGACATTTGCAACAATCTCATTAATCCAAACTTTAATTATTACACTTGGTGATGCTTTATTATTAGATGTTTCTATTAGTGCGCCCTACTTCTTTATAATTTTTGGTCTAATCATTAGCTTTGTTTTTATAACTGTTGTCTACACGCTAGTATCCGTATTCGGAAATGTTGGAAAGGCGCTAGCAATCGTTATGTTGGTCTTACAAATTGCTGGTTCTGGAGGCACCTATCCCGTAGAGTTATTGCCAAAGTTTTTCCAAGTAATCAATCCGTTTTTACCGTTTACCTATGCAATTGAAATGATGCGAGAGGCAGTTGGTGGCATCATTTGGCAAAAGGTATGGGTAGACCTCGCATTTTTGTTAGGCTTTTGGCTAATTTTTATACTGTTTGGCTTTTTCTTAAAAAAATTACTAGGCGAAAAAATGGAACTTTTAATGAACAAAACACGAGGTTTAGATATATTTCATTGAAAACCGTCCTTGTCTGCTATAAATATTGACAGGGACAATGTTATAATGGAAATATTGTAAACATGTAGGAGGCGTTTGTTTTGAAAAAACTTGTATCCATTTTTACGTTGTTGTTACTCGTACTAAGTGCTTGCGGGACAGATAAAGCAATTAAAGAAAATCCGAATGATTCACAAGATGAGGCTTCACATGATGGACATGCTCATGTTTCAGGAGACATTCAGGAAGAAACAGCAGGTGCCGATGTATTACCATCATTTTTAGATAGCCAAACTGAAAATATTCGCTTAGTTTACCAAATTGCCGGGCAATCAACAGACATTTTAGAGTGGATGCCATGCTACTGTGGCTGTGGAGAATCCGCAGGACATAAAAGCAACTTAAACTGCTTCATTCAGGAAAAGCGTGAAGATGGCACAATCGTCTGGGACGACCATGGTACACGTTGTGGCGTTTGCTTGGAAATTGCACTACAATCAGCAAAAATGCATAAAGATGGCATGAGCTTGAAAGAAATCCGTCAAACTATTGATAAGACGTACAAAAATGGTTATGCGAAACCAACACCAACGGAAATGCCTGCTTAAGTATTTAGAGGCTGCGATAAAAGGGAAAAAGTGTTAGCTTGACTAAGAATCAATCTAACACTTTTTGCTGCGCCATCGATGTCCACTACGGCAGATTGTTGCGTCTTACGCTGCGTGCGTTCCCGCAGCAGTCACCGCCTCCGCTACCATCAACTATTATTTGCAAAATATAATCGATTAAATTTAGCTAAGTCTTCTTCATTATAAATAGCAAACTTACAAACACCTTTGCCCCTGATTTCACCCTAACCTATTATCGACACTGTGAAACACATCGTCTTGTTGTGTTTTTTGTTATTTAACAAGTTGCAGTACTGTTTTAAAATGCGTATGATCTGCTCTTTGTAAAAGCTCATATAAAATCATCTCCGTGCTCGTTGGCAAAATGCCTAATGCCTTCATTTTATCTAACCCTATTTCCTTATTGGCTTTTGTACGAGAAGATACGGCATCAACGACTACCTCTACTTCAAACCCCTGCTCCTTCAATTGTCTTGCTGTTTGATAGACACAAATATGTGTTTCAATACCCGTTACAATAAATTGCGTACGTCCACTCGCTTTAACTGCGTCAATAAACTCTTCTTCTTGGCATGCACTAAAAGCCATTTTAGCAATTGGATTCCCTTGAAGATGCTTTGCAATTTCTAGCGCAGTACCACCTAATCGGCTTGGATTTTGTTCCAGCCATAATACAGGAACATCTAGTGCTTGCATACCTTGTACAAGTTTTGACACATTTTGAATAACTGTTTCGCTATCATCTACAATCGTTGCCAATTTCCCTTGCACATCTACGACAATCAGACTTGCTTGATCTACTGTAAACATAAAAACACCCCTTTTCATTACTTAACGATAGTATACCGAAATTTCTTTGTCTATGTTGTATTTCAGAAAAATGCATCAAGCCAAACATGAATTGTGTGCGAATTGTGTGCGTGCCTGACACTAAAATGCTCATTTTCATCCTACATAAATAAAATATTGAGAATTTTGTTTTTTCTCTTGAAAATTAAGTTATAATCCAGTAAAGTGCTTTTATTAAACAAAACGAGGAGTGTACCACTTTGACACAACGTGCATACAATTTTAACGCAGGGCCTTCTGCACTACCGCTAGAAGTTTTAGAAAACGCTCAACAACAATTAGTAAACTTCCGTAATTCAGGTATGTCTATTATGGAAATGAGCCACCGTAGTGCAATATTTGACGAAGTACATAATGAAGCAATTGCTCTATTAAAAAAACTTTATGCAATTCCAGAAAACTATGAGGTACTATTTTTACAAGGTGGGGCAAGCCTGCAATTCACAATGGTGCCGATGAACTTCCTTCAAGCAGATAAAAAAGCAAGTTACGTTTTATCTGGTTCATGGGCTGAAAAAGCATTCAAAGAGGCAAAATTATTCGGTACTCCTGTTGAAGCAGCAAGCACAAAGGAAAATAAATATCGCAACATTCCAGCATTATCAGATATTCAGTTTAATGAAGATGATGCATACGTGCACATTACATCAAACAATACGATTTACGGTACTCAATGGAAGGAATTCCCTGAAACAGGCAATGTTCCTTTAGTAGCAGATATGTCGAGTGACATTTTATCTAAACCTGTTGACATCAGTAAATTTGGTATCATTTATGCTGGTGCGCAAAAAAACCTTGGCCCTTCTGGTGTAACTGTCGTTATTATTCGTAAGGACTTATTAGAAAAAGCGAACAAAGACATTCCAACAATGTTAAAATATACAACGCATACTGATGGTAACTCGTTATACAATACGCCACCAACATTTGGTATTTATATGTTAGGTGAAGTATTAAAATGGGTAGATGCTAAAGGTGGCGTTGAAGCAATAGCTAAACTTAATGAAGCAAAAGCACAAGTAATTTACGATGCGATTGATAACAGTAATGGCTTTTTCACTGGTCACGCAACGCCTGAAAGTCGTTCATTAATGAACATCACATTCCGCGTCGCTGATGAAGAACTTGAAAAACAATTCCTTGCAGAAGCAAAAGCAGCTGGATTTATTGGACTAAATGGTCACCGTTCAGTAGGTGGTTGCCGTGCATCAACATATAATGCTGTTCCATTAGAAACTTGTGAAGCACTTCGCGACTTTATGGTAGCATTCCAACAAAAACACCAATAATAAAATTCAAAGACGAATGATTGCTTAAAATAGCATCATTCGTCGTTTGTTTTTTTGAAGCAATGGCATGGTTGCTTCCCTCTATAATTTATATGCACTGTCTTCATCTAAAAATTCTTCCTATTTTCCTAATGATAGACTTCTATCTCTATGACACCCTATTGGTACAAACATACATTTACAAAATAAAATAAACTTTAACAGCATTTTTTTAAAGAAAAAAATAGTTTTTTTAGTGTCTATCGGACATATTACCAACCTCCTTCCTTTTAAAAAACATAGATTATAAGTGTAAGGCAATAGCTTTACATTAATTATAGAGAAAGGAGGTAGTATCAATGGAAGATAGAAGATATGTTACGCATATGAATTGGGACCCTTGTAAATGTCACAAACCTTGCAACTGTCACCATAAAAAAGAACATGAATGTAAATGCAAAGAAGAAAAATGCCACAAACCAGTTAACAACTGTAGAAGCTGCATCTGTGAGCAATTAAGAAGATTAGAAGTTGGAACGGTAGTTGATGTTTTCTTAACAGGCGGTCTTAGTTTCCTAGGTTTGACTTTCGTGAGCTTTAATGCACGAAATTGCTGTGCTTATTTCCTAGAAGTAGGTTCAACAACACCACTTATTATTGACTGTAAAAAGATAGATGCTATCCGTATTGTAAGAAGATAGTAGTAGTCTTCTTATGCCCTTTCCTTCTAACATTACTCCTTCACAATAAATAAGGAAACCCTGTCAAATATTAATTTGACAGGGTTTCATGTTTACAATCTGGACATTTACCGTATATTTCAAATTTATGATTTTCAATTTCATAATCAGGAAGCTTTTCGCCAAGCATCTCCATCGGGCAAAGATTGAGCTCTTTCACATTGCCACAATCCATACATATGAAATGATGGTGATGATGTTCAGACTCACAATGCATGCGAAAATTTCGTTCGCCGGATAACTCAGTTTCTTCTAATATGCCAAGCTGTACAAACGTTGAGAGATTACGATAGATCGTATCAAAACTCATACCTGGGAAATCTTTTTTTAGCACATCTAATAAATCTCGAGCGGTTAAATATTTATCCGTCTCTGCAAACATATTTAAAATTAACTCACGTTTATCTGTTTTTTTATAGCCGTTTTCTTTTAAAATTTCCCACGCTCTTGAAATATTCACTGTGCTGCCTCCCCTTGTTTTGCTGATAGCTTTAACATCGTTTTCTTACCTATGATTACAAGTAATAAAATAAGAATTGATGTCACAACAATTGTACCACCTGGTGCTAAATCTAAGTAAAATGCACTTACTAAACCGATTAATACCGCTACCTCGCCAAATACAATTGCATAGATAATCGTTTGCTTAAAGCCCTTTGCCAAACGCATTGCTGCAGCAACTGGCAATGTCATTAAAGAAGATACTAGTAAAATACCAACGATACGCATACTTGCTGCAATCACAAGCGCTGTCACAATCATAAATAAAAGATGAACCCATCGTGCGGGTAGTCCACTAGCTTTCGCATATTCCTCATCAAATGATAGCACAAAAAGTTCTTTAAAGAATAAAAATAAAAAGACAATAACTACAATGGCAATTCCAATAACAACCAATAAATCCTGCCTTGAGACTGCCGAAACCGAGCCAAATAAATAACTCATTAAATCGGTACTAAAGCCACTCGCGAGTGAGATGAAAATCGCGCTAATTCCAATTCCACCAGACATAATAATCGGTATGGCAAGCTCTTCATAGTGCTTATACAGTCGACGTAAGCGCTCAATTAATATTGAACCACTAACTGAGGCAACAATGCCAAGGTAAATAGGGTTGAGCATTGCAAATGCAGAAATAGACTGACTTACATACAAGCTACCAGCAATACCCGCAAGTGTAACATGGGATAAAGCATCTGCAATTAGTGATAGCCTGCGAACTACAATAAATACACCTAGAAGTGGTGCGATGATGCCAATCAATAAGCCAGAGAAAAAGGCATTTTGTAAAAACTCATAGTGTAAAATTGCTTCAATCATTGTGCCTTCTCCTTCTAATGAATCTTTCTCACCGAATGGCCATACCAAGCGTCTAGCGCATCCTGAGAAATAGAATCAAATTCGTCTTTGTAACCGTGGAAATGAATGGTTTGGTTAAGGCAAGCAACATGGCTAATTCGGTTTGAAACTGTATCCACATCATGTGTGACAAGAATCATCGTAATTCCTTGTTCCCTATTCAAATTCGCCAGCATATCATAAAAGGACTGCACATTCTCGTGATCGATGCCGACAGTCGGTTCATCCAGAATCAGTAATCTTGGCTCACTTACTAAAGCTCGTGCAATAAAGACACGCTGTTGTTGTCCACCAGATAGCTCACCAATATTTTGATTCATAAAGGCGTCCATTCCTACTGCCTTTAATGCATCATACACTTTGTTTTTGACTTCTTTTGTAGGACGTTTAAACAGCCCTAATTTTTTTGTTAATCCACTGATGACTACCTCTTGTACAGTTGCTGGAAAACCTGAATTGAAGGCATTGGATTTTTGGGAAACGTAGCCTATCCATTCACGATGTTTAAATGTTGCACTCGGCTCTCCAAACAACTTAATTTCACCAGACATTGGTTTCAATAAACCTAAAATAATTTTTAATAATGTTGATTTTCCTGAACCATTTGGACCGAGGAGTGCTAAAAAATCTCCTTCTTCCACACGGAATGAGATATTTTTCAATACTTGTGTATAGTCATATTGAAATGACACATTATCGATGTCAATTAATGTTTTTTTCATGCATGATCGCTTCTTTCTAATTCAAAATCATTACGATTTACAAGTTGTAAGTATAAATGAATGTTCCATATTTGTAAAGAAAACAAAACTTAAAAGGAGGGATTGGTTGTGAGTATTCATTTTTTGCAGCAATTATCTCAAAGTACTGATAAAGAAGTAGTTGCCATTGCGCGTGCCGAAGGTTTTGAAATTAGCACTTCAGAAGTGAAAAAGCTTCGACCTTATCTTGAGCAATTCTCATTTTCTTGGCTCTTTTTAGGTATTCCAAAAGAAGTACTGAGTGAAGTGGAAGCCGTTCTAGGAAGAAAACGTTCCCGCCAGCTTATTGCACTATTTACTAAATAATCGTAAGGCAAAAGCCCGAAAGTCAGTTTTGACTTTCGGGCTTTTTTTATGTATTAATATCGTTTCGACTTATCCTAACACGGACTAACCCTCTCCAAAATCTACCTATATTTTAAATTTTTTTTGAACTTTTTAGTAAATTACAATAGATTTTTCGTTACAAAAATATTGAAAGTAGAAAGTTTGGAATTTTATAATAATTGATAAAGAGAATACAATGCTCTTCGTTCTCTTTGAATATGTTTTTTGTTGCTTAGTTGCTTAGTTGTTTTGTTGCTTTTGGTTTATTCTCATCAAAATACAAAGAAGGAGTTGGATTGACATGAAGAAAAGACTAGCAACAACAGTTTGTGCTTTAGGATTATTGCTTAGTGCCGGTGTAGCAAGTGCAGGGACGGATGCTATCACCTATGCGAAGGAACTGCCTGGGTTTAAAAGGAACATATATTTAGCGACCGGAACAAAAGACAATAACAGTGACTCAAAAGTTGAAAATTCTATAGTTGGTCAAAATTACGAGGCAACAATGTGGATTGTGGATGCTAGTGGGAAAAAGGTTTCTAATACTGCAAAAGATGTAACTGATAATGATATACGCTTCTTTACAGTAGATGATAGTGCAGTCGGCGGCAATGTAACTCTTGTAGCAGAAAATGATAAAATAACTCGTGTAAGTGTGGAAATTTCCGGGAGATTTTATCCAGATTTAAAATAAAATAAAAGAATGTAAGTATAGATAGATGATTAATCCTATCGAATTTCCGTAAAGACAATCTTTTTTGTTGCAAAATTGTTGTGTTGCTTTCAGTTTATTTTCAGCCAAATACAATGAAGGAGTTGGTTTTTTATGAAGAAAAGACTAGCAACAACAGTTTGTGCTTTAGGTTTATTGGTTAGTGCAGGTATAGCAAGTGCAGGGACGAGTGCTATCACCTATGCGAAGGAACTGCCGAAATTTTCAGGTGATATTAGTTTAGCAACCGGAACAAAAGACAATACTAGTCAATCAAAAGTAGAAAACGCTATAGTTGATAAAAATTATACGGCAAATATGTGGATTGTGGATGCTAAAGGAGCAAAAGTATCTCCAACAACTACAAGAGTAATGGATAATGATACACGGCTGTTTACAGTAGATCAAAGTGCTGTTGGCGGCAATGTAACTCTTGTAGCAGAAAATTCAAAATTCGCCCTTTTTGAAGTAAGTATTTCAGGAAGTTTTTATCCAGACACACGATAATATAGCATGCACAATTTATACTTTAACAACATTGATAGTAATTCTTTTATTAGCATTATTGATAGGGTTGTCTCTGCTGGACGGCCCTATTCTTTGAATAGGAGGATATCAATGCTTATTGAATATAAAAAAATGTTTAAAAATAAAAACTTTTATCTTAGCTTTTGTGCCTTATTATTAGTTGTTGTAATTGCTGTGCTTATAGGTGTAAAAGAACATAAAGAAGAATATTTATTAACAGAGAGACTTTTTAATCAACGATATGAAAAACCTATTGTTGATGATGTGCTCAATTTTGTATCTCCGCATAAACAATGGCTCGGTTTTACTAATAATTTTCCATCTGATTTGTATTATTTTCTTTATCCATTGTTGATTTCAATTGCACTCGTGGATTCCCTTTATCGTGAAAGAAAAAGTGGCTATCAACATTTTATTTTTATGCGCATGGATAGACGGAAATATTACACTGCAAAGTTTGCTACTACTTTTCTAACTGCCTTTTTTATGTTCGTACTGCCACTATGTTTTGGTGTAGTACTTGTTAATCTATTTACAAATCATTGGGACTATACGGCCTATGCTAATATTTATAAAAGGTTTGTAGACGGAACATTGGCAATACCCGATAATGCATTAAGTGTTTTTAAAGGCGATATTCAACCTCTTTTTTCGGATTTACTAAGCATGTCTCCATATGCATATGTTGCTGTATTTTATATTATCGGAGGATTGTTTGCTAGTGCGTATGTTGCAATGGGACTAGCACTTTCTATGTTTATTAAGAATTATTATTTAATAATTTTTATGCCACAAATTTTTTATACAAGCATTTGGTTTTTAGCTGCCAATAACCCAAAATGGGTTCCATTTTACTTTTTAGCTCCGGAAGGTATACATGGAGACAACTCCATCTCTATTATGATTATCGAGTTTCTGTTGCAAATTTTCATTACATTTGTCATTTACTTGATTGGGATGAAAAAACATGAAGATGTTTTATAAGTACTACACCTATTGTCTAAAGGATATTCGCTTAAAATGGATGCTTTTTTGGATTGTAGCCATTTTTATGATAATGCTACAGATGATTGCAGTATTCCCAATCACGTCAGTAGTAACCACATGGCATACGCTGAAAGACTTTATATTAGCCTCTCGTTATGAAAATTTCTATACCCTATTATTTTTAATATTATTAGCGCCTTTTTCATCTAAAGACAATGATTGGCTATTGCTTAGAAGATATCGTCACCGACAGCAATTTGCCACTTATAAAATTTGCTTCGTTTTTATCGTGACTGCGTTTTTTTCAGCGATTGTTTTTGGAAGTAGTATGTTGAGCACAGCGCTAGCAAAGTGGCTATTCTACCCCTATATCACAAATTACAGTGCCCTATTATTATATGTGCCTGAACCTAAAGAAAACGGTTCATTGCTTTACTTTATGTATATGTTTTATTGTGTTACGGTTATTTGTGGTTTGCTATACATAGTGCTCCAACAGCTACTTAGAAATAATTTTATTAGTGCGATTTTAGTTATGGTGCTTTTTATGGTTGATAAAATCACAATACACATTGTACCTATTTTCTTTTATAAAAGTGAATTAACGTCACCTATAAGTACATTCTTTATACTAATTGCCGTTATGGTATTGTTAATCAATACCATTCATTATTTAGTCAATAAACTAGACTTTTACGTGCGAGATGATGATTCATGAGGACATTTTCGTTAGAGTGGAAACTACTGCGAGAAGATGCTCTGAAAATTAGTTGTATTTGTATTGTCTACCCATTGTTAACTACTCTATTGCTACTCTATATGACATCACTTTTTGATGGCATGACATTACGCCAAGCATTTACTGCCCTTTTGGGACAAGTGGAGAAACTTACTTGGATGTACTGGACTTTGCTATGGTTTGGTTATGTGCTTTTAATTCAAATTATTTGGAAGCCTCGCTCCACTTCTTTTTCATACAACATGCTATTACGCTATCCAAAAAAAAGCTGGTTTTGGCTTAATCGGCTGCTAATCCTACTTATATTCACTGCATGCTATGTCGCAATGACTTATATCATGAGCTTTTTCCTTTTTTTAAAAGCTCATGTGGCGCTACAATTTGATTTCTTAATTGTTCTACAGGCATTGTTTCTGTGCATCAATATGTACTGCCATGCATTGCTATGGAAAATCGTCGAATTATTGCTATCAGCAAAAATAGCCGCTATTTCGCTAATTGTCCTATTTTTTGCAGGTATTAAACAATCCGTTCCCTATATTCCTTTCTATTATGGGCTAATGGGAAATTTCGAGGCAAATATGTTCGCTGTCATTTTAGTTATGGAAGGTCTATTTATTTGTCTTTTGAGTTTATTCATAGTTCGAATCGGGTTAAAAAATGATTACGATTAGGGAGGTTACGATATGTCGATTGAAGTATCAAACGTTTCTAAGGTGATTAAAGGAAGGACTGTGCTACAAAATATAAACTTTCAGCTAGAACGAGGGAAAATCTATGGCTTCGTTGGCCATAACGGTTCAGGGAAATCGATGTTATTTCGCGTTATTTGTGGCTTAGTAAAACCGACTGTCGGAACCGTTAAATTATTTGGAGATGTGTTACATCAGGATATTTCGTTTCCTAAAAGTGCAAGTGTAATCCTTGAAAAGCCTGGATTTTTAGAGCATTATTCAGGGTTCTCCAACTTAAAATTTTTAGCATCGATACGCAATCAAATTACCGACCAGGATATAAAAGCTACGATAACAAAAGTAGGTTTAGACCCCGAAGATAAACGACCAGTTAAAGCATACTCACTTGGGATGAAGCAAAAACTAGCGATTGCTCAAAGCATTATGGAAGCACCCGAATTAATTTTACTAGACGAGCCAATGAATGCTTTGGATGAAGATTCTGTCCAAAATGTTTATAACATTATTAACGCGGAAAAACAGCGAGGTGCTACCATATTATTAACTTCACATAATAAAATCGATATTGAGTCTCTATGTGATCAAGTATATAAGCTGCGTGAAGGTGTGTTAACGGAAATCCCCGTCTGACTTAATCTTTCGTATTCAGTTGATTGAGCGGAAAGCGCCCGCCCGTAACGGAATTCCCCCTTCGTTCCGCGGAATTAGCTCCTCGCATCGCGGAATTCTCACCCTGTTCCGCGGAATCACCTTCTCGCGCCACGGGTAAATCTCTTTTGCGCGAATGAATCACCATACCATTAGTACGAATAGTTATTTGAAGCGAAGGGCGGGCGACTCCTGCGGGAACGCACAGAACGTAAGACGCAACAGACCGCGCGATAGCGAGGGTTGCGGCTTACAGTGTGCCCGCGGAAAGCGCTCGCCCGTAGAGGAAATCAACCGCAGTATTTAAGGCTGTAATTTTTCTTTTCTTTCATAACAAATACCGTAATTTAAACTTTTGATTTCCCTCAAATATAGTAAACCTCCACTTTGACAAAGTTCAAAATGGAGGTTTTCTTTAACTTACTCTTCCCAAAACAATTCATCCAACGTTTTATTTAACGTTTTACAGATTGCAATACATAAGTTTAATGTCGGATTATATTTACCTACTTCAATTAAACCAATCGTTTGTCGAGTTACCCCTACTTTTTGTGCTAAATCTTCTTGTGACAGATCATGTTCTATTCGAGCCATTTTTAAACGGATATTTTTCATGCTTATCACCACTTGTTAATCTTCTAAATTTTTTTGTACGACTTGATCACTTTTCTTTTTAGCAGCCATATACGATAATCCCAAAAACCCTGCAAAAAATGGCACATATATAAGTAGAGATACTAAAAAGACAACGAAGAAATATTCTATTGCTTGTTGTGTGCTGTCAGCATAATTGAAAGCACTGTTAAGTCCTAACATAATTGCAAAAACTAAACCAAATGCAACACCAAAAAGTACATTTTTTGTTCCTAATTTGACTTTGCTATTACTATCGTGAACCTCTATTTCATCAGTCAATATGCCAAGATAAGCCGTTCTAACATAATAATAGACAGATGATATAAATATAATCAACCACTCTGTTATTACATTATCCAAGGACACACCCATTTTAAAGAATTTAATTAAGATTGATATTGAACATACAATCATGATCAATACATAAACTTCTTTGTATATTTTATTTTGTAAATTTTTCACACGTTCATCAACTTGCTTCTTCTGTCTTTCAGCCATAATTTGCCTCCATTCGTTTTATTAATTTTATTATATAAAACAACATTGCTTTTTGCAATATATAAATTGCATTAAGTTAATTATAATTTACAAAATGCAAAATGGGTTCTTCTAAAGACATGAAAAAGGCACATCCTCTTGTGGAAAATGTGCCTTAAAAATTCATTTTTTAAAAATGTCCATGTTGCCTGTTAACGTTAGGAATTTCTATTCGTTTACTTCTCCCATAGCTCAATTCGTCTGCCCTCTGGATCTTCAATCCAAATGAAATTTCCAAATTCACTAACCTCTTTTTCCTTTACAAAAGGAACACCCAATTTTTCTAGATGTTTAATACTGTCATCTAAATTTTCAACTTGGAAGTTTAACATCACTTGTTGATCTAATGGAAAATAGCGATCCTCTTGGGTAAAGAAAGAAAAAATCGTTTCATTGTCTGCTTGTGGTGTAATAATGGCACCATTCCAACCTTCAATTTCTATGTTTAAAACTTTACTGTACCATTGTTTAATATCCTCTAAATTTTTAGTTCTCCAAAAGATTCCTCCAAAGCCCTTTATATTCATAAAAGTCACCTTCCTATCCAATCATTATTCATTTAAATTCTCGTTTTAAAAGTGAATTCCTTCTTAGCGATTAAGTAATAAGCTTCGCAAACCAAGCAACATAATGTGCCCCAGGTATAAATAAAGCTTGCGCCAAAATGGTTCCTAAAAATCTGGATGTCATCATCATAACAGACGCTCTTTTTAAATCTAAATAGCTACCTCGCTTGTTAATCACATCATCAGCAAGTATTGAAATTTTAGGATCAATAAAAATAATTAACAAAATCGTCGCCATACCATTGATTAGTCCAGACGCCATAACAGCAGTGTTACTTAATTCGGGTACTAATAACCCAGCATATAAAGCTGATAAAACACCAATCGTATAAATGGCTGTAATGACAATGTTAGTGACAAATAATTTTACTGGAATATCTCGTAAGCCAATTCCCTTTAAATACGAAAAACTTGGCTTACGAATATGTTTAATTCCACGTCTTACATATTCAAGCGTAAATCCTTTTTTCAATAAAGCTGGGATTGACCCTCTTTCCTCAGCCAAATGGATGATCCCTCGCGAAAAGATGGCTACGAACGTTGGCAGTAATAATATCCCTAGTAGAGTTCCTACCGATGCCGCTCCAATAATAATACGATACTGGTTTTCTACATAGGCTAACGCATTGTCAGCAGGAGCTGTATCCACCAAACTTCCTGTAAATGGTTGCTGCATCATATTCGCTAGCCTCGAAACCATTACCATTACATTAAAAAGCGATAAAGCTGAAGCTAGCAACCTTACACGTGCTCCTGATAAACGGACTGCATACGCAAGGGTTTCGATTGAATGAATGATGAGAATAAATAAAGCAATCATCATTAATTTTTCTGTTACAATTTCCACTCTCTATACCTACTCTTAACTTTCCAATTATTTTACATGTAGACGTTTGATGACCAAAATGGTTCCGCCTTCTGCACGCTACTGATAAAAAATCAATATGTCTCTTCAGGAGTAAAGTGGCCAATGCCTTTTAATTCAAAGTCAAAAAAGTTAAGAATGAGTTCATTTTCAGTTTCAATTGCGTAATATTTATCAATGTCCGCTTTTCCACCTTGCAACATATTTGCAAGTATAGGAGAGAAAAGTGGTAAATCAGTTAAGCTTAAATGTTTTGCTCCTTGAAAATGAACTGTATATGCATCTTTAAAATGGATATTGGCAGGTTTGTTCGCTATATAAATCGAGTTGCTGTCGAGTTGCTTCCAAACATCGTCCGAATAAATATTAAGTAGTGGTGTTGTATAGTCTTCCCCTCTTGCCACAAAATCATCAATTTCTTTCTTATAAACTAGCTCACTGAAGAATGGGGCATCGATATTGACAACTGCCTGAACATCTTTACGTTCTCCGCCAAGCCAAACGCTTGCAGCACCCCCCATTGAATGGCCGAATACACCTATTTTCTCTATATCGATAGCTTGATAAAGGGGATCATTGTCACCTTTAGTTTCTAAACGTATTGTATCAATGACAAAATTCATATCGTCTGTTCGAAGCTTCATCCATTTTTGAATAAGACCATAAACTTCTTCCTTCGTGTATATGCCTTCTTTATTTGAATTACTTACTTCACTGTTAAAACCTTTATCAATAAGTACCTTTGTTCCATCATCTGAAACAGTATAAAAAGAATGGTACGGATGATCAATTGAAGCGACTACATATCCATGGCTTGCAAGTTCAGTATAGGTAGACGTATTGCTTGATCTTATACCGTTTGCACCATGTGAGAACACAAGGAGTGGGTATGATTTATCGGCATTTTTTGGATACCAAAACTCCACATTAACAAATCGGTTGTCACCCTTATCAGTAAATTCCTCAATACGATTTTTGTCTTTATATGTGTAAGTAGCTGTTGCAACTTGATATGTGCCAGTCACTTTTGGTGATTTATATTGAGGAAAAACAATTGCAGGTGCACTTGCTATGCACAGTACCAATATCGTTACAATAGTGTTCCATATTATAAATGAAGTTTTGTATTGCCTATTTCTCTTGTTATACAACAGAGAAATTATTCCCATCACTGCAAAAATGAAAAGTACAATTGTAAGCATCGCCCAGCTGAAATTCCATTCAATTACCGATGAAGGGAGAAGCATTACAAAAGTAATGAATACAGCAACCCTTACCCAATTCTTCATTTTTTTATGGTTTTGCTTTGTCACCATACAGTAAATAGCAAACGCAATCTCGAAAATTAACATGATTAATAATAATAAAGTCCCCATAGTCGTTACCCCTTCTTCCGATTAATTTTTCATGAACTCATCATAAGAAATCGATGAAGGGAAGTATATAGAAAAACAGTAAGTTGTATCTACAAGCAAATAAGATGTAAAAAAGCGGTAAGCTATATGCTTACCGCTAACTATTTTTTGTAGGAATACTGCTAATTTATTATTTTATTGGGCAATGTCTTTTTTAAATGCCTTTAGTTTTTCGTTGATTTTTTGGGCTTCTTTTTTATCATTATTCCATGACAGTAGACGAACAAAAATATAGATGAATGCAATTTGTAGTGCCAAAATAATGACCTCTGTTGCAGTGTTTACAATATCCAAGCCACAAGCGAGGGCAATTAATAATAGTTCCAGTGTAAAAAAATGAAGAACAATTCTTATACGCATTTTCGTCTCACTTATATCATGAGCTAGATACAACATTAATCCTAATAATGCACTTAAAAATGAAAATGCCATAATAATATAGATTGATATTAAATCAAACGCTAATTCAGGATAAAAGATTTGACGTAAAATAGTAATAATAATGATGATGGATGCGAAGATGATTAAGAAATCTTTAACGATCTTTTGCACAATTTCGAAAAACTTCATATTAACCTCCTATTACAATCCTAGCATTTTTTTAAGGACAGGCACATACTGCCTTGATACAACAAGACGTTCCCCATTATCAAGTACCGCTACGAATCGGCCACTTATAGACGGGTGAATAGATGCAATTTTAGCTATGTTTACTATTGTTGATTTGGATGCCCGAAAACAATGAACTTCTTTGCATACCTCTTCTAATTCATATAGCTTATGTTTTACCTCAAAAATATTATCCTTGCAGTAACTAAAAACCTTTCCATCAACTGCTTCGAAATAATAGATGTCTCTAACATTAATTCGGTGAACGCCATCATTTTGATATCCAAGTATGAGGGGGGTTCAGTTTTCAGCTTGTTAACAATTTCGAGTATTTCTTCATCTACCTCATGGCACCTAATAAGTATTTCTTCTATCAGTTCTTTGCTTATTTCTTCTATTGAAATTTTCATAAGATCATCCTCTAAAAGTGCTGTCTTTCAGATTGTCTCATTTTAATATATCAATTTACAATACAATATTAACGAATACCTTCCTACATTTAACAATTCAAAGAATATGTCTCGTTTTTGCAAGATATTTTTCGGATGAATTTGGACTCTTAGAAAGTGGAAAGTGCTTATTTCCATGTTTCATTACTAAAAAAAACCGTAGACAAACACAAATCTCTCTGCGTTTGTCTACGGTTTGATTATCCTCGTAAGGCGTCAATAAGTTCAGGTTTATATTCGCCACTACGTAACATTTCAATTTCATATTTATACGGTGCTGTTTTTGATTTAGCATCACTGTTTAATGCAACAAATGGTGTTTCTAATATTTTGGGCACGTCCATCAATTGAGGATGGTGGACTACGTAATTTAAAGCATCAAATCCGATATGCCCAAAGCCAATATTTTCGTGACGGTCTTTCCCTGCGCCACGAACGTTTTTTGAATCATTTATATGAAGGACCTTAATACGATCCACACCAATAATCTTATCGAACTCGTTTAACACACCATCAAAATCTTCGACAATATTGTAGCCAGCATCATGCGTATGGCATGTATCAAAGCAAACAGAAAGTCGTTCATTATGTGTAACACCATCAATAATTTTGGCAAGTTCATCGAAAGAACGCCCACACTCTGTTCCCTTACCTGCCATTGTTTCTAATGCAATTTGCACGGGAAAGTCTTGTGAAAGCACTTCATTTAAACCTTCAATAATTTTGGCAATACCTGCATCTGCTCCTGCGCCTACATGTGCACCAGGATGTAAAACAATTTGTGTTGCTTCCAATGCAGCAGTGCGCTCAATTTCTGATTGTAGGAAATCTACACCAAGACGGAAGGTTTCAGGTTTTTCAGTGTTTGCAATATTTATAATATATGGGGCGTGCACGACAATATTTGTCATGCCATGCTCTTTCATGTGTAATAGACCATTCATAATATTAAGATCTGCAATTGGTTTTCGACGCGTGTTTTGTGGAGCACCCGTATAAATCATAAAGGTATTCGCACCATAAGAAAGAGCTTCTTTACTAGAGCCGAGTAGCATTTCTTTACCGCTCATTGAAACATGTGAGCCAAGTAACATATATATGCCTCCTTATTTTTTGCCGCGTGCTTTTATGCGACGTTCGCGTTTTTTAATCTTTTCCATTTCCCATTTCATATTACGTTTGTAGCCTGGTTTTACTTTTTTCGGCTTACGCACTAAAGATTTTGCTTTTACATCAATTTCATTTTCGTGCTTCACTCGGTTTTTACGCGCATGACGTTCTTTTAGTTCAGACCATTCACCATCTTTGACATCTTTTTGTTCAAACGGAATACCCATTTTCTCAATGCGCGCTAATGCGTCCTCGTCTGAAGGCTCAAATAATGTAATCGCCGTTCCTTTATTGCCTGCACGTGCTGTTCGTCCAACACGGTGAATAAAGAATTCTAGATCTTCTGGAATTTCATAGTTAATGACATGTGAAATTCCTTGAATGTCGATACCACGCGCAGCAAGATCTGTTGCCACGATATATTGAAACTCTAAATCGCGAACTTGCTTCATCATTTTTTTACGATCACGAGGGGTTAAATCACCATGAATTTGACCACAGCGAATTCCTTGCTCGTTTAAATAGCCAGCAACATGCTCTGCATTTTTACGTGTATTCGTAAAAATGACCGCTAAAAATGGGTTAATGCCTTCAATGACATCTAGTAAACGTTTGTTGCGTGATTTCGAACGAACAGGCACAAGCACAAAATCAATACCTTCTGCTACTGGACGTTTATCGTTCATATGAATGTGTACAGGTGCATCCATGTATTTTTTTAGGAATGGCTGTAAACGTTCTGGAATTGTTGCAGAGAACACGAACATTTCAAGCTTTTCTGGCATTTGAGAAGCAAAGCCATCAATCTCTTCGATAAAGCCCATATCGAACGCTAGGTCCGCTTCATCCACAACTAAAATTGGTGCCGTATGCACAAATAACGCTTGAGCTGAAACAAGGTCACGAATACGTCCTGGTGTACCAACAACGATTTGTGGTTGCGTTTTTAACTTATCAATGGAGCGTTGTTTGTCCGTACCCCCAATAAATAATTTCGCTTGAATCTCTGTTCCTTCTATTAATTGATTTAACGCATCAAAAATTTGTTGAGCAAGCTCTCGTGTTGGTGAAGTAATAACAGCTTGTACTTCTTGCTTGTCAACTTGAATGCGTTGCACGATTGGAATAAGGAAACTATGCGTTTTCCCTGTCCCTGTATGTGCTTGACCAATCGCACTTTTCCCTTTAAGTATTAGCGGAATAATTTCCTTTTGTATTGGTGTTGGTTCTGTGAAGCCAAGCTTTGCAATTGCGTCCTGCAAAAATGGCTGAAAATTATAATCAGTATATTTTGACATAATTCGTTCCTCCTTACATCTTTCCCATTGTACCATGATTCGGCCTTTTAGGTATGTTTCCGTACCATTAACATAAGCATTTACAATATTCTCTTGTTTTTTTCATCGATGCAACGCTAACCCTTAACAAACTTACTTTAATTGCGGCTATTATGCAATGAAAAATGTAAAGTGTGAATAATGAAAAAGATTTAATGGACTTTTTGAATTTTTTATGTCAATTTTTATCCAACTAATAATTTGAATAGTTTCCACAGGCTGAAATAGAAGAGGAGGTTGATAGATGATGAAAGCAGCAAGATGGTATAAAGCAAGAGATATCCTTGTAGAAAATATTGAAGAGCCTGCCATTGCACATGGAAAAGCAAAAATGAAAGTACATTGGACAGGAATTTGTGGGGTGATTTACATGGGTATGCAGCTTGGCCAATCTTTATTGCATTCGAACAACCCCTTTATTTAAGTAAAAGCGTTAATGCAAGAGAAAAATCATATTAAAATTCTTGTTAACTCACAAGGATAGAGCTTCGCTTCATTTCTTTTACAAGCAGATAGAGAAAATTACGCTATGCCCTTTTCTCTATCTGCCCGTTTAAATAAATGCTTCGTATCTCCTATTCGTATTGCTTCATCTTTTTGAAAATATCTAAATTCGCCATTAAAAAGTTTACTTTCTCTTCTCCAAATACACCGAGCGCGCGTCCTTCTGTATTAACATCTACAATTTCTTCAATTTCCTTTACTGACAGCCCACTTGCATGTGCAATTCGGTTAATTTGAATTTGTGCTGCTTGCACACTAATATGCGGATCTAAACCCGACCCTGAGGCTGTCATTAAATCAGCAGGAATCTCTTGTCGTTTTACTGTTGGATTCGCCTCTAAAAATGATTGAATGTCATCATCTATTCGTTTTATTAATTCTGGATTGGACGGTGCATAGTTGAAGGTTCCTGAGCTAACTCCTCCATAAGCAGTTGCGCCATATTCATCTGGTACAATATCTTCCTTTGCATATACATTATAATTAATAGAAGAAACACGCCCCAAAAAAAATGCTGGTGATGTAAAGGCTTGCCCTAGCAGTTCTGAACCAACAGCTTTGCCATCAACTTCAACAATGCTACCATTTGCCTGCTCATTAAATAGCCCTTGTGCAATGCCAGTCACAGTAAAAGGATAAATCAAACCACATAATACAAACATTGTTAATGATACAAATAATGCTTGCTTTGCGCTGTTCCAAAATCTATTCATGTCATTTTCCTCCTATAGTCCAAGCATGGTTAACAGTGGCCCTACTAGTAAATCAATCACCTTTATCCCGATAAAGGGGGCAAAGATGCCTCCGAGTCCATAAATGAACAAGTTTTTCTGTAATAATTTTGCAGCGCTCATCGGCTTATACTTTACACCCTTTATCGCTATAGGAATTAATAACGGAATAATAACCGCGTTAAAAATTAAAGCAGAAATGATGGCACTTGTCGGTGAATAGAGTTGCATAATATTAAGCGAGCTCATTTCTGGTACTGCCACCATCAGCATGGCAGGGATAATCGCAAAGTATTTCGCAACATCATTTGCAATACTAAATGTAGTAAGTGCGCCACGCGTCATCAATAATTGTTTCCCAATCTCAACAACTTCGATTATTTTAGTTGGATTTGAATCTAAATCTACCATGTTTGCAGCCTCTTTTGCTGCATTCGTCCCTGAATTCATGGCAAGACCAACATTTGCCTGCGCCAAAGCAGGTGCATCATTCGTTCCGTCTCCTGTCATCGCAACAACTTTCCCAAGTGCCTGTTCATCTTTTATGACCTTTATTTTGTCCTCAGGCTTACTTTCTGCAATAAAGCTATCCACACCAGATTCTTTGGCTATAGCCGCTGCTGTTAGTGGATTATCACCTGTACACATAATTGTTTTAATGCCCATTGCCCGCAACTGTTCAAATCGTTCTTTTAAACCGGATTTCACAACATCTTTAAGATGGATTACACCTAAAATATTATTATTCATCGACACAACAAGTGGTGTACCTCCAACAGATGATACTTGATGGACTAACTGCTCCAAATTTCGAGGGATAGGATGCCCTGCAGCAATGCTTTCTTGCTTAATCGTATCGTAAGCTCCTTTACGAATAATTGTGCCATCCTTCAAATTTAATCCGCTCATCCGTGTTTGTGCAGAAAATGGCATATGTTCACTTGCTTTAATGATTTGTTGTTCATCTGTCGTATTCACACCTAAATCGCATGCCAACGATAATATAGATTTTCCTTCAGGTGTGTCATCGGTTAAGGAACTAAGCCAAGCAGCTTGCATCAATGTTAGATGTGCTACTCCCTTTACAGGTAAAAACTCAGATGCCATGCGATTGCCATAAGTGATTGTTCCTGTTTTATCTAATATTAGTGTGTCTACGTCACCGCAGGCTTCCACAGCTCTTCCCGACATCGCAATGACATTAAACTGTGTCACACGGTCCATCCCAGCAATACCAATAGCGGAAAGTAAGCCACCAATTGTAGTGGGAATTAAACAAACCGTTAGTGCAATTAATGTTGCAATGGAGATATGCACATTTAAATAAGTCGTCATAGGATATAATGTCACGACAACTAATAAGAAAATCATCGTCAAACTTACTAACAATGTATTTAACGCAATTTCATTGGGTGTTTTTTTTCGACTTGCCCCTTCAATTAGCGTAATCATTTTATCTAAAAATGACTCTCCTGGTAGTGAAGTAATTTCAATTATAAGCCAATCACTTGTGACAGTCGTACCACCTGTAACAGATGAAAAGTCACCACTTCGTTCTTTCACAACAGGTGCTGACTCACCCGTAATAGCCGATTCATCGACTGTTGCAATCCCTTCAATTACCTCGCCGTCGTTTGGAATGACCTCCCCTGCTTGAACTAACACAACATCTCCCTTTTTCAGCTCATGTGCCTGTTTCATTATTTCTGAGCCATCCGCTAAAAGAACTCGTGCCTGTGTAATTGTTTTTGTATTTTTTAACGTTTGTACTTGAGCCTTACCTCGCCCTTCTGCTATAGACTCTGCAAAATTAGCAAATAATATCGTCACAAAGAGAATAATAGCTACAATAGCATTATAGAGTCGATCATGCTCGCCTCCCCCATTCCCAAGCAAATTGGGGAAAAACGATAACAATAGCACAAAGATAAATCCGACCTCTACAACGAACATTACGGGATTTTTGATCATATAAAATGGATTAAATTTTTTCAACGCGCCAATCATGGATTGCTTCATCATTTCGCTCGAAATAAAGCTTTTTCTTACAGTTTCCATTTATTTCTCTCCTCATTAGGAATGTATTTGTAAATGCTCTGTAATTGGACCAAGTGCCAATGCTGGTAAGAATGTCAATGCGCCAATCATCAGTACAATTCCAACAAGCAAAAATGTAAACATCGATGTATCTGTTTTCAATGTTCCAATTGAATCGCTATGCAACATTTTCTTAGCAAGTAACGAAGCAATTGCCAATTGAATTATGATGGTTAAATAGCGTCCGAAAAACATCGCTAGCCCTGTTGATACATTCCAAAATGTCGAGTTATCGGCTAATCCTTCAAAGCCAGAGCCATTGTTGGCAGATGCTGAAGCAAATTCATATAACACCTGCGATAAACCATGTGCCCCTGGATTTGTTATGCCCGCCACTCCTGCTGTCGTAGCAACAGCGAGGCCAGTAAATAGCAAGATGATGGCAGGATGAATTAAAATACAAAGCGCTATAAGCTTCATTTCCTTTTCCTCAATTTTCTTTCCTAAAAATTGTGGGGTGCGGCCTATCATTAAACACGCAATAAAAATCGTCAGTAGCACATACATCATCATGTTCATTAGCCCAACGCCTTTACCACCGAATACAACGTTTACCATCATGTTAAACATCGGCACAAGACCACCAAGCGGTGTTAAAGTATCATGCATATTATTGACAGAGCCAGTTGTAAAAGCCGTTGTGACAGCAGTGAAAAGAGCCGATTGTGCTATACCAAAACGCATTTCTTTTCCTTCCATACTGCCAAGTTCCTGTGTAAGACCTAGCTCACTAATAAGTGGATTTCCAGCACGCTCAGCTATGTACACTGTAACAAGTCCAATTAGAAACAGCATACTCATGGCACCAAAGATTGCTAGCCCTTGCTTACCAACTATCGCCCTCTTTTTTCTATAAGCAACCATCAAGCCAAATGCTATAACACAAGCCCCAGGCAGCAACATCATAGATAGCATTTCTACGATGTTGGATATAACTGAAGGATTTTCAAAAGGAGTCGTCGAATTGGCTCCATTAAAGCCCCCTCCATTTGTACCAACATGTTTAATCGATTCAAGCGATGCAACAGGTCCAAGTGCAATATCTTGCATCTTTCCTTCGATTGTTTGGACGGTTTTATTCGCACTTAATGTTTGAGGTGAACCTTGCGATACTAAAATAATGGCAACTACAATTGAAATTGGCATTAATACACGTGTGATAACACGTACAAAATCTACATAAAAATTGCCCAAAGTATCACTTTTTGCCACTAAACGTCGGCAGAACGCCATACAAGCTGCATAGCCTGTCGCTGCTGATGTGAACATCATAAAAATTATAACGAGCATTTGTGACAAATAACTTAAACCCGATTCACCACTATAATGCTGCAGATTTGTGTTTGTCATAAACGAAATAATCGTATTAAAGGATAGCGTTGCCTCCATATTTTCAATTTCATTAGGGTTTAACAACAAAAAAGATTGAATGCGCAACAGCATATAGCCAATGAACACCATAAAAGCATTCGACATAATTAACGACAGTACATATTGTCTTCCGGTCATATCCACTTGCTTTATGCCACATAATTTATAAATGACATCATCTACTTTATCCATCACTGGATCGAGCCATGTTTTTTTATGCATCGTTACATGAAAAAGATAATGGCCCGTTAGGATAACAAGCGGTAAATAAATCATACAAACAATGGCTATTTGCCACATACTCTATTCCTCCTACATCCTATTAATCATTTTCTGGATATAAGAGGGCGTACCCTAAATATCCAAAAAGTAAGATAAGTATAATTCCAATAACAATCCCCATATTCATTCCCCCTACTCTTCGACTAACTTATAGCACCAAATTGTTAACGCATATAGACTGGCGAAACTAATGATTAATAAGCCAATCATATAAAAGTCCATCAATTTACATCACCATTCCCTCCATTTGATGTTTTCATCATACTTACTTTGAAATTAATGTAGTGTTAGGAAATCGCTTTTTATATTAAGAAACGATAAAGGGGTTAAATCTTTACACTTTCTTAATGTCAGATAACGCTATAATACAAATGAGGTGAAGGATGATGGAAAATGAGCGCCCCACTCCAGAAGAGTTTTTAGCAAGGATTCATCAGGAGCAAGCAACTGTAGGTAGACTGAAAATTTTTATCGGTTATGCTGCTGGTGTAGGTAAAACGTATGCCATGTTAGATGCAGCTCATCTAGCAAAAAAACTCGGCAAAGACGTAGTAATTGGCTATATAGAGCCACATCCACGTCCAGAAACATTAGCCTTACTTGACGGACTTGAGCAAATACCGACTAGAAATATTCATTATAAAGGGAGAGACTTTCAAGAATTAGATATAGATGCCGTATTGAAACGCAAACCAGAAATTGTGCTAATCGATGAGTTGGCACATACAAATGTTCCACTTATGCGACATACAAAAAGGTTTGGGGATGTAGAAGAATTACTTGCAAAAGGTATCCATGTATATACAACTGTAAATATTCAACATATTGAAAGTCTTCATGATGTGGTAGAAGAGATTACGGGGGTACAAGTGCGAGAACGCATTCCAGATTATTTAATTGATCAAGCAGCACTTATTAAAATTGTGGACATCGAACCTGATGAGTTAATTCAACGCTTAAAAGAAGGCAAAATCTATCACAAGCAACAAGCTGAAAAAGCATTAGCATCTTTTTTTCGCAAACAAAATTTAGTTGCACTTCGGGAAATTGCCCTTCGCAGGACTGCAGATACGATTAATTACAAACACGTAAACGATTGTGAATCAATTAGGCAAACGAAACAAATCGAAGAGCATATTTTAGTTGGTATTAGTAGCTCTCCAACAAATGCAAAAGTTATTCGCACTGCCGCAAGACTTGCCCAAGCATTACATGGTAAATTCACTGCGCTTTATGTGCAAAAGGTGCAAGAAAGTAGTTTTAATGAAGCGAATGCTGAACGATTGCAACAGCATATTAAATTGACCGAGCAACTTGGAGGCCATGTCGTAATCGTTCAAGAGAATGATGTTGCAGCTGCCCTAGCAAATTATGCACAATTAAGCGGGGTCACAAAGCTAGTACTAGGCAGAACTGCACTGAAAAAGAAATGGTGGCTGCCGCATCCGAAAATCAGTGACCGGCTCAATGAATTCGCGCCAAATTTAACTATTCATATTGTTCCAGATCAAGAAAATGAACAATTGTATTTTCCTACTGGCGTTCGAAATCGACTAACGATTGAATGGTTGGATTTATTAAAAATGGCAGTAGTGTTTATCTTGGGTTCTTTTTTAGCTTTATTTTTCTTTACAATAGGAGTCAGTGAATCCAATATTATTACGATTTATATTCTCACTGTGTTAATCCTTGCAATATGGTCGTCCGGATGGCTGATGAACATTGTTAGCTCTGCAGTGGCTGTACTTCTATTCAACTTTTTATTCACTGAGCCACGATTTTCCCTTGAAGCATATCATCGGGACTATCCTATTACTTTTCTGATTATGTTTTTCTCTGGCATAATCACAAGCAGCTTAACAAAAAAGATAAAAGAGCAGGCCATCGTTGCAGTTCGTAAATCTTATCGGATGGAAGTTTTACTAGAAACAAATCGCAAGCTACAACATGCCAAATCTATCGAAGAAATCATTACTGAAGGCATGACACAAATTGTTAAATTAGTAGAAAAACCTGTTCAATTTTTTGAAATAGAACAGAAACTAATTACCAACACTATTTTTTTCCCAACTACAAGTCTATCTAATATGGAGAACACTAACGTAGCATCACTCTTTAAAGATACAAATGAATTAGGTGTAATACATTGGGTTATTAATAATAAACATTTTGCTGGTGTATCAACAGATATATTTCCTGAAGTGAACGGCTATTATTTACCTGTTATTTCAAATGGAAGCGTTAAGGGTATTGTGGGAATTGCTCTTTCTAAGCAAGCACCTCTACCCGCATTTGAGCGCGATATTTTACATGCCATTATGAATGATTTTTCATTTGCTCTCGATAAATGGTATTTGCAAAATTTAAATGCGCAAGTTGCAAGAGAAGCGGAACTTGAACAAATGAGAGCTAATCTTTTGCGTGCCATCTCACACGATTTGCGAACACCGCTTACAACTATTTCAGGGAATGCAGATATACTATTAACAAATAAAGCTCATATACCTGAAATCGAAAAAACACGATTATACGAAGATATATATAAGAACTCGAAATGGCTTGTTCAGATGGTTGAAAACTTACTGGCAGTTTCAATGTTAGAAGATGGGCAATTTGCATTAGAGATGCAGTTAGAGCTAGTGGAGGATATTATTCAAGAGGCGTTACTACATGTTACTCCACGTGACAATACACATAATATTTCTTATCATGTAGAGCCTGATTTAGTCATGGCATTGATGGATGCACGCCTGATGATTCAAGTAATTATAAATATTATAGATAATGCACTAACCTATACACCAGCAGGTAGTGATATCTCTTTCATAGCAAAAGATAGCGGCCATTTTGTTGACATTAGTATCACTGATAATGGACCAGGTATTGACGATTCATTAAAAGAAAAACTGTTTGAGCCGTTTATAACGGGCAAAGTACAGCGTAGTGATAGTCGAAGGGGCTTAGGCTTAGGGTTAGCATTATGTCAAACAATTTTAACATTACATGATAGTGAATTAGAAGTTGCAGATAACTACCCGACTGGAACCATCTTTCGTTTTACTTTAAAAAAAGGAGTTGTCAGTATAAATGAATAAACGGATTTTAGTCGTAGAAGATGATGTAGCAATCGGCAATTTAATTAGAATGACCTTAACTACTCAGCACTATGAATTTGATATTGCACAGGATGGTTCTAGTGCCTTGCAAAAAGCTATTTCGTTGAAGCCTCATGTCATTATCCTCGATTTAGGCTTACCAGATATGGACGGGATAGATTTTATCAATAAAATACGCGGTTGGACCCAAACACCCATTATTGTTGTTAGTGCACGTGGTGAAGAATTCGATAAAATTAACGCCTTAGATGCGGGTGCAGACGACTATGTCACAAAACCTTTTAGCGTGGAGGAGCTCCTTGCCCGTATCCGTGTTGCATTACGAAGAACTAGTAGCGAACATCAGCTTGAAGCTGAGTCCGCATTGTTTGTTAACGGTCATTTAGAAATTCATTATTTGGCAAACACCGTGTTTGTTAACTGTGTAGAAGTGCACTTGACTCCTATCGAGTATAAACTTTTAGTCGTGCTATCCAAGCACGTTGGCAAAGTACTTACACATAATTTTTTATTGAAAGAGATTTGGCAAAATGCTCTTCAGTCAGATGTTCCAAGTCTTCGTGTATTTATGGCGACTCTTCGAAAAAAAATAGAAGAAAATCCATCACAACCAAAATATATTCAGACTCACGTTCGTGTTGGATATAGAATGCTACGAGTTCATGATGATGAATAATGAAAGTACAAAAGGCACTGTCGAATAAGCCATTAAACTATAACAACTACATTTCTATACCGTAAAAATCTGTACGCATGGCTCCTATTCTATGGAAACATGCCTTTACTCAATTGTAGAAGGCAATTCGACTATTCAATAACAGAAAACATTTCATATACCGATGCAGAACAATTCTTTTACACAAATAAGCTCAAATACACAAAATATTATACAATGTTTTGTGTATTTTTTTAGAATTTTCTTTACCCCATAATCCATTCTATCGTGACTTACATAACCTAATATGAAAGAGCACATAGGAGCCCTTTCTATTGTTCATTTATTAGCATTTGTCGAACGCTAACATCAGCGTCTGCATATCATATCTATAATCAGGTATGTCATCAATGAAAAGCATACAATGAAAGGAGATCATTATGGTATTTAGACCACCTTATCAATACCCGATGTATCCGGGTGGCATGCAAATGCCTGCGCAGATGCCAGCGCAAATGCCTGCGCAAATGCGGATGCCAACACCTCCTCAGATGCCACCGCAGTCCTTTTATCCGCCTGGAGGTTTTCCTCAACCACGAATTCCAGGTGGCTTTCCAATGTCTGGTGGAATGAGGGGGGCATTCGGAGGGCAAATGCCGACGCCACCCGTACAGGAACCTTCCAAAATCGGTTCATTTTTACAACAAGCAAATAGTTTATTTAACTCTGCCAAAACGTATACCCCTTATATACAACAAGCAATGCCAATGGTGAAAAACATCCCTTCACTTTTAAAACTGTATAAAGGTTTTCAGGGACTCCCAGCAGCTGGAGCGGCAGCAGGGGTTGCAGCTGCTGCAACTGATGCAGTGGCAAGTAAAGCAGCAGGCTCCTCTAAAGGTAAACGTTCAACACAAAAAAATGTGACGCCTACCCCACGAGAACCAATTCCATCCAAGCCGCGTATTTTCCAGCCACCTCTGGAGTGAAGGTTTCTTTGTATTCGCCGTGCCTGTCCGTTATAATGTAGGTAGGTAAGCTTGAAAGGAGTCACAACCATGCAAGTATTAAAAATTAATCCACGTGGCTATTGCTACGGTGTTGTTGATGCGATGGTCATTGCACGTAACGCCGCTCTCGATAAAACATTACCAAGACCTATCTACATTTTAGGGATGATTGTGCACAATAAACATGTTACAGATGCCTTTGAAGAAGATGGTATCATTACACTAGACGGCGATAATCGCTTAGAAATTATTGAACAGGTTGAAACGGGCACTGTTATTTTCACGGCGCATGGTGTTTCACCTGAAATTCGTGAAATTGCGAAACGCAAAGGCCTAGTATCCATTGATGCTACATGTCCTGACGTAACAGTAACACACGATTTAATTCGTGAAAAATCAGCTGAAGGCTACGATATTATTTATATTGGTAAGAAAGGTCATCCTGAGCCAGAGGGTGCAATCGGTGTTGCTCCAGACCATGTTCATTTAGTACAATCTTCAACGGATATTGATGCATTAAACTTAACAAATGATAAATTGCTAGTAACGAACCAGACGACTATGAGTCAATGGGATGTTGCTCATTTAATGGATAGCTTAGAAGAAAAATTCCCACATATTGAAGTGCATAAAGAAATTTGTTTAGCAACACAAGTTCGTCAAGAAGCCGTTGCGAAGCAAGCAGGGGAAGCTGATTTATTAATTGTTGTTGGCGATCCAAAATCTAATAACTCGAACCGCCTAACACAAGTATCAGTAGAAATTGCAGGTACGCCTTCTTATCGTATTGCAGATGTTTCTGAGCTTAAAATTGATTGGTTAAAAGGAATTAATACGGTTGCAGTCACTGCAGGTGCATCCACACCAACACCTATTGTCAAAGAGGTTATTAATTTCCTTGAGCAATTTGACGAAAATGACGAAACGACGCACAGTATCCAACGCACAGTTACGCTTGATAAAATTTTACCAAAAATAAAAACGCCTAATCCTGTCGATAAAATTATGCCTTATTAATTTCAACCGACTTAAGGCAATGTGAAAGTACTCGATTGTTCATCAGACAATCGAGTCAGTATACGACAAAATGCATCAAGATGTTTAACTTGATGCATTTTGTCATTTATATATATATTTCATAGCAATCAACTGTCGGGAATCATTCAACGTAAGACGTGGGCGTTCCACGTGCTTAATGAGGATTGCAGCTTTATTCCACATGTAACGGACATTAACTATAGCATTTACCTATATTCATTATTTACTAAAATAATAATTAATAGGACGACCAATGCCACCGTAATGTACATCCATCGTTATTTCCTTTTGTTTTTCTAGAAAATCTAAGTATCGTCTTGCTGTCACTCGTGCAATACCTACCCCACTTGCAACATCTTCTGCTGATGCACCATCTACCGTTTGCAAATAATGCACCACTTTCTCTAGTGTCGCTCGATTAAAACCCTTAGGCAAACTTTTTTCAGTTTTCTCATCAAATGCTGCTACAGCCTTACCTTCTCCACTATGATAATGGAATAACTGATCGAGCTCTCCTTGCGTTAGCTCCCGTTCTGTTTGCATTTGTTGCTTGAATCGAATGTAGTTTTCTAACGTTCCTTGCACTCGCTCAAATGAAAATGGTTTCATTATATAATCAAAGACACCAAGATGCAAAACTTGTTTTACCGTTTCCATATCATTGGCTGCTGTTACAGTAATAACATCAACAGGAATTTTGAATTCGCGGATTTTTCGCAAGCTTGTTATACCATCTTGCTCAGGCATGAAGATATCCATAAACACTAAATCAGGTCGTAGTGTACGAATTTTGTCTATTCCCTCTACACCGTTGGATGCTTGCCCTATTACATTAAATGCTGCAACTTTTTCAATGAATTGACGATTTACCTCCCGCACCATTGGATCATCCTCTATTAATAACACGTTAATTTGCGTCACTGTCTAGCCCTCCATACATTCGATTACAACTCTCCTCTAAAATGTGAATGAACCCCACTTGTTGCTAATGAGATACGAAGTGGATGTTTTCGTACCATGTCCATTATAGAGTGAAAAATCCGAACACTAAGGATGATAAAATGTTAATAAAAAGCTTGTCCCTTTACTTGGTTCACTCATTACCTCAATTTCACCTTGACCCTTTTGTACGATTTCTTTTATTAAATACAGCCCGATACCTCGACCCTTTTTTTCTTTTGTTGAATAGCCATTATCAAAAATTTGTGCCTTTACCGCTTCCGTCATGCCGACTCCGTTATCTGTTACTAAAATAGCAAGTACATCATCATCTTCATCTACGGAAATATGAACAGTCTTCTCTTCAACTGGACTATCTTTTAATGCATCAAATGCATTCTCGATTAAATTCCCAAATAAGATGACAAAATCATGATGATCTAAATTTTTGGGGAATGTTGTGAGACGACTAGCTCGGTCTATTTCTAATGTAATCCCATGTTCTTTCGCATGTGCAATTTTACTAAGTAATAACCCCGAAATATTTTCATTTTTAATGCGCTCATTTAAAAAATTCGTGATTTCATCATGTTCTTCCTTAACTTGTGTTAAATAGGATAGTGCTTGATCATGATGTCCAAGCTGTAAAAGACCAGCGATCGTATGCAATTTATTTTTATGTTCATGCGTTTGTACACGTAATGCCTGAACAAACGCCTTCACACCGGTTAATTCCTCGGCTAATTTCTTCACCTCTGTGCGATCCTTAAACATCGCTACAGCACCAACCGTTTCACCATTGACCTGTATAGGAATACGATTACTCATAATGCTATGATCATTTATATAGAGTTCACGATTATAGATAGGACGATCTAGCGCTAATATTTCTGGTAACCGGGTATCTGGTAACACCTCGAAAATTTTCTTGCCAATTAACGAAGACGGCCGTTCTGCTACACCTAAAATATCACATGCTTTTTCATTAAAAATTGTAATCGTCAATTCAGTATCTATTGCGATAATCCCTTCATGCATAGCGTTAAAAGTTTCAGTGCGTTCCACATACATTTTAGCAATTTCATGTGGCTCTAATCCAAACATTTGCTTTTTCATATGACGGCCTAATGTGTGTGCACCCCATGCACTAAATAATAGAGATAAAGCTACTGTAATCATTAGCTCTTTTTGGATAGATAATAGAAGCTCGCTAACAGTTAATACACTATAGCCTACGATCACAACGCCAATTTGACGTCCATTGTCAGTCATCATTGGTACAAAGGCGCGTACCATATCCCCACGTTCACCATGTGCAATGGATGTATAATAATGCTCAGAAAATGCAGCGTTTAAGTCCCCTGATTGTGAAATTGTGCCGATTTCCTCCGTATTTGGATGGGAATACTTTCGTCGCTGCATATCGAGCACAACTATATACTGCGCCCCATTAATATCACGTATTTCTTCAACAACAGGATTAATATGTTTGGTCGCTTCTGTGAAGTCACGATTGGCAATAGCAGTTTTCATTTCTGGTAGTTGTGAGACAGTTTTTGCAACTAGTAATGCCTGTTCTGCCAGCTTTTCTTTTTGTTCATTCATGACAAACCCAAGCAAAAACGTTCCACCTATACTAAAAGACAACAAAAGTATAAAAAAAGTAAGAGACATGATTTTGCCCTTCATCGATAACTTTTGAAATTTCAAGATCATTGCCTCCCTCTTACTATATTTTAGCTTACTCCTTATGTTAGAATAACAAAAACATGTGAAAATACGAATCAATTGGGTGTAGAATATGAAAAAATTTATTATTGGGACGATTGCAACCGTTTTGATCTTAACCATTGTATTTAGTATACAGCAAGGAATATTATTTTCGAAAACGCTCCCCTATGATGATGAACAAAATGGCCTTGATACACAAATTACGATACATTTAAGTCATGTTGTAGCTGAAAATACGCCAAAAGGTCAAGCTGCAACGAAATTTGCTGAACTTGTAGAGGAAAAAACAAACGGCAAGGTAAAAGTCCATGTTTATCCAAATGCCTCGTTATTTAACGATGAAAATGAATTCAAAGCTTTACAAGATGGAAAAGTCGAAATCATCATTCCTACTTTTTCTAAAATGACTTCCTATGTACCAGATTGGCAAGTGCTTGACCTACCGTATCTTTTTCATACAGATGATGAAGTTCATGAGGTACTAACAGGACAAATCGGTGAACAATTATTGGATGAGTTAAAGCCTTTTAATGTACGGGGTCTCGGCTTTTGGCACAATGGCTTTAAACAGTTAACGGCTGAGCATCCAATTCATGCGTTTGAAGATTTACAAGGGTTACGCATACGCACAATGCCAAGTAAAACGCTTGAAAAGCAATTTAGCTTAGTCGGGGCTACACCTGTCCCAATTTCCTTTAGCGAAGTTTTTACTGACTTAGAAACACATGCTATCGATGCACAAGAAAATACCGCCTCTAATATTTTTTCGAAGGGCTTTTACAAAGTACAAAAAAATATGACGTTAACCAACCATGGGATTTTAGGCTATTCAGTTTTAATGAATGAAGACTTTTGGGAAAATTTACCGTTAAAAGTTCAAAAGCAGCTAACGGATGCCATGAAAGAAACAACTGAATGGCAATTTAAGCAGGCTGTGTTAATGAACGACAATGATTTACGAAAACTACAACAAGAAGCCGATTTTGAAATTTATACGATGAGTGACGAGGAGCGTCAACGCCTTCAAGAAAAACTTGCACCTGTCTATGATTTCTATCGTGCCAATGTCAAACAGCATAATGTATTACCTGAAATCCAAAAGATTGTATCTCCTTAGAACTTTTGGTCATTAAAAATACATCCTCACATTATGTGGGGATTTTTTCTTTTGTATTATAATAGTTTAGAGAAATTGCATTCTACTATAAAACAGCCTCAAACCATTGATATTACTAGCTTTCTATCTAATCAAATGAAAAATGAACAAAATGAACAATAGAAACTTTACGGCCATAAATCCTATTGTCGGAAAATTTCAGCTATGATAACCACATGAAAGCGTTCACAAAGTTCACATTTTTTTAGGGGGAAGTATTATGCGGATAAATTTTAAAAACTTAACGGTACAAGTGCTGATTGCCATTATACTCGGTATTATTGTTGGTGCTGCGTTCCCAGAGTTCGGTGCTAGCTTAAAAATATTAGCTGATATTTTTATTAAATTAATTAAAATGTTAATTGCACCTATTATTTTCTTAACTGTTGTTATCGGGATTGGTAGCATGGGTGATGTAAAAAAGGTCGGTAAAATTGGTGGTAAGGCATTAATTTATTTTGAAATTGTCTCGACGTTCGCACTTGCGATTGGCTTACTTGTTGTAAATATCATTCAACCTGGTAAAGGATTTAATACAGATGCAGCAAATGCTGCGGATGTTTCACAATATACAGAGCAAGCTGCTGCTGCTGAGCATGGTTTTGGGGCATTTATAATGCAAATTATCCCAGATAATGTTGTCGGTGCACTTGCGAATGGTGAGTTATTACCTGTTTTATTTTCAGCTGTATTATTCGGTTTAGCAGCAGCGGCTATTGGAGAACCGGCTAAACCTGTTATCAAATTTTTCGAGCAAGTAGCAGATATTTTCTTTAAAATTGTTAATATGGTGATGAAAATTTCCCCAATTGGTGCATTTGGTGCTATGAGTTACACAATCGGGAACTTCGGTATAAAATCACTTGGTAACTTAGGTTTCTTAATGTTATCTGTCTATATTACAATGTTCATATTTATCGTTGTCGTTATTGGTTTAATTACACGCTTCTTTGGCTTTAGTATTTTTAAATTCATTAAATATATTAAAGATGAAATTTTTATCGTTATCGGTACATCATCTTCTGAATCTGCACTTCCTTCGATGATGCGCAAATTAGAAAATTACGGCTGTTCGAAACAAGTTGTAGGTCTTGTTATTCCAACAGGTTATTCCTTTAATCTGGACGGCACTTCCATTTATCTATCAATGGCGGCTATCTTTATCGCACAAGCTTATGGGGTTGATTTAGATATTTGGCATCAGCTTACTTTACTTGCTATTTTAATGTTAACTTCAAAAGGAGCTGCTGGTGTAACAGGCTCAGGCTTTATTACGCTTGCTGCAACACTCGCTGCATTCCCTATGATTCCTGTAGAAGGGATTGCGCTGTTAATCGGTGTCGATCGTTTTATGTCAGAGGCACGCGCTGTTACTAACTTAATTGGTAACGGTGTAGCGACAGTAGTTGTATCTAAGATGGAAAATGAATTCGATACGGAGCAAGAAAAACGTGCATTATCCGGTAAAATCATTTCAAACTAATAATAATGAAACCTCCAGTCTACTCGATTAGTAAGTAGATTGGAGGTTTTTTACATACCTAAAAGCATTTAATAGACTTCAATTTCTAATGCTAGGCATTCAAAAATTGAGCGTTCGAACCTCAGAAATATGCTCAACGCAGCCGCTCTATTATCGACTTGCAGTTTCCAATATGCAACTTTGTCCACGACACTAAAAATCCTTCATCGCATTCACTTATTTCCCCTCTAATACTTCAATAATTTCTTTGAGCGTGTTAGTTGTGCCGACATTGCCAGGGAAGAGAATGAAAGAAGAACGAGGAAACTTGCTTTCTTCTCCTGTTTTCCACACTGGAACGCCCGGTTTAATTTGACCGGCTACTTCAGCACGCTTGACTGATAGTCCCACTGTTCCAACACTGGAAGAAGTAATTCCACCTTTTGCAACTATGTACTTCGGTCGTACCTTTAAGTCAGTGACAATACTAGTCACAGCTTGTGATATTTTAACAGATAGTTGAAGTTCACTTTCTCCTTGATTCTCTCCTAAGTCCAATCTCTCCCGACGAGTGTAATAAACTACGGATTTTCCAGAAGTAATCAGCTCTTCGCAAGTAATACGGACACGATTGATTTCCTGTTGGAATTTCTCATCATCGTGCACAAGATGAACATTAAACTCTACTCCTATTACAAGACCACTATCAAGAAGAGCATACAATTGATCTGTTGTCTTTTGAACGTGCGAGCCAACTACGATAAGTCCTCCATTTGAAGTCTCTTCCGTAATAAGCTCTACTCTTGATAAAAATGGCTTATCAGAAATGCCTCCAAGTACTTTCGTAAAGGAAGCGGCACTTCGGAAAATAAACGTTTTTCCCGCTTTCATAACTTGGAGCAAGGCAATTACAAACACTTCAACATCGCTGTAAACAGCTGCATTTACAACGACCTTCTTGAAGTTTTTAGCTTCCATTAATTGCGCTTTGATTGCTTCAATATTTTGTGAACGTAAATCTTCAATGCTGATATAAATAGTATCTTCTTTTGGATAAACACCATTTGTTTTTTCTTCAATCCATTCGCCTAGATGTGAAGAACTAAAGCTGAAAGTACGGTCTTTAGCGAACTCTGTTTCACTAGCCGGAACAAGTTCTTCTCCATACTGAACATAATGAATATTGTCGATTGTTAAACGGCCGCCTTCTTTAAAAAATGGAATAAGTATTTCCCCGTCAAACTTAGTATTAGAAATTTCTTCGATTGTGTTTTTCATTGTTTCCGTTTCTAGCGGGTAATGACCACGCAATGTAGAATCCCCGCGACTAACTAGCAGATAAGGAATTCCTTCTTGTAAGGAAACCTCATGCACTCGGCGAGCTATATCCTGATGAACAACCGCTGTTTCCTCCGCAGTAAAACTACGAGAGTTTGTTAGCAGAAAAAAAATTTGATTTTGTTCACGGAATCCTTGCCTAATGCTTTCTTCAGTCCAATCCGTATAAACAGAAACACCGTGAACGGTTTGTACACCTGTTGGGTCATCATCAAGAATAACGATTTTATCGTTAAACCCTTTTCGCGCATCCTTCAATTTCATCTGAATTTGCTCGCAACTTGGTTCAATAAGGCCTGATAATAGTTCCGATGCTTTTCTCGCTACCATCTATCGCACCTCTCTTGAAACTTCAACATTTGCTAATTTCTCATAGTGTTGGACAATGCTTGCATGATCAAGGGTTTCCATTCCATTAGCTTTTAAAGAATAGAAAATTTCTAAGAGCTGAGCTGATAACGGAAGTGGCACAGCTAGCTCGTGAGCAGTATGCATCACATTATTTATATCTTTAAGATTAATGTCGACACGCCCACCTGCTTTAAAATTCCGGTCAAGAATCATTGGAATTTTTGCATCCATTACGGTACTTCCTGCAAGACCACCGCGAATTGCCTGATACATTTTCTCCACATTAATACCTGCTTTTGTCGCAAACACAAGTGCTTCAGATATTGCCGCAATATTTAAGTTTACGATAATTTGATTTGCAAGCTTTGCAGTAGATCCGCTGCCTGAGTCACCGACTAGAACAATGTTATTGCCCATATCGCCAAGAATGTCTTTTACACTTTCAAACACATCTTCTTTTCCACCAACCATGATTGTCAGTGAACCATCAATTGCTTTGGGCTCACCACCACTGACTGGTGCATCAAGAAAATGTACCCCTTGTTTTACAGAAAGCTCGTACATTTCTTTTGATTCAACTGGTGTGACAGAGCTCATGTCGATGATGACCATACCCTCACGAGCACCTTCCATAACCCCATGTTCACCAAAGATAGCTTGCTGGACATGTCTCCCTTCCGGCAACATTGTAATTACGACATCACTTGTTAATGCTACACCCTTTCCTGAGGTAGCTGTCTTTGCACCTTCTTTTGCAAGCATTTCAACCGCTATTGTATTTAGGTCGAATACAGTAACCTCGTTACCCTTTTTCAAAAGATTGCGTACCATCGGCGCCCCCATAATGCCAAGTCCAATAAATCCAATTTTCTTCTTCAATTTAACTTCAGCTCCAATCTAGTTGTTCATTAACTGATATAAAGTACCCTACTCATACTTAATCAACTATATATAGCAGTGGATTAGCCATCCACCTATTAAACAAATAAATTACAAACCTGGTAAAATTCCTTGGAACATACTTAGGACGTAGACGAAAATTAATACGGTCACCCCTGATAAGAAGCCCCCAATTGACCAAACTTTAATTGTTTCTGTCATCGATAAACGTCCAAATTTGCTTACTACCCAGAAACCGGAATCATTAGGTAGTGATAAGCCGATTCCACCAGCGCAAATAGCAAGACCTAACACGACTGGTGATACGCCAAGTTCTGCAGCTAACGGTCCCATAATTGCAGATGTTGTAACAAGAGCAACTGTTGCAGATCCGAGCGAAGCACGTAAAATTTGCGCAAATAAAAAAGCAAGTAATAAAACAGGAATGTTCAGCCCTTGCATTATGCTAATAATTAAATCTCCTATGCCGGTTTCTTGAACAACTTTACCAAAAGCACCCCCTGCACCTGTAATAAGAATGACCGCTCCACTTTGATCTAACGCCTTGGCAAAAACGGTTTTAGTATCTTCCTTGATGTATGGCTTTAAGGCAAACATTGCAACAAGCACACTGATTAACAACGCAACATTTTTATCTCCAATAACTGAGAAAAGTGTCGGAACGAATTGTTCTGTGTTGTCTCTGAATAGTAAATTTATTAGCGTATTCGATAAAATCAAGATGATTGGTAAAGCGAGCATCCCAAAAGAAAGAGCGGTTGAAATTTCTTTTCTTCCAGAAAGCGTGCTGTCTGCTTCTGCTATGTCAGATTCATCAAGACGTCCCTCATTTGTAATTCGCTTTCCAATAAACTTTCCATAGATCACACCGCCAACTAGTACTCCAGGAATTGAAACTAGCAATCCATAAATAAAGAACATACCTATATCTGATCCTGTTTGGTCGGCAACAACTAAAGGTCCTGGTGTCGGGATAATTACACTATGAGCTGTGATTAACCCAATCGAAAGAATCGCAACAAAAGTAGTAAGTGAGATTTTTGTTTTAAAAGAAAGATTTTGAATTAATTTATGTAAAATAATAAACGCTGCGTCAAAGAATACAGGAATTGAAACAGTAATCGAGGTCATTGCAATTGCGTATGGAGATTTTTTGACCCCAAAAACGCGTAGCATTCCAGTAGCAATTTTATTAATGGCACCGGATGATGCTAAAAATTGACCAAATATAATTCCAAGCCCAATCAAAATACCGACGCCAGCTAGTGTGTTGCCAAATCCTGTGGCAATTATGCCAGGAACTTCTTTCGTCGGAATGCTTGATAATAAGCCGATGCCAAGGGCAACTACTAAAAGAGAGACGAAAGCATCCCACTTGAATCTCATAATAAGGACAAATAAAACAATTAGAGCAAGAACAAACCCGATAATGAGTATATTACCTGTTAACATTGTAATGTATCCTCCTTAAATATAATTATCTCTAAGGTGACAACGCATACACTTTTATTAAAAGATTATTTTTTCATTCTAGTAACGGCTAACCGTGAAATATTTATAGATTTTTTTACATGGCTACCCCCTATTGCAACAACCCTAGTAAATAATGTGTCAATTAAAGCAAGTTGTACAAGGCGGCTAACCATCGCATCCGACCGCTTTTCAGTCTCTTGCGCCTGTGTAAGGAGTAGTGTATCAGCCATTTTGGCAAGCGTTGTATTTGAATTCGATGTAATAACAATGACAAATGCTCCACTTTTCCGGCTCATTTTAACGACTTCTATAATATTGACCGTCTCTCCAGAATGAGAAATGACAATGACAACATCTTCATTGTTCATATGATTGGCGTATATCGCTTGATAATGCGGATCCTGAACAGCGATAGTTGTACCGCCCATTCTCATAAATTTATGAGCGCCATCTTCTGCAATCGTACCCGAGAGACCTTGTCCGAAGAAAAAAAGCCTTTCTGCTTTTGATATAATTTGAACAGCTTCTTCCATCTGAGTAATATTTAATTTCTCTTTAGTCATCGACATAGCTATAGAAAGCTGATCTGCTATTTTATCAAATACAACATTAGCAAGATCCTCATCCATAATCTCATTTTGGTCTGATGTTGATGAGTAGCTGTTATTCACTTGCTCTTGAGCGAGTGCCACTTTTAACTCTTGGTAACTAGCATATCCAAGCTTTCTGTATAAACGAACAACACTCGGTTCACTTACTTTGCTTAATGTTGAGAGTTCGTTCATTGATAACAAAAAAGGTTGTTTATGCATTTTCAGCTGTTCGACAACTTTTCTCTCAGAAATTGTTAGCGAATTCACCTTACTATTTATCCGTTCTTCGAAACTTAACAAGAAATCACCTCCTAATTTCAATTGTAATTTTACTACAATGATAATTTCCTCACAAGTTTATTTTTCGAAAAAGACATAATATTGTTACTTATTCACTTTTTTTCTCATAATTCCATTACAGTTTTGTAGTGAAATTACAATCAAATGTAGTTTTATTACATTGAACGAATTTTAATAATTCCGAACAAGAAAACATAATGGTTAGGGAAATTCATGGACAACTAATAATAGTGAAACCTCCAGTCTAGCTAACTCGTATAGTAAGGAGATCGGAGGTTTTTTATGGCAACATTTACACTTACATATCCAAAAGCATTTGATAGACTTTCAAAATTACCAATCCTAAACAGTCAAAATGAAACAGTTTGCATACTCCAAAAAATTGAGCGCTCAAATATCGGAAAAGTACTTAATGCTGCCTCTCTAGTAACATCACAGCAACCGTTACCGCACCGTTATGAAACAAGGACAACTCATGGAGAACCCCTTTTTCAAGTGCGTTCTACGCTGCTCGCAAAAGGGGTCAGTCATGAAATAATCATGCCTGATGGGAGTATCATACCTGTTCAAAGAAAAACTGTTCAATTATTAGAATCTTCCTATTCCTTTACGATGGATGGTCTTGTCTTTCGCTTTGAGAAAGATTTCACATCGACTGCTTATTTATATTGTAATGATGAAAAAATTGCGAGTGCAAACTACGTAGAAAATGGGATAGTACGGGAAGGCATCATTTATAAGCTATTCCATTCGGAGGATACTTTATTTGTTGCTTTACTAGCCTCATTGTTTCAATCTCTATTTGCAATAGGTAACTAACAGCACTTATGCTATAATTTGAATCATTCTATATATATGTGAGGTTAAGTATGAACGGTCAAAATAGAAAAGATATTCACCCAGGGCTTGAAGTCAATATTATTCTCAAAAAAGATCAGCGAACAGGCGTTAAAACAAAAGGGATTGTGAAAGATATTTTAACCAATTCCTCACACCATCCACATGGCATTAAAGTTCGTTTAACGGATGGTCAAATAGGTAGAGTATGTGATATTTTACAAAAATAATGAAAGAGACTGTTCTAGCGATGAACAGTCTCTTTTGTTTAAAATTGTGTGAGTGCCTGGCACTTATATTTGCACTTTCAATTCCGTGACATAGACAGCCGTTCCAGTAATCGAAATATCCAAGTTTTTGTCCACTTCGTTCACATGGACATAAACACGACCATCTCGATCAAGCTCTTGTCCTTGCTCAACAATTAGTGTTTTCGGGTATGTTACATTACTATCAACATACTTCGCATAATATGCCCCCATCACACCTGAAGCCGTTCCCGTTACTATATCTTGAATTGTGCCAGAGTATGGTGAAGAAAAATGTCTTGCATGCATATCTGCCGTTTCATCTAATGCCTCTAAACAAAATGGATGCAAGGAAGCTGTTGGCATTTCATTTAAGATAGACGGAAATTTAGCGGTTTGTGGATTCATCTTTTTGAAAGAGCTTAATTTTTGGACAGGTATTAGTAAGGTCCACAATCCTGTGCTACCATAGACAATTGGTAAATCTGAATGTAATTCATCCTCGTCAATGCCTATTGACTCAGCAAGCGCAGCTCTAGAGCCATTAAATGCTTCAAATTGTGGTGCAGCATGCTGCATTGTTATGTATAGCTTTTCATCTTTTTCTTCCAGACGAATTGGTAATATCCCTGCCTTTGTTTCGATCGTAATAGTCGTTTTGTTCGCTAGTAAACCTTGTGTTTGTAGTGCATAAATGGTTGCCATTGTAGCGTGACCACATAAATCGACTTCATGCCCTGGTGTGAAATAACGAATGCGTATATCGGCTGTTTCAGACGTCATAGCAAAAGCTGTTTCATTAAAGCCAACCATTTTCGCAATTTCTTGCATCTCTTGCTCACTATATTGATTTCCTTCCACTACAACGCCAGCTGGATTGCCCATATTCGGGACATGGCTAAATGCATCATAATGTTGAACAGTTATTGTTTTCATATACTTCCCCACTTTTTTGTTAGAATACTATTCTGGTTCTGATGGCAGAACTGTCAAATGATCCATTCTGCTTTCATTAGCATAACGCATAATATTACCCAATGGTAAAGTTTCTTTAGAGTTTATTAAACTATCTTTAATGCATAGTATTCAAATTCTTATTTCGTAATAATCCAGTTCGCTTTACGTGCGTTCCCACAGGAGTCTTCGTGGATTTTTACTTGAATAGCCATAAAATTTTCAAAATTGTTTGAGTGCCTGGCACTTTTACAGGCTCTTTTACGGAACTAAAAATAGCATACTGGACATACGCCAGCATGCTATATGCAATCTATTATTTCGCCGTTTATTAGCGAATTGTTTTTAAAGCTGTTGCCCATGGAATGACTTGATCTAACATTTGGTTTACTGAATCAGCTTGCACATCTTTTGGTTTAAACACATTGCCATTCTCGAAATCAGTAAATAAAGACAATGCAGGGTGTACACGTACATCCGCAACCGATAATTCTCCAAGAATACCACGTAAATGTTCCGCCGCACGTGCCCCACCTACAGAACCGTATGACACAATACCTGCTGCTTTATTATTCCATTCCTCACGTAAATAATCTAAAGCATTTTTAAGCGCTCCTGAAATAGAGTGATTATATTCTTGCACAATAAAAACAAACCCATCACATGCAGCAACTTTTTGTGACCATGCTGCGGCTCCAGAAGCATCGCCTCCTGGTTCTCCTAAAAGCGGTAACTTGAATTCGGCAATATCGATAATTTCATATTCAGCATCACGACGTTTTTCTGCTAATTCCTTTACCCACTGACCAACTTGTGGACTTACGCGCCCTTCACGTGTACTACCTAAAATAATCCCAATTTTCAACATCTCTATTCCTCCTTATTCGTACCCAAAAAGTGTTTTTCTGATTGCTTTTTCTTTGCTGAATTTCAAAAAATTTGCGCTCTTACTCATGGTGTTCAAATAAACAGTACCTTATTCAATCAAAAATCATAAAGCAACCTTCACTTCTCGATTACTTTGAATTCATGTATCTTTATTTCGAGATAAAATTAACATATTTACATTGTCCTTGTCAATTGTTTAGCTGTTATTTTTTGTTTTTAAACTAAAGTATACCAATAAAGGTTGTTTTCACTAAAAAAAGAGAAACAATTTTCTAGTAATCGTTTCTCTTTTCGTTATCATTTTAATTTTATTGGACGTTCTAGAGCCACTAGCTCATCTTCAATAGCAGATAATTGATTATCCACTACATATTTTGCATCTGAAATCGCTGCATTATAAATATATGGAGCAATATTTTCTTTCACAAAATCAAATACTCTTTCCGCTTCAAAATCGGAAATATCTTCATCTCGTTGATTATAGAAAAAGCGTTGTATATCGGCGATGATTTGCTCTTGTTGCTCTGTTGTTAAACGGATAAACATATTTCGCCACTCCCTTCTGCATTACATTAAATCAAGTATAGACCAATGCTTAATTTTTCTATAGTGACCATTTTTATTATTTTTCACATTCCTACTTATAATTGTCATCCGCCTCGAACCCAAATCAATCACCGATGATAACTTGCCATTTCCCTTCACTTAGACAAATTAAACTAAATCAATGCGTCTATCGCAGACAGTTACAAGTCTTTCATCGTGCGTTGCAATAATCACACTCGCACCGTTTTGACTGCATTTTCTTAATAAATTAATAATAATCTCTCTATTATTTTTATCAAGCGATGCTGTTGGTTCATCCGCATATATAATTGTTGCCTTCTTAAATATTGCCCGTGCAACACCTAGACGCTGTTTTTCCCCCCCTGATAAAACAGCCGCCATTTCTTGACTCCTTCCTTCAAGTCCAACGGTCTGTAGGATTTCTTCAACAAACTTTGACTTTGCTTGCCGCTTATTTAATGTCACATTATAACAGACGTTTTCATCTTCAATGATGCCATAGTCTTGATAAATAAATGCCGCACTTTTTTTCCAAAAATTCGTTTTTTCTTTTTCATTCCAGTTGCTAGCTTTTTGATTTTCTATCATAATTTCTCCATTGCTTACTGATTGAATAAGACCTAGGCAATTTAAAAGGGTTGTTTTGCCACTACCAGATGGACCAGTAATGGCAATCATTTCGTTACGATTAATATTAAGTGACATATTAGAAAAAATCTTTTTCCCACTAATTTCAATGCCAATATTTTTTGTTTGAATTACCATATAAATTACCCCTTTAGTTCATTTAATTGTACCGATGACTAGTACGATAAAATGCTTGCTTTGCGGATCTCTTAAAGGAAAGATAACTTCCTATCCAATATAAAATTCCGACAAGCAAAGCAGATGAAAGTAATATGCTAAGTTGTACATAATGTATGAAATACGCAATAATGGAACCAATTATTGTTGTTATAATGATTGTAAATAGTTGTCTTTTTAAAACTGGTCCAATAATAGAAGTGTATGGTAAACCAAATGTGTGCAAAGTGAAAATACGTTTTACATTCGTGCCAGCCCAAAGCCTACCATTCAATACACCTGTCAAAAACATTGTTACGAAAATAAGCATACCCGCTACAATATAATAGACGTATTGTTGTTTAAACCTTTGAGCAGTTTCCAAAGCAACGTCCGCAATTCCATTAATCGACGTGATTTGCGGTTTCATGACGGAATTAGCTAAAGCTGCTTGTAAATGATCTGCATCAAAAAAAACGATATTTCCACTAGAAACTAAAGATATTAAAAAGCTTTTCGTCTTCACGATGTCTGTTAGATGACCATCTATCAATAGAACTAACGGATTTTTTGCTTGCACTGTTTCACCACCCAACCCAACATTTGGTGGTAATGCGAGAAATTTTTTTCCCTCGTATTCGTAAAAATTCAAACCGTTTGGTGGATACACTTCGTTTTGTTTAGTCCATAGCGGAATTTGTCCTTCTAAAAACGATGACAGTTCATATGGTAAATTTTCAAGATTTTTTACAATGAGTTTTCCGCCTTTACCTTCAGTTTCCACACCTATTTCTAGCAAATCAATCCAAGCACGATCCGTCATAATAATGTGATCATAGCCACCCATTTGAGATGGCTCTAATGAAATTGCTTTATCGATAACTAAAGAAAGACTTAAATTATTAGCCTCTTGCATTTTAGAGAAAAAAGCTTCTACATCGGGAAGTACCGCCTCTTGTTCTAATGAATCCAATCCAGTCATTGTTATTCGAACGACATTTTGCATTTTGTCCCAAAGCGAATATTCTTTTGACAATTGATTGGTTATTAGTAAAGATGTAATGATAGTCGGTAGTACAATTAGCGATAAAATCATGACAAGAACATAACTTAGCTTTCCCATTATGGAAAACCGCTTCAACGGTATTTGTCTTTTGGCTATATGGGCAGCTTTTGGGCCAGCAATTCGCGAGAGCAATACTGTGATGATGCCAACGACAAGCAAGAATAGCAATAGACATAGTATTAGACGATTGAATACCAATGGAATTTGTCGAATGTCCTTTATGACACCTACATAGCCTAATGAAATAAACAAACCTAGTAAAAAACCGACAAAGATAAAAGATACTATTGTCGTTGTATCCTCCACATGAATTTTCCATGCTTTTACACCGCCTAATAATCGAATAGACCTTGCTTTTGCATGTTGAAATATCCACGTTATAATTGTCGTTACTAATAACAACAAGGAAGCGAGCACTGCATTTCCTATACCATTTTGAAATAAGTATGCATAAACTATTGTAAGTATAGATGGTTCTTGAACAAATAAAATCCTAATTTGATGCTGTTGCGCCCATTGTTTAAGTGCTTCTTGAAATTCTTTTCCACCGTTAGAAGCATAGGTGCCTGATAAAGAACGGGTGCCTATTTCTGCAGCAGAAAGCAACTCACCTCTTAAAGTAGAATCGAACCACTTAATTTCTTTATGCGCTATAAGCAAGCCTTGAAATGCTGGTTTAGCAGTCCCAAAATAAATAATATCTTTTTTGTTGTCATAATTTTCTGGATCAACAGAAGTTTTTACTACAATCGCTTTATATTGATCTGTTAGTCGATTAAGGTCTAAAACCAATTTATCTTTTGCAATCGTGGTTTCAGCAAGATTTAAATCAAATTGATTTGTAGTATCTAATGGCAGCCGCTGTTGGACAAGTGACGTATATTGAAAAATAAGCAGAGACAGCATAATTACCGAAATCAAAGATGTCAGTTGTACTGCTCTTTTAAGCATGTCCACTCCCCCTAAATCTTTAATTGAGAAGCTTGGAAAGCCTACTGCTAAAGACATTCCAAGCCTCTAAAGTATGAAAGCTATAGTACTTAATCACATACTCGATAGTAATACCGATCAACGTGGGTAGGATACTGCACTGCAAATAGTTCAGCAATTGATGTTTTCCCTGCTACAGTATCAACTGATCTTGATTGATTACCATTTAACTCTACTGTGCTTCCATGACAGCGATCCACTGTGTAGTATGAACGAACTTTAGCATTCCAAAATCCATACTGCCAAGTGCCGCCTTCATTTGGATATTGTGTGATTGGTCCTGGTGCTAGCCATTTACGAGAAACACCTTCTTGGTTGAATGTTACAACCGTTGATGTTGCAGCAATTAAAGGATCCTGAATAGCATTATGAGATACTGCCAAAACCCCAGATGGCAATAACAATATTGCCACCAACGCTAACACTACTATTTTCACCCTCCCAGTTTTTTTGGCTGACATATTGCTCACCTCCTTTCATTTGACAAGGAAAAATTATGTTTAATGGCTATTATTATGTAATGGATAAAAATTTGATAGAGCTCTTTACCTTTTGAAAAATTTATCTCTCTCCAAATATGTGAGTACGGAAAATCCTAAAATGCCAAATATCCCAAAAACCTTTATCCAAATAGGCTGACTTTCATAATCCCTGATTAATGATAATAACGAAATAAATATTAGCATTAGATAAACATTTGGTGCTGGAATCTTTTTAATTTTCACCGCCTCTTTTCATAAAACACCCTTCCTATTTCTAGTATTATTGTTGTCGCCAACACTTTTCTACATTAGTTCAATTAACATTCTCAATCGATTCTCATTTAATTAATTTTTATATACTATAAATTAATAGAAAAATCAATATTTTTTAAATATTGATTAACATGGTAACAATATGCATCTTCACCCTTGATGTCCTTTGGCAATTATTTTTGATAGTTATTAATTCGAATTCCCCTACCTACAGGATTAGTCTATTGTAGAGGAATTCAACGGCAATAGTCATCTAGGAATGTGATACTAGTTGATTGTAGCGGAGGGAGGCGACTCCTGCGGGAACAGCACACAACGAAAGACGCAACAGACCGCGCGTTAGCGAGGGTTACGGCTTACGGTGTGCCCGCGGAAAGCGTCCTCACGTAGCGGAAATCAACAGCAGTTAAATAAAAATTGGCTATAGACAATAGTTCATTTACAACAAAAAACGCAACTTTCAAAGGAATTCCCTCTAAAAGTTGCGTTTATTCACATACTATTTTTTACATTCAAACGAATAGTTCGTTGATAAAAAATTCTTTTCTTTCGATACAATGGCTTTGCCCCCATCGTCTTCACATTGCTCGGTCATTGCATCTATCTTTTTCTCATTCATCATATTCGTCATGATTGTCATGCCGCCTCCGAACACAGCAATTAGTAAACCAATTATAATCCATAACTTGCCGGCACTATTGCCAGCAGGCCTCCCATTTGCCACTCCCATTCCCCTCTCTTAAACAAATAAAAACGGTTCCGTATGAATAGTAGATTGAACAAATTCTACTGCATATTTTTTTGTGTCACACATCGTCGCCATTTTTTTCGCAACCCCTGCAATCATTACTTTTTCTACATGATGACCTGGGTCTACAATTTGTAAACCAATTGCTTGTGCATCTTGAGCAGTATGGAAATACATATCACCTGTTAAAAACACATCCGCTCCAGCACGCTTTGCTGTATAAATATACTTATTTCCGTCTCCACCAACTACGGCAATCTTTCTTACCTTTGATTGCAAATCTCCGACAACACGAACAGCTGGCACATCTAGTTGTTTCTTTACAAATTCTGCGAAGCCTTTTAACGTCATTTCTTCGGGTAAATAGCCAACACGTCCTAAACCCATAATGTTCGTTTGCTGATCTAAGCGTATCACATCATATGCAGGCTCCTCATATGGATGGGCATTTAACATCGCCTTTAAAACGCGATTTTTAATGGGCGTTGGGAATACCACTTCCACTTTGACTTCTTCTTCCACATGTAACTCACCAACCGAACCAACATATGGATTAGCCCCTTGTAGCGCTCGGAATCGTCCTTCCCCACTCGTTGTATAGCTACATGCCTCATAAGAACCTATACGGCCAGCGCCAGCCTTTGCTAATGCCTCACGTAACGTATCCGCATTTGCAGTCGGTACGAACACAGCAAGCTTAAGAACATCCTCAGCATACGTTTCTTCTAAAATAGAACGATTTTCAAGCAGCAATGCATCAGCCAATAAATCATTGACACCACCCTCAGCCACATCTAAATTTGTATGTGCGGCATAAACAGCAATATCATGTTTGATAAGCTTTTCGTATAATTGTCCTGCAGGATTATCCGTACGAATATTGGCTAGGCGGCGGAAAATTGGTGGATGATGCGCGATAATCAATTCACATCCTTGAGCGATAGCCTCATCTGCTACAGCTTCATTGACATCCAGTGTGATTAAAACTTTACTTACAGGTTTATTTAGTGTTCCAATGGCAAGCCCAATTGGATCATTTTCCATACATGCAAGATTTTTCGGCGACCATGATTCGAATAATTGAATAATTTCCTGACCGTTAACAGATTTCATGCTATAAAACTCCTTCCACTAAATCAAGTAGCGCTTTTAATTCTGCACGTTTTTCCTCAATTTCAAGTGTTGGCTCGGCCCCTTCAATAGATTGTAAAACGCGTTGCCAATTTTCCTTTTCTCGATTCCATTTTTTCATAAATGCTGGTGATTGACGAAGCAATAATTTAGGTCCAAATAAGATATCTGCTGCAGTTAGCTCCATCGGCCCTCGTTGTAAGACAAGAATTTCATATATCTTTTCGTCTTCCTCTAAAATATCTTCATCGAGGATTGCCCAATTATTTTTTAAAGCCCATTCCCGAATGACTTTTGCATGAATATTTGGCTGCAAAATTAGACGTGTAACACCTTGTAAGCTTTGTGGATGCTTCTCTAATATCGACACAATAAGAGGTCCGCCCATTCCAGCAATTGTAATAGTATCTACATGGTCTGTTTCTTCCACTGCAGCTAAGCCGTCTGCCAGTCTAACCGTGATTTGTTCTGTTAATCCTTCTTTTTTCACTTGTCCAACCGCTGAATCATAGGGGCCTTTTACAACTTCTCCTGCTACTGCGCTAGTAGCTATTCCCTTATGAATTAAATAGCATGGTAAATAAGCATGATCACTGCCAATATCCGCCACAACCGCACCTGTTGGAACAAATTTTGCCACTGTTTCTAATCGCTTTGATAATTTTTGTGCGTTCATTTTTAACCGCCTACCTTATATAGAGTCCATTCTAGTATGTATGATGTTGAACAAAAAAACAAATGGAGTTGTCTCATATATTGAGCAACTCCATTATAATAATAGAAGCTGTACTAAAAGCGTAAATACACTTTTAGTACAGCCACTTTTCAAAACTATTCTAGAGTAGAAATGTACTCAGCGATTGCTTTTGCTTCCGCTTCGTTTTTCATTCCTGGTGTCATTGGAGTTCCTGGAATACCGTTTGTTAACACGTCTACGATATGAGCTTCATCTAAACCATGTAGGTTTGGACCAACACTACCAGTTAAGTCACCACCGTGACAACCGATACAAGTTTGTACTAATGCAGAACCATCATCATTAGCTTCTGTAGTTTCGCCACCACCCTCATGTTCAGCAGCAATTTCTTTCTTGTTATCTGCGCCTTGTAAAGACATGAAGAAAATAAGACCAATACCAAATGCCAGAATCAAGATGTAAGGAACGACTGGATTGTTTTTCATATGTTTCCCCTCCTCATTAATAAATCTACTTCTATTATAATATAGAATCAGTCAACATCTAATATTGTACTGCATTAAACATGAAACGAAAAGCCCCATTCGCTAAGTTTTCCTTTGTTTGTAACAATTTCGACATTTCTGTATCAATTGGATAAATTATGTCTTGTTAAAACCAATATTTAGATTTATGGAGAACCCTTTCCAAACGAAAATCGTATTACTTCTCGCAAATATTTTGCCACTTCAATTGCATTCATATACGTCTAACGATGAAAATTAATTGCTCCTTTCTCGTTAAACCTTTGGGCTTTATTAAGCTGACTATATATATATTGACATTTGCATAAATAGGCTATACTATTATTTCAATATATTATTATTCGCTATTTTTTTTATTGAATTTCTTTTAAAATTACTTTTCCAATAAAGCCATACTGCTATATTAGAAAAATAAATACCCTTCTATGAACAATATTAGTCATAGAAGGGTGTTGAAATTTACATAAAATTATACAAGTAATAACCAATTAGTGCCACTAGCCCTAGAACACCAGAGACTGTAAAATAAAGTAGTTTCATTTTTAATCCTGAAAATAACCAGACGCCACAATTTGCCGCTATAAAGGCAAATAACGCTATATTATTTCCACTAAAATATGTAGTATACATGCGAATCGATAAACTAAATAACAGTATAGCAGCAATAATATGCAAAGCAGGCGCTAATAAGTTATTTTTGCTCGCAAACCGGAAAGCTATTATGAATAATGTAATTGTAGCGATTGCTACAATGCCCGTTAAAAAAAGCAACAAAGAAGTTACTGTAAAATAAAAATACAAGAGCACCATCATACCCAAGGATAATCCCACAATGAAGAACATCATTTTTCTTTTTTCTAAAGGCAATACAGCCTGTTTATGAGTTGCTGACTCTATCTCCTCTATATCATTTCCCTCTGCATAAAGAGTCGCTAAAAAGTCACAGTAGTGCTCTGGTAATAGCTTATTTTGCTTCCAAAACAATATCTCATTTAAAATAATTTTTTTCCGTGGATTTGTCATCATATATTCTCCAAACATTGCTTAATAATGGTTGTAATACAATTTTATCTCACAATTCATGAAAGAGCATCTGTAAAAAGTCGCAAAAATGGAACGACTACACCGTTCAAATTATATATTTTTACATCACTTTAGCAATTATTTAAAGTTTCTTCCGATAATATATATTGATTACATCGAGGGGTTGCTGTTTTCTAGTTGCGTTTCAATTGCTAATACAAGGCAAACCCCGCCATAAATAGTGATGGCGGGGTTTGCATTTATAGTAAAAGTATTGAGTTTGTTTATTATTCCAAGAAATCTTTTAATCGTTTGCTGCGAGAAGGGTGGCGTAACTTACGAAGTGCCTTTGCTTCAATTTGGCGAATACGTTCACGTGTTACACCAAATACTTTCCCTACCTCTTCTAATGTACGTGTGCGACCATCATCTAAACCAAAACGTAAACGAAGTACGTTTTCTTCACGGTCTGTTAATGTATCTAATACATCTTCTAGTTGCTCTTTTAACAATTCATATGCTGCATGGTCAGAAGGAGATTGTGCCTCAGAGTCCTCAATGAAGTCCCCTAAGTGTGAATCATCTTCTTCACCGATTGGCGTTTCAAGAGATACAGGTTCTTGCGCAATTTTTAAAATTTCACGTACTTTTTCAGGTGTTAAATCCATTTCCTCACCAATTTCTTCTGGAGACGGCTCACGACCTAAGTCTTGTAACAATTGACGTTGTACACGGATTAGTTTATTAATCGTTTCTACCATGTGTACAGGAATACGAATTGTACGTGCTTGGTCGGCAATTGCACGTGTGATTGCTTGACGAATCCACCATGTTGCATATGTCGAGAATTTAAAGCCTTTGCGGTAGTCGAACTTCTCAACTGCCTTAATAAGCCCCATGTTCCCCTCTTGAATTAAATCAAGGAATAGCATTCCACGACCAACATAACGTTTTGCAATCGATACTACAAGACGTAAATTCGCCTCTGCTAAACGTTTACGTGCTTCTTCATCACCTTGTTCAATACGTTCTGCTAAAGCAATTTCCTGCTCTGCAGAAAGTAAATCAACACGGCCAATCTCTTTCAAATACATACGTACAGGATCATTAATTTTTACGCCTGGTGGTACGCTCAAATCGTTTAAATCGAACGTTTCTTCGCTTGCTTCTTCTTTCATTAAGCTCTCTTCTTCAAATTCTTCTTTACCTATAATTTGAATGTCTTTATTTTTTTCAAGATCTTCAGCGAAGTGGAAAACTTCTTCATTTTCCAATTCATAAGGCAATAATTTCTCTGAAATTTCCTTCATCGAAATTTCACCTTCAGTTTTCGCCTTTTCTTGTAGTAATTTTTTTGCTTCATCTAATGTAATTTCTACTTCTACCTCTTTTGAACGTTCAGACTTGTCCGCCATAAACCTTCCTCCTTCTAAACAACCGAATCGGGTTAAATCGCCGATAACGATTTTCTTAAATGAATAATCTGTTGGGCGATTTCAAGAGCACGCGCATACTCGTGCATCTTCTCCGCTTCCTTTGACTCATGCATCTTTTGATGAATTTCTTGCTCAATTCTATATTTTTGAAGCTGTCGGATAGAATCTGCGATTTCTGATTCTGCCTGGTCAGGATCACGTTCTACTAAAGCAGCTTCCATAACAATTTTGCGTAATTCAGCGTCATCTAAGATTTCTACAAAGCGCTGATAATCTGGATGACCATATTCCTCATAAAATCCTACCAATCGAACAAAAACAGCCATATATGCATCTCTTACAAAAGGCTCTGTTTGCTCACTACGTAATACCCTGTCCACTACATCTATATTATGAAGCATATGTGCAAGTAATAAACGTTCGGCACGTTCGGCTGCGTCCATAGGCTTTTGTTGCTGCGTGACTGGCATCGAAGGTGTATGCGTTGGCATTTCCACTTTCGCAGAGCGTACTTGATTTGCCTCTAGTTTTCGGAATTGGGCATAAATAGCTTCTTCCGAAATCGTCGTTTCATTTGATAGCTGTCGGATATACAAATCTCGCTCAATTGGTGAGGAGCTACCCACTAATTGTTCGAGTACTTCTTGAATATATTGAAGCGTATCATTTTCAAATTGAAAATTCTTATTTCGTCTAGCATGCATCATCATAAAAGCAATATACGTATGTGGGTTTTCCAAAATTTGTTCCTTAAAAGCCTGTCCACCTAAACTTTGAATATACTCATCAGGATCGAGCTTATCAGGTATCACCGCAATATTAACTTTCATGCGCTCCGTTTGTAGTAACTGTGCCGCTCTTTTCGCCGCATCAAATCCAGCATTATCACCGTCATAGCAAACCGTAACTTGCTCTACTAAGCGTTTTAGCTTTGTGATATGCTGATTCGTAAGCGAGGTTCCCATTGTTGCTACGGCATTTGTTACACCAACTGAGGTTGCAGCCAAAACATCCATAAAACCTTCCATCAACACTACTTGACGATTTTTTCTAATAGAGGTTCGTGCCTTATCTAGGTTATATAACACTTCACTCTTTTGAAAAATTGGTGATTCTGGACTATTTAAATACTTTGCCTCTTCACCTGTCGATGACAATATTCGTCCTGAGAAGGCAATAATTTTACCATTCTCATCACGAATCGGGAACATAATACGTCCTCGAAAACGATCAAAATAGCGTTCTTCCCCTTCACGTTTGATTACTAGACCACTATCTGCGATTTCTTGTAAGTTATAACCTTTTCTTTCAAGCAATATCGTTAATGCATCAAAGCTTGGGAGAGACCATCCAATGCTATTAGATTCTATAAGTTCCCTTGTAAATCCTCTTTCTAGCAAATAATTTAAAGGCTCTTCCCCATCTTCTGTGTTTAGCAGTAAATGATGAAAAAAATCTGCCGCAAAAGCATGCGCTTCCTTCATCCTCTCTTCCGCTTTAGAAATCTTTGTCGTCGCCTCTGGTAAGCTTGGGCCTACATCTAAATGCATACCAACACGTTCACCAAGTTTTACGACGGCGTCTGGGAAAGAAATCCCTTCGATATCCATGACGAAAGTAATAGCATTACCACCTGCTCCGCAACCAAAGCAGTGAAAAATCTGTTTGTCTGTTGACACAGAAAAAGATGGCGTTTGTTCTCCATGAAAAGGACAGAGACCAAACCAATTGCGCCCACGCTTTGTCAGCTGCATGTATTCGCTTATGACATCCACAATATCTGATTGTGTACGAATCTGCTCAATCACTTCTTCTGGTATTTTTCCTGCCAAACTCATCACCATCTTTAATTTACGTTCTAGAACACAATTCGATATCCATTTTAAAAATCCTTTATTTCTCGACAAAAAAATAGGATTTTTCTCATTTTAAATATTTTTACCACAATTTTATTATTATAAAACAAATTTTAGTATTTATCTATACAATTTTAAAAACCGACTCAAAAAAACCGCCTCTACTAACCCGAGGTGGTTTACTAAATTTGGTTTCTTATTTACGGCTTGAAAGATATTCAATAATAACGTTAGCTGTTTCCTCTACCGCTTTGTTCGTTACATCAATTACTTTGCAACCTATTTCCTCAACTACTTTTTCAAAATGTTGTATTTCCTCTAAAATACGTACATGTTGCGCATAGATGGCGTCATCATTTAAACCTAATGTCATTAATCTTTCTTTTCTTATCGAATTTAATTTATCAGGAGAAATAACTAAGCCAAAACATTTTTTCGCATCAATTTTTAATAATTCTTCTGGTGGTGCTACCTCCGGGACTAATGGTACATTTGCCACCTTATAACGTTTATGTGCTAAATACTGTGAAAGCGGCGTTTTTGAAGTGCGTGACACGCCAACAAGTACAATGTCAGCTTGCAATAAGCCTCGTGGATCTCTGCCATCATCATATTTCACGGCAAATTCAATCGCCTCAATTTTTTTAAAGTAGTCATCATCCAGTTGATGCACAATGCCCGGAGTTTCTAAAGGCATTTCTTCCATAAAGGTTGCCATTGATTTTAATGCTGGTCCCAATATATCTACAGCATGAACTTTTTCTTTTTCGCATAGATCATGCAATAATGCACGCATGTCTTGTCGAACAAGTGTATAAACTACAAATGCCTTCTGTTTCGCAGCGAGGCAGACTATTTTTCGAACAAGCTCTTCTGTTTGAATATGCGGAAAGCGCCGAATAATCGTATTTTCTAAGCCTGGTCGGAATTGGCTAATAACTGCCTTAGCTACTTGATCACCAGTTTCGCCGACAGAATCAGATATAACAAAAACGCGTAATCTCTTCATGCTGTTCCCCTTCAACTGTTAGACATTTTGCGCAAGAGATAAGAAAGCGCGTGTAATGGTCGTTTTCGTTAAACGGCCAACTATCGTCAATCCACCCTCTTGAGGTTCGATTACCGGTAACGAATCTACTTCTCGTTCTATTAACTTATTTGCTGCAACAACTAACGAATCTGATCTTTCACAGTACGAGATATTTGGCATTCGTGTCATAATAATATGTACAGGAATTTTATTTAAATCCTGCGTGCCAATACTTGTACGCAGTAAATCTTTACGAGAGAGAACCCCAGTTAAAAATTCGTTCTTATCAACGACAAAAAGGGTTCCGACATCCTCTGAAAACATGAAACAAATGGCATCATATACAGTCATTGTTTCAGGTACAACAACAGGCCCCGAGTGAAAATCTTTTACTTTTAAATTGTTAATGCTATCCATTAAAGTTACGGATGTTTTTTTCCCAGAATAGAAATAACCAACTCGTGGTCTAGCATCTAGAAAGCCAGCCATCGTCAAAATTGCTAAGTCTGGTCTTAAAGTCGCTCTTGTCAGATTGAGACGTTCTGCAATATGCTCCCCTGTTATCGGGCCGTTCTCTTTCACAATTTGTAAAATGTCTTCCTGACGTTTGTTGAGTTCGATTGGACTCACCGCCTCAAATCTAATAGTGTTATACTTATGCTCAATTATTATATACTATTTTAATGGTTATTGCGAAGAAAAGAACTACATGCTACAATATTGACACATACGCTTGCTCTAAATGTATTTTCGAGCAAACTTGCGTTATACAGGCGATGATAGGAAAAAAGTATCTGTTCAATTTTTAGCGAGTAGAAAATGGTGAAAGTCTACAATGTGGCAGAGAAAAGGCACTCCTTGAGCTAACTTTTTGAAAAGAGGTTTTAAACAGTTCGTTTAAAACAATCAGGGTGGAACCGCGGGTATTAGCACTCGTCCCTGGGCATTATTTGTGCCCGGAGACGGGTGCTATTTTTAATTTAGCTCGTGCTAAATTTAAAATCATGCAATATGCGCATGTGGCGAATTAGATTTGAAAATGACAAGGTTGTACTGGTCATTCCTCCAATTCGTCATGTAACACAATTACTTTTCACTCTTGTGCAAGTAAAAATTATGAAGGAGGCTATTATAATGGCTAACAAATCAATGGAAACAATTGTATCTTTAGCAAAGCATCGAGGCTTTGTCTTCCCAGGTTCTGAAATCTACGGAGGCTTAGCAAACACTTGGGATTACGGTCCACTTGGTGTTGAATTAAAAAATAATGTTAAAAAAGCTTGGTGGCTAAAGTTCGTTCAAGAATCAGAACATAATGTTGGGATTGATGCGGCAATTCTTATGAATCCAAAAGCATGGGTCGCATCTGGTCACGTTGGCAACTTTAATGACCCAATGGTAGACTGTAAAGCTTGTAAAGCGCGTCACCGTGCAGATAAAATCATCGAGGATGCTGCACTAGCAAAAGGTGATGAAATTATTGTAGACGGTATGACTTTCGATCAAATGAAAGAAACTATGGTGAAATACGATGTTGTTTGTCCTGATTGTGGGAAAGCAGATTTCACTGATATCCGTCAATTCAATTTAATGTTTAAAACATTCCAAGGTGTTACAGAATCTTCTACTAACGAAATCTACCTACGTCCTGAAACTGCACAAGGAATTTTCGTAAACTTTAAAAACGTTCAACGTTCTATGCGTAAACGTACACCATTCGGTATTGCACAAATCGGTAAATCTTTCCGTAACGAAATTACACCAGGGAACTTCACATTCCGTACACGTGAATTTGAACAAATGGAGCTTGAATTTTTCTGTAAACCAGGTGAGGATCTTGAATGGCATGCATACTGGAAAGAATTCTGTAAAAACTGGTTACTGAACTTAGGGATGAAAGAAGATTCGATGCGTTTACGTGACCACGAGGATGACGAATTATCGCATTACTCTAACGCAACAACAGATATCGAATTTAAATTCCCATTCGGTTGGGGTGAGCTTTGGGGTGTAGCTGATCGTACAGACTACGACTTAAAACAACATATGGAGCATTCAGGTGAAGATTTCACTTATATTGATCCTGTGTCAAACGAACGCTATGTACCTTACTGCATCGAGCCATCTTTAGGTGCTGACCGTGTTACATTAGCATTTTTATGTGACGCTTATGATGAAGAAGAGCTTGAGGGTGATGACAAACGTACAGTATTACGCTTCCACCCTGCTTTAGCACCGTTTAAAGCAGCAGTACTTCCACTTTCTAAAAAGTTATCGGATGAAGCTGCAGATGTATGGTCAGAGCTACGTAAATCGTTCCCAGTTGATTTTGATGAATCTCAATCAATTGGTAAACGTTACCGACGTCAAGATGAAATCGGTACACCATTCTGTATCACATTCGATTTCGATTCTAAAGAAGACGGTCAAGTAACTGTTCGTCACCGTGATTCAATGGAACAAGTTCGTATGCCAATCGCTGATGTAAAAGCGTATATCGAAAAGCATCTTCAATTTTAATTTGAATTAAATTTGTCTAAAGTCAAACGGCTGTGACAAAAGAAATAAGTGTTAGATTGACTGCAATCAATCTGACACTTTTTTCTATGCCGTTGATGTCTGCTACTGAGGTTGCTTTTCGAAGGTTTACAGGCGATTCGCGAACTTTTACCGGCGATTTCTTCTGTCTCACAAGCGATTCATGGAATTTTATCAGCTGTTTCTCTAGGTTTACCGGCGATTCGCGGACTCTTACCGGCGATTTCTTTCGTCACACCAGTGATTCATGGACTTTTATCGGCTGTTTCTCTAAGTTTACCGGCGATTTATGGACTTCTCTCTGCGTAATTGCGTCCAGATTTATTATTTTCATCTACAATCTCACTGCTAAAATGTACGTAACTCTTTTAAACGTTTCATCGCTGAATGGACAGTAAGTCTGTGAAAAGCTATTAATTTACCTTTATAGATGACTCCATAGATACCATAGGGTGTTGGAGAAAATCTCAACAATTCTTCCCTATTTTGCAAATCAATTAATTGTGCCTGAATGCCAAGTTTTTTTGCGCCCTCCACAACATTGTCCGTTGCAATATCTACAAATGGGCATTGAGGAGTACGGAAAATCGTTAACTCTTGAAAGGAAGATAGCCTCTCATCCCAATCATTCGGAAAATATGGATCAGGCGCATTTCCAAATTTACAAACTAACAACTCAAAATATGGCGCGTGAGCTATTTCTTTGAAATTATGCTTTAAAAAAATATGCTTACTTGGAGTCCAAGAAGTATCTACGTTTGTGATAACAAGTACCCCTGCCTTATTTTGTTCCTTAGCATCTAATAGACATTTATTAATCAATTTAGAGGCATAGCCCTTTCCCGTAATACCTACCCATAAACAATGAATCACCATATAGTTTTCACCAAACACAACTCTTGAAGATGACTCAATTGGTGTATATTCAATAAATCCTGCCTGCTTATTATTCTCCATTATTTTTATATACTTTAAACCTTCGTGAAATCGTTCAAGAAGCCATTTATTTTTATTTATGTATCCAGTAGCATTCGTTTTACTACGTTGACAAAAGCAACCACTTTGAGAAATATTATGTTCATTTAATTCTATTACATACTCAATAACCACTATTACGCCCTCCTATAACTAGCTTCATATACTTATTATTTTCAATACTTACCTAACAATCCCTTTTTATAGATACAAAAATAAAAACCAAATCAAGTTTTGATTTGGCCATGTGCTATGCTTTTAACGATATAAATAAACGCTCCTGCATTTTTTCCTCAAATAAAAACTTTTTCATACTCATTCCAACTAAGTTTACTAATAGTTCCTCAATATCACTTAAAGAATAATATAAAAATGTGCCTTCACGCATAGGGCGAACTCTTTTGTCTATCGTTAGTTCTTCCTCGATAAAGTAGGCAACATTGACCCCGCAATGCTCCATCAGTTGTGTAATACGTTGATCGTCGCCAGGATTAATAAAGAACGGCACAATCTTATCAATATACAAAATACTCTGAACAAGTTTAATAAAAAAGTTCTCACGCATAGAAGTTTCAACAACTAAAATTGTTGTTTGCTCATGCTGATAATCCATGTACAAAACACTTAATTGCTCTTCCAATAGTTTCTTTAATATATGAATAGAATTTTTAAATTTCTTCATATCTGTTTGAATTTCTCGAGTTAGTAGCCGTAGAATACGATAGGCAGGTAGGAAGATTTTTAAAACAATTTCTTTTGGATGTAAATGATCGATTAATTTATTGAAATATACTTTTAAAGTATTTTCATCATTTCGTATCAACTGTTCGATAAATAAGTTGAAAATTTCTTCAAAACTATTTGCACGATAATCAATCATTTTAACAATCTTTATACTATAATTCAGGGGTAAATTCATGGACGTTTGCTCATCTAATAATTTTACTTTCGGTAACGTTGGAAATAAATCATAGACAAGCTCTACTTGCGCACTACGATTATCAGATAATAACACAACTGAGTTTACAGGATAAATGCCAAGACACTCTACAAATTTATGCATAAACTTTTCATTATATAAATGTCGATCTCGATATAATACAGCTAAAGCATCTGTTGCGTTATACCCCGAATGATATACACGCTTTGAGGTCATCGCCGAATAGACATCAATAATTTGTAATAGTTGAACGCCATCACTCATCTTATCTGCACATAGTTGATTTGGATACCCTTTTCCCGCAAAACGTTCGTGGTGATCACGTGCTAAATAAGCGATATCCGCTTCACCATTTTCTAGAAGTAGCTCATAGCCTTTTGTTGTATGTGTTTTGACAATATCAAATTCGTCTTCTGACAGCTTTCTTTTTAAACTTAGTATCTCTTGTGGAATAAATACTTTTCCAATATCATGAAATAAATAACCACGTGCTAGCATCTCTATGTCCGCTAAGCCTAATTGCCGCGCAAAAATAGTTCCCAGTACAAAGGCATCAAATGAATGGACAAACGAGTACTCATCCCATTCTCTTAAACGTATTAGTAAATCGTAGCGCTGTTTTTTTTCTAAAATTCGCTCAAACACGCCTCTGACAAATGCTGTGTCTTGTGTACTTTTTAAAATTTGGCCATAACGCAATTCGTGCACAACACTTTCTAATGTTGTCATAAATAGATTGTTGACCGCTACTTTATATTCATCTATTTCCTCTTTTTGTTCTAAAAGCGGTGCAAATACATCCTCATACTCTCTTGTACGCTGTAAACTTAAATCATGAACAACCCTTACTGAATCAGAAGATAAAAAAACTGATAATTCTTCTACTTTTCTCAGTTTAAGTAATGCAATAATTCTCTCAGTTAGCACTAAATCTTTTTTAGCCAATAGGCGATACTCGGAAAAAATATCTTCTGCTAAAATATCGTTCGCTTCTACTTCGTCAATACTTAATGTCACTTTTCTTAGCATTTATTCAGCCACACACGCGTCTTTACAGCATTATGTGACCTCCCTCCCTTTTCCATAGGACTGCATTCATCTAATAACGCACTATTGTACGTTTTGCTGATAGAGGCACGGTTTTCATATATATGTGTTAAATTAAATAATCCAAACTAGTTTTCCAAGTAATTAATTAGTATAATTATACAAAAATAACTAATATATATTTTCTTTATCTTTACAATATCATAGGTTAAAATGCCTTTTCAACTAGTATATGGGATTGAAATGATTAGTTAATACTATGTATATATTATAAACTATTTAAAAATTAGTTCTTTTTATTCATTAATTTATTAAATTCCAGTATTTCACCCAATTAATTTCCCGTTCATTTGACCTATTTTTATAAAATGCAAAGTTTTTATTTACAAAAAATAACTATTTTTTTATTAATGTAACATATAGCTAAAAAAACAAATTTTTTCTCACTAATTCATTCAGTGGACGTTCTACTAATCTTATTTTCCTAATAATGAGAAGATTTCATATCAATGTACACCACATAATTCCCATTTTATAGTGGATAATATTCCCTCTATTCTCACCTTCAACAATTTGATATAAATATATTATTATAGTTAATCTTTTATGTTAAAGTTCGTTTTTTTAACAATACATAGTAATACCAACCATTCACAATCAATCGTCCGGAAGTTTGAAACTGTACATAGGAAGGATTCTTACTAAAAAGAAAATCGCTATAAATGTATATCTATTCATTGGAGGAAACAAATTGAATACTCATCGTTTTTATCAAATGGCTTTGGCCGCAACTTTAGCAACAAGTGCTATTGTTATAGCCCCCCCAGCAGCTAATGCCGCTTCCTTATTTCCCGATATTAATCCATCTACAGAGGAAGGCAAAGCAATTATTAACTTAGCCGATCGTGGTATAATTTCTGGTTATCCTGATGGCACGTTCAAACCCGCAAATTTTATTACTCGTACACAGGCAGCTAAAATTTTAGCAGGCATTTTACATCTAGATACTGTTCATGTAAAAAATCCTCACTTTAAGGATATTACCCCTGATAACGAAAACTATGGTGCAATCGCTGCACTTGCAGAGGCAGGGATCATTAGTGGCTCTAATGGTTATTTTAATCCGACAAAACAAATTACACGTGGTCAACTATCCAAAATGCTTGTAAAAGGCTTCGATTTAACAATCACTGACGATATAGATACACCTTTTACAGATGTAAAGGCTGGCAGTGAATATGAGCCGTATATTCAAACATTATTTGCTAATAACATTACAAAAGGTACGACGCCTACTACCTTTGGACCTCAAAGCTATGTAAAACGTTCTCAACTAGCCTCTTTTGTAGTGCGCGCTGAAAACACTCAAAATAATGCGATGATTCATGCAGATCATTATAATCAGGACTTTATTTTTGCATCATATGGCGGGATAGAACCAGCGGAGGATATTTTCACTTGGGATGACGAACAAGCGATAACAAATACCATTACAATCAAGCCATTAAAAGAAGGCACTGGTAAATTGGTTATCACTGGTTTTAACGAAGATACAGAGGAATTTACAGATATCTTTTTCTTAGTTCATGTGAAATCCGTAAATGGTAAGCTGCAAGCTACGCTAGAAGAAGTAAATGAAGGAGATTATTTAGAAAATCTACCGCTTAATCTAAATGAAACGGATTTAACGTTCACACCAACAGAAGTAAGTATTCAAACAGCTGATGGCCAAGCGCTATCTTCAGATTCCTTTGCATTCGATACTAAAGATAACATCGCAACATTATCCATATTTAAAGATGGACAATACTTATTAACTTTTACAAATGGTACACAACAACAAACAATGGCGGCTGATGTGTATACGTATGATTTTGTACGTAGTATTGACCTTTACGAAATTACAAATGAATTAACGTTTACAAGCGATTACTTTACTTTTGAGCCTGTGCAAGTTGCATTAGAAGATTTAGATGATAGCTCTGATCCAACACACAAAGTACCAGTCAAAGCAGTAATCGATGGCAACAAATTGATTGTCACGCCATTAGCAGAAGGCAATGCCGTGTTACACGTAACTGGAAAAAATGGAGAAACTGCATATTTAAATGTTGAATTTATGAAAATTGCAGGTAAATGGGCTACTTATTACGGTTTATACGATGATTCCGATGACTATTAATACATTAGAATTTTAAAAAATGCCAGAGGACATATTAGTTGTCCTCTGGCATTTCTGTTTTGTCATTAGATGGTCTTAACTGTAATTCAGGTGTTCTTTCTAATTGCTCTATGAATTTCTTTGTCTTAAAGCGGATACCGGTTTGTTCCTCATAAATGGTTGTAATAATTTTTTTAATGAAATATTTTGTTTCTTTTTTTAATTCTAGTTTGCCGATTTGATCTATTGGAACTGTATAAAACATGCGAATCAGCTTTAGCTGTGTTGGTGTTAGTCGAATAATATATGGATCGTGCTGATAACAACGATGACATAGGAAGCCCCCTTGTGCAAAGGAAAAGGCAAATTCCCCATCAACTGCTCCACATGATGCACAAGCATGGAGTATTGGTTGTACACCTGTGTAGGGCAACATCTTCCACTCTACAAAAAGTGTAATGGCTTCCGGATCATAGCCATCTTCAATTGCTTGTAATGCTTGTAGGAGTACTTCAAATGCAAAAGGCTCAGCCTTCCCTTCTTCCACAACACGTTCGATTAGTTCCATTATATAGCTTGCATAAGCAGTTGCTACAATATCCTCACGTATATGACGCATTGAATTTAGATGCTCTCCTTGTTGCAATGTGCCCATACCTGTATGATGCTGTACCATAAACATCCCATATGTAAATGGCTGTGTCACCGCAGATAATCTGCTTGAAGGCTTTTTCGCACCTCGCGCCATTGTTGCCACTTTACCGGCTTCTCTCGTTAATAGCGTCACAATTTTATTTGATTCTCCGTATGCACGAACCTTTAACACAATGCCTTCCCATTTATAAAGCATCAATCCTCCTCCTTCCTGCAAGTTTTCAAAGAAAATAGAGCTCTCCAAACAGTATTTGGACAGCTCTTTTTTACTATTTCCTGTATAGCTAAAAGCATCCCTTCAGCTGACGCTTTGTCCACTTCAGAAATCGAAAAAATTTATAATCTCAACTAAGCAATTAAGCCACGCGAAGAAAATTAATATTCATCATCGCGGAATCCAAAATCACGAAGATGCGTCGATTTATTACGCCAATCTTTTTGCACTTTTACCCAAAGCTCTAAATACACTTTAGATCCAAGTAGCATTTCTATATCTTTACGAGCACGGATACCTACTTCTTTCAGTAGTGCACCATGTTTACCTATAACAATACCTTTTTGAGAATCACGTTCTACAATAATTGTCGCCGCTACACGGATTTTACCTTCTGTTTCTTCATCACGACGAATTTTATCAATGACTACCGCTATAGAATGTGGTATTTCCTCACGCGTTAAGTGTAACACTTTTTCACGAATCAACTCTGAAATAATAAAGCGTTCTGGGTGGTCTGTTATTTGATCGGCAGGATAATATTGTGGACCTTCGGGTAAATATTTTGTTAAAGTTGCTAGTAAGTTTTCAACGTTATTACCTTGAAGTGCGGAGATCGGCACTATTTCTGCAAAGTCATAACGCTCCTTATAGCTGTCGATAATACTCATTAATTCATCTGGGTGAATTTGATCGATTTTATTAATTACTAAAAATACAGGTGTTGGATTGCCTTCAAGCATTTCTAAAATAAACTCGTCACCTTTACCGAGCTTTTGCTCAGCGTTTACCATAAACATAATAACGTCTACTTCACGTAATGTATTTTTCGATACTTTTAACATGAAATCGCCTAGCTTATGTTTTGGCTTATGGATACCTGGTGTATCAATAAAGATCATTTGGCTATCGTCTGTTGTAAGTACGCCTTGTACTTTATTTCGTGTTGTTTGTGGCTTATCGCTCATAATGGCAATTTTTTGACCAATGACTCTGTTTAAAAAGGTAGACTTCCCGACATTTGGTCGTCCAATAATTGAGATAAAGCCTGACTTATAGCCAGTATTATTTTCCAGCATTCTCTAAATCCTCCGTTGTAAATGCAAACGGTAGTAACTCGCCAACTGACGTTACCGTGACATCACCATTTAAATTTGTTAAATATACAGGCATAGATGGCTCACAAAACTCCATCATTACTTGGCGACACGCACCACAAGGGGCACAAGGGCCGTCCGTATCAGCTACAATAGCAATCGCCTCAAAATCATAAACACCTTCTGAGACTGCTTTGAAAAACGCCGTACGCTCTGCACAATTCGTCATACTATACCCTGCATTTTCAATATTACAGCCATGGATGACATCCCCGTTTTTTGTTAAAAGCGCAGCACCCACTTTAAATTTTGAATAAGGCACATATGCCTTCTCGCGTGCTTTTTTAGATTCTTCTAGTAACGCATGCATATCCATCTTCATCTATGCTAATTCTCCTCTACATAAAAATCAATTATGCCTTTATTAACTAGGCACTCTTTAATGAATTAGGCTAACGCGTAATTCCGTCCAGATTTTTTCGAGTGTACTCGAAATGCCACCCTAAAATCTGTGACATGCTCCTCGCCTTTATATAGCCAAAGTTAAAACTCTCTCTAAATTTAGTGCACAATTGGCATTCATTCCCCACTTTTAAAGGTGATGGACTTTTGCTAAAAACAAGTTAAAACCATTTTGGTATAAAGATTAGTAAACCGATTATAGCACTGAATACCGCAAATACAAGCACCGCACCTGCTGCAATATCTTTTGCTTGCTTAGCAAGTGGGTGAATGTCTGTTGAAGCTAAGTCTACAACTCGTTCAATCGCGGTATTCATCATTTCAAGCGCAAACATCAGTGCTATTAATAATAGCACAATAAACCATTCTACTCGTGATAAACCTGTGAAATAACCAGCAATTAAAACAATGCCCGCACTAAGCAAATGTGATTGAAAATTTTGCTCTTTACATGCTGTGATTATCCCTTCAAAAGCATATCCAAACGAACGTAAATATTTGCGTAAGTCCATTTAGTCACGTCCTAAGCCATAAGATTGTAAAATCTCCTCTTGCTTACCGAACATCACCTTTTCATCCTCTGGTACCATATGGTCATAACCTAATAAGTGCAAGAAGCCATGGACAGCTAAAAAGCCCAATTCTCGCTCAAATGAATGTCCATATTCCTCAGCTTGCTCCTTTGTGCGATCCGTTGAAATGATAATATCACCTAAAATACGTGGCATTCCTTCAAATGTTACTTCCATTTCACCTTCGCCTAATTCTTCTAAGGCGAATGAAATAACATCCGTTGGTTGATCTTTACCGCGATAGTCTCTATTAATTTCTTGGATAGCTTCGTTTGTCACAAAGGTTACTGATACCTCTGTTTCAGGTTCAATCTTTTCTACTTTTGCAGCATGTTGTATAAGCTTCTCCACGAGCTCCATATGTTGTGCAGTTACTTCATTTGTTTCATCTGTAAAATCAATCGTTAAAATCATGAGTGCCTCCTACTTATCTGCCTTTGGATATTCAATACGTGAATGGAAAATCCCATTTAACGTCTCACAAAGTACTTGCTCTATACATTTTAACTCTTTTATCGAAATATCGCATTCATCAAACTGATGGTCCTGTACACGATCATCAATAATAGCACGCACGAGCTTGTGAATTTTCTCAGCATTTGGTTCCTTCATTGAACGAACCGCCGCTTCCACACTGTCTGCTACACTAATTACGGCAGCCTCTTTCGTTTGTGGTTTCGGTCCTGGATAACGGAACTTTGCCTCATCAATCACTTTTCCCTCTTCCTTTGCTTTGTAAAGGAAAAATTTAAGTAGGCTTGTCCCATGGTGTTGTAGCGCTATATCGATGATTTCTTGCGGCATTTTATACCGTCTTAGCATTTCAGCTCCATCAGTAGTATGTGCAATAATTATTTCTGCACTAGTTTCTGGAGGCATTGAATCGTGTGGATTTATACTTGACATTTGATTTTCAATAAAGAAAGCTGGACGCTTTGTCTTGCCAATATCATGATAATAACAGCCGACTCTAGCTAGTAATCCGTCTGCCCCAATAGCTTCGCATGCAGCTTCAGCTAAATTTGCCACCATTACACTATGATGATATGTGCCAGGTGTTTCCATTAGTAGTTTTTTCAACAACGGATGATTTGGATTGGACAGCTCGATTAAACGCAATGTCGATAGTAAACTAAATGCCGACTCAAAAAATGGTAATAGACCCATTGTAAGTGCACCTGATAAAAGTGCCGATAATATTGCGGCTATAAAATAGAACAGCAGCTCAGACAGCCCGTACGATGATTGTGTCATCAGTAAATAAAATGCGATAAAGCCCATATTTACAAGTGATATAACAGCAACAGCCTGCAAAATATGTGAGCGCTTTTCTACACTGCGCATAAAGAATAAACTCGCAAAACCACCAAATATAATATACAAGGTAATTTCCATCTGCATCACTGATGAATATCCTTCTTGGAAAATAACCCCTGCTGAAGCAGCAGTCATAACGGTAATTAATACCGCCGCCCGATCATCTGCTAACAATCTGACAAGCATTGTAGCTAGTGCAGTTGGGAATAAAAATGCAACCGTCACATCAAATCCATCTGCCACTAAGCTTATAAACTTCATTAGAAGAATTGAAAAACTATACACAATAACCGTTACGAGCAATGCATTGCGCTTTTTGGGTTCTTCGATTTCCCAGCGATCAAATAATATATACATGAATATCAGTTGAAGGAAGGTTAAAATAATCAACCCTGCAATCGGCTTCATTGATGCTTTATTACTCACCATTCCGAGTAGCTCTAATTGCCTAAATGTTTCATTATCAATAATCTGACCTTCCTGTACAATAATTTGACCTTGGAGTATACGCGTTGGTTCAACTGCTTCCTTAGCTTGCTCTATTCTAACTTTTGTTTGTTCCTCATTGATTGTTTCGTTCTCAACAATACTTGCACGTCCAATTAATATGACTGTGCTTAAAATCTTATCAGGATAGCCACGCTGTCCACGAATTTTTGTTTCAAAATCATTTTGAGCAGCTAACACATTTTCTTTACGAATTGATTTTTGTAAATATTCTTGTACAAGTTTTGAAAGTTGTACGCTTGTTCGCTTTAAATCCGTTTCACTTTGTTGTAATAAGCCTTCAAGCTGTGCATCTGTAAAAATGACAGGCATTTGATCAACATCAATAGATTCTAATTTTTTGCGGAGCTTTGCCACTTGGTCGACTTCTGCATCGGGATCTTTATTGCTATCAACAGCCTTTTTCACTTCAAGCACATAATCAAATAGAGACGTCACGATCGCTACACGTTGTTTTGCAACGTCTTCTGAAAATTGATAGACGGGCGAAACTGCATTGGCAGCCTTTTCTCGTTCCTGCTGAGTCTTAACTGTATCTTCAATTGTTTTCGTAGACCTTACTGTTTCTGATGCAAGTTGCAATGGTTTAAAATCGTATGTAACACCCTTTACATTGCCATACATAAATGTAAACTGTAATGCCCCTGTAAGGATGAGAACGACAATCAAAAAGTAGCGAAACCCAATAAGCTCCGTAATTTTTCGAAGTTGTTTCTCCATTTGGCACCTCCTCTATCTATCTCCTATCATACCAATTCAAAAAACATTTTTCCCGAAAAATGTATAAGAAAGCAAAAAAACAGCTATACGCATTTGTATAGCCGTCACATTTTTCATTTTTCAACCTTAAATATGCATAAATCGCTGGATTTGTCGCTTCATTTTTGGTATAGGTTATTGCAGTTAATTTCCGCTGCGGGCGGGCGCTTTCCGCGGGCACACTGTAAGCCACAACCGTCGCTGTCGCGCCGTCTGTTGCGTCTTACATTTTGTGCTGTTCCCGCAGGAGTCGCCCACCCTCCGCTCTAATCAACAAGTATTAGTTTCTATTACAGATAACTAAGGTTAGGATTAAGCACAATATCGTTCTTCTGTTGTACCTGTCGCTTCGCTTTCGGTACAGACTTTAAAATAACCGCCTTAGGCGGTTATTTTAAAGCTGTTGATCCTCATAAGCTTTAATGATTTTTGCTACGACTGGATGGCGGACTACATCGCCTTGTTCTAGAATTTGGAAATGTATTGAATTGACATATTTTAATGTGCGTTCAGCAACAATTAATCCAGACTCTGTATTTTTAGGAAGGTCAATTTGCGTTTTGTCGCCAGTAATAACCATTTTCGAACCAAATCCAAGTCGTGTTAAAAACATTTTCATTTGCATATGTGTTGTATTTTGTGCTTCATCTAGAATGACAAAGGCATCATCTAATGTACGTCCACGCATATAGGCTAAAGGCGCGATTTCAATCGTTCCTCGCTCAATTAGGCGTTGCGTTTGTTCCGTGCCATATATATCGTTTAACGCATCGTAGAGCGGTCGTAAATATGGATCGACCTTTTCCTTTAAATCACCTGGAAGGAAGCCTAGAGACTCTCCTGCCTCCACTGCAGGACGTGTTAAAATAATACGCTTTACATGCCCATTTTTAAGTGCTTGCGTAGCCATTACTACCGCTAAATACGTTTTTCCGGTACCGGCTGGACCAATACCAAAAACAACGTCTTTGTGACGAATCGCTTGTATGTATTCTCGTTGACCTATTGTTTTTGCACGTATCGGTTTCCCTTTTGTCGTGCGTGCAATTTCTTCATCATAAAGTTCTGCAAAATATTCAATTGTCCCTTTTTGTGTCATTTCAATTGCCGTTGCTACATCACGCTGATCAATATTAATTCCTTTGCGAATAACTTTTAATAATGCGTGTAGAAGATATGTTGCCTGTTCTTTTGCCTCTTCTTCACCTGTAAGCTGGATTTGCTCACCGCGTGTAATGATATGGACATGAAGAGCCTCTTCAATTAATTTCATATTAGCATCGGAAATACCTAGCAGCATCACCGCTTCATTTGGATTATCCACTTGTAATACAGTTAAATGTTCTGACATAATCATTCTCCTTGTGGCCCTTGTATTGGACTTGCAATGTTTTCGTTGACTAAAAATAGAACTTTCCCTTCAACTGTACCATTCCCCCACTTCGCCTGTAAAAGGTTTTCTTTTTTAATAACTGTTTTTGCAGGGAGTGATTGAAGCATTTTTTCATGTAGCAGTGGCATTAACAAAGTATCTATTTTTGATTCATCTAATTTAATTTCCACTGTTTTTGTTTGCTGTTCTTCCACAATCGAAACATAAGGATCTAGCCAATTTGGTAAGTCTTTCTTTTGTACGTAATCAATCGCTTCTTTATGAATACCCTTAACTACTACACGCCACTGCTTTTGTTGCATAGATTCAAGTGTTAGCTTTGTTGGAATTTTAAATGTGCATTCAAGCCAATAGTCCGCAAAAACCTCTCCCTTTGCCCCAACAAAGACATGATCGTCACCACTGTCAATTACACCACTTACGAGGACGTCACCTTCATAAGCTGTATCATTGACAGAAATTTTCCGTTCACCATGTTGAATGTTAAAGTTTGTGATGACACCGCTTTTAGTAGCAACTAAATGTGTTGCAAGTTTTTCAGTTGTCAATTCTGTAGTTTTTGGAGATTCCTGTGGTCTTAGCGTAATACGACCACCGTGTTTTTCAATATGCACCCACGCTAGATCGCGATGTTTTTCTAACAGACTCTGCCGAATTACAGCATCAGAAGGTAATACTTTTTTAGTCATCGGTGTTTCTAGTTGAAAAGTTTCTTGAAACGTTTTCTCGATTTGTTGCTGTAGCTCTGGTGTAGCCGCTTCAATATCAACGCGCCAAATTACTTGCGCACAAAGTAATGGTATTAAAATCATGACAAACAGCCCGAGCAGTGTCCAAAGTTGTGCCCGAAAAACTTGAAGCTCATCTGCATAATGAACAGTCATTTTTAGCCGATACCGACTACGTATACGGCGAATTTTTGGCAAATAACCCATATTCGTTTCAAATGTAACTTCTTGATCTCGAAAGACAACACGCTTTAAAGGTACTTGTTGCGCATGTAATGCTTGAATAAAAGGATGAACATTTTCATGGCGCTTTATACGTATTATAATTGGTCGATTATTCCACATTCTTGCTCACACCCATATCTTTAGTCATTTTTACATGTAATTCTTGTAAATCCTCTACTGAAAGATGGAGCATTTCTTCCTTTATTGCATTTATTGCAACCGATTTTCCACGCACGATAATATGATAATCAGCATAAATAAACGAGCACGATGTAGCGTCAGCATGTAAAAAGCGATAAGGGCCTATAATTTTTAATGTTTCATACTGTGTTAATTCAAGTAGTGGCGTTAATTGAAATAATTTTTTCATAAAAAAATGCCTCCTTCTTCGGCAATATATGCGCCAAAAAAGGAGGACATGCTAGTTATTTTCGTTTTGCTTTTGGTGGGCCTAAAATTTCAGCCATCACCACTGCTTGCACCAATGCTTTTTGAGAATTCGGTAGCTGAAATCCATTATTTGTAGTTGCAACTGAGATGTCTTTTTTCCCAGCAGCCATACGCCCAAGACTAGGACGATCGGTTTTACGACTCGACTGCTCAGTTGGAATAAGCGGTGGGGCAACATAGCTAGGAATATGCTCCTTCACTTTTTCTCTTACTGGCTCCAGTCGTTTTTCTGTGTCATTTTCTGTCGCAAATTCCGTTTTTAGCTCCCCTACAAATTCACGCGCAAAGTCTTCAAAGCTTTGCCTTTTAGTAGTTGGGCGACGATGCGTTGGCTCATCTACTTCCATTTGAGAGGAAGGTTGCGATGGAGCAGTTTTATTGAAAGGGGGCATTGGTTTTTGTTCTTTTTTATTTTTAGATTTTCCGAAAAGAGAGCTGACTATGGCAATAATTGCAATTATAATAAGTTGTTCCATTTGTTAGCACTCGCTCCTTTCCGTTATTTATACTTTTGGTTCATTTGGGTCTGATTTATCTGTACTTACTTTTGAAATGGAGTCACGCATAGCCGTATCAGCTTGTATATTACGGTAATTCATATAGTCCATAATACCAAGGTTACCAGAACGTAAAGCTTCTGCCATCGCTTGTGGTACTTCTGCTTCTGCTTCTACTACTTTCGCCTTCATTTCTTGAACGCGGGCAATCATTTCTTGCTCATTTGCTACAGCCATTGCACGACGTTCTTCTGCTTTCGCTTGGGCAATGTTTTTATCTGCTTGCGCTTGTTCAATTTGTAATTCTGCACCAATATTTTTACCGATATCCACATCCGCAATGTCAATGGATAAGATTTCGAATGCTGTCCCAGAGTCTAGGCCTTTAGATAACACTGTTTGGGAAATCATATCTGGATTTTCAAGGACTGTTGTATGGCTTGATGCACTACCGATTGTCGAAACGATACCTTCACCTACACGGGCAATAACTGTTTCCTCACCTGCACCACCGACTAAACGTTCGATGTTTGCACGTACAGTTATACGTGCCTTCGCTTTTACTTCAATCCCGTTCATTGCAACACCTGCAATAAATGGTGTTTCAATTACTTTTGGGTTAACAGACATTTGTACCGCTTCTAATACATCACGCCCTGCAAGGTCAATTGCAGCACAACGTTCAAACGTTAATTCAATATTAGCACGGTGAGCAGCAATCAGCGCATTTACGACACGGTCTACATTACCACCTGCTAAATAGTGACTTTCTAATTGGTTAATCGTCACTGGTAAGCCTGCTTTATGTGCTTTGATTAACGGATTAACGATACGTGATGGAATTACACGACGTAAGCGCATCCCGATTAATGTGAAAATACTAACGCGGACACCTGCAGCAAGTGCGGAAATCCACAACGCCACTGGTACAAAAGTAAAGAATACAGCGACGACAATAAATAATAGGACTAGCCCGACTATTGGACCAATTAAAGCTAAATCAAATCCCATGTTGTTATTCCTCCATCTCTTTTTCTGTTTGTCTCACGACAATGCGTGAGCCTTCTACTTTAATTACTTCTACATTCTTACCTACATCAACGTAGCCACCTTCTGACACAACGTCAATTCGTTCACTCACAAATCGAATTGTGCCAGCTGGACGAAGTGGTGTTAGCGTTATTCCCACTTTCCCTAACAACTCAGTGCGATTAACGTTTGACACATAGCCCTCTTCCGTTGTAGTAGCATCCATTAGCACTAACTTGTTTAAAACATGCATTTTTTTTCCGAAAAATTTCATCAGAATCACCATTCCTATTATGGCTACTACAAGCGCAATAAAAATCGCCATGACCATTTGCATCATGTTTGCACCTGCCAGCAGCAAGCTAAGTAATATAAGCACGCCACCTAAAATACCAACAATGCCTCCGGGGACAAAAAATTCTGCAATGACTAAAGCTAAACCTGCAATGAAAATTAACAATGTTTCATAGCCTGCAAAGCCTGCCACCATATGACCGAAGAAAAATAATCCCAGGGCTGATAACCCCATTATACCTGGAACACCGAACCCAGGCGAATACAGCTCCAACACAAGCCCTAAACTGGCAACAGACAATAAAATCGGCACAATAAGTGGATTCGTAATAAAACGAGCAATTTTTTCTGCAAAGGTTGGCTCAATTGATACAATATCACTGCCCTTTAAACCTGTCTTCGCCAAAAGTTCTTGAAAATTAGCAACAGTACCTTCAGAATATTTTACCTTTTCAGCCTCTGAAGCAGATAATGTTAATAGATTATCGCCTCCAGCTCGAAATTCTGGCAAATCAATTGTCGAATCTGCCATTGCTAATGCATATTTCGGGTCACGTCCTGATGTTTCGGCAGCTGCCTGCATTTGAGCTAGCCACGCGCTATGAGCCTTATTATCTGCTGCATTGCCAGCAGAATCAATTACTGCTGCTGCCCCAATTGTTCCATTTGGGACCATATAAATTTCATCTGCATGTAAGGCTAAAAAAGCACCGGCTGAATGGGCATCTTTGTTAATAAAAGCAATAGTGGGTATCGTAGTGGCATCCATAAGCATGGCGATATCACTTGCTGCATTGACAAAACCGCCAGGCGTATGTATATCCAGTACAATCGCTTCTGCATAGTTTTCTTCTGCCTCTTTAAAAGCTCGTTCTAAAAATGCGTGTAGTCCACGTTCAACTTCATCGTGAATCGGTACGTGGTAAACCTTGCTACTTGCGAATGCTGTAGTCAATGGAAACGCTACCATAACAGTCATCCAGATGACAATGATATAGCTAAGGATTCTCCTTTTCCGCATCTTTTTCCCTCCCTTCTAACATGCTTCTCTACTGTATATACGACTGACCTTGTAAAAAGTTTCACAAAATCAAGTTTATTTTTATTATACAGTATGATGTTTGTTTTTTCCCTTCAGTCGATTATCAAAGTTATTATTTTTCTTTGTAAAAAAAAAGCCGAATGAAATCTTTAGTGATTTCATTCGGCTTTTTCGAATATGTACCGCAAAAAGAGCATCATGCAAAATACCTGGAATTAATCGCAATTGCAACTAATTCCAGGTATATCATTGTCTGCTCAGTGAATCATACAATTGCGTGTTTTGAACGTAGGGATTTTTAATGGGAAATTAAATTACCACTTACGTTTACGTGCAGCTTCTGATTTCTTTTTACGTTTAACGCTAGGTTTTTCGTAGAACTCGCGCTTTCTAACTTCTTGAATTGTACCACTTTTTGATACAGTACGTTTGAAGCGGCGAAGAGCATCTTCAAGCGATTCGTTTTTGCGAACGACAGTTTTTGACATCTCTCTTTCCCTCCCTCCGAACACACGTCAATACACAATACAATTAGGCTAATAACCAACTGTTGTGTACTAAAAAATTATACCGTATTGTCTTATAACGGTCAATAGAAAGTATTCGAAATCACGAAGAGAATTTTTAAAATCCATTTTAACCGTATTTTAATCGGTTCTTCAGATAACAATAAGAGTCGGTATTGTGTATGAAGAGTAGGGCTGGCGCAGAATAATCTACCCTAAATGGAGATCTAGTACCAAAAATTTTTTCGTAATTTCGTTAGAGAGAGGGACATATCGAAATCTCTCCGTCATCACAAAAACTTTCATGCAGTTCGAACAGAAAAAGGTCAAACTGCGATAACGATTCAATAAGCAGTATATTGGTTAAAATATCTTCTTTGTATTGCCATCCTCTATTAAAATTTCTACAGCCTCTCTAAAGCGTTGCGAATGGATAATTTCTCGTTCTCTCAAAAAAATCAAACTATCATTTAAATCTGGGTCATCCGATAAGTCAATAATCCATTGGTATGTGGCACGTGCTTTTTCTTCCGCCGCAATATCCTCGTATAAATCAGCAATTGGATCCCCTTTTGCCTGTATATAGGATGCGGTAAATGGTACACCCGATGCATTTTGATAAAACAGCGCTTTATCATGGTTAACATAGTGATCAGCAAGTCCTGCTTCTTTAATTTGCTGAGGGGTTGCATCTTTCGTTAGCTTATAAATCATTGTTGCAATCATTTCGAGATGAGAAAATTCTTCCGTTGCTATATCCGTTAACAGGCCAACTACTTTATCTGGGATTGTGTAACGTTGGTTCATATAGCGAAGTGCTGCAGCGAGCTCTCCATCTGCACCACCATATTGCTCTACTAAATACTTTGCTAGCATCGGGTTACAAGTACTAACTTTTACTGGATATTGGAGCTTTTTTTCATAATACCACAAACATCCTTCCCCCTACCCCAAATGTATTTAAACTTGCCAAGGCCATGGCGTATCGATCCAATTAAACGGATAATTTGAATAGCTTCTACCAAAATTCATAAGCGGGCCAAATTTTTGTTCAAAATCTATTTTTAATCGCATACTTTTTTCGGTATTCTCATTAAATTGTGTAATTGCAGCATAATCATGTGGATGAGTATCTAAATAAAGATTTAATTCAACGATAACAAAATCAATAGCTTGAATTTCCTCGAGAAGCTGATAAAATTCTGGTGGCATTTGTTTACTCACCTTTCATCCCACCTCTCTCTGGATTTGGATAGGGACTAAAAAAATCGGGCCATAGTGTACCAAACTTTAACGCTTCCCTCGCCGTCTGAAATTGTGGTAGACCAGGCGGTTGAAAGCCTATATACAATTGTGGAGGTGTTGCAAAGCTTTTGACCTCTATCGGTTTACAAGGATCAAAAGGACTGATAAAAGGTCGCCAATACTTATATTGCGTAAACATTAAATCCTCCCTTCTAAAGGCAATTCCATCATTCGAGTATATGAGGTCGGAAAAATAATTATTCTGATGAAAAAAATTGGCATAACAGCGTTTACTATGTAGTTGTTTTTCACACACGATTTAATAGTTGAAAACAAAAAAATAGCATACTAGAAATTATCCAGTACACTATTTTTCCTATTGAGCAATATTAATTTATTCGTTCGAATTAGTAATTAGAGTCTGCAATTAAGCCCTTCATAATAGCTACGCCTGAGCTTGCACCAATGCGAGTAGCACCTGCTTCAACCATTTTTTGCATATCTTCCAAGCTACGAACACCACCAGAAGCTTTTACACCTAGCTCTGGTCCTACTGTTTTGCGCATTAAAGCGATGTCCTCTGCTGTAGCTCCACCAGTAGAGAAGCCTGTTGATGTTTTCACGTAATCTGCACCAGCTGCTACTGAAAGTTCACATGCTTTTACTTTTTCTTCCTCAGTTAGTAGGCAAGCTTCGATAATTACTTTAACAATCGCACTACCTTTTGCCGCTTCTACTACTGCTGAAATATCTGCTTGTACTTGTTCGAAGTTTTGATCTTTTAAAGCGCCAATATTGATGACCATATCCACTTCTTGTGCACCATTGGCAATCGCATCTTTTGCCTCAAATGCTTTTACAGCTGGTGTATTAGCGCCTAATGGGAAGCCAATAACCGTACAAACTAACACCTCTGAGTTTTGTAATAGCTCGCTGCAATATTTCACCCAAGTTGGATTTACGCAAACAGATGCAAAACCAAATTCTTTGGCCTCTGCACATAACTTTTCAATTTGTTCTTTTGTAGCCTCAGCCTTTAATAATGTGTGATCAATCATACTTGCATAATTTGTTTTCATTTAACAAGCGCTCCTTCTAACATAAGTTGTCCGTACCTCTCTGGAATAATAACATGTTTTTACGTTTCCGTCTAATTTATTAAGTCACTACCCACTGGTTTTTAACTTGTCATAATTTTTATCTTGCCCGTTCAAGGTTAATATTATCAATAAAAAAAGGATTGTCCATCATCAACAGATAGACAATCCTTTAGCAATTATTTTACAGTTTCAAGTAAGCGTACGAACTGTCCTTTAGAATGAGGGTAGCCTGCTTGCGTAATTTTCACCTTTACAAGTTGGCCAATAAGGTTTTCTGGGCCTTCAAAAACTATTTTTAAGTAGTTGTCTGTATAACCAGTTAATAAGCCTTCTTCCTCACTACCATCGTGAACAAATTCTTCTGGAATTACTTCTAACACTTCATTTTCAAAACGAGAAGCATATTCCTTAGCAAGTTGGTCATTTAAAGCGATTAGGCGGTGAACGCGCTCATTTTTAATGTCCTCATCGATTTGGTCTTCCATACGAGCTGCTGGTGTACCTGTACGAGGAGAGAATGGGAACACATGTAATTCTGAAAATTTATGGTCACGAATAAAGTTATACGTTTCCATAAATTCTTCCTCAGTCTCACCTGGGAAACCAACGATAACGTCAGAAGTAACAGCTAAGTTCGGCAATGCTTCATGTAATTTTGTTAAGCGTTCTCCGAAAAATTCCATCGTGTATTTACGGCGCATACGTTTTAATACGGTATCCGAACCTGATTGAATCGGAATGTGTAGATGGTTAACAACAATGTTTGACTCGCGTAAAACATCTATTACCTCATCTGTCAGTTGGCTTGCTTCAATAGAAGAAATACGTAAACGCTTTAAACCTTTTACATTCGCCTCTAAATCGCGTAACAACTGGGCAAGGTTATAATCTTTTAAGTCTTGTCCATAGCCACCCGTATGAATACCTGTTAGTACTATTTCAAGGTAACCAGCATCAACTAATTGTTGCGCTTGGTTTAGTACTTCCTGTGGATCACGCGAGCGCATTAAACCACGCGCCCAAGGAATAATACAAAACGTACAGAAGTTATTACAGCCTTCTTGGATTTTTAATGATGCGCGTGTTCGGTCTGTAAATGCTGGCACATCTAATTCTTCATATACACGGTTTTTCATAATGTTGCGTACAGCATTAATTGGTTGACGCTCGTTACGATATTGCTCGATATAGCCAAGTAATTTTGTACGATCCTGTGTCCCTACAACAATATCAACACCAGGAATCGCCATAATTTCAGCTGGCGACGTTTGAGCATAACAGCCTGTAACACAAATAACAGCATCTGGATTTTGACGCACAGCTCGACGAATAACTTGTCGCGATTTTTTATCGCCCGTATTTGTTACTGTACAAGTATTAATAACATAAACGTCCGCTTGATGATCAAATTCCGTACGGTCATAACCGTCTTCTTTAAACAGTTGCCAAATAGCCTCTGTTTCATAGTGATTCACTTTACAGCCAAGTGTGTGAAAAGCCACTTTTGACAAGGCTAAACACCTCTTTCATTCAAATTCATATGATATTGCAGATAGCGCATAAAGTGGCGCTGTTTCTGCACGTAAAATTCTTGGACCAAGAGACATCGTTTGCGCGCCAGCTTGCTTCAGTGTATCTGCTTCTTTACGTGCAATTCCACCTTCTGGACCGAAGATAATAAGGATTGATTTCGACTCCTTATCATACACGTTTTTTAGCTTATCCGCAAACCTTGTGCGTTTTTCTGCCTTTGCATCCTCTTCATCTGCAATGAATACAGCGTCAAATTCACCCATACGCGATACAAGCTGCGAAAATTTTATTGGTTCGTATATTTTTGGAATGTGTGTGCGATGTGATTGCTCCGCTGCTTCTTTGGCAATTTTTTGCAAGCGCTCTTGTTTTTTCGCACCTTTTTTACCATCCCATTTTACAATGGATCGCTCCGCTTCAAATGGTAATAAGGCGTACATGCCAAGCTCTGTTGCTTTTTGTGTAATGAGTTCTAGTTTATCACCTTTAGGCAACCCACAAGCAACTGTTACACGAATAGGGAGCTCTGGAGATGGAATTGTTCGTCCCGTCGCATTCACAAGAACATCATCCTCTTCAAATGCAGCAATTGTGCAAATATAAGCGGTGTCCTGTGCCACGACGATGATTTCAGCACCTTCCTTCATACGCATAACACGCATAATATGGCGCGCATCTTCACCTGAAATGCGGGCTGAATCAATAGTTGTGTCAATGAAATAACGTTGCATAGCTCACACTCCTTTCTAATAAAGAAAACGCCAAACCGTAAGCACTCGGCTCACGATTTGGCGCTTCCTTGGTCAATTTATTGTGGTCGACGTGCGATTATCGCTACCCAATCTTCCATTAATAATACTTCTTCTATAACAAAACCTGAAGCTTCAAGTGCTGCTTTCACATCATCTCGTTTCGCCCCAATGATGCCTGAAGTGACATATAATCCACCTGGTTTGACAATTGTAAATGCATCGTCAGTAAAGGATATAATTATCTCTGCTAAAATGTTTGCGACTACAACATCAGCTGGCTCTTTCACAGTATCTAATAAGTTCCCGTGGAAAACTTCAACTTTATCGCTTACTTTGTTTAACGCAACATTTTCTTTAGCAGAACGTACAGCTACTTCATCCAAATCAAGCGCATGCACACTTTTTGCACCAAGCATTGCTGCACCAATCGAAAGAACCCCAGAGCCAGTACCAATGTCGACAACCGAGTCGCCTTCTTTCACGACTTTCTCAAGACCTTGTAAGCACATAACCGTTGTTGGGTGTGTTCCTGTACCAAATGCCATACCAGGATCTAACTCAATGATTAATTCATCCGTTGAAACTGGTGTATAGTCTTCCCATGTCGGTACAATTGTAAAACGTTCTGAAATTTTAACAGGGTGATAATATTGCTTCCACGCTGTCGCCCAATCTTCCTCGTTCACTTCTACAATAGACACAACATTTTCTCCGATATCAATGTTGAAATTCGTTAAATTCGTAATTGCCGCCTTGATTTCTTCGACTGTTTCATTTAAAAAGCTAGACTCTGATAAGTAAGCTTTAACGATAACACCCTCTTTTGGGAAATCTTCTTCATTTAGCGCGTAAATTTCACCATACTGATCTTCACGTGGCTTCGCATATTCAGCTGAATCCTCAATAACAACCCCGCTAGCTCCTGCTTCATGCAAAATATTTGAAATTGCTTCCACCGCTTCATTTTTTGTATGAATGGATAATTCTGACCACTTCACGTAGCTCTTCAGCTCCTCTAATTATTCACCTTGGAATTTTTTCTTGATTTTATCAAATAGTGAGCTTCCTTGTTCTTCTGGAATATCTCCACTAATTTCTGCAAATTCACGTAGTAATTGTTTTTGTTTCTCGGTTAATTTTTCTGGCGTAAAAACCCTAACTGTTACATATTGGTTACCTGTTCCATAACCATGCACATTTTTTACACCTTTATCTTTCAAGCGGAATTGTGCACCTGATTGTGTACCAGCTGGAATACGTAATTTCACTTTACCATGTACAGTAGGTACCTCAATTTCATCCCCTAATGCTGCCTGAGGGAATGTTAATTTTAATTCGTAGTAAATATCATCGCCATCGCGTTCGAATTCATTGTGCCCTTGAACGCGGAACATAATATATAAGTCACCAGCCGGACCACCATTAATACCTGGTTCACCTTGACCTGTTACACGAATTTGTTGACCATCATCAACCCCTGCTGGAATGGACACTTTAATTTTTTTACGTTTTTGAACTTTACCTTCGCCACGACAAGTTGAACATTTTTCTTTAATGATTTTACCTGTTCCTTGACATGTCGTACAAGTACGACGATTCATCATGCGGCCAAATGGTGTATCAACAGCCTGATTAATTTGTCCTGCACCTTTACAAGTAGAACATGTTTCAGGAGTTGTACCTGGTTTTGCACCCGAGCCATGACATGTTTCACATGTTTCGTCTTTAGGAATTTCAATTTCTGTTTCTTTCCCAAAAATCGCTTCCTCAAATTTAATATTCATGCGGTATTGCAGATCGTCACCTTTACGTGGTGCATTCGGGTCTTGTCGGCGTCCACCACCGCCAAAGAATGAACTGAAAATATCCTCGAAGCCGCCAAAGCCGCCGCCTCCGAAACCGCCACCACCAAAACCTGCATTTGGATCTTCGTGTCCAAATTGGTCGTAGCGCGCTTTTTTCTGATCGTCACTTAATACTTCATAAGCTTCAGCAATTTCTTTGAATTTTTCATCTGCACCTGGCTCTTTATTTAGATCAGGATGGTATTGTTTTGATAATTTACGGTATGCCTTTTTAATGTCATCTTTAGAAGCCGATTTCGTTAAACCAAGCACCTCGTAATAATCGCGTTTCTCCATGATTCACACTCCGCTCTTTTTGCATAAAATCTATTGTAACATGCAGTCTAAAAAACTGCCTCTATTTTCGCCATAATTTTCACTTTTCTATCCATATTTCTAAGCTTCATAGTCGAATTGACAAGCCCTTGACACTTCAATTTCGTCTATTCAAACATCAAGAAACAATTGTATAGAAAGAGAAAAGCCAAAGCCGCAAGCGGTCTTTGGCTTCTTCACTTTACTGTGCTGTTGAGAATTTCTTATTTGTCGTCTTTTACTTCTTCAAAGTCAGCGTCTACGATGTCGTCTTTTTTATCAGCTCCAGCATCTGGACCTGCCTCGCCACCTTGAGCCGCTTGTGCTGCAGCTGCAGCTTGTTCGTATACTTTCATTACTAGAGGCTGTAATACGCCTTCTAATTTTTCTTTCGCTGATTTAATACCTTCTAATTCGCCAGCTTCAAGCGCTTTTTTAAGCTCATCACGAGCATCCTCTACAGATTTCTTCTCATCTTCTGTAATTTGCTCACCTAAGTCAGCGATTGTTTTATCAACTTGGAATACTAATTGATCTGCTTCGTTGCGAAGATCTGCTTCTTCTTTACGTTTTGCATCCGCTTCTGCATTCGCTTCAGCGTCTTTTACCATGCGTTCAATTTCATCGTCTGATAAACCAGAATCAGATTGAATTACAATTGTTTGTTCTTTATTTGTACCTAAATCTTTCGCTTTAACGGAAACGATACCATTTTTGTCGATATCAAATGTTACTTCGATTTGTGGAATACCACGTGGTGCTGGTGGGATATCCGCTAATTGGAAGCGACCTAATGTTTTATTATCCGCTGCCATAGAACGTTCACCTTGCAGTACGTGAATATCTACTGCTGGTTGGTTATCAGCCGCAGTTGAGAATACTTGTGATTTAGATGTTGGAATTGTTGTGTTACGATCGATTAATTTTGTGAACACGCCACCCATTGTTTCAATACCTAAAGAAAGAGGTGTTACGTCAAGAAGTACTACGTCTTTCACATCACCAGTTAATACGCCACCTTGAACTGCAGCACCCATCGCTACTACTTCGTCAGGGTTAACTCCACGGTGAGGCTCTTTACTAGTTTCTTTACGTACAGCTTCTTGTACTGCTGGAATACGAGTAGATCCACCAACTAAAATAACTTGATCAATTTCTGAAGTTGATAGGCCTGCATCAGATAAAGCTTGACGTACTGGACCTACTGTACGGTTTACTAATGGTAATGTAATTTCATCGAATTTCGCACGAGTTAAAGAGATTTCTAAGTGTAATGGACCTGCTTCACCAGCTGTAATGAATGGTAAAGAAATTTGTGTAGAAGTTACACCTGATAAATCTTTTTTCGCTTTCTCAGCAGCATCTTTCAGACGTTGCATAGCCATTTTATCTTTAGAAAGGTCGATGCCGTTTTCTTTTTTGAATTCAGCTACTAAATATTCGATAACCGCGTCATCGAAATCGTCCCCACCAAGTTTGTTATCGCCAGCAGTCGCTAATACTTCGAATACACCGTCACCTAATTCAAGGATTGATACGTCGAATGTACCACCACCAAGGTCAAATACTAATACTTTTTGGTCTACATCTTGTTTGTCTAAACCATAAGCAAGTGCAGCAGCTGTTGGTTCATTGATGATACGCTCTACTTCAAGACCAGCGATTTTACCAGCGTCTTTTGTCGCTTGACGTTGCGCATCGTTAAAGTAAGCAGGAACAGTAATTACTGCTTTAGTTACTTTTTCACCTAAGTAATCTTCTGCATAGCCTTTTAAGTATTGAAGAATCATTGCCGAAACTTCTTGTGGAGTGTATTCCTTATCTTCCACTTTCACTTTTTCAGCTGTACCCATTTTTGATTTGATTGAAATAATTGTGTTTGGATTTGTCACTGATTGGCGTTTTGCTACTTCACCAACTTGTTTTTCACCATTTTTGAATGCTACTACAGATGGAGTAGTGCGATTTCCTTCTGGATTTGGGATAACTTTTGGTTCTCCGCCTTCAAGTACAGATACACAAGAGTTTGTTGTTCCTAAGTCAATACCGATAATTTTGCTCATAGTAAAATTTCCTCCTATTATTAAAACGCAAAGCTGCGTTAATTAACTAAAATATTTTTTCTAAATGATGCTTTGACTATTCGTTTACAGATACCATCGTTGGGCGTAATACGCGATCCTTTAAAATATAGCCTTTTTGCAACTCACGTAATACTACACCTTGTTCTTTTTCACTATCTTGTTCTTGCATGACAGCTTGGTGGATGTTTGGATCAAACTGCTCCCCTTCTGCTTTAATAACTTGCAAGCCTTCTTTTTCAGTTGCTTCCAATAGTGAACGGTAGACCATTTCGATGCCCTTTACAATTGATATTGCTTCATCAGAAGTTGGTTCAATTTGCAAAGCACGTTCAAAATTATCTAATACCGGCAGTAAATCCGATAATAGGTTTTGTGCACGATATTTTTCGGCAGCCTCACGATCAAGCTGTGAACGACGACGTAAATTATCAAAGTCTGCACGCAAACGTAGGTGACGATTTTCCTCGTCATCTAGCTTCGCTTGCAACTCTGCCAGCTTTGCTTCATACTGCTCTTCCACTGTTAGTTCTACTTCTTGCGTTTCTGTTTGCTCTACAGTTGACTCGTTTTCAGCTTGTACATTTTCTTGTACAAGGTCTTTGTTTTCAGTTGTTTCAGTCACTTAAATCCTCCTCATTATCAATCACTACGATTCTTCGTAAAGGCTTGCGATAAATCCAAACGCATTACTTCAAGCAAAGCAACCACACGCTTGTAATCCATGCGTGTTGGACCAATAATTGCAATGGCTCCTTGTTGATCTTCACCTAATGAATAAGTCGTTGTTATGACACTACAGTTTTCCATTTCTAACTGCTTATTTTCCGAGCCAATACGAATATGAATACCCGATTCGTTCGGATGGAAAAGCGACTGCACTTGGCTAGTCGTTTCCATTAAGTCCAGAATCATTCGGACCTTATTTAAATCGTGGAATTCCGGCTGGTTGAACATATTTGTCTTGCCACCGTAGAAAATTTTACTTTCCGAATTTTGCATTGTAGCTGAAACGAGCGAATGGATAAAATCATCCGCAGATCGCACATGTTGTTGTAAAATGGCGAGAATTTCAATTTCCAACTTTTTATGGATTTCATCTAATGAAACACCAACTAAGCGTTCATTTAAGATGTTAACCATTTTTTCTAGTTCAGCAGCGGTAAAATTAGGTGGTAAACTAAACATGCGATTCTCAACATGACCGTTATTCGTTACGATAATCGCTACTGCAGCATCACTTGAGAGTGGCACAATAGAAAAACGTTTTACTCGATGCCTTTGGACATCTGGTCCTAAAAGAATCGATGTATACGATGTTAGCTCAGATAAAATATTGGCTGACTTTCGGATAATGTGCTCTACTTCTACTAGACGTTCATTGAATATCGATTGAATCTGCTGAATATCCCGAGAATTAATGCCCTGTGGATTCAACAAATGATCTACATAAAATCTATACCCCTTTTCCGAAGGCACTCGACCAGAGGAAGTATGTGTTTTTTCTAAAAAACCTAATTCCTCTAAATCCGCCATTTCGTTTCTAATAGTGGCTGGACTAAATGTAATCTCATGTTTTTTTGAGATTTGGCGAGAACCTACCGGCTGTGCAGACATAATAAAATCATCTACGATTACTTGCAATATCTGTAATTGCCGATTTGTTAGCATGATTATCACCTCTGTTAGCACTCAACTAAGAGGAGTGCTAATACTATTAATAAGTTATCAAATCCCACATTTTCTGTCAACGATATCGCTCAATCTTCTAGTAAAAATTGTTGAAAAACTTCATTTCCGACAAAACGCCCCTTGCGCGTAAGACGAATGCCCACTGTATCATGCTCTAAAAGACCTTCTGAAACTAGTTTATCAATGACTTGACCATAGCGGTGCATCATCGGCTCCTTAAATCTTTCTTCATATATAGCGTGTGCAATCCCTTCCGTTTTACGCAGTCCTAAAAACATTTGCTCTTCTCGCTGTTCCGTTTCCGTCACGACGTGCTCGTGCATAATCGGCAAATCCCCTGCACTTACAGCATCCATATATTTTTTTAAAGGGCCATGATTTGAATAGCGTATACCATTTATATAGCCATGTGCGCCTGCACCAAAACCAGCATATTCATCATTTTCCCAATATATTTTATTATGGGTAGAAGCAAAATCAGTTTTGGCAAAATTGCTAATTTCATATTGCAAAAGACCATGCGATTGCATTTCTTGCATGAGCACCTCATACATATCCGCTTCTAAATCTTCCGTCGGTAAGCTCAGTTTGCCTTTTGCATATTGGTTATAAAAAATCGTTTTTGGTTCAACTATAAGGGAGTACGCTGAAAAATGCGGTAGGTCAAGCGCAAACGCTTTTTCAAGTGAATCCTTCCATTGCTCCATTGTTTGACCTGGCAAACCATACATTAAATCGATACTTAAATTTTTAAACCCAACCTTTTTAGCAAGGGCAATGGTGTCATAGACATGTGCATTGCTATGTGTGCGGCCAATTTTTTTTAATAATTCTTGGTTGAACGATTGCACTCCCATACTTAGACGATTGACGCCGCCATCAAACAGAGCATGCATCTTTGCCTCTGATAACTCATCTGGATTCGCCTCTGATGTAAATTCTGTCACACTGTCCATCGGAATATACGTGCGAATCAGTTTGAGCAATGTCGTCAATTGTTCTGGAGATAGAGCAGTAGGTGTGCCACCTCCAAGAAAAATTGTTTCAATTTGTTTAAAACTATGCGGAAATTTTTCAGTAGCAAGCGCCATCTCCTTGCCGAGTGTTTCTATATATTCATCTACAGGTTGATTTTTAAAGTAAAACTTGTTGAAATCGCAATAGTTGCAGATTTGATGACAAAAAGGAATATGAATGTAAACACCTCGTGCCATAGCTATCCCTTCTTTCTAGTTGAGTTTTTCCATTTCCCCATTATAAACAAACGTTATAGAGAACGCCATGAATCCATCCAGATATATGAACGAACTGTAAAAATTAGTTTGTATAATGTTGATATAAACCTTCATTCATATGAAAAAACATGAACATCGAATTGATAGTATAAAAGAATCCATTAATGGTGACTTATTAGATCATTCAAATAAAAGAAAATAGCCACTGGCAAAAGGTCTAGAAATAAAATTTTATTTAAGAAGATCAATTAACTGATCCGTCATTTCTTCTGAAATGGTATAAGTGATGTGTGTATCATTGACCTTCATTATGGTACTTTTTTGTCCTTTTTCCCCTAGCCATAGATGATAACCTTGCATATTTGCTTCCGTAAAACTGACTTCTAAATCAAACTCAGGCTCAGCCATATCCGCTATTCCCTCTCTCTTAACAGCGGTTGAGATGGCATTGTTAAATATATCGAGACTTTCTTTGTCTTTATATACAGTAAAAAAATTAGCATTCACTTTACCAAACCCACTTGATTTAGAGATACTGACCTTTGAAATATTTACACTTTCATTTGATTGGCAAGCTATAACAATGACAGACAGGATACATAATGATAAAACAAATAATATAAATTTCTTCATATACACTCCCTTATTCCCATTATTTTACTATCAATTTTATACGAAACAAACCTTTTTACATTTATAAGTATTACTTTTTTAATTCATAGCATCAATATTGACCAAATTTAGCGAACAGCGTAAAATATAAATAGATTATTTCACCTATTCTGATATTTTAGGAGGGGTTTTAATAGCTTAGTTCCTTTAAAACTGGGGAACTTGGTAAAGCTATGATGATTTAATCGCTATTTTGTTTTTCTAAATTCTCATCATAACTTGAATTCTCCGTGCTCCATGTTCTATAGAACTTTCATTTACCCCTCTTCTGTCCAACAAATATATTCTAATAACAAACTGATATAGAATTACATATTTTCAAGTCTAATTGTATATAGCCTATAAATATTGTTACGAAGTGAGTAATGTATATACAACTTAATAGGTGAATTTTTCCTTACATCAGCATATGGATACATCTAGCAAAAGGAGGATGAAAGCATGAAACGTCTTATTTGTAGTATAATTGCTCTTACTTTTATTGGTGTAGTGAATGTGTTTAGTGTATCAACGTCCGCCGCTGAACTTGCTTTATCACAAGAACAAAAAGAAAAATACTACCAGCAATATTTAAATGATTTACAAGACTTACAAAGTCACTATATAGGACAAGAAGTTCTAAATGTCACTGTTGCTAACGTTGAATATTTTGAAAAAAACGGATGGATTGAGCCATCACAATTCAAAACAATTTTAAATGAAGTGATGACAAGTAAAATTGTCGTATCAAATGAAGCGCATTCAAATAGTCTTGCACGAAAAATTGTCACAAGTATTACAAAATCATTTAATATAACAAATACAACTGGCCATATTATTGGAAGAATCAATGCGATAGTTACGCCACAATCAGCATATGATAGTGACCGTGATGGAATGGTACTTACAAGTCCAGGCACAATTACAACTGCTAAAGGTTGGGGTGCGGGTTCTTGGAGCCAAACACATGCAGGCGTATCGCATTGGCCTCAAGGTCAGCCTTATACTCATTTCGGCTATAGTATTGCTGGCAACTACACTTACCAAGGTGTCGTTATCCCATTTACGACTAATTTTACAGTAAGCATCTCCAAAAACGGTGCTTTATATTAAATGAAAATTATTTTACAGAACGGCATTACGCCGTTCTTTTTTATGTAAATTAATCTTCTATAAAAATCTTTGTATAAAAGTAATACAGCAAAAACTAGTATAAAGTTGATATTTATCTGAAAATTCACTTAGTTTTATGATATGCTAATAAAAAGTGATAGACAGGAGGATTCATGATGGAGCCGATTTTAAAACTACAACAGCAACAGAAAATGATGATGACACCTCAATTACAACAGTCTATTGAATTACTACAATATAATACCCATGAGCTAGAGGAATTTTTATATGAACAACAATTAGAAAATCCGCTTATCGACCTACAAGCACCTACTTTTCAGGAGAGAGTTTTTAGTACTACCTATAACTCTGCTTCAACTATGCCCAACGAATTTTATACAAAGAGGGCGGAACCAAACTATCGTGAGGAGTTATTACAATTAGCTGCACTAACTTTTGAGGAGGAAGATATACGACTTACCCAAACCGTAATTATGCACTTAGATCATAAAGGGTATTCGCCACTACAGATTGGCCATCTTTCAGCACAACAGCATGATCGTGCAATTCAACTATTACAGCAAATTGGACCTCCTGGAGTGGGTGCACGTAATTTGCAAGAATGTCTTTTGTTGCAAATTGGAGAGAAAGACCATGATTTGCAACAGCTTATCCAAAGCGGTTTATCTCTGTTAGCTGAACGGAAATTCCTAGCTCTACAGAAATCGCTGCAGCTATCAAAAGAACAATTATCAAATTGCATTAATCGGCTACAACAACTAACTCCCATACCATGTACGATGAGCCAAGAGAATGATACGTTGTATGTAACACCTGACATTATCGTTTTTATGGAAGACGGGACATTCCATTTCAGCTTAAATGATGGCTCATTGCCGACAGTTCAACTCAATGATAGTTATAAAAACATTGCTTCTTACTTACCTAAATCTGAGCAAAAATATGTAAAACAACATTTTAAGCAATATAACTGGCTTATACATAGCTTACAGCAACGGCGACAAACAATTATTGCAATAATGTCCGTAGTTCTACAGCACCAGCAAGCATTTTTCGTTCATGGCCTACCTTCTTTGAAATCGCTTACCTTACAAGATGTTGCTACACAAATTGACATGCATGTTTCAACCGTAAGTCGAGCCATTCGCAATAAACACATACAAACGCCTGTTGGAACCTATCTTTGGAAAGATTTATTTTCTTCTAAAATAGACAATACGCATGCACAACATTCTCAAACGTCGATTTTGGAAATGATTAAAAATATTATTACAGCAGAAAATAAACAAAAACCGTTATCCGATCAAAAGATTGCAGAAATACTCGCGACCTCCCATCAAATTCAAATTGCGCGACGCACTATTAGCAAGTATCGGGAAGAACTAGGAATACAAGCAGCGAGCAAACGAAAGGAATTATAATTGACCACTCTAAATCGTATATTCAAAGTCTTTCGGAACGAGTGAGAGAGTACGAGAACGAAGACGTCCCTGTACTCTCTTTTTCTTAGATGACTTGATTTCTATTCCTGCAGTAGTCGTTCGAGGGGATAGCTTTAGTTAATTATTTGCATTCAAAAAATCCCGCTGATTACGGTAACCAGGTGCCTACGCGGAGTGCCAGTCACTCAAACAATTCCAACAATTCAAACATCTTTAGACAATTTCTAAAATATCATTACTATTCAATAAATAGTTTGCCAGTGCCTCTGTTTCTTCTCCAATCGCTTTATCCCCTTTTAAAGGTGGACAGAATGACCGTACGATATCTAAATACTTACGTGTAGTTGGTGCTAGTTGGTGCTCTGCTTGTTCTAAATAAATAGCTTGAGAAGCAGCGATTAATTCGATTGCAAGCACACGTGCACTATTATGCACAATCTGTCGCGCTTGCCTTGCCGCAGTTGTGCCCATACTCACATGATCCTCCTGATTGCCTGAGGTAGGAATGGAATCGACACTTGAAGGATGCGCAAGTACTTTGTTCTCAGAAACAAGTGATGCCGCAACATATTGCACAACCATTAACCCACATTCAAGCCCTGGATCGGTTGCTAAAAATGGCGATAGCCCACTTAATTGAGGGTTTACTAAACGTTCCGTTCTTCGCTCTGAAATATTCGCCCACTCGGCTACGCCTACCTTTAAAAAGTCCATGGCAAGCGCAATAGGTTGACCGTGGAAATGCCCACCAGATAACACTTCACCATTTTCTAACACAATCGGGTTATCTGTCGTCGCATTAATCTCTGTCTGCAAGCGTTGTTGAACATAATCAAAACATTGCCAAGATGCACCGTGAACTTGTGGCACGCAACGTAACGAATAGGCATCTTGCATACGAATGGCACCTTGTGTTGTTATCCTTTGGCTACCATTTAGCCACTGACGAATTCGATCACCAACTGTAGCAATTTCAGCATGTGGACGCACCGCTAATAAATCCGCATCAAATGCAGAAATAATGCCCTGTAACGCTTCCATTGTCAGACAAGCCGCCATATCCGCTACATAGCCAAGACGTTCTGCTTCATTAATTGTTATAACCCCAATGCCCGTCATCGCCTGTGTACCATTGATTAACGCCAGTCCTTCTTTCGCTTGCAGTCGAACTGCTGTTAAACCAACTTTTGATAATGCTTCCTGTCCAGACATCACTTCCCCATCTAACTCTGCCTTGCCTTCACCAATCAATACTAAAGCGATATGCGACAGTGGCGCTAAATCACCACTTGCGCCTACAGACCCTTGGGATGGTACAATTGGATGGACATGATGATTGATTAAATCTACTAATAATTGAAGCGTTTCTTGCCGAATGCCCGAGTATCCTTTGGCTAACGCATTGGCACGTAAAACCATCATCCCTCGAACAATTGTCGTTTCCAATGGCACACCAACCCCAACTGCGTCAGCACGTAGCAAATTCAATTGCAGTAATTCATTATCCTCTTCGGCAATTTGGACATCGCTTAGTTTCCCAAAGCCTGTATTTACTCCATAAATCGTATGTCCATCCGTTAATCTTTTTTCGATGCGTGCACGACTTGCTTGCACTCTTTCTAAAGCACTTGGTGCAATTGCAACTCGGGCATGCCCCTTCGCTATTCGATCAATTTGAACCCTCGTTAATGTATGACCGTCCAACTGAATCATTTCCATCTAACACCACACCCCTTTGCTTGTTACGTACCTTCCTATAAAACCATTGCAGCGATAATACCAAATATAAATAAAGGGATATTATAATGTAGGAATGTCGGTACACATGTATCCCAAATGTGATTGTGTTGTCCATCTGCATTTAATCCTGATGTCGGGCCTAGCGTACTATCCGAGGCAGGCGAACCTGCATCTCCTAAAGCACCCGCCGTTCCTATAAGGGCAGCTGTTGCAAGCGCACTAAAGCCAACTGCAGCACATAGTGGCACGAACACTACTGCCAAAATCGGGATTGTACCGAAGGACGTTCCAATACCCATCGTTACAAGTAAACCAATAAATAATAAGAGGATAGCCGTAATAAGTTTACTTTGCCCTGTCATACCAGTCATCGCTTCGACAAGCTCCGTAATGGCATTTGTTTCTTTTAAAATCGTTGCATAGCCTGAGGCAATGAGCATAATAAAGGCAATAACCCCCATTAACTTAACACCATTTTGAACTACGTCTTCACTATCTTTTATAAAGACGACACGGCCAACAAACATAATGATAATGCCAGATAGCGCGCCTAATACTAACGAGCTTAATGATAATTGAATGGCCAATGCCGCAAAAATGGCAACGATTGCTACCCAACCTTTCGCATCCAATGTTGCCTTTTTATTTTCTTTCTTTGCTTCTTCATAATCTTTAATATCTTCCTCAAGCTGTTGATATTCTCGAGGCTTACGATAAGAAATAAAGACAGCAATCGCTAATCCAACGAACATACCAATGGCGGGTATAACCATCGCTTTCGGTATTTGACTTTGTACAATGGCCATGCCGTTTGCTGTCATTTCATTGGCAATAATCCCTTGAAATATTAATCCATAGCCAACAGGAATCCATAAGTAAGGCATCTTTAAGCCAAACGTTAGGGCAGATGCCAATGCACGACGATCCATTTTTAATTGATTAAAGAAAAATAATAGTGGCGGTATTAATATTGGAATAAAGGCAATATGTACGGGGATCAGTGTACCTGATAAACACGCAATAATTGCCAATGCAAAAATTAAAATGTATTTATTCGGTTTTTCAAGTGACAATAATTTTTGTATCAGAATGTTTGCTAAGCCTGAATGCGCGATTAAAGCCGCAAAAATCCCTAACAATATATAACTTAAAGCCGTCTCAGACTGTCCGCCCATGCCACCAATAAAAATAGAAATCGTTTCAGCAGGCGATAAATTAGCAACAAGCCCTGCGACAATTGCCGCAATTAATAAAGCAAATAACACGTGTATGCCACATAAACTTAAAATGGACAACACAATGACTGAGATTAAAACAGGATTATCTAACATCTACATCCCCACTGTCTGTTTTATATTGTTTTAATCAAAATACTTGCAATAATAACACTTCCCAAGGTTACCGTCGTAAACCCTCCAACGAGCATTGGCGTTAAAATCTCATTAAAGATTTTTCTCTGCTCTTCTTCTGTTTTCCCAATGCTCCTACTTACTTCCTCACATACAATGTAATCACCTGGAAAGCCGAATGTAGACGTTAATGCGACAGGAATCCCGAGAAAAGGATTCACCTTCAATAACTTAGATCCTAATAATCCCCCTAACAAAATACCAAGTACCCCTACGAAAAGAATCGTTAAGACAGCAGGTAACTTATCAATAAACATCTCAAAAGTAATATCGTTCATCATCCCAATAATGATGAAGATAATGCCCGCCATCCCAACTGTAAAACTATTAGACTTTTCCATAACCCGTTCCGGATAAAATTTCACTAAGCGGCCTATAATGCCTATCGCCAACGCCCATAAGCTATACGGAATACCAGTATATTTGGCTAATACTACTGCAATCGCACCACCAATGAACAACATAAATAGTAATACTAAAGGAGTTTGATATTTTTTAGGTATTAATAAGTTTTCATCATTTTCTTGATTAAACGCAACATTATCAGAGGCTACAAATGAACCGTTTTTCATTTGCTCACTAATCGCTGTAGCATGTTTTCGCAATATTAAGTTAGCTAAAGGAATGCCAATTAACGATTGCAAAGCCATAATTAATGCAGGGATAGTCAGTAAGCTTGCAAACCCCAATTCTTTTAATCCCTCTGAAGTAATTAAAACAGCTATAATCCCCCCATTTAGAGGACCAGTCCCCGCAACAGCTGTTTGATAGTCAAAAAGAACCGTCACAATCGTCAAAATAAAGAGCGAAGCGAAAAACATGCCCATAATAGCAATTAATACAGCCCGCCATTGCGATCGAATCATACGTAAAGGTATTAAAGTACCCATATGAACTAAAATAGGAGCCGTTCCTAATAAAGCGCCAACTGTTAAAAATGTCGAGTTTTCAAGCAAATCTTTCGGAAATATTCCAAGCCACAATAAAATCAAATAGCCCATCATCGCCACAAAAAGCATTGGCACTCTTGCTTTACTAATAACAGAAATGATTTCTCCTAGCGCAACGAGCCCTAAAATAATCATCGCTGCAATAACAGGTTCTTGAACCATTTAATCTCCCCTTTAACTATTCAATGTTAAAGCTGTATGAACAAAAAGTTTTAAGCCAATTGCTAATGAATCCTCATTAACTGCAAACTTAGGGTGATGATGAGGATAGTTTAATGTTTCATCGTTAAAAGCTGCTCCAATAGCGATAAATACACCAGGCACTTTTGTTAAAAAAGCCGAAAAATCTTCTCCACCCATAAACGGGCCTATGTGTAAAATGGTCTCTGGAGTAAAATGCTGTTGTATAACCTCTTCCACTACGGTAGTTAATTGTTCATCGTTTATAACTGATGAATAACCGTCATGATAAGTTAATTTATAATCAGCACCATGTGCAGCAACGGTATGTTGAACTAGCATTTCTATTTGTTGGGCAATGCTTTCTCTCACTTGCTGCGAGAATGTTCGCACACTCCCACCTATTACTAAGCGATCTGGAATAATATTTTTCGCACTGCCCGCATGAAACTCTGTTACCGCTAGTACCGCTCGCTCTTGCGCATCAATTTTTTGCGGAATAATTTGATGTAATACATTTGTAATTTGCGACCCTATTAAAATCGGATTAATAGAATCTTGAGGTTGAGAAGAGTGCCCTCCCTTTCCGATTATTTCTAAGTCAAATGTATCTGAATTGGCTGTAAAAGGTCCTGCACAAATGCCTATATTACCTGTCGGAAGTGTTGAAAATAAATGCAATCCTATAACGTGATCTGCACCATCTACTACACCAGCTGCCACCATTTCTTTCGCGCCACCTGGAAATAATTCCTCTGCATGCTGAAAGATGAATCGAATTTCTCCTTTTAATGATTGCTTCAACGTAGATAAAATTTTAGCAGTGCCTAGTAACATAGCGGTATGTCCATCATGTCCACAAGCATGCATAACACCTGCAACTTTAGAAGCGAATGGTAAATCTGTTTCTTCTTGAATCGGTAAAGCATCCATATCTGCTCTTAACGCTATACAATTTCCTGGTAAATTCCCCTTTAAAACAGCTAACACACTTGTCTTTGTCGGCCTCGTTACGACTAAATTACCAAATGAAATTAACTGATTGTAAACAAAATCTGCGGTAGCATATTCTTCATACGACAGTTCAGGATTTTCATGTAAATATCTTCTCCACTGTAAAATTTGCGGTACCACTTGCTCTATTTCTTTCGCTACATTTAAAGTGCTTGACATGTAACACTCTCCTCCTTTAATTTTTATGGCGCTCATACCACTGCTCAATTAATGCCGCTGTTAATCTACCAGTATTGACTAAGTTTTCTATACTAATATTCTCTTTAAAAGAGTGAATATTCCGAAATCCATTCCCGAGCGTAATACACGTCAATCCATGTTCATTTAATACATTCGTATCTGCACCTCCCAATGTTTTCGTTAAATAGGATGAAACACAAATATTATTAGCTGCCTTTTTTACAGTTTTAACGAGATCATCTTCCTCAGAAATATTAAATCCAAGATACTTTTCTTCAATGCGCACCTCGACAGTACCTTGATGTTTCTGTGCTGCTCTTTCCATCGCTTGTTGCATATGTTTCAATTGTGCATCCAATTTCTCCTTTGAAAAACTTCTTACTTCGCCACCAAGAGTGACTGAACCTGGTATTATCGACGTAAGCTCTCCACCACTTATAATCCCTATATTTGCCAATGTTTCACTATCAATTTCCCCCAGCTCCATTGATAACAGCCCTTCGGAGGCAATGATAAATGCATTATTTCCTGCTTCTGCATTGAGCGCTATATGAGCGGCATTACCTTTAACAGTGAACCAAATTCTGCTACTGTATGGACCTTGTAAAATGATTTGGCCAACATCCCCGCTACTATCAAAGATATAGCCCTTTTTACTTTTAATCTTGTTATAATCCATATATTTTGCACCTACTAAACCTGCTTGTTCATTTACAGTTAAAATGAATTCAATCGGTCCATGTGGGACACTACTTTCATTAATCGCACGCATCGCTTCGATATAAGAAGCAAGTGCCGCTCGATCATCCGCCCCTAAAATCGTCGTACCATCTGAATAAATAATCCCATCCTCAATGATAGGCTTGAGGTTTTCTGTTGGTAACACCGTGTCCATATGCGTAGAAAAGAATAAAGGTGGAATCGCATCATCTGTTCCTGGATGCCAAGCAATTAGATTTCCAACTTCACCATTAAAATGTTCATGTGCTTCATCAAATGTTAATTGAAAGCCAAGCTTCGGTAACTCTTCCTTTAAATACGCCGCTACTAGACTTTCCTTGCTACTAGGACCATTAATTTGAGCCATTTCTAAAAACAATTGCACTAATTTATCCTCATCTACATGTGACGCCGCTTTCGATGCAAATTCAATTGTCATTACTAGTTCTCCCTTCTAACTGAATGTACTTTCCATTGCCCATGACCCTTTACTGATGACAACTTGCCCTCTTTTAATAACCGTATCAACAATATTCGTCCCAAGTTCATATGCTACATGCTTATAATTTGGCACATCCCATATTTGAATATCTGCCATTTTTCCAATTTCTAATGTCCCTCTATCTGTAAGATTGAGAGCCTTTGCAGCCATTTTTGTCGCTGCCTTAATGGCTTCCTCTACCGAAAATTGATAAAGTCGACATGCTAGATTTATAACAAAGGACATAGAAGTTGTATAACAAGCAGGGCACATATCTGTTGCTAGCGCTATATGCATACCATTATCGAGCATTTTCCGAGCATCAAATGGTTTGTTATGGGCAACGGCAAAATCTAATGCCGGCATTAATACACCTACGACTCCCTCTTGCGCTAGTTGTGCCATAACGGTCTCCGGTGTGTAATTGAGATGGTCAATGGAAATCATTTTCATACGTGCAGCTAAATCTGAACCACCGATATACGAATAGGCATCCGCATGAATTTTTGGTAATAATCCATGTGCTAAGCCCGCTTGTAAAATACGCTCGGATTCAAAATCAGTAAAATAGCCTTCATCACACCAAACATCACAAAACTCTGCTAAATGATGTTGAGCTACTTGCGGAATCATAACATCAACAATTTCATTCACATACTGTTCCTTTGTTAAATGATCTGGAATACCGTGCGCACCTAAAAATGTATTGACTACATCAATGGCTGTCTGGTCATTTAAACGTCGACCTACACGTAAAATTTTTAGCTCACTTTCTAGTGTTAAACCGTAGCCACTTTTACTCTCTACTGTTGTTGTCCCATGTTTGAGCATCGTCATTATTCGTTTTTTCGCTTGTTTAAAAAGCTCTTCCTCAGAAGTATCTCGCGTAAGTTCGATTGTTCGATTTGGTCCAGTCGTTATAGCAAGCTTTTTTAAATTATCTGCAATGTCACCAGTGAGTTTAGCAGCATACTCCTCTACTCGACTACCATGAAATACGAGATGTGTATGTGCATCAATATAGCCAGGCGCCACTACTTTCCCACTTGCGTCAATACTGTTATTGTTATCAACTACATAGCGTTGTACAAGCTGTTGATGGCTACAAATATCGATGATTTTTTGACCGTCTATAACGACTGCTTGATCTGTTAAAACCTGAAAGTCTTGCATGTTGTCACCAGTACAAGGCAATATTTGTGCTGCATTTTGAATTATCATGTCTGGTCTTTTTAACACATGACCACTCCTTTACAATAGTAAATAGGCGATAGGCGTGACGATAATGAGCGTTAAAACTGTTCGTACAAACCATACCGCAATCATTTTGCCTAAAGAAATGGGAATTTCCGTTGATAGAATACAAGGAATTAATGCAGAGAAGAAGAGAATAGCAGATATCGATAACGTTCCAACAATAAATCGCGTTTCTATTGCACTATCAACAGCAACAAGTGAAGGTAAAAACATATCGATTAAGTTAATGACGGCCGCTTTTGCCACAATTAGTGGCTCAGCCATTTGCAGCAAATAAGTAATAGGTACAAACAAATAGGCTGCATAATCAAATATAGGCGTGTTATTGACAAGCCATAGACCGATTAACCCTATGGACATAATTGTTGGCAAAATTCCCATTGCCATCACTAAGCCGTCTTTCACATTGTCCTTCATACTTTGCCACAGATTCGGCGCATTTTCAGCCGTCTGTAACGCCTCTCTCCATGCACATTGCAAGCGCTTCTCCTTTACAATTTTCTCCACATCCCCATCCATCTGGTTGTAATAGTCCGTACTCATATTACGAATAGGCCAAATCCTAACACTAATGGCTGTTACTAAAAAGGTCACGAGGAAGGTCACCCAAAAATAAAGATTCCAAATATCCATTAATCCAAGAGTTTTTGCAACAACAATCATAAAGGTAACTGAAACTGTCGAAAATCCTGTAGCTATAATGACCGCTTCTTTTGTTGTATACTTTCCTTCCTTATAAATGCGGTTCGTAATTAATAAACCGATGGAATAGCTCCCGACAAAGGAAGCAACTGCATCAATAGCGGAGCGACCAGGTGTTTTCCAAATTGGTCGCATAATCGGCTGCACTAAAATACCGATAAACTCCAGCAAGCCATAACCGACCAACATAGCTAAAAATATGGCACCAATTGGAACTAAAACACCGATTGGCGTAAGTAATGAATTGTACCAATAGGGTCCCATATCTGCTGCTAACAGCCAGCTCGGACCAATTTTGAAAACAACTAAAACGGAAGCGATAGCCCCCACTATTTTCAATGTAGAAATGACTATTTCGACCACGGATCGATTCCACGTTTTTTTATAAAAAGGGTAAACAGCACCAGCAACAACAATGACTAAAATATAATAAACAATGACTGACGAAAACTGCGTCCGGATAAAGGTTACTAAATGATCGAGCGGTATTGTCCTCTTACCATTTAAGGTAATAGAGATAAAGAACATGAAAATGCCTAACAAGCTAAAAGCAAAAAATTTGTAGATGGCTGATTTCTTATAATTAGGAGCTACGTCAACTAGAAGACTATCAAAATCCACAGGTGTCATATCTGCTTTTTTCATGTACATTCCTCCTTTTTAATGAACAAGAGGCCAGCGTTTCTCATTAGTTATTGCACCAGCCTCTTTTCCACAAATACATTACACTTTTTCTTTTACTAAATCTTTCGGACCAAATGTAGCAGTTGGCTCCCACCATAATGGGATTTGAATGCTTTCATCGGTTAATTTCCCTTTACCATTCGCTACATCTTTTGCTGTTTCATAGCCCGCTTGTGCATGACGTACAACCCCTATACCAGAATCTACTGTCATCGCTACTTCTAAGCGCATATCCGATTCCTCTGTTCCATCAGCAATCATCGTCACACCTGTATGAACGGCCTCTCCCATTGAATAGTTAGCTTGAAGAGCAATTAAATCACACATACCCACTGCATTTAATAAGCCATTTAAAACTGGCCAGTCAGAAATTAAATCTCCGCCATCCTTCATATTTTCAGATTCAAACGTTGGATTGACTATGGAACCAGAATCTAAATTATCGCGAGAGAAAGCAACAGGTCCACTTAACTCCCCTCGACGAATCATATCGTTAACTTCCAATGCGAACTTTTTACGCTGTCCAAAGCCCATATAACAAATACGAGCAGGTAAAGCCTCTATCGGAATATGCTCCTTCGCTAGCTTTATCCAGCGCGTAACAAGTAAATCATCACTAAATTTTGCTAAAATCATATCGTCAATTTTACGTAAATCCTCTGCCTCGCCTGACATGCAAATCCAACGAAATGGCCCACGTCCCTCGCAGAATAATGGACGAATATATTCTGCTACAAATCCAGGTAAACGCTTCGCCTCTTTCTCATCAAATCCAGCATCAATACATTCTTTACGAATACTTGTGCCATATTCAAACGAGTGTACACCTTTATCAAGTAATGCTATTAATGCCTTCAGCTCGCGAATCATCGTATGGCGTGCTTTTTCTAAGTATGCTAGACGATCTTTATCACGTAGCGCGTCTGCCTCTTCGACACTGTAGCCAGCTGGTAAATAAGCGATCGGGTCATGTGCAGGTGTCATAGATGTTGCAATATGTGGTAGGAAGCCAAGTTCTAATGTTTTTTCGAAAACATCTGCAGCATTACCTACTACCGCTATGCCAAGCGCTTCTCCAGCAGCTGCTTTCGTTTTTGCTAGTTCAATAGCCTCTTCTAATGAATCTACAACAACATCAATAAAGCCCTTTTCAATACGGCGTTTAATAATGTCGATATTGGAATCACATAAAATAGCTACACCACCATGCATTGTCATCGCACGTGTCTGGTTGCCACCCATTCCGCCTGCACCAGCAGTCAATAAAATTTTCCCAACAAGTGAATCGTTATAGTGCAATCGCGCAATTGCCGAAAGTGTTTCAAATGTCCCTTGAATGACACCTTGTGTACCGATATATTCCCAAGGTGCCGCTGTATAATTGGCATACATCGTTAAGTTCTTTTCTTGTAAATCATAAAATGTTGGCCAATCTGCCTTCATAATATTTGTCGTCGCCATAACAACAGTTGGTGCATATTTATGAGTTTTAAAAACAGCAACTGGCATCCCAGACTGCACAACAAGTGTTTCATCATCTTCTAAATTTTTTAAGGAATCTACAATGGCATGATAGGACTCCCAGTTACGAGCTGCCTTCCCAATACCGCCGTATATCACGAGTTCTTCAGGTTTTTCAGCATTTTCCATATTATTTTCTAGCATTCTTAAAATAACTTCTTGACGCCAACCTTTGCATCGTAATGTATTTCCTCGCTGAGCCTTTACTGAATATAAAATTTCTGGTTTTGTCATTGAAAATTCCTCCTTTTTTGTGACTACACACTTTAATAATGCAAATAGCGTGCCAACTTTTAAAAACACAAAAAAATTTTTATAAATTGTGATATTCATAGCGTTTCTAAACTGTAGTACATAAACATTCGGCTATGGTTATTGTAACGAAATGGAAAGTGACTGCAGATAATTTTTGCACCTCAACAATATTCTGTATATTGTTTTTATTCAGAAAATATTTATGATACGATAAAGGACAAAGCAGATAAATTTTGCATGCAAAATAACGAGAGAAAGTAGGTTTTTGTATGATTAAGGAATTGCAGCGTTATACAGCATTTTTAGGCGCGAATATCATTGCACTAGACAACTCATTCAAGGTGAAATGGTGGCATTTCAATGAAAGTATCTCGTTACATATTCAAGCTGATATGCCAATAGAAACCTTTGCTGCCATTGATGTGACAAGCTTGCATCAGCCGCAACAATTGCAAATACAAGACCAGCTTCTATCTTTTACAATAGAGCCTTTTTGTTTTCCAGAGCAATTTTTTATTGTTTCCGTAGAAAATTTAGTAGAATTCCAGTATTCATTACAAAATAAAGTTTTTGTCCTAGAGGAAATTATTGAGCATTTAGATGAAGGGATTATTGTGAGCAATGAAGATGGGGACATTATTTATTACAATGAGGCACTTGCTAAAATGGAGGAGCATAAAAAAGAGGACATGCTTGGCAAGAAGCTGTGGGATGCATACAACTATCAAGATCGTAGACTATCAGAGCATAATCATATTTTAAAAACAGCGAAACCAATTTATACGAAATACAGAGCCCATGCCTATTCAGAAAATGAACCTAAATTTGTAGGCTACAGTTCGTTCCCTATTCAAAAGGATAATAAAACAATTGGTGTTTTTTCAATTACACATACGGAAAAAAGCTTACGCAATCAATTACAACAAACATTGGATTCCAAACGTGAAACAATGGAGGTACCAGAAGAGGTCAAACGTAATAACGGTACGATTTACACATTCCAAGATATAAAAGGAAACAGTCAAGAGCTCCTTCAAACAATATCTGAAGCTAAAAATATTGCAAATTATAATACAGATACATTAATTGTTGGTGAAACTGGTACAGGTAAAGAATTATTTGCTCAAAGTATGCATAATTTAAGCCCTCGCGTAACAAAGCCCTTCGTTGCGATAAATTGTGCCGCCATCCCTGTTACGCTGTTGGAGAGCACGCTTTTCGGCTCGGTTAAAGGGGCATTTACTGGTGCTACAAATCAAGAAGGTCTTTTTGAATATGCAAAAGATGGGACACTTTTTCTAGACGAAATCAATTCACTACCAATGGAGCTTCAACCAAAATTAATGCGTGTCTTACAAGAACGTGCTGTTCGACGTGTTGGCAGTAATACACTTATCCCTATTGAATGTACTGTGTTTAGCGCATCCAATGAAGATCCTGAGCTACTTACTGTTGGCGAGCGAATGCGACTTGACCTATTTTATCGCATTGCTCATTCAAGTATATATATCCCCCCACTGCGTGAGAGACCAGAGGATATACTTTTCTTCATCCAGCATTTTTTACATAAAAACGTGCTGAAATATATGAAGGCAAATATCACCATTAAACCTGAACTTTATCAGATACTTATTGCCTACGATTGGCCAGGTAATGTACGTGAACTGGAGCATTTAATAGAAAACCTCGTAATACAAGCAAGCTCTGACAGCGAAATTACAGAAGATATGCTGCCACGATATTTGAAAAATAAAATATCCATAAAAGGAGCCCCTTCAAAAAAACGCCCTTTTAAAGCACTTATGCATACAAATGAAGAGCAATACATTCGAAAAGTGCTGCAACAGTGCGATGGAAATATATCAGCTGCCGCGAAACAATTAAATATTTCCCGACAATCTTTGCAGTACCATATGAAAAAACTTGCAATTCAAAAAGAAGAGCTCATATAAAACAAAAAGAGACTGGGACAAAGAGAAAGTGTTAGATTGATTGCATTCAATCTAACACTTTTTGCTGCGCCTGATGTCCGCTACGGCGGTTGCTTTCTGCGGACACACTAAATTGTTTGAGTGCCTGGCACCGCCCTCCCAGGAATCGCCGGTTAGACATGAGAAATCGCCTGTGTAAACCCTGGAATCGCCGGTTAGACTGGAGAATCGCCGGTGAATGTAAAATTCATTTCCCACGAATTTTGATAGCTGGCCCAAGTTCAATATCCCCTGTCGTAACAGGAATTAACTTATATGTTTTATCTGATAAATATTGTGCATCAAAGCGAACTCCCCACTTTGTATGCGCTTCATTCAATGTATATGAAGAGTCAGGACGCCATATTTTTCCAGACTCAGTTAAAATTTTAAAGTCAATGGTTTCATTCAATATTTCCTTAGTTTCAAAATATACCGTAGTAGAAATCGGTGTAGAAACAACATTCCCTACTTTAATTTCTTGTCCGTCATTCAGCTTAATAGTTTTATTAACAGCGATTACTTTTCGATCCTCTTGCAATTGCTTTTGGGAAGCTTCGATTTCAAATGTCCAAGGCTCCTCGATTGGTTTTTCCCAATTCCAATCGTTATAAAGAATTTTAAGTTGCAGTATTTCATCTTTCGGTAAATCACGCATCTTTACGCTGCTATAGATTGTATAGGTTGATGCTGACTGTGCAATGGTCTGGCCCCCATTTCGAACCATATAATCTTGACCATTCACTAGTACTTGTGGAAAGAAAAATACTTGATAGTTGAAATTCATTCCTTTTGCTGGCTCAAATGTTGCATTTAGTAAGAGTTGATTATCATCAATCATCACCTCATTTAAGGTCAATTGCCCATAATCATTTTTAGTTGTTTTACCTACAAGTGTTTTATAGGCCGAAAAATCCGACTTATCATTTTTACTAAAAATAGAGGAGACGAACCGAGTACTTGCCAACATTACACCGGCAACTACTAAAACACTTACTACAATAATCACCCATCTTTTACGTTTTCCACTTTTTCCAAGATAGTCGACTTCATGTACTTGTGGCTCAACTGGCAATTAAACACCTCCCATTTCAAAATCTATCGACGTTTTCTCCTATTATTTATTGTAATAACGAGTTATGCATTATATAACCAACAACCCGCATTACAAAAAATTAGAGGTTTCTCAGATAGTCTAAAAAGCATCTATGACAATAAAAAATAAGTAAAAAGTCTCATAAGAAAAACAGTAATTTATTATGTTATTTTTTCATAGCTAAAAGTATCTATTTTACATTTAATTATATTAAGAAAATATTAATAAATCATTTTGGCAGGACCTTCGTTGGACTATATATTAATAAAAGTTAAAAAACAACGTAATCTTCTGTTAGTAAATCATTCTTCAAATATAATAAAAATGTTTTCAAATAATTTCAAATAGTAGAATTTTAATATCCTAGTCAAATATGAATATATTTTCCATAAGAATATGTTATTATGGCTTTAGTAAATTGTACTATTATTATCTAAATAATGGTGAAATATGAACTAATAAAGGATGATGCAAAATGAAGAAAATTCAACAACTATTTCAAAGTGAAGATGGGAACAGCTTACAAAGGGAAAACTTTTTATCACTAATAGAGCAAATTGTAACTTCATTAGATCAATTAAAAGACCCAAAGAAAACAACGCTTGGACCAATGCAAGAACGTTCAGCTACTTTCTATAAAGATCTTATGCAAGAAAATCAAGTTCCCACATCAGGCGTTGGTCTTGATCAGGTCGTTCAAGACTTAACACAATTAATGCAAGGTCATCCTTATCATACACGCAACTTTGTCACAAATGTTTTACCAATGGCTAGTATCCCTGGTGTATTGGGACAGTTTACAAATGCCTTACTTAATGGCAACAATCTGTGGGATGTATATGGACCTGCAGCAGCGGAAAGTGAAGTAAAAGTAATCGCAATGATGTCAAAATTAGTTGGCTATGATTTCACAGAAAGCTTCGGTTATACAACATGGGGAGGACAAGGAGCGGTTTTTAGTGGTTTACGTCTTGCCATTGCTAAACAATTCCCTCACGCTAAAGAGGAAGGTGTCCCAAATAATTTATATTGCTTTGCTTCTGAAAATGCCCACTATAGCTTATTAAAATCAATTGAAGCAGTTGGTATTGGAAGTAATCACTTAGTACGTGTAAAAGCAGGAAAAGACCAATCGATGGACATAGAAGATTTAAGAAAACGCATGACGGAAGTAATCGAGAATGGTGGTATTCCAGTTTACATCGTAGCGACTACAGGTGCCACAGATCAATTTGCTATTGATGATGTGCAAGCAATTAAGGAAGTTGCAACAACACTTGAACAAAAATACGATCTAAAACAAATACATATCCATGCTGACTCTGCTTTAGGGGGTTTTTACGCATTTTTCAATGACTATGACTTTAAGGCAAACTCACTGCAATTCGAGGATGATGTATTACAAGGCTTAGAACAAATTCACCAACGTATGCAACATCTTGCAATAGCTGATAGTCTTTGCTTCGATTTCCAAAAACTTGGTCAAACACCGTATTTAACAAGCCTTTTCTTAATAAAAGATGGGAAAAGTTTACAACTGTTAGATATTGACGATTTTGATACACCATATGTAGGCAATAGAGGCTATGGCTCATATCATACTGGTTATACTTTAGAATGTTCTCGAATGGGTAGTTCAATTGCTATTTATGCTGCCTTACAAGCTTTTGGTAAAGAAGGTTATCAACAAATATTAGCTAACTATGTCCGTGTAAATTTAGCATTCCGTACACAATTAGCTGAGAAATTACCAATGCTACAAGTAGTGAATGAAGCAAATATCGGGCCAGTAACAGCCTATAGACTATATCCAAAAGGCTTTGATTGGGCATCTGAACAAGTTGGAAACTACACACAAGATCAAATCGAGTACATTAATGGCTTAAATGCTTCTTTCTTTGAGATTTTAGGTGAAGATCGCGATGAAGTATTTTTTGGTGACACAACACGTGTCTGCACTGTTAGCGCGAGCGATACAAAACAACAAGTTCCTGTGGCAGCAGCTAAATTCTTTTCAATTTCACCGTACACAGAGACAGAACATATTAGTGATATGATTCATTTCCTACAACAAAAAGTTGTAGTATTGGAGGATTTACAAGTTGAGTATATTAAGTAAATTTAAGAGTTCTTTACTCTATAAATATATTGCAAGTTTAACGATCCCAATCGTTATTATTTCAGTAATATTTAGTATCATGTTATTTACGGTTTCCTATAAAATCATCGATAATTTTGTTATCAAGCAGTTTGAGACATCGTTAGAGGTGATTTCTAGTAATATTTTCGAGGATATCGATAAAAATAAAATAAAAGCAGCAGATAACGGTATTAAAGACCAATATGAAAAATTATTAAAACAATTAAATGGTACAACTAAAAAGTTTGATATTGAAAATGCCTATATACTTTCACGTGCTAATGGCAAGGAGCATATTGTGGCATTAAGTAATAGTGATAATTATCAGCAAGACTACGTTTTCGATCCAAAAATGCATGCTGCATTAGATACAGGTCGAACACAAATTAGTGATATTTATGAAGATGAATATGGTATTCATAAATCAGTTTTTATCCCATTCAACAATACTGATATACTTTTCGGCTTAGATATGGATGCATCATTTATATCTGAGCTACAAACTCAAATTATTTGGGTTTGCATCATCATGACAATTATTTTTGTGTTATTTGGTGTCGTTGTGGCTTATTTCATTAGTAAAAGTATTATAAAGCCAATTAAAAATATGACGAGTTATGTTGATAAGGTTGCAAAGGGAGATTTAGCTGTTGAGCCACTGCCAATCAAAGGCACGAATGAAATCGCCCAACTTTCAGATGGCATCCAAAATATGACGGCTGATTTACGTACGCTCATTCAGCAAATTGCGGAAAATGCAGAGCAAGTTGCCGCCATGTCAGAAGAATTAACTGCCAGCTCCGAGCAAACGAGCGCATCTATTCAACAAATTACATCTTCTATGCAGGAAGTGGCTGCGGGCTCAGAAAAACAAACATCTTCCATTGAAGAAGTGGAAAATCATATTACAATGATTTCGACGAAGATGTCCGATGTTGTTGATAGTGTCAATGATGTAACAACGAAGGCATTTAGCGCATCCACTATTGCCGAAAAGGGCAATACCACAATTCAAAGTGCTACAGAAAAAATGGCGATTACATCTGAGGCCATTCATAATACTGCAGATGTTGTAAAACGCTTAAGCACTTATACGAATGAGATTGGTGATATCGTTTCACTTATAAATGAAATTACAGACCAAACCAATTTACTTGCATTAAATGCATCTATTGAAGCAGCACGTGCTGGTGAACATGGTAAAGGCTTTGCGGTTGTAGCTGAAGAGGTACGTAAATTAGCAGACCAATCACTTACAGCAACCAATAGTATTCGAACACGCATTGAAACAATTAAAGAAGAAACTGCTCAAGCAGTGAAATCAATGGCGATTAGCAGTAATAACCTTGCTGAAAGTTCTACTACTTTTAACGCTTCAGGGGAAGCCTTTGGCGACATCTATTCACATATTACAGAACTTACGCAAGAAATGAATCAGGTTAACAGCATCATTACGAACATGAATGAAGGAGTTAGCAATATCGCTAATTCTGTTGAGCAGGTTGGTGTTGTAGCCGTTCAAGCATCTGGAAACATTCAAAATGTCGCAGCTGCTTCCGAAGAACAATCAGCAAGCATCGAAGAAATTACTGCTTCTTCAAATAATTTAGCTGAAATGGCTCAACAACTACGAAACATCATCCAAAAATTCAATCTTTGAGTGCCTTCTTTGAGTGCCTGGCACTGAAACAATTCTGAATTCTTCCATAAGAAGTCAGTGGTAGAACGCCAACGGCATTTAATAAATAAAATAAAGGATAGCTGACGAAACTACCACGTCAGCTATCCTTTTATTCCAATGTTAAATTAAACTTTTTACAACTTTAGAAATAACAGCACCTTCAGCTTGACCATTTAACAATGGTTTTGCAATTTTCATTGCGTCACCCATATTCATGCCTTTAGAAACTCCTGCTGCTGCTAATTTTTCAGCAATTTCTTCTTCAGTTAATTGTTTAGGGAGGAATGATTTTAATAGCACTAATTTTGCTTCCTCTTTTTCAATTAAATCCGCACGATCAGCATTTTGCGCACCTTCTAAAGCTTGATTCGTTTGCTTGACTTCACGATTAATAATAGCAATCTCCTCAGCTTGGGTTAAAGCTTCCCCCTTTTCCTTCTCCGCTGAATCTAAAGCTGATTTGACAAGTGTTAAAACACCTTTTGCCAAGACATCTTTTTCTTTCATTGCTTTTTTTAGTTGTTCAAATACTTCTGTTTTTAACATCAAGCTCACTCCTCAGTTATGGTCACGAATTGTCTATGATTATTGCACATAGTGACGACCGACACAATTTATTTTGCTTTCTTTAATTTTAACACATCAGCCTTAGTTTCTAATATTTCTAGGTTTAGCACATCCATCTTAGCATCCACTTTATCGATTATTTCACTAAGATTTTTTTCAATTGTGTCGATTTTTCCTTCTAATTTTTCCTCAACTGATTCAATTCTCTTCTCTAATCTTTTTTCAACCGAATCTAGTCTTGTTTCAACTGCCCCTAATCTTGTCTCAACCGAATCTAGTCTTGTTTCAACTGCCCCTAATCTTGTCTCAACCGAATCTAGTCTTGTTTCAACTGCCTCTAATCTTGTTTCAACCGAATCTAGTCTTGTTTCAACTGCCTCTAATCTTGTCTCAACCGAATCTAGTCTTGTTTCAACTGCCTCTAATCTTATTTCAACCGAATCTAGTCTTGTTTCTAGCGCCTCGATTTTTTGTAGAATCTCTGTTTTCACGCCTTGTACTTGTGTAGAAAGCTCCCAAATTGCTTGAAGAATCGCATTTTGATTGATTTCAGGATTCATTGTCAACTTCCTTTCTTTTAATTAATCTATTAATGCAATCTTTATATTCACTGATAAGTGTTACTAACTTGCGAGAGTCATTCTAACTCTTCTACAATATTTTAGCTATGCTTTTTAATGAAGTCAAAACTTCAAAAATTTAGATCTGTCAAGAAATTGTCTAGTAATTTCACTTCATAAAAACGCATCGCCTTTAAATCACCTCTATACGAAAAAACCCCTTGCTTAATTAGACATCTTACCCGATATTCAATCCATTCGTCTCCGGTATATTGCTGCATATGTCCAATCACTTCACCAATTAATCGTGCAGCCTTCTTATATTCCACTTTGCCATCTTCTTGAGACAAGCGAATTGCACATGCAATAATAAAATCATCATCTCGATGTTCGTTACCGCTGTTTAATAACTTTTCGCAAGCCCACGTTCGAATGATATGGACATCGTCTGATAATAAACGTTTACCTTCGTCACATAATTTTTGTTTTTTGACGTTATTTATTGGCTCCATCCCAAACTGCTCGTAAAAATTAAGAAGCGTTTCTCCATTTAATTCACCAGTTGTTCTTGGATAGTTATCTTCCGCTAAGCGCGGGGATATATTTTTTTCATGAAAAGCAGTGAACGTATCAATTACACGCACTGTATTCAATTTACCTTCTAGCATAGCTAGCACAAGTCGTAACCCTGTTTGCTCATGTGCATTTTGACATGTCCAAATCACAATATTCTGATGCGGTAAAATAAGGTTTATTTTTTCAACAGCAGTTAGCATACGTTGTCTATTATGTTCAAGACCATCATCTTCAGTATTGTATCGTTTCTGAAACCACGCAAGTCGTGCTTCAATACCCGACGCATTATGTAAATCTTTAATTGGCCCGATGGATAAATTATCTGGCAACACAATGATATCCTCTGTCTTTTGATAGCTCGTATTTCTGAATGCAGCTTTTAAACTTCCTCCTGGTGAATCACCAAATAGTATATGAACGGTTTGTGCTTGAATAGTTTTCATTTTATCCTCTGACATTTGCAGGATAACTTGTTGAATATCCTCACTCGATTTGCCATTTAATAAGGCTAAGAAAAGCATTGACTTCGCTTCGGCTTCACTCAATGTTTTTATTGCTTCTTTCATTCGAATAAAATTCTCGGGCATTTTCATTGCTCCTTTCTGTGACTCAATCTTTATTTCCTTGCGTTCACCCAATAGACAATGCCGATGATCGCACCGCCAATAATATTACCAATTGTGACAGGAACTAAATTTGCCACCGCACCACCAAGCGAAACAAGATCACCGTGTGGAATAAAGAGCGCGAGGCTAAAAAGTGTCATATTGGCAATGCTGTGCTCAAATCCCGATGTAATAAAGGGGAAAATACAACAGAAAATCATCGCTAATTTTGCTATTTCTGTTTTTAATTTATAAGTACACCATACAGCTAAGCAGACAAGAAGATTACATAAAATGCCACGACATAGCAGCGCGACAAAGCTTGCATTCATCTTGGACGTTGCACTTTTCTCGATATAAGTAGCTATATCGCCAACAGCAAGCCCTGCATAGAAGAACAACATTGCACCAAGTAATGATCCAAAAAAATTACCAATGTAGCTAAATAACCAAACACCGACCATTTCAAGTGGGGAAGATTTTTTCTCTAATGTACTTACCGATAATACGAAGTTATCACCCGTAAATAAATTCGCACCAGCCATCATGACCATACTAAGTGCTACACCAAATGCTAACCCCTGTACTACTTTCATACTTGGTGCACCCACAGGATCATATAATCCTCCAATTGTAACGATTAACAAAATACCAAAACCAATAAAAAGACCACCAGCAATCGCTTGCAATAAATAGTTAAAGGGTCTTTTCTTCATCATCGTTATTTTCATATTAGCTATCAAACAAACTGTTGCAATTGTTTCTTTCATCATGCTCATCCCCTGAATAAACATTAACTACATTTATCATATCGCATTTCGGAGTTCTGCCAAATTATCAATGTGACGATTTTTTAAAAAATGCTAAGTTTTGCACTACCTCTTTGCCTTACCAAAAATAAAGGGTTCCGTTTTAAATTGATTATTTTTTTCTATTAGTCAAACCATTCTTTCTATCAGGAAATGCATTGCTCATTTGCTCTTATAATGCTAAGATGCCACTAATTCCTATAAAACTAATTTGTTAAGTAGGTAAAAGAAAGGGGATGATTGAATGAGTCAAATTATTACCAATAAAATAAAGCAATCTATTACAGAATTAGTAGGTCATACACCGCTATTGGCGCTTAATCAGTACACGAAAGAACTACAACTTGAAGCAGAAATTATTGCGAAGCTAGAGTATTTTAATCCTGCCAATAGTGTAAAAGATCGTATTGCTAAAGCAATGATTGAGGATGCTGAAGCACGGGGTCTATTAACAAAAGACAAAACCATTATTGAAACGACAAGTGGAAATACTGGTATTGGGCTTGCAGCCATCGCAGCAGCGAAGGGCTATAAATTACGTATTTATATGCAAGATGGTGTAAGTGAAGAACGAACAAAAGTTGTGAAGGCATATGGAACTGAGGTTGTTCCATTTTCAGATGTGCCGGAGATGGTAGCGGCCTTTGAAGAAACAAATGGTGATTTTGTTGAAACAAGTAAAGTTTTTAGAGAAACTGTCGTTGATCAGGAGGAAAATGTAGTCTTTCTAAATCAGTTGGGCAACGAAGTAAATCCAAATATTCACGAACGCACAACCGGACCAGAAATTTGGGAGGATACAGATGGACAAATTGATATTTTCGTTGCGTCAATTGGTACAGGTGGCACAATTAGTGGTGTAAGTGCTTTTTTAAAATCCAAAAATCCTGCCATTCAAATTATTGGAGTAGAACCTGCTATTAACTCCATTGCTACAGTTGACAACCCTGATATTATTGAAATTACAGGTGTACATCGCTTTTCTGATGCGGAAGAAGCACGAGTGCCAGCAAATGTTCACCTTAATCGGATTGATGAAGTGCTAGAAGTAGAAACAGCTGATGCCTATGAAGCCGCTCGTACCGTTGCGAAGACGGATGGCATTTTAGTAGGTACCTCCTCTGGTGCTGCACTATTTGTTGCAACAACTCTTGCTAGACGACCCGAAAACAAAGGGAAGCGTATAGTCGTACTCTTTCCTGACACAGGACTGCGCTATTTATCTACCGATTTATTTTAATGCTAAAATGAAGGATGGAATCGTCATCTATCCTTCATTTTTATAAAGAAGTCTAGGAAAGCTCTCTTTGTCCACATATTACTCAAAAAATAACATCATTCCTGGAGCATCAACATCTCGTTCTGTAAATCCAAGTTTTTGATAAAAAGGTTGTTTGCCCTTAGCACAAGATAATTGAATCCATTTAATATTTTCTTTTTTACAATGTGCTAATAGAGCTTCCATAACAGTTGTACCAATTCCATTTCGTTGATACTCGGGATGCACCATTACATCGCAAATAAATGTTTGATAAATACCATCTGAAATAATTCTGCCATAGCCAACTAATGTTTGCTCAACATAAATTGACACACTATACCAGCTATTGCAAATGGCTTGAAATAATTGTTCGTACGTATACAGCCCCTTCGCATTCCAGCCGGTAGTTTGATGTAATGCCTGATACTCTTCAAACGTAGGGTTCGTTTCACTTATTATATACACCATCACTATTTCCCCCTAGATCATTTTGAATAAATATACAATAAATATCTTATTTATTCAATTAAAAGTTAGGAAATAATGATGGATTTATTAAGGTTGTGATATAGCGAAATCGCCCTTAGCATTTATGTATAGTTGTAGATGATTATCGACAATGATATCAATAGGACTGACAATTGCTTTTTTAGTAGAGAAATACCAAATTCGTTCACTAGGGCCGATTAATAAATGCACACCATCCTCGTAATTCCCCATAAATGTAAGCGCGTCTGTACGAATTTCTTCTCCCTTTAATGGCGTGATACCATATTCCTTTAAACAATCTGCCACAGTATGAATCGTATCCGTCGTTAAATTAATTTCAGCAATATCTAATACATGTTTAATTGAAAATGCATCGGTATGAACGCATGGATTTATCCCATGTCTAGCGATAAACTCTATTACATTACCTTCTGGATCATAAAAATAGCATGAATTCGCATCTAACGTTTTAAAATATACTTCATCGTGTTCATCTAAGCGTAATAATTGTACGCGAGCTTGTGCCCAACTTTTCGCTTGCTGAAACAAATTACTTGGAATATTGAGCGCAAAATGATATTGCTTTGCTACAGAAGCATCCATTGTTTCGAATTGGATGACGCTTTCCCCGGCTGCTATTTCAAAATAATGCTCCGCTTCTTCTAATAATTCAAAACCTAATATGTCACAGTAAAATGCCTTCAATTTATGTAAATCATGCGCGTATAGCTTCACTTTTGATATTTTCATCTTCCAGACATCCCCTTTGCATTTAATACATTTACTGTACTAAATAAATACTTAATGTACCTCATGCAAAAGAATGAACAATTTGAAAAGCAATTAAGGCTTAAAAACTTCATACCCCTATACGGGTATACGATCCCCTCTACTATTCGGTTGAGAGATTACCAAAAACTCTACATCTTCCTGTGAGTCATTACGCATTTGATGCGAATGAAGAGGGGGCACTTCAATTCCTTCATTCGCCTGCAATATAATCTGTTTTCCGTCTATTTCCATTGTTGCCTTACCGGAAAGCACAAAAAAGAATTGTTGGGCTTCATGATGATAATGACAAACTTCCTCTGTATTGGCCGGCATTCGTTCATGAATAACACTCAATTTATTATTTTTAACTAAATGCCAACCATTACACTGATTTCCCCAATGATAATGTTCTGCATGTTCTTTACTAATTTTCAACTACAACTACCCTCCTTCATTTTTCACTTAATAAAAAAGTCACGCTCATTTTTCGTGACATACTATCATTTAACTTTTATTTTTTCAACTGTAGCAACATATATAGATTCTTCATGCAATTTAATATATTGATACTTCGATTCCTTATAATACCCTTCATTTCTCAAATACGCTTTTAGCTCAGATTTTTTCTCGAAAACTTTTTCTTCATTCATTTCCCCACATTCTAAGTCATCTGTTTTTTTACTAATGTTCATCATAAAAAACTTCGTCATTTGTAAACCTCCTCCATTATAGTAGGATTAAATTGTTAACAAACTATTTCCAAACTTTATCTAATTGATTTGCATAGAAATTAATCGCATTTTTATAACTAAGTATTTCAGGGTCTGTTGTAGTTTCTGTCAGACATTGTAGTAAGAGCTCCATCGCTTTGTTATGTTTGTTTAAATTATATAAAGTCATTGCATAAAACACTTGTAACGCTTTATTAGTTGGGAATAATGTTATTCCTTCCAAAAAAACCTTTTCGGATTTTTCATATTCCCCTAACGTTCTATATGTACTGCCAAGTCCCAAGAACGCTCCCTCTAAATCTGTTCCAGATAACCCTTGCGTAATTGCCTTTTCATAGTAGGGAACGGCTTGTAATTCTTCTCCTAAAACATCAAAGCTCCATGCACATTGGTAATTCACGAATGCATCGTCAGGATATTCCTTTACCAGCTTTAAAAGTAATTGATTTGATTCTAACTTCTTATTATCTTTTCGTAATTGAATGGCTTTTGCTAGTTGTTCTTCGTACAATGTTCTTAGCTCCTTTAGCTGATCTACTCTTCTAGTCGTCGTTAGTGCACTTCAAATTAAATTGGTAATTTTAATAAACTTCTGAACATCTTCGCAGATTGACTTTCTGGTAAAATCCCACTTTGTGAATTTGATGTGAACGGTAACCACTGCCAATCTTCCCCTCCTGCAAATGCAACTCTTGACCATTTCTCCAAAAAATCAATAAAGTTGTCCCCTAATTTATAGCCATGGCCTTCACCATCATCATGGCTTAAATAAACGACACAAGCATCAGGACTATTATCAACAAGGTCAAATGCAAAATAATCTCCATTGCCTACCTCATAAAAGGCTAATGTATGATGCCACACTTTGTCATACTCATTATTTGGATTTGAAAAAACTTCTGTAACCCATCCATTTTTATCGTCATTGAGCTCTTTCAATAATCCTAAATCCCAGTGGAGCATCCCGCTAAAGATTCCATCCAATTCATCATCTAGTTGATAATCATCAGGAAAAACCCATCGAAAGTTACATGTTGATGAAAACTCTAACAGTACCTTTTTAAAACTTTCAGGAAGTTGGAACCCTAATTGGTTTTCACATTCTGCTATTAGTTGTAAAGACGCAGGAGCACCAATCATTACTTGCGATACATCTCCACCTATTGTATTCATTCGTTCCGCTATATTCGCAATTCGATGCTCGAACATACGATAATCCATGTTCATTCCCCTCTTTCCCTATTATCCAAGGACTGCAAAACTTTCCTATTCTTTTATCATAATACACTATTTGTAATTTCGGCAGTTACTATTTCTTCCATTATTTTGTATTGTGTTTACGATTTATTTTAGCAATAAAAAATGACCAGTTCACTATTTTTGTGCTAGTCTCTGGTCATATTTTTGATTTGAACATGTAGTCTTCTTACTTTTTTCGACGCCAATAATTAATTTTATGATCCAAATGGTCATTTTTAATTATGTTGTCTTTATACTTTTTTAAGCTGATAAACAATGCCAAAAATCAAATTAAACTGGATTGACAAAGGAAACCACCGTTTTCTATGCCAACATTCCTAAAAAATACCTATTAATATTTAGTCTCATGTTTGTATTCTTTGTAATCTTTATAGCCCAAAGGTATAGAAATAATTACTAACAAAGCCGCAATTAGATAAATAATCGTTTTTGTATTTGAAGATATAGTTAAATATGATGCAATACAGCTTATACTGACTGGGATTATCACTAAATAATGATATGGTCTTAATCTCATATCAACTTGCCCCCTTTACAAAAATCTTACCTTCTTCAAAGTTTGTAGTTAGGTTAACTCTCGACTTATAATAGCTCTCTTAACGATACAATACTATCATTGGTTAACTCTAAGCGACATAATCCTATAATAGAGCAATATAGCCTGATATTATTAGTATTTAAATTTAATAGTGAACTTAGTTATTAAATAGCTATACCTATACTACCTCGAGTTACCAATAATTTATCATTGATAACGATTCTCATTCAATAGTTAAATCACCTCATTTTTTATAAAATTTCGAAAATTTTTCAGTGAAATTTTGAGTATTATGTATCAAAACATTATCCTTTTATTAGCTTTTATTTAATCTTTTTTGTAAATATTCAGCTCTCCACCATTTTAAATAATTAATTTTATAGTTTAAAAATTTAATAAACAACAAAGAAGACCACCCAACATAAGTGGCCCTTTCCTGTCTTATTCAATTATTGCGCGCTAACTTGAAGCTTCCGTTGTATTATCCACTGTGCAACAATGAGATTAGGCACCCAACATAACCAAGAAATAATAGGATAACTAATTATAAAATTATCAAATCCAAATAATACAGTAAAGACTAAAAGCCAAATTCTCAATGTTACAGCAGCAAAAGTTAATGAATAATTTCGTACCATCCATTTTTGATGATCATAAATTTTTTGTTCTTTAATTTTAACAAGTGCTTGATAGCCAGTGATCATCCACAATATAGACAGTGCGCTAAAACCGAGCTGTGATACGAATCCCCCAGTAGCGTAAAATGCTAAATAAAGACCTGAAACACTGCCGAATAATATGCCAATTATATAAATTTTCCCTAAAATCCGATGTCGCTTTATATCCTTTTCTCTAAACTTTGAGAATAATGTAAAGGGACCTATAACTAATGCTAGTACACTAAATATAATATGGATATAAAGCATGGTAAACCAAAGCGAATCTAATGTATCTATAAACATATGTTTCATACTAACAAATCCTGCTTGATGTGCATCCAATATTAAATATTGAACAATGGAATAACTTGCTATACCAATAGCTAAACAACAAAAAATAAGCCAAGTTTTTTTATTCATTTTGCGGTCCCCTAAAATTAAATTTATCAAAGCAATTTCGTTTCTCAGTCCATAATGTAACATTAAATTTTAGATTGGTTGTTTTTAACATAGTAAGTGGTAATAAAATGTATATAAGAGGGCTTATATTATACATATCATTATGTTGGATTTAGTTACTATATGTAAAAAAGATTTATATATAAAGGTTTGCCGGTTGTTTTAAATTGTATCTGAGGAAAAGACTACCCATCACTGAGTAGTCTTTTCCTCGTTTATTCAACTTCTTTACAGCACTCAGTCCCTCCCCGCCTCGTAAAACTTCTGTGCTAACATAGCAGGTCTTGTACGTGTGTCCGTAAAGTGGTCACCATCGCCTACTATCAGGCGGAACTGTCCGAGTCGTCCAGACATATTCGGATGCCATCCGTAGCCCTCCCCTTGTGGCAAAGCATTGTCTTGGTAGAAATAAACGTAACTTTTTGGTATAGAGAGTGTGTAGAAGGCTTTAAGATCCAGCTTCTCGAATAGTGGCTTAGCAGGTTCTGGGGTGATGACCGCATACATCCTTTTGGCTTCTTGCAAAGTGGCAGTATTGACGAATGAATCCCGAAACAACGGAAATGGGAGCATGATTGTATCGTCGTTCGAAGCGATTCTGAGCTGCTCGAAACCTTGCCTCATTTGTGGAGGGAATGCGTCGGCAACGGATTCGCCATCTTGCAGTACAAACGCGTCCCAGAAAACGAGATGCTTTATGCGATCCGGTATCTGCTCTGCAACCTTTTGGATAACTGTTCCACCAAAGCTGTGCCCGACAAGAACAAAATTGCGTATATTCAACTGCTTAATAAAATCAACGATAGACTTTGTAATCATTGCATGTGTAACATTCTTGTTCGGGTCATTGCCGTGACCTGCATATTCCGGTGTATAAACGACATGTCCTCGACTACGAAGTATCATGGCTACACCGTCCCAAAAGTGAGCATCAGCCCAAGAACCATGGACAAGTACGAAAATCAGCCGTTGTTGTGCGTGTGAATAGGTGCTTGCATCCGATTCACACGCACAATTCCATTCATCTGAATAAGAGGAGGAATAATACCCCCAAGGCATTAAACTATAATTAGGATAGGAAAATGGATAATTTCCTTTTGGATACGGAAACATATACTAGACATCCTTTCAAATCGACATATAGTGTCAGCATATGCCCAACGTGAACGATAAGTTCCCGCACTCAAGCTGTCAAAACCAGCTTACTATTTGAGAATTATAGGCTTTCAAACAATAGTCTTTTGTAATAAAAACCCAGGCTCAAAATTACTTGAGAACCTGGGCTATTTTTAATTCTAAATTGGCGCTAAAACTATATAATTGTTGAATTACTTCCTTCGTCTAAGCTTATTCAGCTCAACATTAATAATCCGTTTGTGATTCCTTAAGCTCTTCGTTTTCATGCATAGTAGCTAAAGAATTTTCATCATTTAGTTCATTATCATCCGTATTCTGGATTTCTTCAGCAACTTGTTCTTGAACTGTTTGAATACGATCCTCTAAATCCGAAAGTTTTTCATATTTACTATCGATAAAAATCCCTCGGTCTGCATCCATCTCTAATTCACTGGAAAGACGATTTTGCTCTCGTCCTAATGAATTCTTTGTCAACTCTAGTGTTTTCACTTGTTCTAGTGAAACAGATTTTTCTAAAAGATTTTCCATTGAGTTGGATGGCTTTTCGTTTTTCAAATCCTGTTCATTTTGGTTTGTCGTTTTCTTTTGCTCATCCGTTTGCTGTTCAGCTATTTGCGCATCAATATCAGCTATTTGCTTTTCAAAATCTTTTAGTTGTTCTTTAATAGATGATAAGTCGCCGCCACTTTCTAACGTACGTTCACTCAGGTCACTTTTCATCTTTTGAATATTCTCACGTTGTTTCAGTAAACTTTCGATAAGACTTGTTTTAGCTTGCTGCCCTTTAAACAAATTACGAGCTTGTTGTCCAATTGTAAATGTATCTTTATGTACTATAAGATTTTGCTGAACCAATTTAGGCTTACTTGCTGATACATTTGACAGCTTCATGAAATTAGAAGAATTTACTTCATTCGTAAGTTTCATATTACATCACCTCTTGTAAATATATCGACCATTTATTGGCATTTTAAAGTAAAGAAAAATGAACTCTTCGATATGGCTTTTACATTTCAAATAAATAACCAGCTCCGCTATACATAGCTTTGCTGGTCATCATGCCATTGTTAAATGGTAATATTCAATCCAATATTAGGAGGAATTGATAGGGAACCTGAATCCTTACCATTTTGAAATTCCTTCAATCCTTAAAAGCTTTTATATCAATGTTACTTCGCATCTTCCATCTTCAGTACAGCCAATTAACACCACCTATCATGGAGTGGTCATAATAGAAAAATTTGTAAATTTGTAGTTGAAATAACCAAGGATAATTTATTGAGATAAGTTAAATAATATCTTTAGGAGGTGTTGAAATGAAAAGGGATAAAAAAGATACAGAATTTGCAACAGACGAGCCAACAAAACAATCAAATATTAAAAAACCTAATGAGCGTGACGGACATACTGAAACCACTCGCCCACCTGGAGACGTTAGAAATGCGAAAAAAAGTAAATCCACATCGTTATAATCTCTAAAGCTCGAAAAAGAAGGTAAGCTAAAAGTAGCTAAAGAACAGCCTAAAATGTTTTTAAAAAGTGTACTGCTTGAGAAAAAAGATGAACTTGAATCGCTTCGTAAAAAATAGAGACCTTACGATGAATAAACAAAAAGACCAGGTACTCACTAAACAATGAGCGCCTGGTTATTTATTACTTCAGGTATATATTAAAGTGTTTATCGATATAATTCTTTTTGATTCCATCGCAAATTGCTGGCACAATTTAATAACGTTGGCAAATCGATAGCATCCTACATACCCTAAAGGATATAAAATTACTTGTTTACCCTCTTTATACGTTGTTATTACTTCTAATCATCCATCTTCAGTACAGCCATGAAAGCCTCTTGACGCAAGGCTAGATTATAATAGATTATTTTATATCTTTTTCTATCCAGCAAACCTTTTATTATCAAGGGTTTGTCGGTTTATATTTACCGTATTGTATTTTTCTTTATCTCCTAGTATGTCATGTTTATTCTTTGAACACGGTGGCATGGAGGTGGCAAAAAACATTAAGATCACCCATCACGGAGTGGTCTTTACTTTTTAGTTCACACGAACTTATAGAATTATTTTATCACCAGGATTATCTAAATCCCTTTTTATATTTATGATAATAAGTATACGGTGTGACTCTTCAGTAACTCTCCCAATATCAACAATTTGTTGTATTTCTGCAATATCGTTTGTATATTGTTTTTGGGAATCTCTTACTTCCATAACTTTTTGTCCTAAATCAGTATCTCCCCAGCGAACCACGTTGAGTTCTATCACTAGTTGGTAACTTTGTAAATTCAATTCAATCGCCCCTTTAGTTTATTACTGTGCATTTTTACCAATCTGTTTTAATAATACCTTCAAACAACTAATATTTGATAACTTTTTACACTTGAATTTAAACAGCCTTACCAATCGTTCTTAGTATCTCAAGGAATAATGGTGACATCTGAATTAATTCATATCCTAATCCAGCATTCATAATCGTATCCCATTCTCTTTCTTTATTTCCTATCATAAAGAAGAAACATGCACCTACCATGATAATCGAAGCTACCTGAAAACTAATTTTAAAGCATTTACAGATATTATAGCTACTGAATATACATCAGTAAATGATGTAGCAGGCACTACAGTCTAAGAGATAGATTGTTGAATACTGTATAAAGTGGCTTCTTCAGTAATATTGAATGGATGGCATCCAGCCATTTTAAATCACCAGATATTCTGCATCCAATTTATTATATTAATATTGAAGGTAATAAAAAAAGGCAATAATAATGCTGATAAATACACATACTACTAAGTTTTTAAACAATACTTTTTTATTTATTGTAGTATTATTTATTATTTTTTCAGTCACTAAGTTTACTACTAAAACTATTAAAAATACGACAATAAAATTATACAAAAATACCATAAAAACCATCCTTTATGTTTATTTTTCCAAAAATTACTTGAAATTAATGTTTTTTTATAATAACATTGGTAATTGAAACAGACAATAGAAAGGAAGAAATTATTATGAAAAAATTAAAATTAGGTGTTGCTTTTATTGCTAGCTTTTTGCTACTTTTTGCTTTTAGTTTAATTAATAGTGAAAATGCAAAAGCTCAATCGGTAGAAAATGCTTTAGATCAAAATCAACAAGATGCTGTTAATTTAGCTTTAGATGAAATAATAGAAGAAGTGAATAAACAAATCGAAGAAGGAAAAAATGATATTGTTGAATATCGTTATGTTCCTGAAGTTAATGATTTTGTTAGTATTAAATTTTCTACTGAAAATGTTTCAGATGATGAAGATTTAGAGACAAATAAACTAACAAGAGCTACATCAAGCGGAATTCAATCATATAAAGCTGATGTAAATGGGGTATCATTTACACATACATTATTAGGAGACTTTACATATGCTGGTGGTAAAGTGACACAAGCTTCAAAAGATGTATTAGCGAGTGGATTTCTTTTTTCTCATGATAAATCTTCAAAAATTACTAAACTAGATCCTAGCGTTTGGCAAGTTTCTAGTACAGTTGCACATAAATATTTAGGTGTCGTAGGTGGAATTACTGGCACAGGATATACAAGCTATATAGTAATTAATTTATATGGTAGTGGTAATGCAACTTTAGTTCGTGCTAACTATAGTTCTGGTGTGTAAAATTATTATTCATAAAAGAGAGTAGCAATTGCTACTCTTTTTTTAGTTAGAATAGAAATAAATTTATTTTTTGACGTCAGTCATTAAAGAGTAGAATTTCAACAGTATTCTATTTACCTGTATATTCACTGATAATTTAAACAAAGGCTACCTCAATCAGCGAGGAAGCCTTTTCCTTTTTTGGCGAAAATGTTATTATTAACATTAATCAATAATAAATAATATTAGGAGGAATTATTAATGAAAAACTTGATACTTAGCTTTTTAAGTTTAGCAATCGGTTTAACAGTAGGAATTTTAATTATTAATAATAATCTCGATATAACTAATACAATCGTCCTATTATTAATTTTAATATTAGCAATTGCATTATTGATTGCTGTATTATTTAGAAATTATAACTTAAAAAAAAATAAAAAAAAACCAGGCTCAATTTAATTGAGTACCTGATTTTTTTTATTTACTACGTCGTTGTTGTATTGTAATGTATAAACCAATCAAGCAATCCGTTGTCATCACACCATTTTGTAAATCCTTCAAGTGTGAAGCTTGAATAATTCCTTCCTTTACCGCCTGAGCAATAAAGTTTTCTGTCTCAGTTTTCATAGCTGGTGAACCCGGATTCTAATTTGTATTTGCCACTGTAATTTCCTCCTTCTTGTCTTCCACAATTAATTGTACTTGCCCTTTGCTATTAGTCGGAACAGTTACTTGTCCTTCTAATTTGTAGCCTTTAGGCATTAACCAAGTTGGTTTCACTTCAAAATGCGATCGGCCAATACTGCCTATCCAATCACCGCCCCAAGTAATGCCTAGTTTTCGTGCAATAGCCCCTACTCGATTTAATGTAACGACATCATACAATGACTGTGGAGGACCAACCGCAATATCCCATGCTAGTCGTAATTCATGATTACTATTTAGTGTCGACGTAACAATCTGTCCGGGTCGCGTTCTCCCTTGTGCATACAAATAATTTTGCCGTTCCTGTGAGCAATATGATTCAGTATTGAAGATGTTTTTAATGCCAGCCTTGTAGCACTCCTGAAATAGTAAACAGGCTATTTGAGCTGCAGGCAATAGTTCAAATAAGTCTCGGCATGTAGTTGTTACGCTTGTCATCACTTCTCACCATCTTTCAATTCACTATCTTCCCTGCTAATTCCTCTAAAATTTCAGTACCAAAGCTCTCTTTTTGCTGCTTCTCGCCTTCAATCACTTTTAACTTTTCAGCAAGGTTTGTCGGCACTAGGACACCTAATTCAGCCATATTTTCAGTTATGGATAATGCTTCATTCACAATGTAGAATAGCACCGTCGCAAACGTTAGCGTGCCGTTTAAAGCTAGTACTTGGTCAACAATGTTCGCTGTGATAATAACAATTAAGACTAACAACTTACGCGCATAACCAAAGAGGCTTTTACGACTCTATAAGTTACCGTTTTTCGTTACCTTGAAAAGCCCTGTTATGATGTATAACCCCATTAATAAAAGTAATAGGTGTAGAAATTTAACCCCACCAAATAAATATAAATGTGCTACTTCTAAATATTGCAAATCCCATAAGCTCACGCTCCTTTTTTGCATAATAAAAGCCCTCCACAATTATCTGTGGAAGGCATAAAATCAATGGTTATTTATTTGACTACAAGCAACTGTTAGCCAAAAGCTAATTGTACTAATAAATATGTTAATCGGATGTTCATATACAACTTGTATTTCCTCACCTCGTTTTTGTCATAAAAAATAACGCTAAGCTATGCTTGCGTTTTCTGTGCGTCCACATAGTCGAGCTGCCGTAACAGAAGATCGCTATGTCCATCTCACTGAGAAAATGGCCAGAGATGCTGCGAACATCTTTGATTCATTTGCTCAAGATATATAAAAATTATTAACGTATTTTTTTATGGTGGGGAAATGGTGGGGAGCCCCACCATTTAACCCTAAATTAAATTATCTAAATACGTTATAAACCCTTACCACTACTGAGTTACTTCGAATCATCCATCTTCAGGACAGCCATGAATGCTTCTTGTGGTACTTCGACTGAACCGACTTGTTTCATACGTTTTTTACCTTCTTTTTGTTTATCAAGAAGTTTACGTTTACGGGAAATATCCCCACCGTAACATTTTGCTAAAACGTTTTTACGCATCGCTTTAATCGTCGAACGAGCAACAATTTTTTGTCCAACAGCGGCTTGAATCGGTACTTCAAATTGTTGACGTGGAATTAATTCTTTTAGTTTTTCTACAATGATTTTGCCACGCTCATAAGCAAAGTCGCGGTGAACGATAAAGCTTAGTGCATCGACTTGCTCAGCATTTAATAGGATATCCATCTTCACTAGTTTTGAAGGCTGGTAACCGATAAGCTCATAGTCAAATGATGCATAGCCTTTCGTATTTGATTTTAAATAATCGAAAAAGTCATAGACAATTTCAGATAATGGCATTTCATAAATGATGCTGACACGTGAAGTATCAATATAATCCATCGTCATGAAATTACCACGCTTAATTTGGCAAAGCTCCATTACCGCACCAACATAATCATTTGGCACCATAATTGTCGCTTTTACATATGGTTCTTCTACACGGTCAATTTTTTGTGGATCTGGCATGAAAGATGGGTTATCAACTTTAATAGACGTACCATCTGTCATATGCACATCGTAAATTACAGATGGAGCTGTTGTAATTAAATCAATGTTAAATTCACGTTCAATACGCTCTTGAATAATTTCCATATGAAGTAGTCCTAAGAAGCCGCAACGGAAACCGAAGCCAAGCGCTTGCGATGTTTCAGGTTCATATTGTAATGCAGAGTCATTCAGTTCTAATTTTTCTAATGCATCACGTAAGTCATTATATTTAGCAGTATCGATTGGATATAAACCACAGTACACCATTGGATTTAAACGGCGGTAACCTGCTAACGGCTCTGTCGCTGGTCGATTCGCAAATGTTACCGTATCCCCAACGCGCGTATCCCCAACGTTTTTAATAGACGCTGTTAAGTAGCCAACATCTCCAACTGTTAACTCCTCTTGTGGTACACTTTTCGGAGTATGTACGCCGACTTCAATAACATCAAATTCTGCACCTGTCGCCATCATGCGAATTTTATCGCCCTGTTTAACCGTACCATTCATAATTCGAATGGAAATGATAACTCCTTTATAAGCATCATATACAGAATCAAAAATAAGTGCTTGTAATGGTGCCTCTGGATCACCTGTTGGTGCAGGAACCTTTTCAACAATTTGTTCTAAAATATCTTCAATGCCGATACCAGCTTTGGCAGAAGCTAATACCGCATCAGAAGCATCTAAGCCAATTACGTCTTCGATTTCTTGGCGAACACGTTCTGGATCTGCTGCTGGTAAATCGATTTTATTGATGACTGGCATAATTTCTAGGTCGTTATCAAGTGCTAGGTAAACGTTAGCCAGTGTTTGTGCTTCGATGCCTTGTGCTGCATCCACAACTAAAATAGCGCCCTCACATGCAGCTAAACTACGTGATACTTCATATGTGAAATCGACATGTCCCGGTGTGTCGATTAAATGGAATGTATACACTTCGCCATTTTTGGCTTCATATTTTAATTGGACTGCATTTAACTTAATTGTTATGCCTCGCTCACGCTCTAAATCCATTGAGTCGAGTAGCTGTGCTTTCATTTCACGGGATGTCAATGATTTCGTTTGCTCTAAAATACGGTCAGCAAGCGTTGATTTCCCGTGGTCAATATGTGCAATAATAGAGAAATTTCGAATATTCTCTTGTCTTTTTAATCGTGCTTCTGGGTTCATCTCTTCCACTCCTAATTAAACTATAATGAATTATACTATGAACCATATACAAACCACAACATTAGAACGGCATAAATGCTGTTAAATCAATGGTTACTCTTATTTATGTTTGTTATTTTCTGCGAATCAATGCATAAAAAAGCACCATATTGAGGCAATTAAGCTAAAAATGGCTCTCTATAAAGAACACATAAAATATGGCGAGTGTGTGTACAAAATTGGTCATTATTAAATTAGTTATTAGAAAATGAGAGCAAAACATTCCTACTATTTTATATTTAAAAACAAAAGAGAGACCAGCAACTATATTTTAAGCTGCTGGTCTCTTTGTATCTTATCATTACCTGAAAGTTAATCTACTTGAAGTAGATATATGGAGGCTAAATTGGCAGTTAACATTAAACATCATTCTTATGTGCATCGACTGCTTGCTGAATAAGGCTAGATAAAGCCTCTACCCCTTTTGGTTCTAAATGTACACCGTCCGGAGCAAAATACTCGGGGTGGTTAAGCGCTGTTGAATGCCAATCAATTAATGTAATATTGTTATACTCATGTGCTTTATTTGCTAAAGCATTATTCACTTTTGTTTCCCATGGACGTGGTACACGTGTATTCACTAAGTAAATTTGCGCTTGTGAAAACGCGCCAAGGAGAGTATCAATCTGGTTATTTGTAAAATAACCATTTGTGCCTAGTTGAATAATGACTGCTTTATTTGGTTGATTGAAACGAGTGTAACTAGGAACTAATTTAACTGCTTGTGAGACTTGTCTCCCGATTTTCCCATCGATTGTAATGTTAGGGTATAGCGTATGTAAACGCGTAGCAATATCAATCATAACTGAATCCCCGATAGCTAAAAGTTCTTTATACGGTTCTTTCATAGGATTTACACTTGGCTCGTCTTTTTCTAGTTGAGACGTTTCGTCGTTATTTTCCACAGACGTTCCTACTTCTTCCTCGGCCTTATTTTTTTCTTGCGTATCTTTAGCAGAATGCTGTTCTTCACCATTTATTTTAATATTTGTAGGATAATTCTCCTTTGTATCCTGTTGTGCTTCCCCTACTACCCCTGTAATACCAGTAAAGAATACTAAAATGAATAGCGGAATAACAGCAGTTGCTATTTTTCTTGCAATCGAAAAATTTTGCCACTTGCTCGGATTGATGACCCAATATTTTCGGAAATATGTTCGGAATCCTTGTTTACGAATCGGCATTTCAATAAAACGATACGATAATTCTGCGACGATTAATATTAACACAAGCTGTAAAGCGACACGCCAATACACTGGATTTCCTATTTCATGAACAGGAGTGGTTAGCACTATAATTGGGTAATGCCAAAGATAAATTCCATATGATCTAGAACCAATCCAGCAAAGTGGTTTCCAAGAGAGTAGTTTCCCTAAGAAACTAGCTGGATGACAAACACAGGCAATTAATAGCGCGGCATTAATACAAAATAGGAACATGCCTCCTCTATATAAAAATGCTTGGTATTCATCTACATACAAAATACTGGCAATAGAAATAATAAAGGTGATGACACCAATACTATTGAGCTCATAAACATGCTTGGCAGAAAGCTTTTTAGTAGAAAGTCTTTTCATCGGCCAAACGAAGGCAAGCCAACAACCGATTAGTAATTCAAATGAACGTGTATCTGTCCCATAATAAATACGACTTGGATCAGCTCCAGGCTGAAATAGGATAGCCATGAGTAATGCTGAACAAATTGCGCCAATAAAAATAATGTTAGAAAATTTACTTTGTTTTTTAAATATAGACAAACCAATGATTAATACAATTGGCCAAATAACATAAAATTGTTCCTCAATTGCTAAAGACCATAAATTTTTCAAAGGGGAAGGCGACCCAAAACTATCAAAATAGGATAGTTTGTGATAAATAAACCACCAATTACTAGAATAAAAAATGGAGGATAGGGCATCTCCTCGCAACGTATTTAAAAGCTCTTTATGAAATAACATCACCCACACGAAAGTGGTCATTATCATGACATATGCAGCTGGAACTAGGCGTCGAAAGCGTCCAATCCAAAATTTACGCAAATTGATTGTTAATTGCTCACCTTGCATCGGTAAAATCGTTGAGGTGATTAAGTAACCTGATAATACAAAAAATATATCAACTCCGAGGAATCCTCCACTGGCCCATCGAAAGTTAAAATGATAAGCAATTACAGCTAATACTGCTAATGCTCTAATCCCATCTAATCCCGGGATGTAACGATGATTCAATGTCTTGCCTAACATACTGTTTCCTCCAATAAAATGTAAAACCCTTTTAACATTATTTAGTTTAAAAAATAGTGTGTATGCTGCCTAGCCTCTGCCCCTTTTCTTTTATTTCCATTACTATTATTAAAGACGAATGAGCTACCTAAAAAGGTTAACCATTTTCTAAAACAAAAAAATTTTCACTGAGAATTTTTATCTCTGTGATTTGTATAAATACCCCAAAAACTACAAATGTATGTATAAAATACTTTACTTTTACATTAAAATTCGTAATATTAACCAACGAAAAAAAGCATCTGCCCATAATGGTAGATGCTTTTGAAGCGGTTTTTTCCATTGATGTACACCATCGAAAATTGCCCGATTCAATAAGGCGTATGAGCTGACTTGAAAAGTATAATGCAAGGTAAAAACAATTGAAAGACCTCTGAAACAAAAAATTTTAGGTAATTTTTTCAATAGTCACCCTCACTTACCATTCATTCCCCTACATGGATTACATCAACTCATTTTCATAACAGTGACAACGACGAAGGCATCGCATGGATATGATTATTTCATTAATAACTAGCTATCTCAAATGTTTCTAAAATATAGAATGACAAGACGCTAGCTTTTAACTTTTTGATTCAGTCACAAAGCTTTTAGCAATTGCTTTTCCAATTACAGCAATTGTACGATTTAATTCTTCTTCTGTATTATCTATTCCACCTAATTCAATTAAAATCATTTCTTTGGCTAAATCTTGATTGTAACGACCATCTACATTGTCACCACTTTTAGATATAACCCCTCTTGAAACCTTCGGCACAATTTCATTCATAGCAGCAGAGAGACTTTCTGCATAAGCAGTATTCCATCTGTAATTTTTATGTTCTGCCCCCACAACAATGGCAATACGTGCATAACTTTCATTGTTATGTGTAATAGTTGTCGTATCATGCTTGGCTGAATCTCGATGCAAATCAATCACTAAATTATAAGATTGTTCCTTTAAACGATTTGCTAAATATGGACGTACTGTGTTGTAAGCTTGCGGAAAGGTTTTGCCTTCAGATTTCATTACCTTCATGACATCAACATCTAATACATCTGTCTGTATTCCGTTCATGCTAAAATGCTTGGCAATCGCACCTTGTAAATTATAAATATTTGTCTTCTCATCATAAACGTCTGCTTTCCCGCTTACCGCTTTCACCATTGGTTGGTAGGCTTCTTGTGAATGCGTAAATAACAATAATACTTTAAAAGGATCCTGCTGTTCTTCCGTCTGCTCTTTCGTCAACTCTAGTGCTGTTTGTTCAGGCAAATTAGTAGCGGCAAACACGACTTGTTTATCCTCTGGTTGCTTGATCGGAGTCGATGCTTGCTTGTTGAACGGAAGTTGCCCAGCAATGACTGGTAATACGAAAAAGAACAATAATAGACCAATTGACCATTGTAGTTTTTTTAGCAAAGTCACACCCTCCTCCCCTTATCGTATGGAGGGGATGTGTCTTTTAGAACGATGATTTTATAGATCGTTTGCCCAATTCATAAGCATAGTTGAAATGATTGTTGCATACTTATCTATCCAATAATCTGCTTCTTTTGGTGTCACCATTAACTGTGCATGTGAAGCGGCAAATGTCTCTTCAAAAAGCTGTTGACGCTCCTCTTTTGTCCAAGTTGCCCATTCACCAAAAATCGGTGTTACAAGGGACATATCTAGTTCTTTATTAATGTCTGGTCGCCAAGAAGATAAGGATAATTTAGAAGAAGGTTTTCCACGTTCCGCAACACGTGCAGCAATAGAGCGTAGCATCACCTCTACTGCATCAGCAATTAAGACTGGCGCATCAACGACTGTTGGAATTCCAATAGCAGTAACCGGGATACCTAGCATCTCATAAGAAATTTCCTTGCGCTGATTGCCGACACCTGAGCCAGGATGAATACCTGTATCAGTAAGTTGAATTGTTTTACATAAGCGATCACTTGCTCTCGTTGCGAGTGCATCTACTACTATAATTAATTTTGGTTGCAGGCGTTCTGCCAATGCTGCTACAAATTCACCTGTTTCATATCCTGTTTGTCCTGTTACCCCAGGTGCGTACATGACAAATTTGTCATCGATTTGCTCTAGACTATGCAAGTGATCAATAACATAAGGTCCAATGGCATCTGGCGTAATCGTTCTATTGCCAAGACCTATAATTAATATTTTGTCATCTTCCTTCCAGGCAATTGATTCATGCATTGTTTTAAAATTTTCCAACAATGCTTTCTCAAGCTGTTCGAATCCATCTTCATCCTCTAAAGTAAGCGTTGGGACGGAAAGGGTTATATATTTCCCTTCCTTTTTGCCTATTTGTTTTTTGCCCTCAGCATTTACTTGGACATCGGTAATTTTCACACGCCCTGCAGTTTTGTCTTCAATTTGAACCCCACTTGATTGTTCAAGTGTATCTTTTTGTTCCTTCGTTTGATGTAAAACTACCTCTTCAGATTCATCAATTAAATCAGTACGCTGCCAATTTAAGTTTTGCATTCAGTTCACCTCAAATTGTAGTTTGTTCAAACTGTCAAGTAAATATTCTTTGCATTTATCTATTGCAATTTAGCCTAGCGTTTGTTAAAATGATTTTTGTTGTATTGACACAAGAAATCAATGAGAAGATATCATCTCGTACCTATTTTAGGAGGTGAAAGATATGCCAAACATTAAATCTGCGATTAAACGCGTAAAAGTTAACGAAAAAGCTAACGCTGCTAACACTCAAGCTAAATCTGCAATGCGTACTACAGTGAAAAAAGCTGAAAACGCTGTTGCTGCAAACGCTGAAAACGCACAAGAACTTTTACAAGCAGCTTACAAATCTTTAGATAAAGCAGCTTCAAAAGGACTTATCCACAAAAACGCGGCGGCTCGTAAAAAGTCTCGCCTAGCTAAAAAAGCGTAAGTGTTTATTAAGGATCAGTTTACTCTTATGAGTAACTGGTCTTTTTTCATTTCTAATTTTTTATCAGTAATTATAAACAAATAAAATCCGCCTTGCTACTGCGGGATAAGTAAAAGCACGAAACATTCGTGCCTTACTCACCCGCTAAAAAGCAAAGCGGATTTTTAAACGTTCAGAAATATTCGTTTATCTGTTCGATTTTCCCTACTAAATCAGCCTTTTTAACAATGGTATTTTCTGTATAATCCACACGATAATTGTAGATAACACTAAAATGATTACTACCTGCAACGGAATCGCCATAAGCGGCTTTACAAAGAGCTCATTTCCTTCAAAAAAGTGCGGACGGACTTTATCTAGAATCATCGCATGTACTAAGTAAACACCAAAGCTTGTTTGTCCAATTAGCTTGACTATCCCACTTGTTTCATAGCTTCCTCTTGCAACTTTTCGATTGACCCAATATTTCACAAAAACAAAAAGTGCAACACTCATCGCAATAACATTAGGGCTGGAATACGAAAATGCATAGCCTGAAAATTGTCCTTGCTGCTCTGTCAATGTATTTGTGCTCCAAATCGTTTCAAGCGCACCAATTATCCCTAACATGTAAATTCCGACACGCCATTTTTTCGATAGCTCAAATTTCGCTAAATAATAGCCTAGTAAAAAGAAGCCGATATACTCACTTAAAGGGAAAAACAGTGTAAATTCATTACTCACGATATATGAATAATAACGGAATACCCCATAAAATAACATCCACAGAACAATCACATAGCCTATCATTTGTTTAGAGGCATGATTAACAAAAATATTAAAAACCGGCGCTAGTAGATAAATACCAATAAGCGCATAAAAATACCACAAATGATAGTATATCTGATTATTAAAAAACATGATTAGAAATTCTTTTAACGAATATCCTGGATTCCACATATATGTTGCCCAGGCATAATAAATAATCGACCAAGCAATGAAAGGTAATAAAATTTTATTGGCACGTTTTTTAAAAAAAGTGCTTAAAGATTCTTCCTTTCGACCAAGTAAAAGCGCCCCACTAATCATTAAAAAAATGGGCACACACCATCGTGATAAAGCATTGTATACAATGCCTGTTTGCCAATCAAAACTAGATATTTTGTCATAAAGTACGACATAAGGAGTCGCAGCATGTAAAAGTAATACGCCTATAATTGCAATGGCACGTAGGCTATCCATGTACTGAATTCGTGTTTGCACGTTCAAAAACCCCCCACGACATTATATAACCATTCATGCCCAACTAGTAAATATTTTTTACAGTCTGCGCAGTAAAAATAGTTCTAAATAACGCTCGCGGTTCCCACCTGCTGTTTTTAGCTGTAAATCAACCTCAGCTAATTGGTACAAAGCCCTCAATAAGCTCTCTTCAGATGGACGGTTTCGCTGCTCAACCATTAGCTTTACACGATAAGGGTGGATTTTTAAATTTTTTGCAATTTGCTGTGGATGGTAGCCTTTTTTCAGCAAGTAAAAAACATTCGACATCGTTCGCACATTTGAGGCAAGAAGACCGACTAGCATAATTGGCTCCTGTTTTTGTCTCAATAAATCATGGTAAATTGTCAATGCTGCTACTGGGTCGTTTGCCAAATACGCGTTTAACATTTTAAAGGCATCTTGTTCTAGTGTTTTCGCTACTAAATCCTCCACTAGCATCGTTGTAATTTCTCCACCATCGCCTACGTATAATGCAAGTTTTTCTATTTCCATCTGAAGTTGTAGCATATTTGATCCAACCATTGAGACAAGCTGCTCAATAGCACTTTGAGTAATTGTATTGCCCTGCGCTTTTACAAGCCCTTGAATCCACACTGCTAAATCTTGTTCTTTCGGTGTTTCTGCTTGGACGATGAACGCATGCTCTTTCATCATTTTCGTCACTTTTTTTCGTTCATCCAGCTTTTCATATGGGGCAATAAAGACCGTCACCGAAAAATCTGAAGGGTTTGCAAGCCATGACTCTAATCGTTTAACATCGTGATCTATTTTTTCCTTACCTTTTTCAGTTGCCTTTAAAAACGACGCATTTTTAGCAATTACAAGCTTCCGTTCTGAAAAAAACGGGATTGTATCCGCCTCATCTATAACAACATCAACCGGCAACTCTTCCAAATCAAAAGTGCTCATTTCAATCTCTTCTTCATTACCAAGTGCTTCTTTTAAACGTTTTACAGTTTCATCTATAAAATAGCTTTCTTCACCAATAATCAAATACACTGGCGAAAGCTCACCTTTTTTTATTTTGTTCCAAACCGTCGAAATCATAATATTTTTACCTCCATATAGCAATACTACTAGTATACATGATTTAGTTTCGGTTGTGACTTTGAGCTAAATTGTGTCCATTCGTTGCCACAGTTGGGAATTCATCTTTTCGATATAGCTTTTATGAAAACGATGTCTTATAATTAGTAACAGAATTGGAGGGATGACAATGAATCCATTTGAAGGTAATAATATACAATGCAAACGTAACGATGCTATCGATTCAGGCGTTGGCTTCGGCGTATCATTTGGGGTCTTCACTATTATGTTCATCATCGCAGTAATAGTAGACTACGCAAGCATGTAATCTACCTCTTATACCAATGGAAAAGACCTTGTTCAGTTTCGGACAAGGTCTTTTTCTGTGCGAACAATCCATTTATCACGATATATAGTGACTTCGATTGTCCCATCTATACTGGTCGTTTTTGTCGCTAATCGCCGCTTCTTAAAACGCTCGACTACAATGTCATGTGGATGTTGGTAGCGATTATTACGTCCTGCACTAAAAACCGTTAATGCAGGCTGTAGAAGCTCTACAAATGGCTCTATACTTGATGTTTTACTACCATGATGACCTGCTTTTAACAGCGTTATGTTTGCTAGTTGTTGACCATATAGCTTTATCAGCTGGCGTTCTCCGGCTTCTTCTAAATCACCAGTTAACAATGCACGAAACGATTGCTGCTGTATAAATAATACAAGGGAATCGTTATTGCCTTCATAAAGCGTATCGCGGGGTGATAAATAGTGAAAACTTGTAGAACCTACATGCCATGACGAACCTTCCATCTTTTCCTTCACAGGTACTTTTTGTTTCGTTGCTTCCACCAATAAATCTTGCATCGCAGGTGTATTTAATGAGCCTGGTGTTACATGAATTTCACGCATCGTTATTTCCTCAAGCACTTCCTCTGCTCCCTCTACATGGTCGGCATCAGGATGCGTTAAAATCAAAATATCCACCTCCCGAATACCTTTTCCTTTTAAAAATGGTACAACAACCTGTCTACCAACCTCATAGGGGCTGTTTGAGAGCTTCCAAGACTCTTGCCTAAACCGAAGGACGCCTCCTGCATCAACCACGTATACGGCCCTTCTAAACGGCAATTCAATGATGGTACAATCACCCTGACCTACATTCAAAAACGTAATCTTTGTTTCCTTAAATAATATAGGCGCAAGATGTATACAAAAAGCAGGAATAAGAAGGACAATGGCGACTTTGCTATAGTGCTTTACTTCTAAAAAATATAAACTAATAAGCACGCTGACAAAAGCAATGCAGACTAACCAGAAGGCAGGTTTCCCCGGCGACCAAAGTTGCAATGGCAAAGCTTGTAAAAACAAGATCGTCTCCGTTAGCCATTGACGCATTGGCTCATATACTTCAAATAATAGCTTTGCTAAAGGCGTCGAGAGGAATGTAGCGAAAAGCATCAAAATATTTATTGGTAAAATTATAAATGAGAATAATGGTACAAAGATAATATTTGCTAAAAACGAAGATATGGATAGTTCATAAAAATGATACAGTAATAGCGGATAAACAAGTAGTTGGCATACAAACGTGATTAAAAATGATTTTTGTAACCAATTCCTGTCCTGAAAAATACCCCACGAGTATATAAGACTAGCTGTTGCTAAATAGGATAGTTGAAAACCAATTTGAAAAATAACACCTGGCTCTAGTAAAACAAAGCTAATAAAGCTGATGGCTAGTGCATCATCAACTGACATATGCCACCTCGTAAAGCGCAATAACATGCTCAGTTCTACAACAGAAACTGCACGGATTACTGAAGGTGCTCCACCCGCTACTACACCATAAACAGGTAACATGATGAGTAAGACAATTATGGCCATTTCTTTGCGAAGCCCCAATCGTAATAACCCCTCATAAAACAACCATGATACAAGCGCTACATGTAAGCCGGAAATGGCAAATAAATGCGTAATGCCGAGCTTTTGATATGCTCGTTGGAGCTCATCATCCATATGATCTCGAAAACCAATAAGCAGCGCCTGTGCCTCTGCGATAAGCGATGGTGGAAAGGATGTCTCAATATGTTTTTTTAGGTGAAATCTATACTTAGCAAGAACAGAGCTAATTGTTTTTTTCTCCGACATTAACGTCCATTTCTTCACTTCAAATACGCCCCTTGCACCTTTGCTCACTAAATATTTCTCAAAGGAAAAATTGTAAGTATGTGCAGGTGGATTTGGCTCTACAATTTCTCCTTGCACGACATAGGTAAAGCCTGTAATTGATGTAGTTTCATAAAAATGCTTTTCAAGCTGTGAGGATAACGTATACGTGACATAAAGTTTTTCACCTGTTTCCGTCCTCGCAAAACCACTAAGCCGCTGTCCGTTAATTTTATAATCGCTCGTCCATGTTAATTGAAAAGTTGACGGTAAAGGGGAAGGTTCCGTCATTCGAAAAGTTGTAATAAAGAAGAAAGAAAGAAGTCCAGCACCTACTACGAGTGCGGAGACGATAAAAGTTTCACCTTTTAAAGTAAGCCAAGTTGCTACTATAAGTAAACTAGCAAGTAGCCAAGCTGACTTGTGTGCTGCTAGTGAGGCCACAAGTACAGCAAGTGCTACATATATCCATTTATGCTTTATAGTATTTTGCCAAATAATGCACTCACCTTCTGTTCATAAGGGAGTAATTTTTCAGCAGGCACACCACTTTCACGTAGCTCATTCAGCATATCTATGTACAAAGCCAATTTTTCATTTCTTAAAAAGTCAATTTTGCGTTCATCAAAAGGTACATGCAATACCTCTACGCCTGCTTTTCCAAATAATTCCTGCACATATGAATTGTTTTTATAGTCCGTTGCATAATAAACTCGTTCAATTCCTGCTTGAATAATTGATTTTGTACATGGTAGACAAGGGAAATGTGTAACATAAAGGTCTGCTCCTTTTGTCGGCGTTCCGTATTTTGCGCATTGTAGGAGTGCATTCATCTCTGCATGCACTGTACGTACACAATGATTATCCACAACATAGCAGCCTTCTTCAATACAATGTTCATCACCTGTAATCGAACCGTTGTATCCTCCTGCTATAATACGCTTATCACGTACGACCGTCGCTCCGACTGCCAGTCTTGTACAAGTACTACGTAACGCGAGTAAATGGCTTTGTGCCATGAAAAATTGATCCCAAGTAATACGCTCCATATGACTACCTCCAATTTACTATCATTGATTATGGACTGTGCATCACTGTCCCAGTCACTTTTCTACTATAGTGTAGCCCTTTTCGAAAAGGGTCGTCAACTTGATACTATATAACCAATTAGTTGACAGTAATTGAATCTTTAAGCATTTCAAAAGTTTTTTCGCCGATTCCAGTCACTTTTTTTATATCTTCTATTGTTTGAAAGCGTCCGTTTTCCTCACGATACGCAATAATGCTCTGCGCCTTAGACGGGCCAATACCTGCTAAAGTTGTCAGTTCCGTATTATCTGCCTTATTAACATTCACCTTATTATTTGTTGACGTTTGGCCTCCAGCAGCGAAGGTGGCATTATCGAAACTGGCCATCACTTCATCAAGCTGCTCACCTTTTACAGGTATATATATAACCATTTCATCTTGCAACTTCTGGGCATGATTAATAAGTCGTGTATCCGCATCTTCGCTATAACCGCCAGCAAGCTGGATTGCGTCGATAATTCGTTGTTCAGAATTTAGCTCATAAACACCTGGATGTAAGACAGCGCCCTTTATATCAATAAACACCTGCTGTAAGACCGCTTCTTCTGCAGGTTCTGTTACTGCTAATTGTTCTGTAGATTGGATTGTTTCGATGAGCTCTTCTTGGGGAGGTGAAGAGTCAAAACTTGAAAAAAAGAAGTAACAAAGTCCACTGATACCAAGTATGCTGGGGAGCAACATACTTTTTCTATACTTTTGCCATAAAGATTGGATCATACATACCATCCTTTCTATGCAAAAGGCAATCATATGGAGTCAATTTCATCATATACTATCATTTTCGTGTTGAAAAGTGGATTGATGCTATATCCCAAAATGTGAATTGTTCTTGCCCTATGTGTCCAAAAAGTTATATTTAAGTAAAAAAAGTTCGGTATAATACCGAACTTTTTTTTACTTAAAACTAATATAGGGGATGACTACTGCCGTTGATTTCCGCTACGGGCGGGCGCTTTCCGCGGGCACACCGTAAGCCGTAAACCTCGCTACGCGCGGTCTGTTGCGTCTTACGTACTGTGCGTTCTGAGCAGGAGTCGCCCGTCCTCCGCTCCAATCAATTTTATATGTATTGCTAGCAGTCTACTTAGACATAGCAAACAGCTGGGGATGTTCGAAGAGTATGGCAAGACGAAAGAGAACCCATTTTTTACAATAAAAATAACAAAAGGGATTAAGATTTCTAATCTTAATCCCTTTTTTGAGTCACTCTTTTTTTACTTCACTGCACGAATAAAAATGCGTTCGCTTTCGTATTCAGGTGCTTCATCTGTAAAATCTGCTGTAACTTCTACATCTGTAAAGCCAATTTCACGAAGCCATGTCATATATTGCTCAATTGGGAATGTGCGCTGGAAATGCTCCTCATCAAAACGTTCGTACAAATTACTCGCTACATCTCGTACATAAAACGTCATTTGATGAACAACAGAATGTTCATAATCGCCAGGCTCTGTATGCCATACATAGCTAATCTCTCCATTATCATACGTAAATGGTCCGTCTAAAAAAATCTCATTCATTTTAAATAATGAATGGACATCAAAAAACAGTTGACCACCTTCACGTAAAGCATGGAAAATACGTTCTAGCGTCGAATAAACATCTGGTTGTTCCACAACATAGTTAAGCGAATCAATTGCAATTGTTACAACATCCAGTGCCTCAAAACCATCTAATTCATGCATCGACATACAGAATAGCGGTGCTTGTAGACCCGCCTCTGTAAAACGCTCAGCCGCTATAGCAAGCATATCTTCTGACAAATCGATGCCACTTACACTATAGCCAGTATTGGCTAACATAAGGCCAAGAACACCGGTCCCACAGCCAATATCTAAAAGCCTCGGGAAATGTTTGCTCGGTGCATGTTGCTCAATCCATTCCACATAGCTATTATATGGAATATCAGTTTGGAGCTCATCGTATACATGAGCAAAACGTTCGTAGCTACTCACTTACGCCTCTGGTACGTCTAATTGTGGTGCATCGCCCCATAGACGCTCTAAGTTATAGTAAGCACGCTCATCCTTGTGGAATACGTGTGCTACAACATCCCCTAGGTCTACTAAAATCCATCGTGCGCCATCGAAGCCTTCTACGCGACGAATTTCATGTCCTTCTTTGACTGCTACATCTTGTAATTCACGTGCAATCGCTTGTACTTGGCGATCTGAGTTCCCGTGTGCAATGATGAAGTAATCTGCTAATAGTGAAATACCTTGCATATTTAAAACGACAATATCCTCACCATGTTTGTCGTCGATTGCTTTGTAAGCTGCTTGTAATAAAGTTGAAGTCATCCTTCACTTTCCTCTCTTTTCATCATATCGTTATAACATGCTATAGATAATGGGTAAATTGCCTGCTTTGAATCAATTAAAAACGCTAATGTATGGCGTATACAGGCACTCATTGCCTTATCCAAATTTTTTTGAGCTTTTTTTCGCAGTCGTTCAACACCTTCAAAGTTTCGATTCGGTTCAATCATATCTGCGACAAAAAGTATTTTTTCTAAACGACTCATTGCTACACGTCCTGTCGTATGAAAGCGGATAGCATTTAATATATCTTCATCCGTAATGCCGAATTCACTTTCAGCAATATATGCCCCAACTGGACCATGTAGTAATTCACTGCCCCAGCCAATGAGTTGTTGATCTAATTTTTCGTTTTGAACGATGCGCTCCATCCATTCGATCTCTGCATACTTTGCAATATCATGGAGAATGGCTGCTATTTCAGCTTTCTTCTCGTTCTCACCATAAATTTTTGCTAACGCGATGGCTGTTTCCATTACACCCAGTGTGTGGATATAACGCTTTTCAGGCATACGTGGTTTAATCGCTGCTAAATACTGTTCGCGTTCCATAAAGACCTTCCTCTCGTATAAACGTCTCTACCGCTTCTGGCAGTAAAAAGGTTACCGTTCTACCAGTGGCAAGGCGTTCACGAATCAGTGTAGACGATAAATCGATTTGCGGTACTTCCACCATCAAGACAGGATACTCCGTACGCGCCTCAGTACTTGGACGCTTTACGCCGACGAATTGAACGAGCTCCACTAGCTCATCAATGCGATACCACGTATGGAGTGAATCAATCATATCCCCACCAATGATAAAGTAAAATTTTACAGTCGGCTCTCTTTCACATAATGCAGCAAGTGTGTTATATGAATAGGATACGCCTCCCTTATCAACCTCATACGACTCCACACGAAAATGCGGATATGGTTGAATAGCACGTTCAACCATTTCTAATCGTTTTGCATCACTCGCATCATGAGGAGCTTGTTTATGAGGTGGTAATGCATTCGGCAAAAAACGTACCTCATCTAATTCCAATGCATGAAATACTTCGTTTGCCATCATTAGATGTCCGATATGTGGTGGATTAAACGTACCTCCAAGTAAACCGACCTTCTTCATCGTTTCACCTTATTTCGCTACTTTTGGTAACACAATTTTTTTGTTGTTACGTGATTCTTTATATAAAACAACTGTTAATCCGATTAATTGAACAAGCTCAGCATGTGCACCTTTTGCAAGAGCTTCAGCTACTTCTTGCTTATCATCTTCACAGTTATCTAAAATACGCACTTTAATTAGCTCACGTACTTCTAATGCTTCACGAATTTGCTTTGTCATTTCGTCATTCACGCCGCCTTTTCCTACTTGGAAAATCGGTGTTAAATGATGTGCTTCTGCACGTAAAAAACGCTTTTGTTTACCTGTTAACATAAAAATTATTGTCCTCCTAATTGCGCCTTCAATCGCGCAATCATTGAATTTGTTTTTGGATATTCGTCGAGCCAGCATTGGAACGCAATCGCACCTTGATGTACGAACATGCCAAGACCAGTAACTACAGTTGCACCTTTTTCCTCAGCCGCTTGTAAAAAAGGCGTCATTAATGGATTATACACAATATCTGCAACAATTGCGCCTTTCATTAGTCGATTCAGTGAAAATGGCATTGAAAAATCACCCGCAACAAGTCCCGCTGACGTCATTTGTACTAAAATGCCATAGTCAGCCAACGTTTCCTCAGCTTGCGCTAATGAAATCGCTCGACCTGTTCCAAGTTCATCGATAATTGCCTGGGCATTGGCAACAGTACGATTGGCAATTGTTAAATTCGTATAGCCTTGTTGTTGCATCGCAAAGGCTATGCCACGAGCTGCCCCTCCTGCTCCGATAAGAAGCACTGGCTTTTCTTTATGTGACTTGCCTACAGCCTCTTCCAACGAGCGAACAAAACCAAGCCCATCCGTATTGTATCCTTTTAACTTACCATCTTTTGTACGTACAACCGTATTTACCGCACCCATTTTTTCTGCTAACTCATCTAACTCATCTAAAAAGGGAATGATTGCTGTCTTATGGGGAATAGTAACATTCCAACCACTTGCACCTAATGTTTTAAAACCAGCAACCGCCGCTTCTAACTGATCTGGTGTCACATGTACTGGAATATAAGTTGCATCGATTGCCATTTCTTCAAACCAAACATTATGCATGGCTGGTGATTTTGAATGCTCGATTGGATCACCAATTACTGCAAACCACTTCTTCATGTCCTAGTTCCTCTTCTCTTCTTTACTAATGATTAAATGAGTGATGGACGAATTGAAACTTGTACACCTTTTGGGGCATAAGCAGCAATAACTACATTAGCATGCTGTACCGTAATCCAACCAAGCCCTGAAAAGACGACATCTGTTTTTGCTTCTTTTATTGAAAACTCATGACGGATTAACTCAGGTAGCTTGTCAATAAAGTTTGCAGTCGGTGGTGCAAGTAATTCGCCCTTATGCTCAGCGTATAAATCATCTGCCTTTTCTAACTTCGTACGGTGGATTGGCAGATCATTTGCCACATGAATTGTGAATGCCGAACGTTCACCTTGAATAAAATCAAAACGTGCCAGTGCACCAATGAATAATGATTGACCTGGATTTTGCTGATACACTTTCGGCTTAATTTCTTTTTTGGGCATAATATATTTTAATTCACTCGCATCAATGTAATGCGCCATTTGGTGGTGATTAATAATCCCTGGGGTATCATATAATGCACTACCATCATCGAGTGGAATTTCAATCATATCCAATGTAGTTCCTGGGAAATGAGAAGTTGTGATGACTTCCCCTTCACCTGTAGCCTGCTTAATAACGCGGTTTATAAACGTGGACTTCCCAACATTTGTACAACCTACTACGTAAACATTTTGGCCTTTGCGATACTCGTCAATCGCTTCCATCGCCTCAGTCATTCCTTGTCCTTTATGTGCACTCACTAAAAGCACATCAATTGGTTGTAGGCCGAGTGCCTTTGCTTCACGTTTGAGCCAGTTGATAACCTTTTTAGGCTTCACTGATTTTGGAAGCAAATCAGCTTTATTCGCTACTAATAGCACTGGATTTTTGCCAACAAAGCGATGAAGCCCTGGCAACCAGCTACCATTGAAGTCAAAAATATCAACGATTTTCACGATTAAGCCTTGCTGTGTTCCAAGACCATTTAAAATACGTAGAAAGTCGTCATCTGTTAATGACACAGGTTGAATTTCATTGTAATTTTTCAAACGGAAGCAACGTTGGCAAATAACCACGTCTTTTTCTAATGATGATGGGGGTGCGTACCCTACTGCTGTTTTATCTTCTGTTTGAATTGTCGTACCGCAGCCAATACAATTTGGCATTTCGTTCATTCTTTTTCCTCCCAAGTAATTATTCCTTTTCGTTTTAAATCATTGAACACACGACGCTCAACGAAACGATTAAATTTTGTTACGAGCCCATCTGATTGTGCAACTGGTTTTACTAAAATAGTATGCAGTCCTAAACGATTGGCACCCATTACATCTGTTAGTAGCTGGTCTCCTACCATTACTACTTCATTTGGACGTAATCCTAATTGAATTACGGCACTATAAAAGGCATTTCGAAGTGGTTTTTTTGCTTTATGAATATACGGAATATTGAGCGGATCAGCAAAATGCTTTACACGCGCCTCTTTATTATTCGACGCGATGATAACGCGAATACCCGATTCCTTCATAATACGTAGCCAAATAATAAGCTCTTCCGTTGCATCTGCACGGTCCCATTCCACAAGCGTATTATCTAAATCTGTAATAATCCCTTTAATGCCTAATTCTTGAAGCTTTTCTGGTGTAATTTCAAAAATGCTTGTCACAAATTCATCTGGTAATAAAAAATTATACAAAATAGCGACCCCTAATCTAAACGTATTATTCGACCATTATAGCATATTTGCAAAGGCTTCACCCATGCGAATTGGACTTCCTTGTACAACATTGTCCGTAAATGTAATAGTATCTTTTTCAAATAGCATGACCACTGTCGAACCAAATGAAAAATAACCGACTTCCTCACCTTTTTCCCAATGTACTGTTGTATTTGTCAGCACAATGGAGTTGACAAAAGTAGCACCAACTTTAATAAATGCTATTTGCTGGCCATTTGCTACTTTTAACTCCGTTACAAGACGATAGTTATGAGAAATTGGTTTTTTACCATATGTGAGGCCAAGCTGATTGACAGGGAAAGACGTTTGTCCAAGTGTATATTGTCTTAACACAGTGCCATCAATCGGGCTATGGATTCGATGATAATCAGCGGGACTTAAATAAAATACTATATAATGTCCATCGGCATATTGTGCAGCGCGATCTTTATTACCTAGTAAATCCTGTAAGGAATAAGGCTTGCCTTTCACAAGGAAAGTCATATCCCATTCAATGCGCCCAAATGATTCGACTTTTGCATCTACGGGACTCGTATAAACGAAAGGACTTTGATCGATTGGTCGTGCATCCGTTAAAAGTTCCCTTGTAAAAAAATCATGTAAACTTGAAAATTGTTGTTGTTTTTTTGAAACTTCTTTAAGGTTAATATCGTATATTTTCATATAGCTTGGAATTATTCGCTTACTCCACTTCGCTTTAGCAATAGTTTGTAAAAGCTGGGAAGATTGTTTGCCATTCGTTAATTCTATTAAGCGTTGGTAAAGTTTCTCTTTCATAAAGCAAAACCCCTATCGATTAAATTAGACTGTCAATTTTTTCGCATCCGAAGTATAATGGTACAATATCTTAAGTGCAAAGGAGTGATCCGCCTTGTTTTTTTATCACAAGTTGGTGGATACGACGGTTAAGAAAATGAAATCGCACGCAGCAAACTTCATAACAATTAGTAATATGTCCTTTGGTGGCGCGGCCATAATGGCCACTTTACATGAATATTATAGCTATAGTGTCTTGTTTATCTTTATTGCTGCTCTTCTCGATCGCTATGATGGGAAAGTGGCACGTGCACTCGGACAGGTATCCGAGTTAGGTAAGCAATTAGATTCTATGAGTGATATTATATCATTTGGTGTAGCCCCTGCATTATTAATGTATGAAGTTGTCCTAGTTGATTTTGGTTTCGCGGGCATGATGATGACCGTTCTTTATATCGTCTGCGGTGCGATGCGATTAGCTCGCTTCAATATTAGTGAAGCAAACGGTTATTTCACAGGACTACCGATTACAGCGGCTGGTACGCTATTAACATTAACGTATTTTGCGTCTAATACGTTCCACCCAGCTTTTTATCTTTTCCTACTTCCCATTTTAGCTTTACTAATGATTAGTACATTTACGTTAAAAAAAGTGTAACAGCGCATTTGCTGTTGCACTTTTTTTCATTGAACGCCTTTTCTTAACATATACTGTCGAAAAATGGGGAAAGGATGAAATCATTCAATGAGCGGAATTTTTACTTCTATGTTGCAGTTATGGTTTGAAATTCCTGCGTTATTCGGTTATTTAAAAGGGCAAACATTCCATAAACCCTTTTCTAAAGAAGAGGAAGCTGCTTGTATTGAACGATTTTTAGGTGGAGATGAGCAAGCGCGTCTTGATTTAATCGAGCGCAATATGCGACTTGTTGCACATGTCGTAAAAAAATTCCATCCAAAGCACGAGCAACTTGATGACTATATTTCCATCGGTACAATCGGTCTAATGAAAGCCGTTGAAAGCTATACCCCTGATAAAAAGACGCGCCTTGCTACGTACGCAGCGCGCTGTATTGAAAATGAAATTTTAATGCACTTACGAACACAGAAAAAAGTACAAAAGGATGTATCCCTGTTTGAACCAATCGGTACAGACAAAGATGGAAACGCACTGCAAATTCGCGATTTACTACAATGTGATGAAGAAAGTGCGACAGAAAAATTAGAACATAAAGAGCATGTCGCTCAGTTGTATCATTATTTGCATATGCTTGATGAACGAGAGCTTGAAATTGTCACACTCCGCTATGGATTAAATCAACACGACGCGCTTACCCAAAAAGAAATTGCTGCCCGCTTGAGCATTTCTCGTAGTTATGTATCTCGCATAGAAAAGCGAGCACTCATTAAACTCTATCAATTTTACAAAAGAGATCAAAAGTCTATTGAGTAATTTATTGTAATGTGTTATTCATAAAAATTCAATCAAGAATATTACCCACTTGTTTTCAAAAATTACATTGAAGAGCTTATTTTGATTTAGCAGTTACTTGTTCCATATAAAAAGCTCCTTTAGGCTTAACAGCCACAAAGGAGCTTTCTATAAAGTTTTAATGAGTCGTTTCAGTAAGGTCGGCCGAAATAAGCGTGCCGATTAACATCGTAATGATGACGACACCTGCTGTCAAAAATAGCATAATGAATACCTCCCATCTAACTATGAAAAGAATTAATTAATGCCATTGTAGCATTGAAGACTCATTACGACTGTGATTTTTCTCACTATTAAACTGTTCATTTTGTCTATTTCGTGTAGATTTATAGAGACGAAATTGCCTTTAATACAATTTGTGTAGAGTGTTTAGCAGCTACTGGTAGGAACTCATCAAAGCTGATGTTCGATTCTTTTCCAGCAATATCCGATAAAGCACGAATGACAACGAATGGTATACCGAATTGATAGCACACTTGTGCAACAGCTGCCGCTTCCATTTCAACAGCTTTCATTTGTGGAAAATGCTGACGAACTGCTTCTACCCTTACAGGATCATTCATAAAAGCATCACCTGAGCAAATTAGGCCAATACCGTATTGGTGTTCACCTACTGCTTTTACAGCTTCTTCAGCTACTTTCATGAGCTTTGCATCCGATTGGAAAGCAGCAGGCATTCCTGCCATTTGACCAATTTCATAACCGAAGATTGTCACATCAACATCATGATGGCGTACTTCATCAGAAATAACAACTGCTCCTACTTCAAGTGCCTCATCGTAGCCCCCAGCAGAACCCGTATTAATTACTACATCTGGCTTGAATTCATGCAATAAAATTGTTGTAGACATTGCTGCATTGACTTTACCAATACCGCTTTTTAATAATACTACTTCTTTTCCTTCATAAGTCCCTGTTGTATACTCACTGCCAGCAATTGTTGTACTTTTAGCATCCTCTAAAGATGCCCGTAGCAGTTCTACTTCTTCTTCCATTGCACCGATAACTGCGATTTTCATGAATCCAATACTTCCCTTCTACTATTCAACTCTAATTCTGTCTATGCCTAGTCGGCATCTGCATTTTGATGAACTTTATCCAATCAAAATCGAAAATGTTCGCTAGACACTTCTCTAACCGATTGTTCCACTTTCATTAAAGCTAAGAACGAATCCGTATTTCTTTGACCATCTTTAAAAATAATCAAAACAACAACTTTCGTCAATAGGCACCTTCTAATGTATTCAACTGTTCTAGCTTCACTGGTAGCCAGCCTTCGTTATCGATCCATTCCATACTGACACGATACTTTTCACTCTTATCTTTCGTAGAAACTGTTGCAATTGCTTTATTCGCACCACCATTATTTTGTAAACGCCAAACAATCATATTATCATTTGTAATACCTGTAACAGCTGTAATCGTAGCGATTTTCTCTGCCCAATCGACAGATTGATCATCATACGACGATACATGCACTCCTGTTTGCGTTGTAGGCGTTGCTTTCCAGTTTTTATCTGTCACAACACGATCAACAATCGGATCGTCTGACGTCGTTTCCTCAGCCGTATTTTGTTCTGGCTGTTGTTCTTCCTCTTTAGGCTGTTCTTCGTCTTTAGACTGTTCTTCTTTCCCAGAGACGTCTTCCTCTTTCAGAGGTTCTTTCTCACCTTCATCGTTCTTTTGCTCCTGTACTGGGTCCTCTTTAACTGTTTCTTGTTCGTCATCCTGCCATTTAAACACATACGTTGCCGTTATAACAATCAGTATAATGACAATACCAATTAAAACATTCAACATTTTATCTAGCTTTTTATTGCGAGATGGCTGCAAATGACGACTGCTTCGTGTTTTTCGTTCACTCATGAAGTCTCCCCCTCTCTAGCCAATATTCTATCAAGTTCCACAGCGCTTGCAAAATAAAAACAGCTAGCTTCTCTTAGAAAGAAAAGCTAACTGCTTGTACATCAGTGATTATTTAATTGAAATAATTTTCACTTTCATTTCGCCACCAGGTGTTTGTACAACTACTTCTTCACCTTCTGCTTTTCCAAGTAAGCCTTTTGCAATTGGTGATTCGTTCGAGATTCTGAATTCCATTGGATCTGCCTCTGCTGAACCTACGATTGTATAAGATTCTTTATCAGAAGATGGCTTACCGTTAATAATTTCAACGAATGTAACCGTTTTCCCAAGTGAAACTACACTGTTGTCTGTTTCGTCTTCAGAAATAATAACTGCGTTACGAATCATTGATTTTAATGTAGAAATGCGGCCCTCTAAAAAGGCTTGTTCTTCTTTTGCTGAATCGTACTCAGCGTTTTCAGAAAGGTCACCGAAGTCGCGTGCGATTTTAATACGCTCAACGATTTCTTTACGTGTTTCTGTTTCTAATTTCACTAATTCTTCTTCTAATTTTCGTTTACCCTCTGCTGTCATTGGGTACTGTTTTTCATTTGACAAAGTACTTCACTCCTTATTTCATCAATATAAAAACATAAAACTCGACCAAATGCTTTAGAAAGTGCATTTAATCGAATTTTATTATTTTTAATCTCATTTCAAAATACGCTTTGACCTAATAGTATGCATGCGTTACAAAAATATGCTTTGAAATTCATGTAAATATTGTCAATACCACTCTATCTTATTACAATACGTTGTCAGTTTCAAGAATAGTTTTAATTTTCGTTACCATTAAATCAATTGCTACTCCATTTTCCCCACCTTCGGGAATAATAATATCAGCATAACGTTTAGTTGGTTCAATGAACATATTATGCATTGGGCGCACCGCAGATAAATACTGCTCTATAACGGAATCCGTTGTACGTCCACGCTCTTTAATGTCTCGGAGAATACGACGAATAATACGTAAATCTGAATCCGTATCTACAAACAATTTTATGTCCATTAAACTACGTAAGTCCGCATCCTCTAATACTAAAATTCCTTCTAGTATAATAACATCTACTGGCTCAACATGGATAACTTCATTGGCACGTGTATGCTGTACATAGTCATATACAGGCTTCTCGATAGACTGACGCTTTAATAAACTTTTAATATGATCAATTAATAAATCATTATCAAACGCTAGAGGATGGTCATAATTCGTTCCTAAACGTTCTTCAAATGTTAAATGACTTTGATCTTTGTAGTAATAGTCTTGCTCAATTACAACAACAGAATGCTCACGGAAAACATCATAAATAGCACGTGTCACACTCGTTTTACCTGAGCATGAACCACCAGCGATTCCGATGACAACTGGACGCTTTATTGCCATTAATTATTCTCCTTTCGCATCATGTTATGCGGTTGAAGCAACGTATCACATTTAAATTTAACAATTTGTAATGGATGACGTGCCGCATCTAAGCTATTGCCGTCCTCATCCCAGATCTCTCCCATCGTAATGCTGAAGTTTTCGATTTCTGGACCGAAAAATTCAACTTCATCACCGGGTTTAAAATAGTTACGTTGTTGCATTGTAACGATTTTCGTCTCTGGATCATGATTTAAAATAAGTCCCGCAAATTCGTATGTTGTTTTACGGCCATGAACACCAAACATTTGCTCTTCGTGTCCTGGTGCATCATGGAAAAATGCCTCAGCTGTATCACGGTTTGCACATTTATCTAACTCTTCTAGCCATTCACGTTTAATTTTAAAATTATCTGGATCGGCACAGTAAGCATCAATCACTTTACGATACACAGAAACAACTGTAGCCACATAGTGAATTGATTTCATACGACCTTCTACTTTTAATGAATCAATACCAAGCTCAATCATATGCGGAATCGCTTCAATTAACTTTAAATCTTTCGGACTCATCGCAAATGGTGCATGGTTATCATCGAAAAGTGCTTTTTCCTCACCGTCTTCTAGCTCGTATAGGTCATAGTCCCAACGACAAGATTGGCAGCAGCCACCACGATTGGAGTCTCGCGCTGTCATATGATTTGATAGTACACAACGACCCGAATATGCGATACACATCGCCCCATGAACGAATGCTTCAATTTCGATATCAACTTTTTCTTTCATTAGCTTCATCTCTTCGCCGCCAACTTCACGAGCTAACACTACACGATGTAAGCCTTCTTCTTTCCAGTACTGCACAGCTTTCCAATTGGATAGTGATTGTTGTGTAGAAAGATGAATTTCAAGCTTCGGCGCAGCAGTACGACATGTTTCGATAATTAGTGGGTCGGCTACAATAATGCCGGTCACTCCTGCAGATTCAATATCCTTCAAGTACTGCTCTAAACCATCCATATTTTCGTTATGAGCGAAAATATTTGTTGTTACGTAAATTTTTGCTCCGTATTGATTAGCGAAATCTACACCTTCACGCATATCATCGATAGAAAAATTATCTGCGTTTGAACGAAGACCGAATTCACGACCGCCAATAAATACTGCGTCTGCACCATAATGAACAGCTACTTTTAGTTTTTCTAAGCTACCTGCAGGGGCAAGTAGTTCAGGTTTTTTTGTAATGACGCGCTTGCCGTTAACAACTTCACGAATTTTGTCATTTTGTTCTAATGCCAATGCCATATTCTTGCCACCTCCTAGTACACTGTTTCTTTGAAGATAAAGCCAGTATCGAGTGGTCGAATAGCAGGCTGGATATCTTCAATTTTAGCCAGTAAATCATCTTTAATATCGTCATATGCGTCCTCAGATTCGTCAAAATATGTGTCAATTGCTTGACGATATGCTTCCGTTACTGTGACAACATATTCTGGCGAGTGTAAAACACCTTCGATTTTGAATGCATCGATGCCTGCTTCAAATAATTCGCCAAGCTCATCGATAATGCACATATCGTTTGGACTGAAAATATGCGTACCGTTGTTATCCTCATAAATTGGATATTTATTGTTACGTTCATCATCGTGTAGGAACATATTACGGTTTTCCTGATGATTTTCTATCGCCATTACTTTATCCTGATATTGGAAATAATGACCTAGTAAAGGACGTTTTGATTGGAACATACAAGTCATACCGTGCACTTGTACTTCAACTTCTACTTCCGCATTTTCCTTAATTTCTAGTACTTCATCTAGCGAAAGCTCACGTGCAAGAACAGCTCTTGTTGCGCCACGTTTACCCCAATAATTTGCAGTAAACCAGTTTGTCGCTGTTGTTTCAGGATTCCAATGTAACGGAATAGTAACACCTTGCTCACGACGCACAATAATAACAGCAGGGTCGCCGTAAATTAAGCGATCTACACCTATACGTTGCATTTCTTTTAAGTATTCACCTAGTGCATCTAGTTTTTCGTTATGAAATAGCGCATTCACTGCAACATAAACCTTTTTGCCTGCTTCGTGAATTAGCTTCGTTGCTTCTTCCACTTCGCTCACAGAGAATTCTCCTGCAAGACGAAGACCAAATTGTTGTTCTCCAATGACAAAAGCATCTGCTCCAGCTGTTAAAAGTGCTTTTACATGGTCCACTGATTGCGGTGTGACAAGCAATTCAGGTTTTTTCATAGTCGTCACCTCTTCAAACATAATAATAAGCCATCCCCGACTGGCAAAAATGCACTTGTATAGTCAGGATGGTGCATAATCCAATCGGTGAAATTTTTTAAATTTCGAATCATTGTCCGCTTGCGACGTGGCACGTCCTTTAAGTCCAAATCCGACAATCCGTGCATATACATATTATCGATATACAAGACTCCTCCTGATTTTACAAGTGGGGCATATTTTTCGAAAAACCGTTGATATTGTCCCTTCGCTGCATCAATAAAAATCGCATCGAAAGTTGTATGAATTGCCTCATCGTCTACCTCTAAGGCATCTCCCTCAATGACCGTAATACGGTTTGAAACAGACGAACGTGCAATATAATCTCTCGCTCGAGCTACACGCTCTTCATCGCGTTCAATCGTCACAATATGCACATTTGGCAAAGCGTCTGCCATACGGATTGCTGAGTAACCAATCGCCGTGCCAATTTCTAATATTTTTGACGGATTTTGAATACGAAGCAACTGATTTAGCGCATCTATCCCAGCTAGTTGCATAATCGGTACATGATTTTCTTCCGCATATGCTTCCATTTCTAAAAGCAACTCATTACGTGGTTGAATAAATGATTGTATATATGCATCCGATAATTCCATTATAAAATTCACCCTCATTTAAAAGGAAACGAGCACATTCCCGTTGTCCAAACTTCATCATCACTTTGCTACAAAAAGAAAAAGACCAAACGTGATGTCTTGGTACTTTGCCATACAAAAATGAGCAATTGTTTGTCTATATGCACGAAACAATTGCCACCACGTATTAATTGATTAAAAATCACAATTTATAATAGCACGAAAATAGAAGGAAAGCTATTTTTCTTTCCTTCTATTCATTTTATTGCGCTATATTCGTTTTTACTTACTAGAAACTACTCTGCTTGACGTAAATATTTTTCTACCTTTTGCAAATGTTCATCATAAGTTTTCGAGAAGTGGTTGACACCTTCTTTATCTGCTAGGAAATAGAAATAATCTGTTTTGCTCGGATTTAACGCGGCTTCAATCGAAGTTTTTCCAGCACCAGCAATTGGACCTGGCGGCAACCCTTTATTTTTGTAAGTATTATAAGCATTTTCTACTTCTAAATCTTCATATAAAACGCGGTCTTTATGTGAGCCAAGTGCATATAAAACAGTTGGGTCAGTTTGTAGAGGCATGCCTTCCTCAATACGATTATAGAATACACTTGCAATCGTTTCACGATCGGTTTGTGCTGTTGCTTCTTCCTCTAATAATGAGGCAAAAGTTAGTAGTTGATGTACTGACATTTGTTTTTCTACTAGAACTTCACTGTAATTTTTCACAACATTATTCATAGCACCGATCATTTCTTCAGCGATTGCTTCTAACGAAGGTTTCTCTTCAAAATATGAATATGTTGCAGGGTATAAATAACCTTCTAAATCATAGCGAATATTGTCTGCTAATACCGCATCTGTAATAAGCTCTGGATAGTTAGCCATCATTTTTTGAACAAATGCTTCACTTGTCACTAAATCCATAAACTCTTTTTGTGTATAAGGCGTTTTCTTTTCAACGATTTTTCCTATCTGATCAAGTGTTAAACCTTCTGGAATCGTCATCGTAAAGACAGGCTCACGATACACCTTCCCTGTTTTTAAGCTCTCAATTAGCTCGTCCAATGTCATGGATTGTGTTAAATCATAATTCCCTGCTTGGAATTGGGATTCATTTTTAAATTTTGCATAGTATTTAAAAACTTTTGCATCTTTAATAATGCCCTTTTTCTCTAGTAAAGCCGAAATCGAGCTTAAACTTGAACCAATTGGTACTTCAACAGCAATTGTTTTTGTTGCATCCGGATCTACCGGTTTTAAAGCACTTTTTACGTAGTTGTAACCCATCAAACCGATAATCCCAAATACTAATACAAATGTAATGGCTATAATAGCTACTATTTTTCTCACAATTTTTACCTCAGTCTTTTTTTCCTGCATTTTTGAAAACATTTCTTGTTTTTTAGAACCGTTATCCACGGGTTTCCCCCCTATCACTATTCAATATCATACTAGAAATCAACTTTTACGACAAACAGAAATGGACAAATCAGGTGAAATTGCACACATAAAAAAATCTGCTAACACATTCTTTAGCAGATTTGATACTTTATAATTGCAAGGCTCCTTGCTTTTCTTTTACTAACAAGCCTTGTGCTAACTGGGAAATGACCACATCATCAGCTGGTGGATTAAAGCGGCTACATTGGACGTCTCGAAATAGACGTTGCAATTTATTAGATTTCGACAAACTGCGACCACCAACGATTTGCATCGCCTTTGTCACAATGTCAATGGCATGATGGCAAATAACATACTTAGCTATACTAACATCAGACGCTAGTTGCTCCTTCAATGCCGGATGCTGTTCTACTTGTGCAGCAATGCTATAAAGTGTTCGTCGTGCTGTTTGATACAACACCTCTATTTCCCCAATCTTTTGTTGCACATGACTAGCATGGGCAATCGTATTTTCCAAACTATAGGAATACGTATTTTTCGCAAACTCGATTACATAATCCCTAGCTGCTCCTGCAATCCCTAAATATACAGCAGGAATTTCTAACGAATAAACCCGCCCATCTGCTAAAAACCGATTTACTTCATTCGGACGATGACGATATAATAATGCGTCATCCTGTACAAAGGTGTCATGAAATATAATATCATGACTGCCTGTCGCGCGCATGCCCATGGTATCCCATGTATTAACAACTTCTACTTGTTCATTTTTCTCAATGAGAAACTCAGCAGTTAGATTTTCATCTTCTACATAGGCGATAATAGTAAATTGCTTTAAAATTGGAGCTAATGAAGCAAACGCCTTTTCACCAGAAATAATATACCCACCCGAAACCTTTTTAGCTGTCGTTCCTGGCATACTTCCACGTGAAATATTGCCCTTTCCCCGTTCGCTATTAATAATATTTAATAGAGATCCTTCCTCTACCGCCTTACGACTCAATTCTGCAAATACATGCTCTGGCCACGCCTTCGCCTCTCGGACATTTAAAAAGGTTAACAAGTGCCAACCAACAGCTAAAGCAGTTGACCCATCTCCTTTAGCAAGCTGTTCTTGCACTAAAAGCATTTCATAGAGAGTGATTTCATCACCACCGTATTTCTTAGGTACAGTCAATCGGAAATAACCTGCATCCTCTAAAATTTTAAAATGTTCGAACGGAAACGCACCACTTTCATCATAAACAGCAGCAGTTTCTTCAATTTGTTCAGCAAGTTTGCGCGCATATTGAACAAGCTGTTGCTCTCGCTCATTGCGAATAAATACATCACTCATCAATGGCTCACCTTACTTTTGACAAAGCGATTTTGTGGTTTTTTCAACCCTAAATGCTCACGTAATGTTGACCCCGTATAATCTTCACGATAGATTCCACGTTCCTGCAAAATTGGTACCACTTTTTCCACAAAGCTTTCTAAATCACGCGGTAACAACGGGAATTGAAGCATAAATCCATCCGCTGCCTTTTCCGTTAACCAACGTTCCATCTCATCAGCAATTTGCACAGCTGTTCCAACAAAAGCATCACGTCTTGCTGGACCAAAAAGACGGGCATATAAATCGCCGACTTTTAAATTTTCTTTTTTGATAATTTCTAATTGCTCATAAAAATGACTTTGTATACTGTTAACGACTGGAAAATCAACTTCAATCGCAGGTGTATCAAGCGAATACTTCGAAAAATCAACATTGCCCATATAACCTGAAACAAACTTTAAGCTCTCATACGGATCTACCAAGGATTGTAACTCATTATATTTACGTATTGCCTCTTCTTCTGTTTCACCAACAATTGGAGATATGCCTTGAAAAACAAGCAGTTCGTCCTCAGTGCGACCAAAAGGCACTAGCTGTGCCTTTAAATCGCGATAATGCACCTTTGATTTTTCGATATCATCCCAGTGCACAAAAACAACTTCAGCTGTCCGTGCAGCTAATTTTTGCCCTGGCTTAGATGCACCTGCCTCCACAATGACAGGCTGCCCTTGTATGGAACGCGCAATGTTTAACGGACCCTTAACAGATAAATATTTACCTTTGAATGCTGTTTCATGTACTTTTTGTTGGTCATAAAAAATATTGTTTTCGCGATCATAGACAAATGCGTCATCCTCCCACGAATCCCATAACGACTGTACAACGTCAATAAATTCTTCCGCACGCTCATAGCGATGATCGTGCTCCCAATGTTTATCACGACTAAAGTTTAGAGCAGTTTGACCTGTTGCATCTGCCGTTGTTACTAAGTTCCATGCGACACGTCCATTACTTATATGATCGATGGACATTAATTGTCTTGCTAACACATACGGCTCACTATAAGTAGTCGAGGCTGTTGCACCAAGGCCTATTTTTGACGTAGCCGCTGCCAGCGCTGTAATTTGGATTAAAGGGTCAAAACGATTTAAAATATGTGGGTGGGATTCGTGATTGATTGCTAAGCTATCAGCAACGAAGGCAATGTCAAACTTCCCTTTTTCGGCAAGCTGTGCTGCTCTCTGTAAAGCCTTTATATCGATGCTTGCATCGACCTGCGCTAAAGGATGCTTCCATGCCGCAACATGCATTCCTGCCCCAATTAAATATAAAGCAAGCTTCAATTGTTTTTTCTCTGTCATTTTTCATCATCTCTCCTTTTAATATGAATAAAATGCTTTCCATGTTGCTAATTCATCCATTGACATCTTGACAGGAATATAGTTACCCTTGGAAACCTCAGAGACAAAATCTGCCGTTTCTTTACGCTGATATATTTCAACAATTGCTTTCAATATGTCCTTGTCCTTGTCTTCGGGCTTTGCCACAATGACATTGATAAAAGGCTTCGCTGTTTCATTTTCATGAATAATGGCGTCCTTTAAAAGTAAGCCTGCTTCGACAGCTACCCCGTTATTAATAACCGCAAAATCAGTGTCTTCCATTACACGAGGAGTCGTCGCTCCATCCACAGGCACAATCGTTAAATTTTTAGGGTTATCTTTTATTCGGTCTTCTCCACCACTGCCATCAAAATTATCCGTGACCGTTAACAGGTCATATTCTTGCAGAAGTAACAATGCTCGACCCCAGTTGGAAGGATCATTTGGCACAGCAATTTTAGCACCATCTTTTATATCTTCTATTCGATTGTATTTGTTCGAATAAAGACCGATAGGCGCCATAATCGTTGTACCAATCGCCTGTAAATCTGTATCGTTATTCGTATTAAACAAATTTAAGTAAGCTACGTGCTGAAAGGCATTGATATCAACTTCTCCCTCAGCCAATGCTTGATTGGGATCATATTGTGCCGAAAATGTCACAAGTTCTAATTGTATATCTTCCTTCGCAGCTTGCTCTTTCATATATTCCCACGTCTTTATTTCCGAACTACGAATGCCGACCTTCACAACATCTTTTCCTTCTGATTTTGAACATGCTACAAGTAAAAATAATAATGAAATGAGTCCTATTAGATAATGTATTTTCTTCATGGCAAGCTCTCCTTTATGCTACTCTTCGTAACTTTCTTTCTATGGTATTGCCGATACTCTGGATAATTTGAACAAGTATTACTAAAATAACAACTGTTACTAAAATGGTAACATTATCAAAACGTTGATAGCCGTAAGTAATGGCTACATCCCCAAGACCGCCTCCACCTACTGCACCTGCCATTGCCGTTGCACCGATCAGTCCAATTGTTGCTGTCGTAACACTTAATATTAATGATGGGAAGGCTTCAGGAAGTAAAAACTTATGAATAATTTGAAATGGAGATGCCCCCATTGCTTTGGCAGCTTCAATAATGCCTTCATCTACTTCAAGAAGAGAATTTTCAATTAATCTTGAAATATATGGTCCAATATGCAAGACCAGTGGAACGATAGCAGCTGTTGTACCAATAGCTGTTCCAACAAGTAAACGTGTAAATGGAATGATGGCAACTAATAAAATAATGAACGGAATGGATCGAAATGTATTTACAATCGGATTTACAACTGAGAAGATGATTTTACTTTCAAGAATGTGCCCTTTTCGTGTAACAACTAAAACAACACCTAATATAAACCCTAAAATAGCGCCAAAAAATAATGAAATACTAACCATGTACAGCGTATCCAGCACTGCGTCGATAATAATTTGCGTGCTCACCTTCATGTGCAACGACCTCCTCAATATGAATATTTTTGCGTTGAATATATAAAAATGCCTTCTGAATTTCAGTTGCTGTACCAACTAGCTCTACAATTAAATGTCCGAATGGAATGCCTTGAAGCTCCGTAATATTGCCGAATAAAACATTAACATCAACAGCGAATTTTTTAGCTACTTGTGATACAACGGGTTGGCCAACATCCACCCCGATAAACTTGATATTATAAATACGCTTCGTTCCATCGATTACCTTCAGTTGGTCGTAAATAGATTGAGGAATTTCGTTTCGCACAACCGATTGCACAAAGTTTTTCGTCGTTTCTTCCTTCGGTGCAGAAAAAATGTGTAGTATATTGTCTTCTTCAATAATTTTTCCATTTTCCATTACTGCTACTCGATTACAAATATCACGAATGACTTCCATTTCATGTGTAATCATTAAAATCGTAATGCCATACTCAATATTGACACGCTTTAGTAATACTAATATTGATTTTGTCGTTTGCGGATCAAGAGCAGACGTCGCCTCATCACATAATAGAATCGTTGGCTTTGTTATTAGTGCTCTTGCAATACCTACTCGTTGCTTTTGTCCACCTGATAATTCATCAATATAACGGTGTGCCTTATCTTCTAAGCCGACAAAAGTTAAGACCTCTTGAACTTGCACTGCTATTTTCGATTTTTTAGCTCCACTTAACACTAACGGCATCGCCACATTATCGAAAACCGTTTTTGAATGGAGAAGATTAAAGTGTTGAAAAATCATACCGATATTTTTCTTTTCCTCACGTAATTGTCTTTTGCTTAATTTTGTTAAATTTTTCCCATTTACAAGTACTTGGCCAGATGTCGGCTCCTCTAATAAATTCACAGTCCGAATTAAAGTACTTTTTCCAGCTCCGCTAAACCCAATTACGCCAAAAATATCACCCTTTTGAATAGTCAAATTAATGTGATTTAACGCCTTTACAGTAGATTGCCCAACATGGAATTCCTTCGTCGTCTCAATAAATTCAATCATCCACTTACCCCCTGTTCACTTAAGTTCGACCTAATAAAATTCACTTTAAAAACTAAAATACCGGAACGACAGCTCCCTTATATTGGTCTTCAAAAAACTTACAAGCCTTTTCACTAGTCAGCCATTTCACAACTTTTTGGATAGCAGCATCTTCCTGTTTTTCTTTTGTCGTTGCGATAATATTGACATAAGGAGAATCTGATCCTTCAATAATGAGTGCATCCTCATGTGGGTTATAGCCACCTTCTAAAGCATAGTTCGTATTGATAGCAGATGCATCCACATCATCTAAGGAGCGAACTAACAGCAATGAATCGACACCGATAAATTGAATGTTCTTTTCATTTTTTGTAATATCCTCAACTGTGTAATCATTTTTCTTCGCATCGTCTAATTCGATAAGGTTATTATTTTTAAACAATAATAATGCACGCGAAAAATTGACAACGTCATTTGGTACAGCTACTTTTGCATTTTGTGGTAAATCTTTAATATCGTTAATTGTTTTTGAATAAACACCAAATGGCTCTATATGAATTCCTTTGACACTTACTAAATCTAAATTACTTTCTTTGTTCGTCTGTTCTAAAAAAGGGATATGCTGAAAATAATTGAAATCAAGTTCACCATCTGCCGTTTGTTGATTGGTTTGTACAGCATCTTTTAATATTGAAATATTTAGTTTGACACCTTCTTTTGCAAGATCATCTGCTAAATACTCTAAAATTTCCGCATGTGGCACACTCGCTGCTCCTACTTTTAATGTCACTGTTTCCTCTTTTTTTGCCTGACCTGAATCTGTACAGCCTGCTAATACAATAAATAATGTGCTGATAAGCAATAACCATATTTTTTTCACATCATATCCTCCTTAATTTATTAATTTACTTGGTTTTATAAGCAATAAAAACAGAGAATTTCATGTGCAATTGAATTGGTCTCTTTAAAAATAAAGTATTTGAAATTTTCTATTTTTATTACAACAAATCTTATCTGTTTACTAATAATTGGTCAATGTCTTTTTTTCTTATTTTTTCCACTTATCTTTAAATAGACAAGTTCCTACAAAGCATTTTCCCTATTTTACGTACTTAAATAGCTGTTTTTTCTCTAAAATACAAAATAGTCATCATCAGATAGAATACTTTTAAGGCTCATATAGAAATTTTCTATTTGACCTATCGTTGTATACTATCTAGCCTTCTAAATCGTAAAAATCCACTTCGAATTCCGTAACTGTGTTATAAACCGAAACACTAATCGCTAATAAAACTCCAGTATCGCCGATAGCGCACGGCGTAAGCCGTAGTTGGCTAGTTAATTGTTTGAGTGCCTGGCACAAAAAAAAAAAACATACTCGAAGTACGACTTCGAGTATGTTTTTTCATTATAATTCATTTAAAACATCTTCTACAAATTCCCATTCTTCATCCGTTTCGATTGGTAATAAATCCTCAATCGATCCATCTGCTCCAGGTACATACTGCGCAGCGAAAATATCTCGCTCCTCCATTGGCTCATCTGAGACAGCTACATAAAGCACGTAAGATTTACCAAATTGGTCTGAGGCGAATGTATGAATCACCTCGCACACTTGATCCGTATCATCCTCATTCGTTACCGTAATAAGCTGTGGCTCTTCTTGGAATTCATCAAGAAGCGTTAATACAACTTCATTAATCATTTCCCATTCTGCTTCTGTTTCCACAGGTTGTAAATTGGTCATTTCTCCGCTGTTATCATCATAATCGAATGTCATAGCTGAAATATCACCCGGAATTTCCTGCCCGTTTTCATCAATTAGGGAAAACAGTACATACGATTTTTCCTCTGCATCGAATGTAAAAACAACACGGCATGTTTGCTCTTTGCCATTGTCACCTATTATTATGAATTCTTGTGTTTCCTCGTTCATTTTTATTCCTCCTTACAATGATTACTTATTGTCTTAGTTTCTATGTGCGCTATCATTACTACCACTTCTTCGGAACAACAAGTTGATGGCGTAAAAAAAGAACAAGGACCGCTTGTGCCATCCTTGTTCCTTACACTCTAAAAAGAAAACAATTATTCTTCGTCTTCGTCCTCTAAAGCGTTTAAAACGTCTTCTACCATGTCCCACTCTGCTTCTGTTTCAATCGGTGTTAATTCGCCATCTTCACCGTTTTCAGATGGTACAAATGAAGATACGAAGATTTCTACAGAGCCATCTTCATCTTCTTCAGCGCCTACCATTGAGTAAAATACGTAAGATTTGCCGAACTCAGGAGACTCGTGTACGTGAATCACTTCGCAAAGCTGCTCGTTTCCGTTTTCGTCAATCACTGTAATGTGTTGTACATGTAATTCTTCTTCATGGTTATGCTCGTGTGCCATGTTTGCCACCTCATTAATTAGTTTTTGCTATCTAAATAGCCTTGTAAAATCATCACAGCCGCCATTTTATCAATGACTTGCTTGCGTTTTTTGCGACTTACGTCCGCTTCGATTAGCATGCGCTCGGCAGCCATCGTCGTTAAACGCTCATCCCAAAGTTTAACCGGCAGCGAAAATGTATCTTCTAATAACTTTTTATAGTTTTCAGAAGCTTCACCACGCGGTCCTACCGTATTATTCATGTTTTTCGGGAATCCTACAACAAATTCAGTGATAGTATATTCCTTCACTAGCTCAGCAATACGGTCGATGCCGAATTCGCCATTTGCTTCATCAATTTTTACGGTTTCAATACCTTGGGCCGTCCAGCCAAGTGCGTCGCTAATTGCAACACCTACTGTTTTCGACCCAACGTCCAATCCCATAATTCTCATTTCTAGCCCTCGTTATTCTTTTTGATATAAAATTTAACAAGCTCTTCTAGAATTTCGTCACGCTCTAGCTTGCGAATTAAATTACGAGCATCCTGATGGCGAGGAATATACGCCGGATCACCAGAAAGTAAGTAACCGACAATCTGATTGATAGGATTATATCCCTTTTCCTCTAATGAAGAATGTACTTTCAACATTACCTGCTTGACTTCCTGTTCCATTGATTCTTCTGGAAAATTAAATTTCATCGTTTGATCAAATGAACTCATGACCAGCACCTCGCTTTCAGAAATAAGGAGATGTGCAAAAGAAGCTCATCTCCGATTTCTCTTTATTATAACCGATTTGATGTATTAATTAAATGGATTTAACGTAATCATACACAGAAAGTAGCGCTTCATCAAGTTTTGTTGCATCTTTTGCACCCGCCATCGCCATATCTGGACGACCGCCACCTTTACCGCCACAAGCTTCCGCAACCATTTTCACAATATTTCCTGCATGGTAATTGCCACCAACTAAATCTTTCGTGACACCTGCACATAACATCACTTTATCGCCATCAACAGCACCTAATACAACAACGGCTTTCGTCATTTTGCCTTTTAAGTCATCCATCATTTGACGCAATTGGTTGTTGTCTTTTGCTTCCACTTTAGTTGAAAGTATAGTTACATCACCAAAAGTTTGTGCTGCATCTACGATAGCGCCTGCTTGAGCATTCGCAACTTTTTGTGACAACCCTTCATTTTCACGTTGTAATTCTTTGTAGTCTGCTTGTAATGCATGGACTTTTGTCACAATATCTTTCGGATTTGCTTTTAATAGTGCTGCTGCATCATTTAAAAGCGCCTCTTCTTCTTTAACTGCCTCATATGCCACTTTACCAGTTACAGCCTCGATACGACGAGTTCCCGCGCCAATACCACCTTCTGAAACAATTTTAAAGAAGCCTATTTCAGAAGAACGTTTTACATGGATACCACCGCAAAGTTCGATAGAATAATCGCCAATCGATACGACGCGAACGATATCTCCGTATTTCTCACCGAATAATGCCATTGCTCCCATTGCTCTCGCTTCATCAATCGCTTTTTCTTCAATCACGACTTCAATATCTTCCCACACTTTTTCATTAACGATACGTTCAATTTGTTGTAATTCTTCTTTTGTTACTTGACCGAAGTGCGAGAAGTCAAAACGCAAACGATCTGGACCAACATATGATCCTGCTTGGTTCACATGATCACCTAATATATCTTTTAATGCACGTTGCATAATGTGCGTTGCTGTATGGTTTTTAATGATTAGATTACGTTCCTCACGATTAACAACCGCTTTTACCGCATCTTCAACATGCATTTCGCCTGATTCCACAAGAACCGTGTGTAACGGTTGTCCATTTGGTGCTTTTTGAACATCCTTAACGATTGCTGTAAAGCCATCATTAGCAATTACACCGCTATCCGCAATTTGTCCACCCATTTCAGCATAGAATGGTGTTTTTGCTAATACAACTAGCGCTTCTTGACCTTCTGAAGCTACTTTCGTTACTTGTCCATTTACAATCATCGCTGCAATTTCAGTTTCAACCGATAATTTATCATACCCAACAAATTCACTTGCTACTGTTAAGTTTGCTAGAACTTCATTTTGTACTTGCATTGAATCAACATCCTGGCGAGCAGCACGCGCACGCTCACGTTGCTCGTTCATTGCAACTTCAAATCCTTCGTGATCAACCTTCATGCCTACTTCTTCCGCATATTCTTCTGTTAATTCAATTGGGAAGCCGTACGTGTCATAAAGACGGAATGCATCTGCTCCAGGGATATAATCATGGCCTGCTGCTTTTTGAGCTTCCACAACCTCGTTAAAGATTGCAAGACCGCCATCTAATGTTTCATGGAAACGAATTTCCTCGTTTTTAATAACACGTTGGATAAATTCGCATTTCTCCGTAACTTCTGGGTAGAAATCAACCATAATTTCGCCAACTGTAGGTACTAATTCAAACATGAATGGTTTTTCAATACCAATTTGCTTAGCGTAACGCACTGCACGACGCAGTAAACGACGTAATACGTACCCACGGCCTTCATTGGAAGGAAGTGCACCGTCACCGATAGCAAATGCTACAGTACGGATATGGTCTGCAATCACCTTGAAAGGCGTATTAATGTCTTCTTCTGAGCCGAAGATTTCGCTTAACGCAACTTCACCTGGACGTTTGTATTTTCGATTTGCAAACTGTTCAATTTTTTCAATGATTGGCATGAATAAATCCGTATCAAAGTTCGTTGGCACATTTTGCACAACTGAAACAATACGTTCTAGACCCATCCCAGTATCAATATTTTGCTTTGGTAATGGTGTATAAGTACCGTCTGGATTGTGGTTAAATTGAGAGAACACTAAGTTCCAAACTTCTAAATAACGCTCGTTTTCACCGCCAGGATACATTTCTGGATCATTTTGATCTGAACCATATTCTTCTCCTCGGTCGTAGAAAATTTCTGAGTTTGGACCAGATGGACCTTCACCGATATCCCAGAAGTTTCCTTCTAAACGAATTAAGCGCTCTTCAGGAATACCAATTTCGTTATGCCAAACATCATATGCTTCTTGGTCTTCTGGATGTATTGTAATCGATAAAAGTTCAGGGTCAAAGCCCATCCACTTTTTGTCGGTTAAAAATTCCCATGCATAATGAATTGCCTCTTTTTTGAAGTAATCGCCAATAGAAAAGTTTCCTAGCATTTCAAAGAATGTATGGTGACGTGCAGTCTTCCCTACATTTTCAATGTCGTTCGTACGAATTGATTTTTGCGCATTTGTAATACGTGGATTGTCAGGAATAATACGACCGTCAAAATATGGTTTTAATGTTGCAACACCTGAGTTAATCCAAAGTAATGAAGGGTCATTAATTGGCACAAGTGGTGCTGATGGTTCATGATGATGTCCTTTTTCTTTAAAGAATTCTAAATACAAACGGCGAATTTCTGCTGCTTTCATATGAAAAGTTCCTCCTCTAATTGTGTAAAATTACGATATGAATCCGCTTGTACGCATAAAAAAGCCCTCATCCCAAAAAAGGGACGAGGACTTTGTGTATTGTCTCGCGGTACCACCCTAGTTGTAAGCATATGATACATACTTACCTCTTTAGCACTTGTAACGTAAGTGAACGGCAGGGATTAGCTGCACTCTGGAGTAGCTTTCGGCACTTGTTGACGTGAGGATTTTTTCAGCCTAGAAATCCCTTTCTTCACACGCACAAATACGTACTTGTTCCATCATCGTTTTTTCTATTTTCTAACGCACATTATAAAAAAATTATGTTCTTCTGTCAATCATTGCATTTCTATTCTATACAAAATTATCGAATTCTTCAAACATAAGTCGTTATTTTAAAGTTATCTTTTTAAGAAATTTTCTACTCTTTGCATAAATGGCTCGCGATTATAAGTTTGGTAGAGCAGGCTCGATAAGCGAACAGGATCTCCAAAGAAGTATCGCTCATAAAGTGTTTGCCTTGTGCCAAAAGTACTCATCGTTAAATCCCACGCTAGGCGGAATTTTTTTACACGGTCCTCTCCACCATCTCTAAATGACTGTAAATAATGCTCTAAATCCCCATTATCTGCGGCAAATGCTTTTTCACTTGGAATAGACATTAATCCACTTGCTCCAAGTAATTGAATAATTTCTGTAAAGGTTGGATAAACCTTTGGAAAAACTTGAATGGCAACTTGTAATGTTGGTAAATCTGGTCTTATAAAGCCAAAGTCATCCCTTTTTGCTTCTATTTCTGACTTAAGTAATAAAGCCTTCATAGTTTCTAGCGTCACAATAATTTCAACTACTTTTTGTTGCACATGCTGATAACTTCCAATGTTTATCGTATCAACAATTGATTGTACAACGCCTAATACAAATTCAGTTTTAGCAATTTGTCGCGACAATACTTGATGTAAAGAATATGCTTGGAAACCACTCACATTCATGAAACTATTCGCTACTTCTGTATTTTCATAATAAAATACGCGATCCCACGGTACTACGACATCATCAAATACAACAATCGCATCCATTTCCTCAAATCGAGCGCTTAATGGATAATCGAACGTGGATTCACCGCCAACAAATGACTGTCTACATAAAAATTTCAATCCTTTAGTATTACTAGGAATGGAGAAACCAAATCCTTTTTCCTTATCAAAACCATTTGTTGATAATACAAGGAGTTCATCAGTAATGCCCCCCTGTGTTGCAAGCAATCTCGCACCTTTAATGACTAACCCTTCATTCGTCTTTCCTACAATTTTAGCAGCAATGATGACATCATCATCTTCATAATGATAACTATGACGGTTTACTTGAGGCTCAATAAACGTATGTGTCATCGTTAAATCATTTTCACGTGCATATTCATAATAATTCAGCAGATGATCCGGAAAACAATTCGGCTTATCTTTTAAGTATTCGGCTGCTGAAGCCAATGCCATTAAAGTAGTGTTCATATAATCAGGACTTCTTCCCATAAATCCATGATTAGATAAAGCCCACTCTCGAGCAGCTTGACGTCTTTTCACCAAATCTTCGTCCTTTGTCACTTGTAGATAAGACATCCCGACCCGCTGGTTACTCGTTGGTGACACATAAGTCATACTATCATGTAAATTTTCATCATGCTGCAAATCAAAAAGTTTAGCCTGACTTTGTATAACGCCTTTAAATGCCGGATGTTCTGAAACATTTCCCGTAACGACTTCACCATCTATCGATATATACGTTTGCAATGCGTCAATGCGTTTAATATATTGCTGGCCTGTAATTGCTGGCATACATTCACCCCTAATATGGACCTATGTTTTTAATTCTCATGTATTATATGACCTATTAGGCTGAATCGTTCCTCGCCTCTTATCTGTATGATAAACGCCGAATGGTTCTATTTTGTTGAGACACAATAAATTTGATTGAGTAAGCACCTACAAAACAAACCCGCAGCTTCAATGAAGATGCGGGTTTGTTTTGTATAGTCGAAGAAGGCAATTAGAAGCCCTCCTCTGTTATTGTGCATATGGCGAGACCATTTTTTTGAACTGTGTGAAGGACGTTTGTTGATCGCTGTATAAGCGTTTAATTTGGTAAACATCATCATACGGATTGTTGTAGCCAGGCTTTGTTGAAAAGGCCATTGCAAATCCTGCTTCTTTTACAGCATAAATTGTATTGGTATTATATTGACCAAATGGATAAGCAAATGCTTTTGCCCCCGGAATTATTGTTAAACTACGCTTTAAATCTTGTACAACTTCATGATATGGAATCAGTAGCATTTTCCCTTTATTCCCGATCATATCATGTAAATTGTAAGTATGAGACTCATACGTAAAGACATCTTGCATAAGTTCCATATCTTGTCTTGAAAGTGCTTGTAAATCATTATAATTAAATTGTTGCTCTGCAGGAGAATATTCATTTCGATACGTAATTAAAAATTGTGTTGCTTGAAAACCATGTTTTTTTAATATTGGATAAGCATATTCCCTTGTGGATAATAAGCCATCATCAAATGTTAGGACGATTGAATAAGCAGGCAATGTAATTTCATTACGCATAAACCGTAATAAATCATCAGCACTAACCGTTTCGAATTTTTTATCTTTCAAATACTTCATTTCATTAGCGAATTGAGTATCAGTCATTGTAGTACTTACATTTTTAAAGCGCCCTAGCTCATACACCTTCAATAAATGGTGGTACATCATAACAGGAACACCACGATCTAAAGCTACCTTAGAACTGTGAATATAGCCTTCACGACCACCAATTGTCGTTACATACCAATTGGCTTCTTTTCGTAAAATAGGATATCGTCGATTAGTATCAAGCTTTGCAAATGGCATTAGTTTGTTAGCTGTTCGATCATAAACTTCACTATTCCCTGATATCGGAATGAAATATTGATTTATTACTGCATTATCCTTACCAATATTTTTATACGTTGGCGTATTCACAAACTTCACTTTCGATTTTTCAGCATAGACAAACGTCTTGCCCCAACGAACTTGAACATACGTTTCATCACCCATACCTGCCACTTCCAATTGTTGACCTTTTAAAAGCGTCGCTATAGACATTGGTTGTTCTCTACGAAGGTCGTATAGCACAATGTTTTCTAATGCTTCAATGTAGCCATTTTGCTTACTCGGTGGTGTTGGGGTTGGACTTGGAGGTGGGGTTGGCTTTCCAATCGGCTTTGTTGATGTATCCGTTGTCTCCTGACCTTTTTCTTCCGTAACAAAATTACTATGTACATAACCGAGTCGTCCGTTCACAGCAATTCCGTACCAACTACCCATTCTACTATAAATGGGGAATTGAACACCTTCCGACAATGTTGCAAATTGCACCAACTTATTGCTTGTATTATCATAAATAGGCGTTACCTTCGTTGCTACAATATAATCTTTTATCTTTGCAACTGAAGGAACGATATTTTTATATGTTGTAGATGGGACAACGGTTGTGTAACGTTTATCGACGTAACCGTAACTACCGCCCCAACGAATTTGCCACCAATTTGCCCCATAATCTTTTGTCACTTCAAAAGTTTGTCCTCCAGATAATGTTCCTACTTGTTCAAGTTTGCCTGAACGATTATCAAAGACAGTTGCTTCCTCATTCACTAGAATAACGACATTACTGGCATGTACCTTCTGTGCGAACGGTAATAACAGCATGAATAGAAGCAATATCACGATGCGTTTCACTTTCTTCACCTCATAAAACTTATTTTCAATTTTTATTTATCCATAAAATCATATGGCGAAATGCCATCCATTCCAATCATTGGATGTATATATGGAACCGTATCTACTGTTAGCTGAAGAACAGTTATAGGTTCCTCTTGTCGGTCTTCTTCGACAATTGTCTCCACTGATGTCTCCTTCACTTCAATAACTTCATTGGAGGATGCATCCATTGGGTTAAGTCGTGCTCGCAGAGACGTGAACCGTTGTAAATCGTCTGTACGCTGTAAGCCATTAGCTAGCACATCTGGCTCACCACATAAAATTAAGAAATTTTTCGCTCGCGTAATTCCAGTATATAACAAATTACGACGGAGCATTTTAGAATAGCCACGAACAACCGGCATAATGACCGTTTGAAACTCCGAGCCTTGCGATTTATGGATAGAACAACAATACGCAAGGGTTAACTGATTAAGATCGCTCCGTTGGTAAGTTACTTCAATACCATCAAATGACACGACAAGCAAATCCTGCTTTTCAATCGTTTCCTTTGCTTTAATAATACTAATGACTTCCCCCATATCTCCGTTAAAGACATTGCTTTCTGGCTGGTTTACAAGCTGTAGCACCTTGTCCTTAATTCGATACGTTACATCACCAAAGATAAGCTCTTTTCTTGAGCCTGTATCATTCGGATTAACAAGGTCTTGAATCATTTTATTTAAATTATCGATTCCAGCAGGCCCTTTATACATCGGTGCTAAAACTTGTATATTACGAATTTCCTGACCTTTCGATACAGCACTTTTTACAACTTGTGTTACGACATTTGCCACTTGATCTGGTGATGCTTTAATAAATGAACGATCAGACGTTTTCATCGACAAATCATTAGGAATTGTACCACGCTTAATTTGATGGGCAAGTTCAATAATTGTTGAACCTTCCGCCTGACGATAAACATCAGTCAGTTCAACTGTCGGAATTTGTTTCGAAGCGAGTAAATCTTTGAGTACTTGTCCTGGACCTACTGGTGGTAACTGATCCTGGTCACCTACAAAAACAACTTGAACATCCTCATGTAATGATTTTAATAATTGATGGGCAAGCCATGTATCAACCATTGACATTTCGTCGACAATTATAAGTTTTCCAGTAACTTCTCGCTCGGTTTCTTCTTCCTTCTCCTGACCAGTAAAACCTAGCAAACGGTGAATTGTCATAGCAGGTAGCTCTGTGGACTCTGATAATCGTTTAGCTGCACGTCCTGTTGGTGCACATAAAATGATAGGAAACGGCTCTTCTTTTTGCGCATATTCCTTAGGATTTAATGAAAGACCATGAAGCTTTGCATATACTTCTACAATACCTCTGACAACAGTTGTTTTTCCTGTACCAGGACCACCCGTCAAAATCATCACAGCTGAATTAAGAGCCTGTTCAATCGCATATGCTTGTGTTTCTGCATATGTGACGTTTAAAAAAGCTTCCGTATCCCCGATAGCCTTGCGAATTTCGTCTTTACTAAAATGCTTAGCCTGACTATTTCGTTCGGTTAACGCAATAATTTTTGAAGCAATTCCAATTTCAGAAAAATATAGGGATGGTAAATAAAGCCTTGTTTCTTCACCATATATTTTATTTTCCTCACGCATCTCGATACAAGCCTTAGAGATTGCTTCATACGGAATTTCTTGGCGTTGACTTTGCTCGAGCATATCTTTCACTTGTGGTAAAACGTGCTCCGCATCTAAAAATACATGGCCGTCTGATAATGCAGCTGTATTTAGAGTATGTAAAATTGCAGCCTTAATACGGTCAGGATGATTACCAGTAATGCCTAATTTTGCACCAAGCTCATCTGCCCGAAAAAAGCCGACACCATCCACATCTTCAATGAGGCGATAAGGATTTACAGTTAATAAATCAATCGTTTCTGTACGATACGTTTGATAAATTTTCATTCCGAGCTGCGGGCCAAATCCCCATTCATTCAATTGAATCATGACACGCTCTAATCCAAGATTTTGCTCAATTGTGCGATGGATGACTTCCTTTTTTTCAGCCGATAATCGAGGTACAACATCGAGCACATTTGGATCTTCTAATATAAGACGGATTGTATTTGCACCAAGCTTTTCAACAATTGTTTCAGCGGTTTTCTTTCCTATTCCAACAAATAAGTCACTTGATAAGTAATGAACAATTCCTTGCTCAGTTGCGGGCACTTCCTTTGTAAACGTCTCAACTTGAAATTGTACACCATATTTTGGATGTTGTCTCATACTACCTGTAAAACGATATTGTTCGTCCATTTGCAATTGTGGGAAATAACCAACTACAATAATTTCCTTATCGTCATATTGCAAATTTGTTTCTTGAATTTTCACACGTACAATCGAATACATATTTTGAGTATTATGGAAAATAGATACAATAGGACGTCCGAGAATAAATAGCTTATTCAACTCAAATAAATCTAGATTTTCTGTCATTATCGATTCGTCCCCTTCTCGTTTATTTCAATTTTATTATTTTACCACAGCACGTTAAGAAATATCGTTTTAACAAGAAAAACCTAAAAATTTTTAACATTATTTTGACAAATGACAAATTACGGCTAATTTACCTCTAACCATGCTATGATAGATACAATGAATGAACTTGTTGTTTGGAAGGATTGTGAAGCTATTGGAATTTAGACCTTGCATCGATTTACATGATGGCAAAGTGAAACAAATTGTTGGAAGTACACTTGGACATACAGATCAAGAAGTTATCGAAAATTTCATTTCAGATTATGACTCTAGCTATTATGCGAACATGTTTGCAGAGGATCAATTAGTAGGCGGTCATGTCATTATGCTTGGCAGTGGAAATGAACATGCCGCAATAGCAGCATTAACAGCATATCCAGGAGGCCTACAAGTCGGAGGCGGCATTACTTCAGAAAACGCAAAAAAGTACATAGATGCAGGTGCCTCGCATGTTATCGTGACATCCTATATCTTTCATGATGGAAAACTCGATATTAATCGCTTAGAACAACTAGTTCATACCATCGGGAAAAAACATCTCGTAATTGACCTAAGCTGCAGAATGCGCGATAATAAATGGTTTGTAGTAACTGATAAATGGACCAAGTTTAGTGATTTTGAAGTGAATGCAAAGACCATTGCCTATATTGAGAGATTTTGTGATGAATTACTGATTCACGCGGTCGATGTTGAAGGAAAAAAAGGTGGGATGCAGGAAAGCTTGGTACGGGATTTAGCTGCTTGGACATCCATTCCAACAACCTATGCTGGTGGAGTTCGTTCTTTAGAAGACTTAGAAAAATTCAAAGCAATTTCAAATGGTAAGCTTCATCTCACAATTGGTAGCTCCCTTTCTATTTTTGGTGGAGAATTACCTTATGTTGAAGTTGTGAATTATTGTAAAAAAGGCGGGGTACTGTGAAACTAATATATAATGATTTTGTTTTTCCATTTGAAGAGACAAATTTAGAACGCATTATTGATAGAAAATATTTTAAGGTGAATACGTTAGATGATTCGTTATCAATACAGATTCAACTTGATAACGAACAAATGTTACTTGAGTTTTCTAAATCGTTAAAAGCAACTTGCGGCTTCCTTCGTGATCAAGAAACCGAACCATATATCGGTACTTATATTGACTTACAACTATTCGTTGACGAATTCAATAAGCGTTACAATTTAAATGCTAAAATTATCGTTTAAAACAATAAAAATGCAGACAAAATACTTCGAGGGTCATGCCTTTCGAAGTATTTTTCGTTTTTAGAAACAGATTGTGTCCTTCAAAAACAAAGACACTAAAATGAATTGTTGCCGTGCCTATGGAATAGGAACGCTTGGAACGAGAATGAACGGTGTCTTACCGTGTGTTGCATGCATTTTTTTGTAGAGCACAAATTTCTATTTTCCCCTTCTTTTTGTTAAGCTTGAAAGAGGGAATACTAATTTTGTTGCCCTATCATCCGATAAGGAGCTCAACTTGCATCCTATCACGGATAGAACGATTTTTTTCAGAAGAAAGGATTTATTTTATTATGAAAAACGAACTCGAAGCCACAACTTTAAAATCTTTCCAAACAGAGCTTACCCGCTTTTTCCTAGCATATAAATTTGCATTAAATGAAGTTGAAACGAAAATCAATATTTTACAAGAAGAATTTAAGCTTATTCATGAATATAATCCAATTGAACATGTCTCAACCCGAGTGAAATCACCGAAAAGTATATTATTGAAGATGTCAAAAAAAGAGCTAACACCCGCCATTGATAGTATTCGCGAACATATTCGTGATATAGCAGGCGTCCGTATTACATGCTCTTTTGTAGAAGATATTTACAAAGTAAGTGCGATGCTTCAAGCACAAAATGATATTGAAGTTGTTGACGTAAAAGATTATATTGCTTATCCAAAAGACAATGGCTACCAAAGCCTACACCTTATTATTAAAATTCCAATCTTTATGTCCGATCGAATGGAAAAAGTATATACAGAAATTCAAATTCGTACGATTGCAATGGATTTTTGGGCAAGTCTCGAACATAAAATTTATTATAAATATAATAAAGAAGTGCCTGCACATATTCGTCATGAACTTAAAGATGCGGCATTACAAGCAGCAGAATTAGATCGTAAAATGGAGCGGCTGAATAAAGAAATAAATATTTTAAAGGAAAATGAAGCAGAATCTTCACTTTTAGATACAACTCCGGTTGCACATTTAGCGCAATACTTATCGCAACTCACATTTGACAGTAAAGATAGTAAATAATTGACCGAAAGATCAAGCTAGGACAACTTATAGAAGGAAGAGCACTAGTTGTTGGTAGCGAAGGTGGCGACTCCTGCGGGAACGCACGCAGCGTAAGACGTGGGCATTCCGCGCGTTAGCGAGGGTTGCGGCTTACGGTGTGCCCTCGGAAAGAGCGCCCGCACGTAGCGGAAATCAACGATATAGCAAAAAAGTGTTAGATTGATGGCAGTCAATCTAACACTTTTTCACTTTTATCCCAACCTCTTTAGTTAAATCGTTGGGCAATCATATCGTAAATATAGCGCGCTTGATCATATTCTGGTTGAATCGTAAATGCCTGCTTCAAATGATACATAGCATCCTCTGTTTGTTCTGTAGATACCGCATACAGAACACCTAAATTATAATGAGCATCTGCATTATTCCAATCCAGCTCAATTAAATAATCCAATTCCTTCTTACCTTCTTCGAACATTTCTAATGCACATAGCACGATAGCATACGCAAGTCGAATTTGTGTATCTTCAGGCGCAATCTCTGCCGCACGTTGTAAATATGGCAATGCGAGCTTTGGATTTTCCATTCGTTCAAAGCATTTCCCCATCATATAATAAACATCTGCACCTGCAATTTTATGCTTTACCGCTTGCTCATAAAGTTTTAACGCTTCTGCATAGCGTTCCGCATTATAATATAAATTGGCTAAACCATAATAAGCAGTAGCTGCCGTTTCGTCTACAGTAATCGCCTTTTGAAAAAAGCGTTCTGCTCGTTCTGTATCTTCTAGTACAGCCAATAAATTCCCAAAATTCACGTAGCCAATTGCATTATCAGGCTCTGCTTCAATCGCTTGGGTAAATAGTTGTGCAGCATCCTCATAACGTTTCTCTTGGAATGCTAGTATGCCCTGCTCGTTAAAATCCAAATCATTTCACCTCTATGTAGCGAAAAGACTGCAAATCCTATCGCTTATTCGTTTACACTGAGTGACTATATTCACTCAATGCATTTCCTTATTTCCTAAGAAATCAACTGAAATAAGTATATTTTGCAGCCCTTTTGCAAGTTATCCAACATATGTTAGTTTTTCATTACTTTTAAAGACTTCATCAATTGTACCGCCACCTAAGCAAACTTCACCGTCATATAAAACAACAGCCTGTCCTGGTGTAATGGCACGAACTGGTTCCGCAAACTCAATGTGTGCGCGACCATCTTCTAAAATTTCTACCTCAACAGGTGTGTCTGTTTGACGGTAGCGGAATTTCGCAGTACAAGAAAATTTCCCGGGCAATTTTTTTGTCGAAGTATAGCCCATTTTCACGGCTGTCAGCGAAGTTGAATATAAAGCATCGTGGTCGAACCCTTGGCCAACAAGTAACACATTACGCGCTAAATCTTTTCCAAGTACGAACCAAGGCTCACCGTCTCCACCTATACCAAGACCATGACGTTGACCTAATGTATAATACATTAAACCATCATGTTGCCCCATAACTACACCATCCATTGTTTCCATTTTGCCTGGTTGAGCCGGTAAGTATTGACTTAAAAACTCTTTAAAATTACGCTCTCCAATAAAGCAAATTCCAGTGGAATCCTTTTTCTTGGCAGTAGCAAGACCTGCTTCTTCTGCAATTTTACGCACTTCTTTTTTCTCAATATCTCCTATTGGGAACATTACATGCGCTAGTTGCTCTTGCGATAATTGATTAAGGAAATAAGTTTGGTCCTTATTATCATCAACACCACGAAGCATACGTACTTCCCCATCACCACTGCGATCAATGCGTGCATAATGTCCTGTTGCCAAGTAATCTGCACCAAGATCCATTGCATGTTCTAGGAATGCTTTAAACTTAATTTCCTTATTGCACATTACATCAGGGTTAGGTGTACGTCCTGCTTTATATTCTTCTAAAAAGTATGTGAAAACTTTATCCCAATATTGCTTTTCAAAATTCACAGCATAATAGGGAATGCCGATTTGATTACATACTTTAATTACATCTTCATAATCTTCTGTTGCTGTACAAACGCCATTTTCGTCTGTATCATCCCAGTTTTTCATAAAAATACCAATTACTTCATACCCTTGTTGCTTTAGCATATATGCAGCAACTGAAGAGTCTACCCCACCTGACATGCCGACGACGACACGAATTTCCGATGGGTCACGTGTTTCGATCATTGTGGTCACCTTTTCTTTTATTCAATTCATATAAACCGAACTCTAAGGCTTTGCAAATATACATAGCGTTTAATTCATTCGGTTTAAATTGATAGTAATTAACAAATTATTTTGCCAGCTTTTTCACAATCGCTGCTGTTTTTTCTGCCGCTTGGCGGACAGCTTCTTCTGTTAGACCTTGGCCAAAGCTAAAGCGAATAGAATTTCGTAACTCCTCTGCCCCTTTGCCGTACATAGCAACTAACACATGTGAAGGATCAATTGTACCAGCAGTACATGCTGAACCACTAGATGCACAAATGCCAGCCATATCAAGATTCACTAAAAATGACTCTACCTCCATATTCGCAAAGCTAACGTTTAAGACGTGTGGTAGAACATTTTGTGTATCGCCATTGACATGAAATACTAATTTTTCATGTGTAAAAACTTCAAGCATAATTTGTTTAAAGCGATTGTACAGTGTTCGCTTACTTTCACGCAACTGACTTGCATTTTCAGCAGCAGTAGCAAAGCCTATAACAGCCGGTATATTTTCAGTACCAGCACGACGTTTTTTCTCCTGGTCACCGCCTAACGCGTAGCTAGCAAGTGGTGTACCAGTTTTCTGATAAAGGAAGCCAATCCCTTTTGGCCCATTAATCTTATGTGCAGACACACTTAATAAATCAACTTGCAAAGCTTCCACATCTATTGTCTCTAAACCATAAGCCTGAACAGCATCTGTATGGAACGTCGCTTTATGCTCGCGTAACAACTCACCTATTTCAGCAATTGGCTGAATTGAACCAACTTCATTATTGCCATACATAATTGTTACGAGAATCGTATCGTCACGTAATGCCTCTTGTACCGCTTCGACAGTTATGCGACCAAGCGCATCAACTGGTAAATACGTCACTTCAAAGCCTTCTCGTTCTAGCTTCTCACAAGTATGTAACACCGCATGATGTTCGATTTGAGTTGTAATAATGTGCTTCCCTTCAGCAGCTCGCGCAGTAACAGTTCCAATAATTGCCGTATTATCCGCTTCCGTACCGCCACTTGTTAAAATAATTTCTCCTGGCTTTGCACCTATTGATTGTGCTAGGACATCACGTGCATTATCTAAATGTTTGCGCGCCTCTCGTCCAGCTCCGTGAATACTCGATGCATTTCCAAATACATCGCGCATCGCTAAAGTCATCGCGTCTATTACCTTGTCATTCATCGGGGACGTTGCCGCATGATCAAGATAGATATATGAATTCATGTTGAAAACTCCTTTATACGAAAACACTAAAGCACTGTTCATTCCCGAGTGGTAAAAACCTAACAGCGTTTCTACCTTTGGAGGTGCTTTAGCCTAGAAATATTAAATATAGAACATATAGCCGTCTGCTACATTTTCCTCTGTATACTGTGCTAAATCTTCAATAGACGTTGTATCTAATACATTTTTCACAGCATCACGGATTCGTAACCATAGCTCACGTTGAGGTGCTTCCTCATTTTCGATACCCTCTACAGGCTGAATCGGACCTTCTAGTACACTAATTACATTCGCTGCAGAAATCTCACTAGGTGGGTTTGCAAGCATGTAACCTCCATAAGCGCCGCGAACACTTTTTACCAAGCCCGAATTGCGCAATGGTGATACGAGTTGCTCTAAGTACGCTTCAGAAAGCTCCTTTTCAGCAGCAATTTTGCGTAATGGAATTGGCCCTTCACCATAATGCTTTGCCAATTCAATCATAATCGTGAGACCGTAACGGCCCTTTGTAGAAATTTTCATTTTATCACCCTCAATTAGTCTAGTCAAAATACTACCAACAGTATATCATAATCTCCTCTTGAAGAACTCGGAAATACTCTTGGAAGGTTATGATATACTATGAATTAGAACAAATGTACGAAAGGGGATATTCTTTTGCATAATGAACCACTTGCATATCGGATGCGCCCATTAACGCTAGATGAAATCATTGGTCAACAAGATTTCGTCGGTCCTGATACTGCTCTATACAAAATGATTCAAAATGGGCACGTTCCTTCCATGTTATTATACGGAGAGCCAGGCATAGGTAAAACATCGATAGCAAATGCCATCGCAGGAAGCTCTAAATTACCCTTTTTCGCTCTTAATGCGACTCGTGCTGGGAAAAAAGACGTTGAAGATATTGTACAAGAAGCAAGAATTTCTGGGAAAGTTATACTGTTTCTAGATGAGATACATCGTTTCAATAAATTACAGCAAGATACATTACTACCACATGTGGAAAACGGCTCTATTGTTTTAATAGGTGCGACAACTGAAAATCCATATCATGATGTAAACCCTGCTATTCGCTCACGTTGCGGAGAAATTCATCAGTTAAAAAAATTAACAACAGCAAATTTAGTAGAACTTATTCAAAAGGCACTTACTGATGACAAACGTGGACTAGGAAAGTATCATTTTGCACTGACAGATCCACAAATTGAACAAATTGCGACAGCAGCAAATGGTGATGCGCGCAAGGCACTAACATTGCTCGAATCGATTTATTATGCAAGTGATGAAGTGAACGGACAAACAATAGCTTCTGACCATATTCTAGAACATCTTATTGGCAGAATTGGCGTGTACGGTGATAAAAATGGCTCACACTTTTATAACTTGCTGTCAGCATTACAAAAATCGGTACGTGGGAGCGATACGAATGCGGCGTTGTATTATTTAGCACATTTACTGGAAACAGGTGATTTGGTTGCAGTTAGTCGACGTTTACTCGTCATGGCCTATGAGGATATTGGTCTTGCCAACCCACAAGTAGGGGCTCACATGCTTGCCGCTGTCCAGGCAGCAGAACGTTTAGGGTTACCTGAAGCACGGATTCCGCTAGCAAGTGCTGTAATTGAAATGTGCCTTGCTTCAAAATCAAATTCTGCAATAGCTGCTATTGATGCTGCTATCGCTAGTATCCACGCAGGTAAAACGGGAGATATTCCACACCATTTACGTGATGCACATTATGAAGGGGCCAAAGATTTAGGTCATGTTGGTTATCAATATCCGCATAACAGCCCTATCGGTACTTTTGGTGGCTGGGTAGATCAACAATATTTACCGGACGAGCTTGTTGGTACAGAATTTTATAAACCAGTTATTGCAGGGGAAGAGAAACGGATGGCAAGTATATACGATAAGCTTAAATCATTCCGTCACAAGTAAAGTGCCAGGCACTCAAACAATTTACCATGCTGCTAAAGAACGCACACAACGTAAGACGCAACAGACCGCACTACAGCGGGGGTTGCGTCTTATAACTTATGCTGCGCGGAAAGCATAAAGGAGTGCCAGGCACATAAACAATTTCAGCTACATATCCCTTACAAAAAAAAGAAAAACCATTGTCGTTATGCTTTTCGACAATGGTACTAGTTTATTTCTTATTAATTTATGGATTCCTTCTCAACAAACAATTTAAATTGCTGTAAACATTGCTTGACGTCACCTTTTTGGGCAAGTACTTCTTCTCTTAAAGCAGCTACCTGATCACTATCTTCTATTACATCACCATATAGGGCGATAATAGCAGTTAAAAGCTCCTTATTCTCTTCCTGCTCAATACTTGGTAAAGAACGGGCGGCAATCGTTAATAAACTTGCTACTTTTTCAGGCGTTTTTTGTAGCTCATTTGAAGAATAATAGATGGATGCTGCTAAAAAATAACAAAGCTTGGCACTACAATCTATATACAAATGCCAATATGTATTGGCTTTCGGTAGTTCACCTGCTCTTGCAACTAAATATTCCTTATAAAATGTTGTAGCTTGTGTATATAAAGGCGTTAAAGCTCTCATGGCTTTTGTGTAATTATTAGACGTATCTAAATAATCAAATACAATACTATTCATTTTCTCTTGAAGTTTTACGATATCTAAATGTTCACGAATTACTTGTATTTCCATTTTCCCACTCTCCCATGTTCTCATTTGTTTTAGCAAACGCCATTTCCACTTCCCCTAAGTAGATTTGAACATTCCAAACAAGCTGACCTAATATCTACATATATTGGAATTATTCAAATTATAGCAATAAACCAAAAGAAGAAGTGAGGACATGAAAAAAATAAGGCAATTTCGTGAATTATTAGCATTTTGTGCACGTTAAATTAATTATTTTGGTAAAATTAAACTCTTTGTATATAGTAATCAAACAAAAATTGTTCCTTTTCTTGATTTATTATTTCGACGATGCTTCCGTTTACATATTTTTTAATTCTTTGTTTTGGACTATAAAAATACGCATTATTCGTAATTAGCCATTGGCTTAACGTCAGCTCTGTCGCTGGTTGCTGTTCAGTTAAAATTCGTTTATGCCGAAGTATATCCGCCATTTTGTAAAAGCCATCTGATAATTCATAAGCAGATACATCAAAATTAAAAACAGGTGTCACAACCTGTTCAACATCAAAAATATGTATCGTCTTTCTCTCCTCATCAATCGCTAATTCCACTGTGCTAATTTCATCGAATAGATTCAATCCTCTATATTCCATTTGATAAATTTGCTCCATTATTAATGAATGCCCCCTCTTTTATAACAGCCCTATTGTAACATAGAAAAAGTGAACGTCTGTTGCATAAGTAACATAAGGGAGCATTTTTAGTCATTTCTCCTACTGATTTTCTTGTCATAAAAGAAAAGAATCTACAAGTCATCTATGAAAAAGGAAGCATGCGCAGGCACAAACTTACAACTTCCCCAAGGAAAACTTTGCAGATTCTTCTTTTAATTAACATATGAACATTTTCAATTTCAATGTGCTAGTTACTGCTAAATACAAGACAAATGGCTTAGCCTTGTACTCGAGTAATTTTCACATCTTCTACAATTTTATTGACTACCCAACTTGCTGCGATTAAACCTGCAACAGAAGGGACAAATGCGTTAGAAGAAGGTGGCATTTTCGCCTTGCGGATAGCAGCATCTGGTTTTCCCACATGCTCTACGACATCCGGACGTACGACAATTGGACTTTCATCAGAGAATACAACTGTTACCCCTTTATGAATACCATCTTTTCGTAATTTTGTACGAATAACTTTTGCTAATGGATCTGTATGCGTTTTCGAAATATCCGCGATTTTAAAGCGGGTTGGGTCCATTTTATTGGCAGCACCCATACTTGAAATAATTGGGATGTTACGTTTTAAGCATTCTTTCATAATGTGAATTTTATAAATTACAGTATCGCTCGCGTCAATAACATAGTCGATTCCTTGTGCAAAAAATTCCTCATATGTTTCTTCCGTATAAAACATATGCATATCAATTACTTCACATTCTGGATTAATATCAGCAATACGCTCTTTCATAACGCCAGATTTGGATTTTCCTACTGTTGAAAGATACGCTACTAATTGACGGTTAACGTTCGTAATATCTACATTATCTTTATCAACTAAAATAATGCGACCAATACCACTACGAGCACATGCCTCTGCAGCAAATGAGCCGACGCCACCGACACCTAGAATGGCTACTGTTGTATTTTTTAATTTTTCGAGTCCCTCAGTACCTATCGCGAGCTCGTTACGAGAAAATTGATGTAACATCCTTACACTCTCCATCTATCCAATTTTTATTAGTAAACCTAGTTATATACTAAGATAAAATCAAACCTATATTACATTCTATCATGATATTGTTCAAGTGGAAATTCTCAAAAAGAACTCGCACAGTTGTTGTACTAAAAAATTTCGCATAGATGGTTGTTTTTTGCCTATTTAGTCATTTTCATTTTCCCATTTCTCAAAATTTGCTTGAAACGCTTCAATAAATGACACATCTAGTTGAACGTGCGCTTGTTTAAAGGCTCCGACAACCGCCCCACCTATCGGCTCTAAATCAGGTAAAATAAATTGCATCGGCAACTGATCTGCTAATGCTAATTGTTCAAGGTGTGAAACAATAGTAGGATTATTCGAAAATACACCGCCTGCTAATACTACGGGTACATTTTCTCTCCCCCATGACATGCTGGCATAACATGTTTTTATCGCCGTATAGTATTTGACACAAGCGTCTTGCACAATTTGTTTGGCTATACGATCTCCTTTTTCTGCAACTTGAAAAACATATTTGCCAATTGGTGCAATTACAGTTCTTGGGTGCTCCACTCCATAAATATGTTCAATTAATTGCGGAACACAATCAACAGAGAAATGTTGTAGTACTATATCTGTTAAAACGGTTGGCTGGGCACGCTGATCATAGCTTTGAAAAACAGCCTTTAGCACATGAATACCTAAATCATAACCACTACCTTCATCATCAAATAAGTACCCCCAGCCACCAACACGATTAACCATGTGCTGATGGTTGAACCCCATCGTAATCGCACCCGTACCAGCAATTTGGACAATCCCTTCTTGTCCCATCGTACCAGCATATAGCGCAATTAAAGCATCATTTTCTATTACAACGGTCGTCGTCTTATCAACATATTGACGAATAATACTTTCTACTATGCCTTCAGATTGCCTTTCCTTCACCCCTGCCATACCAGCAAAGCAACTATGTATTGCTGTCAATATTTGTGGCGTTTGCTCCTGCAATTTCTGTAACAATCCGTGAATTGTTGCCTCAAAATCAAGTGCATCCATTGCAGTTGGGTTACTACGTGATGTCATCACCTTGCCATAAATAGTGCCATATTCATCACAAATAACAGCACAAGTTTTTGTACCTCCTCCATCTATCGCTAGTACATACATCCTATTTGCTCCTTTCTATATGAAAAAGGATTAAGCACATACAATTGTCGGCTTAATCCTCCTATTAAGTTCAATTATTTTGTAAATCCGAATGACGCCCATGGTTGAATTTTCGCTAGTAAAAAGCGTTCTTCCTCAACTACTTTGGCAACTACATTTGTAGAGCCAGCATTCGGCATTTCCTTTAAAACTACTTGTAGTTCACCTTTATAGCGAACATCTAAATTATTATCGATTGTGACATCCCCTGGTTGCAATGCATGCGTATCATGAACTGGGAAATCACCATTTTTATATTTCACTCGCGATTGTGTACTACGAATAACGTAATCCGATACATCACCTCGATTAAAATGAGGCTCTTTGAATAAGACTGCTTCTTCTAACACCGTTGTTTCAGAGGATGGTACAACTTTCAGCTCCAACTTATGCCGATTTAATTGTCCTAATGCCTTTAGTTCTTCCTCTGAGGCATACATATTGCCAATAATACAATCATCGATTAAGCCTGTATGCCATAAATCTTTCGCTTGCACAGTAATCGGTAAATCGCGATGCTCTTCAAGTGTCGGTAGGCCATACTCAGTTTTTTCCCAAGGACCGTACAGTGCATGCTGCGATGAAATCATCGCAGCTGTCCTTATATGGTTGGCTTTAAAATTTTGAGAGGTTGCAAGAAAATGCTGACGTGAAAGACCTGTAAATCGTCTTGGATAGAAATTATGACAGCCTATAATATGGTCTCGGTTCGGTTGGTAGGATAGTATGTTATCCACATACTTCGTTCCATTACTTATATTGAGCTCAATTTTCAACTGACTATCATCGAATGACATTAACGCTTCCTCTTGACCTGAGAATCCCATGTCTAAACGCAATGCGGCCAGATGGTAGTGCTCTTTAAAGTAAGCAATATTTTTATACGTTAAGCCTAAATCTTCAAAAACAGCTGGTGCAATATCAGCAGAAATATCAAAGCCTAGCTGTTTTGCAAAATAATTGATTTGCTGTAATTTTAGTTTTTCTTGTTCATCGTTTAAAGACAAAAGACATGTAAAAATCCGATCAAAACCATTATCGTGTGCTAGCTGAACATATTGTTGCATTTCTTCTAGCGTGCTGTGCTGTGGATAGAGTGAAATTCCTAATCTTCTCAAAATGACAATACCTCCAATGCTAAGCTATTACACTTCTACTTTTGGATTCTCAGCTGTAATTTCAGCCTGTAGCTCTTGTGTTTGCTCTGCCTTTTTTTGGTCTTGTTTAGCGATACGGTTTGCCATCGCTAAGAATGGAAGGTAGATACAAACTGATATAACAATTAACGCAAGACTTAAAACAGCTCCAGTCCAAGATTGTGTCACTAAAAATCCGTTAATTACCGGCGGTGTAGTCCATGGGGCTGCAACAGTTGCCGCAGGAACCCAACCCCATTTTGTGACAAAGAAAGCAATTGTTACGTTTACCATTGGCGTTAAAATAAATGGAATAAATAAAATTGGATTTAAAACGATTGGTAGACCAAATAGTAACGGCTCATTAATATTAAATAGCCCTGGTGCCGCGGATAATTTTCCAACGGTATTATATTGCTTATTTTTCCGTGCAATAATGAAAATCGCGATAATAAGTGCAATTGTCGTACCCGATCCACCCATATTAACGAACGCATCAAAGAATGGCTTATTTACGATATAAGGTGCAACTTTGCCAGCAGAAATTGCTGCAACGTTTGCATCAATCGCAGGTAAATTAATCGTTTGCATAAATGGTTCGATAATGTTAGCACCATGAACACCTAGCGTCCATAAGAATGCTGGAATAAAGGCTAAAATTATGGCAGCAACCCATGTATTTGTTAAGCCCATAAACGGCTCCTGAATGGCTGAATAGAATGAACCAACAATATCCGGAATACCAAAACCTGCAGAAATAATTGTACGAACTAATGCAAAAACACCAATTGTAATAATAGCTGGCAGCAATGCTGCAAATGATTTCGAAACTGCTGGCGGTACCCCATCAGGCATTTTAATTAGTAGCTTACTATTACCTGATAACCTACAAAATACTTCAGTAGACAACAAGGACACGATAATGGCGATAAATATCCCGCCGGTTCCAGTTGTTAAACCTGATAAACCGCCTTCACCAAATGTACCGAATGTCAAATAACTTGAAAGACTAATGACCCCAGCTGAAAGACCGTCTTTGTTATAACTTTTTGCTAAATTATAAGCAATTGCGAACGCGAGTAACAGCGACAGAATACCAAATGTCGCACCCCACATATTTCCGCCCCATTGCGTCCATGTTTCATGCTTCCAAATGGAGTCCAGTGCATTTTGATAAAAGTCAATTGGTAAGTTATTAATTAATACAGCTAACGAGCCTACAATTGTCAATGGCATAATTGTAATAAAACCGTCACGAATGGCAACTAAATGACGCTGACTCCCAACTCTTGCAGCTACCGGTACAAATTTTTCTTCTAAAAATCGGAACATTCCACACACTCCCTTTGCTTTTTATTGTGACATCAAAAACTGATGTTACTCCCCTTTGATTTGTTCATATAGTTCGATCATTTCTTGCGCTAAATCACGAAACGTTATTGCATTCATTAAGTGATCCTGTGCATGAATTAATAGCATCGATACTTCGACTTTTTCTCCCCTTGCTTCCTGCGTTAACAATGCTGTTTGTGAATGATGAGCCTCGACTAGCGCTTCATTTGCTTGCTTTATTTTTTCCTTTGCTTCGTTAATTTGCCCCTTTTTGGCTAGCTGAAGTGCTTCCATACATTCACTTTTCGTATTACCACTATGGATAATTAATCCCATAATGGACTGCATCATTGCTGTTTCTTCCACTGTCTTACCTCCTCACCCAATCAGCTTTAATGCCTGTTTTAAGACATTATCACCGTTCATCATGCCGTAATCTGCCATATTGATTACATCAATTGGAAAATTCAATTCCTTAAATTTTGTTTCAAATGTTGATTTTAAGTAACGTACTTGCGGTCCAAGTAACAGTACATCCGCCTTCTTATTCGCTAAAATTTTATCTACTTCACTTTCGGCTATAGCAAAAATATCAGCCTCAATATTTTGTTCCTGAGCAGCCTTCTGCATCTTCGAAACTAGTAAACTCGTACTCATCCCTGCAACACAAACTAACATAATATTTTTCATCGTCAGCACTCCTTCATTGTCTTTTTTTAATTTAGTACCTTTTAACGATTTGACGACTATAATGAAATCGCTTTCTTATATTGAGAATAGCACCAATTGGTATATACCACAATATACTTTTTTAGTAATTTTATACCTTTTTGAAACTAATAAATAATTGGGCTATTGCTCGATACTTGCTAATAAATGGCTTTCCCTAACTGGTATAGTCCAGAAAAAAATTCAAAAATTTTTCATTTTTTTGCTGTTGCTGCCTGCACCAAGTTAAAAATATTCATAAAATGCTGCTCGCTTTGCTGGAATAGCCTGTTGCCAATAACGTACTTGTTCGTCACCTAACTCTTTATTCGCAAACGTCATTGCATCTTTTACACTAAGATAACCGACCATCATTGCAGAAAATAAATTGATTGGTAATGTAAGCATATGCTTTTCAGAGATGGAATTTTCCTCAATTATCGAGATATCGCCATCTTTATTTATCATGTAAATATGTTCATTCCACGGACAAAAGTGATCCTCTAGACGAACGTACAAAGTTTGCTGTAATTCTCCCCATGGATAGCGTTGCATAAAGGCAAAAGCATCCACGATTCTGACCATGACATCTTGTATAATCTTTTTTAGAAATTGCGGATTTTCAAAATTAAAACCAAAATGGCTATCATTTGCCGTAATTCCTTCGATCGTGTGTACACTTGCTGCATGTGATGTAATAAAGCGCCATAGTGCTTGTTCAGCTAAATGACCCTTCACAATAAAATCATGAATTGTAAAGATGCCATCTTGAATGGTATAGCGGATATACCCTACTATTTTTTGTTCCAGAAAACACGCAGCAAAATGACTTTCAGGTGACCTTCTTTCAATGCGTTTCCACCATGCTGCGTCACGTAGCATCCCACCATTTGTAACGCTTGCCTGTGCATTATGAAATTGTTGAATTGCTTCAAACAACGTACTATCCGGCCATTCAAAGCTCATACGCTTTACCACATCTAACTGTTTGCCGAAATGAGGAAACTGTGAGTTAGGAATAGCATAGTGGAGTTTGTCAAAAAATAATTCCCAGCCAAAATAACGGTAAAAAGAAACGGAAAAGGGTGCAAGTACTGAGATGGTTTGCCCATGTTGTCGCATTTCCTTTAGAGAAGCCGTCATTAGCTTTTTAATAATTCCTTGCTGACGGTACTCAGGATATGTTGCCACAAATCCAATACCACCCATTTCATAGTTTTCACCATGTATTGTCATATTAAGCGGTAATATTAATAGCTGCCCAACAACCTTATCGCCATCATAAGCGCCTAAAGTTGTACTATGCTCAATCCAATAATGAAAATCATCGCGCCGCGCACAGCTATATTTATTTGGAAAGCAATAATCTCGTAATCGATGAATTTGTTGATAATCATTTGCCGGAACGTATTGTATGTTCATGACGCCCTCCTTATTTTTCAGAATATTCAAAAATAAGAACTTAAATACCTAGATGTTTTTTACATATGCTTCAACATCAGATGCAGTTGATAGCATTAAAAGGTGCTCAATATGGTGGACTAACCGTTCCTTTGAAAGCTTTGCAATATGTGCCCTCGTTTTGAGAATGGAAGACGCATTCATGGAAAACTCATCTAAGCCTAAAGCAAGTAAAATAGGTATTGCTATTTCATCTGCTGCCATTTCACCGCACATACCTACCCATTTCCCCTGCTTATGTGCTGCATCAATAATATTTTTTATAAGTCTTAGTACTGCTGGGTGATATGGTTGATATAGATAAGAGACATTTTCATTCATACGATCTGTTGCCAAAGTATATTGAATTAAATCATTTGTACCTATCGAGAAAAAGTCTACTTCTTTTGCAAATAAATCAGCAATCATCGCGGCTGCCGGAATTTCTACCATTATTCCGAGTTCAATTGCTTCAGCTATTGCAACCCCTTGTGCTTGCAAATGTGCTTTTTCCTCAATCAACAATTGCTTTGCCATTCTCCATTCATCTAACGTTGCAATCATTGGAAACATTATTTTCAAGTTGCCATAAGCACTTGCTCTTAATAATGCACGTAGCTGTGTACGAAACATTGCTTGTTGGTCTAGGCAAATACGAATCGCTCTATAGCCTAAAAATGGATTCATTTCAGCTGGTAGCTTTAAATAAGGGAGATGCTTATCACCACCAATATCTAATGTCCGAACAATCGTTGGCTTTCCCTGCATTTTTTCAAGGACTGTGCGATACGCATGAAACTGCTCATCTTCAGTTGGGAGCTCTTGCCGTCCCATATACAAAAACTCAGTTCGAAATAAGCCAATACCATCTCCAGCTGCATCTATTACCTTTTCCACATCTTCAGGCTTGCCGATATTGCCCGCAAGCTCAACACTATGTCCGTCCGCACTTACGCTTGACATTGCTCGATATTGAAGGAGCTCGTGGCGCTGCTGCTTGAGCATCTGTTGCTGTTGCTCATAAAATGCTGACACATCTGGTGTAGCATCAATAATAATATTGCCATTTGAGCCATCCATAATAATTGGTGTGCCATGTTTAATTGTCTTTGTAGCCGTTTTTGTTCCAACGATTGCTGGTATATCTAGTGAGCGTGCGAGAATAGCAGAATGAGAAGTTTTCCCACCAATATCTGTTATAAATCCTTTGACATATTTAGTATCTAGCTGTGCCGTCATTGATGGTGTTAAATCTTCAGCTACGATGATGACATCTGTTGATAATCGGCTCATATCTAATAGTTCAACATTTAATAAATGGGCTAATAAACGCTTTGATACATCACGAATATCCGCTGCACGCTCTTGCATATAAACATTGTCCATTCCTTCAAACAGACCGATAAACATATTGGAAACTTCATGTAAGGCATATTCCGCATTACTGCCTGTTTTAATTTTCTCTTCAATAGCTGCTAACATTTCAGGGTCTTCTAGCAATAATAAATGCGCAGCAAATATAGCCGCCTTGTCCTCGCCAAATTTATTCTGAGCGAGTGTTAAAATTTCTTGTAATTCCCTCTTCGATTGCGCGAGTGCTACTTTAAAACGATCCAATTCTGCCTGTATATCTGTTATCGTTAATTTCTCAAATGATAAATCTGGTTCCACTAAACAAAAAGCATTAGCAAAGGCAATGCCTTCAGAAACGGCAATACCCTGTATTTCTAACATTCTTCACCAATTCCTTTAGTAACAATCACTTCTGTAACTGTTTGCATTAGCTGTTCTGCATCTGCTCCTTGTGCAGAAACCGTAATAGTACTTCCCGTCACGATGCCTTGCGCCATGACCCCCATGATGGACTTTAAATTGACAGACTTCTCATTGTAGGTTAACTGAACGTCACTCTCAAATGGTGTGACAGCACTTACTAATAGCGCGGTTGGCCGAGCATGTAAACCTTCTGGTGTTGTGATTTTAAATGTTTTTTTCATCGTTACCCCTCCAAATTTCACTCAAAATTAATGCGAGATTGATAGTTTGCAATCATCAATTCGTTATGATGTTTATTCGATTCAACATTGTTACTTTCAAAAACGGGCAATACTTCCTGACAATCAGCCAATGACTCAATAACATGACTGAATAGCGCTTGAAGAATTGCAGAACCAATCACCGTCGACGCAGGTGCGTATTGCATCTGTTGATGGTGCAATAGACCATCCCCTACAGGAATATGTGTGTTGATAACAACATCGACAACATCCTCTAAACGTTTTCCACTAATATGCCGTGTTGGTTGTTCACAATACTCAAGTGATTGCATAGACATAACAAGGATACCCGACTGTTTCGCTAGTAATGCCGCTTCTATTGGGGCATTATTTCGACCAGATGTGGAAATGACGATGCAAATATCATTTTCCTGAAATTGAAATTCATCTTTATGACGTACGATAATCGTTGGGTCCTTTTCATTTTTTGAAGATGTTAAAGCCCCTGCATGTAAAGTTAATGGCTCGATCGTAATTGGACGTACAGGCACAAGTCCTCCCGCACGATAAAATGCATCTTGTGCTAAAAGATGTGAATGTCCACAACCAAACAATTGGACAATTCCACCACTTTGAAGACGTGAAACAATCATTTGTGCAGCTTCTGCTAATAGCGTATTTTCCTGCTCTAGCACAAGATCTAATAGCCTTTGTAGTTCATGAAAATAAGCACGCATCATATCACCTTTTAATTTCACTTATAAATTTGTATCGATCAGCTCGATAAGTACTTCGCACAAGTTCGAATGGCACGCCATCTGCTAAATAACTTGTACGTTTAATAATTAAAACCGGTGCAGTATTATTAATTTGTAAATATTTACTATCTTCTTTTGCTACAATTGCCGCTTCCATTTGCTGAATGGCATTGCCAATTTTCTGATGGAATTTCGCTTCAATAAGCGCATACAACGAACCCATAATTTTCTTATCATCTAATTCAGGATATACTTTCACTGGAATATAGGTTCTTTCAATCGCCATTGGTTTGGAATCGGCACTTCGTATCCTTGTTACGAAAAATACTTCCTCACCCCGTTCTAACATTAAATCTCCTGCAATATCTAACGGTGGTACAATTTTTTCAAAACGTAGTACTTTACTAGTTGGTTCCATACCTCTTGCACGCATATCCTCCGTAAAACTTGTTAATCCCATTAATGGTTGTTCCAACTTTGGATTGGCAACATAAGTACCTCTGCCTTTTTCACGATACAGCAATCCACTATTTACTAAATTGGTAATCGATTGACGGACAGTCATTCGACTCACATCAAATTGAACTGAAAGCTCTCGCTCTGATGGAATATTTTCGCCAATTTTGTATTCCTCTAAATAAATCCGTTGCTTTAATACTTCTTCTATTTGTATATAGATCGGTATATGAGAATTTTTATCTAACACGCCTTGCACCATCCTATCGCATTTTTTACTATTATTTCTCAAATACAACTTTTCCCCGACAAATAGTTTTTTCAATATTTAAATGTTGATCTAACAAAATTACATCTGCATCAAAGCCTTCTGCAATACGACCTTTTGTGCGCAATTGTAATTGTTCCGCAGCATTTGTTGAGGACATTGCAACAAGCTCTGACAACGAACAATTTGTGACCGCTTTCATATTTTTCACTGCTTGTTCCATCGTCAATACACTTCCAGCTAATGCTCCATTCGGTAAATGTGCTCCGCTTTCTGTGACATGGACTGTTTGACCACCTAAATCATAATCGCCATATTGTAATCCTTTTGCACGCATAGCATCTGTAATTAAAATAATACCTGCTGCCCCTTTAACTCGGTAAGCAAGTTTTACAGACATAGGATGGCAATGCACAAAGTCTGCAATGATTTCAACTTTAACAGCATTTTCAACAAGTACTCCGCCTACAACGCCTGGATCTCGATGATGGAATGGTCGCATTTGATTGTATAAATGCGTTGCCTGTCTGACACCTAGTGCTACTGCTCTCTCTACCTCTTCAAACGTTGCATCTGAATGACCGATTGATACAATAACCCCTTGCTTGTAAAGCTCTTCAATAAAAGGAAAGCCACCTTCCAGCTCAGGTGCAATGGTTATTTGTTTAATGCGGTTGTTACTTAATGCTTGCCATTGCGCAAATTGTTCGATAGATGGCAAAATCATATAGTCGATTGGCTGCGCTCCAGCACGCTTTTTCGATACATAGGGTCCTTCTACGTGCACACCTAATAAACTGGCCTCATTGTCACCATCTTCAAACTTCGAGATTGTCTTTAAGGCATTTTCAATAGCTTCTGGCGCTTGTGTCATCGTCGTTGCAAGAAAGCCTGTGACACCTTCTTTAACTAATGACGCAGCCATATCATGAAGCGCTTGCTGTGTAGCATCCATTGCATCATTGCCTGCCGATCCATGAATATGCATATCAATATAGCCAGGAAACAGTAACAAGTCTTTCCCCTTGCCTTCAATATATTGCTCTGCCTTATCGAATAATTCTTTACCTACTTTAATTATCTTGCCATTCTCAACCAATACGTCACCTTTATAAGGTATCTCGTTATGGTTGACGATCGTTACATTGGAAATTAATAATGTACTGCTCAATTTAACACCTCCGCTGTCTATGTTTTCACGAAGCTTACTTTTTAAAGTTAGGACAAGCTATGTTATTTGGTATAGTTGTCTATACCAATTATAGTATGGAAATTCCAAAATAAAAAGTAAATTTTACAATTTTTATTATTTTTCGTTTAATTTAGTAAATAACTCCCCTATGCTTTTTAGGCGTTAAAAAGCTGGGACAAAAGAGAAAAAGTGTTAGATTGACTTTCCTCAATCTAACACTTCTTTGTTGTAAACGTTAAGGTTCGCTACGGCAGGCACTATTCGACATACCCTAGCCCTAGACTCTAGCATGCTATGTAATGGACGAATCCCGATTGTGCCGTAATGCCAATGAAACATTCGTTTTGAACCCGCAATTTGCAGGTGGGTGCCCGCTTTATAGCTTTAAACGTCCCTCTCCAAAATGGGGCTTGTTTGCCACTACAAAATTAGATGGCTCCCGACGATATAGTGTTCGGTCAAAACTGTTAAATAGAAATAGCAGTTAGACAAACACATCAGGATTCGTATTACAGTTATAATAACACCATATTTCAGATAATTCAAACGATTTATAGCGAAAAAATAAATTCTTTCAAAAAACGCAAAAAATACCTAGATTCCCAACATTTTTTGTTAGAGAATCCAGGTATTTTGCATTACTTTTATCTTTTAAATGTTTTAATCGCTAAACTTAATTCGCTTAATTGATCTGGAGACACTTCACTTGGAGCATCTGTCAACAAGCAACTTGCACTTGCTGTTTTCGGGAATGCAATTGTATCACGTAAATTATTACGACCAGCAAGTAACATGACGAAGCGGTCAAGACCAAATGCAAGACCTGCATGTGGAGGCACACCGTATTCAAACGCTTCTAATAAGAAGCCGAATTGAGCTTGTGCTTCCTCATCTGAGAAACCAAGTAATTTAAACATTTTTTCTTGTAAATCGCGCTCATAAATACGTAATGAACCACCGCCAAGCTCATAGCCGTTTAATACGATATCGTAAGCTTGTGCACGAACTGCAGCAGGGTTTGTATCCATTAATTCGATATCTTCGTCAAATGGACGAGTGAATGGATGGTGCGCTGCTTTGAATCGGCCATCTTCTTCAGAGTACTCGAATAAAGGCCAGTCCGTAATCCATAAGAAAGCAAATTGTGATTCATCGATTAAGCCTAAATCTTGACCTAATTTTGTACGAAGAGCACCTAGAGATGCTGCAACTACATCAGCTTTGTCAGCTACGAATACTAAAATATCACCAATTTCAGCACCCATACGCTCGATTAATGCAGCAGCTAAAGCTTCATCAAAGAATTTTGCGATCGGTCCATTTAATCCTTCTTCTGTTACTTTCAACCAAGCAAGACCTTTTGCGCCGTAAATACCAACGAATTTTGTAAGCTCGTCCATATCTTTACGAGAGTATTTATCAGCTGCACCTTTAATGTTGATACTTTTCACTTGCTTGCCTTGCGCTACTGTATCAGCAAATACTTTGAAATCACAGCCATCAAAAACTTCGTTTAACGCTACTAATTCTAAACCGAAGCGAACATCTGGTTTATCTGAGCCGTAACGATCCATTGCTTCTTGGTATTTCATGCGTTGGAAAGGCGCAGGAATATCGATGCCTTTTACATCTTTCATAACAGCTTGAATTAAACGTTCGTTCATTTCTAAAACTTCTTCTTGTGTTAAGAAGCTTGTTTCGATATCCACTTGTGTGAATTCAGGTTGACGGTCAGCACGTAAGTCTTCGTCACGGAAACAACGAGCAATTTGGAAATACTTTTCAAATCCAGCTACCATTAATAATTGTTTAAATAGTTGCGGAGATTGTGGTAATGCATAAAACTCGCCTTCGTGTACACGAGATGGTACTAAATAATCACGAGCACCTTCTGGCGTTGATTTTGTTAAAATAGGCGTTTCTACTTCTAGGAAGCCCTCATTTTGTAAGAAGTTACGAATTGTACGTGTTACGTCTGAACGCATTTTGAATGTATCGAACATTGCAGGACGTCGTAAGTCTAGGTAACGATATTTTAATCGTAAATCTTCTGATACATCCGTACGATCTTCAATTTGGAAAGGAGTTGTCTTTGCTGTATTAATAACAGTTAAGCTTGTCGCTTCCACTTCAATTTTACCGTTCGGCACATTTGGATTAATTTGATCTTCCGAACGAAGAATAACTTTTCCTTCAATTTCAATTACGTATTCGCTACGTACTTTATCAGCTAAAGCATGTGCTTCTGCTACATCAGGACTAAATACAACTTGTGTAATACCAGTACGGTCACGTAGGTCGATAAAGATTAATCCACCTAAATCGCGACGACGTTGTACCCAACCTTTCAATACAACGTGTTCGCCTTGTAACGTTTCAGAAAGCTCGTTACTAGCATGTGTTCTTTTTGCCATTTTGTATTTCCTCCAAAATCATTTATTTAATAAGTAGTTCACTAATTCTGAGAAGGCTACTTTTTGCTGCTCCCCAGATGCCATATGCTTTACTGTTGCTGCTTGCTCTTCTATTTCTGTTTCACCTAAAACGATTGTATATTTAGCACCTAAACGGTCTGCAGATTTCATTTGTGCTTTCATTTTACGATCTAAATAATCCATATCAGTAGAAATACCTTTTGCACGGAATGAGCTTGTTAGCTCGACTGCTTTGAGCTTCGCTTCATCACCCATAGCAATCATGTAAACTTCTAGTGCTGATTCTGTATCAAGCTCCACCGCTTCCGCTTCAAGTGCTAATAACAAACGCTCGATACTTAACGCAAAGCCAATACCCGGTACATTCGGACCACCAATTTCCTCTACAAGCCCATTATAACGACCACCACCACACAGTGTTGTGATTGCGCCAAAGCCATCAGCTGTTGACATAATTTCAAATGTCGTATGGTTGTAGTAGTCAAGGCCACGTACTAAATTCGGGTCTATTTCATATGAAATACCTAGCGTATCTAGATACGTTTTAACCTGAGCAAAATATGCCGCTGAATCCTCTGTTAAAAAATCAGTTAATGCAGGGGCAGTTGCCATTAATGGATGCTCACGGTCTACCTTACAATCTAAAATACGTAATGGGTTTTTTTGCAAACGATTTTGGCAATCAGAGCAAAACTCATGGATATGTGGCTCAAAATGATTAATTAATGCTGTGCGGTGTGCATCACGCGTTACTTTATCACCAAGTGAGTTGATGACTAATTTCAAATCCTTTAAGCCTGTTGATTCATAAATGTCCATTGCTAATGCTATCACTTCTGCATCGATTGCAGGGTCAGCAGAGCCAATAGCTTCAACACCAAATTGTACAAATTGACGGTAACGACCAGCCTGTTGACGTTCATAACGGAACATTGGTCCTAAGTAAGATAGCTTCACTGGTTGATCGGGTGCACCAAACATTTTATGTTCAACATATGCACGAACAACCCCAGCAGTATTTTCTGGACGTAATGTTAATGAACGACCACCTCGGTCTTCAAATGTATACATTTCCTTTTGCACTACATCAGTTGTTTCTCCAACACCGCGCGCAAATAAATCTGTTTGTTCAAAAATAGGTGTACGAATTTCGTTATATCGATACACACGACAAATATCACGAATAATTGCTTCGACCTTTTGCCATTTTTCTGATTGACCTGGCAATATATCTTGGGTCCCTCTTGGCACTTTAAAACTCATGTAAATACCTCCTTTTCAATTGCTTATGGCAAGCCTTCGTATGTAAAGCGCGAAACAGCAGTACAGAGCGACTTTTTTAGAGAAATCCAACAAAAAAAAGCCCTCGCCACCTTGCAAAATTGCAAGGGACGAGAGCTGTATATGCTTCCGCGGTTCCACCCTAGTTGACGCACAAACTACATTGCGTCCTCCTCATAATCGGGTAACGGCCGATTCCGTTTTTTCCTACTAAGTATTCCTTTTCAGAAAAAAGCCTCTCAAGTGTTATTCGCCTTATACTTTTTTGTAGGAAAGATTGCAGCCTAAGTCTTTCCCTCTCTTTTCCAATAGAGGTATACGCTACTTGCTTGGTCATAAGCGGTTAATCATTTTTTGATTACCCTTTATGTTAGTCACAACGCATGGTAATGTCAACTGTTTTCTTATTTTTCACAAAGTAGTTATTAAAATAATGATTTCCGTTACCTTTTTCCCTCGAATTTTAACATGAAAACATGGTAAAATAGCACAAGAAAAGGAGGGGTCCAATGACGACAAAACTTATACATAAAACCATTATCTTTGTCCTATTATTAACATTTTTGTTTCCAAGTATCAACAATAAAGAACTAGTATTTGCCGATTCGAGTGATTTAAAAGTTACTGGAACTATACTTCATTTACGCGAAGGACCTGGGCTCTCTTACCCGATTATTACAACATTAGATGAAGGTGATTTGTTAACATCCATCGGTCGCGAAGGTGATTGGATTCAAGTAAAAACAGACGATTATGAAGGATGGGTAGCGTCTTGGCTAACAGCTTCTATAAATGAGCAACAAACAATTGATAAAACGGTCATATCCCAAGTTGATCGCCTCAATATCCGTACTGAACCGGATATTTCATCACCAGTCCTTGGGCAACTGTCAACAGGCAATCAAGCAGCACTAATAACAGAAAATGGTGAATGGGCAAAAATTAATTGGAATGGACTAGTCGGTTGGGTATCTGCAGACTATGTGACAATTAATGAAACAACAGAAAAAACAACAACTGACCAAGTAGTAGAAGTATCTACGACAACCGAACCTAAAGGTACTACATTTACTATTTTAGTCGATACGTTAAATGTCCGCAAAAAGGCAGATTTAACATCAAAAAAAATAGGGACTGTTTCGAATGGACAATCTTTTAAAGTACTATCACAAGAACATAATTGGGTTCAAATTCAGTACAGTAACAAAAAAACTGGTTGGGTATACAGCTTCTACGGGACATTTTCTGATACGGTAAAAACGACTGCGAAAACTTCAACGTCATCATCACCATCATCATCCTCGCTTGAATCTGTCACAATTATTTATAATGGGACAAACTTACGTACTGACGCGACCACAACTGCGGAGGTTGTTAAACGTGTAGATGCTGGCGAAACCTATCCAATTGTAGGTGCTAAAGATGATTTTTACGAAATACAATTAGAAGATAAAACCGCATTCGTCGCAAACTGGGTAGTCTCCACTTCACAAAGCACAGCGGTAACAACTAGCTATACAAAATCTGAGCCTCGGAAAAAAGGAACTTTAAACGGGCTTACAATTGTTGTGGATGCTGGTCATGGTGGAAATGACCACGGTACAACTGGTCAGCGAGGAACTGACGAGAAAGATATAACATTGAAAACTGCGTCTCTTCTCGCATCCAAGTTAAGTGCAGCTGGTGCAAATGTTGTGATGACACGTGAATCAGATGAATATGTTGCACTTCGTAAACGTGTATCCGTTGCCCATCAGCATGATGCAGATGCTTTTATAAGTATTCACTATGACGCAACTGATAATAGTTCGGTTTCAGGTTTTACTTCCTACTATTTTAATAACAATCAAAAAGGGCTTGCTGAAGCAATACACAACGGCCTTGCTAGTAAAATTAACATTAAAGATCGTGGTACACAGGAAGGAAATTACTTAGTACTTCGTGAAAACCGACAAAAAGCAGTGCTTCTCGAGCTAGGTTTCCTAAGTAATTCCAATGAAGAACGGATCATTACAACGGCTAAATTCAGAGAACAGGCTACACTCGGCATTTATCAAGGCATTTTAGATTACTTTGATGCAAACATAATCGAATAAAAAAGAACCTTCATTTTCTTATTAGAAAATGAAGGTTCTTTTTTATTTAAAATTAATATAGAAGTGATGACTACTGCCGTTGATTTCCACTACGGGCGGGCGCTTTCCGCGGGCACATCGTAAGACGCAACCCCCGCTAACGCGCGGTCTGTTGCGTCTTACGTACTGTGCGTTCTGAGCAGGAGTCGCCCGCCCGCCCTCCGCTCCAATCACTTTATATGTATTGCTAGCAGTCTACTATAATGGCTACTTGGACATGGTCAACAGCTTCATAGAGAGGGGATGCTCGAAGCGTATGGCAAGACGAAAGTAAGAACCCATTTTTTACAATAAAAATAACAAAAGGGATTAAGAATAGAAATCTTAATCCCTTTTGTCGACAAGCTAGAACCTTCATTTTCTTATTAGAAAATGAAGGTTCTTATTTGTTTATGTTTATTTTGTTGCCAATGTAACCCATATAATTTCCTCCATACGAATAAAGAAGGGTGTATGATCAATCTCGATAACGATATGGTCAGATAATACAGAGGTTAAAATACCTTGCTGGATACTTTTCTCTGTTTGCACTACAATTATTTGGCTAATCATCAATTTAAGTGTTTCATATAAATAAGGATTCGATAACCTTCCTATTTGCGTCATCGACGATACACTTCCTTCCTACAAATTTTGCCATTCTTTTTAGTATATGTAGGAATGATAGGAAATGTACCTCTATTTGGACTCAAGTAGGATCGTGACTGGACCGTCATTCGTCAATGCAACGTCCATCATAGCACCGAAAATACCGGTCTCTACTTGTAAGCCGTATCCACGTAAAGCATCATTAAAAGCCTCCCACAACGGTGCAGCTATTTCCGGTCTTGCTGCACTTGTAAAGCTCGGACGATTGCCCTTTTTTGTATCTCCATACAATGTAAATTGAGATACAGATAAGATTGCGCCACCATGCTCTAAAATGGAATGATTCATTTTCCCTTCACTATCTTCCCATAAGCGTAGATTAGCGATTTTTTTTGCTAGGTATGCGACGTCTTCTGCTGTATCCTCATGTGTAATACCAACGAGAAGCACATAGCCTTTATCAATAGCACCTGTAACTTCCCCTTGTACCGTTACAGATGCGGCTTTACTACGCTGTAAAACTACTTTCATAATGTTTAACCCCTCAATCCATCAAAATCCGTTCCATCTGTCGTTTTAACTGAAGTGCCCTTGCCGTATGAATATTAGCACTTCTAATTAATCACACGTTGCACAGAGTAAATATCAGGTGTTTGTTTAATGCGTTCAACAACCTTATGCAAATGTGAAATATTTGAAATAGAAATTGTTAGGTGGATGGTCGCAATTTTATCACGATCTGCGCGGCCACTCACAGCTAAAATATTCGTTTTTGTTTCGCTAACGATTTGCATGACTTCATTTAATATTCCAGGTCTATCAAAGGCAGAAACTTCGATGTCGACAGGATACTCTTTTTTCTCTGGTGTAAGCCCATGCTCCCATTCAACTTCGATTATACGCTCCTGCTCATCCTCTATTAGGATATTTGGACAATCCGCACGGTGTACTGATACGCCTCGACCTTTTGTAATAAAGCCGACGATGTCATCACCAGGAACAGGTGTACAGCACCGGGATAGTCGAATAAGCATATTATCAATGCCTTTCACAATAACGCCTGACTCAGTACGCTTTTGTGGAATCGGATTTTTCATTTTTTGTTCGATTTTTTCAAGTGCTTCTTCTTGCTCACGCTCTTTACGGCGTTTTTCGGCTAAACGATTTACAACTTGTTGTGCCGTAATACCATTCATACCAACAGCCGCATATAAATCCTCTTCATTCGTGTAATTAAATTTATCGCAAACACGTTTTAAGTTTTCCGATGACATTGTTTCTTTCATATCAAAATCTTGTGAGCGTATTTCTTTTTCAATCATCTCTTTACCTTTGATGATATTTTCCTCACGCAGATGACGCTTGAAAAATTGCTTAATCTTATTTTTTGCTTGTGATGATTGCGCAATTTTAAGCCAGTCACGACTCGGACCAAATGATTGCTTTGATGTTAAAATTTCAATGATATCACCTGTTTTTAATGGTGTATCAAGCGGTACCATCTTACCATTAATTTTGGCTCCGATTGTACGATTGCCGACTTCTGAATGCACACGGTATGCGAAATCGATAGGTACAGAACCAGCAGGCAATTCAATAACATCCCCTTCAGGTGTAAATACGTACACCATATCCGAGAATAAGTCGAATTTTAATGACTCCATGAACTCTTCTGCGTTAGAAGACTCATTTTGGAATTCTAATATTTCTCTAAACCACGTTAATTTTTGATCGACATTTTGTTTTTCAATATCAATCTTTTTACCTTCTTTATATGCCCAGTGAGCTGCGATCCCGTACTCTGCAATTTTATGCATTTCTTTTGTACGAATTTGAACTTCTAACGGGTCACCATATGGCCCAATAACGGTCGTATGCAATGATTGATATAAGTTTTGCTTTGGCATTGCAATATAATCTTTAAAACGTCCAGGCATCGGTTTCCATAAAGTGTGGACTATTCCTAACACTGCATAGCAATCTTTTATGCTATCAACAAGTACACGAATCGCTAATAAATCATAAATTTCATTAAATTGCTTTTTTTGTAGCACCATTTTACGATAAATGCTGTAAATATGCTTTGGACGACCATAAACATCCGCATCAATTTCGACATCAGAAAGTTGAGATTTCATTTCCCCCATGACATTGTCTAAATAAGCCTCACGTTCATCTCGTTTCTTCTTCATCAGACTGACAATACGATAATATTGCTGTGGATTTAAATATCGAAGTGCAGTATCCTCCAGCTCCCATTTTACTGTCGAAATCCCTAGACGATGTGCAAGTGGTGCAAAAATTTCAAGCGTTTCTTTCGAAATACGACGTTGTTTTTCTGCAGGTAAATGCTTTAACGTGCGCATATTATGCAGACGGTCAGCAAGCTTAATCAAGATGACGCGAATATCTTGAGCCATTGCTACAAACATTTTGCGGTGATTTTCCGCCTGTTGTGCTTCTTTCGATAAATATTTTATTTTCCCAAGCTTCGTTACTCCGTCAACAAGTACCGCAACTTCTTCGCCAAATTCACGAACTAAATCATCTCGTGTAAATTCCGTATCTTCAACAACATCGTGTAAAAAGCCTGCTGCCACAGTTTCTGGATCCATTTGTAATTCAGCTAAAATACCGGCAACTTGCACTGGGTGAATAATATACGGTTCACCAGAGCTACGGAATTGCTCAATATGCGCATCTCTTGCCAATTCATATGCTTTTTTCACGAATGCGACATTTTCCTCATTCATGTAGGATTTGACTAAATCAAAAACGTCCTCAGGAGTCAAAATTTGCTCTTTCGCCATAACATGTCCACCTTGCTCGTCAAATTTTTCAGATTAGATATAAACTTAATTGTATAAAAAATAGAGGTCGATTGTAAAGGGACTGTGTCATATAGTTTAGATAATATCGTGAACACTTCGTATTAAAGGGTAAAAAATACATTATTATAGATAAAAAGACCCTTTGCAAGGCAGGTGTGCTTCGCAAAGAGTCTATAATTTACTAGTTAGTTTGCTTTGTTGTAGGCAACAGCAATTTTTGCACCAACTACTGCATTGTTTTTCACTAATGCGATGTTTGCATCAAGGCTCTTACCTTCAGTTAATTCTTTTACTTTGCCAAGTAAGAATGGTGTTACATTTTTACCTTGAATACCATTTTCTTCGGCTTCTTTTAACGCTTTTTCGATAATGCTAGTGATGAATTCGTGCTCAAGTGCTTCTGCTTCAGGAATAGGATTTGCAATAACTGCTCCACCTTGTAAGCCTAAATCCCATTTAGCACGTAACATTGCTGCTACTTCTTCTGGTGTATCAAGCTTAAAGTTTACATCAAATCCACTTTGACGTGTGTAGAATGCAGGAAGCTCCGGAGTGCCATAACCTACAACAGGTACACCTTTTGTTTCAAGATATTCTAGTGTTAAACCGATATCTAAAATAGATTTAGCACCTGCACAAATTACAGCTACATTTGTTTGTGCTAATTCTTCTAAGTCAGCTGAAATATCCATTGTTGTTTCAGCACCGCGGTGCACACCACCGATACCACCTGTAACGAAAATTTCAATGCCAGCAAGCTCAGCACAAATCATTGTTGCAGCAACTGTTGTCGCGCCTAATTTTTTCGTAGCTAATAAATAGCCTAGGTCACGGCGAGAAGTTTTAGCAACACCTTGTGCATTCCCAAACATTTCAAGTTCTTCGTCAGATAAACCGATTTTAATTTTACCGTCAATAAGCGCAATCGTTGCAGGTACCGCACCGTTGTCACGAATAATTTGCTCTACTTCACGTGCTGTTTGTACGTTTTGAGGATATGGCATACCATGTGAGATGATTGTTGACTCTAATGCAACAATTGGTAGTCCTTTTGCTTGTCCAGCTTTTACTTCTTCTGATAATACGATGAATTCTTTCATGTGTTATTCCTCCATTTCACTTTTTAACAATTCTTCTGATAATTCAGGTCTTACTGTGTACGGGGATGCGAGTGTATTTTTAGCATTCGTTAAACCTGCATCAATGCACACCTCAAACGATTGTCCCCTTAACCAACTATGGATGACAGCACTTACAAAAGCATCACCCGCGCCAGTTACATCTTCAATTTTAGTGATTTCCTTAGCAGCAAAATGACTTGGTGTACTAGTTGTAGATGCAGCATAGACACCTTTGCTACCTGCAGTAATAATGACATGCTCGGCCCCTAATTGAAGAAGCTTTTGAATAGCTTTTTCATAGTTTGCATCGTTTTCAATTTTATGACCAACGATTGTTTCTGCTTCATCTGTGTTACAAATAAACCATGTAACCCCTTGCAATGTATCTGGTAATCGATTCATTTTTGGCGAAGATACCGGTACAATGACAAACGGAATAGCTCGCGCAATCGCTACTTGTTGGATGTAGGCTACCGTTTCTTTCGGGCAATTTAAATCCATAATAAAGCAGCCTGCATTCATTAACATTGGCTCATATTTCTTCAATAAACTTGGCAATAATAAATCATAAACTTCCATGTTTGCAACAGCTAATGCAAGTTCACCTTGCTCGTCCATAATCGCAGTATAGGAACCAGTTGAAGCATCTGGTAACTGTTCGACATAGCGTAAATTCATAAATGATTCGGATGCTTCTTGGATTACTTGCCAATCCGCATCCTTTCCAGCTGTCGTGAGTAACGTCACCTCATGATTAAGTCGACCTAAATTTTCCGCAATATTTCGACCAACCCCACCTACACTGAATGAGGAGCTAGCAGGATTAGAAGTTCCTAATTGCACGGTCCCTCTTACATGAAATTTCCGATCGAGATTAGCTCCACCGATACAAATAATTTCATTTTCCTCAGGTAAAATATAAGCACGGCCAACAATTTTCCCTTGCTTCGTTAAGCTCGACACTAGGTTTGCAAGTACTGGACGGGACAGATTCATCTTATCTGCCATCTCTTGCTGAGACATAAACGGATTTTTACGAATTAAAGCCAGTACCGCTTGTTCTCTTTCATTCATAGCATCACCTTTTATTATATTTGTTTATATCATAAACTTTTGTTTGAATAAAGTCAAACATTTCTCTTATTTATGCATCTTACAAGGTTTTACAACAAAAAATAGCACGCTAGAATACTTCCTAGCATACTATTTGTACTTTTCATGTCGTTTATACTATTATGTTCAATCAGTTCTGTTCATTACTATAGAATTTGTTTTAATGTGCTAGTTTATTCGGAGATTGCTTTTTCACGATGATAACAAACAAACTAGCTAAAACACATAATACACCAGCTAAGAAAAACGCCCATGTGTACGAGTTGAAAAATTTATAAATGAGACCTCCACCGTATGCTGCGACTGCAGCACCTGCCTGATGGGATGCAAAAATCCAACCATAAATAATACCACTTTTTTGCGTACCAAAAATTTGTCTTGAAATACTAACAGTTGGCGGTACAGTTGCAATCCAATCTAATCCATAGAACGCGGTGAAAATAATGAGTAATGTTAGAGAACCTTGCATTAAGGCATACGGCAGTAAAACTAAAGAAGCACCTCTTAAAAGATAATACCAAAATAGTAACCAACGATTATCGAAGCGATCAGATAACCAGCCTGATAATGTTGTTCCGACTAAGTTGAATATTCCCATGAACGATAGAAACGAAGCAGCCGTTACTAACGGTACACCGAAACTAATACAATACGATACAAAATGCGTACCAATTAACCCGCTTGTTGATAATCCGCAAATAAAAAAACTACCTGCTAAAAGCCAAAATTCTTTCACTTTTATTGCAACGAATAAACCATTAAAAGCAATAATAATTGGGTTTTTCTTATTTTCTACTACACTTTCCGCTTTTTCTTCCTCAAGTCCATATGCAAGAAGCCCAACGTCCATCGGTTTATTTTTCATAAACAATAAAATAACGATAAACATAATGGAACTTAACACCATTATTAAAGCAATTGCCCATCGCCATGAAGAATTTTCGATAATCATTGCTAATATCGGGAGAAGAACTAATTGTCCTGTTGCAGTACTGGCAGTTAATATACCTAAAGCGAGTCCTCTTCTTTTTTCGAACCAATGATTCGCAACAAAAGGACTTAAAACGGTTAAAAAGAGGCTAGCCCCTAGACCAATAATAAAACCCCAAATAATCATCAATTGCCATGCTTGCTGCATTAACAATGTGAGCGATATGCCTATAATTAATATCCCCATAGCAGCTAGCATCATTTTCTTTAATCCCAGAACTTCGAGTAATGCCGCCATAAACGGACCGGAAATTCCATATAGAAAAAGACTAATGGCAAAAGCCATTGCTATTACCGAACGATCCCACCCAAATTCATGTTCAAACGGACCAATAAAAACACCTGATGAAGATAAAGTAATGCCTGCTACAATAATTGAAAAAAATGTTATCATTAAAATAAACCAACTGTAATGAATACGTTTCATAACGCCACCTACATTTCCAGAAAAATGTAAAACGATTGTTTTTATATGAAAAAAATTTAGAATACAGGTATGCTAAAAAATATATGTATATACATATATAATAATGACTCGCTATTTTAGATGTCAAGAAAATAATTCCATTTTAGTGGTACAATATAGTTTAACGAAAAACTTAAAAGGAGATCTAGTTATGGAGAGAAATTACACAGACATTGACTATACTCAAATTTGCGTATGTGCGAATCTTAGAAAAAAGACTAGGGCCGTTACGCAGCTATATGATAAAGCTCTTGAACCTACTCATTTAAAAGTTACTCAATACTCGATGCTAGCAAATATTGCCCATCATAAAGCAGTTTCAGTAAGTCAATTGGGTGATATTCTATTACTCGATCAAACAACGATAACTCGTAATGTCAATCTATTGAAGAAAAATGGCTATGTGGATGTTACGCGTGATATACAAGATGGCCGAACTAAGATAATTTCTTTAACGGCTATAGGAATTGAAAAATTAAATGAAGCAGCGCCAATTTGGATGGACATACAGGAAAAAATCATAGAAGATATTGGACTTGAAAAATATATAGACTTTTATGAAACGCTAAAAAAAATTCAAAAAGTAGTGAAATCCTACGACTAATATTGTCAGAATTGTTTGGGTGCCTGACACTTTATAAAAAAAGGCTGTCCCAAAATTCGGGACAGCCTCTTTCGTTTATTAATATTGAATTAATGTTTTCATGCTTAGATCGCCAAGTTTTGCACGACCGTTTAGTTCGATTAGCTCAATTAGGAATGCACAGCCAACAACTTCTCCACCTAATTGTTGAATTAGGCGAACTGTTGCCTCTACTGTACCACCAGTTGCAAGTAAATCGTCACAAATAAGCACTTTTTGACCTGGTTTGATGGCATCTTTATGCATTGTTAATGTATCTTTACCATATTCTAAACCGTAATCTGCACTAATTACTTCACGTGGCAATTTTCCTGGTTTACGAACTGGTGCAAAGCCAATTTCAAGCGCATAAGCAACTGGGCAGCCTATAATGAAACCACGAGCTTCAGGACCTACAATAATTTCTGCGCCAACTTCTTTAGCGTATTCAACGATTTTATCTGTTGCATATTTGTAAGCTGGACCGTTATCCATAATTGTTGTAATATCTTTGAAGCTAATGCCTTCTTTTGGCCAGTTCTCAACTGTTGTCACGTATTGCTTTAAATCCATAGTTCTTGCTCCTCCTACGAAATTGTATTCGTATATAAATTTAATCGTTCATCAAACCATTGCTTTAGCTCTATATATGGTGCATAGACAAGTTTTTGCTCTATTTCAATCTGTTCTGAACGTTGTTTGTAAGACGGCGCCTCAGTTAATGCCGTTTTCGGCGCATTCACGTTGACAGTCGTCAGTCCACTCTCCATTCTAACAAAATTGAGCTCAAAAAACACCTGTGTCATAAATTTTAATGCTTCTAACGGCCAACCCGTATGCTTTGCTAAATCCGTTAAATGCATATCTAATGGAAATGCAGGGCGTTGCTTTAGAAATTTATAGTACCAGGCAAATTGTTCACGCGTAGGCATTCCGTTGAAGTACTGGGAATCTGGCATATAAAAATGAGCATAAATACGGGAAGGTGCAGTTTTTAGTAATACATTTTCTAATAATTGAACGTTGTGTGGTAAATCAAGCAACACAATATAATTTGTTTGCTCTACATTGGACAGTTCAGCATCAACTAAGTGAATTGGCACACCTAGCAATGAGTGATAATAGCTCATCGTCTCCGGACGGAACGCATAAAAAACAGCTTCCTCTTTTGGCACTGTATGCAACCAACGAGATGTTTGACGAATTCCACGAATATCAAATAATTGCCACTCTGTGGTTTGAACATCCTCAATCATAAATTGTGGCTTTTTACGTCCTTGCCACTCATTAATTTGAAGATCGCCAATAAACGATACTTTAATGCCGTATGTCAGCTCATTATACAAATGCCCTTTATTAAAACCTACACTATCCAATTTCTCAAGGCCGTCGGTTAATTCCATTTTAATGTGATTTTCAGCAGCACCAATTTTACGCATCGAAGCAATTTCCACATCCTCAAGCACATACACTGGCTTCTGGAAATCTGTGCCGAACGGGCCGAGCGTCGCAATTTCTTCTATGGCATCCGCGGAAATCTCATCAATTTTAAGCGGAATATCAATTGAAACAACCGGCGTTAATTGCTCTTCTGTTAAGCATTCTCTTGCTTGTGCATCCAATCGCGCTCGCAGTTCATCCACATGCTCCAATGGTAACGTCATTCCCGCTGCCATCGGATGTCCGCCGAAATGTGGTAAAATATCTCTATTTTTCGCCAATTCATTATATAAATGGAACCCTTCAATACTACGTGCAGACCCTTTTGCTGTCCCTTTCTCCAAGTCCAGTGACAGTACAATTGTTGGACGATAATAAAGTTCAACAAGTCTTGATGCAACAATACCTACAACGCCAGCGTTCCAGCCTTCCCCTGCTACAACTAAAACAAGTGAATCCCCAATCTTTTCATCTGCTTCAATTAAGGCAATCGCCTCATCTGTAATACTTTTCACGATATCTTTACGTTCTGTATTACATCCATTCAGCTGTTTAGCTAGAGCTGTCGCCTTTGGTGCATCCTCTGCCATTAGTAACTCAACAGCTGGAGACGCTTCGCCAAGTCGCCCAACTGCATTTAAACGTGGCCCAAAATAAAAGCCAATCGTTTCTTCATTGATTGTGGCTTGCTCTGCACTTGCTACTTCGCACATTGCCTGTATCCACGGGCTAAGTGAACGTCTCATTTCCTCAATGCCACGTTTTACAAGATAACGGTTTTCGTCGACTAGTGGTACTAAATCGGCCACGGTACCAATTGCCACAAACTCAAATAAATGTGTTGGCAGCTCACCATATAGGGCATGCGCTAATTTAAATGCCACACCAACACCCGCCAGCTCACCAAACGGATAATGACCTTCAGGTACTCGTGGATGTAAAATGATATCCGCTTGTGGTAACTCTTCACCAGGCTCATGGTGATCTGTCACAATCACATCCATTCCAAGTTCCTTTGCTACTCGAATCGGTTCAATACCTGAGATACCATTATCCACCGTTATAATTAATTGAATGCCCTCTTCATAGGCTTCACGAAATAATGCTTCGTTCGGACCATAGCCATGTAAAAAACGATTAGGTATTTTAAATGACACATCTACTCCAAGGTCTTGTAGTACATTGAGCATGACCGTCGTACTTGTCACACCATCGGCATCATAATCTCCGTAAACTAAAATTTTCTCATTATTTTCAAGCGCTTTCTGGATGCGCTCTACCGCTTCTGCCATACCATGCATTAAAAACGGATCATGTATATTTGCTTCTGTCATATTTAATAAGCTTTCTGCATCGGCTGATGTTGAACAGCCTCGGGCCACCAAAATTTTCGCCGCAATAGCAGAAAGTTGTAAGTCATTTTGTAATGTTTGTACAAGTTGTGCGTCTGGACGCTCAACCTGCCATCTTTTTTTCGATAAAATCATATTTCTCACTTCCTCACGAAGGCTATTATACCGAAAATCGAGCATGTTCGCACTATCCACTAGCTTACTAGATTTATCCTGATTTAATAGATTGTCTATTTCTTCGTTATTTCTAACATACAGGACACTTTCCTTCCACATATTAAAAAGCCTACTCTAAGAAAGAGTAGACTTCGGAGTGGACGGCGACAAATAAAGTGCCAGGCACTCAAACAATTTCAGTTGATTAGAGCAGACGACGGCGATGAATGCACCGCAACAGACCGCCCGCAAGCGATTGTTGCGGCTTACAAGTGCGCAAGCGAAGTGCCAGGCACTCAAACAATTTCAGTTCCTTTCGAGGCAGCGACTAATGCTTCGATTTTAGCCACATTTCCTTCATGCAAAGCCGCCACTATTGTACTGCCTACAATTACGCCATTGCCAAGGGCACCCATGCTCACCACTTGTTGAGGCGTTGAAATACCAAAGCCCGCTAACACAGGTATGTGACTCATATTACGCAAACGTGTAAAATGACCTTCTAAATCATCTGCAAAGCTTGCGCGAGCCCCAGTAATACCGTTTACAGTTACTGCATAAACGAAACCTTGACTAGCCGCTGCTATACGGGCAATTCGCTCTGGTGGGCTTGTTAACGATACAAGTTGTACAATATCAACACCATGGGGATTTAAAGTTTGACGAAGTATTTCACTTTCCTCTAGTGGTACATCAGGAACGATTAATCCTTTTATCCCCCCTGCTACACAAGCAATGGCAAATTGCTCTAAACCATAAGCTAAAACGGGATTAAAATATGTCATAACGACTAATGGAACGGTAATCTCTTGACGGAATGAGGCAAGCGCCTCTAGAACTTTTCGCAATGTTACACCTTCTGCTAAAGCTCGTTCTCCTGCTTGTTCTATCGTAGGACCATCTGCAACAGGATCGGTAAACGGAATACCAACTTCAATGGATGTCACACCCATTTTTTGTAATGACAAAATAGTTGGCTTTAACGTTTCAAGCCCACCGTCTCCTGCCATAATATAGGGCACAAATGCTTTATTACCAGTATTGTTCACTTGATCAATTGCCTGCTGTAATGTTGTCATTATTTATCACCTCCAAGTACTGCACGAACAGTATGGACATCCTTATCACCGCGGCCTGATAAACAAACAACGATGATGTCATCAGCATTCATTTCTTTTGCAAGCTTTGCTGTATACGCAATAGCATGTGCACTTTCCAGAGCCGGTAAAATACCCTCTGTGCGACTTAGTAATTGTAGACCTTCAAGTGCCTCATCATCTGTAATAGAATCAAAATTTGCGCGTCCGATATCATGCAAATAACAATGCTCTGGCCCCTTCCCAGGGTAATCAAGACCTGCTGAAATGGAATGTGCCTCCTGAACAAAACCATTGTCATCTTGAAGTAAATACATGTAAGCTCCGTGAAGAACGCCTAACTGACCGCCTGCAATGGCAGCAGCGTGTTTCCCTGTATCAATACCACTTCCAGCTGCTTCTACACCATATAACGTTACCGATTCATCATCGACAAATGGATGGAACATGCCAATAGCATTACTACCACCGCCTATACAAGCGACAACGGCATCTGGTAAACGTCCTTCTTTTGCAAGGACTTGTGCTCTTGTCTCCACACCAATGATACGTTGGAAATCACGCACGATTTTCGGGAATGGATGAGGACCTAGTGCTGAGCCTAAAATATAATGTGTATCTTCGACATTCGTCACCCAATATCGAAGAGCAGCATTCACTGCATCTTTCAGCGTTTTCGAACCTGTTTCAACTGACTCTACCTTTGTGCCAAGTAGCTCCATACGGAAAACATTTAATTGTTGTCGCTTGATATCTTCAGCACCCATAAAAACAACACATTCCAAATTTAGCAATGCACATGCAGTCGCTGTCGCTACACCATGTTGTCCTGCTCCCGTCTCTGCCACTATTTTCTTTTTACCCATGCGCTTGGCAAGAAGCGCTTGACCAATAGCATTATTAATCTTATGAGCGCCTGTATGATTTAAATCTTCACGCTTCAAATAGATTTTGGCTCCACCAAGCTCTTTTGTTAAATTTTCAGCATAGTACAGCGGTGTCTCACGACCTACATATTCCTGTAAATAATAAGCTAGCTCGTTTGTGAATGTTGGATCTGCCATCGCCTCATCAAAAGATGCTTCTAATTCTATTAATGCCGTCATTAATGTTTCTGGAACATACTGGCCCCCAAATTTCCCGTAGCGCCCTTGCTTCGTCGGTACACTATTTGCGATTGAATTTGTCATTATGCTCTCCCCCTCTTACTGCTTGTAAAAATGCTTCTATTTTTTTCGAGTCTTTGCTACCCTCTGTCTCAACACCGCTTGAAACATCTACCATAGAAGGTGATACAAGTGACAGCGCCTCTTGAATATTTTCTAACTTTAAGCCACCTGCTAGTATTAGCTTGTCACGTTGGATGCCGGCTGCCTCAAGTAATGTCCAATCAAACGTATGACCACTTCCGCCTTTATAATCCGTGCCAGGAGCGTCGAATAAATAATAATCAACATCATAGTTGGTCGCCGCCTGCACGTCCTTAGCGCAATGGACAGAAAGAGCCTTAATCGAAGGATAGCCTTGCTGAACAATAAAGGCCGGCGTTTCCTCGCCATGATACTGCACATAATCCAATGGCACACTCGAGACTGCCAGTTGTAATTCCTCAGGCGTTGGATTAACAAAAACTCCTATTTTCATAATTCCTTCAGGTACATGCTGTGCCAATTGTTGCGCCTGTTCTATGGACACTTGGCGTTTACTTGGTGCAAAGACAAAACCGATGGCATCCGCTCCTGCTTGTACCGCCGCTTTCACATGTTGTACTTCTTTCAAACCGCAAATTTTCACCTTCGTCATACTGATGCCCCCACTTTATTTACCTGTAATTGTCGAAGTGCACTCCCTGCATCGCCACTGCGCATTAATGATTCTCCTACAAGAACAGCGCTTACGCCCATAGCCGCAACCTTTTTAGCATCCTCATTATTCCAAATACCACTTTCACTAATCAGCACCCGTTGCTCCCCAAATGGAAAAGCCACTGCAATTTCTTTCGTACGTGCTAAATCTACTTCAAATGTGCGTAAATCTCGATTGTTGACACCAATTAACTTTGCACCTAGAGCTACTGCCCGTTCAAGCTCTTCAACATCGTGAACTTCTACTAACACTTCTAGTCCCAAGCTTGTTGCAAAGCTAAATAATTCTTGTAACGTTGCATCGTCAAGTGCTGCAACAATGAGTAAAATAATCGATGCACCAGCAGCCTTTGCAAAGCGTATTTGCACTCGGTCAATCATAAAATCTTTACATAAAAGCGGGGTTTGAACAGACTTCGCAACCGCTGCTAAATCTTCAAACGAGCCTTGGAAAAATGCTTTGTCCGTTAAGACTGAAATAGCTGCTGCACCTGCTCCAGCATAAATTTTCGCCTGTTTTACAGGATCAGCTCCTTGTGCAATAAGTCCCTTCGACGGAGAAGCACGTTTCATTTCCGCAATGACTTGCAAAGTGTCAGCAGTGTTTAACGTTGCAAAAAGAGAGTGGCGCTTTATTTCGTTGAAATCGGCTAATGGATCTGGCTGTGTAAGTAAGTCGGCTACCTCTATTTTTTTCTGTTCTATAATTTTAGTTAATATATTCATTGCCCAATCTCCACCTCTTTAATTTTCTCACTATAAGCGGCTACTGCCTCTAATTTTTGTAATGCACGTCCACTGAAGATACTATCCCTAGCAATGGCTACACCTTCTTTGACGGTTTGCGCAATCCCATGGCTAAATAAACCAATTCCAGCATTTAGCAATACCGTATCAAAATAAGCACTTTGTTCACCTGCCAGCAATTTGCGCATAATGGCTGCATTGTCGTTAGCATTGCCACCTCGAATCGCTTCTAAAGGTGCATAGTGAAGTCCTGCGTCCTCTGCTGTTAAGGCAAACGGAATCAAATCTCCCTTATCTACTAAGACAAATGTATTTTGACCAGCAAGTGACGCTTCATCTAAACCCATCGGACCAGAAACAACTATCGCTCGCTGACGTCCGAGCATTTGTAAAACGGAAGCATATTCCATCACAAAGTTTGGGCGATTAATGCCAGTAAATTGAGTTGATAATGGCACTGGATTTGTCAGTGGCCCGACAAGATTAAATATAGTTGGCTTTCCTAAGGCACGGCGTACCTCTCCGATACGCTTCAATTTGGGATGTACATTTGGAGCATATAAAAAAGCAATACCTTCTTTTTCTAAAAGCTCTACCGTCTGCGGAATAGAAATATTTGTATGAATACCTAATGCCTCTAACACATCCGCACTACCTGATGCAGATGAAATTTTACGATTACCATGCTTAGCCATTTTGACACCTGCCCCCGCTAATACAAAGGCCGATGCAGTACTAATATTAAATGTATTTAATCCATCACCACCTGTACCACAGTTATCCATATAGACACCTGCTTTAGCTGGTACTTCCAGTGCAAATGAACGCATAACCGTTGCTAATGCCGTCACTTCATGAGCCGTTTCGCCCTTTGCCGATAAGCTTAATAGAAAATTAGCTATTTCTTCTTTCGGTGTAGTTTGTTGGAACATCCATTTTGCAGCTTCTATCATTTCCTCGTACATTAAATGCTGACGCTGCTGAACCTTTCTTTTTATCATTTCCATCATTTTATCTCACCTTCATTTTTCAAATGTTGTAAAAATAACTGTTCTTCCGCTGTTACTTGTTTCAGTACATTTTTCACATTTGAATATTTTGTTACCGTTATCGTGGATTGCATATGCATTGTGTTATTTTCAACAACAATTGACTTACCTGTTAATGCAAAATCTAAATGCCCATTAAATCCTATAAATCCTATAGCACCACCAAAAACACCTGCTGTTTGAGTTGTGTTTGCTATATTACTTTCGGTTTGTTGATTTGACATACTTGTAGATGAAAATGGCGGTATTGTCGCAGCTAAGACATCTATTGCATGTAGCATCGGTAATAGTTGCCCTTCTACATAGGATGTCATATGCAGCTTCTGCTTCGAACGCTCAATTCTCATCGCATCGATCACTTGAATGGAATCACGAAAACATACATTTGCTAGCTCTTGTTGTACAGCCGTAACAAGAACTGCATGCGATTTCCTCACTTCAGTATTTTCGTACAGCTTACGTTCATTTTCTCTATCTTCTAAGTTGGTTGTGCCGCGTGGAAAAGAGCCCTCAGTAGGTGTCGCAATAACGCGTTCCCCCTTTACTTGAACCAAACTTTCAGGCGATGTTCCCATCACAATATGATCATCAAATGTTACGTAATACATATATGGGGCAGGATTTTTCTTTCGTAATTGACGATATAATGCAAAGGCATCTCCATGCATAGTAGCCATAAAGTGTTTGGAAAGAATAACACGTGTATGCTCCTCGCTTAACGTCTCTGTTATGTTTGTAACAGATGTTGCAAATTGTTGTTCTGATAACGGCTTTAGCGCTTGATAGCTCCATGTTGTATCTTCAACTTCTTTGCCTGTTAATAACTGCTGAGCCAATTCCTCTAAATTCGGCTCTTTATTTTCTGCATCGATGTTTGTATGGATCAATGTAATTTCATCCGTTAGATGGTCAAAAACAACGATCGTTTCATAAACATGAAAATGTATATCTGGTCCCTCTAAAATTTCTTGATTTCTTGGTACGTTATTTGTAGCACTACTGCCAATAAACCCTATTGCACCACCTGAAAATGGAAATTCAGTCGTATTCGAAATACGAGGCATCAAGCGTTTCAACAATACGAAAATGTCGCCTTTATGTGTATACGTTTTTCCCGTTTTATAGGAGTATTCCGTAATCTCATCGCCTATACCTTTATATGTTTTTCGAGGATTGGCACCTATGAACGAATAGCGTCCTGCCCCTTCATGCTGTGCTGAACTTTCTAGCAAAAATTTATGTGTACCTTGCAAGCGTCTAAAAATTAATATTGGCGTTAACGAATCCCCATTTATTTTCTTCACCTTTGTTCTTGAACTGGTTGTTTGCATATCGACTAAACTCCTTTTAAACATTAATTTTACGTTTCTCGATTTAGCAAAAGCATAAAACAAAACAAAAAAAGCCCTCTGCAAAAAGGAAATTTCCTAATTACAGAGGACGATCATGACCGCGTTGCCACCTCATATTAGAGCTATAAAGCTCTCACTTATGTGCATCATTACCTATAGCAAATAAAATCTATCGCAGTGTTTTTTGTGCGAAAGATTTATAGGCATATGTCTAATAAACAGTTGTGTAGCTAACTGTTTAAGATGAAGCACCCCCGATAACGTGGGGAATCCGTTTGCTATTATACATAGCAACTCTCATAAGTCCATTCACATAAGCTACAAATCAGTTTTCACCAGCCACTGACTCTCTAAATTGCACACTTAAGCTACTACTCTTATTCAACAATTTCTCAGCTATTCTCGTCTATGCTCTGCTCATCTGTTCTAGGCTAATCTCGCTCCCGAGACCTTCTACCTTATCCGAACGAAAAGTTAGCCTTATTCTATGCCACCCTACAATAATTGTCAACCAATTCTGATTAAAAGATTACAAAGTTGCTTATTTCTTTTCACATTTGTTAGGGACTTTCATTATTTTAAGTAGATAAAATAAACCAACGAACAAAAATATAACTCCTAAAAAATTCAATACAATATTTTTAAGTAATTCATCTTTTACTGTAATATTTAAAAATAAAGAACCAACCAGCACAATAAACAAACTCAATACAATTTTCAGCAATTTCATTAATTTTCCCTCCTATAAAATCACTTGTTAGTTTAATTTATTTCCTTTTCTATATATAATTTATATATCATATTTATAGTCTTTTAAAGAAAGGAGTATAATCATGAAAAAATTTCTAAACCTTACAGCGTTAATACTACTAGTAATATTTACTCTCAATCTCCCCTCAGCTAATGCAGAAGTATCATCAAATAATAAAAGATTTATTTTAACTGACTCTGCAACAAAAGAAAGTTTCATCGTAACAATAAATACTGACAACGGCATAAAAACGGTGATTGTAGACGACGGAAACACAACTGAAAACATTGTCTACGATACTAAAAAAAATGAAATGTTTTTAAACGGTGAAAAACTTTCAGATGAAATAGTAAATTCTTTAAAAAAATTTGCTGAAATTGAAAATGAGCATACATCAATCAATAACCATCAATCTATTCACTTGCAAAACAATAATCCAACACTTTTATCAGTTGATCAAGGTGCTGGATTTGGTACAACATGGGTTTATGAATTTACAGATTATGGACAAATTAATGTTTCTGGCTTAACTAAAGCTGCACTAATAGGTGTCCTCGCAGCCATACTTACAAAAAATGTAATAGTAGGTGTTCTAGCTTCTATAGCAACTGCCATTTTTTCTTCAGTCTCTTCTGAAAGAGGCAGTGTATATTATAAGCACATCAGATATACAAAACCACACGAACAGTTTCCCTTACTATATAAAAGATATAAAGAAGAGGTATATTTTTACAAATATTCACAATATACAGGGCTAATAAGACATGAAACTATCTATCATTAACACAATAAAAGATTATTATTAGAAACACTAAAATTTTCAACAAAAATTCTCAATAATTAAGTTATTTGTAAAACACTAATCCTAACCATACAAAAAAAGAGCCATCTCAACATCAGTTGAGAACGGCTCTTTTAAATATTTTATTAAACAGTAGGTTCGTCTGTTCCCCATTTTTTTTTCTCTTTTTTGCGTAATTGTCCATCTGATTTTTTCATCTCACGCACTTTTAGTGAGTACCAGATTTGGGCTGCAATACAGATTGAAGAATACATACCTGTAATTAAACCAATTAATAACGCAATTGAGAACGTTTCAATCGACGGTGCACCGAAAATAAGAAGTGACACTACTACGATAATTACAGTTAAGACTGTATTTACCGAACGTCCCATCGTTTGACGTAACGATTTATTGACAATATTAGCTAAAACTTCTCTATCTTTAATCGTATCATACTGCTCTAAGTTTTCACGCATGCGGTCAAATGTAACAATTGTATCGTTAATGGAGTAACCAACAATTGTCAGTACGGCTGCAATAAACGTAATGTCCACCTCTAAGCGCATAAAACTAAAGACAGCAATGATAAGGAATACGTCATGCAGAAGCGATACAATCGCGCCAATACCCATGCGCCATTCAAATCGAATCGCTACATAAATGATGATTCCAAGTGCCGCAAGTGCTAATGCTTTAATCGCATTTTTCACGAGCTCTTTACCGATAGTTGGAGATACAGTACTTACCCCAGGCTCATGACCATATTTCTCCCCTACTACCTTCTTGAATTTTAAAATTTCACTTTGTGATAAGTCTTCATTATAACGGATAACCGCCATTTTATTTTTCTCACCCGAAAGCACAATATCATCAGATGGGAAACCGATGCTAGCCACATATTTTGAAACTTCTTCTTTCGTTAATGTTTGATCCGCTTCAATTTGCGCTCGCGTACCACTAGAGAAGTCAATCCCAAGATTTAAGCGGAAAATTCCAAGTACAACAATCCCTGCAACTAAAATAGCTAAAGAGAGTGTATAGAATTTTTTACGGTTGTGTACAAAGTCAAAACGATCAAATTTCGTTGATAAATCTAATGTACCGATTTTTTCATCCAAGCTATGTTGTTTAGATTTTGGTATACCAAACCATGCTGGATTATTAAAGTAACCGCTGTTTACAAGTAATCCTAGTAGCACACGAGAACCCCAAACAGCTGTTAGGAAGCTCAATAAGATACTAATGATTAATGTTGTTGCAAATCCTTTAACAGAGCTTGTACCGAAGTAGAATAATACACCTGCAGCTAATAATGTTGTGAGCTGCGCATCGATAATCGCCGATAAAGATTGTTTAGAACCAATCTGGAATGCTTGTTTTACCGAATAACCTACACGTAGCTCTTCTCGAATACGTTCTGCTGCTAGGATATTCGCATCTACTGCCATCCCTATTCCGAGCACGATAGCTGCAATACCTGGCAATGTTAACACGGCATTAATCCAATCGAACACAACAAGCACTAGGAATGTGAATATAGCAAGTGTGATAATCGAAATAAAGCCAGGTAAACGGTAGTAGAATAGCATAAATAGGAATATAACTATTACGCCGACAATACCTGCAAATACTGTACTTTTTAATGCTTGATCACCGAATTGTGCGCCAACTGATGTAGAGTAAATCTCATCAAGTTTCACAGGAAGTGCCCCTGCATTTAAAATACCTGCTAAATTTTTTGTTTCATCAACTGTAAAGCTACCACTAATCATTACATCTGTAGTATTCAACGTTTGACTAACTGTTGCTGCAGAAGAATAGCGAGGTTTCGCTTTTTGTGATTCCGCTTTATAAGAATCGACACCTTCTTCAAAGTCTAGCCATACAACAAGTAAATTTTGGCCTTGTGGTTTGGCAGCAATTTTACTCGTAATATCCGCAAATTTTTTCGCATCTTTTAACGTTAGCGAAACAATTGGACGGTTTTGTTGGTCAAAGGAAGCTGACGCACCATCAGCCTTTAAATCATCACCATCTAAAAGTAAATTATCATCGACATCACGGAATGTTAAATTCGCCGATGTAGATAGCATTTTACGAGCAGATTCTTGGTCTTCAACCCCCGCTAATTGCACGCGAATACGGTTTTTGTCTTCAACCTGTATGCTTGGTTCACTTACCCCAATTGCATTGACACGGTTACTAAGAGCTGTTGCCGTTGCCGTTACAACCTCTGGTGTGATTTCTTGTCCTTCTTTTAATTCACTGACCTCATAAAGTACCTCAAACCCGCCTTGTAAATCAAGACCAAGCTTAATGTCCTTTAAGACGCCATTTACAGTCGTACTCATGGAAGCTGCAAATAGCACCAAAAGTAGCACGAATGCAACAATTCGACTTCTTAATTTCATCTATAAATCCTCCTCGAATTGGTGCAAGGGCATCCCTTACACTGCAAACAAGTATACTAGCAATACCTTTTGAAACCTGTATTCCTCCTTTTCCTTAGAATAATTGTAGCTCGTGCTTCAAAAGGGTTGCTTTACTTATTTTAATCGTTCAATAACGCGCAAATCCCGTACTAATAGAAGATGCGTCTCCCATTTCATTATGAATAGTAAGCGGAACATTTATGTAGGGAAATCAAAATTCCTTACAACTTTTTACAGCCTTTTTTTTAATATGGCTTGTACAAAGTAAAAAAGCGCAACACACTCATTATGAAACACGTTGCGCTTGGTGTCAATTCAACACTGTAGTATTCTTATTAATCTTTTACAGAACCGACATATTCTGCTTGTGTTTTCAACGGACCAAGCAATGATTTTAGTTCCTCTGTGTTTATTTCTGCAAACCAATCATCACTTTGCAAAAACTCTACTTGGTTGAATGAGACAATATCGGACGGTGATACTGCAAAAATAGTAGCAATAATTTCATATAAGCGCAATTGCTCTACATTTTTTTTCCGCCATTTTTTTTCTACGCAAAAACGCCATAATTCTTCTGCTGTAATCGCATCATAATTATAATACTTAAATTCTGCAATCTTACTATCAATTGCCGGACGAATTTTTTCAAATAGTTGTGCATGTTGCATACTCATTTTGAATCATCTCCAATCAAAGTTGTATCGTAAGAAGTGTTTGCATACAAATAGTGTAAATGAATTTTTGCGGCTTGAGAAGGGACGGATGGCATGAGTTCTTTTGTAAGAGGTACACTATTTTTAATGTTTGTGATTTTCTTATCTAAACTCTTTGGCTTCTTTTATAGAATGCAGTTTATGCGTATCGCTGGTGAAGAGGCAGTCGGCATTTATATGACCGCCTATCCTGCATTTATTTTCTTCATCTCACTCATTCAACTTGGACTACCTATCGCTGTAGCAAAAATTGTAGCTGAATTACTAGCAAAAAATAAACGCGAAAGCATTTTTGGCGTGATGCGTACGGCAATCCTTTGGTCATTTATTGGTATGATTGTATTTATGCCACTCGTTGCACTGACAATACCTTATATCTCTACTACGCTGTTACATAATGAACAAACAACCTTTACACTTTGGATTGCACTCTTTGCTGTGCCAGTTTCGGTTGGTTCAGGATTACTCCGCGCTTATTTACAGGGCGTTGCTAAAATTACACCAACTGCATGGGCACAAATGCTTGAACAAGTTGTTCGTATCGGGTTTATTACCTTCATGTTACCATTGGTTGCTGCTTATAATAATGCTTCGATAACTGCAGCTTCTGCAATGGGTATTACACTGTTAGCTGAAGTAGTTGCTTTCTTGTATTTATGGCTACATTATACGGTATCAAAGAAAAAAATATTGCCAAGAAAAAGCAAAGTGGAGTCCTATCCTGCTTCACCTATGTTGCGGGTTGCCGTACCTTCAGCAGGAAGCAAACTATTTGGCTCTTTCACTTGGTTTTTAGAACCAATTATCTTTTTAAAGGCATTAACAATGGCAGGATTGACTGCATCTGCTGCGACTATATTATACGGAGTTATTTCAGGTGTTTTAGTGCCCCTGCTATTATTCCCAGCCTTTGTATCCACAGCACTTTCAATTGTCCTTATTCCTGCTGTTAGTGATGCAGTTGCGCGTCAGCATAACGCTCTATTACAGGAACGTATATCTGTTTCTCTACGCTTATCTTCATTGGTAGGCTGCGTCGCTGCCACATACTTTTTCGTTCATGGCGACGACTTAGCAATGAAATTATTTCACTTAGAAGAAAATAGAGGCTATGTGAAAATTTTAGCACCCATTTTTTATTTTTATTATATTCAAAGTCCATTACATTCGATTTTACAAGCTGTCGGTGAAGCTCGTGCTGCAATGATGAATTCAATATACGGTGGTCTTGGCAAATTATTCGTCATGTTTGTACTAGCCTCTCAACCTGGGATACAAGAAAAAGGTGCTGTTGTAGCAATTGGCTTCGGTGTTTTACTAACATCGTTCTTGCATATCGCTACAGTTAGACAACGCAAAAATTTACGCGCAGGCTTCCGTATGTTTGTTGTACCTTATAGCTGTTTTATTGGCGTTTGTATTGCGCAATATTTCTTCATGCAAATTATGCCATTACCATTCCTATTAAGTAGCTGTGTTACATTATTTTTACTATTTACACTGCTATTAATGACCAATCAATTACGCTTTACAGATTTCCTTTATATTCGTAAATTAGCCAAGAAGGTTTAAAATTCCTTTAATTGAATATGAAGTCGATTGTCTTCCCATATACAAAAGAACACTGTACTACTATCCTGAATATTATTTTTAGCTAGCTCAGCCATTAACCATTCTTCATCTTTATGAATAATCATTAAATGTCTATCTTGAATATCACCATCAATTATAAGGGGATAGATAAATGCCTTCTCATCCTTTTTATAAACGGAGAGGTTGCCAGAAGGCTCTAAGTAAGCATAAGCAATTTCAGTAACAGAAGCGATGCCATTTTCTCGTAGTTGCTGACATAGATCATCCAAATTATAGCGCTGCTTCCTCATTTCACTTTCTTGGATAATTCCATCCTTCACGAGCAGTGCTGGTTCACCGTCAACTAAATCACGTATCTTTTTATTTTTTAACGATAAATACGCACTCAATATTTGAATAAAGAGCAAAATAATAATTGGTAATATGGCATTAAATAAAGGATTTTCGTAATCATCAAGTGCAAAAGCAGCAACTTCCGCAATTAATACGAACACGACTAAATCGATGACAGAAAGTTCACCTACTTCACGTTTACCCATTAAACGAAAAACAATGAGTATAAACACATATAAAAAGCACGTTCTAAAAATAATTGTTAAATATTCTTCCATACAGACACCCCCACAATATCAAGGTGACCGTATTAGTTGCTTTTTATACAAAAAAGCTGTGTCAAAAATGCGCACATTTCGACAAAGCTTTTAAAATTGCAAAGGCGTTGTCCAAAAATTATTTGGGACAACGCCTTATATTATTATACTTGGTCATTTACGACACGTCCGATTGCTTGACGGTCAAATTTAACGCGAACATTATCAGCGATAACTAAAGTGATAGCAGTGTCCTCGATTGAGTCGATAACACCATGTAAGCCACCGATTGTAATAACTTTATCACCGCGCTGTAAGCTACCTTGCATATTTTGCGTCTCTTGCTGTCTCTTTTTAGCAGGACGGATTAAAATGAACCACATCGCCACGAACATCAATATAATAGGCGCAAATCCTAAAATTGATTCCATATTCATATTGTTAGCCCCCTTTCCAAATCTCACTTTTTTAGTATAGACTATTTCACCCTAAAAAAGCGATGGACAAGCCCAAAATTTTTCTATATTATCAATAGTTTTTCTATAACAGGTAAATTTTCGCTAAGATGCATTCCATTTTTAGAAGTTTTTAGCATCCGGTCCATTGAAACCGTACTTCTCGAAAAATTCTTCACGGAAATCACCAAGACGATCCTCACGAATAGCCTCACGCACTTGCTCCATTAGCTTCAGTAAAAAATGTAAGTTATGATAAGAAGTTAAACGTATACCGAATGTCTCTTCCGTACGAATTAAATGACGGACATACGCACGAGAATAATTTTTACATGTGTAGCAATCACAGTTTGGATCGATTGGACCGAAATCACGTGCATATTTCGCATTTTTAACGACTAAACGGCCTTCAGATGTCATTAATGTACCATTACGTGCAATTCGTGTTGGTAATACACAGTCAAACATATCGATCCCTCGAATAGCGCCGTCAATAAGAGAATCTGGCGAACCAACACCCATTAAATAACGCGGCTTATTGGATGGCATTAACGGTGTCGTAAACTCTAGCACTCGATTCATCACATCTTTAGGTTCGCCTACTGATAAGCCCCCTATTGCATAACCAGGAAAATCAAGCTCTACTAATGCTTCAGCAGAGCGACGACGTAATTCCTCGAATTCCCCACCTTGAATAATGCCGAATAAGCCTTGATCTTCTGGACGAGCATGCGCTTCTTTGCATCGCTTTGCCCAACGCGTCGTTCTGTCTACTGATTTCAGCATATAGTCATATGTCGCTGGGTAAGGTGGACATTCATCAAATGCCATCATAATATCTGACCCTAAATCATTTTGAATTTCCATCGCCTTTTCTGGACTTAAAAATAGCTTATCACCATTTAAATGATTACGGAAATGGACACCTTCTTCTTCGATTTTACGGAATTGGCTCAGTGAAAACACTTGGAATCCACCTGAATCCGTTAAAATCGGGCGATCCCAGTTCATAAATTTATGCAGTCCACCTGCTTCCTTCACAATATCATTGCCTGGACGAAGCCATAAGTGGTACGTATTTGAAAGAATAATGCCCGCATTCATTTCTTTTAATTCCTCAGGAGACATCGTTTTAACGGTCGCTTGAGTCCCCACAGGCATAAATGCTGGTGTTTCAAAAGAGCCATGTGGTGTATGCACGATGCCTAGTCGTGCTCCTGTTTGCTTACATGTATGAAGTAGTTCATAACGAATTGCTGGTTGTGTCATAAAATAATAAATCCTCTCTTATCTAAAGTAAAAACAGTACTCCGATTTTTTTAATTTTTCATTTGAAAAATTAATATCAACATTCAACTGTCTTAATAGAATGTTGATAAACATTATTTACGAATTGAACTCGAACGAATAAACATAGCGTCCCCGAAGCTGAAGAAGCGATATTTTTCTTCTACTGCCTGATTGTAGGCACTTAAAATCGTATTCTTCGTCGCAAGTGTACTAACGAGCATTACTAATGTCGATTTCGGTAAATGGAAGTTTGTAATTAAACCATCGACTACAGTAAATTTATAGCCTGGATAAATGAAAATAGATGTCCAACCTTGCTCTGCACGTACTTCTCCATACTTAGAGCCGATTGTTTCGAGCGTACGAGTAGATGTTGTACCAACAGCTATCACATTCCCACCATTTGCTTTCACTCGGTTAATCGTAGCAGCCGCTTCTTCTGTTACACTATAAAATTCAGCATGCATTTCGTGATTTTCTATTGAATCCACACTCACTGGACGGAATGTTCCAAGGCCAACATGCAACGTTATAAAAACAATTTCCACACCTTTTGCGCGAACTTGATCTAATAATTCTTGCGTAAAATGAAGACCTGCTGTTGGTGCTGCTGCCGAGCCGCGTTCTTTCGCATATACAGTTTGATAACGCTCACTGTCATCTAATTTTTCGCGAATATATGGAGGCAATGGCATTTCTCCAAGTTGCTCCAAAATTTCATAAAAAATACCTTCGTATTTAAATTCAAACATACGGCCACCATGGTCTAACTCAGCTGTACAAGTAGCGGTTAGTAAACCGTCACCAAATGTCACAACGGTACCCACTTTAACACGTTTTGCTGGCTTTACAAGCGTTTCCCATTCATCAGTGCCTGCTGTTTGCTTTAAAAGCAATACTTCGATATGTGCGCCTGTTTCCTCTTTCACACCCATTAAACGTGCTGGTAATACTCTTGTATCATTTAATACAAGACAGTCACCGGCATGTAGCTCATTTAATATATGGGCAAAATGATGATGCTCGACTTTTTCTGAGCCCGGTGTCACCACCATTAAACGGCTTGCCGTACGATCGACAAGTGGCGTTTGTGCAATGAGCTCCTCTGGTAATTCAAAATCAAAATCTTCTACACGCATTGAAAAAACTTCCTTCTTTTATGTTTGTTGTGGATAATCATATCCAAAATGTTCGTAAGCAAGATGCGTTGCAACACGTCCACGCGGTGTACGTTGAATAAAGCCTATTTGCATTAAATAAGGCTCGTACACATCTTCTATCGTCACTCGTTCTTCACCTATGGAGGCAGCAAGTGTATCTAAGCCTACTGGGCCACCACGGAAGCGCTCAATCATATTGGTCACAAGTTTATGGTCAATATGGTCAAGCCCTCTAGGATCAACTTGTAAAAGTTCTAGCGCTTGCTTGGCAAGGTCCTCCGTTATCATACCATCTCCAAGCACTTGTGCATAATCTCGCACTCGTTTAAGTAAGCGGTTAGCGATACGGGGCGTACCACGAGAGCGCCTTGCCATTTCACCTGCGGCTATGTGCTCAATATCGACATCAAATAAATGCGCGCTTCTAACTACTATTTCAGCTAGTGATATATCATCATAAAATTCTAAACGTAGTAGAACACCGAATCGATCTCGGAGTGGCGCTGACAACGCTCCAGCTCTTGTAGTTGCCCCAACGAGTGTAAAAGGTGGCAAATCAAGACGGACAGAACGTGCTTCAGGGCCTTTTCCAACAACGATGTCTAAACAAAAATCCTCCATTGCTGGATAAAGTACCTCTTCAATCGCACGGGGAAGGCGATGAATTTCATCTATAAATAATACATCTCCCGGCTCCAGTGAGCTTAAAATTGCGGCTAAATCTCCTGGACGTTCAATAGCAGGGCCACTCGTCATACGAACATTAACATTCATTTCATTTGCAATAATCGCGGCTAATGTCGTCTTTCCCAATCCAGGAGGACCATATAATAGTACATGATCTAAACTTTCCTGCCGAAGCTTCGCCGCTTCAATGAAAATTTGTAAGTTCTCTTTAACCTTCTGCTGCCCAATATATTGAGCTAATCTTTGTGGCCTTAGAGATAATTCAAATTGTTCATCATAACTACCTGCTTCACTTGCTATCATGCGCTCTGACATGTACCCGCCCCCCTTTCATTATTTTAACTTTAGTAGAAGCTGTAAGGCTTGCTTCATATAGGCATCTGTTGTTTCCAGCTTGTCATTATCTTCAAGAAGCGGTCGGATTTTATCGAGTTCTTTTTCCGAGTAACCAAGTGCCATTAATGCTAAAATGGCTTCTTCTAGTTCATGCTTATATGGATTGACGCCAAATAACGGTAACTCATCCTCAGAGCTAGGTAACTCAATTGTGTCAAGTAAAGAACCAAGTTTGCCTTTCAAATCTAGAATCATTTGACGTGCTGTTTTTTTACCGACACCAGGGAATTTCACTAAAAATGCTTCGTCTTCACGTTCGATGGCACTGATTACTTGTTGGGGGTTGCCTGTTGCTAAAATCGCAAGCGCACCTTTAGGTCCAATGCCCGACACTAAAATTAATTTTCGAAACAGCTCTCGTTGGTCTAAATTTGGAAAGCCATACAGCATTTGTGCATCTTCTCGAACATGTAGATGTACGTATATTTGTTGTTCTACGGCTGACGCACGAAATGCAAATGGATTAGGCGTATTCAACTGCCAGCCAATCCCTTGTTGTTCCAGAACGATATACTCAGGCGTAATACGCACTACTTGTCCTTTTAAATAATCATACATGTAAAATCCCTCACATTCATCGTCTTCGATTATAGCATATAGCGAACGAATGCTCGACTATATAAATGGCGATAGTACCGTTCACATGCAAAAATGACCGCCTCGGAGACGGTCATTTCTTTAGCACTCTATCAATATCGTACCACAATTTTGGCCAGTATGTTAGGGCTCGCTTAGTAAACGGTATTAAATAATCTAAAAATACTAGTTGTTGTTCTAGTGGCAAATCTACAGCAAATAACCACTCTCGTAATAACTCATTAGGAAACTTTAAACGATGTAACTTTCTCTTATCTAACCGTTGAAGCTCTGGTAATTCGTTCAAAATACTATCAATATTATAATCTACTGCAGGTAACACACGATGCAGCCATAGTATATATTCATCATCGGCTTCACCAAGATGTGCAAGATCAAAATCGATTAAGCGCAATTCCCCATCTGAACACCATAAGAAATTATGATGAACGACATCACCATGTAGCAATGTTATTTCTTTTTCTGGCACATTTTCTTGTTCCATTAACTGCAAAGCCTTTTCACTAAAATGAATGATTTGATCCACTTCTTCTCTCGTTAAAAATGCTCTAAATTCATTTCGTCTGCTTTTAAAACGCATATGACGCATCTGCCATTTTAATAGCTGTGAGAAGGTATACAAACCTGGCACTCGTTGCCACGCAATTTTTTGATTTGTATCATGCAGTGTGTTTAATAACTTTAAAGATTGTTCTCTATCTTTTTTATGTGCAAAATTCGCACTGTGGCTTCCCTCTTGCCACATTTGAACAATAAGTTGCTCATCATCACTTTTTACTAGAGGCAGGACGAGGGAGGGCTCTATTCGTCCAAGTTGACGATGAATTGCCCTCACCTTATCTGCTATTTCTAACTGCTTTGCTCGTTTCACGAAATAATGATTTGATCGATATTTATACTTCCAAATGTTCGGTTTTACTTCCTCAACAATGAATGCCTTTTTACCATCGATAAGGCGTCATCCCGCCTGGGAAAAAGTTCGGTGAAACCCATGGTCCAGGTGAAGGACATGGTGGCGGGCATGGTGGTGGGCAGTTATGATCAAATTGCCAATTAGGCATCATTACCGGCTGAGAGCCACATCCACAGGATTGACCCATTCCATGTTGTGAACCACATCCGCAAGATTGACCCATTCCATGCTGTGAACCACATCCGCAAGGTTGATTCATCGGCATCATCGGCATCATTGGCATCTGCTCAAATTGAGGCTGCATTTGTGGCTCATTAAAGAATGGTGATGAGCTCGATTCTAAGAAATTCGCACCTTCTACATATGTTGGCATTGGTTGTTGTGGCATAGCATATTGCATTTGTTGCTGTGGCATTGTATATGCCTCTACTTGTGGATGCATTGGCATATGCCACCACATTTGATGATGCATTGGCTGATGGCAGCTAGAGCAATGAGGTACCATTGGCATATGTGGTACCATATGAACCGGCGGCGGTGCTGGTGCTGGTGGTGGCGGTGGTGGTGGCGGCGGTGCTGGCTGTGCTACTGGTGGCGGTGGTGGTGCTGGTTGTTGCACTTGCGGCATTACTAATTGTTGATTCCAGCTAAGTTCTACTGGCTGAGGCACCCACATCGGTTGCTGTTGTTGTGGCATCGGCATTGGCATTGGCATTGGAAACGGTATTGGAATCATCTGTGGTTCTGGCATAGGCATCGGTGCTGGTGGTTGAATAACAATAGGTGGTGGTACCGGCATCGGTCTTTGCACCTCTTTTTTAACACTTTCCTTAGGCTTTGTTTGAGTTGGCATCTCTTTATGCATTTGTGTTTCTTTATGTGTTTCTTTATGTGTTTCCTTATGCGATCCTTTATGTGGCTCCATGTTTATTTTTTCAGGCAAAATAATTTCCATGCCCGGAACAATATAATCAGGGTTGGCAAGATGAGCATTGAGTCGCTTTAAATCCTCAAACGAAATACCGTACTCTTTCGCAATCTTCCACAACGTATCTCCCTTTTGAACAATATGAATACGCAATTTTTTCCTCCCTTCCTCTCTACGTATCATATGTTCAATGTTTCATTTGGATACAAAAAATTACGCATGGTGGAAATGCTTCATGGTACACTAATGCTTAAGGAATAACACTTCCTTTATTACATGGCAGAGGTGATCTTTTATGAAAAAAATGTTAGGCGAGGAACGCCGACTGCAACTTTTAGAACTGCTAAAAAAAAGCAACACACCTATAACTGGGACAGACTTCGCTAAATTTGCAAACGTTTCTAGACAGGTCATTGTTAACGATATGACATTATTAAAGGCTAGAAATGAACCTATCATTGCAACAAGCCAAGGTTATATTTATATGCACCAAGAGCAACTCAGTCAAACTGTTGAACGGACAATCCCATGTTTCCACAAACCCGAAGACGCTAAAGACGAATTGTTAACAATTGTGGACTGTGGTGGAACGGTTAAAAATGTAATTGTCGAGCATCCCATTTACGGAGAGCTTACCGCTTCGTTCATGGTCTCCAATCGTCATGAAGTTGAAAAATTTGTACAACGTGTAAACGACACACAAGCAAGCTACTTATCTGCACTTACAGGCGGCACTCATCTTCATGTTATATCAGCACCTTCCGTTGAAGTTTTAGACTTAATTGAGCAATCGTTGCAAAAAAAGGGCTATCTCGTTTCAGATCAATAATGTATGGCGACGGACGGAAATTAGAGCCGAGAGCCAGCTCATAGATTTTCTTGTGCATAATACCAGGCTTTCTATAAGAAACGTAAAAAATCCACTTCGCTTTCCGCGGGCACGATGTAAGCCGCAGAAATCTTCGTGGATTTTTACTTGGTTAGTAATAAAATTTTCAAAATTGTTTATGTGCCTGACACTTTAAAGAAAACGTTGTCGTTGTGAGGGTGTTGGTAATAGACAAGTTTGCTTTTTACCGAAAAGACGATAACGTTTTTTTGCAAAAAGTTTATATGCTGTATTTCGTATACATTGTGGTATAACAATTAGCACGTAGCAAGCAGGCCATAAGCCATCTAAACGTCGACTAATTTTAAGCGCTGCTGTTGATTCAAAATAAATATTATCTTGTTCAATGTAAATCACACTATCAATATTTGCTGGTACTTTGTATTGCGCAAGAAGCGCTTGCCCAACCTCACTTTGAATCGAAGCAAACTTGAAAAACGCAGCTTGATCGCGTTTGATAATAAATTGCACACTGCTATTACAGAAATTACAAATTCCATCAAACAATATTATACCACCCATTTTTGACACCCCTAAACCTGTTAGTCCTCGTCAGATGTTAAATACGTAAAGTATGTACCAAGAGATTTCACCTTGCAGCCAAGTGCCGCTAGCTCCTCCATAGCCCCCCGCATCATTGGTTGTTTTTCATCTGCTAAAACATCAATCATAAAGAAATAATCCCCAAGACCTGTTTTTAATGGTCGTGATTCAATTTTACTTAAATTTAATTGTCGCCACGCAAAGACAGAAAGAACTTGGTGTAAAGCACCTGAACGATCTGTCGGTAACGTAATCATGAAGGTTGTTTTCGCTTGTCCTTCTGATAATTCCTGAGGTAGACGTTTATTTTGCTTGGATAATACAAAGAAACGAGTATGATTAAAATGAAAATCATGTATATTGTCTTGCACGATATCTAGTCCGTACTTCGCTGCAGCGGCTGCATTACCTACTGCTGCAATACATTCATCTGGATTTTCAGAAACAAATTTAGCTGCGGCCGCTGTTGATGTTGTTTGATGTAAAGGCACATCACTGAAGCGATAAAATAAATATTTATGACATTGTGCTAAAGCATGCGGATGTGAATATACTCCTTTGATAGATTCCCAATTGTCCTTTTGCGCCTTATTGACCATTAAATGTTGTTGAATTTTTAATTGTAGCTCACCTGTCACATAAAGCGTTGCCTCATGGAATAAATAATCGAGCGTCAATGGTACTGAGCCCTCTAATGCATTTTCTAATGGTACAACCGCTAAATCAACTTTGCCCTCTGCTACTGCCTCAATGCATTCAGGTATCGTTGTACATGGTACAAGGCTATCAGTTGGGAAGATTGATTTTGTTGCTAAATATGTAAATGATGCTTCCGGTCCTAAATATGCAATTCGTTTCTCCCACTGTCGCTCTGTCATCAAAATGACCTCCTTCTACAATTCATAGTATCTTAAACATTTTTAATGTTTGGAAAACTCTTTATAAAAAGAAAAGGCTATGTAACACAGCCTCCCCTAAAAAGAGTAAATGTGAAAATATGTACTGCTTTTGCTAGCCGTATAAATAAAATTGCTTATATCAAATGCAGTTTTTACACACTATGTTTGGGTATTTTAAAAAAATTTCGCAGTATTTCTGCAGGATAGCGACTTAAGCGCAACCTCACAGAGGCTATTTTTAGCTTCAGAGAGGCTTGCTCATCGCATGCGGAAAGGGAGCGAAATTTTGTATCAACAGCTACCAGCATTAACTAATAAAAGGCAAGGGGCTTTTTCAAATAGCCCCTTACAATGCACCAGAACTAATTACCTCAGCAGATTCAACAAAATCTAATCGTTTTAGCTGGTGTATTAAGTCATCAAGTTCTGAAGTCATGCTCGTTACATCTAATGACAACGTCACATTAGCACGCCCTTGAATTGGAATTGTTTGATGAATTGTCAGTACATTACAATGTGAATTAGTCACAGTTTCTAATAGCTTTGCCAATGTTCCTTTTCGATCCTGAAGCTGTAAAAAGACTGTTAAAATGCGCTCCTGTACAATAGAGTGAAAAGGAAATACAGCATCACGATATTTGTAAAACGCACTGCGCGATAAATCCACTTGCTTTACCGCATCCCAGATGGAGGATACTGAACCACTTGAAAGTAATTGCTTCGCCTCCAATGTTTTTTGCATAGCATCCGTCAATACATCTTCACGAACTAAATAATATCGCTGATTCGCAACATTCTTCATACGCTTCCCCCTAAAACTCCTGTCTTAATCTACAAATTCGAACTCAAACTCTTGCAGACGAACTGTATCACCATTTTGTGCACCACGCTCACGCAATGCCTCGTCCACGCCCATCCCACGCAATTGGCGTGCGAAACGGCGAATACCGTCTTCACGACTAAAGTCTGTCATTTTAAATAGACGTTCAATCGAGTAGCCACTAATGATAAATGTACCGTCATCATCACGTGTAATTTCGAAACCTTCACCTTGTGATTCATGCTTGTACATAACTGTAGCATCTGATTGTTCCTCTACATCTTCAAATAGAGGGAACTCAGGCGTTACTTCAAGCAAATCTGCTATAGCAAATAATAATTCTTTTAAGCCTTGGCGTGAAATTGCTGAGATTGGGAAGATTTGTACATCTTCGTCCAACTTTTTGCGGAATTCCACTAAGTTCTCTTCTGCTTCTGGCATATCCATTTTATTCGCTACAATAATTTGAGGACGCTCTGTTAAACGAAGATTATATTGCTTTAACTCATCATTAATAGTTAAATAATCATCGTACGGGTCGCGGCCTTCCATTCCTGACATATCGATAACATGCACAATTACACGTGTACGCTCGATATGACGTAAAAATTGATGACCTAAACCTACCCCTTCATGCGCACCTTCAATAAGCCCTGGTAAATCTGCCATCGCAAAGCTTCGGTGATCCTCTGTTTCAATCATTCCTAGATTCGGCACGATTGTCGTAAAATGATAAGCGCCAATCTTTGGTTTTGCTGCAGAAACAACAGATAATAGTGTTGATTTTCCTACACTTGGGAAACCAACTAAACCAACATCTGCTAATACTTTTAACTCTAATATAACAGTTAATTCTTGTCCTGGCTCACCTTTTTCAGAAAGCTCTGGCGCAGGATTGGCCGGGGTTGCAAAGCGGGAATTCCCACGTCCACCTCGACCAGATTTAGCGATAATCGCTTGTTGGCCATGCTCAACTAAATCTGCGATGACAACTCCTGTTTCCTCATTCATCACAACTGTACCTGGTGGCACTTTGACAATTAAATCTTCAGCGCGTTTTCCGTGCATCCCTTTACTCATCCCGTGTTCACCACGATCCGCTTTGAAGTGGCGTTTATAACGGAAATCCATTAATGTACGCAAGCCTTCTTCTACTTCAAAGACAACGTTACCTCCGTGACCGCCATCACCACCAGCTGGACCACCATTTGGTACAAATTTTTCACGACGAAAGGCTACCATGCCATCGCCGCCATCGCCACCTTTTACATATATCTTTACGTGATCGACAAACATTTATTTCACTCCCTATTTGCACTCAACACATATTGCCAGCACGTATTTGTCTGCACAATTGTTTGAATGTCGAATTGTTTCAAACCTCTTTCGGTGAATGCGTCTGCACTCCACAGTCCATTTAGCGTAAACGCCAAAACAAATGTATGATCGTCAACACGTACATCAAGCACTAAGCTCTGTTCCGTAAATGGATCTAATGTATCATAAACATGCATAACTGTTTTGTTTAAATACTCTACAACATCCTTGTCAATATTATTAGTGACTGGTTTTTTGATCTCAACATTAAGCTCCAGCGGTAAAGATGGATAACGCCATCCTGCTGTTTGTAGCCACTCCATTGTTTGTGGTAATTGTAGACGATTCATGATAGACAATACTCGTAGCTGTTCCGAATAATGTTGAATAAGTTCTTTTGATTCATCAATTCTACCTAAATCTAAATTCATGCGAATAAGTTGAAGTTGATTCACATAATCATGATTTGCAAAACGTAATACCTCACTAATGGTTAGTGATTGATTGTTCATCCCATTCACTCCAATAAAGTTATCTTAACTAGTATAACAAGTTTTGATGTATTTTTCCCTTAATTCTTCATTGAAATTTAGCCAAAAAAAGGACTGCAATAAATGCAGTCCTCCGCTTTATGTCTACTTTATTAAAATTAAGCTTCTTGTGTAGCTGGGTATACAGATACTTGTTTGCGATCGCGACCTAAGCGTTCGAATTTAACAACGCCATCAACTTTAGCAAATAGCGTATCATCACCACCACGACCTACGTTTGTACCTGGGTAAATTTTTGTACCGCGTTGACGGTAAAGAATAGAACCACCAGTTACAAATTGGCCATCAGCACGTTTAGCGCCAAGACGTTTAGACTCAGAGTCACGTCCGTTTTTTGTAGAACCTACCCCTTTTTTCGATGCAAAAAGTTGAAGGTCTAATGCTAATAACAATTTCATTCTGTTCCACCTCCTACTTGGTTGTAGTTGATTTGGATATATTGTCCGTAATTTTGCACCATAGAATACACTTGAGCAGTCATTACTTGGACAATTAATTGTAGTTTTGTATCGATTTCAGGTTCTAAATCTGTTGGTAAAGATACCTTAAGAAAGCCTCCACCTTCAGCCGCTTGTTCAACTTCTGGTTGTAATTGTAGTAATGCATAAATCGCATTCACCGTACCAATGGCAATGGTAGATGCGCCTGCACACACTAAATCTTTACCAGATTCGTCGTACTCAGCATGTCCTGAAAATTCAAATGCAGACACATGTCTGTTTTCATCATGATGTATCGTAACTTTTATCAAATGTTACACCTCACAATTAAGCATTGATTGATTCAACAACTAATTTTGTATAAGGTTGACGGTGACCTTGTTTACGACGGTAGTTCTTTTTAGCTTTCAATTTGAAAACAACGATTTTCTTTTGACGGCCTTCTTTAACAGCTTTAGCTGTTACTGTAGCGCCTTCTACGAATGGAGCTCCAACTTTTACGTTTTCGCCACCTACGAATAGAACTTTATCGAAAGTTACAACCTCGTCAGCTTCTACGCCTAATTTCTCAACATAGATTTCTTGACCAGCTTCTACTTTGATTTGTTTACCACCAGTTTCAATAATTGCGTACATTTTACTGCACCTCCTCTTAGACTCAGACTCGCCTGTATATGAAGGTGATCCAAAGATACTTAAACCTTCCCAGAGCGGTTGTAGTAGCACGGGTGCTACAAACAATAACATTAAAATACTACCACACGAATTCTATCAAGTCAACCTGTTCATTACATATTTCTCAAATGCTAAACGATACTTTCGATAATTCCATTCTTTTAGTACTTGCAACCATATAAATAGGCAAAGGACAGTCAAAAAAATGGATTGTGGCAAATTCACTAAGGTTACAATGAATAGCATAGTGGCAAAAATCAGTGAGAGGGAATAATAATATTCAAATACTCGTACACTTGGATAAAATAAAAATAAACATGCTAAGAGTATCCTTCCACCGTCCAGTGGAATAATTGGGATTAGATTAATTACTAGTAACACTAGCTGTACATTGACTAGTCGAATTGCAATTAAATCCGGCATGAAAAAAGCAAGACCAATCCCCAGTATAGTGGCGATTGGACCTCCTAGTGCAATCCAAAGTAGTGAAGATGCCTGCACAGCTGCTGGATTTTCAAATTCAATTTCCCCTCCATATGGTGCGATAACGCATGATTTTATCTTCACGCCACAAAGCACCGCGGCCAATATATGACCAGCTTCATGCCATAGCAACGAAGTTAAAATAATTGCATAATAGGCAATCTGTCCAGTGAAAATCATTAACAGAATCAGAGGGATACATAGTAAATGCAATTTAACTTTCATCGTTCTCCGTTGTTTCAAGCCACTGCACTATTTGTTCTAAATCAAAATGAGTTTTGTCTTTCTCAATTGAAATATAGAGTTGTCCAGTCTGCTTCATACCGATTAAGTCATTGGCCTGTATAGTCGTGTATGGTAACTGCGCTAAACTATCAAGCATCCCATAGGATACCGTTGTGCCATCCTCATAGCTAACAGTCATCGTTTTACCGGTATATTTTGTATGGCCTGTAAAAACAACGAGCCCACTTTGCCCTGCATACACAGGAAGACCCACATCATATTGTAATAAAAACCCTTCTTTAAAAACTTGCGCATTCGTGAACGTTAATAGTTCAGTTTGCCCTACATCACTTGAAACCATTATCGTTTCTTCCTCTTTTTTTAGCAGACTTTTTCCGAGCTCACTTAAATATGTTAAATCTGCTGATGTCGTTACAAGCTTTCGCACAGGTGTTTCCATTACGCCTTGATCTTCTAATCGAATCATAAGCATAATTGCAGCCACAAGTAATATCATGACAATCCATTTCCATTTTTTAAACAAGCTCTCATCCTCTTTTTTCACACTATATGAGGCAGCATGTCCATTCATGCACGTAAAAAATGTGCCAGTCACTCACACAATTCTCACACAATTTGCTTTCAATAAAAAAACCTTTCCGCGCACATGCACGAAAAGGTTTTGATTATCTTGAAAATAATGCTTTAAGTTTTGAAAACATTCCTCGGTGCTCGTCCTCGATGGCCATCAATGGCACAGATTCACCTAATATGCGACGGGCAATATTACGGTAACCTAAAGATGCTTTATTAGTCGGATCCATAACGACCGGCTCACCTTTATTTGATGACGAGATAACACCTTCGCTATCGACAATAATGCCTAAAAGATCAATTGACAAATGTGTTGTAATTTCATTGACATCCAGTGTATCTCCGTTTTTCATCATATGCTGACGAATACGATTAATAATTAGTTTAGGAGCAGTTATTTCTTCTTGTTCAAGCAGTCCAATAATTCGATCTGCATCCCGTACAGCTGAAATTTCTGGTGTCGTTACAACGATTGCATGGTCTGCACCTGCTACTGCATTGCGATAGCCTTGCTCAATGCCAGCGGGACAATCAATTAAAACATAATCATAGTCTCTCTTTAATTCCTCTACTAAGCTCTCCATTTGCTCAGGTGTGACAGCATTTTTATCTGTCGTTTGAGCAGCAGGTAATAAAAATAGTTTATCATCTACACGTTTATCTTTAATTAATGCTTGATGGATCTTGCATCGTCCTTCAACAACATCAACTAAATCATAAATAATACGGTTTTCGAGACCTAGAATAACATCTAAATTTCTTAAGCCAATATCTGTATCTACTAAACATACTTTTTTCCCTTGTAGAGCCAATGCAGTCCCGAGGTTAGCCGTTGTTGTCGTTTTACCGACACCACCCTTACCTGAAGTTATGACGATCGCTTCTCCCACACTAGCTTCCTCCCTTAGACACATTCAATAATGGTCGAATATTTTTTAACGCATGAATTTGATCGTACGCAATACGCCCATCATAGCCAATAAATGCACAAGCCATGTCTGCTTGATTGATAGCTTTCACATGTTCATCTGACATCGCCTCAACCTGATCCGCAATCATAATATGCGTGGCTTCTAAACGAGAGGCAGCAATAATTGCTTCCTTATTCCCATGTACACCTGCATGTACAATTCCCTTTAGTTTGCCAAGGACGTAAACATTACCACCAGCTTCTACACGTCCATTCGGATTCACATTCCCCACAATTACTATATCCCCAGAGGCACGTAGAATTTGTCCCGATCTGACCACTCCTACATATGTATCTTGTTGGCTTTCTATCATTTTCTGGTTGCTTTCATGGACAGTCAGTACATCACTTTGCACCTTTGCTACAATTAACTGTTCTGATTCTTGAACAATTTTCACTAGCTCTTTTACTTGTTCATCAGAACAGTATCGATAGCCTAAATGTAATTGTACATCTACTTTACCATCGATACCGCCTTCTGAAACTTTTCGTTTTAGCTCATCTACTAAATCGGCATACGAACATTGATCGTCTAAACGAAGAACAAAACCATCCTTTGTTCCCTTCATATTAACTAATTGTTTTTTCATGAATGCCTCACCTCACGTTGCTCTTGATATTAAGAAACTTCACGTGCTCTCTGTAAGACACGCGCATTAATTAGATACTTGAAGGCCCAACCAAGAATCATTAAAAATAACGTATTAGCAATGATTGTTGGTAGTAGTCGTGATTGTAAGAAATCCGTTAACGGTATCGTTGTAAAAGCGATTAGGTAGAAGAATTGATAAAGTACGAATTCTAAAATTGCTACTAAAACAACTGAAATAGTCGTTGTCACAACTAAGTGCTGATGAATTATTTTTACGATAGACCCTGCTAAAAAACAAATAAGCGGATATAGTACCGAATATAATCCAATAATATCAATGTAAAACACATCATACAAGACACCAAAAAAAAGTCCATACATTACCGCTCGTTGACGGCTGTAATAGATGGATATAAATATTAAGTATAAAATTAAAAATCGAGGTACTAGATAATAGATATGCCCTCCCACTTCAATTGGTGAGAGCATAGCAAACACTGGTTCTAGTAAAAATAGCAATACTGCAACAGAGGGAATAAGAAATCGAACCATTACTTTTCCCCCTCTTCAGTAACCTTTTGTGGATTTGTTAAATCTTCATTTGTTGCATTACCGTCAGAACCATCAATAACGGTTACTGATCGTTTTGCGATTACAACATTTTCTAAAATAGAAAAATCAGCAGATGGTTTTACATAAGCCATTTTCGTTAAGCCAAAATCATCTGTGCTAACTTCCGTAATTTCTCCGATTGGTACTCCTTTAGGGAAAATACCACCAAGACCTGAAGAAACTACTTTTTCGCCTACTTTTACATTTAAGCTAGAATCGATTCGCTTCATAATGAGTTCATTTCGTTCTTTATCAAAGCCCTCGATTAAACCGTATGCCTCTTTTTCTCCTAAAACCATCGCTGAAACACGATAGTTAGGATTATTTGTATATAAAAGCTCAACCTCAGAGGTGAAAGGGGTCACTAACGTAATTTTACCGACTAGCCCTTTCGCTGTCATAACTGCCATATTTTTTTCTACACCATGAGATGAACCTTTATTTAAAATAATTTTTTCTTCCCATTGGTCAGGATTTCTAGCAATAACCGTTGCTTGAATAGGATTAAACGCCTTTAAACTTTCTGACTTTGTAAGTTCTAGTAGTTTTTCATTTTCAGATTTTAATACCAATGCTTCGGCTTGTACAGCTGCAAAATCTTCTAAGCGTGCTTTTAAACGTTTATTTTCTTCGTACGTGTTTAAGAGGGAGTCAATATTATTAAAAATACCAGTTATGTAATTCGCCGGCTTCGCAACAATAGATTGTGCGACGCCGACAGTATCTTTAATAATTTGCTCTGGTAAAGTTGCGTTCGTCCGATCTCGTAATGAGAAGCTAATCAATGCCACAAGAAAAACCATGCCCACAAGTAGCAGTATTACTTTCTTATTGAAAAAAAAATGTGGCATTGCCTAAACCTCCTTACCCTTTTACTTGTTGTTGACGAATTAAATCAATATGATCTAAAGCTTTACCTGTCCCAATAGCTACACAGTCTAATGGATCCTCAGCAATAAATACAGGCATATTTGTTTCACGGCTAATAACTTTGTCTAAATTCGTTAATAACGCGCCACCACCAGTTAAAACAATACCTCGCTCCATCACGTCAGCAGATAATTCTGGAGGTGTTTGTTCCAACGTTTTTCGTACACCGTCAATAATTGATGATACCGCTTCACGCAATGATTCTGAAATTTCCTGAGACGAAATTTCAATCGTTTTTGGTAAACCAGTTAACAGGTCACGACCTCTAATTTCCATTTTCTCATCAGGTCCTTCAGCAAACGCTGTACCAATTTCCATTTTCACTGCTTCCGCTGTACGTTCACCAATTGTTAAGTTATACGATTTACGGATATATGAAATGATCGATTGATCCATCGCATCCCCACCGATACGTACAGACTCACTTGTAACGATACCACCTAAAGAAATAACTGCTACTTCCGTAGTACCACCACCGATATCAACAACCATCGACCCTGTTGGATCCCAAACTGGTAGGTTCGCTCCAATAGCTGCTGCAAATGGCTCTTCGATTGTAAATGCTTCTTTTGCGCCTGCTTGACGAGATGCATCGATAACTGCACGTTGTTCAACCGAAGTAATACCGTATGGCACACAAATCATTACATTCGGTTTTTTCCAATTACCGCCAGAATTCTTACAAGCTTCTTTTAAATAATATTCAATCATCGCTGTTGTAATATCATAATCAGCAATAACGCCATCTTTCATCGGACGAATCGCCACGATTGACCCAGGTGTACGGCCAATCATATTTTTCGCATCATTACCAACTGCAACGATGTCTCCTGTTTTTGTGTTTTTCGCTACTACAGAAGGCTCGCGTAAAACGATCCCCTTCCCTTTAATAAAAACTAATGTATTCGCTGTGCCAAGGTCAATCCCGACATCTTTACTACCTAATCCAAACAAATTGTGTACTCCCTTTCTATTTAAGCCATACTATCGTTGACATAAAATCATACCGTTCATTATAACGGATAAATGCAAGAATTTGTAGTGCCACATACCTCATCTTGCAGAAAACTTACTATTTTAATTCCCTCTTAAACTAAAAATAGTACGTATAGATTAGCATATTATTTTTTTTCATGTAAAACAACGCATTATAGGCTACCAATTTTTGTGAATGCTATAGATATTTCTACGAATACAATAACGTCATTCAATCAAAAAGGTTCATTTTTTTATTAAAGTGCTTAAAATCGCTCAAACTATACTGAAGCTAAAATATACTAGAAAAATTTTTTCTCCTGAAAAATGCGCTAGGGAGTCCCTTAGTAATATTAACAGAAGTTTCAATTTAAAGAGCACTGCAAAATATTTGCAGTGCTCAGCTTGTCGACAAAGCTATTTAATTTACAAAAGCTGTTCTGTAGTAAAACTAACAAGCTCCACTACTGCGTATTCCATGCGTGAGCATCATGCTCCTTACTATTACGCGCATTTGGCAGACAAGGAGCTAAGTTAATTGTACGACTTCTAACAGCCCTTGCTTGTCCCGTAAAGGTCGTGCGTCCTATGCAAGACTTATTTAGATAACCTCTAATCGTATAGTGCTAAAAATAACCTTTTTCTTTTAAGCTAATAAATTGATGGTCACCGATGATGACGTGATCAAGTAATTCAATACCAATGATAAAACCAGCTTCCTGAATTCTTTTCGTTACCTCTATATCTTCTGGACTCGGTGTCGGCACACCACTTGGATGATTATGAGCACAAATGATAGAGGCAGCGGATCGCTTTACAGCCTCACGAAAAATTTCTCTCGGATGCACAATCGACGCATTCAAGCCCCCGATAAAAATCGTTTTTTTATGAATGATTTGATTTTTTACATCAAGAAAAAGTACAACAAAATGTTCCTGACTAAGTGAGGTCATATCAGGCATTAAGTATGCAGCGGCATCTTGTGGAGAACGAACCGTATATTTGTCATCATTTTGCTTTTGAGACAAGCGCCTACCAAGCTCGATTGCAGCTAAAATTTGGATTGCCTTTACCTCTCCAATACCTTTTATGGCAACCATTTCTTCAATTGTCGCATGTTTTAAATGATGTAAACGTTCAAATGTACTTAAAACACGATTGGCAAGTACAAGTACTGATTCTTCCTTCGTGCCTGTCCTCAGTAAAATGGCCAGCAGCTCCTGATTGGATAAGCTCTTTGCCCCTTGCCTTAAAAGTCTTTCACGTGGTCGATCTGCTATATTGACGTCGCGAATCATCATTTCTGGTAAAACATCTATTGGCAATAGCTTCACTCCTTCGCAAATTGGATAATTTGTCGTGCTACCAATTGCGCAAACAACGATGCAAGTGGTAAGCCCACAACATTGTTATAATCTCCTTCAATTCGCTTAACTAAAAGGGTTCCAGCTGTTTGTATACCATAACCGCCTGCTTTATCATAAGGGTCTTCAGATGCTACATACGCTTCTATAAGCTCCTGCGATAAAGTATGGAATACCACAGCTGTTTCTTCCACAAATGTCGTTTCCAATCCATTTGGTTCAATGATGGCAACAGCAGTCATGACCGCATGACGCTTGCCTGATAAACGTGATAGGTGAGAAATTGCTTCCTTACGGTTTTTTGGCTTATGCAGTAGTTCATTGTCAAAGACGACAATCGTATCTGCTCCAATAATCGTTGCATTTGGTTCTTTTTGTGCTACATCCCGCGTTTTTAGAAGTGCCACACCTTTTACGTAATCTTGCATTGTTGTTGCTGTTACGCTTGTCTCCTCTACATTACTTGTCACAATTTCAAACGGAAGGTCAAGCATAGCAAGCAATTCTTTTCGTCGTGGTGAGGCGGAAGCAAGCACTAATTTATGAGTCGTTTCAAACATTATTTCACCATTCCTCCTTCTCTCTATCATAACGGAGAATGTGGTATTTGAAAATTTTCTAAAAATCAAGATAATGCACTTTTAGCTAAATTATCTACTTAAAATTTCGTTTGAAGACAAGCATTTTTTGATTTGTAATGCGCGAAAATTTGAAGGCGTACAATGCTTATATCACTGGAAATAGAGGATGCAGCCTTGCCAATGCTTTGCCAATCGGAAGGTAGCGTAGAATCATTTGCCGCCTCACTAAAATTTAATTTTTTAGTATTTTTATCAGCTAATACATTTGTTACTTCTGCAATTGTCGCCTCTTTACAACTATCGCCACTAACACTAAATGCTTTTTTAAATGTTGGGGGATCCTTTAAAAAAACTAAGTCATTTTCCGCTGTCACCATACTTGTCCAAACATAAAATTTACCCTCTACTTCTACTACTGCACTTTCTTGCAGTGTAGGATGTTCTGCTATAAATGCACTTGCACTTTCATAATTTGAAAATACACCAGCTTGACTCGCATAAAACATAGTTGAGGTCCCAGTACCTCCTGCTGTCGGTATTGTTTCTGAATCTGTCTCTGCTTGTGTTTCAGTTTCGTTTTTCGCTACCTCGCTGTCCTTTTTTAAAGAAAATTGGGTACTCGCCTGGAGAACGCCTAAAAAAATGGCTACACCAAAAAGCCCGACGATGCCACCAATTAGCATTGCGCGCACTATTTGTTTTCTTATTACCTGACTAACAATTTTCATACGTTCATCACCTCTTATTTCAACCTATCAAAATAAGGTTAAAAAAAGACGAGACTGCTGTCGTCTCGCCTAAAAAATTTATCGCTATTAATTACCAAATATCGTCCATAACTTTCAAAGCTCGTCACGTCACCCTATCTAGCCTATGTTTTGTGTTCTCTTGATCCATTGGGCTAGATATTATAGAAAGCAGTACATATAGCTTGTTTCAAACCTCTGTTAAATTCAGAAAAACTGTTATTTATCAAAAGTAATGTTACGTTGTTTTCAGTAGAACGATGACGAATTACTTGTCTTACTAGCAATTAGATAAACATAATTTGACGCAATGAGGTGAAAATGGCTTAACGTACCTAATTGTTTTGTTGTAGCAACCTACTACGCACTTCTGTTAACAAATATAAAGAGCCTGATACAATTGTTCTACATTTATTTTCTGATTGCTGCTGAATAAATTGAATATAATCACTTAAAACCGCTTTGTGCGGTGCATTACTTAGTTCTACCATATTTTTTGCTGACATTGCACGTGAATTATCAAAATCAACAAAATAAAAGCTATCACTTATTTGCTCAAAGTATTGCAAAACTTCTTTTACATCTTTATCACCCAATATGCCTATAACGAAAGTAACCGACTCATTAGGAAATTCAAGACGAACAGTTTCTACCAATTTCTCTGCACTAGCAGGATTATGTGCACCGTCAAAAATAATATAAGGCATTACTTCTTCAAATCGTCCTAAAATACTTGCCACTTTTATTCCATGGCGTATACTTTCTTCGTTAATAGCAACGTCTAGTGCTGTAGCCACTTCGATAAAAGCAGTGATGGCTAATGCCATATTATTTCCTTGATGTGGTCCTTTCATATTACGTGTAAGATTGGAGATACAGATGTTTTTTTCATTATTTTTATAGCACTCAAAATGATTCGATTGCTCTAGCGTAAATTGTTTTTTAAGCTCAAGAATTGGTGCTTGCTTTGCATGTGCAACATTATTAATTATTGCCCTCGCTTTTAAAGGTACCTCACCTATAACAACTGGACGATTTTGTTTAATAATCCCTGCTTTATGCTCAGCAATACTTTCAATTGTGGAGCCTAAAAATTTCGTATGCTCTAGCGCTATACTTGGAATAATGGAGACAATTGGCATCACTACATTGGTGCTATCCAATAAGCCCCCCATTCCCGCTTCAATTAAAGCCACATCGACATCACAATTAACAAAGTGTAAGAATGCAGCAACCGTTAATAACTCGAAATCTGTTAGTTTACCGCTAAGTCCAGCGCTTTTCATTTGTTGAAAAACGCGATCCATCTCTACTTCTGTAATGGGCTTTTTCATTACTTGTATTTGGTCATGCACATCTAAAATGCATGGAGACATAAACTTGCCTACTTTTAAGCCATGCTCCTGTGCAATTGACTCTAAAAATGTAAGTGTTGAGCCTTTGCCGTTCGTACCTGCAAGATGTACAATCTGTAGTTTTCTCTCTGGGTTTCCAACGAGTGCTAATGCCTCTTTAATAGCTTTTAGACCAGGCTTAATGATATCATCGCTTGTTAATGCCCATTTTTTCTTATATATATCAAACTGTGGAATCATCGTATTTCCTCCTGCAACCATTGGCGAACTTCCGCTATAAAATAAAGTGAGCCAGTAATAACAACAATATCTTGAAGGCCCTTGCTTTGTATAACAGAACGGACGATTGCCTGCCAATTTGCATCATATTGTTTGTCATTATGCGTAGACAGCATCGCTAATTTTTCAGCTGGCATAGCATTTGGCAGTCCAATTTGCGTAAAGGACATGGATGAAGCTATTCCATCCATTAAAGCAATACTATTTGCATGATCTTTATCAGACAGCGCTGCATAAATGAAGCGATAACGATGATTTGGATAAACAGTCTGAAGTGTTTGAATCAACGCGGCAGTTCCTTCAGAATTATGAGCACCGTCTAGCACGATATTATTGGGAAATTGTTCAAAGCGGCCTGCCCACTGTGCATTTTGCAACGCCTGACGCATTGATTGTTCTGTTAGTTGTATATGTCCTTGCTCACGCAAAATATCCATCGCTGTAATGGCAAGACTGGCATTAGCAATTTGATGCTCACCAGCCATTTTTAGTTGCATATCATTTATTTCAACATTTGCATTACGATAGTTAAAGGTTTGCATAACAATCCCTTGATTTTTTGCCACTACGTGAAAATCGTTTCCTAAAACAAGGCATTTCGCATGACGTTCTTGTGCAACTTTTTGAATAACATCAAGCGCCTCATCGTTTTTAACGCCTACCACAACAGGTACTCCTTCTTTAATAATACCTGCCTTTTCAAATGCAACTTTCGCATACGTATCGCCTAAAAATGCTGTATGCTCCAATGAAATTGTCGTAATAATTGAAACAAGTGGTGTGATAACATTTGTCGCATCTAAACGACCGCCAAGCCCTGTTTCAATTAGTGCAAAATCTACTTCTTCTTCAGCAAAATACTGGAACATAATAAGTGTTACGACCTCAAAAAAGCTCGGATAGTCCCCATTATAATGCGCCTCAATAATTGAAGCGATATTGTTCATATACTGTAAAAATTGCTCGTCAGAAATTTGCGTGCCATTGATAGTCATTCGTTCATTAACGCGCGTTAAATGTGGAGAAGTAAAAGCTCCTACTCGATAACCTGCATCCTCTATCATTTCCCTCAATACGTTTACTGTAGACCCCTTGCCATTGGAACCAGCTAAATGTATAGTTCGTAGCTTGTTCTGCGGGTCTCCCAAACGGGCCAATACTTCACGCATCATTACTAATGGCTCACGTTTAAAATCAACTGCTTTTAATGTAAAAATAAAATCTGTACATGCTTTTATCGTTGTAAACAAAAGAAACACTCCCTTTCACACTAGTATAAAGGGTGCCAGGCACACAAACAATTCAGACACAATTTTAAAAACACACAGAAAAGCACTTTAGGAGTGCTCATCTGTGTGTTTTCAACTAGTATATTTCAAATAAACAGCAAATTAATGTAATTGATGGACACCTAATAGCGCACCCATATCATCTAAAATAATTTTTGCATCATTATTCAAAAGTGGCAAAACATCCGATCTTTGCACTAATTCAAACGAGTTCTTTAATGTTCTTTTCAACATCGAAATATCAAAGTTTGAACAATACTCATTAATCTTATTAATAACTAGTAAATCTGTACGTGTTAATGTTTTCTTCACTTCATTTTGTCCATTGCTATTCGCTAAAACATGTTTAATAAGAACGCGCCCACTTGCGTTTAATAAGCGATAGTATTTCGCTTCCGATAGCTTTAGTAGATTTGCCTCTATCAGCCCTCTTGCATTAACAAAATCTGAATCATCACAGGCTTTGTTCACCTTCACAACTACTGTTCCAATATTTCCAGACATGATAAACCTCCATTTTTATTTTTCATAACTTTTTCATACCAAAGAAAAAAGCCATTCTAATCAACATAGAATAGCCATAAGATTAAATGACATTACTTTAAATGGTAACCAGGCAATCGTAGTTGAAAGAATACAATTCTCTCTTCACCTTAGACCCTAGGCTTTGCGCCCTAACCTTTCGGATAGTTTACCTTATCTATTATACTAACTACATTGTATAATACTATACATTTTTTCCTAACTCAACACATATCTTTTGGCTCACAAAACGAAAAACAGCAGATGACTTTTTCGCCATCTGCTGTTACTATCATTCACTATGTTATTACATATTTTTTAGTTCTTCTAAACGTTTTAATACAACGGCATGTTTTTCTTCATAGTCCGCTAATTTTTCGCGTTCTGCGTTGACCAACGCCTCTGGCGCTTTTGAAACAAATTTTTCATTTGACAGCTTACCAGTTACGAGCTTCACTTCTTTAGCCCATTTTTCTAATTCTTTTTCAAGACGAGCAATCTCTTCTTCCAGGTTGATAAGTCCCACAAGTGGTAAGAATAGCTCTGCCCCTGTTACTACAGCAGTCATAGACTGTCCTGGAGCCTCTAAGCCTTCACCAATTGTTAATGACTCTGGATTACAGAATTTTTCTAAATAGCCTTTATTGGCTTCAAGAATGGCAACCGTAGCAGCATCCTTAGCAGAAATGTATAATGGTACTTTTTTGCTCATTGCTGTGTTAACTTCCGCACGAATATTGCGCACTGAACGTATAATATCCATAAGAAGCTTCATATTGTCTGCTTCCTCTGCAAAGTGAAGGTCTGTGCGTACAGTTGGCCATGCTGCAACTGTAATCGACTCACCTTCATGTGGTAAGTGTTGCCAAATTTCTTCTGTAATGAATGGCATAAGCGGATGTAATAGACGCATTGTTTGGTCTAGTACATAAGCTAATATAGAGCGAGTCGTTTTCTTAGCAGCTTCGTCTTCACCATTCATTGGTAATTTCGCCATTTCAATATACCAAGAACAGAAATCATCCCAAATGAAGTTATATAGTTCACGACCTACTTCACCGAATTCATAGCGTTCTGCTAATGATGTTACACGTTCAATCGTTTCATTTAAACGAGTCAGAATCCACTTATCAGCCACTGATTTTTCACCAGTCAAGTCGATTTCATCATACGTCATACCATCCATGTTCATTAATGCAAAACGAGAAGCATTCCAAATTTTATTAGCAAAATTCCAAACAGACTCTACTTTTTCAGTTGTATAACGTAAATCTTGACCCGGAGAAGAGCCTGTTGCTAAGAAATAACGAAGTGAATCAGCACCGTATTTCTCAATAACATCCATAGGATCCACACCATTACCAAGTGATTTACTCATCTTACGTCCTTCACCATCACGTACTAATCCATGGATTAATACATCTTTGAATGGGCGTTGTTCTGTAAATTCAATTCCTTGGAATATCATACGAGAAACCCAGAAGAAAATAATATCATAGCCCGTTACAAGCGTACTTGTTGGATAGTAGCGTTGATATTCTTCATTTGCCTCGTCTGGCCAACCCATTGTAGAAAATGGCCATAGTGCAGATGAGAACCATGTATCTAATACATCTTCATCTTGTGTCCAATTTTCTACATCAGCAGGAGCTTCTTTCCCTACGTAAATCTCGCCTGTTTCATTGTGATACCAGGCAGGAATTTGGTGTCCCCACCATAATTGGCGAGAGATACACCAGTCACGGATATTCTCCATCCAACGAGAATATGTGTTTTCAAAACGTGATGGAACGAAATTCACTTTACCTTCCTCGTCTTTTTGAAGCTCTAAAGAGGCATCTGCCAGTGGTTGCATTTTAACGAACCATTGTGCTGATAGGTAAGGCTCTACAACCGCTCCAGAACGTTCAGAGTGCCCTACAGAGTGCATATGCTCTTCAATGTTGATTAAGACACCCGCTTCTTGTAAATCTGCTACGATTTGTTTACGACATTCAAAACGATCCATGCCATTGTATTTACCAGCAAGCTCATTCATTGTGCCATCTTCGTTCATAACAAGAATTCGTTCTAAGTTATGACGGTTACCAACTTCAAAGTCGTTCGGGTCATGGGCTGGAGTCATTTTTACAACGCCTGTACCGAATTCCATATCAACGTAATCATCTGCTACGATTGGAATTTCACGGCCCACAATTGGTAAAATAACTGTTTTACCAATTAAGTGTTGATAACGCTCATCTTTCGGGTGAACTGCTACACCAGAGTCACCAAGCATTGTTTCAGGGCGTGTTGTTGCAACTTCCACATAGCCCGAGCCATCCGCTAACGGGTATTTCATATGGTAGAATGCACCTTGAACATCTTGATAGATTACTTCAATATCCGATAAGGCTGTTTTCGCTGCTGGGTCCCAGTTAATAATACGCTCACCGCGATAAATTAAGCCTTTCTCATATAATTGAACGAAAACCGTTTTAACAGCATCTGATAGCCCTGTATCGAGTGTGAAACGTTCACGAGAGTAGTCTAATGCAAGGCCAAGCTTCGCCCATTGTGAGCGAATGTGCCCAGCATACTCTTCTTTCCACTCCCAAGTTTTTTCTAGGAATTTTTCACGTCCTAAATCATAACGTGTAATATTATCCTCACGCAGTTTTGCTTCTACTTTTGCTTGAGTTGCAATACCTGCATGGTCCATTCCTGGTAACCAAAGTGCATCATAACCTTGCATGCGCTTCATACGGATTAAAATATCTTGTAGCGTTGTATCCCATGCGTGACCAAGGTGTAATTTACCTGTTACGTTTGGTGGTGGAATTACGATGGAATATGGTTCCTTTCCGCTTTTAGGTTGTGCTTCGAAAAATTTACCTTGTAACCACCATTCATAGCGACCCGTTTCAATTGATTGTGGATCATATTTCGTTGGCATTGAAATGTTTTCTGTCATATTGTCTCCTCCTGTTGGTAAATAATTTTGACCTACGTCAGCTTTGGCAAACTAGATAACCACCCGTCTTGATTTTTCAGTGTATTCACACCGAATAAATCCGTGACAATTGCACGTGGCTTATTCGCTAATTAAATGCATACATCTTTTTAGCAAATAAAAAAACTCCTATCGTCAACAAAAGGACGAAGGAGTTTAAGTTCGCGGTACCACCTTTAATTCCAGCATTTTAAGATTAGTACTCTTACACACCACTATTTGTCATTTAATAAGTGCTCTAAATGCCCTTATCATCTCGAAATAATGATTCATGCTTGATTTACTTAAGCTTATTACAGCTGGCTCTCAATTCGTTAACGGTGTTTAACCGGCTTTAACTACTACTAGTTCACTAAAGCTGCTCGAGGGCTACGTTCAATTACGCACAAATAGAAACTTTTCAGCTACCGTTTCCTCTCTATAAATGCACAAATAATCTACTCTTCCCTGTCATAGCATCCATATTCGATTTTACACATTGTACCGCAAATTCATGTATTTTTTCAAGTGATTTCGTCAATTTCAGCTAGTCTTAAAAAGTAAATAGAAAAAGGAAGTGACTATTCATATGCGACGACGTAAGTATAACCCTTGGCTTTTACCACCTTGGCTACGACAATTCCGATTTTATTGTAGAACAATTATTGTACCGATTTGTGGTTTTCAGTTTATACGTGTCATAATCATCCCAACTTCTGGCGACCTTATCATCTTATTACTTTTACTGCTTCTATGCTATTTACTTTTGAAAGATGTCATTTGATACACGAACTTTGAGTGGTGTATAGCCTTCTGTTAAATCCCATATCATCGTCGGCACTTCATGCCATGAACTTGATTCTCGCACAGCAGTAAGGCTTGAAGACTCTCTAAGGACGATTCTTTGCTCGGCAGGTGCCGATTGTTTAGATTTTGAAGTAGCTGCACTAGCTTCTACAGTTGTCGGTTGCTTTACTTGAACAGATTGCGCAACAAATGCAGGCTCTTCCATCACATCATGCGTTGGTGCTTCTACAAGCTTTTCTTCTAAAGCATCGACGTGTTCGACTACTGGCACCGATTCGCTAAACGTACTTGTCACTGTCCATTCTAATTGGCACTTTTGATTGGTAAGTATCGGACGAATGTCTTTTACCATTAAGTCCTCAATCGATGCCTCTTTTGGTAAATCAACATTTAATGGGACCGCATACTCAAAATAACCTGTGTCTCCTTGAACATCAAGCGCATCAATACTTATTAAGTCTTCAGCATCCATGAAAGTTTGCATGTCTTGAAAATCAAAGCGTACATGCGCTGTAATATGATAAATACCATTTAATCTTAAAGAATCTTCTAATTGCATTGACTGCCATTGTGGCTTTATCTGTACAGCAGCAATTTCTGTTGGGCAACCGTACCCCGGAAAACAAAATGTCTCTCGCATATTCCAAGTTTTCTTTTCGATAATAATCCCTCCCTTTGCATCATATGAATTGCAATTGGAATGTATGCTAGCCATTCTATAACTAGCATGTTTGATTTCATACAAAAAGCATGCCTGAGAGAATCAGGCATGCTCAGCTTGTCGACAAAAGGGATTAAGAATAGAAATCTTAATCCCCTTTGTTGTTTTTATTGTGAAAAATAGGTTCTTACTTTCGTCTTGCCATACTCGAGCATCCCCTCTCTATGAAGCTATTTGCCATGTCCAAGTAGCAATTATAGTAGACTGCTAGCAATACATAAAAGTTGATTGGAGTGGAGGGCGGGCGACTCCTGCTCAGAACGCACAGTACGTAAGACGCAACAGACTTCGCGTTAGCGAGGGGTGCGGCTTACGATGTGCCCGCGGAAAGCGCCCGACCGTAGCGGAAATTAACGGCAGTAGACCTCTAAATTTATTTAATGATTAAAGCAGACGACTATCCAATATAATCATAAGTGCGATAATTGTACTGTATTTTAACTTTTCCCTTCGAAAGAGCGTGTTGACACTAGTTGATCGGAGTGGAGGGTGTGCCCGCGGAAAGCGCCCGCCCGTAACGGAAATCAACGGCAGTAGTCATCCCCTTTATTAGTTTTAAATAAAAAAAGACTATAGACAAACTCGAAAATCTTCCAGTTTGTCTATAGTCTGAACCATGCCTGAGAGAATCAGGCATGCTATTTTTACTTAAACGTTAACCATTTTAATTTTATTTGCTACACGATCAGTTAAAACTTGGGTAGCTTTTGGAACGATTGGCTTAAAGATAGGGTTTAAAATAGGACCAGCTAAGCCCCCTGCTGTTACTTCTAAAAAGCCTGTCATTTTTGTATTGTCTGCATCAATGCTTTCAGCAAGGAAATAACCGTTTCCTGTGAAATTATCTGATAACCCTTTTAAATTGAACGTTACTTTTGATGGTGCTGTCCACTCTAAAATTGTAATTTCTACTTCAACTGTTTTTTTCAGTACACCAACATTACCTTTAAATGTCCATGTAGATTGCTTATCATCTATCATTGTATGTGCATTATAGCCTGGGACAAGCTTTGCCCATTTTTCCATATCGCTAACAAATTCCCATACATGCTCGATTGCTACGGGTACTTCTACTGAATGTGTGCCTGTTGCCATTTTAATTCACTACTTTCTATTATGAATAGTTTTATTATAAACTAAAACGCCCACAATTTGGCTATGCTGAAAGTTTTAATTTTAATAAAAAAAGCCACCCTAAATGGATGGCTTTATGTTATTTTGCTAATTGTTCAAACACTTTATGGAAGGCTGCGACAGTTTTCGCAATATGCTCTTCTGTATGTGCAGTCGAAATAAATAATCCTTCAAATTGTGAAGGTGGTAAGAAAATACCTTCCTCTGCCATTAAGCGGAAATATTCCGCAAATAATTGTAAGTCAGACGTTTTTGCTGAAGCAAAATCTATTACTTCTTCATTCGTAAAGAAGAAACCAATCATAGAACCTGCACGATTAACAGTATGTGGAATATTGTATTTTGTAGCAGCTGCACGGAAACCTTCCTCTAATTGATCTCCTAATTTTTTAAAATACTCATAGGAGTTTGCATCAAGGCGTGATAAAGTTTCATAGCCTGCTGTCATTGCTAATGGATTACCTGATAGTGTGCCAGCTTGATAAATTGGCCCAGCTGGTGCTACTTGCTCCATAATTTCCTTTTTACCAGCAAACGCACCTACAGGCAGACCGCCACCAATTACTTTTCCTAGCGTTGTCATATCAGGTGTCACACCAAAATAACCTTGAGCACAGCCATAGTCAACTCGGAAGCCCGTCATTACTTCATCAAAGATTAACAATGCACCATGTTTAGTTGTTAACTCACGTAAACCTTCGAGGAAACCTGGTTGCGGCGGTACAACGCCCATATTACCTGCCACTGGTTCAACGATTACTGCAGCAAGCTCTGCACCAAATTTTTCGAATACTTGTTGAGCACCTTCTAAATCATTGTAGGCAACCGTTAATGTATTACGAGCAATATCCGCTGGTACACCAGGGCTATCAGGTAAGCCTAATGTTGCTACACCTGAGCCAGCTTTAATAAGTAATGAGTCACCATGACCATGATATGATCCTTCAAATTTCAAAATTTTATCGCGTCCTGTTACACCGCGCGCTACACGTAATGCAGACATCGTTGCCTCTGTTCCAGATGATACAAAGCGAATCATCTCCATACCAGGCAGACGATCCAATACTAATTTAGCTAATCGATTTTCTGTATAACTAGGTGCTCCAAATGAAGAGCCTTTTGCTGCAGTTTCAGCAATTGCTTTTACAACGTCTGGATGAGTATGACCTAAAATTAAAGGACCCCATGATAATACGTAGTCGATATATTCATTGCCATCAATGTCTTTAATAATTGCACCGTGACCAGATTCCATAAATATTGGGTCCATGTTCACAGATTTAAATGCACGAACTGGACTACTAACCCCACCTGGCATTAAGTTAATAGCTTCTGCATATGCTTGCTTTGATTTTTCATAAGAACGCGCCATTTATTTCTCCTCCAACCAACGTGCTACATCTTTAGCATGATATGTGATAATTAAATCAGAGCCTGCTCGCTTCATGCCTAGCAATGTTTCAAGCACGACTTTTTTCTCTTCAATCCAGCCATTAATAGCTGCAGCTTTAATCATTGCATATTCACCAGATACGTTATAGGCAACAATCGGTAATGTATAGTTATTTTTCATATCTCGAATAATATCTAAATAGCTAAGAGCTGGTTTCACGATTAAGAAATCTGCACCTTCTTCGATATCAGACTCTGCCTCACGGAATGCTTCCATACGATTTGAAGGGTCCATTTGGTACGATTTACGATCCCCAAATTGCGGTGCACCATCAGCGGCATCACGGAAAGGACCATAGTAGCTTGATGCATATTTTACGGCATATGACATAATCGGTACATTTTCAAATCCAGCTTCGTCAAGACCAGTACGTATTGCAGCAACAAAGCCATCCATCATATTCGATGGCGCAATAATATCTGCCCCTGCTTGTGCTTGTGATACAGCAGTGCGTGCTAAAACATCAAGAGAAGCGTCATTTAAAATCTGATTACCCTCGATTAAGCCACAATGACCATGGTCTGTAAATTCACAAAGGCATGTATCTGCAATAACTAAAAGATCTGGATGACGTTCTTTAATAAGGCGCGTAGCTTCTTGTACAATGCCATGATCATGGAAAGCACCCGTACCAACCGCATCTTTTTCCGCTGGTAAACCGAATAAAATAACAGAAGGTATACCTAAAGCAACAACTTCATCAACTTCAGCACCTAGGTTATCTAATGAAAATTGAAAAACACCTGGCATAGACTGAACTTCATTTTTAATATTTTCGCCTTCAATAACGAAAATCGGATAAATTAAGTCCTCTTTGTGTAAATAAGTTTCTTTTACCATAGATCGAATCGTTGCATTTGCGCGTAAACGACGATGTCTTTGAAATTGTAAATTTGTCATTTTCTTTCCTCTACTTTCGTTAATTCCTCGATGACTGCTTGCATCGTATAAACACTCGGCTTAATGTCTACAGCAGCACCGTGGTTTAAAATAGCTGCTTCTGTAATATGACCGATTGCTGCCACACGTACCTTTTCCCAACCAACGATTGATGCTATATCCATTGCATATACATCTACAGCTGAAGGACTTGCAAATATTACTGTGACGTCTGCATGCTCCTGAATACAATCAATAATTACTTGTTTTTGGTCGTGGCGCTCAATCGTTTCATAAACGGTCCATTCTTTGAGTTTAAAGGGCAAACCTTCCTTTAACGTTTTTTTCGCTTTTTCTCCACGAATAAATAAACAAGTTGGATTGTCCCCTGCAATAATTGGAAACTCTTTAACAAATATATCAGCACTAAATACTGAAGGCATGAAGCTAACTTGAAATCCTAACTTTTCTAATGCCTCGGTAGTTTTAGTTCCAATAGATGCAATTTTCCCTTGAAAATGACTTGCACGTAAATGACTGCGATCCATCTTCTTAGCAAAAGCATCTACCGCATTTTGACTCGTAAAGATTAGCCAGTTAAATTGACGCGCACATTCTAAATGCACGCCATCATTTATATCGATAATTTCGCAAGTTTCTATCAATGGGGCAAAAACTGCCTGACCACCTAAAGAGGAAATATCTTCTACAACTGTTGCTGTTTTAGATGTTCCTGTTAAAACGATTGTTTTACCCTGTAAAGGTAAACTATTGTGCATCTTGCTCTGCCTTCACACGTTGAATTAAATCATAGGCACCTTGCTTCGTTAACATCTCAGCAAGTTCTTTGCCAATTGTTTCGGCATCAATACCATTTACAGTCTCTTTATAGATTACAGATGCATCTGGTGCAGCAACTAAACCTGTAAGTGTAATTTCTTCCCCATTAAGCTTTGCATACCCTGCGATAGGCACTTGGCAACCGCCATCCATAGCTGCTAAGAAAGCACGTTCTGCATGTGCCTCTTGCCATGTAGCATTATCAGTTAATTTTGCTAGTTCAGCTAATAATTCAGCGTCATCTTTACGGCATTCAATACCTAAAGAACCTTGCGCTACTGCTGGCAGGCAATTTTCAACTGATAAAAATTCTGTTACGACATCATCGCTCCAGCCAAGTCGTTTTAACCCTGCAGCAGCTAAAATAATTGCATCATATTCTTCTGTTTCAAGTTTTGCTAAACGTGTATCTACATTCCCACGAATCCATTTTATTTCAATATCTGGACGCATCGTTAAGAGTTGAGCGCTACGTCGAAGAGAACTTGTCCCGACTATCGCTCCTGCAGGAAGATCTGCAAACTTCACATGACCTTTAGAAATAAATGCATCACGCGCATCTTCACGTGGTGGAATACAACCAATGACTAAACCTTCAGGTAGTACCGCAGGCATATCTTTCATAGAATGAACAGCAAAGTCAATTTCCTTATCAAAAAGTGCCTGTTCAATTTCTTTTACAAAAAGCCCTTTACCGCCAACTTTAGAAAGTTGAACGTCTAAAATTTGATCGCCTTTTGTCACAATTTCTTTTACTTCAAATTCAAACGGCGCACCTGCTGCCTTTAGCTCATTGATGAACCAATTTGTTTGCGTTAATGCTAATTTACTTCTCCTAGAACCTACAATAATTTTTCTCAACAGTCTCCAACCTTTCTTCTAATACCATAAATGGAATCGAGATAAGCTACTCCCTAAAAAGAAGTTTACAACAACTAATAAATATGCATAGATATGTACCCACGCATAATTAGTACCTGTCAGCTTACTTTTACGATTCACATATAAAATACAGCAATATAATACTAAAATGATAAAGGACCCTATTATCTTCGCATCAAAGATAGATAAACTCTCTAATCTTAATAATGCCCATTCAAACCCTAAAATTAAACTTATGAATAGCATTGGAATACCAATAAAAAATGATATGTTCATCCAATTGCTCGTTTGCTGTAGTGACGGCAAACGTGTCCATAGTTGTGACCACTTTTTCTTTTTTAGTAAACGATATAAGATTAAATACAATATCGCAAACACAAAAGTTAACGTAAAAGCCGCATACGATAAGATCGCAAATGAAATATGGATAAAGAGCATTTCTGAAATTAAAGTCTCTCCTACTGCACCCGTCGGTCTTTTCGGCATAAATGTGAATATAGTAGCAAATACAAATCCTAATATATTGATAATAAATACTGGTAAATCGACTCTCGCTATACAATGGAGAATAATCGACAGTGATACAAGTAACCAAGAATAGAAAAGAATCCCCTCATATAAGGATAAAATCGGGAATCGTTTTGTTTCTACAAAAGTTAAAATAATAATGGCACTTTGAATTACCCATACAAATGAAACAAGCCAAAAAGCAATTCGCCTTGTTTGTACTTGCTTATAAAAGTAATCAGTAAAGTAAAACACTAGACTGATCGCGTACAAGACGATCATTACTTCATAGAGCCTTGTCATTGTCAAATCAGCCAATGGACATCCCTTCTTTATATCAAAAAGTGCTAAAGTTACTATAAACAGTATCCCAGCCTAAAAAAAGACGTTTTCGTATCTTTAGTTTACCATACAGATACGAAAACGCCTCATGTAATTTCAAGTTCGCACACGTCAGCAAAACTACGCAATTAGCGCTATTGCTACATGACTCACATCGTGAATCTCAAGCGATTGTGGAGCTCGAATGTCTAGACATATCTAGAAAGAATACTTTGGTTCGGTAGGTGTTTGCGATGACTGTAAACGTTCTTTACGCTCAAGCTCTTGCTTGCTCATCATATCTACTTCTACTTCCACAGCATCTTCAATGCCAAAAATTTGTTGGAATAAACGTAACTGTTCATTTGCTTTTGATGAATTTGCCATTTCTTTAGCTTGTAAGATAGGCTCTTTTAACAATTGATTAATAATTGATTTTGTATGCTTGCTTAAAATCTTACGTTCACGATCCGTTAACTCTGGCATTTTATTTTCAATACTGATCATTGTTTCTTCTTGAATTTGATTTGCTTTTTTACGTAAAGCCGAGATAACTGGCACGACACCTAGCGTTGCAAACCAATCTTTAAATTGTACAACTTCTTTATCAATCATTTGTGTAATTTCTGCTGCTGCACGTTCACGCTCTGCTAAGTTTGCTTCTACAATACCTTGCAAATCATCGATATCATATAAGAAAACGTTTGGTAAGTCTCCAACACGCGGATCAATATCACGTGGTACCGCAATATCTACCATAAATAATGGTTTACCTTTACGTAAACGTTCAACAAGTTGCATTAATTCATAATCAATAACAAAATCTGTTGCACCTGTAGACGTAATTAAAATGTCCGCTTCAAGTAACGAGCATTGTAATTCCCTCATTGATTTTGCTTCGCCTTGGAATTTAGCAGCTAAAGTCTCTGCTTTTTCAAACGTACGGTTAATAACCGTTACTTTTCCTACGCCATTGCCATATAAATTTTCAATGGCAAGTTCGCCCATTTTACCTGCACCTAAAATAGCAACATGCTTGCGCTGTAAAGATCCAAAAATTTTCTTTGCTAATTCTACTGCTGCATATGAAACAGATACCGCATTCTCTCCGATAGCTGTTTCGCTATGTGCTCGCTTCGCAAATGTGACTGCTTGTTTAAATAACTGATTGTAGACCGTACCTGTCGTCCCAATCTCTTGTCCATTTAAGAAGCTTTTCTTCACTTGTCCTAAAATTTGAGTTTCACCAAGTACCATTGAATCAATTCCAGCTGTTACTTTAAACAAATGCTCTAATGCCTCATCTTCTTCTCGAATTGTTAAATAAGAAGAAAAAGTCTCCACAGGCAAGTTAAACCAATCTGCTAAAAATTGCTTTACATAGTGTCGGCCAGTATGCAATTGATCAACTACTGCATATATTTCTGTCCGATTACACGTCGAAACTATGACGTTTTCCAATATACTTTTTTGTTTTTGCAGCGCTTCCATTGCTTGTGGTAGCTCGCTCTCTATGAAAGATAGCTTTTCACGAATTTCAACTGGCGCTGATTTATAATTCAAGCCTACTACGATGGTATGCATGAATAACACCTCACACGTTCTAATTCACAAATCTCATTATAGCACAGTTCGACAATAGTTCATCTATAATTTGTGAACATGTCATGAAGAACTATAATTCATTTTCTACATTAGAATTATTATAAACTAAGTTTAACAAATTATACTGTCTGTTTCAAATTTAAAAACTGGACGCAAATATGCAGTAGCATCTTGTGTCGAAAATAAGAAAAATACAGTTGATGGTGAAGGTTTAAATAGAAATGAGCTCTACTTCACAACACAATAAAAATAGACTGTAGACGACTCAAAAAATCATTTGAGTTCATCTACAGTCTAGAATCGCTCTATATAAGAGCAGTGTTTTTAATTTGTAATTTTCACAGTTTGCTGCGAAATTACATTTCCGTCTTTATCATATGCTAGAAACTCGATGTCGCCATTAACTTTAAAGTCATACATAGTTTGTACATTTTTAGTCAACATAAACACACTATCACTACGCTTTTTAAGTTCAAATTGAACATCCCCGCTAACAGAAGAATAACGAACAATGACATTTGCAACATTTGAACAATTACCATCAATTCTTGCATTCATAGTAATATAACCTTTTCGTAATGTTACTTCCGCTTCTTCAAATAAGTCCTCAGGATTAATACAACTTGAAGGCGAAGTTTTACATAAAATCGAATCAATTATTTTTTGAGCAACCTGATGGAATTGTAAATTATCAATAGCATGATAGTAAATACCACCAGTTTCCGTAGCTATTTGTGTAAGGATTGCCTCATTGATTTGATTTTTCTTGCCCATACTTACAGTGTAAATTTTAATGCCTTTCTTTTTCGCATCATTGATTACTTTTGTCATTTTTGTTTTGCTTGTTTTACCATCAGACACAACAACAATGGACTTAGAAGTTTTTGTATCGTTCGAGAATTTAGTTAGAGCCAACTCTATACCCGCAAAGATATCTGTAGCACCTTTATCCGTCGATGTACGATATAAATCTTTCTTTAAGACATTTTCGGTGCTGCCCTCACCCAATAAGTTTGCACTTGTATTCGTTTCAATCACAATATTGTTTTTCGCTTTTATTTGATTAATCAGTTCCATCATTTTTGTACCACGATAATTCGTTTGGTCAATTCGTTTCATAGAGGATGAGTAATCAACTACATATGCGACTTCAGTTGCTAATGTACATGCATTTTTACTAAAGTAAGGATTTGTGAAAATTTCTTTCGTAATCGTTTTATCCGTAAGAGACTTCAATATTGTTGCATAACGTGGATCAATTTTATTGACGAGTGTTGCTTCTATTTTAGACTTGCCATAAATGATTGAGTCAAAATAAGCGACCGCAGTTCCAGGACCACCTGTATTATTCAAATAATCCGAAGTATTCGTGACGAAGGAAGCTGTTTTCTCAACACCATCAAATTTGATTTTTACAGTTCCTTGATAGTCGGTAATAATTTCTCCACCTGGACTCACTAACGTCACCATTACTTGTGTATATCTGTCCTTACCATTTGGCCTTGCGGCAGCGTCAGCACTTTCTTTTAACGCCTCTACACGTTTCTTATATGCTTCTACTTGTCCTAGTAATTTACCACCTTGGTATTTCAATAATACTGTACGCTCATAATTACTTAGGCTCGTTAAAATTGCATAAATTTTCATCACACTATCATAATGCTCTAATGTCAAATTCTTTTCTTCCGGCATATATTTTGGACTCATTAATTGAATGATTGCACCAACCGGATTGATGTTTTCAACTTGTGACGCAATATTATCATCGATTCCTTGGATGCGATAAATCGGACGACCATCTTCAGAAATCATATACATAATCTCAGTCTTAGCTGGCGTCGTCACTGAGTCTTTTAGTCGATCATTCAGTATTTTTTCAAATAAATATACCGAAATATTGTAGTTTTCAAATTGTAAAATTGCATTTTCATATCCGAGTGCTGGATACTTCGGATCTGAGCCACCATATTGTAAGTAGATATTTTCTACTTGACCAAGGGCATTTGTAACATTCGTTCGTTGCCCAATGCTGAATTTCTTTTCATCTGCATCCGGTTTTAACGGTACAGGACCATATACATCAATCAAATTTTCTGTGAAAAACTCAGGTGGCTTTTCATATTGTACATATGGTGGTGTTACACTTCCGTTATCATCCGTGTTCGTTGGGTCATACACTTTAAAATCAATGCGTAATTCTGGCTGTGGTAAGTAACGAACGTGTGCATTTATTTTTTCTCCAACAAGACATTTCATGCTAGGATCTGTATTGTTAATAAGCTCAAAAGTAATCGTATCACGCACTGATTTCGTTAACTTTTTCGCTTTAACAAATGCTGTTACTGTTGAGCCGTCAGATTGTACATTACGAACAGCTTCCCCAGCTGCATTTACAATATCCGCTCCATTTGAAGAAGTCACACGGAACGTATATGACTTATCATCGGCAATAGGGTCACCATTACATGCCTTTAAAGATACAGTAATTGGCGTCATATCCTCACCATTCGCAATTAAATCTGGTTTTTCAATTTCAATACTTTGTAATGCATTATTAACATAGTCGGGACCAGTAAAATCATTTTCATTATCCTTTGGTTCTTCAAACTCACCACTATTAGAGCCCATAAAACCTGCTGGCAAAGTAATTTTATCATTATCACGTCCTGCTGCAGATCGTTTCAATCCTTGTACAGCAAAGGAATTATTTTGCACAATACGATATAAGAACTCAGCTGCATCGCCGCGAGATAGTTTCGTAGAAGGATTAAAATCAGCAAATGTTTTTTTTCCAGTATTACCAGTTGAAATATCATTTGTATATAAATATTGTACAGCTTGTGGCTCATCCAAATCTAAACCTTGAAATGCAGCATAGATACGTGCAAAATGACCTCTAGTTATAGATTTTGAACGATTCGCCATGACATGTGTTCCATCAAACGGTAAATACAAATCACTATAAAAATTATAAGCAACGTTCTCGTTATAAGATAACGCATAGTTTTTATCAAGCTTAGCAAACATTGTTACTAGCTCTCGCTCAGTTACTTGTTCGTTTGGTAAAAAGTTATTCGCACTATTTAACGATAGTAAATCGTTATCGACAGCCCATGAGATAGCTTTGTATTTACTATTAGATGTTGGTACATCTTGAATCGTTGTAGCAGCCAGTGTGACTGATGGTGTTAAAGTCATAAAGGCTAGTACAAAACAGGCTAGTAATAGCAATGCTTTTTTCGCATACTTCATTCATTTCAATCCTTTCATTAGTTAAAGAATAAAATATCATCTCGATAGTTTTGTTTTAAATCATTTTCTAAATAGTTTAAGAATCGTTCAAGCACAACAGATGCTTGTGCACGCGTTAACGGTTGGTTTGGATTAAAACGCCCAGTTACTGGGTCGCCTGTCATTAGACCAAGCTCATTGACGATATAAATTCCGTCTCTTGAATAGTCTGGAATTTGAGCATCATCTTTAAATTCCGTAACATAGCCAGGTTCTGGTGCTTTATTTTCAAGCCCTAATGCACGTACAAATATTGCAGCTGCTTGCGCACGTGTAATCGCATTATCAGGTTTAAAATAATCTGGTGTCACACCTTTAATAATGCCTTTATTTACTGCTGATTCAATATATGGATAATCTTTAACAGTACGCTTAACATCCTTAAAGACACTTGTGGATGTTTTTTTTGTATTCTTTTCTTCCATTACACGGAGATCGACTGCTTTCCCAATCGCTATTGTAAAGTCAATTCGCTTCATCGGTGTGTTTGGTGAAAAGAAATTACTTGTATCTGAATAGATTCCTAAAGAATATAATTTCTCGATAGCACTTTTAGCATAATGATTAGATAAATCTCGGAACTTCGGAATTATAAGACGTTCAATTGTTGGCGTAAATTCAGTATCCAAATCAACTTTACCTTTTTTACCAGAAGCTAAGTCATACGTATATTCTGAGATTACGTCTTTCTCACTAACGACCGCATAGCCCCCATCGAAGCTAGCTAAACTACCTGGGTTTTCCTCATAATTGAGGACACGTGATTTACTAGTTGATAAACGGTTTTTCACATGGCTAGTTGTACCATCACTGTACGTATAAATAGATTCTGTAATTTGCGTTTCAGTTGCACCCCAGAAATTTTCGTAGCCTGCATGACGACTATCAGTATCTATCGTTACCGTATTTGTTTTTGCATTTTTTCCTGAGCCAGTTTGATAGGTATATGTTTTTCTTGAAATAACATTGCCTGAAAAATAATCAGAAGCTGCACGGTTATCCGTTACTGTACCTTGTGAAAATTGATAGTCTGCTAATGTATACGTAATTTTTCCATCAACAATTTTTTCAGAGTATTTTTTGACAACCCCATTGGATGTTTTTTGCCCAATCGTATCATAATTAACAACATCAGATTCATAAGCAATATTTCTTGTTAATGTCGCCCCATTACTTGCTGTTAGTTTTAAATTATATGTTTCTGTTAATTTACCTTTTGTTTCTTTTTGTGTAATCTTAATATCTTTACTCGTACCTTTAAAAATAATTGGTGTTCCAGTAATGAACACTGCTTCTTCATATGTATATTCATTTTTTACAGCACCTGTTGTTTCCACCGATGCAGCGGAGGCATCTACTAGAATACTTGTCCCCAAAACGAACACCATTAGAATGGCTAACATTACTTTATATAAATGGTTTCGCATCTGTTCTTTTCCCCTCTCTTTCTTCCCATGCATATGCACAGATGAAGCTATCTCGTATTGTAGAGATAGCTTCTATCTTGTTAATCAACTAAAATGAAATGTGCTTTTACAAATCGGTCAGATAATACGACTAAACGATCAGAAGGATTCAAATCAGATGGTTGAATGACTTTCCCTGCTTTAATCAGCGTAGCTTGATCAATATTCATATCAACCATTTGGCCAGCTTCATACCAACGGCCATTTTGCCATTGACTCACACTTTTCACATTAATAGTAGCTGGATATGTCGATTTTACTGACTGTAGTTTACCGACTAGCATTAGTGGGGCAACAGGTTTAGCATTATCTAACATGTGAAGAGCCTGAACATGCCCATTGTTTACATAGAAGTAACCATAATCGCCTTCCGATAAATACAGTTCAATATCTGGCATTACGCTGTACGTTTTATTACCATCGTCTACCATTGCTTTTGTTGTATTACTAACAGATAGTACGGTACTAGCTGTTTTTTTGAAAACATTTGATTCAATCTTCATTGCATCATCAATTTCAATTAAGTAGCCATCTGCTTGTGCTAAACGGCCATAATATAATTCATGCGAAGCTAAATTTGGTGACATAAAGCTATCACTTGTAACTTCTACTACTTGCGCATAATGATCGCGAGCAGTACCGTCTGTAATGACAAATGCTGTTCCATATGCCAATAATCCTGTTGGTTGAATAAAACGACCATTTCGAATTAAAATTGACCCATCATGGAAGTACAGCGTACCAGCAGTTTTAAGTTTTAATAATTGATAATCTGTATCGACTGCAATCATCGGCTCGTAGTACGTACGTTCATTGTTTTTCAACACGACAATCTTTTCAATAACTTCTTTACCAAATTGCTTCACCGTTGCGTAATATGCTTCACTGCCAATATAATTTTTCAATTGGCCCTTTTCAATTTTCGTATTCCCAACGTAAATTGGTACCTTTGTTGAAAAATTCATCGTTGAAAGAGCAGTTGTTGACGCTGAGCCAAATTGCCAGTTCACAAAGGCATTTTGATTTTTTACTGTTAATTTGTTCGCATTGATATTAACTGCTTGAATTTCACCTTTGTATAAATTTTCAACTAATGTCCCAGTCTCACTAATATCTACTTTTGTGACAATCGATGTACTTTTATTTTTTAAATTAAGCTTTACACGATCACCTACATACATCCCACTAATATCTACCGATGAAGAACCCTTTTGAAAAGCAGTATCCTTATTCAAATAATATGTAGTTTCTTTTCCAATATCCGGCTTCACTATTATGAACAAACCTTTTGGGTCGATGCTTGTGATTACACCAGCAATTATTCTAGGATTTTGAGCAACTGTCGTTGATTCTTCAGTAGTATTGGAAGTACCGCGGAGCTCAACCACACTACGAAGGTTAATTTCAGCCTCTACTTTCATGCCCATCTTAAAGCCCTCAATCGTAGTTTCAGTGTTATTAATGTACAGGCGGGCATTATTGTTAATATTGTATGTTACTTGACGGCCACTAGCATTTTCTAATGTAATTTTACTAAGCTGCCTTTCTACTTCCCCGTTTGAATTCGTATATTCTGAATAGGTTACATCAACGAAGGTTCCTGTTACTAACTGTGCGGCATGGACAGTCGGTAGTGATGGCAAACTAAGTGCCATTAACAACAGGACAATCAATATGTATGGAATCTTCTTCAATAATTCCCGCCTCCTTAAAAAATTGTTATTTATAAATAGTATATCGTATTATTGGTAGTTTTTCTTATTCAAAAAGTTACATTTTAACGTGTTTTAATATTTTTTTGAATCTACCATTAGACATAAAGATAGAGGTAGCTTCCAACTTCAAGCTACCTTGCCATCATCATACTTGGATGTCAATTGTATGTCCAGCTGTTGGATGTGGAGCATCTAGCATCTCAACTAGCTGTTCAGTATTTTGCTGTTGCATTTCCATTGCTTGCTTTGTAACAGCTAAAGATACATTTTGCATTAGATTAGATTGATGCATTGCGATTGATAAAGCTGCGATATCCATTTTAGTCCACCTCCTATTTAATTTATCGGCTAAACTTGCCATTCATCAAGTAATTTCCTCATATTTATCCATAACTTTCAGACTAGCAGCAGAACAGCTTATTCACTCCTTTTCATACAAAGAGAGCAAAAAAATATTGTGTATCGTTCAAAAATTAAGCAATAAAAAAACATCTACTGTGCTCCTAAACGCAATAGATGTTTTTTGATTACATTTTATTTTCAATCGTGCGCCAAGCTTCTTCAAAACCGATACCCTTTTCAGAAGAGAACACAATAAGTGGATCATTTTTATCCATATCTAGAGTTTCCTTGACAACTTTTTTGTGCTTATCCCATTTACCTTTTGGAATTTTATCTGCCTTCGTTGCAATGACAATACAAGGGATATTGTAATGTTTTAAAAAGTCATACATCATTCGATCATCAGCAGTTGGAGGATGACGTAAATCAACAATTTGAACTACCGCTTTTAATTCTTCACGGCCAGTGATGTAACGTTCAATCATTTTCCCCCATGCTTCACGCTCTGTTTTTGAGACTTTGGCATAACCATATCCCGGAACATCGACGAAAAACAGCTGTTCTTCAATTTTGTAAAAATTTAGCGTTTGTGTCTTCCCAGGTTTAGAAGAAATACGTGCTAACGCCTTACGCCCAATCATACGGTTAATAAATGATGACTTCCCAACGTTTGAGCGACCTGCTAATGCAAACTCTGGCAGTCCATCTTCTGGGTATTGGTCCGGTCTTACTGCACTTATGACCATTTCGACATTATGGACTTTCATTTCCTTAAAAACCTCCGTCCAGCGCAATTGCTAATACTTCATCAGCAGATGACACTAGTTTAAATGTGAGTTGTTCGCGTACACTTTCAGGAATATCTTCAATATCACGTTCATTATCTTTTGGACAAATGATTGTTGTTAAACCTGCTCTGTGCGCGCTTAATGTTTTTTCTTTCAAACCGCCAATTGGTAGTACACGACCACGTAACGTAATTTCACCAGTCATTCCTACTTCACGACGAATCGGACGATGTAAAATAGCTGAAACAATTGCTGTCGCCATCGTGATACCTGCAGATGGTCCATCTTTTGGTACTGCTCCCTCAGGTACATGGATGTGGATATCATGTGTTTCAAAATATTCTGAGTCTACATTGAGATCCTCTATTTTAGTTCGGACATACGATAATGCTGTTTGTGCGGATTCCTTCATAACATCTCCAAGTTTCCCTGTTAACTGAATTTTGCCCTTACCAGGAGTTAAGGAAACTTCGATTTGTAATGTGTCACCACCAACAGTTGTATATGCTAGTCCTGTTGCTACACCAATTTGGTTTTCCTCTTCCGCTTGTCCATAGCGGAAACGGTGCTTACCAAGATATTCGATTACTGATTTTGAATTTACTGTTACACGTTTCTTTTCTCCAGAAACAATAATTTTAGCAATTTTACGACAAAGTGTTGCTATTTGACGCTCTAGTCCTCGGACACCTGCTTCACGTGTATAGTAACGAATAATGTCCAACACTGCTTCATCTTTGATTACTACTTGCGTTTTCTTCAAGCCATGTTCTTTTAATTGCTTTGGTATCAAATGATTTTTTGTAATTTGCGCCTTTTCAATTTCTGTATAGCCTGCAATCGAAATTACTTCCATACGATCTAATAAAGGTCCAGGAATCGTACTTAAATCATTAGCTGTAGCAATAAATAATACGTTAGATAAGTCATATGGTTCTTCGATATAGTGATCGCTAAACGTATTGTTTTGTGCAGGGTCCAGCACTTCTAACATTGCGGCTGCAGGATCTCCTCTGAAATCATTTGACATTTTATCGATTTCATCAAGTAAAAATACAGGATTAATCGTACCTGCTTTTTTCATTCCTTGAATAATACGACCTGGCATCGCACCTACATACGTACGACGATGACCTCGAATTTCGGATTCATCTCGCACCCCGCCTAAAGAAATACGAATAAATTTTCGATCTAAACTTTCTGCAACTGAGCGTGCTAACGATGTTTTACCTACTCCAGGAGGGCCAGCTAAACATAAAATTGGCCCACGTAATGAATTTTTTAGCTGACGCACAGCTAAATATTCAAGCACACGTTCCTTTACTTTATCGAGTCCAGCATGATCTCTGTTTAAAATTTCCTCAGCATGATCAATATTCATTCGATCTTCAGTTGATTTCGTCCAAGGTAAAGACACTAACCAGTCAATATAGTTTCGTATTACTCCACTTTCCGCACTTGCACTAGGTAGTTTTTCATAACGATCAAGTTCTTTAAGCGCTGCTTCTTTTGCAGACTCAGGCATACCTGTTTCATCAATGAGCTTTCGTAATTCCGTCACTTCACCAGTTTTACCTTCTCGATCTCCAAGCTCTGTTTGGATAGCCTTCATTTGTTCGCGTAAGTAATATTCCTTTTGCGTACGCTCCATTGATTGCTTTACTTTTGAATTAATTTTCTTTTCAAGATCCAGGACCTCTTGCTCATCGTGCAGGCGAATAATTAAATGATCTAAGCGTTTCTTAACATTTAGCATTTCTAAAACTTCTTGTTTATCCGCAATTTTAATTGGTAAATGCGAGGCAATAATATCAGCAAGACGGCTTGGTTCTTCAATGTCTGCAACTGTATTAATTGTTTCTGTTGTTATTTTGTTGGAGGATTTCGCATATCTTTCAAAATACGTTAACAATGTACGCATTAAGGCCTGTGTTTCCACATCTTTATCGATTTTCTCCTCTTTAACATCAATATCCACAACTGTATATTTCTCTAATGCTTGATAGTTGGACCACGTTGCACGTGCTACACCTTCCACTAAAATACGTAGCGTACCATTTGGTAACTTTAGCATTTGCTTTACATAAGCCATTGTACCTACTTGATATAAATCCTGCTCTTCTGGCTGTTCATCGTGCATTTCTTTTTGTGTTACCAATAAAATCAATTGGTCCTCTAACATCGCTTGTTCTAGCGCCGCTACAGAACGATTTCTACCCACATCAATATGTAACACCATCGACGGGTATACTAAAAGTCCACGTAAAGGCAATAATGGTACATTTGTTGTTTTTTGAATTGTTACCATGCGGGTATTCACCTCCGTCAAAATTTTCTTGTTCACAATCCCGCGCTTCTAGTATGTGTTTAAATAACCGATTCACACTATCTATTCAAACGAGCCAAAAATTTCATCTATTTACAGTCGTCAGCTTTATGTATGAATAAAAAGCTGACTCCCGATATGTGCGAACATTGCACAATCGAAGTCAGCTAAGTTACTCTTTTTCTCATAACAATAGACGCTACGTCTGTTTATTATGCCGAAGTTTTTGTGTCGCTACCTTCATCGAGTTCAGTGCCATCTTCAAGAAGCAATTTCGGTTTTTCTTTTTCCGTAATTGTTTTTGCAGTAATGATACATTTTTTCACATCATCACGTGAAGGTAATTCGTACATTACATCAAGCATTGTTGACTCAATAATTGAACGAAGACCACGTGCACCTGTTTTACGTTCAATTGCTTCCTTTGCAATCTCAGAAAGGGCACCTTCATCAAACTCAAGCTCAACGCCATCTAGTTCAAGCATTTTTTGATATTGCTTCGCAAGCGCATTTTTTGGTTCCGTCAAAATTTGTACAAGTGCTGCCTCATTTAATTGCTCTAGGCTTGCAAGTACAGGTAATCGACCGATGAATTCTGGTATTAGACCAAATTTCAACAAATCTTCAGGAATCAATTTCGCCATTAATGAACCTTCGTCCACTTCTACTTTATTAGGATCTGAACCGAAACCAATTACTTTTTCACCTTGACGACGTTTAATGATGGACTCAATACCATCAAATGCTCCGCCTACGATAAATAAAATATTTGTTGTATCAATTTGTAAAAATTCTTGGTGCGGATGCTTACGTCCACCTTGTGGAGGTACACTTGCAACAGTGCCTTCTAAAATTTTTAGCAACGCCTGTTGGACCCCTTCACCAGAAACATCACGAGTTATCGACGGATTTTCTGATTTACGTGCAACTTTATCGATTTCATCAATATAGATGATTCCTTTTTCCGCACGTTCAATATCATAATCTGCTGATTGGATTAATTTTAATAAAATATTTTCAACGTCTTCACCTACATAACCAGCCTCTGTTAAAGAAGTAGCATCTGCAATTGCGAAAGGAACGTTTAGTATACGTGCTAATGTTTGAGCTAATAATGTTTTACCGCTACCTGTTGGGCCGATTAACACAATGTTCGATTTTGCTAATTCCACATCATCGATTTTACTATTAGTATTGATGCGTTTGTAGTGATTGTAAACCGCAACCGCTAAGGCTTTTTTAGCACGCTCTTGTCCAATTACATACTCATTTAAAATCGATTGGATTTCTTTCGGTTTCGGAATATCTTGGAAATCGATTTCTTCCTCAACACCTAGTTCTTCTACAACGATTTCTGAACAAAGTTCGATACATTCATCACAAATATAAACACCGGGACCTGCAACTAATTTACGTACTTGTTCTTGTGGCTTACCACAGAATGAGCATTTTAAATTGCCTTTTTCATCATTAAATTTGAACAATATGTTTCACCCCTATTCAAGCTACAATCTTACAAGATTATTGAACCATTATCAAATAAATTGATTGCAACATTTACGTCATGGCGCAAATGCGTCTAGATTTTGAAGTATTTTCAAAGTCTTCAAGCACGAGGACAGTTAGCTAGGAATCGGCAGTTTTTTGCGCTAAAAACATTAACCGCCGTATGCCCGCTTTCATGCAAATAGTTCGTGTTGATGCGACCATTCAGACTAACCCATGACCACTGATTGATTATTTAGCTTCTTTCCTTCGAGGTTTAGTTCCCTCACTCGTAAAACCTATGTGCGCTCTTCTTCCATTATAATGGCGGCGCTATAATTACTGCTACTTTTCGGCTCTACTACAATGATGTTAAAATTTAGCATCGTGTAAAAAGTTAAACAACAATACTATGTATAAGTAAATTAACTAAAGTGGCCTCCAAAAGTATAACAGTTAGTAAAAATCAGACTTACTTTTTGTCGTCCTTGACCTTGAGAGGTTGGGGCCCCTTTAGCCTAAACTAAAAAGCTATGTGTGATAAAACAAGGCACGGTTTTACGCCGTACCTTGTCTTCTTAATTTTTCTATCTAGTTACGCAAAATCTTATTCAGTAATTTTAGCGTTTTCTACTAAAAATTCAACTGTTTTTTGGATTTTAATGTCATTTTCAAGAACAGCAGTACCGCCTAGAGCGCCAGTAATTTGTTCTTTTGTCATATTGAATTGAGCAGCCATTTTTTCTAATTCAGCTTCAATATCAGCTTCAGTAGCTTCAATTTTTTCTGCATCAGCGATTGCTTCAAGAGTTAATGAAACACGTACACGGCTTTCAGCTTCTTCTTTCATTTGACCGCGTAAATCTTCTTCTGATTGACCAGAGAATTGGTAGTAAAGCTCTAAGTTCATACCTTGCGTTTGTAAGCGTTGACCAAACTCTTGTAGCATACGATCTGTTTCAGAGTTAACCATGCCAGCTGGTACTTCAAAGTCTGCATTATCAGCAGCTTTTTCTACTAATTCATCGCGAAGTGTAGCATCTGATTCTGCTTGTTTTTGAGTAGCAGTTTGTTCTTTAATTTTAGCACGTAATGCTTCTACGCCTTCAACTTCAGGATCTAATTCTTTTGCAAACTCATCGTTTAGCTCAGGAAGTACTTTTGTTTTCACTTCTTTAATAGTTACTTTGAAAGTAGCTTCTTTACCAGCTAATTCAGCAGCATGATATTCTTCTGGGAAAGTTACAGTAACATCTTTCTCTTCGCCAGCTTTTACGCCTACTAATTGCTCTTCAAATCCAGGAATGAATGAACCTGAACCGATTTCTAATGGATAGTCTTCGCCTTTTCCACCTTCGAAAGCTTCTTCGCCTACGAAACCTTCAAAGTCAATTACCGCTGTGTCGCCTTCTACGATAGCTTCATCTTCTTTAATTTCAAGTTCAGCTTTACGTGCTAATTGTTCTTGAATTTGAGCTTCAACTTCTTCGTCTGTTACTTCAACTGGAAGTTTCGTAACTTCTAAGCCTTTGTAGTCGCCAAGTTTTGGTTCTGGTTTCACTGTTACTTGAGCAGTGAATGAGAAGTCTTGACCATGAACGAAGTTTTCTGTACCAGAAATTTCTGGGTAATCAACTGGCATAATACCAGCTTCGTCGATTGCTTTCGCATAAGAATCTGGAACAATGATTTCTAATGCATCTTGATATAAAGATTCAATTCCAAAGCGTTGTTCAAACATTTTACGAGGCATTTTACCTTTACGGAAACCTGGTACGTTAATTTGTTTCACAACTTTTTTGAACGCTTGGTCCATCGCTGCATCTACTTCAGTAGCTGGTACTTCAATTGTAAGAGTACCGATATTTCCTTCTTGTTTTTCCCATTTTGCTGACATGTATAAATACCTCCAAAATAATCTAGTTTCAATTACGCATGACGTAATTGTGTTCGGATTTCGATTTCTCGATAATTTTTTGTAAATCCGCAACTTGTGTCAAAGACTTAGCATTTAGTTAAAGTTTTAATCCCCTACTAAATAGTAAAAGCCTTTGACATTCATCCACTTACTTGTTAAGTAGGGGACTTCGGTTGAATCAAGTTTAAATGTTAGACAATTTATTCGTAACTACGATTTTGACAACCATTTTAGTATATCATAGATGCGCATAGTTTCAACTTATTTCATACTTCATGGAGTTCTGTTAGTTTTTCTAACATTTGTAAAAAGTCGATGATTTCATAGTCCATTTCCTGCACCTTACCAAGCATTGCTTTTACAAAATCAATATAACTATAAGCAATATCATCGGCTACAAACGGATGCCATTCAAATGGATACGTAACAATTGCATGCTTAGCCATTAAATATTGTACCATTTCCAATGTTGATGGGTCTTGTTCTAATTCCGATTCTATAATTTTTTTTACTTCACCATACTGCTGTAATTGATTAGGTAACGCAAGATCAATCGGATTAATAGTTTTTGTTTGCTCAAATTTTGTAACAGTCACTTCGATTGAAACTTCTTGCTCTACTAGCAAAATAAGTGCAAGACTCTGCACAAACGGATGGATTTCCGAACATTCGATAATAGCCTTTAACGGCATTTTTAACTGCCTTACATTCGTATCCATTAGGCGATGCAACCGCAACGATTGTTCATTCGATGTTAGTGCTGTAAATTTTCCTAATTCATATTCTTGCGCTTCTATCAATTCTTGTACATCTTCTCGTTGTTGAAGATTTTTAGCGACTTCACTATTTATACTTTTTAAGCGTTCAAATTTTTCTAACTGTGCTTCTGGAAGAACTTTTTCCTCTATTAACGTAGTTATTATAGACTCAACTTGATGATATTCCTTTAACTGCATGCAAATCGTAATGTATAGTTCCATCACTTCAACATACATAGAAGTGCCCATAGCTAACAATTGCTCACATACTTCTTTGGCCTTCACATATAGTTTCAGCTCATATAAAGCATACGCATAGGCACTTAAAGCTTTTTCATCTCCCTTGTCATATAAAAACGCCTTTTCAAAACATGCAACTGCCTCTTCATATTGATATTTTTCCACATACATATGGCCCTCACGAATTAGCGTTTGGGTTGCACCAGGAAAAACAACAATATTGTCATGTTTAATAACATGGCGCTTTTGCTTTGTCATTTTTCTCACCTCTTTTAGTTCACTAGTTCCTAATTGTTTATTTTTAACAAAAATAATTGAATTTATATTCATATTTTGTAATGAATTGAATTATAATTAATAATACCTAACATTATTTACCTTATTGATAGAAAGTGCTTCAACCATAGTCATTGTTAGCTAGACGAAAACAAGTTGTTCACAAGGAGTGTAATACATGCCATTAATGGATACAATCATTGAATTCGATAGTCGCATCTCCCCCGCTTTCGAGGCACTATCAATTAAAGTCATATCGATTACAACAGCACACGGTCCGCTACAAGATTATTCAATTGACTTCGAATTTTTTACACGTACAAAAATTAATACGTTTACGAAAGAAGCAACGACACATATCTCAAGTATTCAAGGGACTATACCCGGTTCCATCTCAATTGGGCATCATCAGGAGTCACTTTATATTATTCCCCAAAGTGTTCACATTGAATGCAATTATAAGATTCTGCATATTGACACAAAAGATATGGAACGCATTTTACAGCATCCCAACCCAACGCTCTATTATAGTGAGTGGCTTTTAGATGCCATCAAAAATGCGAGTATCCTTGTTGAATTAAAATCGAATCAAAACACATTTATCGAATGGCCGCTCGGCATAAAGTCTGCTGTTATATTATAGGAAGCAAAACAAAAACCTTTTATGTAGATGATGCTTTTGAAACCGACTAGCCCATAAACTATTCTTATGTCTGAGGCATACTTGAAAAGTATGTCTTTTTGTCATGAATCAAACACCAATCCTTCATTCGTTGCGCTATAATCATATCAGCTTTCGATAGATTCTGGTATTCCTATTGCGAAAGTAACCATTAAAAAATTCACATCTGACAAATTTCTTTAGTAAAGAAGGTATAATAAAAAAATAGATTTATTATTGGAGGCAATTATCATGGATATAAAAGAAGCATTACAAACATTTTCTTCAATGACACTTACAGCAAGACAAGCGTTTTTTGAAAAAGAAGGCGACTGGCTATTGGAGGAAATGTTAACGCACATCGGTTCAACTGATGAAAGGCTACGTGACCACCTTATATATCGAACATTTATCGACCTGATCAGTGATAACTTACTAAATTCACAGCAACTCCAAAATTTGTTCGATACGGCAATAGGTGACGATTACTTATATGCAAACATCGGGGAACAAACGGAAGATAGTGTATTCACACGCTCCTTTTCAGCGTTACTTGTAGCTAGCATTCTTGCAAAAGATAGTGAGCTCCTTATTTTAAATGACACAAGCTTACAATCTTTCTTTAAAAAAATCGGTCGTTATTTGTTACTTGAAAAGGATACAAGAGGACACGTCGAAGGCAAAGGTTGGGCACACAGCATTGCACACGGGGCCGATTTAGCTGCCATGACAATTAAACACCCTAAGTTTGACTTGCAATATGCACCATCCATCTTACACGCACTGAAATTGGCAACTTGGAAAGATGTTGTCTATGTAAACGATGAGGAAGAACGCTTTGTAAATATCATTGAGGCATTATTAGCAAGAGACTATTCTGAAGAAGCCTTATCAGAATGGGTGGAGCAAGCTTTTGATAAATTCGAAATGCATTTGGTAACGCAAGGTTATAATGAAAGCTTTTTTAGCGGACGTACTTGCACATTAAATGCGATGAAGACATTATATTTCGCTTTAAAAATGAATAATCAAGCACCTAAACTTCAAAACACACTGTACATCCAAGTAGCAAAGTGGCTGAAGCTCGGTTCTTAACTTTTGATAGAGCATCCAAATCAAATTGGATGTTCTTTTTTCAGGAATCACCAATATTGATATACTAATTTCTGTTAAATATTGAAAGCGCTTAATTATGTTAACATAATTTTATCATTGTTCCAATATCCTTTCTCTTATCATTCCTTACATAGAAAATTTATCCTTTAATCTTCAAAAAAACGTCTTTTTATATACTCCTTTTTTAAAAAAAACGCAACTAAAAAGAATTAAAAACAGAGGTATAACAAGGACTTTATTACAAAACGTCGTCTAAAATGTGAAATAGGATTTTTCACAAATAATTTGTTTACTTAGTTAAATACGATAAACTCAGTATTTTCAACGTTTATACAGTGCTTATTTAACAAAACCTAAAAATACCAATAGCAAAATAGCTTTTTTTGTTCAAAAAATGTTCATATTCACCCCCCTTTCATTATCATATTTATAATTAATTATTTTTTTTTTTGGTGAAGCGGGCGTATAATCCTATATGCAAACAAAGTCATGATGTGACCATCGACATTAAAATTTTGTCCAATTTATGGTGCATAAATCATCATGTATGTGAACGCTTGCACCAGACCAATCAATTACAAGACATTATGTTTCATATTGAACCATGCCATTGTCATTGTAAATGCAACTGTACTTGATTGGTACATCAGATAAAAGAGGTGACCTCAATACCCACTATTTATAAATGTGAATCAAGACTACTACACATGAAATTTATGAATAGCCGTTTTATAGAAAGGAGTCAAACATGAATAAAAAATTAAGCTTAATGTTTTTAGTATTTGGCGCTATCGCAATCCTGTCTGGATGTGAACCATTAACAGTTTTCAATCCAAAAGGACCGAATGCTCAAACATTATCAAACACAATTATTTTATCCATTATTACAATGGCAGTTATTTTACTAGTCGTGTATGTGCTTTTTGCGTTTATGCTAACAAAATACCGAGCATCAAAAGCATCTGCCGATTATGAGCCACCTCATGAAGAAGGTAGTCACGTACTTGAAATTACGTGGACAGTTATTCCTATTATTATCGTAGCATTCCTAGCAATTGTTACTGTTAAAACAACTAGTACGGTAGAAACAACACCAGAAGGTTATGACAATAAAGAACCACTTGTTATTTATGCAGCATCTTCAAACTGGAAATGGCATTTTAGCTATCCAGAAGAGGGTATTGAGACTGTGAACTATGTAAACATTCCAACTGATCGTCCAATCGAGTTCAAATTGTATTCATTCGGACCAATCACAAGTTTCTGGATTCCACAGTTAGCTGGTCAAAAATATGCGATGAGTGACATGTTAACAACTATTCACCTTGCAGCTGATGAAGTTGGCTCTTTCATGGGTCGTAACTCAAACTTTAACGGTCGTGGATTTGCGGAAATGGAATTTGAAGCACAATCTATGACACAAGCAGACTTCGATCAATGGGTTGCTGATGTAAAAGCGAACGAAAAACCATTAACTGAAGAGAAATTCAAAGAATTATTAGCAGCTGAACACGTAGGTCGTTCAAGCTACTCATCTACTCACTTAGATTTCAGCCCAGCACCAATGGCACATGGTGATATGGATATGGGGGGTATGGACCATAGTGACATGGACATGTCTGACGAAGACATGAATCATGAAGATATGGACCATTCAAACACTGATGCCAAATCAACACATTCACACTAATTTTCAAATTTGAAAGGAGCGCATCCTATGAGTATGGAAGAATTATTCCATCCACTGCAAGAACCGATGATTTTAGCGGCAGCTATCAGTATCGTAGTTGGTGCAGTTGTTGTCGTAGCAGGCCTTACTTATTTTAAAAAATGGGGCTACTTCTATAAAAACTGGCTATCAACAGTCGATCATAAAAAGATCGGTATTATGTATATCGCCGTAGCACTATTAATGCTATTCCGCGGTGGTATCGACGCACTTTTAATGCGTGCACAAACAGCCGTTCCGGATAACGGACTTCTTGATGCACAACACTATAACGAGATTTTCACTACACATGGTTTAATCATGATTTTATTTATGGCGATGCCATTTGTTATCGGATTAATGAACATTGTTATCCCATTACAAATCGGGGCACGTGACGTTGCATTCCCACGTCTAAATGCAGTCAGCTTCTGGGCATTCGCAGCCGGTTGTGGCTTGCTGAACCTATCATTCATTATTGGTGGTTCACCAGATGCAGGTTGGACAGCTTACTTCCCATTATCAGGTACTGAATTCAGTCCAACTGTTGGGAACAACTACTATTCATTAGCACTACAATTATCTGGGGTTGGTACGTTATTGACGGGTGTGAACTTTATCACAACGATCTTTAAAATGCGTGCTCCTGGTATGACATTAATGAAAATGCCAATGTTCTCTTGGTCAATTTTAATTACAAACGTTATTATTGTATTTGCATTCCCAGTGTTAACTGTAGCACTTGCATTAATGATGTTAGACCGTCAATTCGGTACAAAATTCTTTGCAATGACAGACGGCGGTATGGATATGCTTTGGGCCAACCTATTCTGGGTTTGGGGACATCCTGAAGTTTACATCGTTATCCTACCAGCGTTCGGTATTTTCTCAGAAGTTATTGCAACATTTGCTCGTAAAAACTTATATGGTTACAAATCAATGGTAATGAGTATGGTTGTCATTTCGTTACTTTCATTCTTAGTTTGGGCCCACCACTTCTATACAATGGGTCACGGCGTTATGGTAAACAGTGTATTCTCTATTACAACAATGGCGATTGCTGTTCCAACCGGGGTTAAGATGTTTAACTGGTTGCTCACAATGAGGCACGGTAAGATTCAATTCACTACCCCAATGCTTTATGCGCTAGGCTTTATTCCGATCTTCACAATTGGTGGGGTTACAGGTGTAATGCTAGCAATGGCAAGTGCCGACTATCAATATCATAATACGATGTTCTTAGTTGCCCACTTCCACTATGTATTAATTCCAGGTACAGTATTTGGTGTACTTGCAGGTTACCATTTCTGGTGGCCAAAAATGTTCGGTTTCCGTTTAAATGAGAAATTAGGGAAAGCTGGTTTTTGGTTCATCGCTATCAGCTTCAACGTAACGTTCTTCCCTCTATTCATCTTAGGTTTAGATGGTTATGCTCGTCGTATGTACACTTATTCAGCTTCAACTGGTTATGGTCCATTAAACATGCTATCGTTCATCGGTGCACTTGGACTAGCAGTAGGCTTTGCGTTAATCTGTTATAACATTTACTACAGCTGGAAACATATGCCTCGTAACGAGAAAGCAGATGTTTGGGATGGTCGTTCATTAGAATGGGCTACTCATTCTCCAGTTCCTGAATACAACTTTGCAGTAGTACCAAATGTGACACGTTTAGACGAGTTCTGGTTCTCGAAAAAAGAAGGTCACGATATTACTGCAGGTAAAATTGAAAAGATCCACATGCCTAACAACACAGGTACTCCTTTCTGGACAAGTGGTTTCTTATTCCTAGCAGCATTCTTCGCTGTATTTAGTCTATGGACTCTAGCCATTATCAGCATGCTTATTGTATTTGGCTTTATGGCTCATCGTTCATTTGAAAAAGATCATGGTCGTTACATTTCAGTTGAAGAAATCTTGGAAACTGAAAAAAGTTTGAGAGGTGATAAATAATATGAAAATCGATTCTTCACTTCCATTAGAATATAGTACAGAGGAAAACCGCTTAAAGATTTTTGGTTTCTGGATCTTCCTTGGAGCCGAGATCATGTTATTCGCTACACTCTTTGCTGTCTATTTCACGCTACACAATCGTACAGGCAGCGGCCCAAATGGTGCTGAAATTTTCGAGTTAACACCAGTATTACTAGAAACATTTTTGCTACTAGCAAGTAGTTTTACAATCGGTCTTGGCGTACACGCTATGCGTCTTGGCAACAAAAAAGCAATGATGACATTCTTCATCATTACACTTATTTTAGGTCTTGGCTTCTTAGGTATTGAGATTGATGAGTTCGTCACTTATGTTCATGAAGGTGCTACAATTACAACAAGTGCATTTTTATCTTCATTAATGACTTTACTTGGTACGCATGGTGCCCACGTAACATTTGGTTTCTTCTGGGGCGTTGCAATTTTAATCCAAGTAGCAAGACGTGGCTTAAACCCACAAACGGCTAACAAAGCGTTTATTTTCTCACTGTACTGGCATTTCCTAGACGTTGTTTGGATTTTCATCTTCAGCTTCGTCTACTTGAAAGGACTGATTAGCTGATGAAGGAACTATTCCCAAAACAACATGTGATGGGCTTCGGCTTCTCACTTTTACTAACAGTTATCGCTTTAGCAGTTGTGAAATTTGATATGTCTTACAATATGGCATTTGCTATCCTCTTAGTGACTGCACTTGCACAAGCAACTGTTCAATTAGTATTATTCATGCACATCGGTGAATCTGAAGATAAAAAAACATTATATACAACAATTTTATATTCAGTGTTCGTAGCTGTTGTGACAATCCTTGGTACATTATTCGCAATGATCTGGGGTTACTAATAAAAAGAACCGAGAAAATGAAATCATTTTCTCGGTCTTTTTTTATTTATATCTAGCAAAAAAGCCAACCATCGAAATCTCGAAGATTGACTTCCTCTTGTCGAAAACTAATTCTCACTAGCTTTATATAATATTATTTTTATCTGCTTAGCGGACAATCAACACATCACATGATGCTAATCGGACAATACGCTCCGCTACTGAGCCGAGTACCATCTTTTCTAATTGATTTAACCCCGTTGCACCACATACAAGTAAGTCTACAGCTGGAAGTTTTGTAAGTATGCTTTTCGGCGAACCGGTTTCTACATTAGTTAATACTTCTGTTACGCCCGCTGTTTGAGCTTCTTTTTTTAACTTCTCTATTTTAATAAAATTCTCTTCTTTCAATTTCTCAGCATACTTCAAGTCATATGCCGTAACAGCCCCGAACGACTTCGTGTCAATGACATTCATTAATTGTAATGTTGCCCCATACTCTATTGCCAATTTTACTGCGCGCTCATAGGCTTTCAACGACTGCTCTGAAAAATCTATTGCAACAGCGACTGTCTTATAATTCGTAGCCATCATTACCCTCCTCATCTTTTCCAACCAATTCAAAGTTTTCAAAATCATTATATCATAATGGTATTCGATATAGTTTATCGTCATTATTTAGTGGAGTCCCACGTCCATCTGTATTATTGCTAACAAAATAAAGATACTGTTCATCCACTAGTATATCTCGAATTCTTCCTAGTCCCTTTATTATTTCCGTTTGGGTTTTCGTTTCAAGATTAAATTCCAAAACAGCGGCTCCTCTTAATGCAGCTACGTATAATTTATTGTCATAATAGTCGATGCCAGATGGAGCCCAAGTTGTGCTACTTCCTGATGTAAACAACGGTGATTTCATCCGTTGTCGAGTGTCAATCCCTTCTATTATTGGCCATCCATAGTTTTGTCCTGCTTCGATTTTGTTTATTTCATCATTGGCGCTGTTGCCATGCTCACTTGCGAATAATGTGCCATCTAACGACCACGTCAACCCTTGTGGATTACGGTGTCCATAACTATAAACAAATGAATTTGGAAATGGATTATCAGAGGGAACAGTTCCATCTAAATTAATGCGTAAAATTTTCCCTTCTAATGCAGACAGGTCTTGCGCTACAGACGATTGCAGCGCATCGCCCACAGTTGCGTAAAGCTTGCCGTCCGGCCCAATTTTAAGCCTCCCCCCATGATGGAATGTACCACTTATTATATGATCAAGGAGCAAATGCTCTTCATACCAAACATCCCCCTCTTGTCGAAGTGTCACAATGCGATTAAACTGTTTGTCTCCATCCACATACGTATAATAAGCATACGCAAGGTTTGAATCAGAAAAATCTGGTGCAAGTACAAACCCTAGTAATCCTGCTTCAGCAGCTGTCGCTAGTTGTTTTTTCAAATTGACTCGTTGTCTCTCCACTTCTCCCTCGTTAATTTTAACAATATGACCTGTTCTCTCCGTAACGTAAAACATATTTTTATATTTTTCGATAGCCCATGGTATATCTAAATTATCCGCTACTATTTCTAAGTTCAGATTGCTTTGTTCTAGATTATCTGTAACATTCTCCTGTCTGTGCTTCGTAGGCTGTTGTTGTGTATTTGTGGTACACCCAGTCAGCAAAATCATTATTAATAACAATAAGTTAATTTTTTTCCTCAATCACTTTCCCTCTTTTCTTGAAGTTTTCATTAACATATCAACTTCCTATGTTAATAGTAAATGATATATTTACTTTCCATTTAAATACCATTAAACTATTATGTACATATTTAACTAAAAAATGATATTAAAAGGAGAGAGACATGGAGGAAGTAAAAGTCGTCTATGCTTTAATTAAAAACCTCAAGAATCAAATACTGATGGTTCATAATCACGAAGGTCATTGGTCGCTTCCAGGCGGGAAAGTTGAGGCAGATGAAACACTATTTGAAGCGACAATCCGCGAAGTCAAAGAAGAAACAGGCTATATTGTTGAAATAGGAAAATTACTCGCAGTTAATGAAACAAAATTTACAGTTAGGAATCATCATGCATTATTTTTCACTTTTGAGGCGCAAATAGTAGAAGGTGTAGAAGAAATAACGTTACCTAATGAAATTTTTCACATTGAATGGGCACCTATTGATATAGCTAGCACTAGAATGCCGTATTATATAGGTGGAATTGATAATCTCTATAAAAATCATGCTCTTTATCACAACGAAGGGACGCTATAGCAAGAATTCTTTCCTTACGCGTCACGGCAGGCTGCTAGCGTATTATTTAATATTGTTAAAGTTTTAAGCATAATAAAAGCCACTACTTATTAAAAGTGTGACTAACGTATTACTATTGGTGTAAAGGCTAGTGAAAATACGGAAGTACTTTATCAGCTACTACCTTTTCACCAACTTGTATCCATTTGCTTTTATCATGTATATGACCATCTTTATCAAGCGGGGTTTGGAATTGACTAGCACCCGTAGCATCAAGCAATGATCCTTCATCATAATCTAACCCTACATTTGTGACATGTTTAATAACAAAGGGATTTTGAAAGCGGATTTGTGCATCATAAAAATCTAGTTCACCCTGTGTCACGATAAACGGTACGCGTAAATAGATTGTTTCGCCTCCATCGCTCGATAAAATCGTATCAAAGCTTCCTTTGTGATACTCCCAATTGCCTCCAATTGTAAAACCATGCCTCTCGATTTGATCACGTAAATAGCCAAAACTAATTTCTTTTCCGACGATATTAGATTCAATTTGTAACAATTGCATGCCCTCCTTTACTTTTGATTTCAGTCTATCCTAAAGTGACAAAATACAAACAACTTATACGACATGATTTGAATTACTTTGTCGCTTGTTCATTTAATTCCCCACATATGATAAAACCTGTTTTGAACAAAGTTTTCAAAACAGGCTCTCCTTTATAGCTTCTATATCAAACTATCAGGCTTTTATCATATGAATTGGTCTCCCTATTATTACTTCGGCTGCCTCCATTGTCATTTCCCCTAATGTTGGGTGAGCGTGTATCGTGCATGCAACATCTTCTGCTGTCATCCCCGTTTCAATTGCAAGCGTCAGTTCAGCGATCAGATCAGATGCACCAGCACCTACGATTTGAGCACCGATTAATACGTCATCTTCTTTACGCGTAACAAGCTTCACGAAGCCTTCTGTTTGGTTCAGTGCAAGTGCACGACCATTTATTGCGAATGGGAATTTCGCTGCAGTATATTCGATATCTTCAGCTTTAGCTTGATCTTCGTTATAGCCCACTGTCGCCATTTCTGGATCAGTGAAGCATACAGCAGGAACAGCTAAATAATCTACGATTGACTTCTCGCCAGCGATTGCTTCAGCAGCCACTTTCCCTTCATAAGAAGCTTTGTGTGCAAGCTGTGGCCCCGCTACGATGTCACCAATTGCATAGATGTTTGGAATGTTTGTACGGCATTGTTTGTCAACATTAATTAAACCACGTTCGCCGAATTCAATGCCAACACCTTCAAGACCCATTTCATCTGTATTTGGACGACGACCAACAGTTACTAATACGTAATCAGCTTCGACTTTTTTCTCTTCTCCGCCAACCTCATATGTTACAACTACGCCGTTTTCTGTTTCTTCAACGCCTTTTGCAGATGCGTTTACTTCAATTTCAACGCCTTTCTTTTTAAGGCCTTTTTTCACGATTTGCGTCATTTGTTTTTCGAAACCAGCTAAAATGTCTTTGCCGCCTTCGATAATTGTTACTTGTGAGCCTAAGTTTGCATAAGCTGAACCTAGTTCTGTTCCGATGTAGCCTCCGCCAATAACAACTAATTTACCTGGTACTTCTTGTAAAGAAAGTGCGCCAGTAGAGTTTAGGACACGATCAGAGAATTTAAAAGTTGGAATTTCAACTGGACGAGAACCTGTTGCGATAATCACATTGTTAAATGTGTAAGTTTCTGTGCTCTCCCCCTCGATGACACGTACAGTATTTTTATCTACAAAATTTGCCTGCCCCTTCACTATGTCGATTTTGTTGCCTTTTAGCAGACTTTCAACGCCGCCTACTAATTTAGAAACGATCCCCTTTTTAAACTCTTGTACTTTTGTCCAGTCTAGTTTTACTTCTTGGACAACTACCCCCATATCTTCTGAATGCTTTGCTTGCTCAAAACGATGACCTACAGAAATCAATACTTTAGATGGAATACAACCGACATTCGAGCATACTCCTCCAAAAAATCCCTTCTCTATAATTGTTACATTTTGCCCCATTTGAATAGCACGAATAGCCGCCACATACCCTCCAGGACCTGCACCAATCACGAGTGTATCAATATTTTTCATTTACTATATCCCCCTTATTACTCTCTATAAATTGAAAAACGTAATTCCAAAAAAACGGATCTTTCACACAATTATGGTGACCCTTTGTTTCCACTTTAATTACTTGTTTAAAGTTGCTAGCATTTTTTAAAACTCCCAAATTTGAAATGGGTACTTTTTTATCTTGCATTGAGTGAATAGCAAGAGACGGTGACTGTTGATTTTTTAATATTTTTTCAAGACGCCATTCTTTTCTAGCTTTTAAAAAAACACCTCCTCTTAATAAAAACCAACTAACAAATAGCCAACCAATTGGCATATAAGGTAGTGTTACTTTTTCCGCCATTGAATTGCTAATACTTTTTAGTGATGTAGGCATTGAGTCCGTGATAAGAGCATGTATTCTTGAATCTTGGGCATTAACAATACTTGCAGCTATTCCTCCCATTGAATGCCCTAAAACATAAATAGACTTACAGCTAATATCTGGTCTTTCTGTCACATAATCAATCGTGGATGTAATCGTTTGGACAAACGATTCAATACTTACTTGTTTTTGCACGGAGTCACTTTGCCCATGACCAAGTACATCTATCATTACAACGTCATAGCCACTAGCTACTATTGGGTCTACATATCGCAACATATCAGACTTATTAGAGCCCCACCCGTGAATCAGTAGAAAACATCCCTTACCCTTGTCACTTCTAATATACCAACCCCTGACAGCTCCTATTTCCATCCTAATTTCGATATTTTCAAAAGTGGATTGCGGATATTTTTTATCCTTTTTTCGTTTTGGTGTAAAAATATGCAAAATGATATAGCTTCTCAAAAATAAAATAAACACGAAGAAAGCAAAAAATAATAAATAGCTCATTCTAACCCTCCAAAAAAGATACCAAATAGTCTCTTTTTAATTATAAAAAAGACGGCTTTATTGCCGCTCTGTAGCTATCATTGAAATATATTGCCTCAAATGATTTATTAAAACCTCCGTTAAATGCTCATCCTTTTTTAATCTATCTAATACAAGCCCACCTTCAAGTGTCGACACAATAAATATTGCTGTTTCATATGGCTGTATCGATTGCTTCAACTGCTGTTGTCTCATGCCATCCTTTATTATTTTTACCAACCACATGACCATCATATCCATTGCTTCAGTAATCGATGGCAGCAACGCACTGCCTTCTAAATCATCCATTTCGGTTGCTGCGTTAAAAATAGGGCACCCTCCTACTATCGGTTTTCCTTCACTTAATTGTAAAAAGCCTTCTACAAATGCAAGTAATTTGTCCGTTGCATGATCATGTTGAGCAACACTTGCCATTAGATGGTTTTTCATTGTTTCGGTTGAGAACTGAAAAGATTCGAGCATCAGTTGCTCTTTATCTTTAAAGTGTCGATATATCCCCCCTTTTTGAATATTTGTTTCGTGAATAATGTCGCTCATCGTCGTTGTCATGTAACCTTTTTTGTTAAAAATCGTAGCAGATTTTCGAATAATATTAAGCCTTGTTATTTCACCTTTTTTCATGTGCACCTCCAAAAAAAGATACCTTTTAGTCTCTTTTAATATAACGGAAGTCCGATACAAACTCAAGCCCTTTTTAACAGCAACGAAATATTAAATCGCTCATAAGTTTCTGAACAAGCTTTTAAAGCGCTTTAACTTCATAATAGAAGGTTTGTTTCCACGTAAAAGGTTCTGTTTACTTCACATGCATTCTAGACGCTTTAGAGGGACGTAATCAAAGGCTACTACTTAAATTTCATTCAAAAAAAAATGTAGGCAAACTCAAATTTCTTTGAGTTTACCTACATTGTGTATCGTAAGTTTAATAAAAATTAAAGTTTTACGATGTTTGTAGCTTGAGGACCACGTTGGCCGTCTTCTACTGAAAATTCAACTTTTTGACCTTCGTCAAGTGATTTGAAACCTTCACCTTGGATAGCTGAGAAGTGAGCGAATACGTCGTTTCCGCCTTCTACTTCGATGAAACCGAAACCTTTTTCTGCGTTAAACCATTTTACTGTACCTTGTTGTGTCATTTAAATGACCTCCATTAATTGTATTTAATAATATCCGATTTCCTCAAAAGAAAAAAATTCACATATTACAAAAAGTACCGAACAAAACACGATAACTCTTTGTAACATGTGAATTATTGTTTCTGTGCAAACGATGTTATTAAATTTATTATATAATATAAAATCTCACTTGTCTAGTACAAATATAAATTAATTTCATTTTCTTTATTATTAAATTTCCTCTACTCTGTATGGTTTCAAAAAAGGCCCCCGTACAAATTACTTGTACAGGGCTAGTCTAGCTAATAATCCTTTTTTATTCCTCGTTAAACCATAGCTGATCTTGATTATCTACATCGCCATTGTAATTGATTAATATTTCTTCCCCTGCTTTGATGTCTTTGTAAGCAAAGAAATCGAATGTCTTGTTTCTAAAATTAATCTCATACGTTGCATTCGGTTCATAAGAATGATTAAACAACATGCCATAGCCAAGAAGGATAGCGGATTGACCTATTCCATATTCAAAAGCATAATCAGCAAGCAATGTTTGCTCAATGTATTGATGCTCTTCATTTGGATAGGAAATGACCGGTGCTTCGTGTAAAAGCGCTCCTTTTTGGATATCACATGTAGCAAATACCCCTCTATTGAATTCTCCATTGCTTAATGGAGATGATTTGATTTCAATCATGTTTTGTCTCCTAATCACTTTTAAAATATACTTACTAACTGTACCACTAATTTGGTCAATGAGCTCATTTTTTTTATTTTTTTGGTCATTTTTTTAAAATAAATACATTTATTGTCTTTAAAAAGTGTAATAATAGGTATTTTAATGCATCTAGATTCCATGTTAAAAGGTAAAAATCGTGAAGCACTTTTCCATTCAAATGCGCTGCACGCGGTAATATTTTGAGTAAATCAATTTTTAATATTGTTTTTTAATAGATGATTGATAATAACCATGATTATCATTAAACCGATAAAAGTACCCGTACGATCTGGTTCAATGGAAAAAAATGTTGGAAGAATAAATAAATTGACTAGATTAAGGTCGCTAGCAACAATAAAAATTGATACATCATTTATTGTCTTCACTCCTTACTGTCTCCAAGGTACCCCTACAAGCTCATATATGTTCCCTGTTAAAGGGTTTCTCGCCATATGATATCCTACTCCGTATTAACTATCACCAGATATCGCTTTAAATCTAATTCCAGCAATAGCTGAAGCATAAGGAACAAATCTTGCAGGTTGATGTGTTCTTCTAATTATTGCACCAATGTCAGCAATTGCAGCTGTAGCTCCGGAAGCTACATCAATAATATCTGTTATTTTCTTTGTAATACATGAATCTAGATATAAGGAAGCTCTCTACTAATAGTAGCCTCTGCTTTTCCAACATAATTAAACATTGGTAATAATGTGGAAAGCAATAAATTTAATGATAACAAAATACATATTTTTTGTTTCATATAAAAAAATTCCTCCCATAAAATACTTGTAATTATGATAAATTTCATTACGAATATTTCAATTTTTTTGCTAATTCAACTTTTTACTATAAGAGCGTTTTAGCTCAATCAGAAACACTTCTTTTAAAACAATGACTTTCCTAATAGACCACGCTACGATTGAATCCAATAATTGTAACGACCCTTTACTAAACCTTTCGCAATAATGTAGTCACCTGCGATTACAACATTTTTAAATGTTTCATAGCTACCTCTAATATTTAAATCCCTTTGGTCATAAATTTTTGTGACCATTTGCGGTTGGCCGTTGACATAAATTGTATCATTTACTTTTAGCGGGAACTGAATCGCAATATTATGATTGTGTAGTTCGCTTTCTAAATGATACATTAGCTTCTTATTTACAAGCGTGTAGCTTAGTTCACCTACTATTTGTTTGCCACCGCTAATTTCGTCGTCATTTACAAGTTGCATATGTCCTTGCCAACGATTACTAGAAGTCGGTGAAAACTCGGCTAAATAGTAATAGGGTGCTGTTTCTGATAAGGAAATTTTTTTAGTTGCATCAAATAATAAACTCGACGGTTCCGCTAATGTTTGCAGTTCCTTGTCAATAATTGGAGTCTTTGATAAAGCACTAGCAGGGAGGTATCCATATACTTTATTTGAAGACACATATGCGCGACCATCTGCAGTTGTGAAATAGACTGTAACAGATGTGCCAGTCTTTAATGACTGACTTTGCCATCCAGGGCGAACGGATAGATCAACAATTTGTTTCACATATTGGATTGTTCCTTCAGGTAAGTTCGACACATAGTCTTGAGGTACATATCCCCATACATAATCGATTGTCGTATCAGTTCTTGGATTGTATTCTACTTTCACATAATCACCGCTTTGCTCGACCACTTTAAAAACAGCCCCATAAGGTGTATGCAAAATAGTTTTTGCTGAACTATTCGGTGCTTCTTTAATAGAAACGCCTTTTGCAGAATTAGCAAAAATAGACGTACCTACAGTAAACTTCACACCTGATACTTGTTGTTGGATAGCTAACGGCACTTCCTTATAAATAACTAAATTCGTTGCTTGTACACGATAGCCACCACTCATCTTATATACTTTGCCAACAGTCGAATACTCATGGCCATATACGCGATAAAACTCCCCTTTTTTCACAACGAGCGAAATAAACGTACCGTCGGCATTTTTTTTATATATTTTCACGTCTTTAGAAAATGTTAATTTACCCGTTTGTCCTTTAGTAATCTCCGCTCCATCCCATATAACTTTTGCTTCAGTATTTGATTGGAAGCTTACACACAAGATGAAAGTAAATAATACAATCCACTTTTTCATATCTACTACCACTCCTTCTAATCTATTTTAATAACATTGTAACGTAGCATTTTACTCCATTCCCTGAAAAGAGGTAGACATCGTCCATTGTACAAAGTAAAAATTCATACGAAACTTCTATAAGAAAGCAAAACGATACATTAATAAAAAGGCTCAGGCTCATGCCTATCGATGATCCCCATTGCCCGCCAATAACAGCACAGTTGTTGGCGTTACTAAATCAAATAGTTGCCCACAAGCAAAGGCTTCCTCATGAAAAGAAAGCCTCGCTACCAATTATTTTCTTATCAATTAAATGAACATACTATTTATGTGAGATGTCAGTGTCTATAAGCCATTTTCCTTTAAATTCTGCAACAGGGAGTGGACGGCTAAACAAGTACCCTTGTGCATAATCACAGCCAATCTCAGCCAAGAAGTGATATTCTTCCTTACCTTCTACGCCTTCAGCTATCACTTTCAAATCGAGTTGTTTGGCTATCGCTATAATGGTTTTTACGAGTGCTTTGTTCTCATCATCTTGATTCATGCCAATAACAAATGATTTATCAATTTTCAAGGAATCAAGTGGATATTTATTTAAATAACTAAGTGATGAATAGCCTGTTCCGAAATCATCCATCGATAGACTGATACCTAATTTTTTTAATGCACATAATTTTTCAATCATCGACTCAGCATACATTGCGATGCTTTCCGTTATTTCTAATACAATATAAGACGCATCAAGTTCAGCATTCTCTATTGCAAGTTGGACATTGTCTACAAATGTTGATTCAAGTAACTGCTTAACTGACACATTTATACTTATTTTCAATCGCTTATTTGTTTCACGATGCCAACGTGCTGTTTGTACAATTGCCGTATTCAATACCCATTTACCGATTGGAATAATCATGCCGGTCTCTTCCATAATGGAAATGAATTCATCTGGGGTTACTTGTCCAAGTACCGCATTGTTCCATCTGATTAGAGATTCCATACCAATAATTTCATTCGTTTTCACATCCATAATGGGCTGATAGTAAAGTTCAAATTCCTCATTATCGAGTGCTGTTCGTAATTGTTTTTCAATCATCATTTTCCTATAGAAATGTTGTTGCATTTCTGAAGTGAATAATTGATAGTTATTTTTCCCTCTTTCTTTTACATAGTACATGGCTGTATCTGCATGCTTAATTAATGTATTAGCATCATAGCCATCATTCGGGAACGTACTAATGCCAATACTCGGTGTAATGAAATACTCACTACCATCGATCCAAAAGCCTGTAATAAATTGTGCTAATAAGTCTTTAGCAAATGCCTCACTTTCAGTGGCATCATAATAGGGCAATAAGATTGTAAATTCATCTCCACCAAGTCGATAAATGTTAGCCCTGTTATGCTTTTCTTCTAATAGCATTTCAATACGTCTTGATACTTCTACTAATAATAAATCCCCTACATCATGACCAAGTGTGTCGTTGATATATTTAAAACGATCTAAATCGAAGAACAAAATTGCATTTTGACTCCCCTCCGCTTTAGCCTTTTCTAAAAGGGCGATTAAATCATCATTGAACATTCTTCTATTCGGTAACCCCGTCAAAGCATCATGATTTGCTTGAAATTTAATTTCATCTTCATACTGCTTGCGTTCGGTAATATCAGTTGATACAGCAAGTAACGTAGAACTTTCATGTAAATGAATAGGTACTTTTACAGTTTGGACCCATACGACTTCTCCCGAAGCAGCTGTAATAGCTTCCTCTTTTATGAAATGTTTTTCAGGTAGCTTGAACATACCTTTCTCTTGATCGAGGCTATCTTCCTCATCAGACAAATCAATTAGTAAATCAGTGTCCGTTTTCCCAATCATATCTTGAAAGCTCATGCCCATTAACTGCGCATAGGATTTATTCATCAAAGTATAACGACCATTTTCATCCTGCGCATAAATGTAGTTAGGATTTAAATCAATAACCCTAAATAAAAACTGCTTTTGCTCATATAGCTTTTTATTCATATTGTTTACGATTTCAAGATGCATGCGACTCGAAAGAATTAATATAGAAATTGCAAAGACTAAAACGGCAATTGAGCTGGGATACAATCTTGAACTAGGAAACATATTTAAGTAGCCAATGGTAAACCCAATGGCTGTGAAAATATTAAAATATAACAAAAACGAACGTTCACTCTTATTTTGTACATCTAAACTAATCAACAAACTAATAATGATACATACTATAAACAGAAGGACATTAAAATTAAAAATCCATGAGAGCTCGCCATCCACTGGAAAATAAAATATACTAGTATCCATTTTAATAAGTTCTAATTTACTAATCCCTTTAGAACTCCAACCGATTATGTAACCAAGAAGAGCAAATGCGTAAGATAGAAAAACGGTCGTACGATTAACAAGATAACGCCACTTTTTTTGATACTCATAAGGGAGTATTTCTTGAACAATGGTATAACCAATATAAAAAATCGTTGGTGTGACCATGATTGACCCAAATCGAAAAAGCTTGAAAAAGAACATTATAGTTTCTTCGGTAAACAGTCGATATGCGTACAAAAACGAAACATCTATGTGCCAAAATGAGGCTAAAAGAAGGAATAAAAAAATAATTTTAGAAAGTTTATTTTTTTTGAATAGCACTAAAATCGTAATCCCAACACAAACGGGAATAAATGATAATAAAAATAAAAATATAAAAAACATATAAAGAGCCTCCTATGTATGTGTCAGTAATAGACAAGCATTATTCCCGCTACTCCCATGAGTAGTAATACATACAGACTCTACCGCTTGATGTCTAGTTTCATAAACAATAGGTATGTCTTCAAACCCATGACCTGATGTTTTAATCGTTGGAGGTATAAACCCGTATTCCATTGATAATAAAGATGCAATAATTTGCATCGCACCCATTGCACCAAATGTATGACCTATCATTCCTTTAATTGAAGTAATAGGCACTTTAGAGCCAAATGTTTCTTTCAGAGTAAAGCGTTCTATCTGATCATTTACCTCTATACCTAACGCCTGACTGTTTATATAGCTTGGTATAGTATCTCCGACTGTTTCTTGAAAAACGTCTAGCATATGTCTACCAGTAATATCAGAGGTTAATAGTTTTTGTCCTTCATTTCTTGAAACAACACGTTCAACTTTTCCATATATCTTCTGTCCTCGTGTAATTGCTGATTGCCTACGCTCTAAAACCATTACACCAGCTCCCTCGGATAAAACGAAGCCGCGATGCTGAGTTGAAAACGGTACACCAGCTTTTTCGATAGAACTCTCCGTAGATAGTGACCTTATTTTTTTAAAGCCATTAATTGTCCATTGGCCTAATGGAGCCTCTGTTCCTCCTACAATACAAGCATCGACACTTCCAGACTCCAATAGCTGTTTCCCTATTAATATAGCGTCTAAACTAGCACTGCAGCCTGTTGTTACTGTAAATGCAGAACCACACGAACCGATTGCTTCGGCAACAGAGCTTGAAAGTGTGTGCGTATCAACAAGGGAAACCCCATGAATCGGAAACTTCCTTAAATCAAAAGCATCCGTAGCGTATTTTTCGATTTCAAGAATGGCTCCTGCGGATGTCCCCATAATTACTGCAATTCGATGTGGTTTAAAATCATTTACATTTGACATTTCAGATGCATCCAATGCAGCGGCAATGGCCATTCTTACAGAACGCGGATGGCGATGATAACTTACCCCGTTTATCTCCATGAAGCTATCTTCAATCAAACCCGCTACGATATTAGTGTGAGGCTGATGAGAATAGTTTAAAATGCCCTGAGTACAAATACCTTTTTCTAATACATTTAAAAAGCTAAATTTATCTAAAATTCCAGGAGCTTTAATGCCATATCCTGTTATGACTATGTCGTCCAAATATATCACCTTCACACTTTAACTTTATTCCATTATATACAACTAAATCGGACATAGTCTATATTCGGAAGCCTTAAGTTCTAAGTAAGTGACCTATTTGGATAATTTGTATCACTTTTAAGCAAATTATCGCAATAATTTAAGGTAAAATATTTCTTTTAATATAATAATTTACAAGGTAGAATAACATAAATTGTGAAGTGCTTGTATTAATTTACGATTTTTTGGTTATATTCAACCCATTTCTCCATTTCTCTTTCAACTGCTCGATTTTGCCATTCAAACCAAATGCCACTGCATTCACTGCAATGACTTTCTACGCCACTTTTATGATGCCCATCTTTACATGTAAAGAGCGTCTTTTTACGACAGCTATAGCAGTAAAGCTCTTTATCTTTAATAAATTCCAAATAAATCAACTCCAACTTTTTTACATAAAGTACTTTCCAAGTATTATGTAATTTATTCGTTACGAACGTTGATTTAAAATCGCCCTTCTCACAAACGAAATCAAGCCCTTCCAATCCTTGAAAGATTAGAAGGGCTTTTTATTTTGCAGAAAGCTTACTTTAAGATTATGCTCGCTTCTAGTTACCAATTTAAACCGCACTAGGTGGAATTATGCCTGCAATTAGAAGAAGAAAGAAAACTAGTCCAATTAAACAAAATAGTACGGAGGCAAAAAATATCGGTCCTTTCTTTGCGATATATTGCTCGCTTTTAAGAATAATGCCTGTTTGAGCAGTAACTTGCACTTCATTGAATCTAGCTATTGGACCACCACTACTCGAAAAGTAAAAAATACAGCCAGCAATTGCAAAGCCAATAAAGAACATTATTTCGATAAATCTAACGGAGAAAAATGATGCAATAAAGTACGTAATAATCGCTTCCACAAACAATGTTACAATTAAAATGATGTAATTTTTCTTTCGCATATACAACTCTCCTTTTATTCTTTTACTTTATATACGACTAAACTTGGTTTAAGTTCCAAATTTAAACAAAAAGTGCCTGGCACTCAAAAAAAAGCACTTCAAACCCTTAGATTAGGATTTGAAGCACTCCAATTCATGTGTCTGACACTTTATTTACTAGCTTTATAAGCACTTAAAAATTCTTTTACTTTTGAGCTATCTGCTGTTAGCTTTAAGCCTGTGTCAATAAGTGGAGAAACTGTTGATACTGCTGGTTTTTTATTACCTTGGTAGTAGCTAATAAATTCATCTTGGTTAATAGAGTAAAGGATTGCTTTACGTAAGTCTACCGATTTCGATACTTCGCGACCTTTTGGATTAACGAGTAAATAAGAGACAGCATTACTATCAGCTGTTTTTAAAGTTAAGTTTGCATCGCCTTTTACTACATCAATTTTAGTTTCTGGTACTGATTGTAATACGTCAATTTCACCATTACGAAGTGCAGATAGCGCACTGTCATTATCTTCAATGAAACGAACACTTATGTTATTAATTTTCGGCTCGTTGTCAGTACCCACTTGGTATGCAGGGTTTTTGACAAATGTTGCTTCGTAATCATTTTTTTGCACTAAAATGTAAGGTCCAGAAGCTGCTAAATGGTTTGCATAAGTTGCACCTTCAGTAACAGTTGCTTGGTCACCATATGCAACATTTACATTTGGATCATAGCTTGCTACGTCAAAAGTATTAACCGCTTTAACCGCCGCTTCAGACACGATCCCCCCCGATTGGTGAGCTAAATAATTCAGCACCTGTGGGAATGGATTTGGTGTTGTAATTTTCACAACTTGATATTTACCTGCTGCATTGTCTACGTTCGCTTCGTCCGTTACGACTTGAGCAATTGCTGCTGGTAGTTTATCTGATAGTTCATCTAAAACTGACTTTCCATCAGCTGTTTTCACAGATTCAAGTGAAGTAATATCTGAAACTACCTCTACGGAATCAATATTTTCATGAATAGAATATGTGCGGTGGTCTGGTACCGAATTTTGATCTTTCGCACGTTCTAATGAGAATACAACATCTTCAGCTGATACTAAATCGCCAGTATCCACTGCTTTGCCATTTTCCACTTTAGCAAAATTAATATCATCACGTAATACGAAATAGTACTCTTGGTTATTTTCAGAAATAGCATGATTATAAGATAATGAGCCGTCAGATACTACTTCATCGGTATCAGATAAATTCACTAATCGAACATACATATTCGTATTTAATGTATTAATTGAACCGTCATTCCCTTTGATCGGGTCTAGAGAAGTTAATGAGCCAATTGATTGATGCAACACTAATGTGTCTGTCGCATTTTTAGCAGTATCATTAAATGCAATTGATTCCCATACTTGAGCACGTGATTTTGGTAAACGTACAGTATCTGGGTTTACTTTTTTCGAATAAATACCTTGGAATTTTTGAGAAATGTATAAAGGGGCAATATAAGCATTATCAAATACTAATGCTTGCTCAAGCTCTTTATATTTCTCTTTGGCATCATCGCCAGTTAATGTACTAGCTTCATCAATTAATTTATCGACTGTAGCATCTGCAGTCACACTATAATCTCCACCAGTTTTAAATAACCCTCGTACTGCGTAATCTGGATTTCCTGTTACAGTCGTCCAGCTAGAAATTGCGACATCATAGTTACCAGCATCTTTTTGTGCTGAATATGAACCGAAATCTGGTTGAATATTTAATTTTACATCAAAGCCATTTTTCACTAATTGGTCGCGCACAATATTCATATCTTGTTCTTGTGCTGCCATACCTAGCACTTCAATAACGGGTTTTGTACTCGCTGTATCTGACTTATCACCTTTATTTTCAACATTCGATTTAGTTTCTACACACCCTGCTAAAGCGACCGCCGCAACGGTTGCTGATGCAGCAAGTGTGAATAATTTTTTGTTCATCTCTGTATTCCTCCAATAAATAATATTAGTTTGTTTTAGGATCAAGTGCATCACGTAACCCATCACCGAAAAAGTTAAACGATAAGACGAGTAGCATTATGCATAAACCTGGGAAAATAGCTACATAAGAATTTGTTTCTAAATACGTACTGCCTACTTTTAAAATATTGCCCCACTCTGGTATATGTGGCTCAATTCCAAGTCCAAGAAAGCTTAAACTACTTGTTGAAATAACTGCTCCACCAATTGTTAAAGTCGCTTTCACTATCATCGGAGCGAGAGAGTTCGGTACGATATGCTTAAAAATAATGGCAGCATCAGATACACCGAGTGCCCTTGCTGATTCAACAAATTCATAATTGGCAATTTGCATGACATTAGCACGCATCGTTCTGGCGTATGTTGGAATTGCCCCTACGCTTAATGCAATAATTAAATTTACTGTGTTTGCACCAAATGCTGCAATGATTGCAATCGCCAGTAGGATACCTGGGATAGCATATAAAATATCGAGTAAACGCATAATGATGTTATCTGTGTTTTTTCCATAATAGCCTGAAAATGCGCCAAGTGCTCCTCCTATTACAGCTGGGATAATAGTTGAAAAGAAGCCAACAATTAAAGAGATTTGAGCTCCAAACACGATTCTTGAAAATAAATCTCTACCAAAGTTATCAGTCCCTAGTGGATAATCCAAAGAAGGTGTTTGTAATAACGCACTATAATTATTTTGCACAGCAAAATCGTAATCAAATGTCCATGAACTAACGACCGATAGCGAGAACATAAATATAATAAAGAACATGCCGAATACAGCCATCGTATTACGCAATATTTTATTCCATATTTTCTGCCACTTTTCAACGGCAGATGGATCCGTATTTTTGGCTTTTTTAATTAATGTCCAGCCAAGTAGGAATGAGAAAAGATTTCCTGTTAGTGCAGGTAAAAGCAATACTACCCCAAGTGGTATCATCCATTTAGGGGCATCGCTTACTGTAACGTATCGAGCTACAAGTACAGCCATCACCGCATAAAAGACCGCGAGTACTAAAAATGCTCCCATTGCTAATAAAAACGTATCGACCACATAAGGCTTAAATAGATTCAATGCCGAAATAAGAATAATAAAAATCTGAGTAATAAATGCATATATAGCAAAAGTATATTCTGCAGTTTTATTTTTCGTTGCCAGCATAAAACCGAAGCCTGCTGCAAATACATTGCCCACTAGGACTGTCAGCATTAATGGATAACCAAGCAGTCGTGTACGTGTTTGAATTTCGCGTTCTTTTGCTAAATCTTTTTTTATTTGAAAAGATGTAAACAATATATATAATGTCGTACAGGCATAAATAACAAAAATCGTAAGGACATAAGGTCGCCATACCCCATTTACAAAATCAAAACTATTTAGTAAAAACAGCACTGAAAAAATAGCAGAAAAGGCAATGGTAAACTGTGCATTGACATATTCTTGCGTTATTTTCATAAGCAGTTTTACATTCGATATGAATTTCACAATATACCCTCTCCTAAGATTTCTTCATTTTTGAACGAATGCGTGGATCAAAGAACGCATATAACACATCAATCACCATATTGACAATCGAAATTGTAATGGCAATATAAACAACCCCACCAAGGATGGCAGGAATATCCGGAATGAATTGCTTATCTACTATATAACTGCCGATTCCACTAATATTAAATACTTTTTCAGTAACAGAAGCACCGCCAAGCATACCACCAAATAAAAGACCAATTACGGTAACGATCGGAATCATCGCATTGCGAATCGCATGCTTTGTAATGACTTTGCGCTCACTCAGCCCTTTCGCTTTTGCCGTAATAATATAATCCTCATGAATTACCTCAAGCATGCTTGATCTTGTCATTCGTGCAATCGATGCTGTAATAGAAGTACCTAATACAACAACCGGCATGACAATGGATAACCAATTATTCGGATTATACGTAGCAGGGAACCATTGTAATTTTAATGAAAACGTTAAAATAAAAATGAGTCCTTGCCAGAAGCTCGGTATTGATAAACCAATAAGTGCGATAAACATAAACGCATAATCTGCAAACGAATTCGGTCGGACCGCTGAAATAATCCCAACAGGAATTGCAATCGCCACCGCCATCAATAATGAAAATAGCGCAATTTCCAATGTTACTGGAAACTTATTCATAATACTTTGCGTAATATTTTCTTTACCTTCAAAAGAATTTCCTAAGTCAAACGTAAATAGTCCAGATAAGGAATGCCAGAGCTGCACTAAATATGGCTGATCTAATCCATAAATTTTATTAAAATTTGCGACTTGTTCCGGTGTTGCCTCGATACCTAACAAATTACGTGCAGGATCAAATGGCGATAAGTATAAAATAGTAAATACTAATGTCGCCACACCAACAATGACAAATGCACTTTGGAATAAGCGCTCAACGATAAATCGACTAAACGCATTACTGCATAGAATTAGGAAACAATACATTAAAATACCCGGAATAAATGACACAGCTAAAAAAATCGGATTTTCGAGTAGTTCACTAAAATACTTTTTATATGATTGTTTTGCAATTCCTTCATTTAGTAGTATTTTTTCTACTTCTCTATTAAGCTTTTGTTCCGTTAGTTGATTAACTATTGATGCAAGTTGCTGTTCATTCAGCGATTTATTAAAAAATGCTGCCTTCGTTTGTTCCTGCTGCCTATATTCCGCTTCCCATGCTTGAGTTTTCCCTTGCGAAATAAATTGTTCTTTCGTTTGTGCAAACATTTGAGCATATGAATGTTTATCTTTTTTTAACAAATATAAAAAATATGTAACAATATGCACTGGAAATCCTAGTAAAAATAACACAAAAGAATAACTATTTTTTCTCGTCATTTCATTAAAATTTTGCTTAAAGTAATAATTTTTATTAAACTTTCTAATATTCTGAAAATTATTCATGTATTTCCTCCTTTCTTCGCTTACTATAGTAGTAAGGTATGAAAATAAAATGATAAAATTTACATTACACTCTATATTGTACAATACCTACCTGTATAGTATAGTATGTATGAACGACTACAGTTCGTCAATAAGAATATTTGAAATTTATTAAAGGATGAGCATTCGATGAGTGAAAAAATTCTTGAAATACAAGATTTACGCGTTTCTTTTATTACGGGAGAAAGCGAATTTGAAGCAGTAAAAGGTGTTAATTTTTATGTCAATAAAGGAGAAACAGTCGGCATTGTTGGAGAATCTGGTAGCGGGAAAAGTGTAACCGCTCGTTCCATTATGCGTCTTCTCCCATCACCGCCCTCTTTTTTAAAGTCAGGTACAATCCTTTTCCAAGGGGAAAATTTAGTGACACAATCAGAAAAACAAATGGAAGCCATCCGGGGTAAAGACATCAGTATGATTTTCCAAGACCCGATGACTTCTACTAACCCAACAATTCGTGTTGGTGAGCAAATTGCTGAAGGTTTAATGAAGCATCAAAAAATGTCCAAAAAGCAAGCATACGAAAAAACGATCGAATTATTAAAATTAGTTGGCATTAAAAATAGTGAAGAACGTTATCAGCAGTACCCTCATGAATTTAGTGGTGGTATGCGTCAACGTGTCATGATTACGATGGCCCTTGCATGTAACCCTTCCCTGTTGATTGCAGACGAACCAACAACTGCGCTAGATGTCACAATTCAAGCACAGATTTTAAGCATTATGAAGCAAATGCAAGAACGTCTAGGAACATCAATCATTTTAATTACGCATGATTTAGGTGTTGTTGCAGGTATGTGCGATCGTGTCATTGTCATGAAAGAGGGAGAAATTGTTGAGGAAGGAACTACGGAAGAGATATTTGCTAATCCGCAGCATCCTTATACGAAGAAACTATTAAATGCACTGCCGAAGCTTCATGAAAAGAAACAACCAAAACAGCCGCCTAATATCGAAGAAGGTACCGATTTGAACGTACCGCTAATTGAAGTACGGAATTTATCTAAGCATTTCGATTTAAAAAAAGGTGAAATCTTAAAAGCAGTAGATGATTTATCGTTCCGTATTTATCCCGGTGAGACACTCGGGCTCGTAGGCGAATCTGGTTCAGGTAAATCGACAACAGGACGTACGATTTTACAGCTCCATGAGCCAACAGATGGTGAAGTATTGTATAAAGGGGTTCCTGTCACACGCTTATCTAAAAGTGAATTAAAAAGTATGCGACGACACATGCAAATCATTTTCCAGGATCCATACTCATCATTAAATCCTCGTAAAAAGGTTCTTGATATTATCGGGGAGGCACTTGATGTACATAAATTGGCGAAATCAGTTGAGGAACGTCGCGCACGTATTGAGGAATTACTCGAACTAGTAGGCTTAAAAAAGGAGCATGCTTTACGCTATCCACATGAATTTAGCGGTGGGCAACGTCAACGTATTGGTATTGCACGTGCTTTAGCTGTCGAGCCGAATTTTATTGTATGTGATGAACCACTCTCTGCCCTAGATGTTTCGATTCAAAAACAAGTTGTAGACTTATTGAAAGAATTACAACAACGACTAGGTTTGACTTATTTATTTATCGCACATGATTTGTCGATGGTGAAGCACATTAGTGATCGCGTAGCCGTGATGTATGGTGGAAAAATTGTGGAATTAGCGGAAAGCGAAGAACTCTATGCAAACCCACAGCATCCCTATACAAAAATGCTATTACAATCCATTCCAATACCGGACCCAGCAATTGAAAAACAAAAGAAACGTCAGGTCATGTCCGAGGAAGAGTTGATGATCAATCGTTTTAATTTAGACAACACACAACTTGTTGAAGTTTCTAAAGATCACTGGGTAGCGATGTAACGAAAAGTGCCAGTCACTCAAACAATTTTGAATTTTCTGCCTTTAAATAAAAATCCATGCTGACTCCTGCGGGAACGCACAAACGTAAGCCACAACAGACCGCGCATAGCGAGGGTTGCGGCTTACGTTGTGCCCGCGGAAAGCGAGTGGATTTTTTTATATCAGCATTTTTCCCTGACACATTCTGAGTGCCTTATCGGCGATTGAAACGGTTTTATCGGCGATTTTCCATGCCTTATCGGCGATTCTGTAGATTTTATCGGCGATTTCTCATTTAAAAAGGATACTTAGTATAGAGGGACTTCAATTAATTCTTTATTTAGGAGTTTTGATATTGTTGATATTCTACTAAATCTTTTTAGTAGCTATTTCAAAAACTAAAGGCTCCTTATGAAGATGGCTTGCAAATGCCCTATATAGGGTAGCATTTCCGTCGACACCTCTTTTATCATCTCCCACAAAATATAACTAGTTTAAATTTTTAATGGATAAACACCCCCCCAACCTCTTTTCAGAATACATATTATACATTGAAGAAAGGAGGGATTTTTCCATGGGATACTACGGAAATGCAGGCAATTGGAACAATAATTGTTGTGGAGTAAATAACTATGATTACGGTAATAACAATAACGGTTCAACATTCGTGCTAATCGTTGTGCTATTTATTCTTTTAATTATTGTCGGCGCTACTTTCATAAGTTCTGGAGAAGATTGTTAATACTATTATAATAGTTGTAATGCACCTCTCTAAATCAAAGGGTTGCTCCCAGCCTGGTGACCCTTTTTATCTAATCCTTGATCCGGACACCTTTCATATTAGGTAAGAAGTAACTCAAAATAGACTAGCTAAATATTTTATAATACTTATATCGAAAACAGTCACCATTGCAAATGTTGCATTGATGACTGTTTTCATTATGGTTCTAACTGATTTGCTATGTTAATAAAAATTTATTCCTTCCATCCTATCGCAATATCGTTCGAAGGGAATTCAATAACCAATTTAATTTGAAGTGCATAAATATATTTATCCCAACGCCTCATTTCCTCAACTCTACGAATAATGTTAAACAATTTTGTTTTAATAACATGCTGAGCATTCAGGTCAATGATATAACAAATTTCATCATGTACTTTATGATTTTTCATCACTAATTCCACTAGCGCGCTTTCATAGTCAACAAGGTTAGAAAAAATAGTTTCCCCTCCTGGAAATTTAAAATCTCCCTTGTTTGAATGAACTAAAAGAATTCGATTTTCATTTATAATAATCGCTCTATGCGCTACTCAAGAAATAGTGTTACTGTCGTTTTGATGTTTGATTCCTCAAATATTTTATTGAAAATCAAATAATCACTTCCTTTATTTCTGAATCAAACCTTTATTAAGAAATAAAAAAAGAGCTGTCTAAACAGCTCTAATCGCTTAGACTTTAAGCGAGCCACGGAAGCCTCTTGCAGCATAGTAGGAATCTGCTCCATTATGATACATAAAAACAGTATCGTAGCGACAATCACAAAAGATAGCCCCGCCAAGTTTTCTAATATTTGCAGGAGTTTGCACCCAGCTTGACGTTTTCAAATCGAAATTCCCTAGTTCCTGCAATTTTCGGTATTGTTCCTCTGTTAACAGTTCAATGCCCATGGTAGTTGCCATATCGACTACTGTATTTTCTGGTTGATGCTTCTTTCTTGATTCCAATGCTTCACGATCGTAACAAAAGCTTCTACGACCTTTAGGACTTTCCGTTGCACAATCATAAAAAATGTACTCGTCCGTATTTTCATCATAATCGACAACATCCGGCTCGCCACCTGTAACTTCCATTTCATTTAGCGACCAAAGTTTTTCCGTATTAGCTACAAGCTTAGCTTGTACTTTAGCCCAGTCAAGATCTTGATGGCGATTCATATTTTTCTCAAATCGGTCTTGCAACGTTTTTAGTAGTTCCTCATGCTGCTCAAGTGATAACTCTTTAGTTGGCATATTCGTTTCCCCCATATTAAAATTGTCCTAGTTGATTATTTAAAAAGATTATAAATGCATTTTGAACTTTTTCCTTCTTTATCAATCTTTTCACACGATTTGTACTTTGCAAATATTTCCTTACTTTTCTATTTACGAAAAATAGCTTTCGATATTTTTCTTCATTATAAATAACTTCGAACCAAAATTCATTTTTAACAATTCAATATTTCTATCGATTTTTCGTGTATTTAAAGCAATACTACCATTAGGGATGAAAGCTGCAAGTATATCTTCTATCAATTCATTTATTCCACCTTGAAAATCACTTTAATTTATCTATATAAAATAACCTGTTTCTTCTTCGTTTTCAACAACTTGCTGTCATCGACAGTGGTTTTTTCGTGACTGTCATTAGTACAAAAGAGTACTATACAATCTCAAACGATAGCGATTTTTCTAATTTAAGAGGCGACAGAATAAAGGCACTTACAACTTAGTAAGTGCCTTTTCATGAATTCCATATTATGTTTAGGTATTTATCCCTTTAAATTAATCCGTTAGGAGACGTAGACCATTTTTGAAGATGTTCAGAACTTATACTATAAGAAACAACTTTCTCTTTGTATTTCTTGACTACATCAACGTGATTATCGTAATGAAAAACAAAGAAATGAACATCTTCTTTTTTACCCTTTTTTACGTTGATGACAAATGGCGTTACATTCGATTCTGGTTCTAGAAATAATTTTTCATTGCCTGGGAAGATATAATGCTTTTTTAAAAAGGAAGCTTCATTAAAATAGTCAGTAAATCTATTTTTTTCTACTTCTTCTAAATTCTTACCGTTATAGGTTACCGTAACATCTTTTGAATCCAGTTTTTTATGAAGTTCAAATTTACTTACAGTCCAGGCCACTACGATACTTGGAGGACTCATTAACAATTTAACAATCGATCCAATCACTATTGTAATAATTAAACCCCATGTCATATCATATCAACTCTTTCAATAATTTTATCATTTTTATAGCGAATAATTTATTATCACCTTCATTGCCATTGTTTCACTAAATGCCTAGATAAATGTTTCATCATCCAATCTCAATAATAAAGGAATTATAGTGATTATAACCATCCAATTTGCTACTTTTTTGACCATCCATTTATTTTAGAAATACGTATAATGTTTTTTTACTACATTCATTGCGTAATTGGATGTTATGAAATACTCCATTCAACACCATACCATACAAGATTTGAATATCAAATGAAAGTATTGTGACATAATAAAAATAGAGCAATACTCCAACCTGAGGATTGGAGGCTCACTCTATTTTCTTTCATTTTAAGCATAGATAGGGAATAACTCTAAGTCATAAAATGAACGCGGTATAAAATATAATAAAAGGTAGCCACCTTGAGTTTTTCTCATCAGCAGCTAATGCTTTTAAGGGATGATGCAATCTTCCCTTATTACGATCATATAGGTTTTCCATATCATTTAAACCATCCACTCTTGCTTATTTTTAGTCATCCAATTAACTACAAACTATGAAGAGCTTGTGCAAACCTTTTTATTCCTTCATCAATCGAAACTTCGTCTTCCCTTGCGAAAGTAAAACGAACAAAGCTTTCTTTGGAGCCCAATGTAGAGCCTGGAGCATAAATGACGCCTTGCTTAATGGACTCCTCAAGTAATTGGGTTTCATTAAAGCTTTTTAGTATTTTACACCATATATGAATACCACCTTGCGGAATTGAATATTCCACAAGCCCTTTTAAATAAGTATCAAGGCTTTTAATAATTGTATTTCTTCTTTTTTCTAATTCCTTAATTAAACTTTTCATGTGCGAATGGAAATTTTCTGATTCTAAAAAATCATTAGCTATCCATTGTGTATAGCTTGAATGACCAAAGTCTAATTGTTGCTTCGCATCGGACAATCTTTCAATCACTGATGTTGGGCCTATAATCCAGCCAATTCTTAGTCCTGAAGCGACAATTTTAGACAACGAGCTAATATATAAAACATTGCCGTTCTTATCCATTGATTTAAGGGTTGAAATTTTTTCTCCTGAAAAAGCGGTTAAACTATAAGGATCGTCTTCTACAACAGGAATTCCAAGCTTAGAGGATATGTCTAAAATCGCTTCTTTTTTCTTTTGATTCATTAAGGAACCAGTCGGATTTTGAAAATATGGATTTAAAAAAATCATTTTTATTCGGTGTTTTTTATATAACATTTGCAAATCTTCTGGATTAATCCCATCTTCATTAACAGGTAGATAATGTATTTGGATACCTGCTGATTTAAAAGTAGGAAGATTGTAATTATATGAAGGATCTTCTATAGCAATTGCATCGCCAGGCTTTAACAAACATTGGACAATTAAATGTAATGCTTGTTGCGCTCCAGATGTTATAAGTATTGAAGAAGAGTTTGTTTCGATTCCCCGACTAATTTTCACATGTTTTGTAAGTGTACTTCTAAGGATTTCATTTCCTTGTGGATGATCGTATCCTAAGCTGCCAATAAAAGAACGCGTTGAAGTAATCTCGCTTAAAAATCTTTTAGGGAAAAGATCTTCTGACAATTCACCGGAAGCTAAATTGATTAATTTATGTTCAACTGCTTCTTTTCTTATTTTTTGTGTTACAGGTAGACTAGGTAAAAAAGAACCCGCCTCAATATATCGATTCCAGCTCGGAATCCGCTTTTTTGTTATACCCCATATATCTTTACTTATCGTGGTACCGCTTCCTCTAGTTCTATCAATTAGCCCTAAAGATTCTAATTCGTCATACGCATGTACGACCGTACTTCTATTTACATTCAATGTACTAGCCAAATATCTCTCAGATGGTAATGGTTTATCAGGTGGAAATGTACCATCAGCAATACCCTTTTCAATATATTCTGCGAGTTGTTTATAGATAGCTTTCTTTGCTTTTCTATCTGGTTTCCAATCCATATATACTCACCTCATAATATTCTATCAAACATGCTTTCATCTTTTAGCATTTTTATACAAGCTAAAAGATTATATATTAATCTAAGTTTGCTTGTCATGAACCAGCCACTACTATGTTATTTTAGCCATCCACTAGAAAATCCAATCTCTATCAGGAATGAGATTCTAAGGTGATTAAAAGACATAAAGAGACCAGGTGCTCATACTTCATAATAAGCGCCTGGTGCTTTATTAGCTTGTCACATTCAACTGTTTAATATCCTGTTTACGATTCCATTCAAATGTAATTAATTCATGGCTATCCAAATCCTCGGCAAACAATGAAACTGCTGAAATTCGACTATTATCATAAAGCTTAAAGTAATAGTTTTTGCTTTGCGCACACATTGCCGACGTATATATTGTATAGTCCGCCTTCCCCTCTTTATTTAAGACAACGCCTTTCGGAATATTAACCGAAGATAGAATATGAAACAAGGCAGTTACCCCTTCAATTTCATTTTTTGCTTGTTCCGTATACTTCTTCCAATAAGCGACACGAAGAAACCGTGCAGATGGCGTGAAATCACCTGGTAACCCTAACCCGCCTGCCCCTTGCCCAAACGGTGTTAATTTCAAATTGCCCATTGTAATGTCTTGTGGAGGATTAGGCGTAACACCAATATAAGCTCTTAAATTTGTCTGATGCCATCCGTAACCAGGGCTATTGGTCATGACCCCAATTGTTTGGCGATGAATAGTTATGCCTGTTCTATCAGGTTCAATGACAATCGTTTCACCATTAGCATCTGTAAATGTATAGTGAAGTGGTGGTGCGAAACCAAGTATGTTATTTGCTTCATTCAATAATGTAAAAGCGCCTAATTTTTCAACAACATCGTCGACTGTTACACAGCTTCCCAAAACTTGTGAAACAACATAAATTGGATTAATACCTCTTGTGCCTACTTTAGGTACGTCTGAATAAGTCGCAAATGTGGCATAGTACAGCATCGCTCCCATCAATCCCTTTTCGTTTACACCGTCGTAAAGAATAGGAGATGCAAGATCCGTGCTGCCCATTCCAATAAACGCGTATGGATTGCTAATGGTTACCTCATTTTTTTCTTCAAGCAATCGAATGCCATATTTACGTGGGACAATAACTACTTTACTATCTGGTTCCATTGTAAAATCCATTGTCCTAGCAAATAATGTTTTCTTATCTGTTGTATGAATTGATAAGCTACTGCAACCAAACATTAATACACTCCCTCTATTATGTTGTTTAACCCATTTTTAAAGTGGTAAATAAAAATAGATGGTACGCTTTAAATCATTAGTACATTATCCAACGATGTATCTTCCAATTCATCATATTGGATAATGATTACTAATATTGTATTATGTTTGTAGGGGTGATTATTAATGGATGAAATAGACATTATAAACAAAGAAGCAATCAAAACTGATTTGGCTCTAATTAAATCCTGTTTGCGATTAATTAATCAAACAGTCACTTTAAGCAAACGAAGAGGAGAAACGTTTAACGCTCCAGAAAATGAAGAATTACATATGTAAATTTCCAAAATTGATAGAGACTTGAACAAAATTAAATTAAATATACAGTATGAAACAGCAAATACTTTGAATCTTTAAAATCTTGTACTTCTCTTACTAGCGAAGTTTTAAATATTATCAAATTTTTGATAGAAAAAAAGTATATTGAACGCAGTAAAAAAATTCAATACATCATGTCGTTTATAACTTTATGTCATTGCAGGAGCACCCGTTTGCTCTTCCATGGCTACGTTTACTGCTTCTGTTGTAAAAGTTTGAACCACTATAAAAACAATGTTTTGTAATAATTAACAAGTAACTTTAGCAGTACTATGATGCCCTTATGCTTTATTCTATTTACGATTTTTGGGGAAAGTACTATTACTCGATTAATTCTTTAAATTCTGTTGTAAGGTATTGGTTTAATTTGTTAACATAGGAAATGAAATCAGTTTTCGAAACGCGAACTCTGATTTATCTAAAACCTAAATGTAATTATTTTTTTGTCGAATATACCCTTCATTGCTCTCCACATACTAATCCTGTAAGTTCAATAACAGTTTACACTACATACCTACTAAGAGAGGTAATTGATGTATACGTCCCCATATCAACTTTCCACAAAAGTTAAATATACTGTAAAATAAATCTATTAAGGGAGTTTTCTATGAGAGTTAAGCATAATATTTCAGCACTGAATACTAATAACAAACTTAAAATCAATAGAGACAAAACAACCAAAAGTTTAGAGAAATTATCATCAGGCTACAAAATTAATCGTGCTGGTGATGATGCTGCCGGTTTAGCTATTTCGGAAAAGATGAGAGGTCAAATCCGTGGACTTGATATGGCGTCTAAGAATATACAAGATGGTATTTCATTAGTACAAACAGCAGAAGGTGGGCTTCAAGAAATAACCGATATTATACAAAGACAAAGGGAACTAATAGTTCAAGGTAGCAACGATACCAATACAGATAAAGATAAACAAATAATTGAAAATGAAATAAATCAACTTACTAAAGAAATTAGTCGTATCGCTAATCAGACCGAATTTAATACTATTAATTTATTGGCACGAACTGACTATCAAGTATTAGCAGACCGTTCTGGACAAACAGTTAATGTAACTACAACAGGTCCATTTCCTTATAAAGTTGTAAATAATGATACTTATACTTATTTTCTTCCAATAGGTACTACTGAAATACCTATATCCGTTAAATCTAATACTATTACTACGATTGATGAACAGAACAATAATGATGCTAGCATGTCCATTATTACACTCCCAGATGGAACTCAAGGATTTAATGATTATGAAAAAAATGAACATATTCATACAGAGACAACTACTATATATGATAAAACTACTGGAAGGACACTAGTTATTGACCCTAGATATAAAGAACTTGATATTATTAAAAATAGCACGATAGACAATATATCCTTTCAAACAAATTTAACTCCGACTGGAATTGTATTCGGACAGTATCCAGATTTCGGAACGTTGGATGACAGAACTATTAACATCGAGATAAATGGCGTTCAGCATACCCTAAAGGATTTTACTTTAGTAAGTTCAAGCATTATTGGAAACACAATTTCTGCAGTATATAGTAAGGATGGTATTGAAGTTGAAAAGCTTATATCAACAGATGGTGGATCTTTTAAAGCGGAATTTAAAGTTAGAAATAATTCAGGGAATGATGATACACAAATAAATGTTAGTACAAATTTGTCCACTAAATATGGGGCTTTTTATACACTTTCTTCAGACTCAGGAGTTCCAATTGGACAAACAGCTTCAAATACTGAAATACCTGACTCAGGAACAATCTTTAAATTATCAAATGAATTAGTGGATTATAATTTCTCATTTTTAAGCGGTGGAAGCTATGTTAAACCTGATTCATTAACAACAAATGGTCAATCGTTAACTTCTAATCTTGTACAATCATCTTGGGGAAGTAATGATTTTGATAACGGAGCTACCCTAGAATTTGGAATTGAATTAAGTGGTTTTAATTTTAAAAAAGACGTGTACTTACTTACCGATAGAGAAACAAGTACTATTGATTCAATAGTTGAAACAGTTACCACTACTATTAAAGATATAGACTATATACCTCGAAAACTTGAAATTCAAATGGGTGCTAATGAAAATCAGCATAGCTCGATTCCATTATTTAATGTTAAACCTGACGGGTTGGGGATAGAAAACTTAGGACTTCTTCCACCTAATACGCCAAGTGGGTCTTTATCTAGTTTAGACAAAGGTTTAGAAAAGATCACTAATTACAGATCTACATATGGCGCGATACAAAATCGACTCGAACATGCATATAATTTAGTGGTCAATACATCTGAAAATCTTCAAGCTGCTGAATCACGTATCCGTGACACAGATATGGCGAAAGAAATGATGAAATTCACAAAAGATAATATACTAATACAGGCTGCCCAAACAATGTTAGCACAATCGAATAAACAACCAGAAGTTATCTTACAATTACTTCAATAAAAAAAGAAGGCTAAATACTTAGTAGCCTTCTTTTTTCTATTTATACACTATATTTATATCTTTTAGGATTTACCTCAACTTCTCTCTCCCCATATACTTGAGGTTAAGAGCACTTACTATTTTTTCTTTCTATCGAAAAATAACCATACGAGTGTAACAATCGCTGCAAGCATCACCATTAAGAATCCGTACATGGGTGTATGCGCTAACGATTGATGGCGAATAATAAAGCCTCCAATATATGATCCTAGAAATATACCAATGTTAAACGCAGAAATATTTAATGCGGAAGCCATGGATATAGCTGATGGCACATATTTTTCAGACAGAATAACCGCATATAATTGCAAGCCTGGGACATTCATGAACATAAATAACCCCATGAGCAGTACCATGATTAATCCGAAAATTGGTGATTCAAGCGTAAAGCTAATGCCAAGTAATGCTAAGGCAAGCCCAACAAAAATAATAAAAAGTGAACGAAGAGGATTTTTATTAGCGAAATGACCGCCTAATGTATTACCAATCGCAACACAAATCCCATAGACAACTAAAATCACAACAACAGCATGTGGTGAGTATCCCATATATTGCTCTAAAATCGGTGAAACAAACGTATAAACAACAAAGACACCACCATAGCCAATTGCAGTAATGAAAAGTATTAATAACATGCGGATATTACCTAATACTTTGCCAATATCACGTAAAGAGATTGGATTGCCTTTCGATAATTGGCTAGGAACTAACATCGCATTACTAATTAAACCGATAATCCCAATTACGACAATAAAGATGAACGACATACGCCAGTCCATTACTTGTCCAATAAATGTACCTAGTGGGACACCTGTTACAGTAGCTAATGTTAAACCAGTAAACATAAAGGCAATAGCACTTGCTCGTTTATTTGGTTCGACTACTTCTGCTGCGATGACAGAGGCGATAGACATAAACACACCATGCGCTAATGCTGAAATAATGCGTCCTATAATTAGGATGGAGAAAATAGGTGCTAATGCTACTGTTAAATTACCAACTATAAATATGGCCATAACAAGCAATAAAACGGTTTTTCGATTGAGGCGTGATGTGAAAGCTGTTAATAATGGAGCTCCAATCGTTACACCTAGCGCATATATAGAAACGGTTAAGCCTGCTGTACTTAACGATATACCAAAGTTATCTTTAATTAACGGGAGAAGACCAACACTGATAAATTCAGTGGACCCTATACCAAATGCACTAATTGCAAGTGCTAGCAATGTTAATTTAGCATTTGGCTTTTTTAATTGTGACATACAAATACTATCTCCTTTGATTTTTCTTTGCATGTGTAGTAATATTCAGTACATACCTAAATGACCTATAGAGTACTTTTAGTTACTTTTGTATATTACGGAGGTTACAATGCAAAAATTATATAATATTGGTGTTGAAGCGACGCTTGAAGTAATCGGCGGTAAATGGAAACCGATTATTCTTTGTCATTTAAACCACCATGGTAAAATTCGAACAAATGAGTTTCGACGATTGATTCCAAAAATTTCACAAAAGATGCTTACAAGCCAATTACGAGAGTTAGAGCAAGCTGGACTAATCGATCGCAAGGTCTTTAATCAAGTACCGCCCAAAGTTGAATATTCCTTAACGCCTTATGGAGAAGGCATGGAACCTATTTTAAACATGCTTTGCACTTGGGGCGAAAATCATATTGAAGTATTACAGGAAAAAGGCGAAGATGTCGTTTTAAAACAACGCGATGAAGATATCGCTATCGCTATGCAGCAAACATCATAATGAGGGAAGAAAGAGACTGTCACACACTAGACAGTCTCTTTTCCTTTTTAATGCTTATAGCGCAAAGTCAAAGTCATCTGGGTTTGGTCCAACACGTTGTTCAAGGTTCATTGAATTGATAATAGCCATTTCTTCATCTATTAAATGAAAGTCAAAAATGTCCGCATTTTGCATCATGCGTTCTCTACGCACAGATTTTGGAATTGTAATCACTCCATTTTGGACATCCCAGCGCAATATAACTTGAGCAATTGATTTTCCATACTTTGTAGCGATTTTAGAAATTGTTTCATCTTCAAGAAGTCCGCCTTGCATTAAAGGTGCCCATGCTTCTAGTTGAATTTGGTGCTTGTTACAAAATGAACGAAGCTCCACTTGCTGTAAGCGTGGGTGGAATTCCACTTGATTGATAACAGGTTTAATACGAGCAAATGATAATAATTTTTCCAAGTGTGCTACAGTGAAGTTACATACGCCAATTGCTTTAATTTTGCCTTGTTCATATAAATCTTCAAGCGCTCTCCATGATTCAGCATACTGATCTCTACCTGGCCAATGAATAAGGTAAAGATCTAAATAATCTATCCCTAATTTTTGTAGACTCTCTTCATATGCAGCAATTGTTTCGTCATAGCTTAATCCGTCATTCCATACTTTTGATGTAATAAACAGCTCTTCACGACGTAAACCAGTAGATGCTAGCGCTAGTTTTATACCTTCCCCTACACCCGCTTCATTGCCATAAATTGCAGCAGTATCAATGCTTCGATATCCAACCTCTATAGCATTTTTAACCATCTCTGCTGTAGCATCATTCTCTACTTGAAAAACACCTAAACCCATACCAGGCATTTGTAGCCCGTTATTTAATGTGATTGTATCTTGTAAATGATTCATTATTTTTATTCCTCCAATATGTTTTACTTGATTGCTTTCTCATTATGTAGTCTCGAAAGAGTAAAAAAAAGTACGCACATTTTAGTTTCATAGTAACGTCGAGGTAACATTTGTGAGTTGGCAATGATTAGCCAAAAAATTTTTTTATCATTACAGGAGAAAATAAGGATAAGATCAGTGGGAAATACAATGAACTTCCCCACTAAATATTAAAAAAAATTAATTCTCAATGAAAAATACCAGTGTCCTCAGTTGTATTTAAAGTGAAAGGGGGTGGTGGGGTGCATCATTCTCTAGAGGTTCATGACGAATTGCATCGGGCACTGGACTTATATTCCAAGAGTCTGATTAAAGTGGCATTCGCCTAGTTAAAAAATGTGGCGGACGCTGAAGAAGTTGCACAGGAGGTATTTTTAACTTATTTGCAGAATTCCCCTGCATTAAACAACGATGAACATGAAAAAGCTTGGCTCATACGCACTACCATTAACAAAAGTAAAAATATGCAAAAAACCGGCTCAGCGGTGAATATTGAAGGGACGATTACTGAGGTCAATGCAAACAGCAATAGCTTTAAAATCGGTGATTTATGGGTAACGGTAACAAACAAAATCCAACTAGGGATTAAAGGGCTCCAACTGCAGCAAAACCATCAGAAGAACTATTGCAAAAAGAATTTAAAGTTGGAAACTTCATTTCGGGTTATACATCTCAAGATGTTACTGCTGGAAAAGTCACTGCCGACGTAATCTACAACAATATGGCTCCTGTAAAATAAGTGATTCTCGATACTACAAGATTTTTAATTCTAAGGAGATACTACCCTTCCTAAATAAGTTAGTTAAATAATGAATTTTAATGCATAAAACACACACCAATTTGGTTCATTACAAATTGGTGTGTGTTTTCTCTTTAAAAGTAGTTCAAGATTTCTTATCCATAATAAAAGCAATTAATGGATAAATAAAAATACAATTACTGGAATAAATAATGCTGGCAAAAGATTTAAAGTATTAAATTTTTTAATGCCCAAAATACTTAAACCTGACGCTAAAATTAATATACCTCCTATAATTGTCAATTCATTTAGAAGATCATTATTGATGGAGCTCCCCATTAAAATAGCAATTAAATAAATGGAACCTTGCCATACAAATAACACAATTCCTGATATAGCTATTCCAATACCAAATGTAGTTGCCAAAACGATCGAAGTAATGCCATCTAATATACCATTTGCAAGTAGATACGTATAATCTCCCTTTAATGCAGCCTCTATAGGACCTAATATAGATAATGTGCCAATACAAAATAATAAAATAGCAGTCGATAACCCTTCTGCTAAATTGCCTTTAGAATATTTATTAACTAAAGCATTAAATTTTGATTCCAAATTAAGTTTTTGGCCAATTAATCCCCCTATAGCTAAACTTACGATAAAAAGTACCGGATATTTGCTCGAAGGTAAATGTTGTACGAGTGCATTTATTCCTAACCCCATAGCAGCTAAGCCCATAGCTTGCATAAGGATATTATGATACTCATCTTTTATCCCATTTTTAAAGACGCTCCCAACAATGCTTCCGATTATTATCATCATTGTATTAAATATTGTTCCAAACATAATAATTTCTCCTTTAGAAAATTGTTCCTAAGTAAAAATTAAACCCTCCTGTATGGGGAGGGTCAACACTTTATTGGTATTTGAATTTCTGTCAGATAATCTTCTTTCCTTTCAGAAATATAATGGTCAATGATTGTCCTTTCAATGGAGTCTCCGATAATTTGAAACCCATTATCTTTTATACAATTCAGTAAGGATTTATAATGTTTAGGAGAATTATTATGATTTCCATTATAATAAATACACGCATACTTTCCTTCAGGAAGAGTTGTTACTAAAGGGCTTTGAATATCATCTTCCTCGACTAAAATAAAGATTGAGTTATATTCATTGAACTTGTTATTCAACAAATCACGAATACTAATCGTTAAACCGACTCCCCCAATAAATATAGAAGAATTCATATTGGATGAATTCTCTAGTTGTCGTAGAGAAACTTCCAGCTGAGGTTCTGAACTGATTTTTTCCATTAACCTTACTATCTTTCTCTCTTTTATTTCCTTTATGAATGGAACTTCTAATTCCTTTATTTCTTGTGCTAATTTTATATCCTTGATTCGATGTTGAAATCTGCGGTTAATTTGTTCCAGTTCTTTGATCTTTACTTCAGTTAATCGTTGCTGTTCCTCTAAGAGATGCAAAAAACCGTTGATATCCCTGTGATCCAGATGTTTTTTAATTTCCTTTAATGAAAAACCTAATTCCTTTAAATAATTTATAGTATTCACTTGTTCAAATTGTTCAGTCGAATAGTATCTATAACCGTTGCTACTATCTATATGTACAGGTTTTAATAAGTCAATTTCATCATAATATCTAAGAGTTTTAATGGTTGTATTATGAAGCTTAGCCATTTCTCCAATTGAAAATCTATTTTTCATGTAAATCTCCCTTTAAAAAACTTAATATTATCACTATCATACTCGATTATGTCCATTAGCCTACTAAAAATTATCTTTTCTAAAGCATGTTTAGCCTAACGTAGTACTACGTCACTCCCTGTCGTTGCCAGTGACTAACTTCATCATAATAAAAAGCCACTCCAAAAATGGATGTGACTTAATACATTAAATTAATCAAATGTTACAACGTCTTGTACTACCGATACCTTATAAACGTCTTTCGTACTAATTAATATCGTTTTATAATTTTCTGTTTCAGTAAATGAATACCAGGACTTTTCATTGAACCCATTAAAAATTTCTTCTACAAATGTTTCTTGTCCAATATTATTCTTGATTTTATATTCTTCTTCACGACTTTCGTTGAAGTGAAACTTTACTGTATATTCATAATCCATATGCCAACACCCCCCATCTACCTATATCATGGGACAAATGAGAATGAAGTAATCAACTAAAATTTTAAGAATAATAAAAAGGCACTTCGTAGTTGAAATGAGTAAGTTAATTACATATCAAGGCAAAATAAAAATGAGTGGGATGTAATATCAAACTCATAAGGCTCTTGTGCTTTCACTGAATGCGCTGCTCCTCTTTAATCTACCAAAAATACCTCGTTTGTTGTAAATGCCTCCATTATCTCCTGTTTGATTAAAACAGTGTAATGATTATTATTACAAAATGGATTTTCTTCATCTTCAATAAATATTTCAAATTTTACGAAATATATATGAAGTAATTACCTTTCCAAAAACCCCACTTAGGTCCTATATTGAAAAATTATTTGGGATAAATTTGCTTGAATTCGGTTATAAAAATAGCCTTACAAAACTAATTGTAAGGCTTTACTTTTTATATACTCGTTCCATCAGTAAAGATTATGGATTTAATTTTGTAGTTAAAAGTCATATTCTCAAATGGTAAATTATAAAAACGCATGTCTACATCTTTGAATTGATTTAAATCAACAGCAGTATTGAATTCCGTAGAATCATTTGCTCGAATAGTATCCCATTCATACTTTAAATCTAAAGTGTATACTAACTCATCAAACATATCATAAAAATATGTTTCTGCTATAAATCCTTTAATATCTTTATCTGTATGATTAATAAACTGCATAAAAAAATTTAACTCATATCCAAACACACTATTATCCATACTTGGATCTCTAGCTAAAACATCATTTAATTTCAATGTCAAATATGTATTTAAATGATTGTCTTCAGCAAACTCTTTTTTATTAGTAGTTTTCTCAACACTTTCTACTATATTATCTGGATTCGATGCATCTACTTTTCCCTCTTGATTTAGGCTCTCTACTTTTTCTTGTTCATGTTCAACTGTACTATCATTATCAACTTTCGCTTCTTCCTGATTACATGCTGATAGTATTAAAACATAAAATACACTTAGTAATAAAAACAACTTTATTTTACTTATTTTCACAATAATTCCTCCAATTATGTATTAATCTATATGGTAACACAATTAGGAAATTTCACTCAATAAAGAATAATATTTTTATAGTCAAATACCATAAATAAAAAATCAACATAATTCTAAATAACTATAAAAATAGAAAATATCATCCAAAATTCAATTATAATTTTCTCTAAACTTACCTCCAGTACTTTTAACGAACTAAACATGTATGGATAAAAATAATAAGCCTTACAACTAGTTGTAACATAAAGGAAAATTCTAGAATCCTTCATTTATAGATGTTACTATTTTAAGGTAGAGACCACCAGAAACTTATGTGGTTATTATTTAAATAATCAATTGGAGGTAGACATGGAACAAAGGCTTATTGATCAATTGACCGAGTGGCATGAAGTGGACGAACATCAGCGCATTATCGATACACTTTTAGCAATTCCTGAAGAAGAGCGAGACTATGAATTAATTAGCCTATTGGCTAGAGCCTATAACAATTCGGGGCTTTACGAAGAAGCGCTCCATCAATTTGATATAATTTCTGAGGCTGGCAAACTGGATTCTCTATGGCATTATCGGGTTGGCTTTGCTCTTTATCATTTAAACCGATATGAGGAAGCAGTTCAAGCTTTCAACATGTGTGATCAATTGGAGCCTGGTGTTCAAAGTACGGAATACTTTTTGAGACAGTGTACTCATAAAGCGAAGAAGCAACAAAGAGAAGAACTTCGGCTTGCTAAAAAGAAAGCTTCGTTAGCGCATGGTGGCTTCGTAGAAAAAAAGATTCCTTTTTCAGACATGTCTTTAACCGATTTCTGGGAAGACAGCGAGTATGCAAGGACATCCTATCAATGTGATCCCCCGACGGATGAACTAATTGATTCTATAGAAAAGGAACTTGGCTATAAGCTCCCCTCCTCTTATATTTATCTCATGAAGCAGCAAAATGGTGGGGTGCCAGTGAACACTTGCTTTCCAACAGAGGACCCTACATCCTGGGCTGAGGATCATATTGCCATTACCGGTATTATGGGTATTGGGCGCGAGAAAAGCTATTCCCTGTGCGGAGATCTGGGCAGTCCGTTTATGATTGAAGAATGGGGATATCCAGACATTGGAGTAGTAATCTGTGATTGTCCCTCAGCCGGTCATGATGTCGTCATGTTAGACTATCGAGCATGCGGTAGAGATGGTGAACCTGAAGTTATTCATGTCGATCAAGAAGATGATTATGAGATTACCTTCCTTGCCGAAAATTTTGAAGAGTTTATTAGAGGCTTAGTGAGCGAAGAACAATATGATACTTCTGAGGAAGACAAAGAAGAAGCCCTCGATAAAGTAGCTCACGGCAAATTTTCTCCTCTGCTAGAGGAGTTGCGCTCTCAGGTAACTGAAGTGGCTCAGGTGGAACAAAAAATTCGCAACATATGTACACGAATTGTCGAAGAGAAAGGCCATTTTAGTTTTCATGCAGATGAATTATCCTATGACATGTATGATGTGCAGTTTTGGTTATATACCAAGTCGTATCCAGGCACTAATTACGATCAATATGTATCCATTTATCAGAACATCATCGCATTTGGCGGGGAATTTGGACAAGGCGGATATGCCCCTGCCTTTATTACTGATTGGCTTGATCAACGCATGAAAGAGGGTCGAATCGTCCAACATCACGGGAATATTCACTTTACCGATTCTTATATAGAAGAATTAATTAATAAGTTAAAAGATGCCTGAGCAAAGAGCTCGCTTTTAAAGCGGGCTCTTCTTCTTATAATTCCTTATGGGTCTTTATCATTCATTGTTCAACGGTAGTTATGCTGATATACCGTTGCTGTAATCCTGTCTTTTGGACTTATAAGATAATCAGGTTCCTGATTATAGAGGTTCCAGATAAGGACGCCATGATTGTCGAGCTATATATATATCGTGCTATAGCCTTCACATAAGTCGCAGGTTTTCACCTACAGTTTTTCCATCAGAAGAAGTGGATTAGTAGTTAATAAAATGTAGGAAGTTCAGTTTGGACCGCTATTTCACAGTTCATTCAAGCGGTTATATCCTCTATTCCAGCCTGGCAATATCTCATTTACTTCATTTACTCCCCTTCCTTATAAAGCAGTGACTTTATATTTTCATTCAACAAAGCAGCTTGTGATAATGCGGATTTATCATCCATGATTTCGCCAGGTTTATTTGCTTCCCCAATAATATATGACCATAATGACATTTCTAAAAATTCAAATGTGTATTGAAACTGCTGAATAAGTGGTAAGCCCTTGATTCTCGGTTTATCACCACCTACGATTACGACGATTGTTCGTATTTTTTTTAATCGTTCTTTTAAATCAGGGAAACGATTATCTCGTATTGATTGGCTAAATCGGTCAACCATGTTTTTCATTATTCCCGACATGCTGTACCAATAAATTGGCGTTGCAAAAATTACAATGTCGCTATTTTGTAATTCCTCAATCACATTATCATAATCATCTTTAATTACTTGAAAACCATCTTTTGTATGACGTAAATCTTCAATTGGTCTAATATCTAAATCTTTTAAATAAATTTTTTTATGCGTAATATCTTTCAGTACTATATCTGTTAATAGCTCACTATTTCCGCCATTCCTTGAACTTCCAATAAAAGTTACAATTTTCATGTTTCATACCCCTATCTATCCTTATTTAATAATTATAGTATATAATTACGTAACCTATCGATAAAGCTGAACAAACCGATTGAATCAATCGTAAATTTCGATTTAGGGGTGAAATAGATGGAAATTAAACATTTACAAACATTTTTAACCGCAGCAAAGACGTTAAACTTTACTCAAACTGCCAAGATATTAGATTACGCACAATCAAGTATTACCGCACAAATAAAATCATTAGAAGATGAGCTAGGAACAACATTATTTGAGCGATTAGGCAAACGAATATACCTTACTAAAGCAGGAATAGAATTAACACAATATGCCAAAAAAATAATTCAGCTTGACGTAGAAATGCGGTATGCAGTAACAGGTGATAGCGAATTAAACGCATTTTTAACAATAGGTGCTCAAGAAAGTCAATGCACATATCGACTACCGAGAATACTAAGGGCATTTAAACAGCTACATCCTCAAGTGGAACTAATCTTTAAACCAGTCCATGCGAGTGAAATCGCAAAGAACCTACTCCAAACTGATCATTTAGACTTGGCATTCATCACCGATACTCGAAAAATAATGTCAACAATCTATACTGAAACGTTACTAGAAGAGGATTTAGTGTTAGTTGTATCCCCAACCCATCATTTGAAACTTACAGAAAAGCTAACATTAGAAGAAATAGCACAAGAAACGATATTATTAACTGAAAAAGGCTGTTCTTACCGAACACAATTTGAAAATAAACTACAGCAGGAAGGGATATTTCCAAGGCATGTCATTGAATTTGTCAGTATAGAAGCTATAAAACAATGTGTTATAGCAGAATTAGGTATTTCTCTACTTCCTAAAATGGTAGTAGAAAAAGAGCTTATTAGTGGAACACTAATAGAACTACCAATCCCTTTAAACTTAAACCCAATTTATACAGAAATAGCTTGGCACAAGGATAAAAATATACCGCCTTACTTAAATGATTTTATTCAAATTGTTCGCCAAGAATATAAAAGCTTCTATAAAAAATAGGATAGATTCTAACTGCTCAGGCTAGTTAATGTTCACTCAAAGTACCGTAATCATTTGAAACTACAAGAAAAAGAATCTATTTCGTAATTAGATAGAGGTCTTAATAACCTTGGAAATAAGAAGATGGTATGCTTGAAGCAACCTTGAAAAACAAGTTGTAAGCTCAAGAATGGAGGTAGGTTATTTGGACGAAACAAACGCATATTTGGAAACATATTTTAATACAAAGGATATTGCAAAACGTAATAGCTTATTAAAGCAATTAGTATTTGACTTGCCAGAGGACGGGGAGGATTTTTTTCTAAAAGTATATAAAAAAGAACGATATTTGGATATGCGACTTACTGCCATTCGAGGATATGCTGCTTTTGCAAGCGAAGAAGAAGTTGCACTTTTAATGAATAAGATGTTGGAAATCTTAAAAAAGCGTCCAAAAAGTACACCATATAATTATCAGGAATATGAAATTTTACGATCAGCTTTTTTGATACCCTACCTGCAAGAAAAATATCCTTATGATTGTTTTAAAAAATTTAATGAACAGTTAGAGAAACAGTATGATGCCATGCCCGAAGTGTTCAAAGGCATTTTCACATGTGACGATAAAGGTGAACATATCCAACTAATTTCCCCAACGGTTGTACGGAAAAATATTGAAAACTTCCTACGTGGGTGAAACATTGCACTAATAAATAGTCCACTGAGCCGACTTTTTGGGCAATCTGTTCGCATATTTCTAAAGAAAATACTTTTGCCCCGCTATCACTTGGTATCCATGATTACTTCTAAACATTCACTCTTATTAAGTTATCAGGTGCGTTTATTTAATAAGAATGGGACTTGCATGTTTGAGTTATTCGCAACTATGCAAGTCCTTTTTATTCGTAACACAACTGACCCTGTACGTAAAGTAAGGTGGCGTAACAACTGTGTCCATGTTTCCTGGTCGACTACTATCCGACGGCAAAGAAGGCAGTGGTTATAGCTATTTATATTTTTTATATTTATATGGTACTTAGCTAATTAAGAAAAATCTATATTTATTTAGCCACCTTGCGGGCACCTTTTCCAATACTTTTACTACAAATTTATGGAGTTTGAACCCACTATACTCGAAAGACTTACTATGTTAATTCTTCATTATTCAAAATCTATAATAATTTTTAATGCATTTTCTTTCGCGGCATTCGCAAATGTTTCATAAGCTTCAATCATATTATCAAATTTGAAACGATGTGTTGCTAATCCCTCTGGCTTAATCTTTCCTGTTTCCAAAGTTTTTAGTAGCATTGGTGTTGTGCTTGTAGATACTAAGCCTGTAGAAATTGTAACATTACGAATCCATAAATCTTGTAATTGTAGATCGACAGCTTTGCCATGCACACCAATATTAGCTAAACGGCCTCCAGGTGATAAAATACGTTGGCAAATATCGAATGTTGCTGGATAGCCTACAGCTTCGATTGCAACGTCCACGCCACGGCCATCCGTCATATCAAAAATTTTATCAATGGCAGCTTGCGCATCGCGTGAATTAATTGTATCAGTCGCACCGAATTTCTTGGATTCTTCTAAACGGTTGTCATCTAAATCAATCATAATGATTTTGGAAGGAGAATAAAATTGCGAAGTTAATAATGCAGACATCCCGATTGGACCCGCACCGACGATAGCTACTACATCACCAGGAGATACTTGTCCATTTAATACGCCTATTTCCAAACCAGTTGGTAAAATATCAGAAATCATGACAGCTGCATCATCTGAAATCCCTTTAGGAATGTGATAAAGAGAATTATCTGCATGTGGTATATGAACATATTCCGCTTGAGTACCATTGATTAAGTGACCTAAAATCCAGCCACCATCTTCACAGTGTGCATATAATGATTTTTTACAATAATGACATTTACCACATGAAGTCACGCAAGAAATAATGACTCTATCGCCAACTTTGAAGTTTGATACGCCTGCGCCTACCTCTTCTACGATTCCGATACCTTCATGACCTAAAATTGTCCCCTCTTTAACGGCAGGTACATCTCCGCCCAAAATGTGTAAATCCGTACCACAAATTGTTGTTTTTACAAGACGAACAACTGCATCGCCGTCTTTCACTACACGTGGTTTTTCAACTTCACGCAGTTCCTTTTTACCTGGTCCTGCAAATACAAGTGCTTTCATTTAGAATGTCTCCTCTCTCAATAGAATTTGATGTTTAGGCATACAAAATCCTAATACACCATAAATATAATTAATTTTTCAGAAAACGTCAATCATTTGGACATTTTTAAATTAACTTTTATAACATCATATAAAGCCTAACAAAATAAGCTTCCTTAAATGGCATCATATATACCAAGTAAGGAAGCTTTCATCTTCTCATTTTGTTCATTTTAAATAGCGGATAGAAGCATGACCTCTACTCAGTCTATTTTACCCAAACTTTATATCTTCTATCATTATCTATTGTCATTTCTGCAAAAACTCTGAATTCATTCATCTGAGCAAGTCTAAAAGCTAAGGAATAAGCAATTTTATAATCTGGTGTGTCATAACCATCATACAGTCTTGCATAAATTTCATTTCCTATTGAATCGGCCCATACTTCTGCTTCGTATAAACTATCAAATATAATATTTTCTCGTTTCCATTTAAGTGGCATCTTTTATCCTTCTATCTAGTAAATTTATTTTACTGCACATTCAAGGAAAATCAGTATAGTATTTTTAACACCGTAGATTGTCCCCTTTTTATCAGTAAGTACATCACCTAAGAAATGTAAGTCCATCCCAAAAAGGTTACAAACCGAACAACTCCATCGCTATCTTTCACTACACATTATTTGTCTACTTCAGGGAATTTTATTTTTTCCTGGTCGTGCAAATAACATCACTTTCATTTAGAATTCTCCTTCCTAATAGATTTGTAGATTTAATATAATTAACTTTTCAGAAAACATCAATCATTTGGACATTTTTAAATTAATTTTTATAACATCATATAAAGCCTAACAAAATAAGCTTCCTTACATGGCATCATATATACCAAGTAAGGAAGCTTTCATCTTCTCATTATGTTCATTTTAAATAGCGGATAGAAGCATGACCTCGCCGCAGTCGATTTTCCGTACCCGTTAAAAACGGCACAATTGCTTGTAAACATTCCTCATCATACAAATAATCTTTATAAACAATTGGTGGTAGTAACAATTCGTTTTCTTTACTTGCTTCTTTGCAGTGCTCAATAAACGCTGGTTGCATGCTTGTATACAATAAGACTGGTATTGCAAATTGGGCATACGCTTTCTGTAGTGCCTCCACAACTAAGCTTTCGCTCATTGATGGATCAAAGCTAAAGCCAATTAACTTCTTTGTATGTACATCTATAATAGATGACATATAAACCATCCCTTGATGCCACGTTGGTACATAACTCACATTGATTACCCACTTTTCGTTCGCTCTTGTTGTTTCAAATCCCATATTTACTATTGGCTCCTGCACTTCTACTACTTGTGCTTCGTTAGCTTTTTTTAACACCCGCTGTACTTTCCGCAAACTCCCCTGAAAGCCTCGCTTTTTTAATCTGTCATATAGCTGTGCACCATTGTAAAGTTGTCCATCTTCAATAAAAATCTGCTCAATTTCCTCTAATAATACCTCTGATGCTGACTTTGTAGGTATGACTTTTGCATTTTTTTGCAATGCGCTGTAATAAGTGCTTTTCGGCAAGCCTAGTATCTCACAAAGTACTTTAACAGCATATTTTTCACTTTCTCGTTCAATATAGTGAATTATATCTGTTTCAGCTATTTGGATGCGAATATGGTTATAGCCTTTTTTAAAATATCAACCTCTTGCTTTAAGCGCTCGTTTTCTTTTTGCACGCTTAATACCTCTGCCTTTGTCATGTCCACCATCCCATCAACAGGTGCATATAGTTTAATCCATTTATAAATCGTAACTTCTGATATACCATATTCGCTTGATAATTTACTTACAGCGGTGCCGAGGCGATATTGTTTAACAATTTCTAATTTAAAATCTGGTGAATTTTGTTTTTTCCCCATTGTGAGCCCCCTCATTTTCTATTTATCATAGTACCTAGTCATATTTATGTCTAGATAAGATAATAACCACCGTTTAGTTTATCTTCCAATTATTATCATTATATTTTAATTCCTATACTGACTTCATTTTGACATAGATAAGTAATTGTCTTTTTTATCATTCCTATGCATAATTGTAGTAACGAAGTATTATTTTTGGGAATAATACAAGTCCATCGACTAGCAGAGGTTGATGAGGTATATTATGTAAAGTAGCTACTGAACAATTTTTCTTAATAAACATTAAGAAGTCCTGATAATGTAATTGAAGAGCATCGTTGTGCTGCGGGATTTCACAAATATTAAAAAAATTTCAAAACATAATCTAATAGTAAAGGGATAGAAATTCATGACAAGACAAAAAATCGATCCACGTGTAATTAGAACTAGAAGGTTATTAAAGCAGGCATTAATTGAACTAATGGAAGAACAAGCCTTTGAGGAAATTAAGGTCCAAGATATTTCTGACCGAGCAACAGTAAAACGTGTTACCTTTTATCTTCACTATAAAGATAAGAATGAGCTTATGGTACAATGTATCGATGAAATTTTAAGTGATTTGCGTGAGAAAGTAAGTGTCAAAATATCACTTTTAGATAACTTTGATTATTTAGAAGAATACCCTCATCCAAGTTTTGTTCAATTATTTCAACATATTGCAGAAAATTTCTCTTTTTATAAAGCCTTCCTTGTTACTAACCGCATTCCTTATTTAGCTTCGGGACTTTTAGAAATTATACATGAGTTTGTTTCTGAAGGGATTAACCAAATCGAACCTAGTGAGCAAAATCTTACAGCTAAAAGAGATTTAATAATCAAATATGTGGAATCTGCCTTTTTGGAAGTTATTATATGGTGGATTAAAAATAACCTGCCTTATTCAGAACATGAAATGGCTTTTCAATTAATGAATTTGTCTATTAAAGGGCCTTACAAACATAATCCTCTGAAAAACAGAGAAGAATCGCTCGCTGAAAATGAGTAAAATAAAAAGCCGCTCAACTAAATGATCGACTTTTTACTTGATTTGTAGTTTAAAAAGTAGTTATTGTTTTTCTTTATAGCACATGTGCCACCAGCTTTAAATGGCTGTCCAACCTCCATCAATAACTAATTCCGCTCCGGTCATGAAACGTGATTCATCAGATGCAAGGAATAGTACTCCGTAAGCAACATCTTCTGGGTTTCCGAAATAAGGAAGCTGAGTGAACGTTTGATAGAATGGTAAAGCATCCTTAAAGGAATCAGCAGTCATAGGTGTCTCAATAATACCAGGGTGAACGGAATTTACTCTTATTTTATCTTTTCCATATTCTACAGCAGCTGATTTAGATAAAGAGCGTAATGCCCCTTTTGCAGCTGTGTATGGACTTGATCCAGCCATACCCACTATCCCACCAATAGATGAAATATTAATTAAAGAACCACCACCGGCTTTTTGCATCTCTGGAATTACATATTTCATCCCAAGAACACAGCCGTTTAAATTAATATCCATTACTTTGTTCCATTCATCCATTTCCATTTGAGTCATCGTTTTTGGACTGGCAACTCCAGCATTATTAACTAGTACATCTACCTTACCGTAATGGTTTAATGCTTCCTGAATAACATTTTTCCACTCTTCCTCAGATGTAACATTATGCTTTAATCCAATTGCATCTCCGCCGTTTTCTTTAATTTCACGAATTACCTCTTTTAATAAATCATCTCTAATATCCGTTGCGACTACATTTGCTCCTTCACTTGCGAATAGCTTAGCTTCCGACGCTCCCATCCCTAGTGCTGCACCAGTGATAATTGCTACTTTACCTGTTAAACGTCCCATTATAATCATCCTTTTCAAAATTATATATTCATCTCAAACTTTTAAAAAATAGCTTTTACAAAAATACTTCATGCATACCTAGGATATTCACATTATACATTACATATATATATATTGTGAAGTTATTTACACCGTGTTAATTAAATATTATTTTGAAACATGATTATTGACCACCGATACAAGTGACTGCATGTTTTGTACAGGTCGCTTATATACTAGTCTTTTGGTTATTCATATACGTAGTTAGGTTTTGATAGAAATGAACTTTCATAGCAAACAGCCCTTTCTACGAACATTTTTAAAATGATTAAAAAAGAATTGATTGATTAATAAAAATTAATGAACTAAAGGTAACCAGTAATTTGGTCGGCTAATTGTATGTGAATAGTTACACTTAAATTTTTTGAAGCTTAGTTCAATAACAGTCATGAAACGACTTAGTAGTACTTTTTTTGTATTTCATTTTCTATCGTTTTCAAGCTTATTCTCAAAAAAGGAAAAACGCTCCAAACCTTTGAAACTAAAGGATTTGAAGCGCTTTTCAGTTGTTCAAACTTAATCTAGCTGAACCTTACATTTACTTGTTTCAATACAGAACATTAGTTCTTAATTTAGAAATAAAAAAAGACCAGGCTCACATATTTTGTGAAAACCTGGTTTTATAGTTTACAAAGTACGTTTTACAACTGAAATTAATAAACCCAAAGCCTCGCCATCCGTCATTGAACCAATTCGTTCGCTATGGTCCACCTTTAAAATTCCTTTTTGATACGTTTCTTTTAGCAACCCTTTCAAATCCTCTTTAGCTGTTGACGTTAATGTGTTAGTCACTTTTGATTCCTCCGTTTGTTGAATAATTGTAGTTGGCTTCAAAGATTCTTCAATTCGTTTTAAAAAGCTAATCCAACGATTTTCACTTAAAATTCGATGCGGACAGTATTTTCCGTTCCAATCTTGATGTTTTTTTACACGTTCTATGCCCCATCCATATTGTTTTAGTAACGAGGCTATATAGTGCACTGCATTTTCCTCAGCAGCAGCATAACGTGGTCCTCCACTTTTGCTATAACATATTTCAATACCAATTGATTTACGGTTACCGTTACCTTGACCATCTCCACAATGCCAACCGTTACGATTGAACGGGATTGCTTGAATTGCTTCTACATCATCAATGGCAACGTGATAGGATACCTGATTATTGTTAGTTATCATGTATTTAATTTCATTGGCTGCAGATGCATCATTGGCCGTGTTGTGTACTGTAATATACTGTGGTGTCATGATGTAAGGTGCTTTTATTGGATATTTAATTGATGGTAATAAATTTTGTTTTAAAGTGTAAGGCATTATTGCTGTCCTTCTTTTTTAGCCGCCTTTAATAAATCAAATGTTCCCGAGGCTGTTAGACCAGCAACAAAGCCAGACATTAGCATGGCATATGGTGGATACTCAGATAACGGCCAACAAACTAAGCCAATAAAAATACCAATCACTACCGATGTGATTGGCATGTATTGTGTATTAATTTTAAATGTCTTCTTCAGTACTTCTGCTACAGCTAGTACGATAGCCACCATTACGATTGCAATCATAAAAATGTTTGTTAAATCCATTATTCATCATCCTTTTCATCGTTTTTATTTTGCAGCGAATGTTTTTCAATACGATCGACACGACCTTCCAATATATTCAACGATCTATTCATGCCTTCAAGGGCGATTGCTGTTCTTTCCTGCGATTCATTAGACCGTTCCAAGTGATCCATTAATTTATTTTCCCGTTCTTCCGCTCGGTCCATCAAATTATCATTTTTGCTTATTAAATAGCGAAATGCTCCAAACGCTATAATTAAACAAGCTATTGCCCAAACTGCTTGGCTTGTAGCAATTTCATTTACTGCAGCTACACCCATTCCATCACATTCCTTTGTTATTCAAGTAAAATAAAAAGCTATGAGATGTATCGAGAAACAGAACAAGTACTGTTATCTCGTTTACTCTCACAGCATAAAAAATAACGCTAAGCTTATGCTTGCGTTTTCGTTGGTGAATATTTATCGCCTGTAATCTCTTTATAGTGTTCTGCTGTTATCTTCCCAGCCACAACAGCATCCCCAACCATTTCCTTCGTCCAGTATTTAGGGTAAAAGCCATTAATCATTTTTAACCAATCCATTTCACAAAACCCCTTTCATCATCAGTTGATATGTTAAATCTGCTTGATTACTATTTAATTCTTCTATTCTTAAATCCTTCATAACTGATTCATACGCTAATTGAGCATTAGTAGCTTCTAATCGATCCGTTTTTTCTTCTGGCGTTTCTTCGAGTCCGAATTTCTTCCTATCGCCTAATGTACCGTCTGAGTTTCGTATTTTATATTGAAATGCCATTAGTCCACCGCCCCTGAAATTAGATGTATTTTGTGATTAAATGATAAATCTGTACGTGATGACGTGATTTTAAGAATGATATTTTGCTTCGCTTCTAACCCCTCATATTCAAAAGTATCCTCCACTAAACCTTGGTGAACTGGTGCTGTGTTTACGGGCGTTAAAGTTTCATACTGTTCTTGCTCATCACTTACAGTCATGGATAGCTCAACTTTTATATCCAATGCCTCATCGCGCTGTATAAATAATAAAACACCCTTTGCAGATCCCTTAGGTGGCTCAATTTTATACCGAGCGACGGATTGCAAAATTGGTGTTTTCAATTCTTTTTTATTAAGTGTTACAGTCTTGCTAGTCTTTGCTCCGTAGTTATCAATTACCTCAATCACAATCGTATTTTGACCAACTACAAGCTGCGAAAGTGCTAAATCAAATTCCCAAGCTCCACCCGAGCCACTGTAGATTTCAACAGCATTTCCAGCATTAATGCGGCTAGTTACTTTAAGCGTAGAATTTGCGTCCTGGTCGGAGGCTGTACCACTGATTTTAAACTTGTCCGCATCAACTACACCAGAAGGTACAACAGCATCTACAGATAACAAAGGCGCTCGGTTAGGTACAACGTAGAAAGTACGTTCAACAATAGCAGATGACGCTTTCTCGCTATCCTCAGCCCATACTTTTAGCATATGTGCTACACCGTCAGCAAGTACTCCTGTAAGTGCTGTTTCTCCATCGTAAATTTTGCCACCTTTAAAGGTTATCTGTTTAGATAATGAGATTTGTGTTTGGCTTAGGTTTGTTGCTAATACCTTTCTAGGCTCATTGTTAATTTGATAATAAACGGTAACTGATTGGTCTGCATCAGTATCAAAAGCTGTACCAGCAATATTTAATATGTCATTTTCATATAGTGTTGCTTTATCCCCAGGACCAGTTAAGGTTATTGTTGGCGCAACGTTATGTTCTATTTCAAATGGTTCAGAGTATACATAATCAGAATATACATTACTTGTATTTTTTGCTCGCACACGTAATTCTAAGGTTTTAAGTGCCTTATCTGTCGTAGTTGTAAAACTACGAGTGAGCGTGTTGTTATAAGCTAACGGTGTCCATGTGCCTATGCTATTATATCGATAATCTACTTCATAAAGTGATAGGTTAGGCGCAGTTGATGCCCCGAAAATGATACTAGCAACCTCGTAAGGTTTGAATATCTTACCCTGTATTGGAGCTGTAATTAGTGCTGGCGGTGCAATAGATTGGCTAACTCGTGATCCTCTGACATACCAATATCCATCACCGTTTCTTGTATTATTTTGATACGAATTGAGTTCACCAACTAAATTATTTTGCACTAATGAGCTTTGTTGGAAATGAGAAAACTCCTGTTTCTCAGTAATTTTATCGCTCCATTGTTCTGTTCCTGAAACTCCATAGTATTGAACGGAACTCGGTATAAACTTTGAAATAAATTTTTGTTCATTTGTATATTTCAGAATAAGGTAATAGGTACTCCCTGATCGTAGATATTTGGGAGGATAGGTTTCAGATGTTGTATCTGCATCTCCAATCTTAACTGTTATTTTAGAGCCACTACCGATTGGAATGCCGTTATTATCAAAAGAGAATGATGTATAAAAATCGACTACTGATAAATGTATATTGTAATCATAATAGTTAGGCTGCAGCCACGATTCTACTGAATATGTTTTAGTATAGATAGATTGAGCATTGTACTTGTTCCAATAATATTTAGGTTGCGTAACAGTATACGGACTACTTTCACAATACGTACTTTCTAACCCTTCTGTATCAACAGCTTTTACACGCATTTTCAAGCTTGATGCAGTTGGAACTGTATAAGTAAAGCTTGGAGTTGCTGTTTCCCCGACTTTTGAATAAGCAGCACTATTTATAGATACTTCCCAAATGTATTTTGATAAATTACCTTCTGCGTCGGATGAAGAACCTATTGTGAATACTTTCTGATCTCCGGTTTCTAACGTTCCTAATGGTTGTGTAAATGCGCCTGGCGTTGTTGGTGCTGTATTTACCTTTACTCCTTTCACGTACCAATAGCCGTCCGTATGGCGTCCGTTTGCCGGGTAGGTCCCTTCCTCCGCTGGAATCCTACTTTGTATCAGAGCACCTTTTGAGTAGTTTGTACCTGTCTCTACTTGTTTAGCGACTCCCAAGTATTCATCCATAACGCTCCACTCACCGCTTGCGATGTATCTACATAGCCATGTACCAGAACCAGAAAACGCGTAAACAGTACCATTTTTCTTTACACTTTCACCTATAGTTTGAACGGAACCTGTCAGCGTGATTTTCCCAGAACTATCTATATTGTAATCAGTGTTTCCGGTAGCTTCCCCACCGCCAAAATTAGCGGTCGGTTTGCCCCAACTTATTTGCCATGTCATCACAGGTGTACCTATCGTCGTAAACCTGTCGTAATAATATTGAACCATCCTCAAACCACCTCCACTAATTCAACGTTAAATGTCTGCCAATCCCCAACACCCATCTCAGCGTTAACCATATCAATTTGCACATTACTACGAGCCACTTTAGCCCCTTTTTTGTATGCATTGGTAAGTGCTGAAACCGTAATTGTCTCTGCACCTACTGCAGTAATTACAACGTCCTCACTTGCTATATCATCAAAAATAGTGACTTGCGTAAATGGTGTAAACCCATCAACACTAGCCACTTTTAAAGAAGTTGTACCTATTACAACAGCTTCGACAATATCAGTCATAGCTGTATCTAACTTAATTTTATTTGTACTGCCATCTAGCATATCGGCAAACGTACCGCTATTTCCTGGTACCCGGCCATCTAGTTCCATTTGAATACGCATACGTTCTATTTGTCGATACATCTCAATCAAAAAACGATAGGCGTTATAAATTCCCCATTCGAAATTGTTTGCATACTCAGACATATAAGGCGTACCATCCTCGATAACCTCTCCTGTCACTGGATCTGTTACATCATCGTACCATTCAGTACGTTCGTAAGGGTTTTTCTTAAAATTCAGCGGTATTTCACCATTCATATAGTTACTCATTTACTTTCACTTCCTTCGCTTCAAGTTGCAGAGGAAATGCGATAACATACCCCTGTGAGCCTTTCTGATAGTTCATTGTTTTCACATACAATTCACGTCCGTAACTATCGACTAAAGCAGCACGTGTTACCAAGCCTTGTTCCGTCGATAACTTGACATACTTTCTTAGCCCAACCTTCATGCTAGTGTGATAGATTTCTTTGTTATAAACAACCCCATCAATAGTAACCTTTGCGCTTACTGTAAGATTACTTAAAAATTGTTGAGTTAAATCTATCATTAATGGTTGTATTTCGTTCAATTCCTCACACCTCCTGCTCTAAATTGACCACAAATACGATTATTTGTAATGAAACTGTAAATCTCATTGGAAACTGTTAACACTTCTTTTCCTAAAGCACCATGTGTTTTGGCTGTTTTAAAACGGCCACATATTTTATGTTTGATTTGCCATGCATAAGTGCCACCTACAATAATAAGGCATTCCTTTAAAGCCAAAATAGTTGTCATTAAATTAATATTTAACGGTACGATTCGCTCTACCAACCGTAATACTTCGTTATAATAAGCCGTTTGTTCAACTTCTATTGCTACTTCCATTTCAAATTGATTAACATCTAATAAAATCTGATGGTTATTTTCTCCGATTAATCCGGACAATGCCTTTGTTAAATACTCTAAAACATAGGGCGCGCTTTCCTGCATGCGTGCCAGTAATCGTAGTTTTCGAAATTTCAACGTTTCATTCTTCGGATCTGCACGTATGCCAAAATCCCTTTCTCTTATGGCAATAGCAGCCTCGCTTGAGGTTAAAATAAATTGATCGTTATCTACAGCAAAAAGAGCTTCGTCGAGTTTATCCCAGTTAAGCGTAACTGTATTGGACAACTCACGAAACTCTTTTATATTTTGATAATAGAATGGTAACTCCTCTAAAAAAGCATTGGTCATATACTCACTTCCTTCAGTGTTACTTTAGAAAGTACTGGAATTTCTTCAACTAAGTTAATATTATTACTTAAGCCATTCAACATCGTTGAAGCAACGTCCTCAATTCCTTCAATCTCTAATAGCCGAGATTCGATATGAGTAATACGAACATTGATATCTAAATCTTTAAACCAATTGGCACGTAATTCAGCAAAATACGTTTCTAACGTTTCACTCACTTGTGCTTCAATTTGACCAATCGTTGCACCATTCAAAATGAGTTCACTTTCAACTTCAATAGTGTTTTTCCCTACACCTTCCACCGTTACTTTATGACCAATCGGCGCTGAACCATATCCATCGCCTTTAAATTCTAGTGGATCGATAATCTCTTGAACATAGGATACAAACTCAGGTGTCGGTGCATTGAAATCAGAATCAATAATAATTGCTTTTATTGTTCCTCCACCAAACGGAGTACGACGTAACCGTACACCACCAACCCCTTGAATTGCCTTCATTTTTTTCTTATAGTCTGCGCGATTACCACCAAATGCTTTTTCGCGGATATGGTCTACAAACCTTACATATAATGACTCATCTGTTTCAACATCTTCACCTGGTACAAGTACATCAGCTAATACAGCTTTACCTAGCTTATTGTTTGCTTCTAGCGGAAGCATCTCGCCATAATCCTTATTTCCTACGGCACCTGCTGTTTGTGCTTCTACTTTATATACCCCTGCCTCTAATCTTTCTATTACATTATAGATAACTGCCTCTAACCGATATTGGCTATTTGTAGACACATCAAGAGGTTGACCATCACCATCTGTAAATAATGCGCAGCGAATAGCCCTTCCAGCCTTCTTACGTTCGACTCCATGCTCGTTCACTCGTTTTTCAAGATCATCTCCGTCTGCTGTAGCAGCAAAAGTACGACGATATAACACGGACATATCCCAATATGTTTCAGCTAACTTTAATGCTGTAGGTGCAAGTGCATCGTATATTACACTACCTTCACGTTTATCGACGTCACCCGGCACACGATCGAGCAGTTCTGCTAAAATACTATCAAATGATTGCGACTCTAAGTACTCAAGCAATCCTAATCGCCTCCTTTAACAGACTTACATCGCCATAAATTGTTCGAGCGATAAATGTTATTAACACATCATCTTTTGATGTAAATTCGAGACTAAAATTTTCTAATAATGTAATACGTTCATCTTGCAGCAAGGCATCTTGTATGCGCCTACCTAAATCACCACGTACATACAATTCATCAAATCCCATCATATTTTGAAAACCGTAATTATTTGTATAAACTAAATGTTCAAAGCGAATCGTATTCAATGCTTTAAATATCGCTTGCTCCATTGCTTTTTGACCATCTATCAATCCACTGCAGCAACCTCGTTTGAAATCTAAATGATACGTACGAGTAGGTAATTCAACAGCATCCATTACTTCAATGTCAGGGGTAATTGTTATTGCTTCTGTTGGTAGTGCCATATGTCATGACCCTCCTTATATCTATCTGATACAAAATACTTTTGACCACCTTGTACTCTATGCAATACTACTTTATCGCCTTCTTTTAAACCATCTTCTATGATGAGCTTTAAGTATTTCATTTCATATTTTTCATAAGGCACCGCGGTCGATTCACCTTGATTTTGTCGTGTCGAACTTGTCTGTTTAATGTCATCGCCAATTTGATTTTTGGTGTAGCTTTTCGGATGTTCGTACTGAATACTCGCTATTCTTTCGTGTCGAGTAAGATGCTTTGCAACTAGTAAAAACTCATCCGTTAAAATAAGCTTCGAGTGTATTTCAATTTTTAACGGCTTTGCTTCAATGACCTTACCTAAAATAATATTTACTGGATTGGACGCGTTAAAGGCTGCCATTGCTGTCGTTTTGATTAACTCTAATAAACTCATGAAATCACCTTCAATTCTAAGCTCATTGTATGAACTTTAGCTGACCAATCATGTGTACATGCTTCCACCAAAAATAACTGCTTAATTTTTAATTTCTCTATATAGATAAATACCATCTTTCCTGCGCGCACTCGCCAATCACCCAAACATTTTAATGACAGTTCCTTTTTTTCTGTATTATGGACCGTAAGCAATACATTCAGCAGACTTTCAATCTGGGAAGGCGTCATATTTTCGTCTACCTTTTTGTAATACTGCAACTGTCCCCATTTAGCGATATTACTACTATCCTGCGCAATAAATACTCTACGTTTTGATGTCTCTTTATCATCTAACACCAGTTTTACTCGATTGTAAGAATCCTCAATGGATACCGAATAATTATAGTCGTACAAAAGACTTTCTTCCCCTATATAAAAGTCTGTAGGGGGTATAACTAGATCATTAATATTATGCAATCCTAGCGAGCCAAACTCATCCATAAAAACAAAGCTTTGATTTGTAGCCACAATAGCCGAATCAATGCATTTCATAATGACATCTAATGCTTTCTTATCTTCTTCAACCATTCCAGGAGTTGTAAAGCCTGTTTTCGCTACAGAACTTAATTGAAGATTTGCTATACTGCAAATACGCTCAATGGCTTTTTCTGCTAACATCGATGGAATAACAAAAGTATCTTCATACATTAAATACTTGAGTTGATCGTAAGCAATAATATTAAATTCGCTATCCTTACCAAAACCTGCCTTAAATGAATAGCCATAAAAAACTTTATGTTTTCCATCAATTACTCTTACTATTGCACCAGATACAATTTTATTTTCAAGTGGATTAGGATTTAACAAATTAACATTAAGCTCCGATGCTTTCCCTGTTTTTTCAGTCTTCCAGCTAAGTGAAGTGACAGGCACTTCGTAAATATTCCCATCTCGATTATCAACTAATACTTCTATACCTACCACCTCATTTCTTAGCCGTCCATTCAGGTGGAATTTTTACTTTCAACCCAATTGGCAACTTCCTTAATTCACTATCTTTAATTCCGTTCAAGGATTGCAATGCTTTATAATTTGCTCCGTTTCCGGTATACTTTTGTGCTATCTTCCAAAGTGAATCTCCCTTTACTAAACTATATGTCTGTGGTATTTGCTTAGTGTTTTCTCTTGGAGTTTCCTTTTTCACAACTTGCTTCACTGACTTTTTCTTGGCAGAGACAGCTGGTGTAGTACTCTTTTTAACAAGTTCCATCTTTTTGAATCCAAATGGCACATACTTTTTAAATGAGATGGTATAATCCACGTCGGACGTACCAAATTGATCTTTTGCTTCAAAACTCTCAATAGTAAATTGGTCATTAACAGAAAATGAACCGCCTACATAAACAAAGCGGATAACCGTTTCTTCGGCCATCCACTTTTTTATTTGGTCAATATACTTTTTAGGCTCTACAAATTGCGTTTCCGCGTAATGTGTATCCTGCGACGGAAAAAACGAGGAGAACGAGAACTCAGGTAATTTCATAGGTTTAGGCACTTTTACAGTACCTATCTTAGCGACTGAAAACTCTTCTCCGTCAGCATCCTGTTTAAATGATAATTCTGGCGGATTAACGGGAATACGAAATCCTTCTTTATCATTGTTAGCACTAAGATAGATTCCTATCATCCATATACCCCCTCTACCGAACGATTCTGCTCATCTTTCAAACCTTGTGTAATAAACTTTACGACTTCATGAACATCCACTTTTTCACGAATATCACCAGTAAAATAAAACTTCGGTTCACTTTGAATATGTTGCACAACAGCTTTACTGTTATTTGCTATAGATGACGCTGAAACTTTTTCTCTTACTTCATTTGATACTTCAACGTCATCCCTAACTGGAACATTCAAGGCTTGTGATACATAGTCATTTATTTTAGCAACATTGCCACTCGCATTGGATAAATCACCGAATTTATTAAGCATTTTTTCCATTGCACTACCGGTTGTATCTTCAAAATTATTATGGACCTGTAAATTTGGTGTTAGCGAAACAATGTTGTTAATCGCTTTACCTTCCGCAATATCTTTAAATAATTCGAGATATTCGTCTGCAAGATCGATTTTGTCATCAATCTTCCCAACTTTATCTATATTTCCACCGTTAAGTTTTTGATTATCATCAGCATTTTTTCCAAGACCTGATTCTGAAGGTGCATTTATTTTACCAAGACCTGATTCTGAAGGTGCTGATTTTACAACATCATCTGTCAAACTGGATGGAAATGAATTAGAATTATCATCATCTTTATTCATTGACCCCGCTAGCCCTTTTAACTTATCGGCCATAACACCTAATTTTTCACTACCTGCAAGTGAAAGAGATTTTCCTATTTCATTACCTTTATCGTAAGCAGCACCTAAGTCTTTGTAGTCTAAACGTTCAAATTGTCTATTAGTTGGTGCAGTCGGCATAGTCACACTATTCATATATTCACCAGCGGTGTTCTTTCTTTCTAGAGTAATCTTGTCGGCCTTTGTAGGTGCTTTAATAAGATTTTGAAGAGTATCCCCAAAGTTAGTTGCACCACTACTTAATTTTAAATCTACTGTACCTATCGTGGAAAGATCGGTATCCAGCACACCATTAAGTAAACCTATAAATTTATTTACCCCACCGATTGCACCGTTAATAAGATTAGATATTCCACCTAATGCATTATTAATGACATTAAAAATACCATCCGCTATTCCACCAACCGTTTTCAGCACCATAGTACCCATCGTATAAAATGCCATCTGTACACCGTACACTAAAGCGTTGAAGGTATTTGCAATCCATTCAGCTACACTAATTATATTATTTCCTATGGCATCTAATACAGTTCTAACCATAAGATTTAAGGCAATCCATGCTAGTTGTACAATGAATATAGCCTTATTCCATGTATTAACGAACCATTCAACAACGGTAATAACAAAGTTCATTACACCTATAAAAACGTTATAGAAAGCAGCACCTAGCCAATAAACGCCTCCAACAATTGCGCCAAATACAGCTGCAGTTTGTTCAGCCCACATCAGCATTGCTGTTACAACAAAAGCAATTCCTGCAATAATTCCAATTATGACCCACGTAATAGGGCTTGCTAAATAAGCAGCATCTACTATCCATAGTGCTGCAGCCCACGCAAGGGTTGCTGTCCTAATTAATCCTAAAACAGCATATTTGGTAAGCAAAATTGCTACAATTGACCCCAGAACAAACCCCATTATTACGAGTATGGGCACGACCCAATTAGCGTTATCATACATAAATGTTCCTACCGCACCGATTGTGTTGTACATCACCTCAAGAGCATCAAAAACAAGTGATAATCCAGCTACAAATAGATTAATAAACATCATTGCATGACCTGCTAAAACCCCAAATGCATCCGAATTAACAAATTCGCTGAATCGTTTAAATATAGGTTCAAATGCGTTTTGCGCATAGTTTTTAAATACGGTCATAGCGTCTGAAAATGTTTTCGGCGTTTTACTAAATTTATCTTCAATATCTTCAGCAGCATTAAATAACGCATTTTTAATAATATCCGCTGTGATTTCTCCATCTGATGACATTTGCTTTAGTTCACTTGTACTTTTTCCTAACGAATCTGCAATTGCATCTGCAAGCAATGGAGCCTTTTCTGCGAAAGATGTAAACTCATCACCTTGCAATCCTCCAGAAGCCATTGCTTGCGTTATTTCTTTCATACTGTCAGCCTTTTCTTGACTACTAGCTCCTGAAGCAGCGAAAGATTTATTCATCAGCTCACTGAAACGGATAGCTTCATCATTGCTACCAAAAGTGTCACTAGCGTTTAATTTAGCAACACTAGTAGCCATATCATTATAAGTGCTTAAACTTCGCTGAGAAGCTCTATAAATCTTATCCTGCAACTCTGCTTGTGTTTGCGAACCGTCATTAATATTAGCGATTCGCGTATTAGTATTACTATAAGAATCAGAAGCGCTTGCTAACTTTTTAAAACCCTCAGTTAAATTCTTTACCGATAAAATATTAGAAGCAAAACCTACAAATTTACTAAAAAACTTACCCACTCCACTTGTGGCGGCTGATATCCCTCCAGAAGTCCCACTAAAAATATCACCTACATCACCAACATTTTGAAATGCAAGTCTTGCACTAGCACTTAATCTATCAAAAGCTACCCTAGCACTTTGAATATCGCGCGTTGCTCGTTGCAGGCTACGCATATCCCCTGCTCTGTTGGATGATATATGCATTTGCTCCATCGTTCGGATTGTACTATTCATAGCTTTCATCATCTTATGAAGAGTACCCGTCATTCTATCGGTCAAGGTCATGGTTGTACGGACTGACATAACACTCACCTCATTTTAGGGCTAAAAAAGACATACCCAACAAGGCATGCCTTTTTTATAAAATTATTATATTATTACTTTTTCGAAGCCTCTGCCTCTTTTTCAAGCTCTATATCCAAACTTGCGATAATGAATGCGCGCTCTTTGCGATCCATATTTAAAAACGAGTTAGGCAGTATATTGAATCGATGAAGCGCAACATGTGCATAAAATGCTAGTCCGTCACGCTCATCGTCACTGCCTTGTATTAGTTTTTTACTTCTTCCACTTCATCTTCGAGAGTAATATCACTTCCGCTAATTTCGGATACTTTTTCAGAAATAAGCGATGTTTCACCTGCCAGAAACATTCTTCCATATAAAGCCTCTGCACCTTTTACGCCATAAGATTGCTGTAATTCTGTATTATTAAGGTCCGGGTATACGATAGCTGCTACGTTTAATCTACGGTTGTATGCTACTGGATCAAATACTCGTTCTTGGCGTCCTCTTTTGCCAGCTACATTTTTAAAACATCTATCATTAATTACATCTGCTTCTTCAGATGGAACAGGTCGTAATTTAATAGGCTCAGCAAAACGTTGTAGGGATAACTCAATAGGTTCTACCGCCATTACATTTTCTTTCATGAATGCTTTAAAGTTACTCATTTACAGTTTCCTCCTTATTGGATAACGCTAAATTGGTTTAAGATTTCAAAATCGTCAAATGTGAATGAAAATTCGTCTTTTAATGTGTCTGCACTATCTGCATCAAGCATTGCTAATAGCGTTTTATCTGGCACGATATTTCGGACATCGACGGTTTGTTTTCCAGCTGCACTAGTAATATCCGCATTAACAATTGTTGCATCAAACATTGGTGATTTACCTGAACGTAGATAGTTCATGGCCATCGCTCGAACCTCTGGGCGATGGTAATACATCGTCATTTCTCCAACACCTTTTGCTCCTACAATTTTAGAACCTTCCATACGAGCATTTAGACGTTTTACTTCTACTTTGTTGTATTCTACTTCCGCTTTGAATTTAAGAATTTCTGCAAATTCATATGTTTGACCTTCAATATTAATAAATACCAAGCCCTCACGAGAGGACATAGCGTCTTTTGTTTGCATTACGTTTGCTGCCATTTAGTTTTTCCCCCTTTTATTTACACTCAACGCGCATATATAATTTTTCCATTGCATCGATAAACTTGATACCTATCACAGCCAATACTTCATCTTTTTCATCACCTTGCTCAACAGTAATATCTTCGGGAAGATATGGATTAATAACACCTAACCGTACATATGGATCAAGCACTGTTTTCATTAATTGTTTCTTAAACAAATCTCTTCCATCTTCATTATTGTTCACTTTACCAATGAAGTATTTTCGGAAAATGTTGCGTGTGTTATTTTCGAGAATAGTCATTCCTCGGTCTATTTTTCCTTTACGGAAATCTTGGTTCTTAGTCGGTGTAAATGAATGGAATGTATTAATATCCTGCTCTACTACTACTTCATCATTACTGAAAGAATAGACAATATGGCCGTCTTGTAATGCTTTAATGATTGCATCATTTGTCATCGCTTCCGCTTCTATTGCACCAGGATATTTTGCATATGTTAATGAACCTACCGTGGCAGCTGCAAATGCTGCACCGAACCAGTACACCGCCTCATTTGCACTTAAGATTTCCCCGCCATCAAGTGTGACTCCGTTTTTAATTGATACTGTGCTTTCATGGTCTGCAGCATTATAATTATTCGTAACGAATGTAACGCGTTTACCTGCTTGTTCTCGCAGTTCTTTTGCCTTTAAAGCAAGTAGCGCTTTTATTGTATTGTCATCAGTCCCATATGCCACTACCTTAAAATTCAAAGTATCCAATGCAGATGCGAACTCGGAAATAGAGTCGTTTGTAGCAGCTACTGTTGTTCCACCAGCTAAAGTCAAAGTAGCATCTCCTGTTGGTAATGCCCCATCAAACACTACATAATCATTTGATTTTAAATCTTCGAAAGCAGTCACCTTCTGCAAGTCAACTTGAAGAGCATCAAAATAGGTTTTCACTGTTGTAGTTCCATCTAATCCTGTCGTTGTCAGAATGTGAATCTTATTTCCATCCGTCCCACCGAACTTCGCAGAAGCGGTTAATCCCTCAACTGTTGCTTTGGCTTTCTCGCCTACACCATTAAGGTTATATAAATACACCTTACCAGTAGCCTTAAAAGCTTCTCGAAGAGGTAAAATATCACCTAGCGATTTACCGAATAAATTTCTAAACTGTGTAGTTGAAGAGAGTTTAGTAAACTTACCAACTTCACCCCAATTTAATGTCACAGGCACAACTAGAGCACCATTTGATTCAAGCCCCATTGTATTTAAATTGTTTGTTTCAAAATTAATATAAGCATCCGGACGTACTTTATTTTGCGTTTCCCAAATACCACCCATTATGCATTCACTCCTTTCTTCTTCCACTCTGCTACTAGCTTGTCAGCTTCCATTTTTGAATAAGTTGTTCCTTCTTGTAGCACAACTTCATACTCCAAACGCTCTTTTGAAGATTGAGTGCTATCTAAAAAAGCAGCCTTAGAGAATTTTTTATTCCCTGGCTGCTTCACTGTTTTCTGTTTGTCTGTCATTTGTGTCAAATTCAACGCCCTCCAATGTTTTCATTCTCGTTTCTTCTTGAATGTCGTATAGTCTCGCTTTCACTTGAAAATTAATCACTAATGTTTCGTCAACTATCTCACCTCCTATTTCATGTACATGGAACCTATCCGCAAGGTATTTAAAATTGTTTTGAATAACTTCCAGTACATTTAAGCATTCATCGTCTATATTATCTGTAGATGGGAAATAGACGATGCTAAATGAATAGGTGCGAATAGCTTGATTCTTCATACCTCGCTCTTGATGCACGTTAATGATTCGGACTAAAAAAGCAGGTAATATTATGCCTTGCTTCACTGGTTTATTGTAGATTTGATATTGATTGTTATCAGGATACAAAGATCGTAATTGCATAATTGCTAGCGTTTTAATACTATCTGTTACATTAACCACCAATTTTACGCCTCCATTCCTTCTCGATTTCGTGTTCCCACATTTGAGGTATAAGATGTTCCATTTCTTGTTCCGTGAGTTTAAGTATAAATTGTCCATTTACAAAACCTACTGTTCGTCCTGTAATTACATTATGCCTTTTCTCAACAAAAAGCGGATTTTCTAACTGATTATAAATAATAATTATAAAATTATTACCCTCTTTAACAATATGGTATTTCCAATTATCACGAAACGCTTTATTATCTACAGGTGTGAGCATTTTCACTTTCTTAATGGCTATTTTGGCAACTCTCTCAGCCACTTTTTTGTGTATCTTCCCAGTTGTAATAGTGAGTTCCTTTAAGTTTTCTGCTAATTGCTTTACTTCCTTAAATTCAAATGCCATTAAGCAAACACCTTCCTTCAAAAGCACGTCTTCGTTCAATACATAGAGAAATCATTCTTTAGCAGATAGCACCTCCTCATCCTAATCAATCAACTTTCTTTTGATAGATCTACCCTCCTTTCCCTAATATAGTTTAATGGCATAATTTGAAAACTTATTCTTTAACGTCTACAAGTTTGAAAAAGACGAAATAAGGCATAATAAAAAGTCGTAGATTACCTACGACCTTTTGATTAAATCTTATTATGTTCTTATCTATCTTTTGAATTAAGTTGTTCGCATTAACTTTGGAAGTGATTACTTTTGTTGTCTCTCCCTATTTTCAAACCTTACCTAACCAACCTGCCTGTATCCTAGTTTACATTATTATTTCTAACTCACATAATGTTTAAAGTATGGCAACTCTGGCAAGTATGGAATATTTCTGCCTTAATAGACTAATTTATCTATAGTAGACTGCTAGCAATCATAACCTGCGGGAACATCACAGAACGTAAGACGCAACAGACCGCGCGTTAGCGAGGGTATGATGTGCTCGCGGATAGCGACCGTCCGTAGCAGGAATCAACGGCAGTAGTCATCACCTATATTAATTTTAAACAAAAAAGGACTGTAGACAAATTGGAAAAAACTTCAAGTTTGTCTACAGTCTGAGAATCTCTCAATATATCAGGGATTCTATTTAAGCTAACATTTTGATTAAAATATTTTCTTTAATATTTTGTATATGTGTGTGACTCAATTCCATTTTCTTTGCTATCCAACGCTTCGATTTTCCATCTAACATCCAGTTTAAGACTTGCACCTCCCTTTCGCCTGTAACCTTTTCTAGAAGTTTCTGAACCGCCAATATCTTTTTCTCGTAATCTGCAACACGTTTATTATTTTTCGAACGTCTAATAGCCTCTTGCATAATTGGGTCACCTATCCCGCCTGCCGCCTTTGGTAATGAAGCCTCAATACCATATTGTGCTGTCTTTGCCCCTATCACCATCTCAGCTCGCATTTCTTTGATGGCGTTAACCATCCAGTGGTAGTCTGTAATCATGGAATCTAAAACATCTGGTGTAAGAACTAATGCTCTCTCTTTTAACATAGATTTTCCCTCCTAAGTGCATTCATATTTTCCCTCTGTGCAGAGTAGTAAATTTTTGGCTCATATCGATGATAGAAGCCATTGGGATTAACATGCATTGCTAATGCTACTTGTAATTCACGCTCGTCAAAGCAAATTGTTTTCGACTTATTCTCATCCCCATTGCGCCATATGATGACTGCGTAAGGTTTTACTCCAAAACCTAAAAATATTGGATTCAAGCTGCTACCTCCTATATCCCATTAATAACTTACAGTTAATACTCAGTTCCTAAATGTTTCATATCCATATCTCTGTCGTTTCGTCATCCATTTCTCTCCGATAGGGGGATGTGCGTCTCTCTATCTTTATTCAAATACCTTGCGTAATCGATAGTTCGCTTTCTTGTCTTTTTGAATAGTAACTATGAAATTTTGAGACATTTCAAACAGTCGACTAGTTAACGCCTCATCGATATAAAGCATGTCATCAAGAGACAATTCGCTAGATATTAATAAAGGTTTGTTGCTCAAATAGCGAGAGTTGACCACTTCGAAGATGACTTCCGTTTGCCACGACTTGACATTAACTTTCCCACCAATTGGCTTAAATAAATCGTCAATGAACAGAACATCAACTTCTTTCATCCGATCCATAATTTCGTTTTTACGGTCAAAGTTGTTAGCTGCGATATTGTTTATACCATCTTTGTATGGGAAGTACAGAACAGATACTTGCTTTGTATGCATCAGATAGTTAGATATGGCGGTTAATAAATGTGTCTTGCCACAACCGGGTTGTCCAATCAGCATGATGCTGTTCTGTCTGAAACCTCTAATTTCTTCAAAGGCTGCATAATACTGTTTTGCCTTACTTTTCATTTCAACAACTTTGGGATGAACATTATCTGTTGAGAAGTTTTTAAGGCTCATTTTCTGAAACTCTTTTGTAATTGCGCTACATTTAATAAGTTTATTAATCTTGAGTATCCTGTTGCATTCACATACGACATAATAATCTTGCTCAACTTCAACACCTCGAATATAGTAACCATTCTTTTTACGGATTAAGTAACTGCCAGTATCTTTACACTTTGGACAGTTGTAGTTGGGTTCTTCAATCGCTACAGTAGTTTCCGAATACAGTTGGCTTCGTGCTTGTAGCTCCTCCATTACTGCTGCCATTCTGTCGCCCGGTTTTTGCATCTATCTTCACCTGCCAATCTGCGTATGTTTTTACACCTAGTTCTTTACGCCAGTTATCTAAAATTGAAAGAATGTACTTAAAGCTTCGTGCACTATGAGTACCATCGTATATTGCTTCTTGAATTAGTAATGGGTCATAAAACTTTAGTGCTTCATGAATATTGTTGCAATCCGCTAATGTTGCGATACGAACATTGCTTTCGAATAGTTGTTTAATAAAATTAAAATTTGGATTAAAATGGAAACTAGGTAATTGACTACAATTGTCTCTTTTATTATTCAATGTATTATTAAAAACTGTATTACTCTCCTGACTGTTTACGTCTATAAGGGTATCAACACTTTCGACCATACCCCCTAGTCGTTTCCAACCATACCCTCTAGTCGTTTTGATAATACGTCGGTCAATTACTTTTGTGCCAGGTTTATAGATTAGGTCTACTGTGACATAGCCCTTATCTTTTAGACTTGAAATTAACTTTGATATTCGCCCTTTGCTAAGACTAAAGAATGTTGCTAAATAATCGTTCGATGCCCAACACCCATGTTCACCGTCTAAGCTCTCGATTTCTACAAGAAGGAGTTTTTCTGACCAGCCCAAGTCGTTGGCTAGCCAAATTTCTTTCGGTATCCAAACGCCCTTAAATCCTCGGTTGTGTGTTTCGCGCATGCCCCTTCCCTCCTCCAGAATAACAATCAACACTTTTCGTTTTCTAATGTCCTTGTTCATCGCACAAACGACAGCTAAGATATTTTTAGAGGAACCCAAGACCGAATGTAATTAAGTACATTTTGCAAATCTTGCCTACGAATATCTTTATAACTAGCAACAGCAAAACGATTCTTAATTTCACGATGCAATTCACGAAATAATTTCGACTGGATTGTTGTATTAACTTCAATCGCATAAACTTTTATGGCAACTTCTTTTTGTACAGCGCGTTGTTCACCAGAAGTTAATGTTATTTGTTCATCCACTTTTTCGTTAATCATTGATAGTTCCTTTCTTATTTCATACTGTTCTTGTTTAATTGCTTGAGTATTTTCCACTAAATCAGCTGTTGTACGAAGGACGGTCACAAGTGCTTGATTTTTAGATAATGGAACTACATTTTCTTTAACTGTGTAGTATTCGTCTACTAAAATTTCGTACGCGTCCCAAGCTTCGTCTGTATTAAGAGACTTAGCATGAAGCCAAGCTCCTTTTTCAGTCCATAGGTATAACACTCACTCTAGCCATATTGGAAATTTGTAATTGTAGCTGCGCTTTTTGGAAATTTAATAATTCCTTACCCTCTAATTTGATATAGTGTTTATATTCCTTATATCGATCTTTATTTTCTGAAAAGTTCTTAGAAATATGGTCACTGTTTGTTCCATAACTTTCTGCAATTTGTGCTGTCGTTAGTACGCGACGATTTTCATATAAGATAATTTGTAATAATTTCATGTCAATATAACCTCCTTAGTTAACAAACGTTGTATCATATCGCTACATAAATACATTTTATACAGTCGTTTTGTAACGAATCGTGACTTTTATCATCAAAAAAAAGAACCCAATCAAAATCTAATACTACCGCAATAGATTTAGCAACATGTACAGAAGGCCTGCGTTTACCTTGTTCAATCATGGTATAATATGCACGTTTAATTCCAGATGCTTTAGCGACATCATCATGAGTCAGTTTATTTTCTAAACGTCTTGTCTTTAACCAAGTCCGATTTTCCAATTATTGACCACCTTTCATATAGCTTATTTATAATATAGTGTCAATTCGTTACTTAGTCAACAATAAATGTATCGTTTTGTTACATTATTATTTTTTATTGGATTAGTAACAGATTGTTACATATAATTATATTTAGAAACGCGAGGTGAAATTATGCTAGGTGTACGCTTGAAATATCTACGAAAATCAGATAACAAAACTCAACAAGATATAGCAGACATTCTAGGCATTACTAGACCAGCTTATACTGCTTATGAACAAGGGAAGAGAAATCCTGATTATGAAATTTTAGAAAAAATTGCGGACTACTACAATGTGTCTATAGATTATCTTTTAGGGAGAACAGATAATAAAAGAGCTTTACATACTCAAGCTGGCATCTCTGATAATGAATACAACAATCTGAGTGCATATCAAAAAGAGGTAATTGACTTCTTTTTAACTAGAGAAGATTTATTTTTCAAAAACCAACCGGAAAATTTATTGGATGCATTAGAACAGTTTGAAGTTTTCTATGAAGTATTGAAACGTCAACAAGAAAACAAAAAATAAATCACAATAATTTGTAACATTTCCAAACATTATAAAAATTCGCCTTTTCTTTGGTGAATTTTTTTGTTACCATAAATAGAACATATGTTTGATAAAAGAGGGATATTATGAATTTTATTTATACTCATCTAGAAGATTACATTCGTGAATTATTTACAAGTATTGATGTGACAACACCTAAACAACTAAATCCAGGATTAATCGCCTCACGCCTTGGTTTTACACTATACTTTTTACCTTACGATTCTACTAATACAGGAAATGTAATTTTTATTGATTCTAGATTGTCTGAAGAAAGGCAGTGGCAGGAATTCGGACATGAATTATGTCATGCAACAGTACACTCTGGTAACCAAGCAAAATCTATTTCTCTTTTCAGAGAGTATCAAGAATGGAAAGCAAATAGTTTTGCTCTCCAAGCCTGTGTACCCACTTTCATGCTTAATAAGATTAAACTACCTGTAAATGAGGAAAAAGCAATTATTACAATTCAAGCGTTCTTTAATGTAGAATACGATTTTGCGAAGAAAAGATTATATCACTATCTTAATAATCATTATTTTGATGGTTATAGGCTTACTGAAGGGAGTAATTATTGTGAGCTACGTTAAGAAGATTAATTAAAAAAATTTAATTGCAGAAGATGCTGGAGTAGAGGGAGAATGAGACGAACATATGTTTCTATTTTAAAAAATTTGGAAACCCTATTGCCCCGATTCAATAAGTCAATGGTGAGATTGCGTTATGGAAAGGAATCCTGATTTATCTCAGATACGTTTCCATGATTTACGACCTACTTCAGCAACTTTATTAATTCAGGCTGATGACCATCCCAATGTCATTCAATTAATACGTTAAACAGAAATACAATAACCTTGAATAATATCAGTTTTAACTAAAAATAGCCACGCGCATATAAATGAGCATGGCTTTTATTATTATAGCAAATCCTTATTTTAGTTAACAAATGTAGAAATCTTTCCACTATATGTAGCTAAATAACCCTTTCCCGCTGGCACTGCTCCTTGTAATTTTAGATTTCCTCTATATAAATAGCCATCAATCCATTTTTCGTAAGGATACAATGTTGGGATAGAGCTATTAAATGTATAGTACACTTGGTGCGATGCATCTGCATAAAGATAAAAACCTAGTGGATTAAAATCAGATTTAGTGATTGTCTCTGATATTATTTCCCCATCCTCATATTCTTTATCGATGTCAAAACCAAGAGGTAGTTCTGTTACTGATTCCGTTACCGGTTCTGTTACTGGTGTAAATTTCTCACCATCGTTAAAGCTTGTTTCTTCGGTAGCTATAGAGATTCCTGAAAATGCAAAAAATCCAAAAACTAATGTTAACGCGCACAACAAAATACTTAGTCTCTTCATTTCCTTCATCATCTCCTTTATAGTATAAATCATTTTGATTATAAATAGTGATCACATGATTTTCAATATTTTTTTATAATTCAGACTAATATAACTAATTTACTATTGGCAAGTGGTCCAACCCTTCAATTAATCATGAACCTATTTAAAAAAGCTTCGTTGAACAATTTCTGAACAATTCAACAATTTTCGAGTAAAAAAAGCAACGATTAGGTCGTTAAAAAAGCACTTTAAAAAATTCACTTTTTTACATATACAAATATTTATTATTAATTCAACCTTACCTTATTTATCAGTTCTATTTTAACAAAGTGAAAAAGTGAGCATTGAGGATGAAAGCAATGATTAGCTAACTTTCTATACACGTATCATATATTCTGCATAAATACTCTTAATATTATCTGGCACTGGCACGCCTAACTCTTCCTGTAACTTTTGCTGGATCATATCAAAACATTGTGTACAATCTTGTTTTTTATTTTTCTCGATTAAAAATTGCAAGAGCAAAAACATGTATTGCTCATTAAATTCATCGATCTCTAGCATCTTTTGTAGGCAATTTAGTTTTAGCAATGGATTAATTTCATTCGTATGAGCGATATATATTTCTAATACATGTAATACGCTTTGTTTTAAGCGAAGTTGTATTTGAATCGCCCAATGATATTCTTCCTCCGCTAAAAAATCATCTTCATAGCAATTTAATAATTGTTGCATTGCTTGTTCATCATAATGCTCTCTTTCTAACAACTGTAATAGTTCCTCATAATCACTATCAATTTCGATATTTAATTGATAGTGATTATTTACTAATAGAATCGGATTTTCACTACCATTTTGCTTCAAAATTTTGCGTAATTGATAGATGGATGTATGTAAATTAGCCCCAGCTTTCTCTATCTCTGCTTCTGGCCATAATTCTTCCATAATTACAGTATTTAATAGCGGCTTATTCCGATTAAACCATAAATATAAAAACAATTCCTTTACTTTTCTTGTACGCCATTTCACAATTTGCTGTTGGACATCTAATAGACGAAAGCTACCAAAAGTATGTGCATACATATGTAATTCATTTTTTTTAGATTGCATTTCTTGCCGTAGACTAAATACTTGCTGTGCTTTTGTCACTGCCTTCAATAAACGGTTTTCTCGAACTGGCTTTAATAAATAATCTGTTGCTTCTATATCAAAAGCATCTACAGCAAACTTCGCATGGGCTGTCACAAAAATAATTTGCATATTTGGATATTTAACTAGTAACTTTTTGGCAACTTGCAACCCATGAACGTCAATCATCTCCATATCTAAAAAAACGACATCTACTCGTTCTTTTTCAAAAAGTGCAAATGCATCCCTAACATTTGTATACGTACCTTTAATGCAAAACGTAAATTGTGTAAGCTTTTCTAGCATAATTCTTAATACATCTATTGCCATTTTTTCATCATCAATTATGACTATATTCACTATGCATCACCTTCTGGTAATAGAATAATAACAGTAGTTCCTTTACCTTCTTCACTATATATACGCAAACTGGCATTTTTAATAAGCTTAAATTTTTTCAACGGATTCGTAAATCCAATACGTGAGTTTTCTTCATTTACTAATCGTTGCAACTTTTCTTCTGAGATACCGATCCCATTATCATAAATTTTTATACGTATAAATTGACCTTCTCTTTGCACACTCACCTCTATAGTACCACCTTCTTTTTTCTTCGAAATCCCGTGAAAAACTGAATTTTCAACTATAGGCTGAATTGATAATGCTGGAATCAAAGATTGAATGGACTCATCAATATCATATGCAACTGTAAGACGATCACCAAAGCGCATTTTTTCAATATAGAGATATGCTTTTACAAGGTCTATTTCATCTTCTATAGAAACCATGCTGTTACGATAATGGACATTCAGCTTGGCACGGAAATAAGTTGCTAAACTGTATAACGCCTCTCGTGTATTTTCTATATCTGTATAGCTTAAGCCGATAATAGTATTAAGTGTATTGTAGACAAAATGAGGCGTTACTTGCGCATATAAATAATTCATTTCATCCTCAATCGCATCAATGGAAGATTGTCGAACTGCTAGTAATGATTGAATACGCACTAGTAATTCATCCATCGCAATCGGTTTTGGCAAATAATCATTTGCCCCAACTTGTAAAGATAACACTAAATCTGAATGCTGCATAATTGCTGTTAAAACAATAATCGGTAATTCCAACATATCGTATTGTTTTCGTACTTGTTTGCATAATTCATAGCCTGACATACCATTCATCATTAAGTCGACTAACATGCAATCTACTTTATGTTTCTTTATATAATCCATCGCATCAAACCCATTATCTACCCCAATAACGGTATAGCCTTTTTGAATTAATGCGTCCACTAGTACTTTTATATTCACATGATCATCATCAACAACGAGTATGGATTTGTCATTACCTTTATGCAATAATGGTAAATCTAGCTGTAGTATAGTATTTTCTGCTCGATTGCCCATCTGTTGTTGTGTTTCAATATCTAGTTTTTCGAGTGTGGCAAGCGGCACCGTAAAAGTAAAAATTGTTCCAACACCTAATGTACTTGTTACATGAATTTCCCCATTTAACTGTTCTACTATATTTTTTGAGATACTTAATCCTAACCCAAGTCCCCCACTATTTTTGCCTTTCTTTACTTGATAAAAGGAATTAAAAATTCGATCTAAGTCTTGTGATGGTATACCAATTCCAGTATCGCTTACTTGTATTTCCATATAATCATCACGTACACTAGCTAAGACTGTAATTTGTCCATGTTTTGTATGCTGCAGAGCATTGTAGAGTAAATTATAAAGCACTTGTTTCAATCGTAATTCATCTGTATACATATGGGGTAAATTTGAATCTACTACACTCATTAATCTTATGGTTGTATCACTCGACATTAAACTACGAATTTCCTCAATTACTTCATTAATTACGCTTATCGGAACAACACGAGGCATCACACGAACTTCTTCAGTCATATGATTCGAAGAAATTAATAAATCCTCTACTAAATAACCTAAACGTTGTGCGACACTATGTATTAAAATGACATTTTCTTGTTGCTCACGCTTTAAAGGTCCTTGTCCACCTTCCATTAACGACTTGGATATATTTAAAATGCCATTTAAAGGTGTACGTAATTCATGAGACGTTTTCAATAAAAACTCATCTTTCATTTGATTATGCATCAATAGCTCTTCCGATAACGCTTGCACTTTCTTAAAAGATGTATTTGCTCGGAAACTAAGCAGAGATGCAAAACTATATAGTGTAAAAATAAACAATAATTGTTCACTATAAACTATAGGTATATCAAAAATATAATACATTACTATTAAAAAAGTATAACAAGTAAGAGATACTAAAAGAATTAGAATATAACGTGAACCTTCTACACCTTTCATAAGCACACGTAATAACACAAACACATTATAAAGCCCAACTGGAATAAAAATTACTGCAAAGATTATTTTTGAAAGAACTAGATTTTCTATTGGTATAATCATACTATTTTTTGTAATCGGGTTATAAATCCCATAGATAAAAAAAAGGAAACCTAACAAAATACTAATAATATAAATTGCTTTTTTCCTCATAAACTCCGGATACAAATAATAGAGAAAAAATGCTAAACAAGCATCGACAAGGGGTAAAATCCCTAATTGCAAACGCAATTGTTCATTTATATTTAAATAAGGAAAAATAAAGAAAAATATTTTTTCATTAGTAAACGACATGTACAGTCCGAATAATATAGTGAATAACCCCAAAAACAATTCTTCTTTACGTTTCCGATTTTGACTATACGATATAATATAAATAGCACCGAATATAATATAACCAATACATACAAACGATTCTGCTAAAATTTTCATGATAAAATCTCTTTGAATAGCTTCCTTTGTTCCAACCTCAATAGGAAAAGTAATACCAGCTTTTGGATAATTATAATTTCCAACATGAATTACAATATCAAGCATTTGATTTTCACTTTTTGCAAACACCGTATATTTATCATCATTTTCGAACTTAAAGTCCTTTAAGGTTTCACTCGGATTCCCCATACCGCCTACAACTTCTCCATTTATAAAAACACGGTTAGATTGGTGAATTGAACGAATGTATAATCCATATTCCCCTTCAATTGGTACATTTATCTTAACATGATATGTTCCTACAGTAAGGCCTTCCTCATTTGGTTCTACAAAACTATTCCAAGTAGACGGAACCTCAATTAGTATTTTTTCGCTCTCATACGCATCAAATGAATCACTTGACGATATTAAAATATTTGGATAGAACGACCATTCTCCATCTAATTTTAAAATAGTATTTTCTTGTAGTTCTTTTTCTTCAATCGTAACTATCCCATTTTGCACAATCTGCTGACTACTACTAACAAAATAATCTCCATTGCCAACAAAATATACGATAATAAATAGCATGATAATGGTCACAGTAATGCTAATATTTTTTTTCACTATCACGCATCCTCTACTTGAACACAATTATTTATAACATCAAACTATCAGTTTGTTAGAATTAAATCCATTAGGCAATATGACTTTCACCTGTATTTCTATTATCGGCCCCTTACGCATCTTATCATAGGTCTGTTAAACAAATTCTGAACAAACCATATTGTAAATGCATCGACTAATATAGATTACTATTACTGATTTTAAGTCTGTAGATAACCTCAAAGATTTTCAAGTTTATCTATAGTCCTTTTTTTATTTTAAATTAATACAGAAGTGATAACTACTGCCCGTTGATTTCCGCTACGGGCGATCGCTTTCCGAGGGCACATCGTAAGCCGCAACCCTCGCTAACTCGCGGTCTGTTGCGTCTTACGTACTGTGCGTTCTGAGCAGGAGTCGCCCGTCCTTCGCTCCAATCAACTTTATATGTATTGCTAGCAGGCTACTATAATTGCTACTTGGACTTGGTCAACAGCTTCATAGAGAGGGGATGCTCGAAAAGTATGGCAAGACGAAAGTAAGAACCCATTAATATAAATAACAAAAGGGACTAAGATTTCTATTCTTAGTCCCTTTTGTCGACAAGGTGGTAATCCTTCTTTTTGGTTCAACTTTAATGACGAAGAATAATCTATGTCATCCTACTTGAACGGATCTGTTGCTTTAGTTTCCACATTACTTCATAACCCAATATAATTTTCACAACTTCCTTTAAAGAAGTTATTCAACAATATAGCCCGTTTATTGAATATATTAACTCACTTTTAAAACCATTTATTATTTAAAAAAGACTAATCAAACTTTTTTATAAACCTACATTATAACTAATCATCATGAAACTGCCCTTTCTACGAACACTTTTTAAATGATTAAAAAGAATTGATTGAATAATAAAAGTTAATGAAATATGGGTTGCTCCGAAGTCTGCTCGGCTAATTGTATGTAAATAGTTACAATAACCTTTTTGCGGCTTAGTGCAATAACAATCACAAATCCTTTTCTAACCTATTCCAAAAAAGGAAAAACTCCTCAAACCCTTGATAACAAAGGATTTAAAGCGCTTTTCAGTTGGTTCAAACTTAATCTATCTGAACCTTTAGACGTCCAGGAGGACATACTACAATGTTGAAATATTAATGGTTATTAACTATAATGTTTACTTTTTGTTTACCTTGATTTTTAGACCCCTTATCGAGGAGTGGTCTTTTATGGTTTATTCAGCTAAGCTAAGGTATCGACAAACATCCTATCTGTATGTCAACAAACAAGAAAAATAGCCCCCTATCAAATAAATAAGAGGGCATAATATAATTTCCAATCTATTACTTATCTTTAACTGGCTTTAGTGAATTCATTGGAAGGTAAACAGCATTATCGAGTCTTTCTTCTAAGTCATCGGATACATATATATAACCATTAATTTCTTGATCATACCTTGAAAAAACAGTACTTCCCTTTTTCATAATTCTTTCAGTTTTAGATTCTTTTAATGGAACGCCTTTCCCCTCTTCATCTCTTGTTAGTTCATAACGTACACCTCTTTCTCTCGATATTGTCTCAGCGATTTTAAGGTCTGTACCAGAATACTCGTAACAAAATTCCTCACTACCATCACCACTGTCGCAATACTTTAGTAGTTGTCCATTATTTGTATCCTTGAAATAAATGCCCCATGGTCCTTCTAGTTTAAAGTGAGATCCGTAATATAAGCCGTCATTAATCCCATCGCGAGTAATAACAATATAAGTTGGTTTGTTATAAAAGGATGAACGAATTTCTATTGGTACTTCTTTGAAAACTACTAAATCCGTTGCTTGTACGCGGTATTGGCCCATTTGATAGAATATTTTTTTATCATATTTTTCAATATCATACGTTCTAAAGAAGTTATTTCGCTTAACCACTAAAGATTCAAACGTACCATCTGAATTTTTCTTGTATACCTTAATGTCTTTTTTAAAGGTCATTTTCCCTGTTTGCCCTTTTACAACTTCTGCTCCATCATACATCACTTTCGCTTCTGATTTTGTTGGATTGACTACTGCAAATACAAATGCTGCTAGTAACACAATAAATAATTTTTTCATTATTCTCCTCCTACTCAGTTTTAAAAACATAATTTCTTAGTATTATATACCAGCAACTTAATATTCTACCAATGGATGTTAAAAACCCGACAAAAGTATAGTGTTTTTCCATAACATTATTTCTCACATCTACCATTCTACTCAGTTCTGTAAATTATATAGTCTACTACTAATTGATTGTGGAAGGCTATCTCTTTCCACTAACCAATTATAAAAAGGTACTGGACGTTCTTTATATGGAGTTTCTTCTATATATGATGATTTACTCGGCTTACTCTTTAGACGGTCTATAGCCTTGTTATATGCTCCTGCAAATACAGCTCTTAATGTACTTGCTACAGTTAAAGTACCTTCTTAAATATCCATTGCAATCTTGAATAGAACATTTTTCGCTTTAATGAAGTCAGGTGCATTTTGAACCTGTGCAGCTAATACAACCTTGTGTAATTCATCTTTCAAGTTATCAGCCAATGGCAAGCTATTCATGAAATCAAACAACATCACTTGATATTCGTTCATGTACTCTGTTTTCTTTTCAGCTTGCAAAGCCAATTCATTACCAAGACTCATAATATTATTTGCTTGTTTAGAACTTAAAAGATTAAAAGAACTAGATGATTGGTTTGCAGATTGTGGACGGCAAACCGTGTCATTACTGCTTTCATCGACTTTCTCTCGACAATGAAAATGGTTTTACAATAACATTTCCTGACCTGCCGGGATGTATTACAGAAGGTTCTAATATGGATGAAGCAATATACATGGCTAAAGATGTATTAGTAGGTTTTTTATATGGAATGGAGGAAGATGGAGAACAAATTCCTGCCCCTTCAAATCCAAGTAATATCGACCTTCCGCAAGGTGCATTTATCTCGATTGTAGAAGTCAGAACAGATTATATTAGAGATGAGATTGAAAACAAGGCTGTTAAAAAAACTTTAACAATTCCTAAATGGTTAAATGATGCAGCAGAAAAAGAAAGTATAAATTTCTCTCAATTACTTCAGTTCGCAATTAAGGAACGCTTAGGCATTATTACCAAACAATAAACAAAAAAAGACCAGGTACTCAATTAACTATGAGCGCCTGGTTGTTTGTTTTGATGACTTAATAATAAATTTTCCACTTGCGTTTCAAAGCCATATTTGCATACGTCAGCACAAGGTCCTCACCTGCTGTGGCAACAATTAAATCACTAAAGTATTCATCTGTCTTTTCCCATCTCACTACTCTTATCTTATCTTTAACCAACAGTCTTTTGGAGTTGTAACATTCTTGTGAAATGTCATCCAAAAGCTTATCAAGTATTGGTAAACAATGCTCATTTTAAGATTTTCAATCACCTTGTAGTTACGTTGTAATGTCTGTACTGCCATATCGTTAACAACAAATTTATGCCTTTGGAGTATTTTGATTCTTTACTGCGAAAAATACAGAAAACAGAAGGAATACTGTTCCTAAACCAAATCCCAGTACCATTGAATAGTCTAAAATATTCTTTAATGCTAATCCACCCGTAATTGATGCGACAAAGAACATAAGAAACATTACTGTATAGTTATTCTTCATTTATTTATCAACCACCTTTGCCATTATTGTACTATTAAAATCCTACATCTAAGTGATAACCTGGTCAATGTCTTTTATTTAGTTGCTCGTCTTTGCTGAATTGTAATGTATAAACCAATCAAGCGATCCGTTGTCATCATACCATTTTGTAAATCCTTGAAGTGTGAATCTTGAATAATACCATCCTTAACAGCCTGTGCAATAAAATTTTCCGTTTCAGTTTTCATAGCTGGTGAACCTGGATTCCAATTTGCATTCACTATAATTTCCTCCTTCTTGTCTTCCACAATTAATTGCACTTGCCCTTTGCTATTAGTCGGAACAGTTACTTGTCCTTCTAATTTGTAGCCTTTAGGCATTAACCAAGTTGGTTTCACTTCAAAATGCGGTCGGTCAATACTGCCAATCCAATCACCGCCCCAAGTAATGCCAAGCTTTCGTGCAATAGCCCCTACTCAGTTTAATGCAACGACATCATACAATGACTGTGGAGGACCAACCGCAATATCACATGCTAGTCGTGATTTATGATTACTATTTAGTGTCGACGTAACAATCTGTCCGGGTCGCGTTCTCCCTTGTGCATACAAATAATTTTGTCGTTCCTGTGAGCGATATGTTTCAGTAATGAAGATGTTTTTAATGCCAGCCTTAGCACTCCTGAAATAGTAAACGTGCAGATTTTTTCTTACCCGAACTTGGCGGTTGTTCTTCATCCCATCGATCTTCTTTTTTCCAACGACGTATGGTACTTTTGCTTACTCCATACTTAACCGCTAGTGCCTTTAACGTTACGTTCCCCTTATTTTTCAGGTAGTATTTCCACGCTTTATTTCGGTTTTTATTTCTAGCCATAATTCATCTTCACCACCTCCCACCTTACTTACAGGCGTTTTGAAGTGTAGTTACTTCGATTGCTTTTCTTTATTTTCGAGATATTTCGCTTTTAGTAATTCCATTCGTAAGATGCGCTTTTTGTTTAGTTTTTTGCCATTTTTCCGATAACACTTCTTGTTCACGTGCATATTTCTCCGTTAGTTCATCTTCAACGAAAATTGTTTCTTCTCCACCACAATTCTGGCAAAGAATATATGAACGGATTTGATTTTTCTTCATACTCCTACTATCTCGATGTAGTGCGTCTTTTACATTGCAACTGTATCCACAAGGGCATTCAAGTTTTCCAATATTATCACCTTTCCACAATACTTATCATAATTTTAATTGAATTAATAGAAATGAAGAGCATAACTAAAAGAAAGCGTTGTTCTTTCTTTTTTGGTAAAATCATAAAAAGAGACCACCGAATTAGTAGTCTCCACTTTTTCATATGCAATTAGTCAACACTTTTTTACTCACAATTACTTTTTCCAGGGAATTTTTTATCCATTTCTGCTGCGCACTCTACCTGAATCAACGTAAGGGTTGTAATAACTCCCCAAATATTTGAATTAAATCCTAATTTAATTATTTTTTCTGCAGCTAATTTAAACTCTTTATCTCCAATTAAATTTGCTATAGTACTTGCTATAGCTATGTAACCATAACTAGAAGTTATACCGTTAGTGATACATTTATTTTGGGCTGCTGTAAATTCTGCTGTTGGTCTCATTAAATGCCATCCACAAGCTGCAGCTCTAGTACCAATTTGAGGTTTTTCAGAAATATCGATTTGATTTGTAGTGACAAATAACCCCTCATCCTCAATTTGTTGCATAAACCCTTCATAATCATCGTACTTACTCAATACATTTTCAAAAACCTCTCTATTATACCCTAAGAAATAACCTTTTTCGTTAGTAACTACACCTGTCTCATAAATTAGCTCTAAGGAATCTTCCATTAATGCAATTTCTTCTTCTAAGTTCTCGCTTTCATCGTATTCTCTTGCACTAGTGTTTTCAGTAAATACCCCTAGAATAGAAAACATAGCGATTGCTACTACCATAATAATTTTAAATAATCCATCTTTGATTTTTATTGTCATATTATAACTCCTAAGTAATATAATACCATTTCATTTTTTGTTTTTCAATGGATAATTAACTAAGAAAAATAACGTAGAAATAATTATTGCAATAAAAATTTTTATTAACAAATTTAAATTTGTTTGTAGCTGCATAATGAGTAATAATGCTACAAAGAAAAAAACAGACGCCCAAAGCACTCTATTTTTTATTATATTTTTTTTACTACTCAACTAAAATCACCTCATTTTAATAAAATATTTACTTAATTAATTTTACACCAATATATGGAATATATGTATTTTAACAACTTTAATTAGTTCTTAACACTATATTTTTATAAATAAATGTAAATAACACTTCTAAGCTAAAATTCTTATTTGTTTTAGCGAAAAGCCTCACTTTGTTAAATGTGACTTCTTGTTTTCTTATCTACGATAATATCGACCTAGCTTCTTCTTCCCACCACACCATTTTTCAATAATTTGGTCTGTTTCTAAGTTCAATAAATCCATTACAAATTTACCTTCATAATTTTGTTCACTTGGTGACCACATAATCACGTAAAGAACCTTTGCATCGACACTAGTGGAACTCATAATAAGGTTTCAGCTAATTCTTCCATCGCTTTTCTGTTTATAACGACGAGCTATTAACAAATGCTCGAACTGATCACAGTCATCAATGGTCAGACATTGAATTCAGGAATTTTGTTGATTCTTTCAAGGAAGTCGCTAATTTACTTAATATTGATGGAGATGAATATTGGGTAAATAAAGCTTTATCTTCTGACAAAGAATAATGAAACTACCTGTTCAGTTTTTCTGAGCAGTTCTTTCTATCTTAGAAAATAGGTCTTACCGTCCAATCATTTGCCAATATATCCTATGCTTTCGGATTCCAACGTTTGCCGGGGATATACTTTTCACCAACCTGACCTATATAATCTTTTGAGATATGAACTATATAACAATCATCAGTATTAGTTGGTTGAATTCTAAAATGTTCAAAACCTTGTATTTCTCTTGTTATAAACAGCCCTTCATTCAAAGCAATCCTTGTTGCTTCCTGAATGTTCACATTCTTCACCCCCATCATTTTTTTAAATCCTAACGCTTCTGTAGCTACACCCATGTAACGTCTCGTCTCTTAAGAGAATTATCGACCTCTTAATTCATCTAAACTTACTTCCAATGCATCTGCTATTTTACACATAATCTTAAATGTTGGATTTGGTTTCTCATTATTTTCAATCATTTGTAAAGTTGAGTCATTTACACCAGATAATTTTTCAAATTGGTATCGTGACAACCCTCGACTTTTCCTAACCTCTTTTAATTTAAAAATCAATATACAGCACCTCCAATCCTTGAATAGCACATTATATTGTGTTATTTTAATTGAAAGCACTTGACCACTATTCACACGTATTAAAAGAAATGGAAAAACGCGATGAAGAAATTGCAATTAACATTTATTCATCCTAATTTTTTGTTCACCTTGTTTACATTTTGTTTACCTAATATAAATTTTATATGATATTCAATGCGATACTCGATATCTTCCTGACAAAGTAAAAAACGCCTAAAACCCAGTATTCTCAAGGTTTTAAGCGTTTTTCTTTTTGGTTTAAAATCGATCTACGTTTTGCTAAAAACGTCCCAGGAGGGATTCGAACCCCCGACCGACGGCTTAGAAGGCTGTTGCTCTATCCTGCTGAGCTACTGAGACAACTACGTTTCTTTGAATTTAGGGATTCGGTCAAATTACGTTCTTAGACCGAAAGTATCTTTGAACCTATAATACCATTAAAAAATATTTCCAAGAAGATATTCTCACTTTCTGCCAATAATACCTTCTTTATAATACGAATTAACTTGTAATTTGCTTATGTCAGTTACAAAACTAGCTGCTTTTTTTCTCGTTTTTCTATCTTGTAATCTTGTATGCAACGGTCTTAAACTTGTCCCAACGCTTCCAATTCCCAATCCTTCTCTAACTTGTTCTGAAATATTACCATTAAAACTACTAGTAATTCCTATTATAGTACCAGTAAGGGCAATACCTAAATCTAATAACTCGAAAGCTAATCCTTGCTGTCCTTCTATTAATAGCCTCTCAATATCCGATGGTGTATTTTCATTTACTTTATAATTTGGTTGATTAATCATAACATCTACTAGCTTTTGAAACTCTTTTAGTTTTTGTTGATATGATTGGGTATTTCTTAGTTTAATTATATCTTCTAATTGAATATCTTCAATTTTCATAGGAATCTTTAATTCAATAAATTTCTTAATTGAATTACTTGTTTGTATTATTCTCTTGGAATAGTAAGGACTTCGAACTATTCTTTTTTTATTTTTATGGTCTTTCATATCAGTAATTATTGACATATCATTTTTATTAGCTATTTCATCAGCTAAAATTGACATATATAAGTTTCCGATATCTTCGTGTATTATTACACCGTTTTCAGTTCTTTGGGCGAAACCATTTTCCAAACAATACGTTTCTAATTGATAACTAAACTTGGAGCTAAACAGCTCGAAATTTTGAAGATTCGGATTCCTCCATGTTTCATAAAGCCCATAATCTATCCTGTCACGTTTTGAAGCCTTAGCAAAAACACTATTCAATTCAGAGTCTATTTTGGTTAAAGCCATTTTAGTAGTCTCAATTCTTTCATCAAAATTCGGCCTATATGAAACGAGTAAATCAGTCTCTCTTAATATTGTTTGATGGACTTGTGTAAGCTGTATATCTGCATCTTCTGGAACTATAGTATTAATTTCAGTCATATATAATAATGCAAATTTTAGCCAGCTTTCATCCTGAATAAAAAATGATGGATAATATAACAATCTCTCCATATGTTAATCCCTCTCTCTATCTAAATGTGTATCCTAATGTCTATGTTGACCAATAATTTCTTTTAATTCTTCAACACTTAATACTTCATCTTTTTTTCTATGTATCATTCGGTGACAGTTAGCACATAGTGGAACTAAATCTGTTTCGGGATTTATCTCAACCGCTTCTTCTAATGTGCTTAAAGGTTTAATATGATGTACCTCGATGAAGTCTTTCCCCCTTTTACCATAAACTTCTTCAAAGTTAAATTCACACGCAAAGCATTTAGTGCCATGTTTTTTAATCGCTAATCTCCTATTCTTAGAATCTCTTTCGTAACGTTTTCCATAGTAATATTTCACATTACCTTCTATGCCATGACCTTCTTCAACTTCTTCAGCTTCAAGGTCAGAATTAATCGTATTTATTAACTCACTATCATCTAGAATTGTTAACAAACAGACTGAATCTTCATAACCTTTGCCCTGCTCTCTTAATATTTCTATAACTTCCTTTAATTCTTTACCTTCAAAGATTCCTTTATAATCTGCTTTCATTCCCAGATAATGAAGGATACCCATTGATTGATAACCTTTGCTTTTCTGTTTATCTAATCCAAGAACAACTTCGTCAAGCTCTCTATGTTTCAAGCCATTAACAATATGTTCAAAAATAACTTTTGCTTTTAAATAGTCTTCATAGTCATTAAATTCTCTTTCTCGACCACTTGGTTGTAAAGATGGTAAATCGAAACTTATATCTTCTACCTCATAACCAAATTCACTTAATCTAGTTTTAGCAGTCTCCAACTCTTCTTTAGTAAACAAAGGTTTAAATTTCTTTTGTAGTATCACAGCTTCAGTTGATAAATCTAATCTGTTAAGTTCCCATAATTTCTCAAACCCTGTAGAAGTTCTATGAATCAGTTTTTTTGCTACAGTGTACCCACCTTCATTTGCTATCATTTGATTAAACTTAGTAGGATTGTATCCAATACTTTTAGCACTTTTTGCTGCTTCTAATAATGCTTTATGTAATTCATTTTGCAATTGCTTATTTTCTTCTACTGCCATACCTTTCCCCCTTTAATTTTCAGATGACTCTAAGAGATTTTTCAAGTTACTTAAGATAATTATACCTTTAATTCAAGTACAGTTATATAATAACAAAACGAGATAAACACATAGTTTATCCCGTTTAATTGCTACAGATTACACTTCATCAAGTTGTTCACTTAAAAATGTACTTAAGCTCTAACTAAAATATTACCGATAAGTTCCAAGTGATGTTTTATTGAAAACCGCTTTAACATCCCTAGCCCCGGGAAATTACCGTTATGGTGACACGCTAACAATTCATTCAAACCTTGAGTGTTGATTGTCGGTGAACTATTTTCGTTATACCATTCAATAAACTTTTCCAAAGCTTCACCAAATTTACCTGCTTGGTCTGCTCGGTTTTCATTAGAATCAGAAACAAAATGTCTAATTCTTAAATGATTTTGATTGTCAGGGTATAAAATATGAATAGCCACTGCTTTAGCACCAAATCCACTTTCTGTATACTCTTCGCCCACAATAGAGTAATCTGCAAACCCTATAAAACCTTCCTCTTCATGATATAAATGTTCTGCTGAAAACCATTCATCTTCATGATTCAAATACTCAGCATTAGGTGTTCTTTTTTCAAATGAATCCTTTAAAACTATTCCATTATTATTTGCAAATCTTCTTCTAAAAGGGGTTTCATCTGGTATAAAGTTAAATTGAGCTTCTAGCTCTCCAAATAATTGGTCATAAGTAATTAAATTTCTCAAATCATTATGGAAAATAGCTACATTCTCAAGTCCACCACCACATCTCTCAACAATTTGTGGTAATTCATCTAATGCATTATCAGACTCTAAATGATATCCAATTATGGCATGTGAATGACTCATAACTTCTAAAACCTCTTCAAGTTGTTCTCTATTTTCTGTCAAATCATCAACGAATGTCCCAACACTTGGATTCATTATTACAATTACATGGCGATTACTATCTAGTAGACCACTAAGTGTGTTCACCAACTGTGTAGAATACTTCACTGGCTCAATAATAGGTATTATATCCTCGGTTAATATACCTACTTCGTTTAAATCTCTTAAGGCAAAAAGTTCATGTTGCTTCCCACGTAAAAATGGATAATACACTCAAAATCCCCCTTGTAGATTATTTAAGAGCCTTTCAAATTTTTCTTTATTAAGCTGCGATTGATATACTAACCACCTTAACTCTAAAGGCACTCTATTTAGGTATTCTACATCATTCTTGTTTTTCCTCCCTAATAATATATTAAATACCAATTTTTGAGCTTTTATTAGTTCTATCTTCTTAAACATACTCAGATATGTTGCATATTTGAATATCGGTTTTACTTCTGGTACATTATCAAATTGTTTTTCAATTAACCCCTCATACTCATTTTTTCTAAGAAGTTGAAAAAGGCTTTCGTGACTTAATTTACTGTAGTCCTCAGTAGCTTGTTTCCTAACACTTATTGCATTTTTTTGAGTTAAAACCATTATTCCTACATTAGTGTCTTTCGTTAATCGATATACTTGATAGTAATAATTTTCAGAAGTTAAAACATAGACCATCGAAAAAACTTTGTAATAGTCCTCAATCTGATAAATAAGCTTATCTAACGTATCTAAGTCAGTTTTAATTTCAATTACAAATGATTTTTTCCTATTGATTAAAGCAAAATCAGCTTTCGATTTATTAATTTCTATTTCACTCATTGCAATTGAAGTATTTAAACTATAAGTACCTAATAAATACTTATTAAACAAAGTATTTTTATAAAAAAATTCATTTCTATAACTAGTAGCCAACTCTTTATACAATTCTTCTGACTTTTGAATGCCATCTAAAAATTCTTCAGCTACCTGAGGTTTAATTAGCTCAATCACAGTTTTTTTATTGAACCACTCGTTAAACCTACTTTTATCCATAATTAACACTCTCTCATTTAAATTTTTACTATATTAAAGATATTAGCATTATAGTTTATACCTTTTCTCTCTCAACGGTTTTTATTTTACAAGTAGTGATTACAAAAAATTTTAAATTTTTTTTTTGATTAATCTCGTATCGCTCCATTTTCCTTTTGGTGTGGTTGTAGTAGGAGGCTTGAATTCTTCATTTATTATCATCAATATATCGGAAAACACCCCCTACCTGAACCATGCCATGCACCACTTGAAATGGCTCTTTGACAAGCTTTCGACCTCCACTGACCCAATTGTTCAAATCGACCTCTAGAGGCAAGCTACGAGCCAGCTATGCCCCACTCACAAGCCATCTGACACGTTCATGACAGCTTCACCTCGACTCATGTAAAAGCTTGATTTTACGGCTTCCCTATAGCAACAATTGAAGCGGATTAAAGCCTTATAAATCAAGGGATGAATTGATAAGGTTACGCTCATGTACTTACTGTAATTTCTGTGCCTTACGCTTATTCATGGCTCTGATTAATGTACTCTTACTTATTCCTGTCTTTTCTGTCACTTGGTTGTATGAATGGTTCTCTAGCATACTTAAAGCATGTTCTAGCTGTGCCTTTGTGTATGTAGGCTTTCTCCCTTCACGATAGTTAGGATTCTGTTTGGCAATGGCTTTGCCTTCCTGTGTACGTTCAATTATCATATTGCGCTCCATTTCAGCAACCGCAAGTAAAGTTGTTAAGAAGAATCGTCCCATGCTTGTGTTCTCCAATAAGCCTACATTCAGCACATGGACTTTCACATCTTTCTCAAATAATTGTTCGATTAGTTCGATACCTTCTTTGGTGTTACGTGCTAAACGGTCTAGCTTAGTTACAATCAACTTATCTCCTGCATGCAAAGTTTCAATCAGTTCTTGTAGCTGTGGTCTGTCTGTAGATGTACCTGTGAACTTTTCTTTGTAGATGTATTCCACATTCTCTTTCTCTAATGCTTCAATCTGTACCTCTAGTTCCTGACCTTTAGTTGACACACGAGCATATCCATATACTGTCATTTCAGTTCCTCATTTCACGTTTATTTATGACACTTAATTACGACACCGTTTAATATACAGATAATACTACATCGACTCACTGGTGTCAAAACTTAAAAGTTGAGACACCAACAATTTGAGTTCCATTTCAATTGCAGTTACAATATTTTTATAACTCTAGGAGGTATTTATGAAATTCATTAAGAAACAAATAGCTAAAATTATGGTTGATGAATTAAGTGAACCAAATGTCCTTGTAAAGTTCATAGGATTAACGTTTATTGTTTTCGGTGTTATGTTTATTTTCGACTTAATATCCATAAGCAATCAGTTTTTAATGTGCATTGCCTTGGCAGGAGTATTTTTCGTTATCTCTGACATTTCACAGCATTACTACGATAGTTATTCCACCAAGAAAGCTTTACCTATTAAGCATCGTTTTAGAGTAAGATTATTATGTAAAGTTTTAAAGTTTGTATCTTTATTTTTTGCTATCTTTTCTATAGTAGCAGGACCTTACATACTATTACCTTTCACAAACTCATCTATTGAAAAGTTCGCTACTACAATTACTGTATTAGCTATTGGATTAACAATTTTCAATATAAGTTTGAATAATACAAAAAAACAATTAGAATTTTACGAAAGTATTGCTAATGACTACGAAAACCTTTACCAAGAGCTTCAGGAAGTTGAACAAGTCCGTAATGAAGAAAAATAACCATTCAGCCAAACCGCAATAGTATTAATTTCACCGACTTGTACAAACATACAAGAGAAATTTCAACATCAGCGTCAATTATAACTTCTTTGAATATCTCTAAAATATCCCTATAATCCACACCTTTTTCAGCTAAAGGCATTTTTCACAATAGCAGTTGCCTTTAGTTGTTTTTTATTCCCATTGTTTGATTCTCTATTTTTCTTTTACAATTGAAAGATTCCTTAATGATTTTAATGTTATCGTACTCCCTCTCGTCAAGACCCTAGTTTCTTTATGAAATAGCGGTATTCATTCACACGTTTTAGATGATGATACTTTTACCCTTATGTACCGCTACTATTTGGATAACCATTTAATTTGAGTATTGTATAGGATTTTCCCCATGAATCGCTGCGCTTTATTGTTGAATAGACTTCTATGCTCCTTTAACCTGCTCGTCTCGTTGGTTTTGTAACAGTCAATCTTTCTTGTTGTACATTTCCATTTATCTATCAAACTAAAATTTACTATGGTATGATTTTTACGTATAATTTCCAATTAAATAAAATAAGTGGAGGGATAATATTGAATAATAGTTGGTTAAGACGTGCAATGGAAAATCTCTTTAAAAAGAGTGAAGAACAAGAAGATTTCCAAAAAGCACGTCAAGAATGGCTTTACAACGGACTAGAAGACAATGAATATTGTGAAGCAGAATGTGAATTATGTAACCATGAGGAAATCCGCTACGAGTACACTATTATTAATAGTTTGAATAAAAATGTAATGATTGTTGGTTCAGAATGTATCAAGAAATTTACAGATGATTTTAAAACTGATTTCTATGATATAGAAGGTAATCTTGTTAATGAGAAGCGCTTATCAAAAGATAAGAACGAATACTTCAAAAAAATTTTAAATGAAGCATTGGATGAGAGATTAGCCAATTCCAACAATTCATTCTACAAGAGCATTGCTGAACAGATAAAAAAAGATGGAAAATTAACTCCTAATCAATTAAAGCATTTATACAATTTCTATCCAACTCTTAGTGATATGGGAAAACGTGCGTTTAAAAGTATAGTGAAAGTAAGTTTAAGAAAACAAAGAGAACAGGAGCAAATCGCTACACTTAGTCAAATTAATTTAGAGTTTGTAGTACAGTTTATGACACCTGAACAACGTAAACGATTCGGTATCTCACATTCCTAATGTTACATAATTCTAAATTCTCAACTTTTAAATCTATGGGGCTTGTATGCAGTATGTCTAATCACTCACACAAGTCCTTTTGTTATGCTTTCGCAACCTATCCTGTAGCCCCATAAATGTTCCTATAGCAACTATTAGATAGCCTGTGTCAAATGGATTCCTCTGCTCCCTATCAATGCTCACTAGCTCGTTAAACACTTCTAGGAGTTTGCTATTATTATTCTAGTTAACTCAAAGTTGAATCTATTTTGCCCTTATCCTTTTGCCCTGTGATAACGGTCAAATGATTGAGTTGCACCAACCCTATTAATATCAAAAATACATTAATGCTATCACTTACTACTTCATTTACAATTACAAATAAAGAAGGAGGAAATAGAGAATGGATTTTTTTATAGATAATTCAGTTATAAATAAAATGGAAATTCAATTAGCTCTTATTCTAATAATCATGCTTGGAGCAGGTGTTGCTATAGGATTAGCTTTGAAAATTATTAAAGCCCCACAGTGGGTTTTCAAACCTTTTATTACGTTAGCTATCCTAGTTGGAATGTACTTTGCGTTCAATATCATAACTTAACTTCACAAACCATCAAACGAATGGAAAGTATGGCTTTCATGATGTTCCATTAAGGCTGTCAAATCTTTTATGGTATTGTGAAAGCCTCAGGTGCTGAACTAAGTACTTGTGGCATGGCTTTATCTGTTGTCATTCAAGTTCTCAACAGCACTCTTAGGCGAATCGAGAAAAGAACATATGAATAGTTGGTCACTCAATTACGCTGAGCGCCATTTCAATAATCATACTTCGACCAAATAAAAACGATAGAGCATTGATTCACTCTACCGCATAGCAATATATTAAAAAGGGAAATAACCAAGGTCACTCAAAACATGGCTTAACGCTAAATATAATGTATTTTCATCTACAGTTATACTCTTAACCACATTATCTCTATAAATCAAATCTCTAACCTCATGGTCATCACTGAATAACTCAGTACCATCTCCAATATCATTATTCGCAATATATTCATTAACTATCAATTTAATTCTATCTTTTAATATCTTATCTCTTTTCTTCCTATTTTCTTCATTGAATTGATACGTTAATTTCGATTCAACCTTATTAGGCTTTACTTCTCTAATTTCTCGCTTAACATCACTAAACATTTTTTGAAGATAGTCCATCATAGGTAATTCTGTGCTTTGCAAATTCGCTACTTTAAATGTACCAAAATCCTTTAAGTACATACTTTCTTCTTTTAACGACTTCTTATAAGTAGCATCTAATTTCATTTTCAATTGATTTTTCATATCAACAATATCTTTATACCTTAAATCTCTCGGGTAATTTATACGATATATAGATGAAATATCAAAAACATAATCTGTTGAATCATCTTTCAACAATATAAACGGTCTATCAAATGCCAATCTTACACCTAGTTCGAACATTACATTTGGATTCTTAGAACTAACATCAACAATTACAATATCATCAGAATAGATTCTTTGAATTATTGTTTTTTGAATTAATGTAGAATCCTCTGCTTCGCTAACCATACTTACTTCAACTTTATAATCCTCAAACTCACTCAATGCTTCCTCAATTATTTTCCTCACGTCACCCCAATGCCCTACAGGATAACCTTCAGTATGCGATATAGGCATTATTAAACCAACTTTTAATTTCTTTGTCTCAGTTTCCGTTTCACTTGATTCATTCTGTCTAGATTCAGCAACCATCTCTACCACAACTTACACCCCTTATATTATGTATTTATTCCATTATAAGACAAAAAGCGACCGTATTTCTATAAAAAGCAATATAGCCATTGCTTTTGAACTGAGAAGCAACCTTAGAGCAATCCACGCAACCAAGTATACTCCTATCCAATTCTCGAATCGCCTGAGTGCGAATGTTCTGTGAGACTAAAAAAAGAAAGCACATCAATAGTACGATGCGCTCTCTAAATTACTAATTGTAAATCATTTCACCATCAGGTTTTTTCAAATGCTTACCTGCTGGTTCTTGATTATGCTTATTGCCGTAAAAGATAATTAAAGGTTGCTCCATTGACTCATGCATTTCTTTTGAATTCTTATGTTTATCTTCAACAATAAACAACTTGTTACCGATAAATGACAAACCTTTAGGCAATTTAGATTCTAGGCTAAATGCCCATGCATTTTTATAAGCTGTCACAAGAAACACCTTCAATTGTTGATAATTATCATATTCCGTTTGGGCTACTGTATACTCATTTGTTCCTCTTAGACTAGCGCCCATTTGTTCTAATGCTAGCTTTTCATTACGAAGGATAATAATCTTTAAACCTTTATCTACTCCCTGATTCCACAAAACATCTTCATCTTCTAATAAGTGTTTGAACTCTGCATAGACAAATTCTACATCTTGAATAATGCCATTCGATACATTTAAAACGAATGTATCATCAGGTTGGCGATATTTCACCACTCGCTCATGCCCAACAAACTTACGATTTTTATTTTTTGCATTAGATGCATCATCTTCGTGACAAATACGTAGATTACATTTTCGATTATCATTTTTATCTCCATTAATATGGTCTACATAGTCTTTTGAAGGCTTATCTAACATATTCATCACTACTCGATGTAAGGATACCTTTTTACCAAGATTTTTATCACTGGCAATTGCATACCCTTCTGCATTTCTACAGATAGTATATTTTTCTATTAATGCTCTGTCATCAATATCGAAAATAAACGGTATTGCATCAAAAACATTCGGGAATACTTTTAAAATATTTCCTTCTTCTACTATAAAGTTCCCACGTTGTCGCTTTTTCTTTTCAGTAGCGTTTCCTGTTACTTTTACCTCATTTTGATTTGTATTAGTTATCATTTCTATTATCTCCTCTTAGTCTTCGCCGAATGGGTCTTCATGCTCTAAACAAGCTTTTTCAAATGTATTCATATTAGACTGATTCTTAGGCGATTTCTGTTTAATTTTGTCTTGATGCGTTACAAATAAAATATCAGTTTTACTGATTTGGCTAACTTTTCTATTAGCCTTTTCAACCTTGTCATCAACAATTGTTTTTAGCTTCGGGTTTGTTGATAAGATTTTAATTCTCCGTTGCGCCACATCTAATAGCTTTTCTTCTTCAGGTGCTAGCAGGTGTGTTTTCTTTCTTCTCGCCGCAATTGCTACAGGATAATAGTGTTCATCATTTGGAAAGAACTTTTTATCCATATTTTCAAATGCTCTAATTGCTTCATCAACTTGATAAGCGTATTCTTGCATACCCTTCCGCTCACTTAAAGGGGTGCTGTCATAACCCATGATTCCATCCATATACTTGCTATTAGCTGCTTTTTCATATGAAATTGAAGCAAGAGTCTTAGAACCCTGTGGAATCGGTTTGATATGGTATTCATTAACCTCTTGTTGCTTGGAAGAACCTTCAATATAGTTCCCACGATTAACGAATATTACTTTCTTAGATACAGCTTCTTTGATTTTGCTTTTAGCTGTTCGCTCTGAACATTGGAGCAATTCCGCCCAACGTGTATAAGGACACTTAAAGAAGCCTTTATCTTTGTTTACCCATCGAGCAACACACACATAGATATAAAGCATATCCACATTATTCAGCGACTCTATCACTTCAAATGGTACTTGTGTATGGTTCTCTGTGTTCTCAGGCATACGGAAAGCTAATAAGTCTTTGCTCGAACTATTTTTCCAATCCGAGTTTTCAACAATTAAAGGTGTCTTTTCTAATAACTCTTCTAATGCACCATTCAGTTTTGTAACGATGGTACTTCGTTTAGAGCCGTATATCCCCTCTAGCTGTTGAATCAAAACATCTCTATTTGTAGAAAATGTCTTGTTAATATTCAGCTGTGAATTAATCAGTACATACAGATATAAACCATTAACAGACAGGTGAGATTCTGAGTTTTCGGTTATTAATCTATTCTGCACTTTTATAAAAATTTCCAATTTAATTTCTTTTCTCCTCTCTTGTTCTCTCTTTATAGAGTTCTTTCTTTAAACTGGGTAATAAAGGTGTCATGAAGATACTCAAATGTAGGTTGATGATGGAAATTGGAGGTACTGAATGAAACCATTTTTGCACTAATAGTCCATTCAGCTAGTATCGTTGTAGAATATAAAAAGACACTCATAAACTAGCGTTTAAAAGTGTCTATCATTTGAAATGTTTGGTTTACGTTCTTTCGTTCTTAGACCAAATAATCAAAATAACAGACAATCCATAGCATAGCCATATCCTTAAAAAGCCTATTCTTAATAAGCCTAATACGAAACATAAAAGGCAAACTTAAATAAACCCCTTTAAAAGGATTTCAAAAACCTATTTGACTATACTAGGCACTATCTCATTGTCGAGATGTATGTTCTGCTGTATGTGCCTAAAAACTCTTCACACTTACTATTATATATTCTATTTCTACTTTTGACAGGGTATTTTTGAAACTTTTTTATTTAACTGCATCGACATGTTAACTCTAAACGAATGCTAACTAAAGACAACTGCTTTGTGTAAAAATGACTGACTACATCACAGAAACAAAAAAATCTTGAATCTATGACATAGACTGCCATAGAATTTATAGGTACTCTCTCAAATCCTTCGCCACTTCCTCAACATCTAAGTCCAAGTATTGTGTTGTGACAGCTAAATCTGAATGACTGAGGGCTTTAGATATTAATGCTATACTTGCTCCCTTTTCATGTAAGTTCTTTGCGTAGGCTCTCCTAATAGCATGTGCATTGATATTCTCAAGTCCATAGCGCTTAGCATACTTAGTAAGCTGTTTAGAAATGGCATTGTTGGTTGACTTCGTGTTCAATGGTGTTGCCTTCGAGGATATAAACAAGTTGGTATTACTTTCTCCATAGTGTTTTCTTAGTCTATCATTACATTGAATCAGCACTTGGTATAGACTTACTAGCTGTTCATCTATTGGTAACTTCAACACTTGGTGGTTTTTCAATATCGCTCCATCTAGCACTAAGCATTTATTCTCCCAATCAATATGTCGCTCGTTTAACTGTCCTAGAGTGTTAATGCGAATCCCTGTCTTGTACATCGTTAAAATAGCCGTTACATCTCTCAGACCAATGAATGTACTTTTATCAATTAACGACACTAAGATTGCAATGTCATTTGGCTTTGCTCCCTTTTTAACCTTCTTATCTACCTTCACATTGATTGATTGCCAAAAGTTTAAGTGTCAGCCAACCATTGGTGAAACACTTACCTAAGAACGATTTCAGAACCTTTAGGCGTGTTAGCTTTGTTTGATTCACTACATGCATACTATCAAGCCATGAATAAATAGTATCTACTGTGATTTCTTCCAAATAGGTAACCCCCGCACTCTTTGAGAAGTTTCTCAGTACTGTATCATAATCCTTGATGGTACGGGGTCTATAGCCGCTAACCTCCATTTGACTTAAAATAGTTCTCACCGCTTCTGAAAAGAGCTTGTAGGAAGCGGTAGTTGTCTTCTCCCCTTTAATAGAAGCGGTAAGCTCTTTAGTTATTAGTGAGAAGTCTACATCAAATAACCCTGACTTTTTGGTCATAAAAAAATCCTCCATTCATTTAAATTGGAAGATAATTTCGGTACTATATTCACGTAATTTTCAGGGTAATAAAAAAGGGATTCTACATCAGTGACCGAAGCCCTGACCGAATCCCTAGTTTCTCACAAACTCAATGGTATCAATGGTTTGTGACTGTTTTATAGACGTCCCAGGAGGGATTCGAACCCCCGACCGACGGCTTAGAAGGCCGTTGCTCTATCCTGCTGAGCTACTGAGACATGATGTGTGTTCCTAATTTCTAATTTAATTTTCTCTTAGGAAAGACAATATTTATTATATGTCGTATATAACATAATGTCAACATTATTTTTACTATGAAGGCAAGGTTTGCCTTGAAAATATTATATACCTATTTATTGTATGAATCTAGATGTTTCTTTATGCCATTTCAATATAGTTCACTGCCCTATTTTTGCTAAAATAATGAAAAGTAAAAATTGGAGGAATGAGTATGTTTGAAAACGCTGTTGTTGTCGTAACTGGTGGTGCACAAGGAATTGGAAAAGGTGTAGTGCTAGCATATGCAAAAAGTGGTGCGAAGGTTGTCATTGCAGATGTCAATGTAGAGCTCGGTAAACAGCTGGAGCAAGAAATGCATGGGCAAGGTTATTCGGCATTATTCGTAGAGACAGATGTTACAAAGGAACAAGATATTATTTCTTTAATGCAACAAACGGTTCAACATTACGGGACGATTACAATTTTAATTAATAATGCTGGAAAGTTTCTGCAACTGTCTCCTTATAATATTACGTTTGCACAATGGCATGATATTTTACAAACGAATTTAACAAGTGTTTTATTCTGTTCACGAGAGGCGGCTAAAATAATGCGGACGAATGAGAATGGTGGTTCGATTGTTTCTTTAGCCTCTACACGGGCTTTTATGTCTGAGCCCCATACCGAAGCATATGCCGCTACGAAGGGCGGTATTGTCGCTTTAACACACGCTTTAGCACGCTCTTTAGGGTCAGATCAGATTACGGTCAATTGTATATCGCCTGGTTGGATTGAAACGGGGGATTATGAACAGTTACGTTCCATCGATCATGCACAACATTTATTAGGACGTGTTGGCGTGCCGGAGGATATTGCTCAAGCATGTCTATATTTAACTAATCCAGCAAATCGATTTGTTACTGGTATTAATCTTACTGTCGATGGAGGTATGACAAAGAAAATGATGTATGAAGAATAATGCACGCTCTGCATTCATGCACACTCAAAAATCTTGTCGAGTATTCTACAATAGAATGTATTCATGAGGAAGTGAACGTGCATTGTTTCCGTATCCAAATGAATATTATAGCAATTCATTAAGCGCCATCTATACTGCCCCATCCAAGCGGTATAAAGCGCCTATTCGGCACTTTTTACAACCACAGCGCGATAATCGAAAGTGCATCAGTAAAGCCGAATCTGATTATTTAGCTATGAATCGACTGTTGTGGATGGACCATGTCAATTGGACGAGGATGACCATTATTAGCATTGTCTTTGGTTTGCCAGATTTACCATTTGTGCAAACGCGTCTTTTACAAAAATGCGACTGATTTAGGAAATTATCTTCGTCCATTCTATAGTGATCAAATAGCTGATCGGTACGCCGAGCTTATTAAAGAGCATCTACTTATTGCAGCACAGCTCGTTACAGCAGCGAATAAAGGCGATGCGGCAACAGCAGCAGCAAAAGAAAAAGAATGGTATCGTAATGCCGATGATATTGCTATATTTTTAAGTACGATTAATCGTTATTTGAGGAAAGAAGCTGTACAGCAAATGTTTTATAGCCATTTAGCTTTAACGAAAAAAGAAGCTGTTTCCATGATTCAAAAAAACTATCAAACAGATGTGCAAGTTTTTGATGAGATAGAAGCAGAGGTACTCGAAATGTCGGATATGATTGCAATGGCAATTGTTATGAATTTCGCTACCACTTCTATTAAACGAATCAATAAAAAACCAGATTCATCGACAATATCTTTTGTCCATCAATCTGGTGTATTTTCCTATAAACTAGTGTTTCCCTTTTATTTAAACCAACCTATCATTTCTCCGTATCGATTGGTTGCTTATCAACATAGCGGTAATATAAATTGCGTAGTTCAGATTCTTTAAAAAGCCCTAGATGGCTCTTTAATTGAGGATGTACTAATATTCCCTTTGCACGTAGCTCCTTTACAAACCAACCTTTAGAATATTGATGCACGTTGCACAGTCTCCTTTTCTGTTATTCATACATAACGTATGCTTAAAGGTTTTGTGCTGTTACCGCTTTCCTTTTACATCAATAAAAAAACGAAGGATATGAAATCCCTTCGTTTTAAATATATGATTATGTGCCACAGAACGTTTGATAAGGACAGCTCGTTGGTGCTGGTAGCGTTGCATACTCTTCTTGATTAGCTAAATGGGCGTATGGCTGTGAAAGTGCCTGTAATAGCTTGTCCATTACACGATAATCACCATGTGTAACAGCAGCTTCTAATGCTTCTTCTACTCTGTGGTTTCTAGGAATAATCGCTGGGTTGTTATTTCGCATTAATTGTTGTGATGCCGCTTCAGTTTCCTCTTGTCTCCCACGTCTCGCTAGCCATTGTTCATTCCATTTTTTAAATTCTGTACTATCAAATAGTGAAATTCCTTCACATTGATTAAAAGTTAAAGCACGGAATGTATTCGTAAAATCGGCATCATTCTTTTCCATTAATGTTAGCAGTTCTTCAATCAATGTTGCATCTTGCTCTTCTTCATTAAAAATCCCTAATTTCGCTCGCATGCCTGATAACCAATTGGTGTAATACAGCTGAGGATATTGCTGTATTACTTCTTGGGCTAATGTCACTGCCTCTTCTTCGTTGTCATGAATGAGCGGAAGCAATGATTCAGCAAAACGCGCAATATTCCACCCTCCAATAGGTGGCTGATTTCTATATGCATAGCGACCTTGTCTATCGATTGAGCTAAAAACTGTTGCAGGGTTATACGTATCCATGAAAGCACAAGGACCATAATCTATTGTTTCACCACTAATGGTCATATTATCAGTGTTCATAACACCGTGAATAAAGCCAACTAGCTGCCATTGTGCTATGAGTTTAGCCTGTCTCTCCATAACTTCCTGAAGCAGGCTCAAATAGCGATTAGGTTGCGTCTGATCAATCATTGGGAAATGGCGTTCAATCGCATAATCAGCTAAAATTTGAAGCTCTTCATTGGTCCCCCATTGCGCCACATATTGAAATGTTCCTACACGTAAATGACTGCTCGCAACACGCGTCAAAATAGCACCAGGTAGTTCAGTTTCACGTATGATTGTTTCTCCTGTCGTTACCACCGCTAAACTACGAGAAGTCGGAATGCCAAGTGCATACATCGCTTCACTAATAATATATTCGCGGAGCATCGGACCGAGTGCTGCACGACCGTCTCCTCCTCGAGAATATGGTGTTCGCCCTGACCCTTTAAGCCCGATATCATAGCGCTCCCCTGTAGGTGTGATTTGCTCGCCAAGCAGCAGTGCTCTACCGTCTCCTAGCATGTTAAAATGCCCAAATTGATGTCCTGCATAAGCCTGTGCTATCGGTAATCCACCACTTGGCACCTCATTTCCAGCAAGTATCTCGATACTGTCTTCACGTTGGAGCGCCTGATAATCTAATCCAAGAGACTTAGCCACTGCCTCATTAACAATCACCAATTTTGGTGATTGTACACGATTCAATTGAAGGCTGCTATAGAATGAACTTGGTAGACGAGCGTAGCTATTATCAAAATTCCAACTTAAGTTGTTTGCCATTGTCATTTAATCACCCTTGTTCTTTTCATTTAGTTTTACTACTATAATGCAAATAATTCATGGTCATAATTTCCAACAACATTGCTTTGCATAAATATAAAAACGCTTAAACTCTCTTTTAGCAGAATCTTAAGCGTTTTTATATTAGTTTTTGCCATTTAACTTATTTCCGAACAAACTTATGCGTTGAAATACAATCATTGTCATCTGTTAAGAAATTGACCTGAAAATAATCATCTTGAATATCTATAATTGCAAAGCTTTTTTCGTTGCGACCTCTTGGCTTTAGTAAGCTTCCTGGATTTATAAATAGGACATCATCTATCATTTCAGCACCTAATACATGCGAGTGGCCGAAGCAGGCAATTTGTGCATCGACCTCCTTTGCGCGATACGACAATGATAAAATGGATGTTTTCACATTAAATAAATGACCATGTGTCACAAACAGAGTAACATCTTCCACTTCCATAATGACTTCATCTGGAAATGCTTTATCGATATCACAATTTCCTCGAACTTTCTTCATATCGTTGAGTGCTTCATGGGAGAAAGGAAGCTCACTATCGCCACAATGAATCAAAGTTTCTACATTTGGATAAAAGCTACGTACTTTATCAATAACAGCGCTATCTCCATGTGTATCACTCATGACTAATATTTGCATAGAATCACCTCTTACTTAATAAGATTTGGCAATTGATCCTTTAGCTTACGAATGGCATTTCCACGGTGAGAAATAGCACCTTTTTCTTCTGGCGATAACTCAGCCATCATACGATTTAAGCTTGGTACAAAAAAGACTGGATCATATCCAAAGCCATTTGTACCACGTTTTTCACGTGCAATTACACCTTCACAAGTGCCAAAAACAGTTGTTGTTTCAAATTCTGGACCTGCAATGGCAATGCAGCAACAAAATCGAGCTGTACGCTTATTTTCTTCAACGTCTTGTAAATTTTGTAATAGCTTCACCATATTCGCCTCGTCATCATGATCTCCAGCATAACGTGCCGAATAAACACCTGGCTCACCATTTAACGCATCCACAGCTAACCCACTATCATCTGCAATAACAATAGTAGCAAGCTCTTTCGCCAAAGCTTCTGCCTTTAACACAGCATTTTCTTCAAATGTAGTGCCTGTTTCCTCTATTTCCATATTTGGCGCAACATCAAACATCGTCACCACTTCATAGCCAAGGGGCGCAAATAACGCTTCAAAATCTTTGGCTTTGCCTTTGTTTTTTGTAGCAATTACAACTTGTTTCATATTAGCTGTTTCCTCCTACTTTATGAGCCAGATCTCCAAGCGCTTGTTTTTGTAGTTCAATTAATTCTTGGATTCCTTTTTCACCTAATGCTAGCAATTCATTTAATTCTTCTCGTGAAAATGTTGCTTCTTCCCCTGTACCCTGTAGTTCTACAAAACGGCCAGCACCAGTCATGACGATGTTCATATCTACAGCTGCATCAACATCTTCAACATAGTTTAAGTCTAAAACTGCACCTTGCTCTTCAACAATTCCTACACTTGTAGCAGCTAAGAAATCTGTAATTGGGAATTTTTCTAGTTGTTTTTCTTCAGCAAGCTTAGCAATCGCCTGTGTCATCGCTACAAATGCACCTGTAATTGACGCAGTACGTGTCCCACCATCCGCTTGAATTACATCACAGTCAATCCATACTGTACGTTCACCCAAAGCCTCTAAATCGACGATAGCACGCAATGCACGCCCAATAAGACGTTGGATTTCCATTGTACGTCCGTTTACTTTTCCGCGTGACGATTCACGTGGTGTACGTTGTGCTGTGGCACGTGGTAGCATGGAATACTCAGCAGTAATCCATCCTTTACCTTGGCCGCGTAAAAAACCCGGTACTTTATCTTCAACTGTTGCCGTACAAATTACTTTCGTATTTCCAACTTGGATCAATACTGAGCCTTCTGGATGTAATAAATATTCGCTATCCATTTTTACAGGACGCAATGCATCTGCATTTCTACCATCAAATCTTGTCATAATTAATCGTGCCTCCTAAAATCTTTCGCGCCCTTATTTTATCATATTTTACATTGGTGCGACGATTTACTACGCCCAATATATGATATTTATCATATAAATTGCATTACATTTTCATCTACAATGAAAAATCTCCTCATGTTATAGTAATATAATAAAGAAAGAGGTGATGGTCATGTCTCAACCAACAATTGGGCATAATAGTTATACCATAAAGGAAGAATTTTGGAATGCGCTAACACATGGAATAGGTGCATTTTTGACAGTTCCTGCTACCCTTCTATTAGTGCATAAAGCTTTAACAACTGGTACAAGCACCGAGCTTATTAGTTACATTATTTTTGGTTTATCGATGTTTTGTTTATACATAGCATCTACCTTGTATCACTCACTGCCGACAAACAAGGTACTTTTAAAAAAACTAGATCATAGCTCCATTTTCTTATTAATCGCTGGAACTTATACACCGATTGCATTAATTGCGGTTGGTGGAAAGCTTGGATTGAGCATTTTTATTATTGAATGGGTACTTGCCTTCATCGGCATCATACTAAAACAATTTTTCGTGTATCGTTTTAAAAAAATATCATTAATCGTCTATATTGGCATGGGCTGGCTCATTGTCTTCGCCTATAAGCCATTAGTTGCCTACATCTCATTCAAAGGGTTTATGACACTTTTAATCGGCGGCATTTTTTATACTGCTGGCACTTATTTTTATAAGAACAAAAAGATTAAGTACAACCATGCAATTTGGCATGTCTTTGTAATGGCTGGAAGTGCTGCGATGTTCGTTGCAATCTATTTATTTATGTAAAACATTTAGCTCCATAAATTATTACGAAATAAAAAAATCAGCCTAGCTATTAAGCTAAGCTGATTTTTATTTTAATGTAATACGGTTTATGTCAAGCGTACCTTGCTCCAGCCAACTTTCTGCAATCGAACGGAAAATTGGAACAGAACCCGTTGCAAAAAATTTATGTGCGGGCTTAGCATTTGAATTTGCTAAAGTGCCATTATACGCAAGCATTTCCTCAACATCCTTTGCTGTTTCTTCCGCAGAAGATAGCACGAATACATCTTCTCCGACAACAGCTTCAATTTGTTTTTGCAAAATAGGATAATGTGTACATCCTAAAATGACCGTATCAAATTGTTCGTTTTTTAACGGTTTTAAGCCATCAGCAATTAAATTATTTGCAAATTCACCTTTATATTCGCCACTTTCTACTAGTGGTACGAATGTTGGACAAGCCAATGGAATAATGTGGGTAGACGTATTAAGAGATAATAATGCTTCTTCATATGCCCCACTTTTAATTGTTCCTTCTGTTGCAAGCACAACGACTTCATGTCGCTTCGTTTTCTTTACAGCTGCACGTGCGCCAGCATTAATAACGCCTAATATCGGAAAAGGCATATTACGTTGTAAACTTTCGAGTGCTACTGCAGTCGCTGTATTACAAGCAATGACTAGCATCTTGATATTCATTTTCTCTAGCGCTTTTGCCATTTGCCAAGTAAAATTCCGTACTTCCTGACGAGTTCGAGGACCATAGGGACATCTTGCAGTATCACCAATATAATAAATCGTTTCATTTGGTAAACGTTTTATTATTTCCTTTGCTACGGTTAAACCGCCTACTCCTGAATCAATAACGCCTATCGGGGCATTCATACTTTCCGCCTCAATCCTGTTTCATGTGTACATGTAGTTTTTGTAAATAGCTTGATAATTGCGCGACTTCTTGTTCGTTAAATCCAACAAGCATTTCCTGCAAATATTGCTGTCTTTTTTCTATAACCTCTTGAATAATACGTTCGCCTTTTTCGAGAAGATGAACGACAACGACACGACGGTCATTTTCATCACGCATTCGCTTGACTAATTCATTTTTCTCCATTCGGTCCACTAAATCTGTTGTCGTACTAAAAGCTAAGTATAAACGGTTTGATAAATCGCCAATTGTAATATCACCAAGCTCTTCTAACCACTGCAATGCAACAAATTGTGGCGGCGTAATCGCATATTGTGAAACAATTTCTCTTCCTTTTTGCTTCACAATGGCCGCTATATAGCGTAGTTCCTTTTCAACCGTTGCAACGGTTTCAGGTGAGTGCTTTGTTACTTCATCCGACATATAACTATTCCACTCCTAAAAATACGTTGAATAGTTCTATTTTGTCGTTTTTTTAATGAAATAGCAAGAGTCCATTAGTCTAATTTAAATTCTTCTAAGCGTAACAGCTCAATTAACGCTTGAGATCGATTTGTTACACCCAGCTTTTGAATTGTATTGGAAATGTGATTTCGCACTGTTTTTTCACTAATACCAAGTTGCCCTGCAATATCCCTCGTTGTTTTTTCAGCTAATAAAAGCGCAAATATTTCACGTTCTCGGTTTGTTAAAAGAGAACGATGATGAGAGCCATTCATTTTCAGTCACACCCTCCTCCCCCGCACGTATTGTAACTTATGTTAAGGAGTGTTGAGCGGTGACGGCTATTTTCATTAATATACGCAGTTTCCACAAAAAAATCGGAAGTTCTTCTATAATAGCGCAATTTACAAATTAAAGATGAATCAATTACCTTTGCATAGTTACGTCCAGCTTTTTTGAACTTGTCGAAAAGCTCCTCTTTAAATTTGTAACATCTACGCATTTAGTTTGATTTAGCTTTATTCCCATCCCGACTTATAAAAGTGACAGTTGCTGATGCAAGCTAAATAATAGCTAATGCCGCTAAATGTGCCTTTTCTTCTTCTGTTATTGGCACACTTTTACCTGTTCGAGGGTCCATTTGTACAACGGTACCACGTCCCGTAAAGCATACTTCATCCTTTTGATTTTTTGCTAAGTAATGAATATCCATTGATGAATTACCTACTTTAGCTACTTTCGCATACACGTGAATTACATCATCGAAGAAAACTTGCTTTCTATAATCACATTGTAAATCCGCTACGATTGGAATCCCATTTACATTGTCATCAATTGCAGAAGGCATTAATATGCCCAGATGATTAAAATAATCAATCCTAGCCTGTTCAAAATATGTAAAGCTAACTGTATTATTCATATGGCCATACATATCCGTTTCTGAAAAACGAACACGTACCTGAGTATAAAATGAGAAATCATTTGCCCATTTCTCAAAATCCCCAATATAACTTGCTTTCATATTTAACTTCCCCCTTCATTCTGTATCCAGCTTATGTTTTATGAAACTGTTGTTTAGTTAGCCGTATTTTAATAGTTTAAAAATGAATACAAATTCATTATAAAGGAAATTGCTATATTATGATAGAAAAATCAGAAATTTTAGTGTTTTATTCCCGAATTACCTATTTTCTTATAACTAACAGTCTATAAAAAAAATCCCTTACACAATTGTGTAAGGGATTTGCATGTACAATTAGTCAACGTAATGGTCAGAACCGAAGAAGTTACGGAACATTTGCACTGTTGTTGCACGGTTTAAAGATGCGATAGATGTTGTTAAAGGAATACCTTTAGGACAAGCAGCTACACAGTTTTGAGAGTTACCGCAGTTAGCAAGACCGCCGTCACCCATAATTGCATTTAAACGTTCGTCCTTAATCATTGCACCTGTTGGGTGTGTGTTAAATAGACGTACTTGTGATAATGGTGCTGGACCAATGAATGAAGCTTTTTCAGACACGTTTGGACACGCTTCCATACATACACCACAAGTCATACATTTAGATAATTCATAAGCCCATTGACGTTTACCTTCTGGCAAACGAGGACCTTCACCTAAATCATAAGTACCATCGATTGGTACCCATGCTTTTACTTTTTTCAGTGCGTTGAACATACGATCACGGTCTACTTGTAAGTCACGTACTACCGGGAAAGTTTTCATTGGCTCAAGGCGAACTGGTTCAGTCAATTGATCAATCAGTGTTGAACATGATTGACGTGGACGACCATTGATTACCATTGAACATGCTCCACAAACTTCTTCAAGACAGTTCATGTCCCATGAAACTGGTGTTGTTTTTTCACCTGTTTCTGTCACTGGGTTTTTTTGAATCTCCATTAACACAGAAATAACGTTCATACCATGACGGTAAGGAACTTCGAATTTCTGCCAGTAGCCTTGGCCACCTTGTGTATCTTGACGTAAAATTTCAACTTTTACTTTTCTTCCAGTATTAGCTGCGATTACCATAATTCTTAGTCTCCTTTCGCAGAGTAGTCACGTTTACGTGGTGGGATTAATGAAACGTCTACTTCTTGATATGTGATAACTGGCTCGCCCGTAGCTGGGTCGAATTTCGCCATAGTTGTTTTTAAGAAGTTTTCATCATCACGTTGCGGGAAGTCTGGTTTATAGTGCGCACCACGAGATTCATTACGAAGTAAAGCACCTTTTGTCATTACTTTCGCTAAGTAAAGCATGTTTTTCAACTGACGAGTAAAGTGAGCACCTTGGTTACTCCATTTTTGCGTATCGTTGATATTGATGTTTTCCCAACGTTGTTGGAATTCGCCAAGTTTTTTATAAGTTTCTTCAAGTTGGTCGTTAAAGCGTACAACTGTCATTGTAGCTGTCATTAACTCACCAAGCTCTTTATGAAGAAGGTAAGCGTTTTCTGTGCCATCCATTTTCATGATAGCATCCCACTTAGATTGCTCTTCATTAACACGTGCATCGAAGATATCTTGAGATAAATCTTCAGCATGCTTTTTAAGATGTTTAACGTAATCAACTGCATTTGGACCAGCAACCATACCACCATAAATAGCAGATAATAATGAGTTTGCACCTAGACGGTTTGCACCATGTTGAGAATAATCACATTCACCTGCTGCAAATAGACCAGGAATTTCAGTCATTTGGTTGTAGTCAACCCATAATCCACCCATAGAATAGTGAACTGCTGGGAAAATTTTCATTGGTAATTTACGTGGGTCATCACCTACGAATTTTTCGTAGATTTCAATGATACCACCAAGTTTAACATCTAATTCATGTGGATCTTTATGAGAAAGATCTAGGTATACCATGTTTTCGCCGTTGATACCAAGCTTTTGGTTTACACAAACGTCAAAAATTTCACGTGTTGCAATATCACGTGGTACTAAGTTACCGTATGCAGGGTATTTTTCTTCTAAGAAGTACCAAGGTTTACCGTCTTTATATGTCCAAATACGACCACCTTCACCACGAGCAGATTCTGACATTAGACGGTTTTTGTCATCTCCAGGAATCGCTGTTGGGTGAATTTGAATGAACTCACCATTCGCGTATGAAGCACCTTGTTGGTATACGATAGAAGCAGCAGAACCTGTGTTAATAACAGAGTTTGTTGTTTTACCGAAGATAATACCAGGTCCACCAGTCGCCATAATAACAGCGTCTGCACGGAATGATTTAATTTCTTCTGTACGCATATTTTGTGCTACGATACCGCGGCAAACGCCGTCATCATCGATAATTACACCAAGGAATTCCCAGTGTTCATATTTGTTAACTAATCCAGCTACTTCGTGAGAACGAACTTGCTCGTCCAACGCGTATAGTAATTGCTGACCAGTAGTTGCACCTGAGAATGCTGTACGGTGCATTAACGTACCACCGAAACGACGGAAGTCTAATAAACCTTCTGGCGTACGGTTGAACATTACACCCATACGGTCCATTAAGTGAATAATACCAGGGGCTGCATCACACATACCTTTAACAGGTGGTTGGTTCGCTAAGAAGTCCCCACCATATACTGTATCATCAAAGTGAATCCAAGGAGAATCCCCTTCACCTTTTGTATTTACGGCACCATTAATTCCACCTTGCGCACATACAGAGTGTGAGCGTTTTACAGGAACTAATGAGAATAAATCAATTTCAGTACCAATTTCAGCTGCTTTAATCGTTGCCATCAGACCAGCTAAACCGCCGCCAACAACAATTATTTTGCTTTTCGCCATGATTATTTCTCACTCCTCTTAAAAAATTGCAATGATTGCATGCACTCTTATAGTAGCTTCTATTAAATTAAACGAAAGCTAAAATAGCAGCCACGCCAACTACACTTAAAATTACGAAAAGAACGTTTGTTACATAAGTAGCAATCTTTTGAGACTGTGGTGATTGTGTAATACCCCAGCTTACTAGGAATGCCCATAAACCATTTGATAAGTGGAACGTTGCTGATATAATACCAACAATATAGAATCCAAGCATAAATGGATTAGCAACGATACTTGCCATCATGTCGTAATCAACGTGTGTACCAAGCGCTTTTTGAATACGAGTTTGGAAAATATGCCATGCAATGAAAATTACTAAAAATACACCAGTGAAACGTTGTAATGAGAACATCCAGTTACGGTATGTGCTAAAACGCCCTGTATTTGGTGTAGCAGTGAATGCGATGTACACACCATAAAATGCGTGGAACATTAATGGAATGTAGATGACAATCCACTCTACTAGGATAAGAAATGGAATCTTTTCCATTACTGCGGTAGCATCATTGTAACTTTCTGCTCCGCCTGTTGCTGTAAAGTTAATGAATAGGTGCATCGTTAAAAACAGACCTACTGGAATGATACCTAGTAGAGAATGTAAGCGACGCCATAAAAACTCTCGATCTTTCGACAAGACTGTTACCCCCCTTAGTACTTAAAATAGCACAACAAAAGAAGTCACCATTTTGTAAATGATACTCCATTGACTGTGTATTTCATCATGGTACAATATTATGACATGTTTATTGTACTCTCAAGTGCTACGAGCGTCAAGGTAACATAGATTTTTTACTAGCCCTTATTATAGAAGCAATCTAGTACATAACGTGTCGATTCTTCTCGAAAATTCTATCTTTACTTTATTGACGCTAAATTACAAGAAAATTCTAAGAAAGAAGGATTTCAATGTTAAATAATCCATCTAATACAATCTCTTCATTCGGATATGAATTAATCCGTGATCATATTCTATCTTCTATTCTCGGTAAGCATGAAAATGACGTGCTTTATTGGGCAGGGAAGGAGCTTGCACGGAAGTTCCCTTGTAAAAGTCAAGATGAACTTATCGCATTTTTCGCGGATGCGTGCTGGGGTACTCTTGAATTGACAAAGGAGTCTAAAGATGGACGCATTTTCCATTTATCGAACGAACCTACACTTTTGCAAATTCATAATCGTAGCTTCAGACTAGAAGCAGGGTTTATTGCTGAACAAATCCAGCAAGTAAAAGGTTACTTAACAGAATGTTATGATGAAAAGCGTGAAAAGCAACAGCTCGTCATGTTTACAGTTAAATGGGATGTTAAAGAACGTATTATGAACACAATACCAAATAAATAAACTAGTAAAGGATTGCGATTTTGTTAGAAAAGCAATCCTTTCTGAGTATCGGCAAAAGGCAACATGAAGTAACTCTTGATGCCTTTTGTCATTTTTTTATCCTTTTATAGTAATCAATTGGAATATTCATGCCACCTTGTACCTTTGATTGAAGCGGAGGACGGCGACTCCTGCTCAGAACGCACAGAACATAAGACGTAACAAACCGCGCGTTAGCGAGGGTTATGGCTTACGTATGTGCCCGCGGAAAGCGTCCGCCCGAAGCGGAAATCAACCGCTGTATCCATCTATACTTTATAGAAAGCTACTGTGCATGAATCTTCTCCGCTAAATTAAACTCATCATGTAATGCGTTTGCAGCGCGAATCATTTCGTCCTGTGGCACAACAACAGAAACTTTAATTTCAGAAGTACTGACCATTTTTACTGCAATATCCTCGCGTCGTAAACGATCAAACATTCGTGCAGCAACGCCAGGATTTGATGCCATGCCTGATCCTATAATTGAAACTTTCGCTAAGCCAATTTGAAAATCTGCAAAGCTAAAACCAAGTGACAATTTACTATCCTCTAGTACACGTAAAGCATCAGCAAACTCTTCTTTTAAAATTGTAAAAGATACTGATGGTCTCACACCTTCTATAATAGCTTGCACAATAATATCAACATTAATGCGATTTTCTGCAAGTATAGCAAACATATCTGCTAACGATGCAGTTGAGTATGTATCATAACCGATTGTTAGACGAATAATATCAGACTCATAAGCAACACCACGTACGATTAAATTTTTCTCCATTTCAACTTCCTCCTTCAATAAAGTACCTTCTGAATCTACTACGCTTGAACGAATAATGACTGGGATTTGAAACTTTTTTGCGAGCTCCACTGCACGTGGATGTAAAATATGTGAACCTAAATGTGATAGTTCAAGCATTTCATCATATGAAATCTCCTTTAACTTTCTTGCTTTTTCAATATGACGAGGATCTGCTGTATAAACTCCATCCACATTTGTATAAATATCAACACGTTCCGCTTCTAATGTGGCTGCAATGGCTACTGCTGTTGTTTCTGCGCCACCCTTACCTAGTGTTGTTATATTGTGCGCACTATTAATACCTTGCTCCCCCGCAACAACGACAATTTGTCCTTGTATCAAATGTTCTTTCATACGGCACACATCGATATGGTCGATACGTGCATTAAAATGTTTCGCATCTGTTTGCACACCAGCCTGCCAGCCAGTCAATGAAATTGCATCATAACCTTCCTCTTGTAATGCAATTGCAAATAGGGCACTTGCTAATTGTGAGGTCGTCGATAGTAGTACATCCATCTCACGTTTAGAAGCATCGTCTGATAAATCACGGACCATCTTCGCTAAGTCTTTTGCTGTGCGACCCATTGCTGCGGTTACTACTACTACTTCATAGCCGAGCTCTTTTTTGGCTATCGCTATTTTAGCGACCTCTCGAATCTGCTCAGTTGAAGCGATTGCAGGTCCGCCAAATTTCAATACAATACTAGCCATTATCATCATTCTCCTTTATCAATTCGTCACTTGAACAGCAAAAAGGCAGCCCTCACATAACGTGAAAGCTGCCTGCAACATGTACAATAAAAAGCTTGCGCATGTGTGATAGCTCTCCGAAACGTAAAGATTCGACAGTCTTACATCTATTAAATGCAAAACCAGCAAAGTATCGGAAACAACGATACTTCACTTCGGCAAGCTCCCCTTTCACACATCGTCACTGGATTTGTCCATCCTTCAATGTGCTACTATTGAATCTTGCACCTCTATCATCACTTAAAATAGTGAATTTATTAATTTTCCCTTTATGAAAATAGTTCCTTTTTATGCTTTGCTCACATAAACATTCATATAAGGTGTCATAGAACAAGATAGTGTTTTCACTTCATTGTTCTATGACAACCTTAGCATATGTCTAATCCTTTGACAATGTCTGTTGCTGAAAATAATTGTAAATACTGTTCGCTAAGTTCGCAGGTATTCCCGCTTCTTGAAGTGCAAGCTCACTTGCCTCACGAATCTTTTTAACAGAGCCGAAATGCTTCAATAATTGTTGCTTGCGCTTTGGACCAACACCTTCAATTCCATCGAGAACAGATTGAATAGCATTTTTCTCATGCTGTTGGCGTAAAAATGTAATAGCAAAACGGTGTACTTCGTCCTGAATACGCTGTAGTAAATAAAACCCGTCACTTGTCCGCTTTAATGCAATGACATCGGGCGGATCTCCAAATAAAAGCTGTGATGTATTATGCTTTTCATCTTTTGCTAAGCCAGCAATTGGGATAACAAGACCAAGCTCATCCTCTAACACTTCTCGCGCTACTTCCATCTGTCCTTTACCGCCATCTATTAGAACTAAATCAGGCAATGGCAAACCTTCTTTCAATACACGCGTGTAACGGCGACGTATCACTTCTTGCATTGCTCCGTAATCATCATGTTTAGCGGCTGTGCGTGTTTTGTATTTACGATATTCCTTCTTTGCAGGTTTACCATCAATAAACACAACCATTGCTGATACCGCATCAGCACCATGCATATGACTATTATCAAATGCTTCAATGCGAAGAGGTGCTGAAATCCCCATTGCTTCACCTAATGCCTCGCAAGCACCAATTGTTCGCTCTTCCTGTCGCTCAATTAGCTGGAATTTTGCCGCCACAGCAATTTCTGCATTTTTCATGGCCAAATCTACTAATTCTTTTTTTTGTCCTCGCTTCGGTGTTAGCACTTTAACCTCTAATAATTCCGTTAAAATTGTTGCATCAATCGACTGAGGAATAAAAATTTCCTTAGGCTTAATATGCTCAGGCTTTTCATAAAAGCGACCAACAAATGTTAAAAATTCTTCCTCAACATCCTGATAAATAGGGAAAATGGAAACATCGCGTTCAATCAACTTACCTTGACGAACGAAAAAGACTTGCACACACATCCAGCCCTTTTCAACTGCATAACCGAATACATCGCGATTCGTAGTATCACTGGACACAATTTTTTGCTTTTGCATAACCGTTTCAATATGTGCAATTTGATCGCGGAACTCCTTCGCTCGCTCAAATTCTAATTGCTCAGCTGCAGCCAACATTTTCGCTTCAAGCTCTTTTTTTACTGTCTCAACTCCACCATTTAAGAACTTCGTCATATCTTCAATCATATCGTGATATACTTGTGCATCAATTTCTTTTACACACGGCGCTAAGCATTGTCCCATATGGTAATACAAGCAAACTTTCGAAGGCAATTGTACACATTTTCGAAGTGGATATAGTCTATCGAGCAACTTTTTTGTCTCACTTGCTGCATACGCATTTGGATAAGGACCAAAGTATTTTGCTTTATCTTTTTTTACTTTCCGTGTTGTAATAAGCCGTGGATATTTTTCATTCGTAATTTTTATATACGGATACGTTTTATCATCCGTTAGCATGATATTGTATTTAGGATCGTGTAGTTTAATAAGGTTCAACTCTAGAATGAGTGCCTCTAAATTAGAAGAAGTCACAATGTACTCAAAATCCTCAATCTCACCAACAAGGCGCTGTGTTTTTCCTTCATGCGTTCCTGTAAAATACGAACGTACTCGGTTTTTAAGCACCTTTGCCTTACCTACATAAATAATTGTCCCTTGCCGATCCTTCATCAAATAGCAGCCAGGCTGATCTGGTAAAATATCAAGCTTTCGTTTAATTAAATCATTCATCGCCTACCTGCCCCCCCTTTTGATGTCTTAATAATAACCGCCATTCTATAACCATTCTCTTATTGTCTTTCATCGTTACAAAAAACAAGAAAATTTATTAAAAAACGAGCGTTTATTGATTTTCCTCTATCTATTATATAACGAAAAAAAGCCAAGCACATCTAAAGATGGCTCAGCTCTTTATTTTACGAATTAAGCATGTTTAGCGATGAAAGCTTCTAATGCTTCTTTTGGTTGGAAACCAACAGTTTTATCTACTAATTCACCGTTTTTGAATAAAAGCAATGAAGGGATAGACATGATTTGGTATTGTGCTGCAGTACCTTGGTTGTTATCCACATCTACTTTTACGATTTTAGCCGCACTACCTGAAGCGTCCATTTCTTCAAGAACTGGTCCAATCATTTTACATGGTCCACACCAAGCAGCCCAAAAGTCGACTAATACTAAGCCTTCTTTAATATCATCTTGAAACGTTGCATCTGTTGCATGTACAATTGCCATTTGAAATCCTCCTTAAATCTTACTATGGTTGTAGTATAGCATGGATAAAATAGCTTGAGCGAACAATCTGCCTGCAATGTATATTTTATGAAAAAAGTGTCAGGAAAATAAATAACGCCTATTAATTCACCTGATGTCGGCCTATAAATACATACGTTAACGTAATAAAGATGTATATTGCCAACGTAATTCCTGTCACGATAATAGATGTTGTAAAAATAATCCCAATGAGTATGGCACTTAACGCAATAATTGCAATCCACGTTGTATATGGAAACCATTTAACTTCATAAGCGCTTGTTTTTTCTGATTGTTTTTTTCGTGATTTTAAATGGGCAATCGCAATAATTAACCAAATAAATAATACTGTATAGCCAAGCGATCCCATTAGGAAATCGAAAGTCTTGCTTCCAGCATATAAAGAAAAGATTACACCTATATATAAAGCTAACGTACACATTAAAATAGCATATACAGGCACTTTTCGTTTAGATAGATGAGCAAAGATTTTAGGAACACGACCGTCTACAGCTTGTGTATACAGCACTCGAGATGAACCATAAAGCCCTGAATTCATAGAAGAAATAATAGCAAGTAAAACAACAGCATTCATAATATGGTCTGCACCTGGAATTCCGATCATTTTAAATACCATGACAAATGGACTTTCAGGAACACCATTTACTTCATTCCAAGGAATCAAGCTGACGATAATAAAGAACGGTAGTAGATAGAACGTAACAATACGGACTAATGTACTGCGAACAGCTTTTGGTACTACTTTTTCAGGATTTTTTGTTTCAGCTAATGTAATCCCAATGATTTCTGTTCCACCATAAGAATAAATGACGACAAGCATTGCAGCTATTAACCCAGTTGATCCGTTAGGGAAAAAGCCTCCGTGTTCAGTTAAGTTAGAAAAACCAACTGCTGTATGATTTCCAAACGTACCAAACAATAAAATAAGTCCCGCAATAATAAATACAATAATAACAGTGATTTTAATCATTGCTAGCCAGTATTCTGTTTCTGCAAATAGTTTTACGGATAACAGGTTAACGGCTGTTACTAATATTGAAACAGATAGAGCAAGTATCCAAATCGGATATTGAGGTAGCCAATATTGAATAAAAATAGCAGCCACTACTGATTCTGCTGTAATATTTAAAACCCACATTTTCCAATAAATCCAATCAAGAAAATACGCAGGGTATTTTCCTAACACGGACTCAACTAAATCCCTGAACGTTCTTGCTTCTTTATTTCGAACAGCCATTTCGGCTAAACCTTGCATGACAAATAATAAAATAATGCCTCCTACTAAATACGCAATAAGCACAGACGGCCCTGCCATATCAATGGCTGCACTACTTCCTTTAAATAATCCGGCACCAATGGCACCACCTAACGCCATCATTGTAATATGGCGCGAGGTCATAGTTCGTTTTAATTGTTGATTGTTGTTTTCCACTTTCTTACCTCCTAAAATCAAAAAAGGCATACCGTCTGTTCCTTCATAATCAAATGAAAGAAGAGACGATATGCCATAAGCAACCGCGGTACCACTCTAATTGGTCCATTAAGAACCCAACTTAAAAAACCTTGTAACGAAGGTTAATCGTCAAACAAATAGAATAATCCGACAATTCTATTTATCTTACCACTCCTAGGCAAGTTCAAAGTCTTATTGGACTGCGTTGCACCAACCCGCAGCTCTCTTTACCGAATAATGAGCTTTTACTACTCCTAATCTTTGCGTTTCAAAACAATATTATTGAAAAAATTAATGATTATTCACCACTATAATGTTTACTGTTAGTTATGTCAATATTTTATTTTACGATAATTTTCAAATAATGCCTTTCGCTAGATACATCCATACAAAAAGCAGGAAGGATTAACCCTTCCTGCTTCTGCTTGTTATGCGTTTACTTTTAATGCTTTAAATTCTTCGATTAGAAGCGGAATCACTTCAAATAAATCGCCTACAATACCGTAGTCTGCTACTTTAAAGATATTCGCTTCAGGATCTTTATTAATCGCTACAATTACTTTAGAGTTAGACATACCTGCTAAATGTTGAATTGCACCTGAAATACCTGCTGCGATATATAGGTCTGGTGTAACAACCTTCCCTGTTTGACCAATTTGTAAAGAATAATCACAGTACTCAGCATCACATGCACCACGAGATGCACCAACTGCACCGCCAAGTAAATCAGCTAATTCCTTTAATGGTTCAAAGCCTTCCTCTGATTTAACACCTCGACCACCAGCTACAACTACCTTTGCTTCTGAAAGATCTACACCTTCTGAAGATTTACGTACGACCTCTTTAATGATTGAACGTAGGTTTGTAATATCTACAGTGACAGAAGATACATCACCTGATTTACCTGCATCTTTTTCTAAAGGTGCAATATTGTTCGGACGAATTGAAGCTAACACAATGCCCTCTTTTACTTTTACCTTTTCAAAAGCTTTACCTGAGAAGATTGGACGAACGAAAACTACATCGTCACCAGCACCTTCAATCGACGTTACGTCAGAAACAAGACCAGCTTGTAATTTACTAGCAATTTTTGGAGATAAATCTTTACCATTTGCAGTATGACCAAATACAATGCCCGTTGGCTGTTCTTGCTCGATAACAGCTAACAAAGCTTGTCCATAGCCATCTGATGTATATTGTTTTAAATGTGGATGTTCCACCGTCACAACACGATCTGCACCATACTCGAATAATGGACCTGTTAATCCTGCAACTGCGTCCCCTAAAAGTACGCCAACAACCTCGCCACCATCAGCGATTTGTTTTGCTGCTGCAATTGCCTCGAAAGATACATTACGTAAGCTTCCTTCACGAACTTCACCTAATACTAATACTTTTTTTGACATAGTATATTCCCTCCGTTACCCTTTAAGATTCGATTTGCGCTAACACTTAAACAACTTTCGCTTCTGAATGAAGTAGGTTGACTAGCTCTTTTGCTTGCTCAGAAAGTTCGCCTTGTAAAATACGACCTGCTGCTTTTTGAGCTGGTAAGTAAATGTCGACTGTTTCTACTTTTACTTCAACATCATCTTCATCGATATCTAAATCATCTAATTCAAGCTCTGCAAGCGGTTTCTTCTTCGCTTTCATAATGCCTGGTAAAGATGGGTAACGTGGCTCATTTAGACCTTGTTGAGCAGTTACTAAAAGTGGTAAAGACGTTTCAATCACTTCTGAATCACCCTCGATATCGCGCACGATTTTTGCAGATGTGCCATCGATTTCAAGGTTTGTAATTGTTGTAACATAGTTGATGCCTAATAAATCTGCAACACGTGGGCCTACTTGACCAGAACCACCGTCAATTGCCACATTCCCTGTTAAAATCAAGTCAGCATCTTTATCTTTTAAGTACTCAGCTAAAATGTATGCAGCTGCATTTTGATCTAATTCATCTAGATCATCTTCTGTATTAATAAGAACCGCTTCATCTGCACCCATTGCTAATGCTGTACGCAATTGCTTTTCTGCATCCTCGCCACCGATTGTAACAACTGTTACTTTACCACCAGCTGCATCACGAACTTGAATTGCTTCTTCAATTGCATATTCATCATAAGGATTAATAATGAATTCAGCGCCGTCCTCTTGGATTTTACCACCCGACACAACGATTTTTTCTTCTGTATCAAACGTACGTTTAATTAATGCAAAAATGTTCATATTTCATACCCCCTGCAACGTTTTTTAAATTCCCAAGTAAACTTGTAAATATTATATATTTTCAGAGTTGATAAACTCCCCTTAAGTGGTTAACAACACTGATGGAAAACTATTTGCCAGTAAACACAGGCTCGCGTTTTTCAATAAATGCTTGAATTCCTTCTTTAGCATCTTCTGATACAAATACTGTACCAAATGATTTAGCTTCAGCTTGAATACCCTCATAAAATGAAGCATGTTTCGCATATTGTAATGCTTGAATCGCTTCTTTTAATGCAATTGGGCTCTTCTTCGCAATCTTTTTCGCTACCTTTAGTGTTTCATCAAGTAATACTTCTTCTGTAAATGCACGATTTGCTAGTCCCCATTGCACTGCCTCATTACCGGAAATAGGATCGCTTGTAAACATCATTTCTGCTGCTTTAGCTACCCCAACATAACGTGGTAAACGTTGTGTGCCACCGAAGCCTGGAATAAGACCTAGTTGTAGTTCAGGCAATCCTAATTTCGCAGATTCCGTTACAAAGCGCAAATGACAGCTCATAGCTAATTCTAGACCACCGCCTAGTGCTGCACCATGAATTGCAGCGATTACTGGCTTATGGAACGACTCAACGCGTTCAAATACTTGTTGACCATGACCTGCAAGCTTCGTAAACTCTTCCCCAGAGTCAACTTCTGTAAATTCTTTAATATCTGCACCTGCTGAGAAGAAACGGCCTTCGCCATGAAGTACAAGGACACGTACTGCGTCATCGTTTTCTACGGCATCTAGCACAGCATTTACTTCTGCAATGATTCCGCGAGATAATGCGTTTGCTGGAGGACGTGCAATCGTAATAATCGCTACTCCATCTTCTACTTTCCAACTTAGAAATTCCATTTCTCCACATCCTTTTAAGCTTTAATCCCGTTCAGGATTAATGCCTGAACTTTCGGAACCTGTTCTATCAAATCATATCGATAGTCATTCATAACCCAAGACGTAATAGTTTCGTCAATTGTTCCAAATACCATTTGACGCGCTAAGCGAACATCCATCGTTTGATTGAACTCACCAGAAACCATACCTTCAATTAAAATTTGATCAAGCAGTTGTAAGTAATCTCTTAATACACCATTGATCTTTTGTCGTAAATCTTTATTTGATTGTCGAAGTTCTAATTGTGTAACGGTCGCAAGTGATCGATCTGTAGCTAGAACACTAAAATGATTTTCAATCATCCGTGAAAGTTTGTCTTTCGACGTACTCCCATTTTCTATTATATCTTGTAATGACTCTACAAAAACAGCCATTTTTTCATTAAAGACAGAAATTAATATATCTTCTTTATTTTTAAAATATAAATAGATTGTTCCATCGGCTACTCCTGCTTGTTTTGCAATCTTCGATACTTGCGCTTGGTGATAACCATTTTCTGCAATAACGAAAACAGCTGCATCAATAATTTGCTTATATTTTGGCTTATCTCGCTTCATTTTTAAATCACCACCTACAAAAAACATACGCACACCTAATTATATTTTGTGACATAATTGACTTATCGTTAAAATAATAATTTGCCAATATGAAACACACTGTGTAATTCCTTAAACGCTGAAGTTTCGAAACAAAATTTTGAACCGGTTCTTCATGATTAACATGGCGTGGTTTTAAAGAAACAAAAAATACGAAAATATGAATGGTTATTCATTCATATTTTCATATTATATTTTACATTCACGCTTGTCAATACTTTACCACGTAGTTATTTTGCTTCTTTATTCGCCATTTTTGTTTTTTCTTCTTCCACTAAAGTACGACGTAGAATTTTTCCGACTGCTGTTTTGGGTAACTCATCTCGGAATTCATAAAAGCGTGGCACTTTAAAAGCAGCTAAGTGCTGACGACAGTATTTATTTAATTCGTCTTCAGTAATCGAATATCCTTCTTTTACAACAATATAAGCTTTTACTGTTTCTCCTCGATACGGATCTGGAATGCCTGCTACTACGCATTCTTGAATTTCTTCCCGTTCATATAATACTTCTTCGACTTCTCGAGGATAAATATTAAAGCCACCCGCTATAATTAAATCTTTCTTCCGGTCAACTACATAGAAGAAACCTTTTTCATCCATATACCCAAGATCACCCGTTAAGAACCAACCATCTGCAAAAGTCGCAGCTGTATCCTCTGGACGATTCCAATAGCCCTTCATCACTTGCGGACCTTTAACAGCAATTTCGCCTACTTCACCAACAGCAAGTTGTTCAGTATCCCCTGTACGTAAAATGACAGAATCCGTATTCGGCCATGGTAAACCTACTGAACCTAAGACCCGGTTACCCCAAATTGGTGTTGCGTGCGTTACTGGAGAGGTTTCGGTTAACCCATAACCTTCGACAAGCTTGCCACCTGTTACTGCCTCAAATCGCTCCTGTACTTCTACAGGCAATGAAGCCGAGCCACTTAGGCATGCTTTAATAGACGATAAATCATATTTCGCAATATCCGGATGATTTAATAAACCAATATATAATGTCGGCGCACCAGGGAACAATGTTGGCTTTTGCTTATCAATCGTTTTCAAAGCTGTTTCTGCATCAAACTTCGGTAATAACACCATTCTATTTTGAGTGAACACCGATAGTAGCATGACTGTTGTCATCCCATAAACATGGAAAAATGGAAGCACACCCATAATCGTTTCCTCGCCGTGGACACATTTATACATCCAGGCGTCACACATTGAGGTATTGGCAATTAAGTTTTTATGCGTTAACATAACACCTTTCGGATACCCTGTCGTCCCACCTGTATACTGAAGTAATGCAAGATCTTCTTCGAAATCAAATGGCATTTCAATCATTTTCACAGGTGAGGACTTCATAATTTCTGTAAATAAATGATTTTGCCCGCTATGCTCAACTTTCACACTAAAGCCGTACTGCTTTTTTTGAATAAATGGATATACTAAGTTTTTTGGGAATGGTAAGTAGTCTTTGATGGCTGTTACAATGACATTTTCAAGCGCTGTTTCTTTCATAATTTTCATCACGCGCGGATATAAAATATCCATTACTAAAATGACCTTTGCACCTGAATCCGTCAATTGATATTGCAATTCACGTTCAGTATATAGTGGATTTGTTTGTACGACGACCGCTCCGGCATACATCGCCCCATAGTAAGCGATTACACTTTGTGGGGTGTTTGGCAACATAATTGCCACCCGATCTCCCTTTTCTACACCAAGTGCTTGTAAATAGTTCGCGAACTTAAGTGCAGACTCATATAACTCGGTGTACGTCAAATCCTTACCCATAAAATGAATTGCCACTTTAGATGGTTTCTTTTTATAGGCACGTGTCAAAAACTCTTGCACAGGAATTTCCTCAAACGTTAAAGACGGTGGTATTTCTTCAGGATAATTTGCTAGCCATGGTTTTGCTGTCATACGTCCTCTCCCCTTTGTCCCAAACTTTGTAAATTCTTAATTCAATTATAATGAAAAAGAAATGTACTTTCAAACACAAAATAGAAAATAAATGTATTTTCGATTAATTATTATGCGTTTTACAACATTTATATAACTACCATATAAAGGGTTTAAGTCGACTTCCCTTATGAATGCTCATTCATTGTTTCGTTTTTTATACAATTGATGCTCCCCCTATTTCTATATTAAAAAAATAATTTTCTTCAAAAGTATTTCTATTATTTTATAAAGAAAATAGACTTTCTCTATTAGCGATTCATAGTTTTGATACAAAAAAACTGTAGAGAAACTTGAAATTCCAAGTTTCTCTACAGCTAAACATTCCCTCACATTATTGAGGCTACATTATAAAATTATACGGTCATCATATAGTAAATACCGACTGCCAAAAATGCGATGCAGACTATGATTAGAACTTTCGCTAATTTTTCCATCTCATAACACTCCTATGCAATACTTGCCCCAATAACGAACGATAGACCAACTGAAATCGTAAAGGAAATAAAACCTACTGAGCGATTATCATTGGCGATTTCCTGATCCACGTTAAAGCGTGGCGTCATAAATTCAAATAAGAAATAGGCCACAATTAGTAACGTAAAGCCAAATAGTCCCCACCCAATCATTTCACTCAGCGTACTATGGCGTGCAATTGAATAACGGAAAATATTACAAATCCCTAATATTTTACCGCCGGTTGCAAGCGCAACAGCTACATTACCATTTTTTATTTCTTCCCAGTTTTTGTATTTCGTAACGACTTCGAACAATGCCATCGAGACGACTAAACATAACACAACAACACTAAAATATCCTGCCGTTTCGATAATTGGATATCGCCAAAAGCTAGAATTCAGCATTTTCTCCGTCCCCTTTACAGCTTATTTCAATTCCACAACAGTAACGCCAAATCCACCTTCGCCTGCTTCTCCAAAACGGAAGGATTTCACCCGTTTATGTTTTTTTAGGTAACTTTGTATGCCCTGACGCAATGCCCCAGTCCCAACGCCGTGAATAATCGACACTCGACCATAGTTTGAAAGCAGCGCATCGTCTATATATTTTTCAGTGCGAATGATCGCATCCTCATAGCGCTCCCCACGTAAATCTAACTCTAATTTCACATGGCTATCTCGATTTTTCACACCAGAAACTCGTTGTACAAGCTCTTTTTCAGGTTTAATGTATTCTATATCTGTATCGGCAATTTTCATCTTTAAAATGCCCATTTGTACAACCCATTCAGCATCAGATACTTTTTCAAGTAAAGTACCTCGTTGACCATAGCTTAACACCTTTACCTCATCACCGACAACCAAGTTTTGTGCACGCGCCTTAACTTGCGCTGCTTTTTTCAATACTTTGTTATGCTCAAGTGGTGTCGCTTCTTCTAAACGTTTACGCGCCTCAATAAGCTCATGCTCTTTCACTACTTGATCAGCATTTTTACGCATTTCGCGAAGCTCGGTAATAATTGTTTCTGCTTCTCTTTTTGCATCATCCACAATTTTACGTGCTTTTTCTTTCGCTTTTTTATCGAGTGCCTCTTTGCGCTCTTCATATGCTTGAAGCTTGTCTTGTAGCTCTTTGCGAAGTGCCTCAGACTCTAATAGTAAGTCATGGGAGCGCTCGGCATCATCCTCTGATTGGCGTCTCGTTTCTTCTAAGGAAGCAATCATAGACTCCACCTCATGACGGTCCGTACCTGTGAAGCTTTTAGCACGATCGATAATGGACTCCGGTAAGCCAAGACGACTAGAAATTTCAAAGGCATTGGAACGACCAGGCACACCAATGAGTAAGCGATATGTCGGACTTAATGTTTCGATATCGAATTCTACACTTGCATTGGCAACGCCAGGGCGATTATAGCCGTATGCTTTTAATTCAGGATAGTGCGTTGTTGCCATTACACGAGCGCCACGACCATGCACTTCATCCAAAATTGAAATAGCTAAGGCAGCCCCTTCTTGTGGATCTGTTCCTGCACCCAATTCATCAAATAACACGAGTGACTCGTGATCGAATTGCTGTAAAATGTCGACAATGTTTACCATATGAGATGAAAATGTAGAAAGCGATTGCTCAATTGATTGTTCATCACCGATATCAGCAAAAAGCTGCTCAAATACCGCTAGCTCTGAACCATCCAATGCTGGCACTGGTAAGCCTGCCTGCGCCATTAACGTACAAAGACCAACTGTTTTTAACGTAACGGTCTTACCACCAGTGTTCGGTCCTGTAATCACAATTGCTGTAATGTCTCTCCCGAATTCGATGTCATTAGCAACCGCAGTTTCAATAGGTAAAAGTGGATGACGCGCTCGCACAAGTCGAATATAGCCGTCCTTGTTCATCTTTGGCATCGTGCATTTATTGGCTTGGCCGTATTTACCCTTTGCTAAAATGACATCAATTTCACCTAATATTTTTACTAAGTTAAATAAATCTGGTGCAACTTCCTCAACCATGGCGCTTAAAGCAAGCAAAATACGATCAATCTCCGTTTGCTCTTTCATTTTAAGTCGATGTATTTCATTATTTGCTTGTACAACTGAATCTGGTTCGATAAATAATGTTTGGCCAGATGACGATTGATCATGCACAATTCCACCATAATGATGACGATATTCTTGTTTAACTGGAATGACATATCGGTCGTTACGAATCGTCACAATGGCATCTGAAAGCATTTTTGACGCATTACTTCCTCGAGTTAAGCTTTCTAGTTTCGAACGCACTTTAGCCTCTTCAGCACGCAGAGATTGACGAATAGATCGCAATGTTTGACTTGCTGAATCTAAAACAGCGCCGTTATCGTCAATACAGTTATTAATTTCATGCTGTAATCCTGTTAGTACAGGCATCATTTCTTTTTTAGTAATGAAATGAGGAATTTCAATGATTTCTTCGGACTCTAAATCCTCAAGGAAATTGCGAAGAATACGACTAGCTCGAATCGTACTTGATACTTCCATTAATTCCATCGCTGAAAGCATTCCGCCGATTTGGGCACGTCTTGCAGCAGGTCGAACATCGAAAATACCACCCATAGGCACATTACCTTTTACACGTAAAATGGATAGCCCTTCATCCATCTCTTCTAACAACTGAACTACTTTTTCATAGTCTGTTTGTGGTACAAGCTCATCAATGGCTGATTTGCCGATTGATGAAGTACAGTATGTAGCCACTTGTTGACGTACCTTATCATATTCTAGTGTTTTCAATGCGCGGTTTGCGATCACTGAGAACACCTCCTCAACCTATTTATTTCGTCGAATGAACGCCTCAAACTGTTCACGCGTCCATGTGTTGACAATCATATCTTTTTTCAGCCATGCCTTATTTGCATAGCGCACACCTATATCCATAAAACGTAAATGAGCGGTATCATGAGCATCGGTATTTATTGCTACAGGGACACCTGCTGCAACAGCCATTTCTAAGTGCTCAACACATAAATCTAAACGATATGGATTTGCGTTTAACTCTAAAATTTTACCATATTCCTTCGCCCATTCAATTAGCTGTGCTATATCTGGATTATAACCAGCACGATCCTCAATAATGCGACCCGTCGGATGGGCAATCATATGAACATACGGATTTTGCATTGCCGTGTGCAAACGCGCCATAATTTTATCCTGCGATTGTGTAAAACTCGAGTGAATAGAGGCTATTACGAAATCTAATTTTTTTAGTACTTCGTCATCAAAATCTAACGAACCATCCGGTAAAATATCCATCTCTGTTCCTGCATATAAATAAAAGTCTGGATGTGCTTCGTTAAATGCATCAATTTCTACTCGTTGCTTCTCTAAACGTGCAGGTGTTAAACCATTCGCCACTTTTAAATACTGGGAGTGATCGGTAATAACGCCATAGTGATAACTACGTGACATTAATGCATCTCCCATTTCAGCAACGGAGTATGCACCATCTGACCATGTCGTATGCATATGCAAATCTGCCACAATATCCTCTAGCTTTACTAAATCCTTCACTTCACTTTGGCGATCAAACTCAGTCGACCCCGTTCGTAAGCTAGGTGGAATAAATGGCATATCAAAATGGTCAAAAAATGCAGCCTCATCCTCAAATGTCAATACTGAGCCATCTGCTTGCTCTACACCATATTCACTAATTTTCTCCCCACGTGCTTTTGCAAGTTGACGCATACGAACATTATGATCTTTTGAACCAGTAAAATGGTGCAAGGCCGTTGCATACTCAACATCCTTCACTAATCGAAAATCAACACTTATCGGTTCATCTAAATCTAAAATAACTGAAATCTTTGTATCACCTGCAGCCACGACTTCCTGAATTGCCAGTTCACTCAATAACTTTTCACGTACTATCTCAACCGCTTCAGTTACAACGATAAAATCAATATCTTTACTCGTTTCTGAGGCACGGCGGAAGCTTCCAGCTACTGAGAAACGTGCCACTTCCTCCATACTACCGAGAAGTGCTTCAATTTGTAAAACAACAGGCTCTAGCAGCCAAATTGGCAAACGTTCCGAACGATTGGAAAAGTTTGCAAGCTCCTTTAAAATTTTTTCTTCAGTTTTCGCCGCAAAGCCCGCTAGCTCGCGCACTTTACCAGCCTCACATGCAGCCTGTAAGCTTTCTGCAGAGTCAATGCCTAACTCTTGGTGAAGCTTGGCAATTTTTTTGCCGCCTAGACCTGGCAACTTCAATAGTGGCAGTAAGCCTTTTGGCACGATATCTTGTAATTCTTTTAAGAGACTTGATTCTCCTGTCTCAATCAGGTCTTCAATAACAGCAGCTGTGCCTTTACCGATTCCCTTAAGCTTTGTTACATCTTCCATTTCACTTAACGAGCGTTCGTCTCCTTCAAGTGCTGCAGCGGCCTTTCGGAAGGCGGATACCTTAAACGGATTTTCACCTTGTAACTCCATATATAATGCAATTTTCTCTAGTGTACGAATAATTGTTTTTTTGTTCATTTAGAATTCCTCCTATCGTAAAAACACTTCCCTCAAGTCCGAGAGAAGTGCATCGATTACTATTGCCTATTCATTACGGCTCTGCGCACAAAATAGCTGTGCTCTTAACAGCAACTTCGCCATTTAAGCGGATTTCTACGGACAAACAAGTGAACACCACATTCAGTTTTCCATGCGTAGACGCCAAATTTTATGAAGCATGGAGATAAATATACCACCAATTTTGGAACATCTTTGTAATAATCGGTGTATGCTCCAAAATGAGGCCTGATAAGAACGACTTCGACATTAAATTCTGCACCAATTCAATTGGTACTAATGCCAAAACATACAACACAATAAACAAAATTAAATAATTTTCAATCATGCCAAGCAGTGCACCAAGCCAACGGTTCACTATATTAAGCACCGGTAGATAGGCAATAAAATCAAAAATAGATGCCACAATTTGCAATGCGATTTTCACAGCAAAGAAAATAACCGCAAATGCTATAACACGGTAAAACGTGCGGTCTAAATCTAAGCTGTCAATGACAACCCCAAGGCTTCCCGAATCCGTAACACCTGGATATGGCACCCAAAACACAAATTTCTGTGCTAATGGCTTATAATAAATATACGCAACAATTAGGGCAACGACAAAGCTGACAATATGCATCATTTGTACAATGAAGCCACGTTTTGCCCCCACTAGTAGTCCAACTAATAGAACTACTAATATGATTAAATCTAGCATTCACTTCAACCCTTTAATTTTTTCAATTCTTCTTCTAGTAATTCTATTTGCTCTTTTAAGAGTAAATAATCGTGCACCGTATTTACAGCTGTAAGGACGGCAAGCTTTGTGCTATCAAGTGAGGGATTATGTAAATTCATTTCGCGCATACGGTCATCAACAATAGAAGCGACAAGTCGCATGTGTCCAATGGATTCGGAGCCGACCATTTTATATGTATGACCATATATTTCCACAGAAATTTTATTCTTTTCTTGATTTTCCATAGTCGCACCCTCCAATAAAATCATTTTGCTCACGATTTTGACAGTAATGAGCAACGTCCACACAAAAAAGCTATATATTATCATAACATGAAAGGTATAAAATTGTGAACAATGAGGATAGAAAGGAACGGTTAAATGTCAAATATTGTACTTTTAATTTCAACAAATGCACAAAAAGAGGTGATGTCTTATTACGCAAGTTATTATGTGGAGCGAAAAGCACCAGGTGTCGTATTCGCCGCAAAACTTCCTGATACAGCTATTACGATGTACAAATCAGGGAAATGTATGTTTCAAGGAGGGGGTGCTGAGCGAGAAGCGGCACGATGGGGTTCCTCTGGGGTAACAACAACCCAAAAGTCTTCAACTGTTGGCGCAAAAGGCGATACGCTTCCTGAGGGCTTTGCTTCAATGTCTGTGCTAGGCTCTGATGAAACAGGGACAGGCGATTATTTTGGGCCTATAACAGTCGCTGCAGTTTACGTACCTTCTTCAAAAATCGAACTAATAAATGAGCTCGGCGTTAAAGATTCTAAAATGCTTACTGATGACTATATGCGAAAAATAGCTCCAGATTTACGTGCGGCATGTATCCATAGCGTACTCGTATTACGCAATGAAAAATATAATGTATTACAAGCAAAAGGTTACTCACAGGGTAAAATGAAAGCAATGATGCATAATAAGGCGCTCGGCAATACATTGTCCAAAATGGCCCCTGAAAAGCCTGCACATATATTAATTGATCAGTTCGCAGAACGTGGAGTCTATTACAATTATTTAAAAAATGAGCGAGAAATTGTTAGAGATGACGTACTATTTTCAACGAAAGCAGAACAATTACATGTTTCAGTCGCTACCGCTTCGATTTTGGCACGCGCTGCATTCTTAAAGGAAATGGACCGACTAAGTGAGTTTGCTGGCATAGAGTTACAAAAAGGAGCATCTAGCAAGGTTGATGCATTAGCGGCACGGATTTGGCGTGGACAAGGCGAGGAATTTTTGCGCTCCATCACGAAATGGCATTTTGCGAATACAGAAAAGGCTCGAAAGTTAAAATAAATTTATATGGGTCGATTGCCGTTGATTTCCGCTACGGGCTGGACGCTTTCCGCAGGCACACCGTAAGACGCAACCCTCGCTTACGCGCGGACTGTTGCGTCTTACGTTTTGTGCTGTTCCCGTAGGAGTCGCCAGCCCTTCGCTCCAATCAACTAGACTGCATTCTCTTCCAGAAGATAAAAATTAAAATTAAGCACAATCAACATTCTTACGTTCTGAGCAGGAGTCGCCACACTCCGCTTCAATCAACTTGCTATCAATAACAAAAGAATAAAAAAGACAAAAAGCATCTAGAGCGAACCTCTGGATGCCTTTTGTCGACACTCTTAGCTGTCTCTAACTTCGAGACAGCTTGTTAAATTAGTATAAATTAACGTACTTCTGTTCCTTCAATTGTGGCGATTGCTTTTAACATTTTGTTATGTGCTGCAACAACCTCATCATCTGTTAATGTTCGTTCTGGATCGAAGTATGTTAATGAGAAGGCAACAGATTTTTTACCTGCCTCCATTTTTTCTCCTTCGTAGACATCGAACACGCGAATATCCTTCAACAGCTTCACGCCTGCTGAACGAATAGCGGTAATTACTTCACCCGCTGCTGTTGCACGGTCCATAACAAGTGCGATATCTCGAGACATAGCTGGGAAACGAGGAACTGGTTTATAACCAAGTGGTGCTTCACTTGCATTTGCATGAAGTAATGCTACTAAATTCATTTCCATTACGTACGTATCTTTTACACCCCATGTTTTTTGTTCTGCAGGATGTAAACCGCCGATAATACCAACTTGTTCTCCATCTAATAAAATGCTAGCTGTACGTCCAGGATGTAAGCCAGCTACTTCTGATTTAACAAAGGTAATGCGATCTGCTAAACCAAGCTTACCAATTACGCCCTCGATAATACCTTTTAATACGAAGAAGTCTACTTCCTTTTTCTCGCCTTGCCAAGCATGATCTAACCATTTACCTGTTAAAACTGCTGCAACATGCTCTTCTTCAAACGGTAGCCCCTCTTCCGTTTGACCTAGGAAGACAGAACCAACTTCGTATAATGCCACGCTATCAGCTTTACGCGCAACGTTATATGCTGCTGCTTCAATTAAATGTGGAATTAAGCTTTGACGTAGTGTTGAACGGTCTTCACTCATCGGCATTAATAAACGCGTTACCGGCTCTGCTTTTAGTGCAAAGCGTTGTGATAGTGCGGCAGATGTTAAAGAATAAGTGACAGCTTGATAAAGTCCTGCACCTTCCATAAAGTTACGCACTATACGACGATTTGCTTGGTAAGCTGTCAATGTCCCAACTTGGTTAGCACCTTCTGGTAAAGTCATTGGAATTTCATCGTAACCATATAAACGTGCAATTTCTTCAACGATATCTTCTTCAATTTTAATATCTTGACGACGTGTTGGTGCATCGATAATTAATAAGCCATTCGCTGCTTCTACACCAAATTTCAAACGCTCTAAAATCGAAAGCATATCTTCTAATGAGATTTTCATGCCAAGACGCTCGTTAATAAAGTCTGGAGAAACAACAACACGTGCTGGTGTTTTATCTAATTCATCTACGATACAAGTACCTTCTAACACTTCACCACCAGCTAACTCAGCAAGTAATGCTGCTGCTCGTTCAGCTGCAGGAAGCACTCGGTTTGGATCAACGCCTTTTTCAAAACGAGCTGATGCATCCGAGCGAAGACCTAGATTACGTGAAGTTTGGCGCACTGTTAAGCCATCGAAATAGGCAGATTCAATAACAACAGTTGTTGTAGATTCTGTTACCTCAGAATTTGCTCCACCCATTACACCCGCAATCGCTACTGGCTCTTTGCCATTCGTAATCACTAAATCAGTTGCCTTTAATGTACGTTCTTGGTCATCTAAAGTCGTGATTTTTTCACCTTCTGTTGCTTTACGAACAACAATTTCACCAGTTGCTAAGCTATCATAGTCAAATGCATGAAGTGGTTGACCATATTCCATTAAAATATAGTTTGTCACATCGACCACATTGTTGTGGGGACGTACTCCAGCTGCCATTAAGCGGTGCTGCAACCACATTGGTGATTCTGCAATTTTAACGTTTTTCACAACTTTTGCTACGTACATTGGGTTTGCTTGTAGATCTTCCACTTGAAGCTTTAATAAGTCCACTGCCTTTTCAGAAGATGTATTATAAGCGATTTCTGGGTACTTTACTTCTTCTGAAAGAATTGCACCTACCTCATAAGCTACCCCTAACATTGAAAGTGCATCGGAGCGGTTTGGTGTTAAGCCAAGCTCAAGCACTGTATCACGAAGACCTAAAAACGCTAGTGCATCAGAGCCCACCTCTGCATCTGCTGGTAACACATAAATGCCTTCAGCATAAGCTTTCGGTACTAACTTACCTTCAATACCAAGCTCTTGTAATGAACAAATCATACCGTTCGACTCGTGCCCACGAAGTTTTGCTTTTTTAATTTTAATGCCACCTGGTAAATGTGCACCAGGACGAGCAACGATCACTTTTTGACCTGCATCTACGTTTGGCGCTCCACAAATAATTTGTTGTGGTTCCGCTTCCCCAACATCTACTTGGCAAATGTTTAATTTATCGGCTTCAGGGTGCTTCTCTTTTGACACAACATAGCCGACAACGACTTTATCCATACCTTTAGCACGGTCAATAACTGCGTCTACTTCTATGCCAGAGCGTGTAATTTTTTCTGCTAAATCTTCAGGCGCTAAGTCCTGTGTACTTACATAATCTTTTAACCATTCTAATGATACTAACATTTATAGTCCCCCTTACGCCTCTGTTCGCTCGAATTGTGATAAGAAACGTGTATCACTTGTATAGAAATGACGAATATCGTCGACACCATATTTCAACATAGCAATACGTTCTGCACCAATACCAAATGCGAAACCAGAAACTTTCTTCGGATCATAACCAGCCATTTCAAGCACATTTGGATGTACCATACCCGCACCTAAAATTTCAATCCAACCTGTGCCTTTACATACGTTACAGCCTGAGCCACCGCATTTGAAGCAAGAAATGTCCATCTCTACAGAAGGCTCTGTGAATGGGAAGAAGCTTGGGCGTAAACGAATTTCACGATCAGCACCGAACATTTTTTTCGCTAACGTATCTAACGTTCCTTTAAGGTCGCTCATACGAATATTTTCGCCAATTACTAAACCTTCAATTTGCATGAATTGGTGAGAGTGTGTTGCGTCATCATTATCACGACGGAACACCTTCCCTGGACAAATTATACGAATGGATTCGCCTTTTTTTGCTTCCATTGTGCGTGCCTGCACCGGTGATGTATGTGTACGTAATAATATTTCCTCGGAAATATAGAACGAGTCCTGCATATCACGAGCAGGGTGACCTTTTGGTAAGTTTAAAGCTTCAAAGTTATAGTAATCCTTTTCTACTTCTGGTCCTTCAGCAATTTCGTAGCCCATACCGACAAATAAATCTTCAATTTCTTCGATAACACGTGTTAATGGGTGACGGTTACCTACTTTAATATCACGACCAGGTAATGTAACATCAATCGACTCACTTGCTAATTTTTCAGCAATTGCTGCTTCTTCTAAAACAGTTACTTTTGTTTCTAGCACCGCAGTGACATTTTCACGAACTGTGTTAACTAAAGCACCCATTTTCGGACGTTCCTCAGCCGATAATTTCCCCATGCCTTTTAATAAATCTGTGATTGGCCCCTTTTTCCCTAAATAAGCGACACGCACATCATTTAATTCTTTTAAATTTGCTGCTGCTTCAATTTTTGCTAGCGCTTCTTGCTCTAATTGCTTTAATTGCTCTTCCATGTGTAAAACCTCCTTGTTCATATAAGTGCCCGCCTGCACAAATGGCACAAAAAAACCTCGCCCCCAAAAAAGGGACGAGGACATATTCGCGGTACCACCCTAGTTATTGCACGATTAACTCCGCACAATCACTTCATTGACATAACGACTCGATTGAAGCCGGCATACCTTTACAGCCATTTTCACTTGCTGGTCCCGGTAGCTGCTCGCAGGCTGAATTCAAAATTGCATTGGTTCGGCGTTGGCTCTCAATCTCTGGCTTACGCTCCCTGTCGTCCATTCACAATCTTTACTACTTCCCGGTCAAAGCATTTCAATATACTTAATTACAATTTAAATGTGATTATACATTATTACGCCGCTTCAAAGCAAGGGGCATCTGTTCCTTGTTGCAATATGATTTGATTTATCGGCGATTGCTGCTGTTTTATGAGCAATTGCCGTAGTTTTATCGGCGATTGCCAGCGTTTTATCGGCGATATCGACTAGTCTAATGTGTGTAAGACAGAACTTATTTTACAAGTCCATATAAAACAATACCTGTTGCAACAGCGACATTTAATGATTCTGCTTGTCCAAAAATAGGAATAATGATATTTTGATCCGTCATTGCTAATAACTGCGGATGAATGCCACTGCCTTCATTCCCCATCATAATAGCAAAAGCACCCGTATGCTGAATATCATTATAAACGACAGCATCCTCATCAAGTGCTGTTCCAAATACAGGCACACCATTTTCCTGAAGCATATCAATCCAATCTTCTAGTTCTCCACGAATCACTGGAATATGAAAATGTGATCCTTGCGCAGAACGTAGTGTTTTCGGGTTATAAAGATCTGCACAGCCCTTGCCAAGTATAACCGCATCCAAACCAGCTGCATCCGCTGTTCGTATCATTGTTCCAATATTTCCTGGATCTTGCACAGCATCGATTAGAAGAACCTTGCGCCAAGAAACCATCACTTCTTGCTCTACCGTCATCTGCTTACAAACTGCAAAGACTCCTTGTGATGTCTCAGTCTCAGCAAATTCCTTTGCTACAGCTGCTGTCACTTCTACCATTGCCACATCATCAATTGGCCATAGCATTGGTAAATCAACGCCCTCACGCACAATTAGCTGTAACACTTGACCACTATTTTTCAACGCTTCCTCTACTAAATGGAAGCCTTCTACTAAAAACTCGCCTGAACGTTCACGCTCTTTTCGCGTAGTCGCTAATTTTTTCCAATATTTCACTAACGCATTTTGCGTAGATTCTATTCTCTTCATCGTCTTTCGTACCGCCTTTTTCCTATTTACTGTTCATTATTATACAGTAGAAAACAACAAATTACATAGTCCAGCAAAATGTAGCCAATTGTCAGAATTGTTTGGGTGTCTGGCACTCAAAAGTGCTTACTCTATTTCTTCCATTTTCCTTCGAAACATACAAAGCTTTATCAGCCTTTTTCAAAATCGTTAAATCGGTATCCTCTTCAGTTACTATTGCAATACCGATACTGATCGTGATGCTACCAGTTTGCCACTGTGCCTGTTCAACAGCTTGACGTAATTGCTCCGCAATAGTCCTCGAAGCATTCACATCTGTTTCAGGTAAAATGATGACAAATTCCTCCCCACCAAAACGAGCAACTACATCATCTTGACGAGCTTGGGCATTTAAAATTTGTGCCAATTCGGCAAGGACTTCATCACCTACTTGATGTCCGAATGTGTCATTTACCTTTTTAAAATGATCAATATCTAAAATTAAAAGAGAGAATGGTTTTGCTGATTCGTGGAATATAGCTAGCTGCTCCTCAAGCTGCTCTTGAAAAAATCTTCTGTTTTTCAATCCTGTTAGCTTATCAGTAACGGAAAGTTCTACTAGTGTGGCGTTGATGTTTAGTAGTTCATCTTGTTTTTTCCCAATTTCCAAATGGAGTTGCTCTAATTTAGCTAAAGCCTGATCCTTTTCTAAATAAGCAGCCTCTAGTTGCTTTTTCGCTGAGCGTAATTCTAACTCATAATCAATGCGCTTTTTCATTGGTACTAAAATACAATCAATGCATTCAGTCTCTCCCACTAAATACTTCCTGCCATTCAATAGAAAAGGAACAGCTGTACCATTGCGATGTTTTAAACTGATAAACAGTTCTTCTACATGATCGTTAAGATTTATAGTTGGGTAAAAATAAGAATGAAAAATCATCTTATTCGGCTTGGACATTAGCAATTCAATATGCTGGTGTAATAAATCCACCCGTTCATAACCCATCCACTTCAGAAAGGTCTGATTCACCTCTATCATCATTCCATCATGCGTAATGGCAATAAATCCACAAGGTGCATAGTTCAATCGTTTATCCATGAATTATTCATAATCCTTTCATATTCCATTACAGAAATTGTGTAATTAACTGAATCGTTTCCTCAGGATGACTAATATGAGGATAATGACCTTTTGCAGTCATTAATCGAAACGTACTTGCTTTTAAATGGTTGTGCAAATATTCACCAACCTCAATTGGAACTATACTATCATCCGAACATTGCATAATTAAACTAGGAACACCAGCCTTTATTAAGTCGCCTCGATGATCTGATAAGAACGTTACTTCGGCAAACTCCCTTGCAATAACTGGGTTAGCAGATTTAAAAGTCTGTTCAAGCTCATTTGTTAATTTTGGGGAATCAGGATTATTCATGGCAATCGGCGCTAGAAAGCTAGCCCAGCCAGAAAAATTCATTTCCATCATATCTAATATTTCTGTAATATCGCTCAGCTCAAATCCACCAACATAGCCATTCCCATCATTTAAATACCGTGGCGAAGGTCCAATCATAATTAGTTTTTCAAAATAATCAGGGCATTCAATGGAAGCAAGCAGACCAATCATTGAACTAATCGAATGACCAATAAAAATGACTTGTTGCAGTCCAAGAGTCTCAATGATGTCCAAGACATCCTGCTTGTACCCTTGAAGAGACTGATATTTTTCGGATTGATAAGCGTTTAAATCGGAATTACCTGAACCAACATAATCAAACAAAATAATTTGATATTGCTCCTCAAAAGCTGGCGTTATATAGCGCCACATATTTTGGTCGCAACCAAATCCATGCGCAAAAAGTATCGGCTGCTTCCCTTTCCCAATTATCTTCACATTATTGCGTTCAACAACATCCATCATCGCATTTGCCCCTTCTAGAAATATATGTAATATCTCCATTTTGACTGTGCTTTCAATAATTATCAAGGAAATAATAACAGTGAACTTAACAAAAAAGTAGAATGCTTATTTTCTATGCACTCTACTTTCCATCTAACGATATTCTAAAAAATTTGTTCTAGCATTACATCCACTTTTTAATCGTTGGAATACTTTGAGGGAATGTAAAGACATTGTAAGGATCATATTTGGTTTTCACTTCTCTTAGTCGTCTAAAATTACGTCCATAATAGGCGGTAGGCCAATTTTGAATAGATTGATCTGGAAAATTCACATAATCCCCCATTGTAAAAGGAGATAATGTCCTTCTAATATCCTCAACCCACTGCACATTTTTCTTTTCATCTTCATGATTTTCCCATGAAGTGATATATTCTTGGGTAATCAGCGCATTTCTATAATAATAGGCAGTTCTGCTTGATGCAATCTGACCTACAGCACCTCTTAGCGACTGTTGCCAGATGCTAGCATTTCTATTAGGGGCATCGGCTAAAAATTGTTTCATTTTCGAAATTGCCACATGCGGAAAAGGCTTTTCAATAAAGGAACCTGATCTTTTGCGGAATGCTGGTTGATTGCCACTTGCAACATCAAAAAATCGCACTGCTTTAATGTACGGTACTTCTTTTATCCACACTTCCGTAGGTGAACCACTTTTCCTTAAAGGCCGCAAATGCTTTTTTAATTCAGAAGCCGCACCAACAAATAAACCTTGCACCACAATTTCGCCTACTTCCTGTGATTTTAGCTCTATTTGTGAAGTTATGCGTTCATCCGTAAATGGCGCCCATTTTTGCCAAGTATCAAAAGCAATCTCAAAATCATCCCACTCCCACACGATGGCGAAAAGGGTAACGTCTGAAATTGGTTGAAGCTTGAACGTAAGGGCAGTAACAACACCGAAATTGCCTCCACCGCCGCCACAACTAGCCCAAAACAAATCACTATTCGTCTGTCTGTTTGCTTGGATCAACTCGGCTCCTAGATGTTCACTCGCTCTGACCATTTCAATTTCAATCAAGTGATCGCAAGTAAGCCCGAAAGGACGGGATAGCATGCCAATACCACCACCTAGTGTTAAGCCAACAATCCCTACACTACTTTCGGTTCCGGCTGGGATTGTCATCCCATGCTCCCATAATGCACGGTATACCTTCCCCAGATTAGCACCAGCCTCAATTCGAGCAGTTCCATCTTCCAAATTAACTGTAATGTTGTTCATTTCACTCACATCTATAATTAGACCGTTATTGACTAAGGAATAATTTTCATAATTATGTCGCCCGCTCCTTATTCGAAAATCTTCATTATTTTCCCTGACCCACCTTAAAGCATTGATTACATCTTTTGTTCTTTGACAGAAGACAATTTTACTCGGGAATTTCGGCAGACTTAAATTATTATTTGTTCTCGCTTCGTCATAATCTGGATCACCTGGACTAACAATTCTTCCTGTGAGCTTTACCTTCTTCAACGTCCAGCTCCTTTCTCAAATGATACAATTCGCACGTTCTATACTATGTATAACGAATAAGAAAAAAATATGAGTATTGAAATGATTAAACAATTAAAAATTACACTACATTTCATCATTAGGTAGATATTTGGTTACATATGATGCATTAACAAAACTTATTTAGGAGGAGTCCGAATGTTAATACATGTGGTAAGCGCTGGTGAAACACTTTGGCAAATTGCAAACCGCTATGCTGCACCAATGAGTGCTATTATTCAATTGAATGCTTTACCCGACCCAGATCAATTAGTGATCGGACAATCACTTGTTATACCTTCTTCTTTTACAACGCACACCGTTAAAAAAGGCGAAACGTTGTCGTCCATTGCCCAACAATATAACGTGTCACTACAATCCATTATCCAAGTAAATCATCTTACAAATCCCGATGTTTTAACACCAGGAACAAAACTAATCATTCCTCCAATCATTCATATTGTGGAAGCTGGCGAGACTTTATCTCAAATTGCTAGGAGCTATAGTACAACCGTTCAAGCCATTATAGAGGAAAACGATATTACAAACCCCAATATGATTTATGTCGGTTCTCACTTAGTTATTCCAAGAACGAAACCTACCGTCGAAGTAAATGCCTATACGTATCAAACACCTGATGAGGCTGTTCAGTCACTAAATGCAGTGGGCTATCTTCTTACTTATTTTAGTCCGTTTGCTTATTTGATGAACGCAGACGGAACATTAGAACCTTTGAACGACAAAGCAATGATAGATGCTGCTAATTCTCAAAACATTATTCCGATGTTAACCGTTACGAACTTCACATCAACAGAAACCGGATCCAACTTAACCCATGTAATATTGTCAAATGAACAATTATCAGAAAAAGTCATCGATAATATTTTAAAAGTCATGGAAGATAAAGGCTATAAAGTACTAAATGTAGACTTCGAAAATGTGCTACCCGCAGATCGAGAAAACTATAACCAATTCCTTCAATTAGCAGTTGATCGCCTTCACCCGAAAGGATATTTAGTATCGACCGCACTTGCTCCAAAAACAGGTCCATCTCCAGCAGGGTCAACTTATGAAGCATATGATTATGAGGCACATGGAAGAATTGCGGATTTTGTCGTACTGATGACTTATGAATGGGGCTATCGACTTGGACCTCCACAGGCAATCTCTCCAATTAATGAAATGAGGAAAGTTGTAGAATATGCTCTAACAGTAATGCCTGCTAATAAAATATTTTTAGGCTTCCAAATTTATGCACGTGATTGGCTCGTTCCACACGTGAAAGGTCAAGAAGCAGAAACATTTAGCCCGCAAGAAGCGGTTGCAAGAGCGCAACAATATGGAGCAACTATCCAATATGACAGAACAGCACAATCCCCTTATTTTCGCTATGTTGACAAGCAAGGAAGAAATCATGAAGTATGGTTTGAAGATGCAAGAAGCGCACAAGCTAAGTTCGACCTAACAAAGGAATATAATCTCCGTGGTATTAGCTATTGGGCTTTAGGTTTTCCTTTCCCACAAAACTGGGCACTATTAGATAATAATTTTTCAATTAAAAAATAAATATTGCTCTTATCATTTACCTAAACTCGACCTTTCATAAGCAAGCATATACACTAATTTTTTTGCATTACTACATGTTATTCTTATGTTTCCCTAGTTTTTCCCTTGATAAAAATATCAATTCGAAGCCATATTAAGAAATATTAAAGCGAAAGGAGCATCCAAACATGGGAAGAGATAATAAGCAAGGGCAAAGCAATAACAAAGGTTCATTACCACAGACGCCGAAAAACCAAAAAATTGCACCAAACAAAGTAAAAGAAGAATTTTCTCAAGAATTTACGGAGCTTATTAATTCCGTAACGAAAAACAAGCAAAAAAAATAAGGAGGGGCTTCGATTGGATTATTTACGCGCACAAGAAATTGTTGCCTCTCCAAAGGAATATGAAGTGAGCTATAATGGCGTTTCTGTATGGATTGATAAGCTACATGATGATGGCAAAACAGCAACCGTTCATTTACGACGCTCACTAGAAGAACGCTCTGAAGTCACGATTTCCGAGCTAAAAGAAGAATACCTCGTTCATTAAATAACACCCCAACCTAAAAAAATCCGCATTGTACTTTTGTCGGCCAGCATATTACATCCAATTTTGCTGTCCCAACTTAAGTCAAAGCGGATTTTGCCTTTTAATTCCCTACACTCAGTGCATTAAATGTGATATTTTTCACCGCATTTAAACTGCTCTAAAATCTGATCAGCATGAACATGTAAATCTTTAAACGTCGCAGTCAGCTCCTCGGCAGTAATAGGTTTACTAAATAAATAACCTTGTATATAATCGCAATCGCCTGCAATAAGGAATGCCAGCTGAGCAACTTCTTCTATCCCCTCAGCCACTACCTTTAGACGTAAATGCTTAGCCATAGACAAAATCATAGAAACGAGCGCTTCATCATTAGCGTCATGCTGGATATTATGTACAAAAGCGCGGTCGATTTTTAAACAGTCAATTGGAAATTCTTTTAAATATGATAAGGACGAGTAACCTGTCCCAAAATCATCGACTGCTATTTGAATTCCTAGTGCCTTTAATTCATGTAATAATTGGGTCATTTGATCAATATTCATTGTCATACTTTCGGTTATTTCCAACTGAAGATAGCTTGGTTCCAGCTTACTTTGCTGTAAAATCTCCTTCACCATTTGCACCAAATCTTGCTGAAATAATTGCCCGAGCGATAAATTAACAGCAACCTTCATTTTAGGTAGACCTTGTGCCTCCCACGCCTTCGCTTGCAAGCATGCTGTTTCTAGTATCCATTTACCAAGAGGAATAATTAGACCGGACTCCTCGGCAATGTCAATAAACTTATCTGGTGGAACAAAGCCACGAACTGGATGACGCCAACGCACAAGCGCCTCCACCGATTCAATTTTCCCTGTTTTCAAATTAATCTGAGGCTGGTAATCCAAATAAAATTCCTGTTGATCGAGTGCTCTATGTAATTCCTGCTCTAGTAATATACGGTCTGTCACGCCAGCTGACATATGCTCTTTATAAAAAAGGAAACGTTGCGGTATTTGGCTTGCTTCACGCATTGCTAGCTGTGCATGCATCAATAATTCTTCAGCAGAACAATTTTTTTCATTAAATGCAATGCCAATATTCACATTACCTTTTAATGAGAAAAGCTGTACTTGTAGTGGCTTATCCATTGCACTTTTTAAGTTCAGACAAAACTGTATTAGTTCTTCATGTGTTTGGACATGATTAACATAAATAACAAATTGGCTTTCCCGTAACTTTGTTGCAAAATAATGCGGAGGTAGCATTGCTTGAATCCTTTCCGCTACAAGTTTCATCATTTTATTGGAATTGCTAATACCTAAGGAATCGCTAATGGTTGCAAGACGGTCAATTTCAATAGATATAACTGCCTTACATTTACCATCCTTATGCAACTCCTCCTTTAATGTTTTCAACAGAAGACGCTCATTTGGCAATTGTGTAATATCATCATGATAGGCTTGAAAAGTTAGCTCTTGTTGCGATTGTTCCAGGTCTTGCTTAATTTTCAGTAGTTGTAGATAAGGTTTTTCCACAGAAGTATAGTAAATCGCCTTTAAGAAAACATAATAAGCTAAAAACTGGTAAAGTAGAGCGGTAAACATCCAAATGGCGCTGTAGTCTGTGCTGAAAACAAACAAAAGATCGCTTAAAATTAAGTATACTGACCCACTAATGAGCCATAGCACCTGTTTTGGCGCATTTCTATAATGCTTGCTTAAAAAATAGATAGAAACACCTTGGATCATCCCCGTCAATAATCGGACTGTATGTGGTATTATTGAATGACTATTTTCAAGCAATGGCTGTGCCCTATATAAAATAAAAAGCATAAGCGTAACAGTAAAAAGGGCGATTCCATAAGCTACCCTACGGTGAGCCAATGTTAACTTTATTCTAGGCTTTATAATAATAAGTAGGATACCTATTACTAAAGCAATCCGCATAAAAATCTGTATCCAGACGCCTATTAATACTGTATCTAAACTTTGCGGGACTGATATGACAATATTAGTAATCTCTAGCAAAGCGATAAGGAAAAAAACACTGCCTATGTATAAAGTATGATTAATTAATAAATGCGAAAATACTAGCCATGAATGAATGGCGATTGTCATAGTGAAAACAACAATTAATATTTTCATAATCAATCTTAAATAATCGACGACACTTCCTTCTATAAAAATAGTAATAAGCTGATTATTAAAAGCTAATAGAGGTATCAATAGAAGCAGCGGTATCGCACTATACCATAGCTCCCTTTTATCTATAATTAAATGATTACGCGCGTTTTCCAATACTAACCCCCCATATCAATATATACACAATCAAAATAGATAGGTATCTATACCTACATATTATTTTCAATGGCCTTAAAATTGTATATTTCTTTGACTTCTTACAAATCATAGCATTTTAATTGGACTTTGTATGCAATTAGTAAAGTATGCTAATATTCAATTTATTTTGATATTAGCATACTTTTACTATCTTTTAGTAGTAATTTAGTTTATTGACAAAGGTGACTACGTAGTTTGTTCATTAGTCTAGTGCGTCTTTTTTGACTGCGGCGACTGATAGCTGTAGTACTTTAGCTATTTCTTCATACCTATAACCATCTAGGTAATAAAGTTGCAGTATCTTTCTTTCTTCCTCATTTAAATAGTTCATTATTTTTTCTACTAATGAGCACTCTTCTAGTCGATTTATCTGTTCCACACGACAACGTATAATGTTCAAGATGTCATCAGCCATTAATGATACATTGTCCTGAAATCGTCTTTCTTTCGTAAGTTCTTTCAAAATTTCCCCTTTCACTGTTGTATAAATATAGGCAGAATATTGCCCTTTCGAAGGATCAGCATTTTCGTAAGCTTTCCACACAGCAATTGCTGCAATATGACGATAATACTCAAAGTCTTTGTAAATATGGCACTTTACTAATATGGAGGTAATCATCGGCTGCACCAATTCTAATATTTCCTCAAATGGCTGTTCTGGCGAAAGAATTTGTGTATGTTTTTCAAATGACACTGATACTTTCCTTACGACTTGTGCACAGTCCATTATTCCTAGGTGTTATTAGCTTAACTTGCGATAGAAAGCACGTCGAATGCCCCTTTTACACTAAATCTTTAAAGATTTGCATGAATTTCCGTCTAAATTTAAAGCAAAAATCGAGAGAATTTAAAAAAATCCTATGTTTTGCATTAATTTTTATACATATTTCTAATTTCAGTGGACAAATTATCACTAAGGAGGCGAAATAGATGAATTTTCAAATAAGAGATGCCATTACGGCAAATGTCCATGGTCAATCAGCAGCAGAATTTAAAGATATAGTCCAAGATGCCATTTCACGTGGTGAAGAGCATTTACTACCTGGGCTAGGTGTATTTTTCGAAAAATGGTGGCAACAATCATCTACAGAAGAACAAGATGCATTCGTACAAAAGCTAGAAAAAGTATTTGCACACTGATTTTTTATAAACAGTACATTCCATTTCCACTAATCGCATGATAAATTAGATTTATCAGAAAGTTTGGAGGGATTGGAATGACTGTTGCAGTAGAGCTAATAGTAAATCAACTTAGAGAGGTATTATCGGATGAGCAGGTGTCAACAAACGATACGGTACGAGAGCTACATGGCAAAGATGAATCCCATCATGCAATGAACTTGCCAGATATAGTAGTGTTTCCACGTTCTACAGGAGACGTTAGTGCCATCATGAAAATCGCACATGCAAATCTTATACCGGTCGTACCATTTGGCGTTGGCTCAAGTTTAGAAGGAAATGCTATTCCGATTGCCAACGGTATTTCTATCGATTTTTCTGAAATGAATACAATTTTAGATATTCGCCCAGAAGATTTACTAGTTAAAGTGCAACCGGGTGTGACTCGTGCACAATTAAATAAAGAATTAAAAAAACATGGCCTTCAATTTACGGTAGATCCAGGAGCAGATGCGACACTTGGAGGAATGGCAGCAACGAATGCCAGTGGTACTACAGCAGTTCGTTATGGTGTTATGCGCGATCAAGTGCGTGATTTAGAAGTTGTACTTGCAGACGGTACTGTTATACATACTGGAAGCTTAGCAGCTAAATCATCTTCGGGTTATCATTTGAATGGCTTATTTGTTGGTTCAGAAGGTACATTAGGTTGTTTTACAGAGCTGACATTACAAGTATATGGAATTCCTGAATTTGTAACTGCGGGCCGTGCTGTATTTGAAACAGTTGGCGATGCTGTCAGTGCAGTTGCCGCATTGTTACAGGCTGGTATTTCCATTGGTCGTGTAGAGCTTGTCGATGAAGTTTCTATTACACAAGCTAATATTTATAATGAAACTTCTTATGATGAAAAACCGACACTGTTTTTAGAGTTCCACGGTAATGATGCAGGTATGCAAGCAGATATTGAATTTGCTACAGAAATTTTTGAGGACTTCGGCTGTACGTCTGTCGAGTTTGAGCAAGACAATGCAGCTCGCAATAAGCTATGGGAGGCACGACATTCATTGGCCTATGCATATATTCATGCGTACCCAGGAAAAAAGCTTATGTCAACCGATGTTTGTGTTCCGATTTCAAAATTGGCTGAAACGATATTGTATGCCCGTGAACAGCTAAACAACGTCGGTCTAGCGGGAGGGATTGTCGGACATGTCGGAGATGGAAATTTCCATGCATTGTTAATGTTAGACCCCACTGATGCACACGAACAGGCACTAGCTGACCGTTTTAATGAGCATATTGTGCAATATGCGCTGCTTCGCGGAGGAACTTGTACCGGTGAACATGGTGTAGGTATTGGCAAAATGAAATACCAATCGATGGAGCATGGTGCGTCGTTACTCGTAATGAAGAGCATTAAGGCAGCACTCGATCCGCATAACATTATGAATCCAGGGAAAATTTTCAACTTATAGTTGTTCCAAACTTTTCGCAATTGCAATTCATTCCATAACCAATGAAAACACGGTCTCCTCCACTATAGTAGGGACCGTGTTTCTCATTAGAGGTGCCGGGCACTCATATTACATTCTGTCCTAGTGCGCGAGGAACCATCGTTTCGACAAAATAATCATCTTCCTCGTAAATTATTTTTTTCAGCTCTATACCGAAAAATTCCTTCATCCTAGACTCAGTCATTACCTCTTGAACATTGCCATATATAACATCTTTTTCTTTCGCTGTCATCAACACATGATCTGCAAGGTAAAAGGCATGGTTTGGATAGTGAGTGTTAATGATGCAAGAAATACCTCGCTCCTTGGATAAGCGCTTTATCGTTTGCAATATAACAATTTGCTTTTGTATATCCAAATGTGATTCAGGTTCATCCAATATTAATACTTCAGGATTTGACACGAGCGTACGGGCAATTAAAGCCAACTGTAGCTCTCCTCCACTAATTTCATTACACGATTTTTTAGCAAGATGCATTATCCCAATTGTATTTAGTGCTACATGAGCCGCTTCCATATCTTTAGCTGAAGGCTGAGCCAATGTACTAATATATGGCGCACGTCCCATTACAACAAGCTCCTCCACTGTAAAACCAAATACCATTTTATGCGCCTGTGGCACATAGCCTACTCGCTTCCACAATTCCTTACGATCCATTGCTGCAAGTGGTTTACCATCAATCATCGTCTTGCCTTTTTTCCAATCGAGAAGACCTGTAATACACTTTAACATCGTTGTTTTCCCTGCACCGTTTGGTCCAAGAATAGCCATTATTTCGCCTGATGCTAATGTAAAATTAATATCTTTCGCATATAAGTTAGGCAATTTTGTACGACGTTTCTCATAATAGTAATTGCCATCGACTACTTCTATTTTCATCCCCAGCCACCTCCTGAACGACGTAATAAATAAGCAAAGAATGGTGCACCGATAATCGCTGTTAAAATGGACAATGGAATTTCTGTTGCTGTTAATGTGCGTGCTAAATCATCGATAATTAATAAATACACACTACCGATTGCAACAGACACCGGGAGAACAAATTGATTGTTATTGCCGACAAGCATGCGTGCAACATGGGGAATAATTAAACCAACCCAGCCAACAATTCCCGCCACAGCTACAGATGCCGCTGTTATTAGTGTTGCACCAAAAATCACGAACCATTTTAAACGCGCAACTGGAATACCCATTGACTTTGCCTCATCCTCTGGCAATGTTAAAATATTTAGTCGCCAACGCAGTAAATAGAGTAGTAGAATACCTATTAAAATTAATGGACCACCAATATATAAATCTTTATAGGTTGCAGTGCCGAGACTTCCCATTAGCCAATATGTAATGGCCGGTAGCTTCTCCTCTGGATCTGCCACAAATTTTATAAGGGATATCAAAGCATTAAAAAGTGCAGACGTTACAACACCAGCCAATACGAACATAAAAATAGGTGCATTCTTTTTTGCACCTGCTACTAAAAATGTAAAGCCAATCGCGCCTAAACCGAAAAGAAGTGCCATTATTTGTGCCGAAAAATTTTGGCCAAATAATAAAATACCTAATGATGCACCAAAACCTGCACCTGCTGAAACACCTAAAATATCTGGCGAAACTAACGGGTTGCCAAACATGCCCTGAAAGCCTGCACCCGCTATCGCTAACCCTCCACCAATTAGAAGAGCGAGCAAAATACGTGGTAACCGGACATTCATCACAACAGTTTCTTCCATCTTTGTCCACGTCTGTTCAATAGGGAACACTTGCGATGTTAAAATTTTTACAATATGGTCAAGACCTACTTCGAAACGACCAACACCTAGTGAAATGATTGCTACCATAATTGGTAGCAACCATAGCAATACAATAATCCATTTCTTCATTTAACAATCAATCCTTAATATTTCGCCGCGTCAGAAGAAGGGTTTAATATATCATGTATTTCCTCATCTGTTACGTCAAATTCATAGAAATCTTTGTAATACGTTTTAATTTCATCTTCAATTTTATACGTAAATAACTCTGGATGATTTTTTTGAGCCATCCATTTTAGCATTAATGGTGCATCGCCACTTGGTGGGAACCAGCGATAAATACCCAGTGGAATTTTATAAACCTTTCCATCTTGCACTGCCTTTACCTGACTCCAGTCCTGTCCATTAACTTTATTTTCAAGTAAATCTTCGGGCTGTGTTTCCGTAAAGTTTGTAATGTAAATAATATCAGGATTCCAAGAGTAAATTTGTTCCATATTTACTTCTTTTCTTCCTTGTACATCCTTTTCAGCAACATCTATCGCACCAGTTGCGTTTAGCCATTGATTGCCGAAGAAGTTGCTACCACCTACCGTAATGGACTTATCATTATGCATAAATAATATTAATGCACGTGGCTTGTCCTCTTTTGCTACATCTTTTAATTTGGCATCTAGTTCAGACTGCACTTTTTTGCCCTCTTGTAAAAAGCGGTCAGCACGATCAGTCGTTCCAGTTATTTTACTCGTTAATGTTAACCAACTATTGAATGTTGCTAACGGTTCAGCGGCTGCGGCATCAATTGCTTTTACCGCAACAACAGGAATACCCGCTTCCGTTACTTTGTTAATTGAATCTTCATTTGTTGAAATTTCTACATACAGTTGGGGATCAATCTTTAGTAATTCCTCAACATTCACTTCACCATTTTGAATATAAGACGTTTCTGCATTTAACACATCTGGTGAAATTTTTGCTAGAATAGAGTTTTTTGCTGCATTATATGAATTGGGGTGCATGCCCACTATCTCTTTTGTAGAGTTTGTCGCTACATACCATGTAGAGAAATATGGCAATATCCCTCCTGTCACTACACGTTCAATTTTTCCGGGTACTGTCACTTCTCTGCCTAGTTGGTCTGTCACAACTTTTTCTTCAGCCGTTGTTTGAACATCAGAAGTTTCAGACGGTTGTTCTGTTACTGCCCCCTCATCTTTATCGCCACACGCTGCTAGCATTGCCGCTAATGCTAATGTTGCTAGAAATCCGTATTTTTTCATTGTCCTTCTTCCTCTCTGAGCCATTTTGCTATACCGTGTAAAAACGGTTTTGATTGATCAATAAAACCTAGTCCTATATGAAACATAGGGTCAAGTGTTGTTACGACTAACTCTCCGTTAAAGCTTACATTGTCTACATAAAATAGGGAGCGACCCTCGGGAATATCAAGTAAAGACTGGGCACCTTCTGGCGGTAAAAATGAGCCATGATAATGCCATTTTAAATCACGGAGTGTTACGTATTTAAACAATGGGTGTGTCATATTTTGCTCTGTCATTGGCAAGTCTCCACCATCTCTCACCCACCAGCTAAAATTCACCTCAGAATCTTGCCAATCAATCGTAGGAAACCAATTATCCAAAATCTCACCAAAAATAATGAGCCGCTTACCTGATTCAATGAACGCTAAAAGCTGTGATTGATAACGTTTTAAATGAGGAATATCTAAACGGCAAGATAAAATTAACGTATCGTAATTTGCTAAATCATACCGATGCAGCTCTCGAATATGTAAAATATCATCATATAAATAATGAAATTCCTCCTCTGCAAAAAAGCGATTTTGAAATGGTAGTCCATTTGTGACAATCCCAATCATTGTATTTGAGCTCCTTTCGCTTGATTGCGTGCATATTCCGCACGAATGCATGCAAGCATTTGCACACTTAATTGACGAGCGGTATTATCCTCGTCAATGAACACACGATATATATCTGTTCCAGCACCAGCAAAGATTGTTCCATTTGTTGAATCATGATCTACATAAATAATGACTGCTCCACTTTGGTCCGTCACAAGAATCTCTGCATGCGGTGGAACATTTTCAAAATATCCACGTGAGAAAAAGCCCCTAACACCTTTGCGATAGTTAATGTCATATGCATCAATTCCCACAAATAATGGATGGGCAGGATCTTTTATAACGATTTCACGATCCTTCAATGGAATTGGCGAACGTTTCCAGTTAGACACACCTACTAACCAAGGTAATGATGTCTCAGTTAGCGAAAAGATTACGCCACCCTGTTTTAAATACTGCTCCAGCATAGCTTTATGCTCTAACAAAAACTGCTCCTCAACTAGATTCGTAATAATAAGGCCCGCATAAGCACGTAAATCTGCATACGGCAAATCGTATAAATATAAAAATGTAAGTCCGCGCCTGCGATCCTCATCTGACAACCTGGCAAATTGAATATCGATACCGATATACGCAATTGGTTTCACGGCATTCCCTACTTTCTTTTGAAAATATATTGAAAATGATTATCATTTGCAATAGAATATATATAACAGTATATTGATAATGATTCTCAATGTCAATTTGCTTTTTATAGAATTCTAATATTCGCAACATATTTTTGGTCAAACAATATTTACATAGCATTCTAAATGTTTTTTTAATATTATTTATTACCAAAAAATGATTGGATATTTAATTATTTTACTAGGAGGATATGTTGATGAGCATTCCATTTACAATGCTAAAACTAGATCCAGGACATGCTTTTGGTGTCAATGGTCGCATGCAGAAAGATACAGGTAATGAAGCAAAAATCGTGGATCAATATGATTTCCCACTGGTTGATTTGGACGAAGTAGATGTTCTCTTTATTCCAAATTTTATTGACCAAGAATGGTTATATTTACAACGTGAAAAAATTGCAGCATTTTTAGCAAACAAAAAAATAGTTGTATACTGTGGGCATTTATTCCGAGAATGGTTGCCAGGCTGTGGCCTATTTATGCCCCAACACATTCAAAATTTCAAAGATTATGAAGTCTTTCCAACGGAGCACTCAGGTATTTTCAATGGCGTTTTAACTGAAGATATGACATTTAAAAAAGGGGTTGCAGGCTTTTTTGCACGCGGCTATCATCATGCACCAGCAAACGCTGAAATTTTATTAACGTTTGCAAACGGTAAGCCAGTTACATACATTGACCGCTTTTCAACAAATGGGACGATTTTAGTTCACGCAGGACGTGATCTGCTTGGTTATGCAGGTGAAAACAAATCAACTGATCGCATTCGCCCGCAGTTTTTAGCCTGGCTTGAAACTGAGGTACAAGCTTTAAAGGAGGATAATGATCAATGAGAAAAATTGGGGTTATATACAGTGGGCATGAATCCCATTACCGTACGTTCCACGAACCAAAGTTCAATCAATATATTACAAAGCTAATTTACCATCCAGATTTTTTAGAAACTGATATTGACGACCTTGATGTGCTCATCGTCCCTTCCCAATTAAACTACCAGCTATTGCTAGCAAGCGTTGAAAAAATCCACGCATTTGCGGAGAATGGTGGCATAATCGTCGCTTTTGGACCACAACCATGGAATTGGATTCCTGCGCAACAATGGGAAGAACGTATAACAAACTTCTGGTGGTGGCTTGATAAAGATGCTTCTAGCGGTTTAGTACTGCAAAATCCAGCGCATCCTTTATTCAATGGCTATCTCTCATTGGCAGATTGCACTTGGCATCAACATGGCGTTTTTTGGCCGCCTGAGCATGCTGATATTTTAATTGCTACAGAAGATGGTGGCGCTGTGCTCTATATAGATGCACATTCAACTGCTGGAACATGGATTGTTACAACGCTTGATCCAGATTTTCACTTTGGTTCCTATTTCATGCCCGCAACTGAACGGTTTTTCGAAGGATTTTTCCCTTACCTTGCATATGGAACGATTTAATGTCAGTCTCACTTGAACAAAAAACCCGCTGATAGCATACTTATCAGCGGGTTTTCTTTTACAAATCATAACGAAAGCTTTTCACCAATATATTGCCCTTGTAAAACTCTTTTGACTCGTCTCTAACAAATCCTAGTGATAAATACAGATTAATTGCAACTTGCATAATATCACCTGAATGCAAATACAGAGACTGATCTTGACGCTCGCGAGCAAAGGCAAAGCTTTCTTCTAATAATTTTTTGGCTACGCCCTGCCCTCTCCCTTTAGGATGGACTGCTAATAAACGTACAATCGTTGATTCAATACCAAGTTCAGGAAGACCATATGCTTTTTCAGAGTTTGTAAATAACTGCAATCCTCCTACTATTTCTTGCTCACGCTTTGCGACTAATATTGTCTCGGCATTTGGATTTCCTACTGATGCCCGAATATCTTGTAAATATTGCGCCCAATGTGCTGGATCTTTATAATCCTTCTCATACTGCGCATAACTCTCCACAAGCACTTCCAAATAAGCTGGGTAATCTTCTTGTCGTAAATGTTCAATAACAATTTCTGCTACTGCCATAGACAACACTCCTTTCAATTCTTCTTTTTTATTTGTCGGGGTCATTTAAACACAACTACACACTACCCTTACTATAAGCCGTCGCTCTTTTTTCTATTAGATGGGCAATCCATTCAACAACAATCGAAACACTCCAATAAATTAAACCGACTGCTATAAATGCCTCTAAAAATTTCAAATTAACTGAAGCTACAATATTGGCAGCGCCGGTTAATTCCTTAATTGACACAAAAAACGCTAAAGAAGTCGCATGTAAAAAGCCAATAAAGACATTTGTAAAATTAGGTATCGATTTACTAAATGCTTGTGGTAAAATCAAACGTCGCATTGCCTGTGAAAACGTCATTCCTACAGCATACGCTGCTTCCAATTGACCTTTTGGAACACTTAAAATACCAGATCGGATAATTTCCGAAGCGTAGGCACCCGCACTTAACGTCAATGCCAGTAATACGAAAAATAATATAGGAATAGTATTTGCTTGAAAATCCAGCTTCAACACATGTGCGATTGTATCCACAACAATTGGTACACCAAAGTAAATTAACATAATATGCATAATAATCGGTGTACCTCTAAAAAAGGATACGTAAAAATTTAATAATGGTGTTATACCTTTTATTTGTTGTATCCGAACAAAGGCTACAGCTATACCGATTACTATACCTAAGCATACAGGTGTAAAAGTCATAAACAAGGTTAATGGCAACACCTTAATAATCTCCTGCAACGCATCTATCACAAATGCGACATCTATCGTCATTATCAAATCCCCCTAGCTCGTCGCTATTTCTTTCATATAACGATTGAGATAGCGTTCATTGCGTTTTAAACCTTTTTCTAATAGCATCACAATAAAATAGTAAACAACTGAAAGTGCCAAATAGATTTCTAGTGCCCGTGTCGTCGAAGCAATAAGCGTTTCTCCCCGACCGACCATATCCATTACACCAATTGAAAATGCCAAGGAAGTATCCTTTAACGAACTAATCATTGTATTCGACATATTTGGAAAAGCAACACGTAGCGCCTGCGGTAGTATAATTCGGCAAAATGCTTGCGCTCGATTTAAGCCAACTGACAACGCCGCCTCCATTTGTCCTTTATCAATCGTTAATATAGCTGCTCTGAAAATTTCAGCAAACGCTGCAGCATTACTGAAAGTATAAGTTATCATAACAAAATAAATAGCATCCATTCTTGTAACATCAATATGAACTAGCTTTAATATTGCTGGAATGCCATAAAACACTAAAAACAACTGTATTAAAATAGGCGTGCCACGAATAAATGAAATATATACCGTGACTATTTGCTTCAAAATAGGTATATGCAGTAGCTTTGGTATAGCTACTACCATTCCAAATAACATCCCAAAAAGGATGGAGCATACTAAAATTTCAAGTGTTACGGGTAAATATTGAAGCAATATCGGAAGTACATTCGCTATTAGCATCAAGTCAAAATCATTTGCCATACTTCCTTCTTCCTCTCCTATGTCGTCTAGAAATCTACAGTATAATCATCACCTAGCCATTTTTTACTAAGCTCGCTAATGACCCCCTCCGTCTTTAACTCTTTAATTGCCTCATCGATACGTTCCTGTAATGTCACTTCATCCTTGTTCAGTAGGAAATAAACTTTAGAGTTTAATAGTGCTTCTCCCACTACTTTTTGCTGTGTTTCATTGCTTTCGTTATAGTATCTCACCGCAAATGGTGTCGTAATTATCGCATCAATACGACCAGTTGCAAGTTGATTATTAACATCCACTGAACCAGAGGAATACACAATGTTTATCCCTAGATCATGCTCTTTATTGTATTGCTCAATAAAGACTGCAGAGTTACTCGTTGGCGAGACACTAACATTTTTGTCTTTTAAATCAGCGATTGATTGGATATCATTATTTTTCGCATTCACTGTTACTTGTAATGGGAATACATTATAAGGCTCCTTGTTAAATAGAAACTTTTCCTCACGCTCACGATTGACTTCCATCTGATGTGCGATTAAATCTATTTTCTTTGTTTCTAAACTTAGTAATAGATTCGAGAACTCCATCGTTTTAAATTCAAAATTATACTCAGGTAGCTTTTCATCAATCGCTCGAACAAGTTCAACATCATAGCCTGTTAAATTCCCCTTTTCATCGAGGAAGCAAATATTCGGAAATTGTGTTCCTGTGCCAACTAGTATTGTTTGAACCTCATTTTTACTTTGTGCTTTAGCGTTGTCACGAATACTTACCTGAGATTTTTCAGTACTTGAGCAAGCCGTTAAAAATAACGTAAGCACACAAGTTATATAGAGCGCTAGTTTCCTCATAAAATCTTCCTCTTTTCTATACTTTTGATGGTAGATCAATAGCAAGTGCTGTTTTGACATGCTCAAGCCCTATTTCTGTCACAGCTTTGTATACTCCATCTTCACTTGACCCAATTTCCACTATAGGTACATAACGTACATCATACTTTGCTTGTAAAATGTCCCGCAAAGTATCGTTATGTGTGACATCAACTGTTTTATACGGAATTTCCAACTCGTGTAAATACGCTTTTACTTCATCACAATAACTACAGCCTTGCTTTGACCAAACGACTACATCTATCTTTTTTGCCATGTTCCTTCCTCCTTAGCTCACTGCTTCTTTTTGTTGTAAATGTAAATTCACAGGACTTAATAGTTCAAATGAGCGTTGTCGTTCAAATGCCTTTAAAACAGGCGTATGCAAAATGAATTCATCAATTTGAAATTGCTTGTGATAGGCATCTAATGTAGCTTTAATATCTTCAGGTGTGCCAAATACAATATCAGCATCATACTGCTGTACAGTAAACGCCTCCCCTGATTCTTGCCCAAATTTCTCGGCTAATTCAACTGATTGCAGGGTCAAACTACGCCCACTTGCTAAATGCACCTTTGTAATTTTTTGTTCCCCTACTAATGCCTGCGCTTCTTCCGTTGTTGGTGCAGCAAGTGCTGCAATCGAAACAGCAAAATGACCATTCGGCAGATGCGTACGATATGTCTTAGCCGCTTCAGTCAAAACATCGATATCACTATTGATAAAACGTGCAAAGACAAAGGCAATACCAAGCTTTCCTGCAAGTTCTGCACTTTTCGGACTTGCACCAAGTAAAAATAACGATGGCTTTATTTTTGGAATAGGTGTTGCCTGCACACCATTTAGCTCATGTTCTACCGGTAGCGTGTTAGCAATTAATCGTTGTAAAAACGTTAGCCGTTCCTCAAAGTCTTCACCATTGTTTAGCGTGCCATATTGCAATGCCTTTGTGGACAGCGGTAGACCCCCTGGTGCTTTTCCAATGCCCAAGTCCACTCTTCCTGGCTCCAACGATGCTAACACATGAAAATTTTCAGCCACTTTATAGGGGCTATAATGTTGTAACATAACACCACCTGAGCCAATACGAATCGATGTCGTTTTTGCAAGTAAATACGATACTAAAACCTCTGGTGATGTCCCCGCTAATGTCTCGCTATTATGGTGTTCCGACACCCAAAAACGTGTGTATCCTAGCTGCTCAGCCTTTTGCGCCAAAGCGACTGTTTGTTGTAATGCTTGCTCGTTTGTTGCTCCCTCGATAAGAGGACTTTGGTCTAATATGCCTAAAGAATAACTCATACAATACCTCCTCTAAATATATTTATTCAAATATGTTTACTTGGTTTTTAAACAGACTGTTTGATGTATCGACTTTCTTTAAACGGTAAGCCTAAATTACCACGTAATGTATTTGCTTCATATTCCTCTTTGTAAATACCACGTGATTGTAAAATCGGTACAACCTTATCGACAAAATCATCAAGTGCATCTGGCACTGTTACAGCAACAATAAAACCATCAGCCGCTTCTTTTTCAAACCATTCTTGCACCAAATCTGCAATCTGTTCAGCAGTGCCAAAGAATGCTGTTTTTGGCGTTGCTTCACGTAATGCTACTTGACGAAGCGTAAGCCCCTCATGCTTGGCATATTTTTTTATATAATCTGTCGTACTACGGAAGCTGTTTGCCCCAATTTCACCTAGCTCTGGGAACAATGCATCCACATCATACTGAGTAAAATCATGATGATCGAAGTAGCGACCAAGATAAGCAAGTGCACGTTCAATCGAAACAAGTTCTACTATTTCCTGATACTTTGCCTCTGCTTCTTCAATCGTGTCTCCAATAATTGGCGATATCCCAGGGAAAATCTTTACTTCATCAGGATTTCGTCCAAAAGCAGCGACCTCCGTTTTCACCTTTTTATAAAATTTCCGCGCTTCTTCTAACGATGCCCCATGCGTGAATATTGCATCAGCATCTTTTGCAGCTAGACGAACACCCGCATCAGATGATCCCGCTTGGAAAATTACAGGCTGACCTTGTTTTGAGCGTGCAATATTAAGTGGCCCTTGCACAGAAAAGTATTTTCCCTTATGCTGCAATGTGTGTAATTTTTTCGGATCGAAAAACACGTCATGTTCCACATCTGCTATAAAGGCATCATCATCCCATGAATCCCAAAGTCCTTTTGTCACCTCTAAGTATTCCTCTGCAATTTGATAACGTTCTGCATGACTTGGATGCTGTTCTATCGTTCTATTGTAGTTTAACGCCGAGCTTTCTAATGGCGTCGTTACAACATTCCAGCCTGCCCGACCGTTGCTAATATGATCGAGTGATGCAAACTGTCGTGCCACCGTAAATGGTTCACTATAGGATGTCGATACAGTTCCAACGAGCCCTATATTTTTTGTTGAAACAGCTAGTGCTGATAATATCGTTAGTGGCTCAAAGCGATTTAAAAAATGAGGAATCGACTTTTCATTGATAAATAAACCATCTGCGATAAAGGCAACATCAAACTTCCCTTGCTCCGCCTTCTGCGCCTGTTGTATATAGAAAGGTAAACTCACACTTTGATTGCTCGCTACTTTTGGATGACGCCAGCTAGAAATATTCCCACCTACACCGTGTATAATCGCCCCAAACCGAATTTTATCCTGTCTCACCATAATGTTAATCCTCCTCGAATTTATTATTTTTACTAAACTTAGTGGTTAAGTATGCTTTAAGCTAAAAAATAATATTTCACTTATGCTGTCAGATGGACATTCATAAATAAAATAGGATTGAGGAAGATATTACCGTTCAATGAACATGAATGCAATAGTTCTTGTAATAGAAAAAAATTTTATGTTCTATAAAATTTTTTATCAATGCAGCTTTTGGATACTTTCAAATTGATTGGCTGTACTTAAAATGTTGTCCCAAAAAGCTGATTCTAGCGTGTCCTTCTTTAAATACGTTAAGAAAATATGCTGATTAATATCGAGTAAATGCTTCACATCTATTTCAACAAACTCGCCACTTTCAAGCTCCGTTTTCACACTTAGATGTGGTAAAAAGCTCACATATTCTTTCGTTCGAATAAATGACTTTGCTACTTCTAAATGGTCTGTACGAACTTCAATATTTGCTGACACGCCTTCTACCTCAAACATTTTATGCACATAATTCCAATCAAACGCACCGCATTCAAAAAACACCATTTTTTGCTTTGCTAATTCTTTTGCTGTTATATTGGTCTCTTGTATAAATGAATGATCACGATGCATAACGAGCTTCACCGCATTATTTAATAACAACTCATTGCATACTCCATCTTTATGCACATATTGAATAAAAGCAAAATCAATTTGGTGACTTTGTAATTTTTCTAAAATAATCGCAGTAGAACCTGTAATGATATGAAAACGCATATTCGGAAAACGTTCTTTCCATTTAGGTAGTGCATAGGCTAAAAAATATTGAGCCGTCACACCGTTTGTTCCGATGCAAACTTCATTTGAAGCATGTGTTTCCTGCAATTGTTTTTTGCCATGCTGGAACGTTTGCACAATCTGTGTCGCAAATGGTAAAAAGTCCTTTCCTTTTTCCGATAATATAACACTTCGCGCATCACGATAAAATAATTCAACATTTAACTCACGCTCCAATGATTTGATGCGAGCTGTTACAGTGGGTTGTGATAAAAACAAAGCATTAGCAGCCTTATGAATACTTTTATAATGAACTACATATAAAAATGCCTCGATATGATCTATATTCAATAAAAGCCCTCCTAAAATTTCGTATTGTCCCTATTATATAGATTTATTTTTCATTTCTCTATAACATATAGGAAAACTATGTATATGTGCTATTAAAATAAAAAAAGTAACCCAGCGTCTCCCAGGTTACTTTCACTATGTAGCGATGAAGTCATCCATCTTGACAACGTACATCGCGTGCAGCATACATCCCTCTGTCTGTATGCCACTGGTATGTTGCTCACATTAACACCCTCTGTTGCGAATGTGAACTTTGTATATAGGAACTCTCAATTAGAGAGTCAACTATCATATCCTTTTTTTAAGCCATAATTGAAGCTAAAACTGCTTTTTGAGCATGGAGTCTATTTTCTGCTTGCTCAAAAATATAAGAATTCGGGCCATCTATAACAGATGTTGCCACTTCCTCTTCACGATGTGCTGGTAAGCAATGGAGGAACATATAATTCGGCTTTGCATGTGCCACTAGCTCATCATTGATTTGATAACCAGCAAAATCATGTAAACGCTTCGCCGCTTCCTCTTCTTGGCCCATCGATGTCCAAACATCTGCATACACTACATCTGCATTTTGAACTGCTGCCACAGGATCATTTGTAATTGTAATCGTACTGCCATTTGCCATTGCGATAGCTTGTGCTTTTGCGATAACCTCTGCATCACATTCATAGCCAACAGGCGTTGCTACTGCGACGTTCATACCGACGTGTGCAGAAGCGACTACTAAAGAGTGCGCAACGTTATTGCCATCACCAACATATGCAATTTTAAGACCTTGTAATTCACCTTTAAATTCAGCGATTGTTTCTAAATCGGCTAATGCTTGGCAAGGATGATATATATCCGTTAAGCCATTAATTACAGGAATCGTTGCATGCTCTGCAAGCTCTTGAACCATCGCATGAGAGTTTGCACGAATCATAATGCCATCTAAATAACCTGATAACACATGTGCAGTATCATATATTGATTCACCGCGACCAATTTGTAAATCACGCGCATGCATAAACATACCTTTACCACCCAATTGTTCCATTCCCACTTCAAACGAAATACGAGTACGAGTTGAATGTTTTTCAAAAATCATGCCGAGTGTTTTTCCTTCAAGCAACTTCGGACATTTACCTTCTTTTGTAATAAGTTTAAGTTGCGTCGAAAGTGCAACTAACTGCTGAACCTCTTCACTTGTATAGTCTAGCAAAGTTAGTAAGTCTTTTCCTTTTAAGCTTGACACTAACTTTAACTGTACTTCTTCTAGTAATTTCATAGCCTTCTCTCCTTGCTTTTGTAACTGTTGAGTTTAGTATACACATGCATAAATATAAAATCAACTGAATTTTTATGTTTATTTTCAAAAGTTAGAATTAATATGTTCTTTGTGTCAATAATGCGTCTATTTGAATATTTATGCATTTAGGGCTAGTCTTGAGCATATGATTTCCCCTTCTTACCAATACAAAAAAGCCTCCTAACATTTAGTTAGAAGGCAAAAATACATTATTTTTATTTACGGTTACAATTAATCAAAAGTAATTTTGTTCACTGCATCGCGGTCTAATTTTTTAATGACTTCAACCATTAGCTTCACAGCATTATCGTAGTCATCACGGTGTAAAATACCTGCGTGTGAGTGGATATAGCGTGTTGCAATACCGATTGATAATGCAGGCACACCATTTGCTGTTACATGGATTGAACCAGCGTCTGTACCGCCACCAGCCATTGCTTCAAATTGATATGGAATATTGTTTTCGTCAGCCACATCTAAAACAAATTCACGTAAACCACGGTGAGATACCATTGAAGCATCGTAAACAACGATTTGTGGACCTGCACCCATTTTGCTGTTTGACTCTTTCGGTGTTACGCCTGGTGTATCTCCTGCCACACCTACATCAACTGCAAAACCGATATCTGGTTGAATTTTATGTGTTGCTGTTTTCGCACCACGAAGACCTACTTCTTCTTGTACGTTCCCTACAGAATATAGGATATTTGGATGTTTTTCATCTTTCAATGCCTTCATGACATCAATTGCAATCGCACAGCCAATACGATTATCCCATGCTTTAGCTAATAAATATTTGTCATTTTTCATTACATTGAATTCGAAATAAGGTGTTACCATGTCACCAGGGCATACTCCCCACTCAAGTACTTCTTCTTTTGAAGCTGCACCAACATCGATAAACATGTCTTTAATATCTACCACTTTGTTACGCACATCAGCTGGTAAAATATGAGGTGGTTTTGAACCGATTACCCCAATAATTTCTTCACCTTTACGTGTTGTAATTGTTACACGTTGTGCAAGCATTACTTGGCTCCACCAGCCACCAACTGTTTGGAATTTGATGAATCCTTTTTCATCGATTTGTGTCACCATAAAGCCTACTTCGTCTAAATGGCCAGCAACCATAATTTTTGGGCCGTTTTCATCGCCCACTTTTTTAGCAATTACACTACCTAAATGATCTGTTTCTACAGTATCTGCGTATGGTGCGATATATTTTTTCATTACCTCGCGTGGTGCACGCTCGTTACCTGCAATCCCATTCGCGTCTGTTAAATCTTTAAACATTTGCAAAGTTGAATCTAGTTGTGTCATCCTTTTGCCTCCTACATTTTGTATCTCATCTATTATACTTCGTTTACCGAAATATTCCTAGCGAATTTGTCTGAAAATTGGTGTTTTTTTTACTCTTTAGTCTAGTAAATTAATAGCCACTACGTTGACGATTATAATTTTCTTCATTTTTTTCAATGTATGCTGACACGACATCCTCAAATGTGAAACCAAGGTTATATGCAAGTAAACCATAGCATTGCCAAATCGCTAAATATCTATCCTCTGTTGGATGGTTAACAAACGTTAATATATAGTCCTGTGTCATTAAAAATGTTTCTGTTAAATCTCGCTTCTCCTCAATAACAGGCCATTTTTCAATAGACGTATACCCTTTTAATAGTCCTAGCGATAAAATAAAATGAATAGAATCCACATACTCCTCTAAAATCACATCACGCTCAGACGGCCCTTTCGTACTCCAAAACTTAAAGCAACGTGTTTCATTAGCAAGTTCCGCTAGTTCTACCATTAATGCGAGGCCTTTTTCTTTAAAAACATCACGTTCAATTTTTTGTGTCGTTTCAATAAAATGATCTAGTTCTTTTTGCATCGAAAATAATTGTTGTAAATTCATTTTTTTCTCCTAAATTTCTAAAAAATATTTTTAAAAAGTGAAACTAAATGTCTCCCCTAATCGTATAGGTAGGAATAACCTTTCTTCAAGGGGGAATTTTTAAAATGTTACCGTTACTTATTCGACTTGCTGTGATAGCGCTTATTATCTATGTATTCTATAAAGCGATTCGATATATAACCGATCCTAAACGAAAACTCGATGAAGCCTATGAAAAAGGCCAATATTACTTTTATGATGACGTAAAAAATGTTCGAAAGAATTTCTTTATTTCTTTTAAGGGTGCGCTTTTTGAAGGTGAAAAATACTTAGGCACAACAGAAGATGCCTTTGAGGTCGTTACCATTTTTGTTGGTGCTCGCGATGCCGCAACTTTACAAGGGTTTACTAGGAGTGACTTCGAATATCTTCAGCAAGAAATCCTATTTAACTACCCTAACGCTAAAATTAACTGGAAGCAACCCATTGAACAACTTATGCGTAACACATCCTCCACATGAGGATGTGTTTTTTAACGCAAAAAGTGCCCGCGGGAAGTGCCAGTCACTCACACAATTTATGATTTTTACGAGAACGCACGCTTCCTGAGAACTATCGGCGATTTTTCTGTTACTACCGGCGATTCCAAAGAGTTTACCGGCGATATCACCTGTTCTACCGGCGATATTAGTAGGGGTATCGGCGATTTCCAGTGTGCTATCGTTAATTTCAGCAAAATATCAGCAATCTCCTGTGGAAAGCCTCTCTATAAAGAGCTGCCCCATAATTGCACAATAATAAAAATTTGAATGGCCGCAATCATTGGGAAGCCAAATGCAAAGCTGTTATGACGTGTTTTATGACGAAATAAATACATGCCTAACACGCCACCAACTGCCCCACCTGCAATAGCTAGTGTAAATAACGTACGCTCCGCAATGCGCCATTCATGCTTTTTTGCGCGTGATTTATCCATGCCCATCATGACGAGCAATACGACTGAAACAATTGCCATATAGGCAAGTAATGCTTGAGCCATTAAAACAACCTCCTATGTAAAAAGACTGATGAAATACCCCCCATCAGTCTTAACTATACACTAATTTAATTACCCCTGTCGCTTCGCTTTCGAGGCAGATACCTTATTTTGCCCCTGTCGCTTCGCTTTCGAGGCAGATACCTTGTTTTGCCCCTGCCGCTTCGCTTTCGGGGCAGATACCTTGTTTTGCCCCTGCCGCTTCGCTTTCGGGGCAGATACCTTGTTTTGCCCCTGCCGCTTCGCTTTCGGGGCAGAAATAAAAAAGAGCGACATAGTCGCTCTTTTTTATTTCGCTACTGCTTTTTTAGCAGCTTCTGCTAATTGTGTGAATGCTGCAGCATCTGTTACAGCTAAGTCAGCTAACATTTTACGGTTAACTTCGATACCAGCAACTTTTAAACCGTGCATTAAACGGCTGTATGAAAGACCGTTCATACGAGCAGCTGCGTTGATACGAGTGATCCATAATTTACGGAAATCACGTTTTTTCTGACGACGGTCACGGTATGCATATTGACCTGATTTCATTACTGCTTGGTTAGCAACTTTATATAATGTATGTTTAGAACCATAGTAACCTTTAGCTAATTTCAATACTTTTTTACGACGTTTGCGCGTCACTGTTCCGCCTTTTACGCGTGGCATATGAATTACCTCCTGCTTTTCATTAAAAAATGAATATTAGTTTATTTTGTGTAGTCAATCATTTCATGTAAACAAGTAATGATTTGATGCGTTTGAAGTCACCTGATGATACAACTTTACCTTTACGTAGGTGACGTTTTTGTTTTGTAGATTTGTTTGCGAATAAGTGGCTTCCATAAGCACGGTCATATTTTAATTTACCTGAACCCGTTTTTTTGAAACGTTTCGCAGCTCCACGGTGAGTTTTCATTTTTGGCATGTCGAATTCCTCCTAAACTGTTTCGTCTAATACTATTTCTCGTTCTTTGGTTGAAGAACTAAGAACATGCTTCGGCCTTCCATCTTCGGTTTTTGTTCAACCGTAGATACTTCAGCACAAGCTTCAGCAAATCGATCTAATACACGCTGACCAATATCTTTGTGTGTAATCGCACGACCTTTGAAACGTAAGCTACATTTAACTTTATCACCTTTTTCAAGGAATTTAATCGCATTACGTAGCTTTGTTTGGAAATCATGTTCATCGATTGTTGGGCTCAAACGAACCTCTTTCATCACGATGACTTTTTGATTTTTACGAATTTCGCGGTCTTTCTTTTGCTGTTCAAACTTAAATTTACCATAGTCCATGATACGAGCGACTGGCGGCTTGGCTTGAGGGGCCACAAGGACAAGATCCAAGTTTACACGAGTGGCGATTTCTAGCGCTTCGTTACGTGTCTTTACACCAAGCTGGTCACCATTGTGATCGATTAATCGAAGTTCACGTGCGCGAATGCCTTCGTTTACATACATGTCTTTGCTAATAGTAATCCACCTCCAAGTAGTTGTCGCGAATACATGGTTTGGGCAAAGCCTTGCCCGGTTGAACGGTACATCCTCTTGTCATGTCCATAAAAAAAGGACGGACATTTTTGAAGATGTCCGCCCGCTATATGTGCATGCGTAAGTGTACGCAAAACAATTCAACGTGTAATACCTGTTCACAGCCTAAGCGTTGTATCAGGTGAGAAGCGGGCAGCCTCTACTTCAACCACAAACTTTGTATTCATTAACCTTAATTATATTAGCATGTACAATTTAGATTGTCAAATATGTTTTTTACAATCTTATAATTATTATGTGCAATACATTGAAACTTTATACATACTATAGCACAACGAAAGAACATTATCTAATCATTTGTTCTATTAAAAACGTGTAACCTCAGCTTTAATATTCGCTAGGAAGTCCTCGAAAGAAATTGTTTCTGAGTCTTTTGAGCCGTAGCGACGCACGTTAACGCCGTTTGCCTCAACTTCCTTATCCCCAATAACAAGCATGTATGGGATCTTTTTCATTTGTGCTTCACGGATTTTATAACCAAGTTTTTCTTCACGGTCATCCATTTCAATACGTAAACCTGCTGCTGTCAACTGTTCTTCGATTTGTTTTGCATAATCAAAGTGTGCTTCGTTCGATACAGGAATTACCTCTACTTGAACTGGTGCTAACCAAGTTGGGAATGCTCCTTTGTATTCTTCAATTAAGAATGCTACGAAACGTTCCATTGTTGACACAACGCCACGGTGAATTACAACTGGACGGTGTGGTTTGCCGTCTTCACCTACGTATGTTAAGTCAAAGCGTTCTGGTAATAAGAAGTCTAATTGTACAGTTGATAATGTCTCTTCTTTACCAATCGCTGTTTTAACTTGTACGTCAAGTTTAGGACCGTAGAATGCAGCCTCACCTTCAGCTTCGAAGTAGTCTAGGCCAAGCTCATCCATCGCTTCTTTTAGCATGCTTTGCGCTTTTTCCCACATTGTATCATCATCAAAATATTTCTCTGTATCCGCAGGGTCACGGTAAGAAAGACGGAATGAGTAATCTTTTAAATCAAAGTCTTTGTATACTTCTAAAATTAATTGTACAACTTTTTGGAACTCTGCTTTAATTTGATCTGGACGAACAAAAATATGTGCATCGTTTAAAGTCATCCCACGTACACGTTGTAATCCTGATACAGCACCAGACATTTCATAACGGTGCATTGTACCAAGCTCAGCAATACGTAATGGTAAGTTACGATATGAGTGCATGCTGTTTTTGTAAACCATCATATGGTGTGGACAGTTCATCGGACGCATAATTAATGTTTCATTGTCCATTTCCATTGGTGGGAAAATGGAATCTTGGTAATGATCCCAGTGACCAGAAGTTTGGTAAAGCTCTTTTGAACCAAGTACTGGTGTGTATACATGTTTATAACCAAGAGATAATTCTTTATCTACAATATAACGTTCGATAACACGACGGATTGTTGCACCATTTGGTAACCAAAGTGGTAATCCTTGACCAACTTTTTGAGAAGTTGTGAATAACTCCAATTCTTTACCTATTTTACGATGATCACGTTCTTTTGCTTCTTCTAACATTTGTAAGTGATGCTTTAATTCTTCTTTTTTGAAGAAAGCAGTACCGTAAATACGTTGAAGCATTTTGTTATCAGAGTTTCCTCTCCAATAAGCACCTGCTAATGATAATAATTTAAACTCACGTAGTTTACCTGTTGATGGTACATGAATCCCACGACAAAGGTCGAAAAACTCACCTTGATAGTAAATAGACACTTGCTCATCAGCTGGAATCGCCTCAAGTAATTCTAATTTGTATTCATCGCCAATTTCTTCAAAGATTGCTTGTGCTTCTGCACGGCTTACATTTTTACGCTCTACTTCTAGATTTTCAGCGATAATTTTTTTCATTTCTTTTTCGATTGCTGGAAGGTCTTCAGCAGTGATCGGTGTTGGTGCATCAATATCATAATAGAAGCCACCTTCAATAACTGGACCAATGCCAAGCTTCACTTCTGGATATAAACGTTTAATCGCTTGTGCTGTAAGATGGGCAGTTGAGTGACGAAGGATTTCTAATGCTTCCTCATCATCTTGCGTAATAATAGCAATTGTTGCATCTTCTTCAATTGGTGTTTTTAAATCTACTAATTCCCCATTTACTTTACCTGCATATGCTTTTTTACGAAGTCCTGGGCTAATAGATAATGCTACATCATCAGTAGATGTACCTTTTGCAAATTCCTTCACAGCGCCATCAGGGAACGTTAATTTAATCATATCTGACATTTTTTTGCACTCCTTATTTGGTTGTTTTTGTGATGCACGATGAAACAGTGGACTTTATGTGTTGTGTAAGTTTGAGCAATAAAAACTCCTGAAAAACAAAAAAGCCCCGTCCCTCACAAAAGGGACGAAGCGTATGCTCGTGGTTCCACCCTTCTTCCTTCCGACAAAATAGTCAGACGAAGCTCAAGGCTAGCTAACGGGCTAGGGACCGGCGAAAGATATTCCCTTTCGCTGCTCAGTAGGTAGTAAAAAATGTGCCCAAACTAGGAAGCTTACAGCCGATGACTTCCCTCTCTAAAAGCTGTTACACAAAATTCATGTCCTCATCATTGCATTGTGATATATAGTATATGTGACAGTATACGCTCGATTGTCGTAAAATGCAACTGCCAATATTATAAACGTCGATTTTTGCCGCGCATTTCAATTGGTTCTGTTAAAGCTTTAATACGTTCCATAATACGTCCAGCTTTCACAACCTCAATTCCTTTTTGGGACTGAGCTAAATGATGTTCTAATTCATCATAATTAAAATTGGAAGTAATGAATGTTGGCAATTGCTCTGCCATTCGATAATGGAAAATGGTTCCCAAGATTTCATCGCGCGTCCAAGCTGACATCGTTTCCGCTCCTAAATCATCAAGCATTAACACTGGCGCCTTTTTCACATAATCTATTTTGTCATTTAAAGTATTGTCACCGATAGCATTTTTCATTTCACGTAAAAATTCAGGTACGAAAACAACTACTGAACGAATCTTCTTTGAAGCTAGTTCATTAGCAAGTGCACCAAGCACAAAGGATTTTCCTACACCGAACTTTCCATATAAATAAAAACCTTTCGTTGGAAGCTTCCCTGTTTCCTCAGTTTTCTTAACAAACTGTGCCGCTCTTTGCGCAATAAGGACACGTGATTCATCATCAATCATTAAATCTTGGATTGTCGCCTGAAGCACATCTTTCGGCATATGCATACTGGCAATCATATTAGCAACATCACGACGTTCATCCTCACGTACCTTTTGTTCACAGCGTACGTAATCAATTTCTACCGTATTGCGTACTACACGTAATGTTGGAATAAAACCTTTTAAATAGTTTGTACAATGTGCTGTATTATCGCAGCCACAGCAAACAGTAGATTGACTAATAAATTCATGAAGCTTTGGTAAATTGCGTTCGACGGCATCATAGCTAAGCTCTTCTGCATGCTCTGCTAAAAAAGCTTGCACTCTAGGGTGTTCTAAAATTTCTCTACGCATCGCTTCATATCGCTCTTGAAAAGATGGTACATTAATTGCTCTTTTTAATGGCTTGTTAATTGGTTCGATTGCCATTCACCTACCTTACTTATCGCTTTTCCCTAGCATTGCTAATATTTTTTGACGCTCTTTTTCAAAATCCATTGCGCTTGAAGAAGATGCGCTTTCTTCGGGTTGCTCATTGCGTTTATAAAACCACTCAGGCACCTTTTCCTTACGCTGATTGTCTACTCGACCTTTGGCATATTGGTTATTTTTAGTCGGTGTCTGTGGTTTATTTTTCCACGTTGTGTATTTATCATGTTCTTGGCGTGCAAGTTCCATTGCTTCCTTCGCCGTCTTAATATTTTTTCGTACCCAATGGTCGGCAATCGTTTCTACATACTTCTTTGGTAACTTCATATCCGTTGAGAGCATGACATACTCAAGGAGTGCATTCACTACGCCTACTGGCATGCCATGTTGGACGATTAAGCTCTCAGCTAGCTGGACAGATGTTTGCAATGGTTCTTTCCCATTATTAATATCTCGTAACACTTGGACAGGAGGTGTTGATTCTAAATAATGTTGCAACTCCTCATCCTTCGTTTTTTGAACAGCATCTTCCTCTACTGGGGAAGCAAATACTTTTGCAAGCTTCGGTGGCTCTTTAGAAACTGTCAGTTTATAAAAATCAGCTGCTGCTTTTCGCAAACGTTCTAATGAAATACCTAAATCATCATCAAGTGCTAAAATAACAACTTTTTGCATATCCAACGCAGTTAAATGATATAAGAATGCTAGTTTCGCAATTGTTTCGCGCACTTCAAGCGTCAATAAATTTGCTGGTACTAACTGGTCAGATAAACCTGCCTGTAACAACTCAAAATCAAATTGCTCAAAATAAAACGGATAAACCTTTTGTGAATTTTCTTTGCTTTCAATCCCACCTTGCAGGTCTGTAGGTATATTGGTGTTGACTGGTTTAAAAACATCCATAAAGGCACGTGATACATCTTTAAATTCTGCACCTCTTACAGGCTGAATAAAACGTTGGCGCAACTTCCGATACGCCTGTTCTCCAATTTTACTAAACAAAAACATAGACAATAGTGGATCTTTCATAAAGCTATCTGCATCAAGAGGGCGCATTAGCTCATATACAAAGCATCGCTGTTCTTGCTCTTCTTTTTTCCATGTTCGCAATAAACCGATTGCCTCAAGGGCAATACGCGCTTCGAACACTTTACCTATTGGCAGCCCGAGCACATTCATTAAATAATAATGATTCATTTGCTGTCTTGGCATTTGCTCTGCTTCAGCCCATAACGTTAAATAAAGACTAATTGGTTCAGCACCAGTTAGTGGTTGATAAAATAACGTTACTAATTGACGTTCTATCGTGGAAAGCGCATGAGGTAGACGAATGTCAAAAGTATCTGCTGGTTGCAATTCTTTATACAAATGAATCAACGTCATTCACCCTCTCTGTTTTTCCTATGATTTTTGCTCTGTTTGACGTTGAATAATTTCTTTTATTTCCTCGATAAAAACATTGATATCCTTAAACTGACGATAAACCGAAGCAAAACGAACATAGGCAACTTCATCGATTTTTGCTAAGCGGTCCATCACCATTTCTCCAACATCCTCTGATCGTACTTCAGCATTTCCAATACGTCGAAGGTCTTTTTCAATAGACATTACAAGTGCCTCTAATACATCTAGAGCGACAGGACGTTTCTCACAAGCACGAATAAGACCGCGCAAAACCTTCTCGCGGCTAAACTCTTCCCGCGAGCCTTCTTTTTTCACAACGACTAACGGTGTCTCTTCAATTTTTTCAAACGTTGTAAAACGAAAGCCACACGACTCACATTCACGACGTCTACGTATTTCTTTATTATCATCTACTGGCCTCGAATCCACTACACGTGTTCCGTTAAATTGGCAAGAAGGACATCTCATATTTTTACTCTCCTGATTCCACAACAATTTGATATTTATATTATAACAAATTTCCTACAAGTAAGAAAAGCTCATTCATCTAACCGTAGTATGGCAGATGCTTTCAGACCTAGAACAGTGTACATTTTCCCTCATTTTCTTTTCAGCAAACAAGATACTAGAAGCGTCTTTGAGAAGACTAAAACAACAAAAAAATGCTTTTGCAATCGCTAATTCGTTGCCAAATAAAAGTGCATTCCAGACTACTGTCGGAACGCACGCAATGTAAGCCGCAACAGATAGTGACTTACATCGTGCCCACGGAAAGTGCAGTGGATTTTTACACTTTAGGAGTAAAATAGTATGCTTATAAAAAAAAAGCACATTGAAACCATCAAGATTTCAATGTGCTAAGACTTCATTAAGCGCTAACTGTTTCTAATGCTTTTGCAACTTTTTTCACTAGGTCTACAACACGTGCAGAATAGCCCCACTCGTTGTCGTACCAAGCAAGTACTTTCACTTTACGATTTCCCATTACCATTGTGGAAAGACCATCAACTGTTGATGAGAAAGTTGTTGTGTTGTAATCAATAGATACAAGTGGCTCGATCGAGAAGTTTAAGATTCCTTTCATTGGCCCCTCAGTTGCAGCCTTCACAAATGCAGCATTGACAGAATCCACTGTAACATCAGTATTTAAATCTACAACAAGGTCTACTAATGATACATTTGGTGTTGGAACACGAAGTGCCATACCGTGAATTTTACCTTCCAATTCAGGTAACACTAATTTTAATGCTTTTGCAGCACCTGTTGAAGTTGGAATAATAGATTGTGCACAACCGCGCGCACGACGTAAATCTTTATGTGGATTATCTAAGTTTTTTTGGTCATTTGTATATGCGTGAACTGTTGTCATTAAACCGCTTTCGATACCAAATGTATCATTTAACACTTTTGCAACAGGTGCTAAACAGTTTGTTGTACAAGAAGCATTTGAAATGACGTCATGTTTTTCAACATCAAGTTTTTCATCGTTTACACCTAAAACAATTGTAACATCCTCGTTTTTACCAGGTGCTGTTAAGATAACTTTTTTTGCGCCTGCTTCAAGATGCATAGCTGCTTTCTCACGATCATTGAATTTACCAGTTGCTTCAATTACAATATCTACACCCATTGTAGCCCATGGTAATTTTAATGGATCACGTTCGCTAATAATTTGGACATGTTTACCATTTACAATTAAAGCATCGCCCGCTGGTTCAATCGTACCTTCGAATGTTCCGTGATTTGTGTCATACTTAATCAAATGTGCTAACGTTTCGGCTGGGTAGCTTGCATTAATTGCAACAATATTTAAACTTTCCTGTACGATCGCTTGGCGGAATACCATACGTCCGATACGTCCGAAACCGTTAATAGCAACTGAGACTGTCATTATAAAATCCTCCTGTGAGTGCATACTCATATTCATTATATACTTTATGATACTTTATGCTAATTAGTATAACACAATTTCAAAAAAGATGAACATTATATATCCATAATGAAAAAGTTCTTATTTTCTGAAAAATAGGACCCTTTTAGAAATGAAAAAATTCAGTACTTCATCCTTATTATTTCGCATAAAAACAAAAAAATGCGCAGCAATTATCGCTGCGCAAAGAATGCATTTGGCTACTAACGTTGATTTCCGCTCTGGGCAGGCGCTTTCCGCGGGCACACCGTAAGCCGCAACCCTCGCTACGCGCGGTCTGTTGCGTCTTACGTTTTGTGCGTTCCCGCAGGAGTCGCCCGCCCGCCGCTCCAATCAACTAAACAACGTAAATCGTGTTTTGCTAACTTAGAAAAACGATTATTCTGATATGAAAAACATTTTTATAAAGGGGATTTGACAAATAGGATGTTTAATTGGGTAGTTGAATGGCATTTCAATTCTAAAAAGAATAAAAAAATAACAAGAGACATCAAGAGTAAACTTCTTGATGCCTTTGACAGTACTATTTTCCTGCACTTTTTGACTAAAGTACGCCCCAATGACTAAGAATCTTAATTAACTGCTCTTCTGTTTGCTGTAAATTTTCATTGTTATAAATGACAGCATGTGCACTTTTTTCTTTCACAGACATTGGTAACTGCGAATGGATCCGTGCTAGCGCATCTTCTTTTGATAATTGATTGCGCTCCATTAATCGTCGAAGCTGCACCTCTTCGCTAACTGAAACGACAAGTATGCGCTCAACAAAATGTTGCAATTTACTTTCGAAAAGTAATGGAATATCCATCACAACATGTTTTTGTCCTGCCTCTAAATATGCATCACGTTGACGTAGCATTTCATGACGAATAGCAGGATGCATAATATCATTTAAAATTTTTCGTTTCGCAGGCTCATGGAAAATAATATCCCCAAGCTTTGGACGATTTAGATTGCCGTCATCAAGCAATATGTCCTCGCCAAAATTTTGAACAATGAGCGCTAACGTTTCCGTTCCTAGTTTTACCACATCACGTGCAACAACATCTGCATCGACAATCGGTAAACCAAGTGCTGTCATCATTTTTGCGACTGTACTTTTGCCACTCGCAATACTTCCTGTTAGTCCGATAATCATATTTAATTCCCCTTTAATGTTGACAATTTGGACAAAATACAGATGTACGTCCACCAATTGTCATTTGACTCGTCTCTGTACCACATACCGGGCATATCTTCTTTCCATACATTTGTAAACGGTTTTGCATGCTCCCTGCTTCACCGTTAATATTTCGATAATCCGAAATTGTCGAACCTCCTGCTTCAATGCTTTGACGCAGAACGGCAACAATTGCATCAAAAAGTGCACGTTTGCGCTTTTCGCTTATGCGGTTCATTTTGCGGGCAGGGTGAATTTTTTGTGCAAACAGCGCCTCTGTGGCATATATATTGCCACAGCCCGAGATAACTTGCCCGTCCATAATTACTTCTTTAACAGCCTTCTTCTCATATTTCGGTAGCAATGATTTAGCTATAAAATAATCGCTTGCTGCCTCATCAAACGGTTCAGGCGCCATTTTTGTTAGTGGTGCATGATCTTCTATTTTCGTTAAAAACCGCAGCTCACCAAAACGACGAATATCTGAGTATATTAAATAGCCGCCGTCTGCCATTTGAAAAGTCGCATGAATATGCTTTTTAAATTTTTCCTCATTGATATCTTCAGGAGTGTCCACAATAAACCATGCACCTGTCATGCCTAAATGACTGACCAAAACATAGGACGACTCCTCTTTCATCAAATGAAAAAATATATATTTTGCACGACGCTCAATTTTCATAATCTTCATTTGAGATAATGCCATCTCAAATGCATCTGGCTCAGCTTGCTTCACTATACATTGCTTTCCTTCATCATAAGAAAAGCGAATAACTTCTGAAAGCTGTACCTGCTTTATTGTGCGACCTTCAATTTCAGGCTTTAATGCCTGTACGACACCTTCTACCTCTGGTAATTCAGGCATTTTTACCCCTCCTTACTTTGCATCGTACCATGTTGCCCCAAAGTCAAAGTCCACTTTCAATGGAACATTTAGTTCAATGGCATGTTCCATTACTTCTGGCACGATTTTTTCTAGTAATGCAACTTCTTCCCTAGGTGCTTCAAAAATTAATTCATCGTGTACCTGTAAAAGAAGCTTTGCTTGCATGTTTTCCTTTTTCAAGCGTGCATCCATATCTATCATTGCTTTTTTAATAATGTCTGCAGCACTTCCTTGAATCGGCGTATTCATCGCTGTACGCTCCGCAAAACTACGTAAATTGAAATTCGAACTAGTAATATCCGGTAAATAACGACGGCGATTTAATAGTGTTGTGACATAACCATTAAACTTGGCATCTTGCACAATTTCATCCATATATTTTTTAACACCTGGGAAGCTGGCGAAATATTTCTCAATAAAAATAGCTGCTTCCTTACGTGTAATATCTAAATTTTGTGATAAACCATAGTCACTAATTCCATAAACAATCCCAAAGTTAACTGCTTTAGCAGCCCTACGCATATTGCTATCAACTTCTTCTGCAGTAACATGGAAAACATCCATAGCTGTACGTGTATGAACATCCATGCCTTCACGGAAAGCTTCCACTAAGTTTTTATCCTCAGACATATGTGCTAAGACACGCAATTCGATTTGTGAATAGTCGGCCGAGAAAAGAATCCAATCTTCTTGTGATGGCACAAATGCCTGACGTATTTTACGACCTTCCTCTAAGCGTATAGGAATATTTTGTAGATTAGGATCGGTTGAACTTAGACGTCCCGTTGACGTTAGTGCTTGCTGGAAGCGTGTGTGCACTTTACTGTCCGCTTCATGAATTTCTTTTAGCAAGCCTTCAATGTAAGTAGATTGTAACTTACCAAGCTGACGGTACAATAAAATATGCTCGATAATGGCATGTTCAGGCTTTAATTTTTCCAACACATCAGCCGCTGTGGAATAACCTGTTTTCGTTTTTTTAATAACTGGCAACCCAAGCTTATCGAAAAGTATAACGCCTAACTGCTTTGGTGAATTAATATTAAACGCTTCTCCTGCTTCAGCATAAATTTCCTGCTCAATAACGACTAGCTTATTACTCAACTCTTGCCCCATCGTTTCAAGTGTTGAACGATTCACTGTGATGCCTTCGCTTTCCATCTCGCTTAAAATCGAAGCCAATGGTAGTTCTAGGTTTTTATACAAGTCAAACTGTTCATTTTCCTTTAGCAATGCCTCTAGCTTAGGTTGTAATTCCCACACAGCAAACACTTTTCGACTGGCATGTTCAGCTAAAATTTCGATAGCAGGAATAGCACGTTTTGCTCCTTTTCCATAAACCGCCTCATTAGCTTGCACTTCACGATATCCAAGGTCTTTTGCTAGTGTAGCCACATCATCACCGCTTAGTGCCGGATTATTGATATAAGAAGCTAGCAATAGGTCAAACTCGACACCAGCTAAACGAATGCCTACTCGTTTCAAAGCTGCCTGCGCTGCCTTCGTATCTGAAATATATTTAGTTTTAGTTGCATCCTCTAGCCAACGACGAAGTACATCTGATGAAGAGACCACATCGAATGGCACATAAAACGTTTCAGTACCATCAGTTAATGCGATACCTAACTGCTGACATGTATGATAATGCTCGTCCTCTAACTCTAAATGAATCGCCATGACATCCTTTAATTGCTCTGGCTTTACCTCTTGCATAATGTCATAGTCAAATGGAGCACGTTGTTCTTCTTCCACAGAAAAATCACTTTTTTCAAGTAGTGATTTGAAGCCAAGCTCTTGCCACACACTAATTAGCTCTTCTTCATTTGGCCCACTGTAAGCAAGGTCATTAAAAGTTACTTCAATTGGCGCCTCTGTAAAAATTGTAGCAAGCTTTTTACTCATAAGTGCCTGTTCTTCATTTGCAACTAGCTTTTCTTTCATCTTTGAAGCTTTTAGCGTATCCATTGCTTCATATAGTGCCTCAACTGAACCATGCTCTTTTAGCAATTTAACAGCTGTCTTTTCTCCAACACCAGGTACCCCAGGTATATTGTCCGAAGCATCCCCCATGAGACCCTTCATATCTATAATTTGAAGAGGTGTTAAGCCATACTTTTCTTCAATAAATGAAGGGGTATTTTTTTCAATTTCAGTAATACCTTTTTTCGTAATGTACACTGTTACCTTCTCTGTTGCCAGCTGGGTAAGGTCGCGATCTCCTGACACGATAATTACTTCCATATCCTGTTCTGCTGCTTCTTTCGCTAATGTCCCTATAATATCGTCGGCTTCGTACATTTCAAGTTCATAACGCTTAATCCCATAAGCATCGATAAGTTTACGAATATAAGGAAACTGCTCTGATAGTTCTGGTGGCGTTTTTTGGCGGCCACCTTTATATTCTGTAAATGTATCGTGACGGAACGTCGTTTTACCTGCATCAAAAGCAACGAGCATTTTCGTCGGTTGCTCTTCCTCCAAAATTCTTTGCAACATCGTTGTAAAGCCGTACACTGCATTCGTGTGAATGCCGCTATCATTCGTTAGTAATGGCAACGCAAAAAATGCACGGTAAGCTAAACTATTACCGTCTAGTAATAGTAATTTTTCCTTAGTCATTTTATTATCCTCCTGAAGTCGTCGTTCTTTTAATTGTAAAACGAAAACGTATGTTTGAAAATGCTCTTTCCTCTACTTTATCGGGAAAGTAAACTTTTTACCAATCATAGGACGCATATCAGATAAAAAATTCACGTGTATTTTCTGCTAAATCCATAAAAAAAGTCAATTGCATATAGCAATCGACTCACCTACTGTTATTGGCTTACGTTATTAACTCTTTCTTTACGGTGGAATATTTCCTCATAAATAACCGTCATAATGAAGGCATTCATAAAAGCAATAACGAAAAATAAAGGCATTCCACCTAGCGTTAAATGTGTTAGCCCTGTACTAAATACCATAATCACACCGATTTGTGATAAGAAGAAAATAAAGCCAATTCCAACTTGCCAAATTGGACGTTTTTCTTTACGTTTCTCGTACCAGAACATTTTTTTAAAAACTTTTCGTACATCCTCTGCAATGACTAAACCTAATAAAAACAAAATTACAAAAAATACCGGAATATAATAAACACTTTTCGTCACCCATGCAAAATCAGTTATACGGAAGAAAAGTGTAAAAAGCGATGCAATACTACAAGCAATCCCTAAATTTTGGAGCCACGTGCTAAAATATAATTTCACAGCTATTACCCCCATTTATCATTTCTAAACATCATCATTTTATCAGAAAATAGCAATCTATAACACCACCAATTATTTGTTTGCATTATTTTCTTTGTTTTGGTGCCAGGCACTTTAAACGGAACAAAAGAGAAAAAGTGTTAGAATGACAGCCGTCAATCGAACACTTTTTTTGCTAACAGTTGATGTCTACTATGGGGTGCTTTCCGCAAGGGTCACCACCTCCACTACCATCAACTAATGTATTAAACCCCTGCAAGGATTACAATATTATTCTATATAGCCTGATAATAGTTTTGCATATGGTGAAGTTGAAGGCAATATGATGACCGTATCCTCACCAACTGTTTTCTTATATGATTCTAATGTGCGGTATAGTGAATAAAATTCAGGATCTTTTGAAAATGAGCTATTGTAAATTTTTGCTGCCTCCGCTTCTCCTTCCGCTTGAATCAATGCCGCTTCTTTGTTAGCTGTTGCTAGCATCTCTTGCACTTCTCTATCTGTTTGTGCTTCAATACGGCGTTTATCCGCATCACCTTCAGATAAATATAGCTGTGCAGTAGATTGACGTTCAGAAACCATGCGGGTAAATACAGACTGCTCATTTTCTACTGGCAAGTCTGTTCGACGAATGCGCACATCAACTACTTCAATTCCGTATTTATCGTTAAGCAATAGTTCGTTCACACGTGCTGTCACACGGTCATTTAAACTACCTCGTGAAGTATTGTCATCATTTATGTTTTCATCATTTATGATTTGTTCGTATTTTAGTTGTCCGAGTTCTGTACGAATAGCAGAATAAATAAACTCTGCCATCCTAGATTCCGCCTTCGTAAGCGTTCCAGCATTGGAGATTAGCGCTTTCGGATCTGTAATGCGCCACACTGCATAATTATCGATAATAATCCGTTTTTTATCCTTCGTGTTAATCTCTTCCTCGGAAATATTATAAGTCATTTGATTTTTCGGCAGTGTTGTCACGCTTTGAATAAAAGGCACCTTCATTTTCAAACCTGGATCACGTTCAAACTTTACAACTTCACCGAACTGTCGAACTACTGCATATTCAGATTCTTTTACAATATACACATTGGCAAAGAGAATAACCGCAACAGCAAAAACAATTGTTAATGTTACAACAAGAGAAATGTACTTTTTAGGATTTAATGGGCCCTTTTTTGACATCTTAATGACCTTGTCTCCATCACTAGAAGCAGTATTTTTTGATTTCCCCGATAAAAAACTTAGAAATTTTTCAAGATCTTTATTTTTCTGGTCCATTAATTACCGCTCCCTTCTTTTTTCTCTGGCGATGATTGTTGCTCCGTTGGTGCTTGTTGTTGTGTGGTTGGTTGTAACGCCTGTAGTGGCAAATACTTCATCGTATTACCATCATCATTCATAATATAAATTTGTGCCTTAGGTAACACATTTTCAAGAGTTTCTAAAATTAAACGTTCGCGTGTAATTTGTTGATTACCTTTGTATTGCTCATACATTTTATTGAAAACTGCTACATCCCCATGAGCTTGCTCAATACGAGCTGTTTTTGCACCATTTGCTTTTGAAATAATCGCATCCTTTTCACCATTCGCTTCACTAATTCGTTGGTTTTTGTATTTTTGTGCTTCATTCGTTTTTGTATTTTTCATCTCGCGTGCATCTGTTACGGCTGTAAATGCTGCACGTACCTCTGCATTCGGTAATTCTACATCTTGCAATTTGACACCTAATACACCAATCCCAATATCATATTTGTCTATGAGTGAAACAAGCAATTCTCTTGTCTTTGCTTCAATATCTGCTTTTCCATCTGTTAGCGCAGCATCAATTGTCGAGCTACCGATTATGGAGCGAATCGCGCTTGATGTAGCGCTATGTAATACTTCTTCTGGATTTTGTGCATTAAATAAGTACTTACGAGGATCGGTAATTTTCCATTGTACAACAAGATCTGTTAAGACAATATATGAGTCTCCTGTAATCATTTTTGTTTCTGCATCATAAGTGACTAATTCGCCTTCCTTATCTTGCTTATACCCAAACTGTAAACTAAATGTTTCTCTCGATAAAATCTCAACTGATTGTATTGGCCAAGGCATTTTCAAATGTAAGCCCGGATTTGTTACCGTTTCATCGGCACGACCAAATGTTATAACAACAGCCTGCTCCGATTCATCGACTGTGTACCACGAAGTAAATACAGCGATAAGTGCTACGATGCCGAAAACCCCAAGTCCTACCATCATTAGTGTCTTTTTCACACTCATGTCTGTTCCTCCCTTTTGCTTAGTACTATTGTATACGGTATAGCTTTTAAAAAGATTCGAAATTTCATAAAGTAAACATAGAAGATAGTCAAACTTAAAAAATCCTGGGTTTGAATACTGTAGTTGTTTTCCGTTGCGTTCGGCACCTAGCAAAAAGATGGCTACTAAATCGTAAAAACCCACTTCGCTCCGCTGGCACGATGTAAGCCACAACCGTCGCTGTTGTGTCGCCTGTTGTATCTTACAATACGTGCGTTCCCGCAGGAGTCTACGTGGATTTTTACTTAGTTAACTCGACTAGCAGTGCCGTGGGAATTTTCAGAATTGTGTGTGTGCCTGGCACAAAAAAATCCTGTCACCATTAAGGTAACAGGATATTCATAACTAGATGCTCTAATACTGGGAAAAATGTTGTTGATAAAACAATACTTATTAGGGCGGCTACAATCATCGCTAAACTAGCAAAGGTACCTTCTAGTTCTCCTAATTCAAATGCTTTTGATGTACCAGTGCCGTGAGCACCCATCCCAAGCATTAAGCCTCTTGCAGATGGCTTTTGGAAACGACATATTCGAATAACGATTGGTGCAATCAAACTACCTAATATACCAGTTGTCATAACAAAAACAGCTGTAAGAGTAGGTGACCCTCCTATCATATTAGAAATATCCATCGCAATAGGAGTAGTGACCGAACGTGGCACTAAGCTATGAACAAGTTCATCATTTAGTCCAACAACGCGTGCAATGATAAATGAAGAAGCAATTGCAACAGCCGACCCGACAGCAATGCTAAAAATAATTTCAAAAGCATGTTTTTTTAATAGATTAAAATTTTTATAAATCGGTACAGCGAATGCAACCGTTGCAGGCCCTAATAAATTGGACAAAATATTTGCCCCTGCATTATATGACGCATAAGATGTACCGGTTAATAGTAACAATACAATAATAATTAATGGGCTAATCAATATCGGAGTAAGCCATTCTTTAGGAAACTTTTGATAGAATGCTTTGCAAGCATAAAAAATAGCAATGGTTCCTAGTAAACTGATGACAGCAATAACTATACTCATACAGCGTCACCCTTCTTTCTTTCTAACCATTGTGCAGTAAAACCCGTCACTAACATCACGACGAATGCACTTACTACAATAACAACTACAACTTTCATACCTTGTATACCGATTAGTGCATCATAATCAATGACGCCTATCGCTGAAGGAATGAAAAACAATAACAATTCACTAAGTAATAATCCTGCGCCTAACTCGATCCATTCTAGTTTAATAAGATGAAACTGTAATAGTAAAAATAATAAAACGAGCCCAATTATACTACCTGGAATCGGCAAGTGAAGTAAACGCGCAATGCTATTTCCTATAAATAACACTATATAAAGATAGCCAATTTGCACGAAACTTTTGACGATTTTCATGGTCAACCTTCTCTCAATTTTTTATGCTACTATACTTTACACCTAAATCACTGATGTGTAAAACAGAAAAGAATCCATTTCCCCAAAATAGGAAATAGATTCTTTCTGTGGTGAAGCTAAAGTAGTAACCATAAAAATCTTCATACAAGCATAGTTAGATTTCAAAATTATTTTCATTTTATCATACAAAATAGGGGGTTTCTATAAAATAGTATAGCCCTCTATTTTGAATCTTATATATTATTATTGTAAAGAATTTGTTAATTTTTTTGGAATCATTACAATCATCTTTGTGCCAACGCCCACTTTACTTTCTACCTGAATCCGTCCATGATGTGCCTCCACTAGATGCTTCACAATGGCTAGCCCCAAACCAGTTCCACCAGAATTTCTGCTACGTGCACGATCGACACGATAAAAACGTTCAAAGACGCGTGCAATTTCATTCTTTTCTATGCCGATACCTTCATCTTCAATTTCAATAATTCCATATGTGTCATTTTCCTTCAAGCGAATCGTTACTGTTGTATTTTCAGGTGAATACGTAATCGCGTTTGTAATTAGATTCGTGACAATTTGAATAACCCGATTGGCATCCCCCATTACTTCTACATCACGGGCAATATCCACTTGAAAGCTCATATTTTTTTCATCGAGCCGCGGCCCTGTTAATTCTGCTCCACGTATAAGTACATCCTGCAAGCCCATTGGCATAATATTTACAGTGAAACCATGTTGTTCAATTTTAGACAGCTCTAATAAATCTTGGATGAGCATTTGTAGCCGATTGCTCTCCTTATGCATAATTTCTAAAAAAGATAGCAGCATCTTTTCATCTTTATAGGCACCATCCAGTAGTGTTTCAGAAAAGCCTTTAATCGATGTAATCGGTGTACGTAGTTCATGCGATACATTGGCTACAAAATCTTTACGAATTTGCTCTAGTCGAACAAGCTCCGTAATATCGTGCATGACAATGACAACGCCTAGCCATCGTCCGTGATCACCAATTACTGGTGCACCATATACTTCTTTATTGTATAGCTCTTGTTGTACTTCCATCTTTATTTGTTGTCGATAGGGCATTTCCGTTAAAAACACGTGGTCAATAAATTGCTCAAGCGTTTTCGGTAAACCAATCGTGCGGAAGACTTTTCCTTGCACATTCTCAAGTTGCATGCCAAAACGTTCTAAAAATACTCGATTGACGATTGAAATGTTGCCTTCACGACCAATCATCATAAGTGAGCTACCCATGTTTTCAATTAACGTTTTTAGCCTTTCTTCCTCTACCTCTCTTATCGTCGTAATATCCTGTAAATTACGCGCTAAAATATTGATAGAGTGACTCAGTGGCATCATGCGCTCATGCTCATTTTCGTGTGCACGGGCACGATAATTTCCTTTTGCCAATTCAAGTGCCGTTTCGGTCACATTATCAATTGGTGCGGTGAAATTTCGAATCATATAGCGGCTTACAACAGCAATTAATATAAGCGTAATTGTAAATAAAATCGCTAACACACCATAAAGCCGGGCACGTACATATGACAGCAGTGAGTCCTTCATTTCGATTGTTTGAGCTGCAAATAAAGCTTTCTTATCTTTCTCAGATAAGGAAATTTGCCGTTCATCAAGTACTTTTTCCATTGCTTCTTGACTATATGAACTCGATCGATCATTGTATTGTTCTACATAAACAGGAAAAAGCTGACCTATAACAATCATTAGGACAGCAAGAATTGTTCCGAGCGAGAGCATGAATGTCAAGAATAAGCGGTTGCTCATTGATTTCATGAAGTTTTTGGCTCCTCAAATTTATAGCCAAGACCACGAATTGTTTTGATAAACATAGGTTTACGACTATTTTCTTCAATTTTATCGCGGAGGTGACTAATATGCACATCCACAATACGAGTATCGCCTGCAAAATCATATTTCCAAACAGCACTCAATAACTGATCACGAGTTAATACACGGTTTTTATTTTCTAGTAAATAAATGAGTAGCTCAAATTCCTTTGGTGTAAATTCAAGTGCTTCTTCTTGTAAAAATACTTCAAAACGCTCAGGATATACGCGTAGTTGACCAAACTCATACATTTTTTCTTGAGGCTCATCCTTATCCTCTATTACAACATTTTGTGTAAATCTTCTTAAGACTGCTTTGACACGAGCTAAAACTTCCCGTGGACTAAAGGGTTTTGTCATATAATCATCTGCCCCTAGCTCCAAACCAAGCACCTTATCGAACTCATCATCTTTTGCTGTTAGCATAATGATTGGTGTATTCATACGTTGTTGACGAATTTGTTTACAAACTTCCATGCCATCCAGCTTAGGAAGCATCAAGTCTAAAAGGATTAAGTCAGGCTGTATTTCCATTGCTTTATTTAACCCTTCTAAACCGTCTGCTGCTGTTTCAACTAAATAGCCAGCCTGTTCTAAATTATATTTTAATAAGGTCGCAATAGAAAATTCATCTTCTACAACTAAAATGGTTTTTGTCATGTATATTGCCTCCGTTAGTGATTTGAAACCCCCATTTCAAATCTCAAGACGCTCGCTATAATGCCAGTGGTGGTGTCACCAGCAATGTACCTTCAATTACAAGCTGCTTTTGTTCATTATAGGAGAGCACAGATACGGTAATGGTATTCTGTACTTTATTTACTGCTGTTACCTCTAAAAGCGTATCGAATAATTCATAATGATAGAGTGGCCCTAAATAGCTTAAATGTTGTTCTATAATACGCGCACCAGGTCCTGGAATATACTTCGACACAGCTGACGTAATAATACCATTTAACATAATAGTTGGTACAATCGGCTTTTTAAAAGGCGTCATCGCTGCATAATCATGTTGAATATAAAGCGGATTATTATCATTTGTAAGTCCTAAATAAAGCAATAAATCCTTATCTTCTATTTTTTCAGTAATATGAATCTTCTCGCCAACTGTAATTTCATCAATAGTGAGACCTAGCTTACTGTTCTTTTGAAGCAAAGATACGCCAACCCCTTTTCTATCATACTACCTTCATAGTATCAATTTTATTCTAAAAGTACAATGAAAAGCAGAATAACCATTTTATGTGTATGCATATTATGAAGAACAATAGAGGCTGTTTTTACAGTTTCTTTATGTATAAAAAAAAATCGAGTAAGAATGATTCCTACTCGATTTCATAAGCTTTTATTAAGCTAAAACTTTCATAACTGCTTTTACGGCTTCAGCAGAGTTATCCAATGCTGCCTTTTCTTTGTCAGTTAATTCAAGCTCAAAGATTTTTTCGATACCATTTGCACCTAGTAATGTTGGTACTCCTAAATAAATATCGTTGTACCCATATTCGCCTTCTAAGTATGCGATTGATGGTAGGATACGCTTTTGATCTTTAATAATTGCTTCAGCCATTTCAATAAGTGCTGCTGCTGGAGCATAGTAGGCAGAACCATTTCCAAGTAAGTTCACGATTTCTGCACCACCATTGCGCGTCCGGTCAACGATTGCTTCTAAACGCTCTGGGGCGATTAAAGTTTCTAAAGGAATACCGCCAGCAAATGAATAACGAGTAAGTGGCACCATTGTGTCACCATGGCCACCTAATACAAAACCAGTGATGTCTTTTACAGAGATGTTTAGCTCTTCCGCAACAAAAGCGCAGAAACGAGCAGTATCAAGTACACCAGATTGACCGATTACTCGATTTTTAGGAAAACCCGTTTCTTTGAATACTGTGTAAGTCATTGCATCAACAGGGTTTGTTAATACGATAATGGTTGCATTTGGCGAATGAGCGGCGATTTCCTTTGAAACAGTCTTCATAACACCTTGGTTAATTTGAACTAAGTCGTCACGGCTCATGCCAGGTTTACGGGCAATACCCGCAGTAATAATTACTACATCAGAATCTGCAGTGTCTGCATAGTTAGAAGTACCTTTAACAAAAGAATCAAAACCTTGTATTGGAGCAGCTTCCCACATGTCTAAAGCTTTACCTTTTGTTGGGTTTTCAGCTTGTGGAATATCTACTAATACAACATCGCCAAGTTCCTTTTGTGCTGCTAAAAATGCTGCAGTAGCGCCGGTGAATCCGCCACCGATTACTGAGATTTTTTTACGTTTCAAAGTCATTTGAATACGCTCCTTTTTTAGGTTGTATGCTAAAAAAGGGAGGAGAATAAATTCTCTCTCCCTCCATTAAACCAGGTACTAATATTACTGTAGCAAACCAATTTTACATTAAACAAATATCTGTTAACCACGCTAGTTTGTTACAGTGATAATTTTTACAGCTTCGTAAAAATTATAGGTTTTTAATTAGTTCGTTAGCGAATTCTGAACATTTCACTTCTTTAGCGCCGTCCATTAAACGAGCAAAGTCATAAGTTACAACTTTTGAAGAGATTGTATTCTCAACAGATTTAGTGATCATGTCAGCTGCTTCTTGCCATCCTAAGTGTTCAAGCATTAATACACCTGAAAGTAATACTGAAGATGGGTTTACTTTATCTTGACCAGCATATTTTGGAGCTGTACCGTGAGTAGCTTCGAAGATTGCGTGACCTGTTACGTAGTTAATGTTCGCACCTGGAGCAATACCGATACCACCAACTTGTGCAGCTAATGCATCAGAAATATAGTCACCATTTAAGTTCATTGTAGCTACTACATCGAACTCAGTTGGACGAGTTAAGATTTGTTGTAAGAAGATATCAGCGATAGAATCTTTTACTAAGATTTTACCAGATGCTAAAGCTTCAGCTTGTGCTTTGTTTGCTGCTTCTTCACCTTGGTCAGCTTTGATTGCATCATATTGGTTCCAAGTGAATGTTTGATCAGCAAATTCAGTTTCAGCTAATTCATAACCCCATTTTTTGAATCCACCTTCAGTGAATTTCATGATGTTTCCTTTGTGAACTAGTGTCACAGATGGACGGTTATGTTTAATTGCATATTCGATAGCAGAACGAACTAAACGCTCAGTACCTTCTTTAGATACTGGTTTTACACCGATACCTGAAGTTTCTGGGAAACGGATTTGATTTACGCCAAATTCTGATTGTAAGAAGTTGATGATTTTTTTAGCTTGTTCAGAGCCAGATTCGAATTCGATACCAGCATAGATGTCTTCTGTGTTTTCGCGGAAGATAACCATATCAACGTCTTCTGGGCGTTTAACTGGAGAAGGTACTCCATCAAAGTGACGAACTGGACGTAGGCAAACATATAAATCAAGTTGTTGACGTAATGCTACGTTTAGAGAGCGGATACCACCACCGATTGGAGTAGTAAGAGGGCCTTTAATTGCAATTAGGTATTCGTTAATTTTATCTAAAGTTTCTTGTGGTAACCATTCACCAGTTTGGTTGAATGCTTTTTCACCAGCTAGAACTTCTAACCATTCGATTTTCTTTTCACCGTTGTAAGCTTTTTCTACAGCTGCGTCAATTACGCGAGATGCTGCTGCCCAAATATCTGGACCGATTCCATCACCTTCGATGAATGGGATTACTGGATTGTTTGGTACATTAAGTACGCCGTTTTCAACTACAATTTTGTTTGACATTGTTGTTGCCTCCTAAATTCATAATCATAGGACTGTGTTATAGGTAACACAGTCCCAAATATTCTAGCATATTTTCCAAATTAGCGCTCGCTGATTGGAACATATTTTTGCATACCTGGTCCAACATACTCAGCACGTGGACGGATCAGGCGGTTGTTAGCATATTGCTCAAGAATATGTGCTACCCAACCAGAAGTACGTGAAACTGCAAAGATTGGTGTGAATAAGTCATGATCGATGCCTAAAGAATCGTACACTGATGCAGAGAAGAAGTCTACGTTTGCAGGTAATTTCTTTTGTTCAACAATCATGTCATGGATTTTAACTGACATTTCATAAAGCTCTGGTTTACCAGTTAGTTCAGTTAATTTTTGTGACATTACACGTAAGTGTGGTGCACGTGGGTCGCCTTTGCGGTATACGCGGTGACCGAAGCCCATGATTTTTTCTTTGTTATCTAATTTATTTTGAATGTAAGATTCAACGTTTTCAAGAGAACCAATTTCAGTTAACATCTTCATAACTTGCTCATTTGCACCGCCGTGAAGTGGTCCTTTTAATGCGCCGATAGCTGCAGTTACACCAGAATAAACATCTGATAATGTAGCTACACATACACGTGCAGTAAATGTTGATGCATTTAATTCATGGTCAGCATGTAATACTAACGCTTTATCGAATGCTTCTATTTCGATTGGTGCTGGCTCTTCACCTTTTAACATATATAGGAAGTTTGCTGCATAGCTAAGTTCTGCTTTAGGTTGAATTGGCTCTAAACCTTTACGTACACGCGCAAATGCAGTAACAACAGTTGCAATTTTAGCTTGTAGACGAATTGCTTTACGGTAGTTAGCTTCTGGATCCATAACATCCGCTTCTTCATCGAATACACCAAGTAAAGATACTGCCGTACGAAGTGCAGCCATTGGATGTACAGTTGAAAGTGGGTACGTTTTGAATTGGTCTACAATTGCTTGTGGAATAGCCATGTTGTCTGCCAATTGTTGTTTTAATTCAGCAAGCTCGTCCGCTTTAGGTAAACGAGTATGCCAAAGTAGGTAAATTACCTCTTCAAATGATGCGTTATCTGCTAAATCATCAATGTTGTAACCAACATATGTAAGTGTGTCATCGATAATTGAACTGATTTTAGATTCCGCTGCTACGATACCTTCTAATCCTTTTGTTGCTGACATAAATTATCGCTCCCTCATACTAATAATTTTTGTTGTAAACGCTTTTTCAACCTTAGCATTTACGTTTTTGCTCACATGAACCATTAAGTAAATCGCTTACATTGTTATTATAATCATTTTTGACAGCTTTGTGAATGAAAAACCTTCAAATTAAGAAAAAGTCGGACGAGCGACTATATAAGCGTACTAAAGAGGGTATTTTGTATATTTTGACAATGTATTTTCATTTGAATTGGGGTGAATTTGTTAAAATGAGGAATATTAAATATTTTTCATACGAAAGAACTATTAATGTTTTATTATTTGTTTTTTATTTAGTGATTCTTTGGTTCGTTTTACCTGTATCACTTGCTATATTTTTATCATTTACAACCTATCCTATAATGAATTTCCTTCATAAGTACATTAAAATCAATTACTGGATTGCCGCTATTATCGTAGAAATATTGATACTTTCTTGTATAGTTCTCCTCATAGTCATCTCAATAAACAGTATTATACTCATTTTTCCTGAAATACGTGACACACTTCAAAACTTTCCATTGTTCACTGAGTATGAATCAATATTTATACAGTTTTTGCAAGAAAAATCAATGTCTATTTTCGATTCTATCGTCGTTTATACAGCAAATTTATTTCAAATATTTATGAAGCATGTCATTGAAGTTTTTATATTCCTTGTAGCATATTATTTTGCATTAATCGAAACAAGAAAATCTCGTTACTGGTTCTTTCAATATGTCCCCAAAAAATATAGAAATCAATGGCAATCTCATTTTTCGAAAGTCATGCAACTTTTCCATTACTTTGTATTCGTAGAATTTCAATTATTTACGATAACATTACTTATACTTTGCGCGGGCTTTATGATATTTCAATTTGAACAAGCCATTATTAAAGCATTCATTGTAGCATTTGCAGATGTACTGCCCTTCTTTGGTATCGGCGTCTTTCTTGTACCAATGAGCATTTACTTCTATTTCAATGGCAATACCTTTTTATGTGGTGCAATTTTACTTTTGTATTTGTTTGTTCAATTAACAAGGCAGCTGGCTGAATCAATGCTTTGGTCAAATACGTTGCAATTACGAACGTTTCATACGTTTTTCATCAGCGCTGCCTCCATCTTATTATTTGGTTTTTATGGTATTTTACTCAGCCCAATTTTTTTATTTTTAGCTGTTAAGCTGAAAGAAAAGTCTATTTTTGAACGATAATAAATTGACCTTTTTTCATTTTTTTACGCATCCAATAAAATACAAGTGGTTGGAACAATTTACGTGTCACTGGTAGTAGCATTAATAAACCAATTATATCTGTTATAAAACCTGGCAATGCCAAAAGCACACCGCCACTAAAATTCAACATTGCATCCACTAGTGCTGGTCCAGGGGCTTCTCCTCGCGCTACCATATGTTTTACGTTTTTCACTGAATTGATACCTTTATTTTTCGCTATATAAATGCCAATGATAGTCGTTGCGACAACAAGCAATAATGTATTGAAAACACCAATATTTTGACCAATAACTATTAATAACGCCAGTTCGGCTAATGCATATACAACAAAACTAAGAAAAAATTTTTTCATATTTTTCTCCTTTCTATTGAAAAAGCTATACCTTCTATACGTTATTATAGCCCAATAAGTTTCAACTAAAAAATAAACAGGCGTAAATACTAAATTTCATTGTTATTTAAAAGGCTCTAGTACGGTTACCCCATACTAGAGCCTTTTTATTATCTATTAAAGTACGCTGGCATGTCCCTTATAAATAACACCTGTTTCAGCATCCATTGTTATTTCTTGACCGTGGCGAATTAATGTTGTTGCTTCTTTTACACCTACGATTACAGGAATACCAAGACTTAACCCTACTACAGCGGCATGACTTGTCAGTCCGCCTTCCTCTGTAATTAGCCCGATACACTTTTCAATAGCTGGCATCATATCACGATCTGAACCGACTGTTACTAAAATACATCCTTCTGTATCATAAGCCAATGCCTCAGCTGCATTTTTTGCTACTACTGTATTACCAATTACTGACGCTTTGCCAATTCCTTGACCACGCGCAAGTAAATCGCCAATAATGTGTACTTTCATTAAGTTTGTAGTACCAGCTTCCCCTACAGGAACACCTGCTGTAATAACAACTGCATCACCATGATTTACAAAACCATGCTTCAAGCTTTCGTCAACTGCTAGTTCTAAAATTTCGTCTGTCGTTGTAACACGTTGACAAACTACAGGATAAACACCCCAAACAAGTGTTAGTGTATTTGCAGTGTTTTCAGAGCCAGTAACAGCGACAATCGGCACACCAGGACGATATTTTGCAATCATTCTAGCCGTGTTTCCACTTTCTGTTGGCGCTAGTACAGCTTTTACGCCTAAGTTTATTGAAGTATATGCTACCGCCTGAGAAATAGCCTCTGTCATATTCGCTTCTTTTTCACGACTACGTGTAGAAACGATTGCTTTATAATCTAATGAATCTTCTGTACGTTGTGCAATTTTGTTCATTGTTTGTACGGATTCAACTGGGTATGTCCCTGCTGCTGTTTCACCAGATAGCATAATCGCATCTGTTCCATCAAAAATGGCGTTCGCAACGTCACTTGCTTCAGCTCGTGTTGGACGAGGATTACGTTGCATGGAGTCTAACATTTGAGTTGCCGTAATAACTGGTTTACCAACTTGGTTACATTTTAAGATTAATTTCTTTTGAACTAATGGTACCTCTTCAGCTGGAATTTCTACGCCTAAGTCACCACGTGCAACCATTAATCCGTCAGAGACTAAAATGATTTCGTCGATATTATCGACACCTTCTTGGTTCTCGATTTTCGGGATAATTTGAATATGACTACCGCCATTTTGCTCAAGTAATTCGCGAATTTCTAAAACATCCTTAGCTCGTCGAACGAATGAAGCTGCAATGAAATCCACACCTTGTTTAATACCAAATAGAATATCCTGTGCATCTTTTTCAGTAATTCCAGGTAGTTGAACTGAAACCCCAGGGACGTTAACACCCTTTTTATTTTTTAAGACACCTGCATTTTCTACTATTGTGTGAATAAGCCCTTTTTCCTTATCTGTTGCTAACACACGTAATTGAATTAAGCCATCATCTAATAAAATAATTGAGTTTTGTTGTACGTCTTCGATCAGTCGTTCATACGTAATAGAAAAACTTGCCTCTGTTCCTTCTACTTCCGTCATCGAAATGTCGATTACCTGACCTGCTTTTAAATGTAGTTCCCCATTTTGCATGTTATGCGTACGAATTTCAGGTCCTTTTGTGTCGAGCAAAATACCTACTGGTTTCCCTAATTTGTTTGCAACTTCACGAATTAAATTAATACGCACTTCATGTTCTTCATGTGAACCATGTGAAAAATTCAAGCGAGCTACATTCATACCTGCTTCAATTAGTTTTTCTAAAATTTCTGGTGACTCACTTGCCGGACCAATTGTACATACGATTTTTGTTTTTCTCATTCTCTGCCCACTCCGTTTTACGCAAAATTATATTGATAGTTCTTTCATTAAAGTATATAAACTTACATCAGACTCATGATTCTTTTCAAAAGCCTCTGGCATATCGTAGTCAATGACTGTATGGTTGCGTATTCCTACAGCTCGACCAGATTTACCTTCCATTAATAATTCTACCGCATGTGCACCAAATTGACTTGCGAGGACACGATCACGTGCCGTTGGAGAACCACCGCGTTGAATATGACCAAGAACCGAAACTCGCGTCTCTTTTCCCGTCTTTTCTTTCAGTAATTTTGCCAACTCGCCACCTGACATTACACCCTCTGCCACAATAATGATACTATGCTTTTTCCCTCGTGCTTCACCACGCTCTAAGCGTGATACGATGTCGTCTAAATCATATTCTTCTTCAGGAATTAAGACCGTTTCAGCACCTGCTGCAAGCCCTGCCCATAATGCGATATCACCTGCATCTCGCCCCATTACTTCAACAATAAAAGAATTTTCATGGGAAGTCGCTGTATCACGAATTTTATCGATTGATTCTACGACTGTATTGAGCGCGGTGTCAAAGCCAATTGTGTATTCTGTTCCAGGAACATCATTATCAATTGTGCCAGGCACTCCAACAGCTGGAAAACCTTTTTTTACAAGATCCATTGCACCTCGGTAAGAACCATCACCCCCGATAACAACTAACCCTTCGATACCTGCTTCACGCATATTAGCAATTGCTTGCTGTTGAACAGCATCTTCCTTAAATTCAGGGCACCGTGCTGAAAATAAATTGGTACCTCCTCTTTGAATGATGCCACCTACAGAACCTAAATCGAGCGGCTCAAAAGATCCTTTTATTAAACCTTCATAACCATGCTTAATTCCTACAACATCCATTCCGTGATAAGCTGCCTTACGAACGACTGCTCGAATGGCTGCGTTCATGCCAGGGGCATCTCCACCACTTGTTAATACGGCAATTTTTTTCATTGTCGAACAACCTCCTGCAGTGTTATCTAATATTATTCACATTAACACGAAAAAACAAACTATGTAAGGGTTCTGAAGCTAGAAAAACATAACTTTTACATAAAAAATGAAAAGAATGCGCTTTCACACACTCTTTCCATCACAAAGCATCTAAAATTTAACATTTTATAAAAATATTTCGCTTTAATTTAACGGATTAGACCTTTAGAGCATCGCCATGTGATTTGTCTATTCTTCTATATATTGTCCGATTTTTTTAAATTTATCATATCGATCTTCAATTAATTGCTCACCATTTAAAGAATTTAATGCTTTTAGTGTGTCGCTAATACATTCTTTTATATAGATTGCCTGCTTCGCCACATTGCGATGTGCTCCGCCAGTTATCTCAGGAATAATACCATCAATCACACCAAGCTCTTTTAAATCAGGGGCAGTAATTCGCATTGCTTCAGCTGCTTGCTTAGCAAGGCTACCATCACGCCATAATATTGAAGCAGCACCTTCTGGAGATATAACAGAATAAGTAGAGTTCTCTAACATGTAAACGCGATTTGCTACACCTAAAGCTAGGGCACCACCACTACCGCCTTCTCCAATAACGATGCTAATGACTGGTACTGATAATCCCGCCATTTCTACTAAATTACGAGCTATCGCCTCACTCTGACCACGCTCTTCTGCTGCTTTACCAGGGTAGGCACCTTTTGTATCAATGAAACAAATGATTGGGCGATTAAATTTCTCTGCTTGTTTCATTAAGCGTAACGCTTTACGATAACCTTCTGGATGGGGCATACCAAAATTACGACGAATATTTTCTTTCGTTGATTTACCACGTTGGTGTCCAATAACAGTGACAGGTTGTCCTTCAAAAATGGCAATACCGCCTAGAATCGCTGCATCATCTCCAAACGTACGATCTCCGTGTAATTCAATAAAGTTCTCACATATAGCTTCAATATACTGTAGAGTTGTCGGACGTTCAGGATGTCTTGCTACTTGCACGCGATCCCACGGCTTCATATTGGCATAGATTGATTGCTCGAGTTGCGTTAAACGCGTTTCTAGTTTTTCAATCTCCCCTGTCATATCTACGTCCGCTTCAGCAGCAATTGTTTTTAATTCATCAATTTTTTCGCGCAGTTGAACTACTGGCTCTTCAAAAGCTAAATTTTTAGACATGTTGCACGCCACCTTTCGTATGCATTTTTACAAGCACAGATACTTGTTTCCGTAAATCTTTACGATGGAAAATGGCATCCAGTTGACCATGCTCTAATAAAAATTCTGCTGTTTGGAAATCACTCGGTAGTTTTTCTCTTACCGTTTCTTCGATTACACGTCTTCCTGCAAAGCCGATTAGTGCCTGAGGTTCTGCAATATTGATATCCCCCACAGAGGCAAAGCTTGCAGAAACACCACCAGTAGTTGGGTGCGTTAAGATTGAAATAAATAATAAGCCTTGATTGCTATGACGTTTTAAAGCAACACTTGTTTTCGCCATTTGCATTAAAGAAAGAACACCTTCTTGCATACGAGCTCCACCACTTGCAGTGAAAATAATAAACGGCACACCTAATTCGGTTGCTTTTTCAACAGCACGTGTTATTTTTTCTCCAACAACAGAGCCCATTGATCCCATACGGAAATGGGAATCCATTATCGCTACTACAACCTCTTCTCCATCAAGCGTACCTAAACCTGTCAATACAGCCTCATTTAGACCTGTTTTTTGTTGATCTGCATTAATTTTCTCAACATAGGCAGGGAAATTAAGTGGATTACTTGTTTGTAAATGGTCGTCCATAGAAACAAATGATCCTTCATCTAAGAAATAGTCAACACGCTCTTGTGCAGTCATTTTAAAATGATGGCCACACTTCGTGCATACTTTATGATGCTTTTCTAATTCTTTTGTTAACTGAATATGACGGCATTCTGGACATTTTGTCATGAGTCCTTCTGGAAATGCCTTTTCCTGACCATCCTGTTTCTTTTTTCGATTTGCGTTAAATATGTCGCGTATTGCCATGTTTGACTCCCCCTTTATTGTCTAAAAAGTTTGACCAGTACCCATCCACTGCTCGTAAGCTAGTAATGCTTCTTTTTCATAGCCAAGTTGCATCGATTTCAACATCGTTTGAAGGATTAGTTTTTCATCTTCCGTTGAGTTTCGATTTAAACGGTCACCGTCATATGCTGCAAGTTGAAACCAGATTTTCAGCGAAAGCCGATTGCCTGACGTAACTAATATTTCTCTCAATACGTCACGACAATTTACTGTTCCTTCAATTTCCAGCTTCACAAAAAAACTATCCCACACAGGTAGTGTACGAAGAATCTCTGTACAACTTATTACGCGAATTGCTTCCTTTTCATGAATTTGTCGCGTTAATTCGACATCTTTTTTTGATTTTTCATCTTCTAATATAAACATCGACAGTACTTCTACAAGCTGATGCTTATGTGTTGAGGCAAGAAATGTACCTCCACCGTGTCGCGTTTCAATGAGTCCAAGTAACTCTAAACTGCGCAGTGCCTCCCTTACAGAGGATCGCCCAACACCTAACCTTTCTGATAAAACACGTTCAGAAGGAAGCTTCTCTCCAGCTTGAATTTTTTCCATTCGAATAAGTTGACGCAATTGCTGAACGATTTCTAAAAACACTTTTTTTTGTTCGGTTTGTTTATCCATATGATTAACTCCCGTTATCAAAAAGTGGTCTGACCACTTTTTTAGCATTGACTACATCTTACAAAATAACTGTTTAAAAGTAAAGAAAAAACTGCATAAAATTCTATGCAGTTTCTAAAATCTTGTTTAATTTCATATCTTTTTAGTCGATTGTGCATGTTTTACTTTCACTTGCGATTTCCCAAAACGTTTTTCAAGTGTACCTTCAATATAAAGCAATTCATCTTCTATCAAAATTTCCTGTACTAGTTGAAATACTTGTGGAAATAAGGTTACTGATACGATTCCAAATTCATCTTGAAGTTGGACAAAGGCCATTTGCTCTCCTTTTTTTGTCCTTATTTTTTTCACTTCTTCAATTAAACCAATCATTTTTACATACGTTCCTTCACGTGCATACTTCAGTTCAGCACATGTTACAGTAACTTCTCCCCAGTAACTTCTTTCTTCAGTAACTGGATGAGCAGATATATAAAAACCTAAACATTCTTTCTCATGCTGGAGCTTTTCCTTCTGAGACATCGCTTCAGCTTGCATATATTTCGGTTTCCCAAAATTAAAGGCAGTTGCTGTTTCTATATCTACATCCTCTGTTGGGCGCACGAGCTCTGCCTGTTTTAATGCTGCCTCTAAGGTAGCCACAAGTACAGCACGGTCCTTCCCTAAATAATCGAGCACACCTGCATAAACGAGAGACTCCATTACATTCGGTTTAAAATGCTGCGCACTTAAAGCTACAGCCAAATCAAATAAATTATGAAAGGCATCTGGATTTGTTTTACGTAACGTCACTACTTTCTCTAAAAAGGTGTGCGGTACACCTTTAACGCCAGATAAACTATAGCGAATGCCATCCTTTTCTACTAAAAAGAATTTAGTACTTTGCAATAATGATGGCGGATAAAACGGAATGCCTTTTTCTTTCGCTTCCGAAACAAGCTGTTGAATTTTTTCTACATTTCCTGTTGCATTTGTTAATAATGCTGCATAAAAGCTTTGTGGGTAATGAGCCTTTAAATACGCCATATGATACGAGATGACACTATAGGCAACCGCATGACTTTTTGCAAAGCCGTAGTCCGCAAAGCGTACAATTAGCTCGTAGACATCCTCTGCATCTCTCCTAACAAAACCTTGTCTCAATGCTCCATCTACAAAGGCAGTGCGTTGCTCCTCTAATATATCGCGATTTTTCTTACTAACCGCACGGCGTAATAAATCCGCCTGCCCCATCGTAAAACCGGCCATAGTCGCAGCAATTTGCATAATTTGCTCCTGATAGACAATTACACCAAATGTTTCACGTAAAATTGGCTCTAGCAACGGATGGGGCATCGTTACATGTTCTTTGCCTGCCTTTCTTCTTGCATAGACAGGAATAAAATCCATCGGTCCTGGCCGATAAAGTGCATTAACAGCAACAATATCTGAAAATTGCGTTGGATGAATATCACGTAATGCTTGTTTCATGCCATCTGACTCTAATTGGAAAATACCTACTGTATCTCCTTTTTGAAGTAACTGAAAGGTGCGCTCATCATGCATAGGGATAAGATCAAACTCTATCCACGGTCCCCCTGCTTTGTAAATAGACCAACGTACTTGCTCTAAAATTGTTAGATTGCGCAACCCTAAAAAGTCCATTTTTACAAGCCCACGTTCTTCCACGTCCCCCATAGGCCATTGGGTACAATAAATCCCTTCATGTCCTTCCTCAATTGGGACCGTATCAACTAATGGTGTCGGTGCTAAGACAATGCCGGCAGCATGGGTAGAAGAATTTCTTGGTAAGCCTTCTAATTTTAAAGCTACATCAAGCCAACGTCGATGGTATTCATCTTCTGCTAACCAACTTTGAAAGTTTTGTGACTCCGCTACAGCTCTTTGCAAAGTCATACCAGGTTTGTTCGGAATCATTTTCGATATTTTTTCCATCACTTCAGCATCAAATCCAAAAACACGCGCAACATCTCTCGCCACTGCTTTCGCAGATAAAGTACCAAAAGTAATAATTTGTGCAACATTAGCCTTGCCATATTTTTGTGCGACGTATTGGATTACTTGTTGTCGTTTACTGTCAACAAAGTCAATATCAATATCCGGCAATGTTACACGTTCAGGATTTAAAAATCGTTCAAACAATAATCCATAGGCAAGTGGATCTACCTGTGTAATGGAGAGACTAAATGCAACAAGCGAACTTGCCGAAGAGCCACGTCCTGGTCCAGTTAATATACGATTTTCTTTGGCAAAGCGCATAAAATCTGCAACGATTAAAAAGTAATCAGCATAGCCCATCGAACATATAATTTCTAGTTCATATTGCAGTCTATCTCGATAAATTGCTGGTACCTCAGACAGCTTTAGGCGCTCAGCTAAACCAGAAAACGTTTCTTTTACAAGCAAACTTTCGGCTGTTTCACCCTCTTGTATCGGAAATTTTGGCATTTGAACATGCATTTCAGGAATTTTTGCTATACAGCTAGCAAGCATGCCTGCACTTGCCTCAATCCATTCAGGACGGTCTAAATACCATTCCTTCCACTGTTCCTCAGTTGGTGCAAAATAGTTTTCTAAATGAGCTGTTAGCATTGTGTCTTGAAGTTTTTCCCCTGTATCAATTGCTCTAGCAACCTCATAAGCAAAATGATCTTCAGGTTGTAAAAAATAACAACGCTGAGTTGCTACGATTGGAATTTCTTTTGTCTCGCACCAATGTGAAATCATAGCTTCATTGTCTGCTATTATTCCTCCTGGTCTTGCAATCCCTACATATAAACGTTTTCCAAATACTTGTTGTAAAGCACTTGTCATATCTGTCCATTCTGCTATTTCCGCTATATCCATTGCCGAAAGTAATGCTATACAACCCGCTGCATAACCTTCAAGCCATCTCCAAGGCAATACCTCATCTTCTCGAATAGAAACAGCACTACTAATCTTTAAAAGATGCTGGTAACCTTCCTGTGTTTGTGCATACAGCACGAGCGGTATTATTTTATTATCCCATTGCACCTTCACCGAAAGCCCTATTACAGCATGAATATTTGCCTGCTGCATTGCTTTACAAAAAGGCAAAAGCCCGTACAACTTCGAATTGACGATTGCACAGGCCTGCGTATTTTGTTCTTGTAAAAAAGGGATCAATTGTTCAAGCCGAATCGTGCTTTTTAATAAATCCGCGCTCGTATGCATTTGTGTATATACATGTGTCAAAAGAATCCCTGCCTTTCAAAAATTATTGATATGTCTTACAAATGTCTTTTAAACGTGTAGTGACGCGATCCGCTTCTTGCCATGAATAGGCAGTTGCACCAGAAGCAAGTGGATGCCCACCACCATTAAATTCCTTCGCTAATGTATTAATAATCGGACCTTTAGAACGCAGACGGACACGAATTTGGTCTTCCTCTTCTATGAAAATTACCCATGCACAAATTCCCTTTACACTACCTAGGCAGCCCACTAAAAGCGAGGCTTCAGATGGAACAACTTTGAATTCGGCAAGCAATTCTTTTGTCAGCTTTACATACGCTGCGCCATTTTCATCCATAATGAAATTTTGGTAAATATATCCTTGTAAAGTTAGCAGCTTTTGCTCCATTTCATACATCCCATCGAAAATTTGATTTCGATCAAAGTTATATGTAATTAGTTCCGCTGCAACTTTAAATGTTTTTACAGTTGTGCTTGGGAATTGGAAACGGCCTGTATCTCCTACAATTCCAGCGAATAATAATCGTGCGGATGCATCTGAAAGTTTCCAATCAGCGATTTCCTTTCCTTCTTCAAAAAGCTCATAAATCATCTCACTGCATGAACTAGCAGTTGTTTCCACCCACAATAAGTCTCCGTATTGATCGTCATTTGGATGGTGATCTATTTTTACGACCATTTTTCCTTTTGTATAACGCTGATCGTCAATACGCTCAGTATTCGCCGTGTCTGTAACAATAACCAATGCATTTTCATATACATCATCCGCTATTTGATCAGGTTCAGCTAAAAACGACAAGGATGTATCATGTTCACCAACAGCGTAAACTTTCTTTTCTGGATAATTTGCTAAAATCAATTCTTTTAACCCTAATTGTGACCCATACGCATCAGGATCTGGACGTACATGTCGATGAATAACGATTGTCTCATATGAAGCAATTGTGTCGATGATTTGTCTTTTCAAAATGGTTTCCCCCAAAATGATAGTAATAACCGTTAGCATTTTTCCTCAATTATCGTTACAATAATGTCTAGTTATGCTAGGAGGTTTACTATGTTCAATTTAATTTTTGTGTTTGCAATAATTATATCATTTGTCTTTTATTTTTATTTTAAAACAAAACAGTTCCGTTCTCCATTACCAATTGCTAAAAATTGGTATAAAAGTAAGTCGAATATAGGTTTAGGTTCTTTCATTCTTGCATTTGCATTGAACCAAGCATACTTATTCCCTGGAACGTTTACATTTATCATTGTAGCAATTCTTGTCGTATTAGGCATCTTTGTTGTTGTTGAAAATATTAAAAAGGCACGTCACTATGGACAATTTGTTGATGAAGAGTTTCGTATTAATCGATAACTATTACACTGCTTTGCACATATAATTGAAAAAAACTGTTAAAGGGATGACCTAGTATTTGCCCTAGGCCATCCCTTTTTTTGTTTGCTTAACGCTCTAATAGTTGGAACATCATCATTGCCTTACCGACAAGCATTTGCTGATTAAATACTTCAAAGTCCATTTTTACGAACTTACGACTCATATCTAATATGCGAGGTTTGACAGTAAGCGTGCTCTCCATTTGAACAGGCTTGATGAAATAAATTGTCATGTTTTCTGCAACTGCATCGCCACGCTTACGACGCTTTAATGCAAATGATCCAACTTCGGCTAGTAAAGTTGTAAATGCTCCATAAGAAATAGCCCCATATTGGTTTGTCATTTGCGGTGTCACTTTAAACTCCACGATTAAATCTTCATCGCCAAGCACTTTCATTTCATTTTTCACTAAATCATCAATGGTCTCACCGTGTTGAGGCTGTCTTTGCGCAAGCTGCAACGCCTTTAACACATCTTGTCGACTAATGACCCCTTGTAAAACATTATCGTCATTTACAATTGGCAGTAAATCGATCCCTTCCCAAATCATGCGATGCCCTGCTGAAGCGACGCTCATTTTCATTGATCCAGCAATTGGATTTTTCGTCATCACTTTCTCTATAAGCTCGTCCTCTTCCCTACCGATTACGTCTTTAACCGTAATCATTCCAACTAGCTTATTCATAGCAGTTACTACCGGAAAGGCACCATGAGTTGTACGCTCATTTAACTTATGGAAGTGATGAATCGTTTCATCATTATGGAGCACAGATGTCTCGGTCATTGGCACGAAAATATCCTCAATAAATAAAATATCTTTTTTGATTAACTGGTCATAAATCGCACGGTTAATCATCGTTGCCACAGTAAAAGTATCGTAACTAGTAGAAATAATCGGTAAATCTAATGAATCGGCAAGCTGTTTGTTGTCATCCGTTGTATCAAATCCACCTGTAATTAATACAGCTGCACCTGCTCGGAGCGCATTTTCATGAGCTTTAAAACGGTTTCCGACGATTAATAAGCTACCTGCATCTGTATAACGCATCATATCTTCTAATTGCATCGCACCAATTACAAATTTTGTTAATGTTTTATGTAGACCGGTTTTGCCACCTAGCACTTGGCCATCTACAATATTAACAATTTCTGCAAATGTTAATCGTTCGATATTTTCTTTCTTTTTCTTCTCAATACGAATTGTTCCTACGCGCTCAATAGAACTTACAAGGCGGCGATTTTCCGCTTCTTTAATGGCACGGTAAGCCGTTCCCTCACTCACTTGCATTTCCTTTGCAATTTGTCGTACTGAAATTTTATCGCCCACGGGTAGTGATTCGATGTATTGTAAAATCTTCTCATGTTTTGTTGACAAAATATCACCTATTTCTCAAGCAATTAATTCTGTTATTAGTGTACCATATTTTTTGCGAAAATATTGAGTATAAAGGTGTAAAATGTTTTACGTTTCCCATTATTTCAACTACGCACGTGGTGTCAATCTTTATAGTACAGCAACTTAAATGATTAGGAACAGTTTACTTTTTCACCCGCTTTTAAAATTTGAACTTCTGCATTTTGCACTAAATTAGCAAAAATTTGCGGATCCTGTTCGATTGGAGGGAATGTATTATAATGGATCGGTACTACGATTTTTGGCTTTAAAAATGATACTGCACATGCCGCATCTTCAGGACCCATCGTAAAATTATCGCCAATTGGTAAAAACGCAACATCAATTGGATGACGCTCTCCAATTAATTTCATATCACTAAATAGTGCTGTATCACCAGCATGGTAAATTGTTAATCCTTCGATAAACAATAAAACACCTGCAGGCATACCCATATAAATAATTTCATTGTTCTCTGTTACATAAGAAGAGCCATGGAATGCCTGTGTAAATTTGACCTTTCCAAAATCAAACTCTCTCGCTCCCCCAATATGCATTGGATGCGCTTTCACACCTTGCCATGAAATCCAGTTTGCTAACTCATTCGGTGCAATAACTAGAGCATCCTTTTTCTTTGCAAGCTCCACTGTATCGCCCACATGGTCATTATGCCCATGTGTAAGCAAAATAATATCTGGTGCTTCTTCAGCAACCTTTAAATCAGTTTGGCTATTTCCATTAATGAAAGGGTCAATTAAAATTGTTTTACCATTTGTTTGAATTTTAACAACAGAATGTCCATGATAACTAATTTGCATTAATTGTTCCTCCTGATATTGAGAATATTTGCTCCATCTTTTAATTCGCTATCCATGCGCTTTTTCCCTTTTTTTGATATGCTTAAACAGGACATGAAAAGTGTATAGTGCTCAGCTTTTCCCGACATGCAAATGCCGAGAAAAAGCCACGCCGTGTTTTATTTTTAAGTAGTGGGCACTAGTAAACTTTGCCTTGCTTTCACCTTAAATAATTGAAGCAACATGAAGGCATGCAGCTATAGGCTAACATCAGCAAACTAGTGCAATATGAGGAGGAATGGATGATGTCAAAAGTACAAGAAATCCAAAATTATTTACAAGAAAATCAAATTGATGCTGCTTTCGTTACGACTCCCGATAATGTTTTTTACGTATCTGGTTTCAAAAGTAATCCCCACGAACGATTACTAGGAGTGATGATTTTTAAAGAGGCAGAGCCTTTTTTAATTTGTCCACAAATGGAAATTCCAGATGCAAAAGCTGCAGGCTGGTCATATGAAGTCATCGGTCACCAAGATACAGACAATGCTATGGATATTCTTGCACAAGCAATTATTGCTCGTAATGTAAATCCATTAACGTTTGCAATTGAAAAAGCACAGCTTATTGTAGAGCGTTTAGAAGCTTTACAACAATCATTTCCGCAGGCAAATTTTGTACGTCTAGATGAAAAAATTAATGCAATGCGTGTTATTAAAGATGAAGATGAGTTGAACAAGCTTCGTAAAGCCGCACAGCTTGCAGATTACGCAATTGAAGTAGGCTGTAAAGAAATTGCTGAAGGTAAAACTGAAATGGAAATTTTAACAGCTATTGAAAGTGCTATTCAAGAAAAGGGCTGTAAGATGTCCTTTGAGACAATGGTGTTAAGTGGTCCTAAAACGGCTTCACCACATGGTAAACCAGGCTCTCGTAAAGTCGAAAAAGGCGATATGATTTTATTTGACTTAGGGGTAATTTACGATGGCTATTGCTCAGATATCACACGTACAGTTGCATTTGGAGAGCCTTCTGAGGCACAAAAGGCAATATACGATGCCGTATTAGCTGCGAATACAAATGCAATTGTGGCTGTAAAACCTGGAGTACGCGCAATGGATTTAGATAAAATTGCTCGCGATACGATTACTAATGCAGGCTATGGAGAATATTTCACACATCGACTAGGCCATGGGCTTGGTATTTCCGTACATGAATTCCCATCTGTTACAGGTGCGAACGACATGGTTATGGCAGAAGGTATGGTGTTCACAATCGAGCCAGGTATTTACAAATCAGATGTCACAGGTGTACGTATTGAAGATGATGTTGTAGTTACAAATGATGGTGTAGAAGTTTTAACAAAATTCCCTAAAGACTTAATTGTACTGTAATTAACAAAGTGTTTTACAGTTAGAAATACTATTCAGAGGATGGACCTATTACTTTGGTGTTTCCTTCAAAGTTATTAATACATTTCCACTTTGTAAAATGAATAAAATGTTAGCTATTCTTTCTTTTGCAATCACAAGAGAGCACTAGTTGATGGTAGCGGAGGCGGCGACTCCTGCGGGAACGCACGCATAGTAAGACGCAACATACCGCGCGTCAGCGAGGGTTGCGGCTTACAGTGTGCCCGCGGAAAGCGCCCGCCGTAGCGGACATCAACGACATAGCAAAAAAGTGTTAGATTGACCGCCATCAATCTAACACTTTTTATATCCGTAGGTAACGGTAATGAACCGTATAATTTTTCTATATTTATTTTAGTATTTCATTTTATTTTATTAATTCATCAACATTTACATATGGCAAGTCTTGTGCTTCTGCTACTGCTTTATAAGTAATATGCCCTTCTAATGCATTAACACCCTTTTTCAATGCAGGATTGTCAATACATGCTTGCTTATAGCCTTTGTTTGCTATTTGTAGCGCATATGGAATTGTATTATTTGTTAAAGCAATCGTTGACGTACGTGGTACAGCACCTGGCATATTGGCAACAGCATAATGTACAACCCCATGCTTAATATATGTTGGATCATCGTGTGTTGTAACGCGATCAGATGACGCAAAAATCCCACCTTGGTCAATGGCAATATCCACGACAACAGAGCCTGGTTGCATCGATTGAATCATTTCTTCCGATACTAGCTTTGGTGCTTTAGCGCCAGGAATCAGAACAGCCCCTACAACTAAATCTGAGCTTTTCACTGATTCTGCAATATTATAAGGGTTAGATATTAGCGTTTGTACATCGCGACCAAACATGTCTTCTAATTGACGTAGACGTTCCGGACTTAAATCAATAACCGTTACATCCGCTCCCATACCAACAGCGATTTTCGCAGCATTTGTGCCAGCAATTCCGCCACCAATAACAGTTACTTTTCCGCGTTGTACACCAGATACGCCACCTAATAAAATACCTTTACCACCATGATTTTTCTCTAAATATTGCGCACCAATTTGAGTTGCCATTTTACCTGCAACTTCACTCATTGGCGTTAATAAAGGTAAAGAGCCATTTGCAAGTTGTACTGTTTCATAGGCAATACCTACAACCTTTTTATCTATTAATGCCTGCGTTAACTCACGCTCCGGCGCTAAATGTAAGTAGGTAAATAAGATTTGTCCTTCATAAAAGTAATCGTATTCCGATGCTACGGGTTCTTTTACTTTTAAAATCATTTCTTGAGCCCATGCTTCCTTTGCTGATGCAACAATATGTGCACCTGCTGCCGCGTAATCTGCATCTGTAAAGCTTGAACCTATACCAGCCCCTGCTTCAATATACACTTCGTGGCCAGCATGCGTTAATGAGACAACCCCTGCTGGTGTCATTGCTACGCGATTTTCGTTGTTTTTAATTTCTTTTGGAATACCAATCTTCATATTTCCAATCCCCTTTCATAACCTATGAACTAAGCAATACTTCACCAAAATACGATTCCTCGTAGATGATGACCCCCTTGCACTTCCATCTTACCAAACAAGTGAAAAAAATGCTTTAATTAAAGCAAATACTAATTAAATTCGTAACATTTTTAAAATACTAAATATTAATACTAATTAAGTGAAACGAGGTATTTCATAGTAAACGCCTTTACTTATTCACAAATTTTCTCCGGAAAGTATTTCCTTTAGAAAATGATTTGGTATAATTACATTATACAAATAGGGAGGTAATACAAATGGCTAATCATTATAAAAGCATTGTAGTTGCAGTAGACGGTTCTAAAGAAGCGGAGTACGCTTTTCGTAAATCAATCGATGTTGCGAAACGTAACGAAGGTGCTGTATTAAACCTAGTAAACGTAATTGATACGCGTTCATTCGCTGCTATTGAAGCTTATGACCGTTCAATTGCAGAACGTGCACAAGCTTTCTCAGAAGAATTATTAAATGGTTACAAAAAACAAGCTGAAGATGAAGGCTTAGCAAACGTAAACCTAATAATTGAGTATGGATCTCCTAAAAATATTATTACAAAAGAGCTTTCTAAAATCGTAGATGCAGATTTAATTATTTGTGGTGCTACTGGTTTAAATGCAGTAGAACGCTTCCTAATCGGTTCAGTTTCAGAAGCAATCGTACGTTCAGCTAATTGTGACGTACTTGTTATCCGTACACCAGAAGCTTAATAAGCAATACATAAAAAGGTATCCAAATATGGATACCTTTTTTATTATTTTCCTTCTTGCCACATTTTCACTTTTTCAAAGAACATCGCAAGAGCTTGTTTATTTTGCATATTTGGTACTTTCGCCAACAATACTTCTTTCGGAGCTTTAAAAGCTTCCCCTTGTTTTTGTAAAATAACAATACTTTTTTCAAGTGATTTATTAGCAAACATCGTATCTGGCAATTGAATTATTGCTTGAATCCAAGCATGCTTTTGAATGTACTTATGCAGTTGCTTAGACTGTTCGGATTCAAATAGATGCGTCGGAGCTAGGAAAAATAAATATCCCCCATCCTTCGTATAATTGACAGACTGCTCAATAAATAAATGATGTGCATAGCTCATGCCCTCAGATGCACAAAGCTCATAATCTAACGCCACTTCCTCATTCGGATAGTAACCGACTGGTAAATCACAAACAATAGCATCTACAGGATCTACTAATAGGTCTTGCAAAGCATCCTGTCGATATAAAGAAACTGGTTGCTCTGTTAAATCTGCTGTTGCTGCGGCTAATCGGATAAGTAACTCATCAACTTCCACACCAGATGCCTCTATTTTTCCATCGAGTAAATTCATAACAGTTAACAGTAAGTTACCAGTGCCAACTGCTGGGTCCAACATTGTTAGTTTTTCTTTTGCTAATTGATCCGCAAAAATTTGTTCTACGAAATAGCCAACTAATAGACCAAGAGTATCTGGCGTCATTTGATGATTTGGCTGGGAACCTTTTCGCATACCTTTTAAAATAGCAATTTGAATGGACTTGCGTACGTCTTCTTTCGTTGCACCTTGCTGTGAGAAATCTACATCCCCATCAAGCCAAGCCTCTAGTCCATCAAGTACACCCTCTAATAAAGTCGTATCCTGCTCTTTTTCTATTTTTTCTGCATGCTCATTTAGCATCCCAAATAGTTTTTCAATCTTTTCCATACATAACTTCCTTTCACGCAGAAAAGAGCCGTGACAAACTCTGTCACAGCCCTTTTGTCTAGTATTATCTTAGCCTAAAAGAAGCAAATTATGCTAGTGCTTTAACTGCTGCAATTGCTGCTTCATAGTTTGGATGATCTGTAGCCTCAGGTACATACTCGACATAAGTCACTTTTCCAGCTGCATCTACCACAAATACTGCACGTGCTAGAAGACGTAATTCTTTAATATATACACCATATGCTTCACCGAATGAAAGATCGCGATGATCTGAAACTGTTTGAACTGCATCAATTCCTGCAGCACCGCACCAACGTTTTTGAGCAAATGGCAGGTCAACAGATACTGTATAAATAACTACGTTATCTCCTAAATTTGCAGCTTCTTCATTAAAACGACGTGTTTGTGCATCACATACACCTGTATCTAATGACGGAACAACACTAAACAAACGAATTTTACCTTCTGAATCCGTTAAAGAAACAGGTGATAAATCATTTGCTAATACTGTGAAATTCGGTGCTTGGTCTCCAACCTTTACTTCGTTACCTATTAGTGTTACTGGACCTTTTTTAAATGTAATTTGTGCCATGAAAACGCCTCCTAATCATCATATGTACATAATCTTACTAAATGTAGGGAATTAATTGCAACTAGGACAGCTTATTATAGTGCAAACTTTGTGAATGTTGCACTATGCTACCTATTTCGCATTTCAAATTCCAAAAGAAAAAATGTTAGAATGACTGAAATCAATCTAACACTTTTCTAGTCAGTAATGTTCGCTATGGCGGTGCTTTCCGCGGGCACAATGTAAGCCGCAACCGTCGCTAATCGCGCCACCTGTTGCATCTAACGTTTTGTGCTGTTCCCGCAGGAGTCACCGCCTTCGCTACCATCAACTATTTTACATAATAGAAATTTATGAACTACTTTATCCCTTTTTAAAAATTCAAGTCTTTCCCTGCTCAGGATTCTTCCAATTTATCCTCTACCTTTTCAGGCTCTTGCTCTTTTTCTGTTTCCTGAATTGGCATAGTTGGTTGTGCTGTTTCTTTCGCTACGTATACTTTTTCATGGACAACCGTCGTATCTGCAAAATAATCATGGATGCCTTGGTTGTCAGGTAAAATCGCCACAAAAATATAAAGTGGCATAATGATGTTACTAATTAAACGACCAATCCATTCTCTGAACAGCACATCTGACCATGTAAGTTTGTCATGCTCTAGTGAGATAACGCGTAGCCCGAAAGCCATTTTCCCTAACGTTTGCCCAAAAAATTTCGTCATTAGTACAAAGTAACAATAATAGAGAATAGCTGAAATTATTGAGATAGGTGCATACCAGACCGAATCCGATAGCGACCAGTCCATTAAGTAAAATATCGGATTGACAACGATGCCAACAACAGCTGAAATAATTAATCCATCTAAGACAAATGCCCAAAAGCGCACCCAAAATCCTGCTGTCTTCAATTCATAAGTTGTAGTCACTATTGGTGTCGTTGGCTTATCTAACAGTTCTTGTTGTATCGAGGGTGTCCCTTGCAAAACGAATTCATTGTTTGTCATGGTATGCCCTCCTTAGTATTCACCATATAAGTACATCATTTTAGGTGCCTTGTATTCTGTCATAATTTTCATTAGCATTTTTTCTTCAGCCGATGGACCAAAAAGAGAGCTTACTTTCATACCAATTAATGACGGTAGGCCACCTTGATCATAGCTGTATTCAAATAAAACTGCATCCTCTAAATCGTAATCTTGGCGTAAAGCTGCAATAGCTGCTTGCTCGTCACCAATTTCATCGATTAAGCCTGCTTCAAGTGCCTTTGTACCACCAAGAATTCGACCATCCGCCACTTTTTTCACGTCAGCTTCAGACATATTACGCCCTTGTTCAACAATATCAACGAACTCTTCATATGATTCGTTAATCATATCTTGCATCATAGCGCGTTCTTCTGCTGTAATTTCACGCGTTGGACTCAGCATGTCTTTATGTTGCCCAGATTTAAACGTCTCAAATTTCACGCCAACTTTTTCTGCAAGTTCCTGATAATTAATAGATTGCATAATTACACCAATTGAACCTGTAATCGTATCACGGTGTGCATAAATTTTATCTGCTGGTGCTGAAATGTAGTAGCCACCTGATGCTGCCATCGAATCCATTGACACATAAATTGGAATTTGACGTTCCTCTTTAATTTGTAACAGTTTTTTATAAATTTCTGCCGATTCCTTTACACCACCACCTGGTGAATTAACACTAAGAACAATACCTTGTACTGAATCATCATTTAAAATATTGTCCAACTGATTTAAGAAAAACTGGTGATCATAAGCAACGGTTTGCCATAATGTGTTCGATCCAACATCTTGAATCGTTCCATCAACTTTTAAATAGGCAATACGCTTACTATAATCTTCACCTTCAATAACCGTTTCATAAACATCTAAATTATTTCCAGCGACAATGCTGTCAAAATTACTAAAAAAGTCTGATTTAAATATTGCAAAAATCGTATTAATCCCTAAAGAAAATACTAACAACACAGCTGCAATAGCCAAGGCTATCCACCTTTTCACATTCATACAAACGCCTCCTCAACACGTTATACGTCTAAATATCCAAAACGTTTCACTTTTACGTAATTTTTATGTAAAAATGTTCGGTTGTTTATTATTTTACTATAAATAAATGGGGCTACAACAAAAAATCAAAAGTTCATAAAAAAACATGAACTTTGATTTTCCGACTTTATTTCCTAGGAAATATTTATTGATGTGTGTAATGCGCTTTTTCTTGTTGTCGTAATTCGACACGACGGATTTTACCAGAGGCAGTCTTCGGTAACACTTCTACAAATTCAATCGCACGTGGATATTTATAAGGTGCAGTCAATAATTTCACATGGTTTTGTAACTTTTTAATAAGTGTATCATCCCCAGTCTCATCTTCACGAAGGACTATAAATGCCTTAACAATATTTCCTCTTACTTCATCTGGACTAGCAACAACAGCCGCTTCCTTTACTGTAGGATGTTTCATTAATGCATCTTCTACTTCAAATGGCCCTATTGTATAGCCTGAAGAAATAATGACATCATCTCCGCGGCCCTCAAACCAAAAATAGCCATCAGCATCTTTATATGCACGGTCGCCGGTTATATACCATTCTCCGCGGAATTGTAGGTTTGTGCGTTCAGGATCTTGGAAATATTTTTTAAAGAGTGCAGGTGTTTCACGATGCACTGCGATATCCCCAACAACACCTTCCGATACAGGATGTCCTAGGTCATCGATTATTTCTACTGTATTTCCTGGTGTCGGTTTACCCATTGAGCCGACGCGCGCTTCCATGCCAACCATTGTCCCAACAAGTAATGTATTTTCCGTTTGCCCGTAACCATCTCGAACTTGTATATCAAACGTTTCGGAGAACACTTTTACTACTTCACTATTCAGTGGTTCACCTGCTGATACAGCTTGGCGAATCTCGCTTAAATTATAGTCCTGTAAATTATTGAGTGCTGCCATAAAACGATACTCTGTCGGTGTACAACATAATACATTTACTTTAAATTTTTCAAGCAATGACAAATAAGTTGATGCATTAAATTTACCTTTATAAACAAAGGCTGTAGCACCACTGCCTAAAGTTGCTAGGAATGGACTCCAAATCCATTTTTGCCAGCCGGGTGCAGCAGTAGCCCATACTATATCATTTTCTTGAACACCTAACCAATTCGGTGCTGTTGTCCGTAAATGAGCATAACCCCAGCTATGTGTATGAACAGCTGCCTTAGGATTGCCAGTTGTCCCACTTGTATAGGCTAAAAATGCATTGTCTGTACTTTTTGTCGGTGTAGGATTCGTATAGTCTGTAGGGTGCTCCTCCATTTTTTCAAGCAACGGTTGCCATGGTGCATGAGCATGACCAATAACATATTGCATAATACCCTTTAAGTTTTTTACTTCGTCAAATTGCTCAATATATGGCTCGTAGGCAATTATTCCTTTTGCATTTGCATGTGTAATTCGATATTCGATATCCTTTGTACGCAACATTTCTGAACTAGGGATAATCGTTAAGCCCGCTTTCAATGCCGCTATGTAGACGATATATGCCTCGACAGATCTTGGAACCATAACTAAAAGCACATCGCCTTTTTTTAGTCCCTGCGTAGTAAATACATGGGCCGCCTGATTTGCTTTTTCAAGTAAAGTTGCATATGTAATGTGTTGAATTTCTTCATGATCATTATAAACAATTAATGCATTTTTAGTAGGGTCTTGAGCATATTTCTCAATCTCCTCAACAATGTTATACCATTCTGGTGCGATTAAATCCTGTCTTTTCATAATAACTGCCTCCTTATTGCTAGGTTTATTATAAAACTCATTTTTTATGATTTTCAATGGATGAACCTTATTTTAAGAAAGTCATGACAATTATCATGGTTTATTATATGGCATCAGTCACTGCTTTCCAGTTAATGATAAAATGCTATTGAATACTGTGGATAGGTATGTTACATTTTGGACAACTAAAAACTTCATGATTGCGGGGGGACTCATAGCGAGTTGAGAAGGTAAAACCTGACCCTTTGAACCTGTTAGTTAATACTGACGTAGGGAGCAACACACATCTTATTATTGATGATAAGCTCTTTTTACGTGTATATTTCGCACGAAAAAAAGAGCTTTTTTGCATGCTTACGTCCGTCCAAAAAAGGAGGACTACGATGATTTTTCAAACTATTCGTAAAAAACAGCCACTCATTCATTGTATTACAAATTATGTTGTAGCAAATTTTCAAGCAAACGGCTTATTAGCAATTGGCGCTTCGCCTGTAATGGCAGATGAATCTCTGGAAGTTGAGGAGATGGTATCGATTGCATCAGCCTTATTGATTAATATTGGCACGCTTACTACCCGTACAAAAGAATCGATGTTACTTGCTGGAAAAAAGGCAAATGCGCTAGGTGTACCGATTATTTTGGATCCAGTTGGTGTTGGAGCAACAAATTTACGTAAACAAGTGGTACAGCAATTATTAGAAGCCGTTCATTTTGCTGTTATTCGTTGTAATATCGGTGAGCTTGCCGCTATTGCTGATGTTCATTGGCAACAAAAAGGAGTAGATAGTGGCAGCGGTTCAATATCTGTTGAAGATAAAGCAAAAGAAATTTCTAAAAAATATAATTGTATCGTTATTGTAACTGGTGAAAAAGATTTTATAACTGACGGAGAGCACTCCCAATGGATTATTGGTGGACATGCTCGAATGACAGAAGTTACAGGAACTGGTTGTTTGTTAAGTGCCATTTGCTGTGCAGCTTATATTGCAGGCAATGAGCCATTTTCTCAGTTGTGCAATACATTAACGTGCTATAAAAAAGTGGCTGAACATGCCGCTTCATCTGCGCCATATAACGGTGATTTTGCACTGTCGGTCTTAAATGAATTACACCGTTTATCGAAAGGCGGTGAAAAATAATGCATATTGTAACGACAATAGCCGGCTCAGATAGTGGTGGTGGCGCTGGTATCCAAGCTGATTTAAAAACATTTCAGGAATTAGACGTATTCGGGACATCCGTTATTACTGCTTTAACAGCACAAAACACATTAGGAGTGAACGGTGTACTTCCAATTGAACAAGCTTTTGTAAATAAACAACTTCATTCACTTCTAGATGATTTTTCAATTAGTGCAATAAAAACAGGTATGCTTTTTTCCTCTGATATAATTCACACAATTGCACGAGCTATGTCTAAGTTAAATATTCCGCTTATTGTTGATCCTGTAATGATTGCCAAAGGTGGCGAAAACTTATTACAACAAGAAGCAGTTGAGGCATTAAAAAAAGATTTATTACCTCTTGCGACAATCGTAACACCTAATATCCCAGAAGCAGAGACACTGACTGCTAGAAAAATACACAATTTATCAGACATTCAGCAAGCTGCTCAATCATTATTAAAATTAGGTGTTCAATGTGTCATTATCAAAGGCGGACATTTACATGACGATCATTTTGCAACAGATTATGTATTTTTTGAAGATGGCGAAACATTTTCAATGCAATCTACTCGAATTGCAACGAAAAACACGCATGGAACGGGCTGTACATTTTCTGCTGCATTAACCGCTTTTATTGGTCAGAAAATGCCTTTAAAACAAGCGATTATTGAAGCGAAAAAATTTATTCAACTAGCCATTAGCCATGATTTATCGCTTGGAAATGGCAATGGACCAACGAATCATTTTGCTTACAAAAAATTTCATGATACTTGCGAGGTGACCATACATGAAACGTAGTGACTTACAGCTTTATTTTATAATGGGCACAGCGAATGTGAAAAATAGACAACCTTTAGAAATACTTGAGGCTGCATTGCAAGCAGGTATTACGATGTTTCAATTTCGTGAAAAAGGACAACATGCTTTGACGAATGAGCAATACGAGCATTTTGCACGTCAATGCCAAAATCTATGCAGGAAATATAACGTTCCCTTTATCGTCAATGATGATATCGACCTTGCCCTAAAGCTTAATGCAGATGGTATTCACATAGGTCAAGATGATTATCCCGTCTCACTAGTACGACAAAAAATTGGACAAAGGATACTTGGTGTTTCTGTTCATACAGCTACTGAATTGCAAGTTGCTTTAAAATACGGAGCAGATTATATAGGTATTGGTCCTATTTATGCAACCACATCTAAAAACGATGCCAAACCACCTTGTGGAACGGAATTTTTACATCAAGCACGTAGCATGTATCCGCTGTTGCCGATTGTCGCAATTGGTGGCATTGACTGCCAGAATGCACCTGCTATTATTAAAGCAGGTGCAGATGGTGTCGCTGTTATTTCTGCTCTTTGCGAAAGTAATGACATTCAAAAAACGGCTTCAACTTTCAAATCATTGTATTTATAGCTTTGTTATATGTATGCGCGTAATCGTGTGGCATAAAAAAACTAAATTTAAACAAACTAAAACCAGTGCCTTTTACGGTCACTGGTTTTAAGTTCAATAATTACTTATTCTGCAATTATTGGTTTTTTGGCATACCTTTTAATTGAGATTCTGCCATTTGTACAAGACGTTTAGTGATTTCACCACCAACGGAACCGTTAGCACGAGCTGAAGCGTCAGCTCCTAATTGAACACCAAATTCTTGTGCAATTTCGTATTTCATTTGATCAAGTGCTTGTTGTACACCAGGTACTGCAAGCTTGTTTGAACTACCATTGTTGTTTGTCATGTCTGTCTCACCTCCTTGTGATTATAGAATGTGCGATATTTGTTTTTTAATACGAAAAAAATAAAGGTAAAATGTAACTCTAAAGGAAATTGACTAGAAAATAAAAAAAAGAACCGCCCCAAATACGTTTTTGAGACGGTTTCCTTCTTATTAAATGGCGTTTTTAAATAAATACAAAACAACGATGAATTTATTTGTTACGCCCGTAATTTTTTTATAAAAGATTTGCAAATTTATCTGTAGGCTGCTCTTTTTTCGGGAAAATGTAAACTTCACGGTTTTTCACAGCACGTTCAATTAGGTCATCGAAATCAGAAAAGCTTTCATAATGCTCTACTTTTTCAAGCTTTGGTTTCGTTTTCGGACTAGCAGGTGTGAAAATTGTACAGCAATCTTCAAATGGCTGAATCGACGTTTCATATGTGCCGATCTTCTCCGCAATTTCAATAATGTCTAATTTATCATTCGATATAAGCGGACGTAAAATCGGTGTATTCGTTACAGCGTTAATAGCAGTCAAACTTTCAAGCGTCTGACTTGCTACTTGTCCAAGACTTTCACCTGTTACTATAGCAAGTGCGTTAATTTCTTCACGTACTTTATCTGCAACTTTTAACATCATACGACGTGTTGTAGTCATAGACACATTAGATGGCACTTTTTCTTTAATAAGCACTTGGATTTCTGTAAACGGAATAACATGTAATCGAATACTTGCGCCGAATTTTGTTAGCTCATTTGCTAGCACTTTTACTTTTTCTAATGAATTTTGACTTGTATATGGTGGGCTAAAGAAATGAATTGCCTCTAAACGTACACCACGTTTCATCATTAAATAGCCTGCAACAGGACTATCAATCCCACCTGAAAGCATTAATAATGATTTTCCATTAGAACCAACAGGCATACCACCTGCGCCAGGAATAACTTGCGCCATCATATAAGTTGAATCGTGGCGCACTTCCACTCGTAGCTCTACATCTGGATGTTTCACTTTTACAGATAAATTTTGATATTGAGGTAAAACATGACCGCCAATTTCACGCTGAATACCATGAGAATCTAATGGGAATGTTTTATCTGTACGTTTAACTTCAACTTTAAAAGTTAATTGTTCATGCTTAAATGTATCCATAATCGTAATCGCAAGCTGTTTCATGGCATCCATATCTTTGTCACAAGCAGCAACAGGACTAAATGATTGAATCCCAAAAATTTTCGGTAATCCTTCTACTAAGACTTTCATTTGTGCCTCATCTTGAATGGCGATAAACATACGATCACGTTCTGTACGAATGTGTAAATGCCCTAAATCTGCAAACGCATAGCGAATATTCTCACGTAAACGACGGATAAAATCCATCTTGTTGCGTCCTTTTGTAGATAGTTCGCCATAACGAATTAATATTTCTTTCCAAATCATAATAAAAGTTCTCCTTTTAGTTCCATCAATACTTTTTTGATAGCTAGTATAAATTGTGCTATATCTTCAGATGTTACATGTGCACCAAAACTCACACGAATAACACCCTTTTTAAAATGTTCATCAATATTTAATGCTTCTACAACATGGCTAGTTTTTGTTTGCTTTGACGAACAAGCACTTGATGTAGAAACAATGACACCATATTTTTGTAAGGCATTTATAATTACCTCACCTTTTAAATCACGAACACTAAATGATAAAATATGAGCTGCACTCTCTGGGGTAGATAAAATATGCACAACCTCACCAAATTGCTCTAGCTCAGCACGGATTTCCCGCTGCCATTTACGGTATTTTTCCGCGCGTTCATTCATTGTTTCTACTGCAATACGAGCTGCTTTCGACAGTGCTACTGCTTGCGGAACAGCAACTGTGCCACTACGTAAACCAAATTCCTGTCCTCCGCCTAAAGCATATGGCTGCCATTGCATTTTTTTTCGGAATGCTAAGACACCTGAGCCTTTAAATCCATGAATTTTATGTCCAGATATTGTAATACAATCAGGACCTTCCTCACCGTTAAATGTTAAAGGTAATTTTCCAAAGCTTTGTACTGCATCGACATGAAATGCCGCTCGACTTTCTGCATGGACGATTGTAGCAGCTTCAAAAATAGGCTGAATAGCACCCATTTCATTATTTACATGCATCATACTAACTAAAATAGTATCTTTGCGTATTTTTGCCTTTAGCTCATCCAATGAAATTACACCTTGTGCATTTACATGTAGATACTCTATTTCAAAGCCTTCTTTTTCAAGCTGTTTGACTGATTCTAACACAGAAGGATGCTCTATATCCGTAGTTAAAATATGTTTACCCTTATGTGTGTTGCCACGTGCTAAACCAATAATTGCCGTGTTATTTGATTCGGTACCACCTGAAGTAAATAGCACATTTTTTGCTTCAGTCTTCAAAATATCTGCTACTTGCTCACGCGCACGCATTAATAATTCATTTGATTCTACACCCATGGCATGAATCGATGCAGGGTTCGCATAATACTGTTCATTCACTGCCATAAACGTCTGCATTACTTCTTTATAAGGCTTTGTTGTAGCACTATTATCAAGATAAATTGTATTAACTTTCATTATTTTTCACACACTTTCAAAACGTTGATTTAACGGTATTTATCATAACGCAATCTGTCGCGATTGACTACTAATTATTCTGATTTAGTCATTTATCGTCTCATTTTGATGACCTATATAATGAAAATAACTACCCATTTTAATTTATTTTGACCATAGAATTGCACGAATAAATTTACTTTTTTTGACCATTTAAGCTAAGGCTAACGTTAGTAGCAATAAATAAAATAGCTACCTAAAAAGTTCATTACGTCACTTTTTAGGTAGCTTTCTCTTTTGTTTATTTTCTTTTATTAACTTCGAACTACTTAAGACTTTGTTAGCGTCTCTTCTGCAACAATTGCTTCTATACGCTTTAATGCACCTGGCTCCATTTCCTCTACCGCAGTCCCAGCTTCTTCTAAAGCCTTCGCATAACGGTATTGATGGAATGCTTGTTCCGCTTCTTTTAAACGAGCATTTAATTTTGGATTCGTTGCACGGTGACGGTTGCCATATTGAATAATACGCTCGATAAGCATGACATTCTCAATCAATTCATGTGCCTTCGAATGCACATCCTCAACACAAAGAGTCGCTGCATTCAAGTTATTATGGATTGTTCCCATGTTGAGTGGAACTTCTTGTAGACTTTGCATGACAATATAAATATGCTCAGCAGCCTCATCTAAACGAGCATCCATCTCTTCTGGAATACCAGGAATATTCGCCTTATTTAACAGACGATCTGTTTCTTGTAGTGTTTTTTTCAAGTTTTCCACTTGTGTACGAGCTTTATTTTCATCAATGCGAAGCTTTTTCATTGTATTTGATAAATGCCCTTGCTCTTCATGGATACGCTCAAGCTCTTCGCTAATTTCAATTAATTCCTCTTGTAGACTTGAATAAGCCGATTTTTCCTCCGAAACACGCATTGCCAATAAATCATATCGGCGTTGGAGTGCTTCTAACTGTTTTAAAGCAGCCTTTGGAATCTCAGCATCTTTTTCATTCAAATGGTAACTTTGCTGAACAAATGTTGCTTCATCACTTACTAATCGAGTTGAACTAATAACGTTAGTAATGGATCCTAATAATCGCTCACAATTTTGGTCTACATAATTTTTAGCAATTACTTCTTTTTCAAGTAAATCATAGAAACGGTCAATTTCTTCATTTATTTCAGCAACACGAGGTTTAACAACTGTTAAATTCAGCTCCGCAAGTTCACCTTTTAACGTAGCAAATTCAACTTCCAGTTTGTCCAACGCTTCTGTTAGTTCTAAATGATGCAAGTAGTATGATTGTTCTTCCATTTCACGTTGACCATTGCGCAATTCTTGAACCGCACCTGGTAACTTTACTTGTAGTTCCGTCAAAATAGTTGGAACATCATTGATGTATTCAAATGTCTGCTGTGATTCTTGATTCAAGCTAATGACAATTTCACGCGCCTGCATATAATTCCCTTCGCTAGTAAGTACATCAAATTCCTCAAATTTTTGAATAAACACTTCTAATTTTTGTTCAAGTGCTGGTAAAGCTACCCCAAATGAGTGTTGATGCGCAAGCAATGTTTTACGTGCTGATCGATAATATTCTTTAAGCTGTTCAATTTCAATACGGTTTTTTTCTTCGCTGCCAATTAATTCATTAAGTTCTTCTAAGATTTTATTTTTATCTTTTTCACACTTAAGAATATAATCTTCTATTTCACGTTCTATCAACGTTGCTTTTTTAAAACGAAGACGATTGATTTGATCTTCAGCGTCGAATAGAAGCGAATCAATTTTTGTCATATGTACATCGATGACTTCATCCCAACTATTACGCCACCGTTCAAACATTTCCTCTGTTTCACCATTCATGTTTAAAGATTTAACTTTGGAAATTTCCTCATTTATGGGATTGTTTTGTATTTGTAATTTTTCATTTTCAAGTTGTGAAATGATTGTTGTATGTTTTCTTCGCATCATTAATCCTACTATGGCTAAAATTAATAGTAGGATAATTGGAATGATGATATACTCCATCGTAAGCCTCCTATTCTACAATAAACGAATTGGCTAGTTGTATACATTATATACTATGTTTTCGCCTTTTGTACTAAAATTTGAGTGATTTTCAGAAAAGTGTATTCACGACCTACATATTGACAGTTCCGCCTATGTCATTGAACATAGAGCTTAAATATGTAATTATCATTTTACTAGTTAAAGGAGTGTAATATGTATGAAAAGAGACGGCCATATCCATAGCCCCTATTGCCCACATGGGACATCTGATTCATTTACACAATATATTGAAAAAGCTATTGCTGAAAACTTTACGGATATTACATTTACAGAACATGCACCATTGCCCTCAAATTTTAGCGACCCTACACCCGAACAGGATAGTGGAATGCAACCAGATTTTTTAATGCCGTATTTTGAGGACTTACAGCAACTCCAAAAGCAATACGCACAACATATTCGCATTCGTATTGGTTTAGAGATAGACTATATTCAAGGCTTTGAGCAAGAGACGCGTAACTTCCTTGATACATATGGGCATTTTTTAGATGACTCGATTTTATCTGTGCATTTTTTACAATGGCAAAACATATATGAATGCATTGATTTTTCTGCTGAAAATTTTCTAGCTTTTGCTAAAAAGGTAGGTGCTATTGAACAAGTTTATCACTTATATTATGATACTATCCTACAATCTATAGAAGCAGATTTAGGTCAATACAAACCGAAACGCATCGGACATCCCACTCTTGTTCATAAGTTTCAACTAGCCCATAATACAAAAATTGATGATACTATCCGCATTCAAGAAGTATTAACTACTATGCAACAAAAAGGATATGAGTTAGATTTAAATAGTGCTGGTTTAAGTAAAACATACTGTCAAGAGCCTTATCCACCATTTCCCTTTATCGATTATAGTAAAACGATCGGATTACCTGTCGTTTTCGGTTCTGATGCGCATACCGCTGTTGATCTACATCAGCATTATAAAACTTTATTTCCAATTATATAACTTTTAAACGAGGTGCTATTATGTTTACACAAATTAATTATGAAGGATCCATCGTCGATCAATACAATACATTAGCAAAGCAATTAGATGCACTACTCACTGGAGAAACAGATCGTATTGCTAATTTAAGCAACGCGTCTGCATTGCTAAATCAATTCCTCCCTGACATTAACTGGGTTGGCTTTTACATATTACAAGAGGAAGAGCTAGTATTAGGGCCATTTCAAGGCTTACCTGCATGCGTGAGAATTCCAGTTGGGCGCGGTGTTTGTGGATCTGCTGTGTCTAAAAAAGAAACGCTTGTCGTAGATGATGTTCACGCATTTCCAGGGCATATTGCATGCGATGCTGCCTCTCAATCTGAAATTGTCATTCCTCTAATTCAACAAAACAAGGTAATTGGCGTGCTTGATATTGATAGTCCCATCAAAAATCGCTTTTCCGCTGATGATCAAATCGGCTTAGAACATTTTGTAAAAACATTGCTGCTTCATATTTAAGAGACGTCCGCAAGCAGCCACTAAAAAATGCCCTGAAATGGATTATAAATATATCATTTCGGGGCAAATTTATTGTAAAACATAGTTTATGCATTTGTTTGTAACGTTCGATCATGAATACAGAATCTATTTTTCCCATTGTTTTTCGCTTCATATAAAGCTGTGTCAGCATGTAGGAAAACCGATTGAAAGGCTGGTCTATAGAATTGATCCCATGTAATAAGACCTGCTGAAATTGTGACTTGAGGATCTGTTGCATTCGGAATTACTTCTACTATTGTTGATGCTAGCTCGATAGCTTCTTGCTCATCAACATTAGGCACATACACCGACATTTCCTCTCCACCCCAGCGAGCACAAATTCCATTGGCACCTATTGTTTCCTCTAATTGCACGGCAATCTGCACGAGAATTTTATCACCTATTTGATGACCATAGGTATCATTGATGCGTTTAAAATTATCAATATCAATCAGTAAGAACATTCCTGATTGGTCTGTTTTCAATGATTTTTCTACAAATTGGTCTAAATAACTACGTGCATATAATTTTGTTAAATGATCTCGATCAACCATTTCTTGTAGCTGATTTCGTAAAATAGAGTTTGCTATAGCTAATGAAGAATGATGAATTAAAGATTGCATTAGCTTAAAACTATCAAATGAAAAGAAATACGGCTCTTTGTGTAATACGATACTAAAGCCATTAATTTTTTCCTCCATTAAGATAGGAATCGCCATAATTGAACGATATTCTATTTGATTTGGGGTTAACCTGCTAAAATCGGCAATAAACAGTGGATCATTTGTATGCTCAAAATGTTGTTCAACATGATTTATATAAGTCTTGCCTTCGTCTGATTTAAATAAGGATGTACTAGCATCTTTCACTACGTAAGTAGCATTATCTTTAAAAGCGAAACAAACTTCCATTGGTTGGAAAGACTTCATTAATTGTTTTTGTAGGAAAAGTAACATTTCATTAATATCAATTCGCATATTTAATCGATGCGATGTTTCATTGATAAGTTGCAAGTCACTTACGAGGCGATGCGATTGATGATATAATTTGGCATTTTCTAGTGCATTGCCAGATGCTTGTGCGAGCATGCGCACAAAATCTTTTTCAGTTGCTGAAAAAAGGTATGTGGTTGGTGCATTAACTTGTAAAATCCCATAAATGGCTTGTCTCCCTTTTATAGGAGCGTTTAATAATCGACAATTTAAGTCTCCAGCTAGTTCAGTTGTCAACTCACCTGATACAAAAGCTTCAATTGTAGCAGGTCTTTCCGATAAGTAATCAAAAAGCTTTATATCGATTGTCGTATGGCGATCTTGATCGTTGGATAAAATAAGCTCCACATTAAATTCCGGGAAATTATCACGAATATTTTTTAAAACGTTTTCTAAAATCAAATCAATATCCATTGTTGAATGAAATAAGTCCGTCATATTATAAAGTTTTCTATATTGGTCTTCATTCAATTTTACTTCTAGGTTTTCAATCAGTAGTTGTAAAACTTTCGTAAGCGTTTCTACACACTCTTCACCATAATCCGAAGTCATAAAGTCCGTCCAAGTATCAGTGGCTTCTACAAGCAACACACCAATAGGATTCTTGCCCTCCGCCTGGAAAAGCACCATATCTGTCATCATATTATAGGCTGGTTTTTCTTTTAATATATAAGGAAGCTTCACCACTTTCTGTTGGTAAAAGCTAGCTTCTATCATTAGCCATGACACAGCATTTAGTTTTGTTTCAATCGTCAAATTAGCTAATTCTTCCACAGGTATTAAACTATTACCTTCAAAGCTAAGAAATGCCGCATTTTCAATTTTCAAGTGCTTCTTTAGACACTGTTTAAATGAATAAAAATACTCATTAAAACCAATTAGTCCTCCATTCGAACTCACCCAAATGCTCAAAACATCAGATTTTATATATTTCAGCGTTTGTAAATGGTCTGTCATGAAATCACCTTTTCTATATAACGTACAAATCAATTACTATTAACTTATAATGTATTATACATAATTTGTGTCATTTTGACTATTTAATTCTGCCTTACTTTTACAATTTACATTTAATACCGTATCATTAACCATTTCGTAGTAGTGTAAAATGACTTTCAAGGAAATTCCTACTATAGACCTTTTTGAAAAAAGCAATACTAATAATTGACGTCTACGCTCTAAGCAGTTACAATGAAGTTTGTGTAAAATAAACGCAGCAGTGGTATGAGCTTATTACTGTATTTTATTCCTCAATTTTACTGAGTATTACTTCTCAAAGTCACTCAGATACAAATTGATGGTGTATTGTGTAACCTAACGGCTGCATAGGCGAAAATACATGAAAATAAAATGCGTATAAGAATGGGTACTACTGGTTATTGTTTTACAACAAAAAAACCAAATTTAAAGGAGGAGACAACAATATGTCTCGTTATACAGGTCCATCTTGGAAATTATCACGTCGTCTTGGTATCTCACTAAGCGGTACTGGTAAAGAAATCGAAAAACGCCCTTACGCACCAGGTCAACACGGCCCGAACCAACGTAAAAAATTATCAGAATACGGTTTACAACTTCAAGAAAAACAAAAACTTCGTCATATGTATGGTATGACTGAACGTCAATTCCGTACTCTATTTGACCGCGCTGGTAAAATGAAAGGTGTTCATGGTGAAAACTTCATGATCCTTCTTGAAACTCGCCTTGACAACTTAGTTTACCGTTTAGGTTTAGCTCGCACTCGTCGTGGTTCTCGTCAATTAGTAAACCACGGTCATATCTTAGTAGATGGCAAACGCGTTGATATTCCATCATTCAGCGTTAAACCAGGTCAAACGATTTCTCTTCGTGAAAAATCTCAAAACCTTGCTGTAGTAACAGAAGCTATCGAAGTAAACAACTTCGTACCTGACTACTTAACTTTTGATGCAGACAAAAAAGAAGGTACATTCACTCGCCTTCCAGAACGTTCTGAACTATCTGCTGAAATCAACGAAGCATTCATCGTAGAGTACTACTCTCGTTAATTTTTTAACGTTAGAATGTTTCTGTTTCTTAAACCCCGCAACCTTGTTTATTCAAGGGTTTGCGGGGTTTTTGTTTATATAAGAACCTGCGGATTATTTTGTTTTGATTTTGGGGAGCGATTGGGGGAACGATTTTTTCACTTAAAATAGTAACTTTAAATAACTAACGGACAGGTGTACATTATTTCTAAAACATTCTCCTGAGTTATATAGACCTATCTCATAAAGATACTGACAATGCCTTCCATTATTGAAGTTCACCCACTTTCATATAAAAAACCTTCCACTGAGTGGAAGGCTATATAAAATACATTGCAAAAAACACACCATAAATGGGGCTGTTCAAAGATTTAGTTAATTACCATATTGATTATATAAGTTCCTGTAATACCTTTACTATCAGTATACTCTACTGTTATTGTTGCACTTCCAGTTGATAACGTTTGTATGTTTAGTGTAGTGCCATATAGAAGGGCAGTTGCTACTAAAACATTTGAAGATGCCGGATTTCCAAACAAAACAATTCCTCCAGAATTATCAGTTATTAACATAGGAAGAGGAAATCCTACCAGTGATTTTAATTGTCGTATGATTTTTTATTAAATCTTCCACAAATTGTTCAACTTCAGAAAAATCTTTATATGCGTTTGATACAAATGATACATTTGCGCCTTTTAATACATATTATAAAGTTAATTTTCAAACGTATTATTTTGTTATTTATAAATAATATTATTTAGGTTATTAAGATTTCTGTGTACATCAATCGATTAATGTAAATATTTATTAAACAAGACATACTTCAACATTTAGTTTATAATTTCTTAGTATTTATTGGTACTAGTCCACACATGATAATGAGTACTAATTATACTTTCTTAAAGCATTACTTTTAGAATCCCTAAAAGAAAAAGGATCTTAATCAATTGTATAGGTAAAATTTAAGGAGGAAATTTATTGTATGTATGATGTTGTTATTATTGGTGGTGGTCCATGTGGCTTATCTACGGGGCTTGCACTTCAAGAAAAAGGACTTAACTACGTAATTATTGAGAAAGAGGCTATTGTCAATTCTATTGTCAACTGTCCATTACACATGACTTTTTATAGTACATCAGATCGTTTAGAAATTGGTAACATACCTTTTGTCTCTCAAGATGTACGCCCAAATCGAACTGAATTATTAAAATATTATCGCCTTGTAACAGAAAGACAAAAGATTAATATCAAATGTTATCAAAAGGTTATTTCTATTTCAAAGGACGCAGAATCCTTTACTGTACACGCTGAAGATCGTAATGGTAACTCTATCCCTTATGAAGCAAAGACGATTGTTTTTGCAACTGGTATTTTCGATACACCAAGACAACTAGGGGTAGACGGAGATAATTTATCGAAAGTATCGCATTACTATAAAGAAGGTCACCTCTATTATGACCAACACGTTACAATTGTAGGAGGTAAAAATTCAGCAATTGAAGCTGCTATTGATCTTTACCATAACGGAGCCCATGTTACACTTGTACATAGAGGTGAGACAGTCTTAGAAGGAATTAAACCATCATTGCTATTAGATATGCGTAACCTTCTTAAAAATGGAAGAATTAACTTTTACCCCAATTCCAGTATCGCTTCCATTGATGAATCAAACATTCGAATAATGTCACCTGAGGGAATAGTTACACTTGAAAATGATTATGTGTTCTCCCTCATTGGATACCAACCTAATATTTCATTGTTACAAAGTATTGGAATTCAAACTGACTCCTCTTCATTAGTTCCTTACTTTAATCCAGAGTCATATGAATCGAATGTTAACAACGTTTTTCTATCTGGAGTTGTAACCGGTGGTGTTACTAATCGTGTTTATATAGAAGATGGACGTTTCCATGGTGAAAAAATTGCTAATGAAATTGCCCAGCGCTTGTCTCTAGTGACTAAATAATATGGAAGCTCTGCAATTTACTATTAATGTATTTTGCAGAGCATTTTTCATTTTATAGTTTAAAAATTTTTAAATGTAATCTAGCTGGTTAATGGGCCCACCATTAACATTTGTTTATCTACCGTTTCATTTTTCATCTTTATTAATAGTACCTTAAGTATTGATGAACAACTTGTAGTTTGCGCTCATGAATTGGGATATGCCACATTACATACCAAACTTAACACCCCTTTCATGGGACAAATACGTTTTTCTCCGTTGATAAAGTAGAAATCGAAGCAAACACTTTTGCACCACATCTTTTAATACCGGCTAAATGTTTGTTTGATTACCATGAACAAAAAACCATTTACGATATAGCTTTATTACATAACGTACCGCTAGAGCTGGTAGAACTTAAATGTAAAGGGCTATTTTAATACAAAATTGTTATTGTTAAAAAACACAAATTGGATTATCATAGTATTTAATTCCCATTAACACGGCATTTAATTCCCATTAACACAGGATTTAATTCTCATTAACATAAAGAGTCAAATCACACCATATTAAGGAGGATTGGAAATGACAACAAACATTATTACTCAAGAGGTACAACTAGAAAACAGGAGGGGTCAATCATCTTATTTTGATGGAGGATTACTTCAATTTATCGGATGGTGCATTTTAGGAACACTAGTTACTGTATTTACATTAGGCATTTGTTATCCATGGTCAATAACAATGATTTATGGTTGGAAAATTAATCATACTGTCGTTGAGGGTCGTCGATTAAAATTCAATGGCTCAGCGATTGGATTATTTGGTCATTGGATAAAGTGGTGGATTCTAACGGTAATAACAATTGGCATCTATGGCTTCTGGGTATTCATCAAGTTAGAAGATTGGAAAGCTCGAAACACATCATTTGCAAAGTAAATGGTCTTACATATAGCTTCTTAAATGAAAAGAAGCTATTTTAATACATAAAAAAAGAACGTACATTCCCATCATAACTGAAACGACTGACGAGAGTTCCTTATGCCGATAATAGTTTATTTTATGCTTTTAAACATCTGTCAGAAAAAATGGGCACAGCAGTTAAACCTCATAAGTTAAGACATACACATGCATCTATATTTGTTATACAGTGGTGAAGATGTGGCAACGGTTGCTGAACGACTTGGAAACACTCCAGAGTCATTCGGGAAACATATGCTCACGTTATTGAAGATGATAAAAAGAAGGTTACAGACGTGTTTGCAGAAGCGATGAAAAATGGGTGAAATCCCCCCTGTTTTAGGTGTTTTTGGGGAAGAATTGGGGGAACGCTTTTCAAAAGTACCCTTCGCTCTTAGAGGCACAAGGGTTTAAGAAACAGTTGAGCACTTCTCTCGTTAATTTTTTAACGTTAGAATGTTTCTGTTTCTTAAACCCCGCAACCTTGTTTATTCAAGGGTTTGCGGGGTTTTTGTGTTTAATCACAAATTTAAAATAAACAGTTTGTATTTCAAAATGATCTCACCCAGACATTTTAACCTACTCAATTTGCTAATTTAAGGATTAATTTTTTCTACATATAAAAAAGTCACTCATTATTTTTAAATGGGTGACTTTAGGTGTCAGGCACTCAAACAATTTGAAGTGCTGACGATCCCTTACACTAAGCCAACTGTAAAACAGGCTGGCTTAAAAGGTTATGGTATGCATGTAAATCTTGTTCTTAACTTTCCGGCTCACTCTCAATAGCATAACTACTATAAAGCACTGTGAGCATAATACATTGTAACTCCCCCACTTCAACTTATTAAATGAGCGATGTCCTTTGCATTTAACGCCATTAAACTTGCCTCTCTTCCATAATCCAACAGCTATTATCTTTTCAGGAAAAATCCTTTCGTCTTAAATTTGCAAAATTAACATTTAAATTAATTGTAAATTTTTCTGTACATTAAAATAGCAATTCTCCACATCGCAAACAACATAAACACTATCATTATATTAACAACCGTATATCAGTTATTTACTATTCAACTAGCCTTATAAATAGAACGAATTTCCAAAAAATATAATTTACTTTTATACGATAGTATTTCTTGAAATGTATTCAAATCAACCATCTTACTCCTTATTAACTTCTGTAATATCATTTCACAAGTTACTTTTTTGTAAAATAACAACTGGAACAAAATTAACAATTTTAATAAAAATTCGTCTTGAACTTTCAAAAAAAATAGAATAATATGGATTTCGGAAGGTGGTTAGCCATCATTCAAGCAATAATAATTTGTTAAAAGGGGTTGGAAATATGTCAGACGTTCTAAAGCAATTTGTAATGCCAAAAACAAACTTATTTGGACCTGGAGCAATTCAAGAAGTTGGTAAACGTTTAAATGATTTAGAAGTGAAGAAGACATTGATCGTAACAGATGAGGGCTTACACAAATTAGGTCTCTCAGAGCAAATTGCTAACATCATTACAGCAGCTGGAATTGATGTTGCAATTTTCCCTAAAGCAGAACCAAATCCAACAGATCAAAACATTGAAGATGGAATCGCTGTCTATCATGCTGAAAACTGTGATTCAATCGTATCTCTTGGAGGCGGTAGTGCACATGATGCAGCAAAAGGTATCGGACTTATTGCTTCGAATGGTGGACGCATTCATGATTATGAAGGCGTTGACAAATCAGAAAACCCACTGGTGCCATTAATCGCTATTAATACAACAGCAGGTACAGCGAGTGAAATGACACGTTTTACAATCATCACGGATACTGAACGTAAAATTAAAATGGCGATTGTTGACAAGCACGTTACACCGCTAGTTTCAATTAATGATCCAGAGTTAATGATTGGTTTACCTCCAGCTCTAACAGCTGCAACTGGTTTAGATGCATTAACACATGCCATCGAATCATTTGTATCGACAGACGCAACGCCTATTACTGATGCATGTGGAGAAAAAGTACTTCAACTAGTACCTGAGTTTTTACCACGTGCATACGCAAATGGTGCTGATTTAGAAGCACGTGAGCAAATGGTATATGCACAATTTTTAGCAGGTATGGCGTTCAATAACGCTTCACTTGGCTATGTACATGCTATCGCTCACCAATTAGGCGGCTTCTATAACTTACCGCATGGCGTATGTAATGCGATTTTACTACCACACGTTTGCCGTTTCAACTTGACAGCACGTACAGAGCGTTTTGCTCGTATCGCTGAATTGTTAGGAGAAAATATTGAAGGCATTAGTAAACGTGACGCTGCTGAAAAAGCAATTACTGCCATTGAAAAACTGTCTAAAGACTTGAATATTCCTAGTGGCTTCCGTGAATTAGGCGCTAAGGATGAGGATATCGAAATTTTAGCAAAAAATGCAATGCAAGACGTTTGCGCTGCTACAAATCCTCGTAAAGCTACCTTAGAGGACATTAAACAAATTATCACAGCAGCAATGGGACCTGCAGTAAAAACAGCACAATCCCTTGAAGCTGTTGCACTTTCTTAAAATATTAATAAAAATGGCGTGTCTCAATGAGGCACGTCTTTTTTTGAGCAAAAAGCAATCGCTTATTGTATGTGCGTCTAGTGAAAGCTATACTTTTCTTAAAAAGATATGGGGGAAACATATGCGCTTAATCTCAATTTGCCCAAGCAACACTGAGCTTGTTGCCTATCTAGGGTTAACCCATCAACTTGTAGGTGTTGATGATTTTTCAGATTGGCCAATAGCTGTGCATGAATTGCCAAAGCTTGGCCCAGATTTATCGATTGATATGGATGCACTAGAGGCACTAAAGCCAGACTTAGTACTTGCCTCGTTAAGTGTCCCTGGCATGGAAAAAAATATAGAGGCATTGCAGGAAAGAAACATTCCCCACATCGTCTTTAATGCCAACTCGCTAAATGAAATTGCGCTGGACCTCATAACACTAGGCGCTGCTTGTGGAGTAGAGGAACATGCTAAAAAGATTTCTGAGGATTATTTGCACTTTATCGAACAGCTTCAAACGATTGCACAAACTATTCAAGAAAAACCAACACTATATTGGGAATGGTGGCCAAATCCTATTTTTACGCCAGGAAAGGTCAATTGGTTAACTGAAATTAGCAATCTTGCAGGTGGACAAAATCTTTTTCGCGATATCGAGTTAGCAAATGTCCAAACAGACTGGGAAGAAATCGTACGACGTAATCCGGATTATATTTTAATGGCATGGGTCGGTGTTGCCTTTGCACGCATTAAACCAGCTCATTTATTGAAACGTCCACATGCCAACGAACTTCAGGCAGTTCAAAAGCAGCATGTCCACGTAATGGAGGAATGGTTGTACTGTCGCCCATCGCCTCGACTCGTTGAGGGCGCACTAAAACTTGCTCAGCTTCTACACCCTCAAAGCTATCAGCATATAACTCTGCCAAGCTTTTTAGAATGCTAAAAATTCAACATCCCCTCGATAACGAGGGGATGTTGAATTGTGTGAGAATTGTGTGAGAATTGTGTGAGAATTGTGTGAGAATTGTGTGAGAATTGTGTGAGTGCCTGGCACCCGATCTATCCAAATTTCACCATATGGTATTTTTTCTTGCCGCGGCGCACAATGCTAAATGCATCTTCTAAACGATCTTTTTCATCTACGATATATTCTAAATCCGTAATTTTTTCACCATTCACGCTAATTGCACCATTTGTCACATCTTCACGAGCTTGACGTTTTGAAGAAGAAATCCCTGCTTCCACAAGTAAATCCACGATGTTTTTCGCTTCTTTCGCCATTTCAATAGAAGGAACATCTTTAAATGCATCCTTCATTTCCTCAGCTGACAGAGCTTTTAAATCGCCAGAGAATAGTGCAGCCGTAATACGAATAGCCTGATCTAATGCTTCCTGACCATGTATTAAGCGTGTCATTTCCTCCGCTAAAGCTTTTTGAGCTTTACGTAAATGTGGTTCTTCTTCGACAGATGCAGCTAACGCATCGATTTCTTCACGTGTTAAGAACGTAAAGATTTTTAAATATTTAATAACGTCCGCATCAGCAGCGTTAATCCAGAATTGGTAGAACTCGTAAGGAGATGTTTTCTTACTATCTAACCATACTGCACCACCAGCTGTTTTACCGAATTTCGTACCATCTGCTTTTGTTACTAATGGAATCGTAATACCAAATGCTTTTGTTTCTTCTTCATGTGTTTTACGAATTACTTCTAAACCAGTTGTAATATTACCCCATTGGTCTGAACCACCCACTTGAATGCGACAGTTGTAGTTGTTGTATAAATGATTGTAATCAATACCTTGAATTAATGTGTAAGCGAATTCTGTAAATGAAATACCTGTATCAAGACGTGAAGCAATCGTATCCTTTGCTAACATGTAATTAACATTAATTAATTTCCCGTAATCACGTAAAAATTCAATTGTACTAATATTTCCAATCCAGTCACGGTTGTTAACAAGTTGAGCTCCATTTCCATCCTCTGCAAATTCAAAAATTCGCTCTAATTGGCCTCGAATAGCTTGCACGTTTTTGTCAATTTGCTCCACTGTTTGAAGTTGACGTTCTTCAGAGCGACCAGATGGATCTCCAATCATTCCTGTTGCACCACCAACAAGTAATATTGGACGGTGGCCTGCTTTTTGGAAGCGACGAAGCGTTAATAAAGGCACGATATGACCGATGTGCATAGAGTCAGCTGTTGGATCTACACCACAGTAAAGAGAAACAGACTGTTCTGCTAAAAGTTTTTCCATTCCTTCAGCGTCAGTTTGTTGGTACAGCAAACCACGCCATTCTAAATCTTGTAATAATTCGTTTGTCATTGTTTCTTCCTCCTAAAATGTTTTCTTTAGCGTGTAGAAACAAAAAAGTCCCTACACGCAAAAATATTGCATGCAGGGACGTTAATAACTAACGCGGTACCACCCGGCTTGAAGATGTCATCCATCTTCCTCTCATTCAACCGCCTTTATCGCAGGCGCGCACGTCTAAGCTCCAAGTACGTAATTCATCTCTACATTATGACCAGCTTTCACCAACCGCCGGCTCTCTATACAGGGAATATAGACACTACTGCAAACTCTTCATCACTAGAAAACTATAAGCATTATTCTAAACGATTCTCTTTCAATGTCAATAACTATGTTCGAGCCAATTCATTATATGCTATAATAAACAAGATTTTAGGAGGTCGATACCTTGAAAGATTGGATTGAGAAAATCAATGCAAAGATCGATGAATTACTCGAACAAAAATGGATGAAGACATTACGTATTTCAGGCAGCGTAGTCTGGAACTTATTTTTACTATTTTTAGTCTTTGCATTGGTAGGCACAGTATTTGTTGGTTCTGTTGGCGCCGGCTATTTTGCCTCACTTGTAAAAGAAGAGCCATTGCGCTCTAAAGAAGAATTACGGGACCTTATTTTCAACTATGAGGAAACAAGTGAAATTTATTTTGCCAACAATATTTATATTGGGAAATTGCGTACTGATTTAGAACGTCGTGAAACATCTCTTAGCGCTGTTGCACCAGACTTAATTAATGCAGTACTCGCAACTGAGGATGAATATTTCCGCGAGCATAATGGGATTGTTCCTAAAGCCGTTATTCGAGGGCTACTACAGGACGTAACGAACTCTGCTACGCAAACAGGTGGCTCTACATTAACACAACAACTTATTAAAAACCAAGTGTTAACAAATGAAGTTTCCTATGAACGAAAAGCAAAAGAATTGTTACTGGCAATGCGTTTAGAACACTTTATGACAAAGGAAGAAATATTAGAGGCATATTTAAATATTATTCCATACGGTCGAAATTCAACTGGACGCAATATTGCAGGTATTGAAACAGCTGCTGAAGGTATATTTAATGTGAAAGCAAAGGATTTAACGCTTCCTCAAGCCGCTTACATAGCAGGTATTCCACAGGCACCTTATACTTACACACCATTTACGAATACAGGTGTGCTAAAAAGTGAAGAAGCTTTACAATTAGGCATCGATCGTATGAAAACGGTGCTCTATCGCATGAAAGAAGCTGGCTACATTAAGGAGACACAATATAAAGATGCGCTTAATTACGATATAACAGCCGACTTCCGTGCACCAGAAGCACGTCCAGAAGATCGTTATCCATGGTTAACGTATGAGCTAGAAGAACGTGCGAAACAAATTATTGCTGAAAAGCTAGCTAGTGAAGATGGCGTTGATCCAGAACGTTTAAAAACAGAAGAAAAATTACTAGAAAAGTATTCTATTTTAGCGGACCGTGATGTTCGTTCAAAAGGCTATCGTATTTATTCCACTATCAATAAGGATATGTTCGATGCCATGCAAAAAGCGGCCGATAACTTTAAATACTATGGTCAAACATATACAGGTAAAGACAAGGACCCTGTGACAGGTGAGGAAATTGATGTTCAAATGCCTGTACAAGTTGGTAGTATTTTAATCGAAAATAGCACAGGACGAATTTTAAGTTTCCTAGGTGGTCGTGATTTTAAAACGAATCAATTAAACCATGCTACTAAAGCTTACCGTTCTAATGGTTCTACAATGAAACCATTACTCGTATATGCGCCAGCGATTGAATATGGCGTTATAGGTGCAGGTAGTCCATTAGTTGACGTAAAATTCTCAATTGGTTCTTGGAGTCCGAGCAACTACCTTACAAATGATGAGCGTGGTCTTATTCCCGCGCGTGAAGCTTTAGCTGACTCACAAAATATATCAGCGCTGCGTTTATATAACGATATTTTAAATAGACGTCCTGCTGAGTTTTTAGCAAAAATGGACTTCTCAGAATTAAAACCTGAAGATTACACAAACCTTGCAACAGGTATTGGAGCTTTACAAAAAGGTACAACTGTTGAAGAAAATACAAATGCATTTGCAACTTTTGCGAACGGTGGTCAATTTATTGATGCGTATATGATTGAAAAAATAGAAGACCAAGACGGAAATCTTATTTATCAACATGAAGTTGAACCTGTACAAGTATTCAGCCCTGAAACATCTTATATCGTGACGGATATGTTACGAGATGTTTTATCAAAAGGAACAGGTACAGTTGCAAATAATACGTTAAAATTCTCTTCTGATTTTGCAGCTAAAACAGGTACTTCACAAAACTATAATGATGTTTGGTTAGTTGGTTATAATCCAAATGTTTCACTTGGTGTATGGATGGGCTACGATAAACAACGCTCACTTTATGCATTTAATAATACGTATTTACAACCAAGTGTCCGTATTAACAAGCTATGGGGTACATTAATGAACTCTATGTATGATGTAGATCCTAAATTAATTGATGCTCCAACAAACTTTAAGGCACCAAAAAATGTTGTGACTGCTTCATTCTGTGGTATTTCTGGTCTTGCACCTTCAGCAGCATGTGCTAGTGCTGGACTTGTACGCTCAGATTTATTTAACGCGAAAGTATTTTTACCGTCACAACCTGATGACAGCTTAGCTTCATCAAGCGTCGTAACAATTCAAGGTAAAACGTATAATGCACATCCAAATACACCAGCAGAGTTTGTAAAAGCTAGTGGTGCGGGTATTAACCAAGCCTTTATTAAACGGATGTTAGGGAGACTAGGTGGTAACCCAGCAAGTCTACTTCCTAAAAATTCATCACTATCAAATTCATCAGTATCAGCTGTCGACTTCCCAGCAGATGGTATTGCGCCTGTAGCTGTAAAGGCTTCAATTAATGGCAATACACTATCTTGGAGTGGCTCGTCTAACGATGTAGTTGGCTATCGAATTTATAATGTAACGAATGGTGGGAACACGCTTGTTTCTTCGGTACTAGAAGCTACTCAAAGTATGACAGTTGCTAGCGGACAAGCTTATGTAGTCGTTGCTGTTGATATTACAGGTTTAACTTCACCACAATCAAATGTTGTTTCAACAGGTGGCAGTGATACAAAACCAGATGACGATGAAGAAAATCCAACTACACCTACTGTTCCAATACCACCGGCAAATGGGAACAACGGCAATGGGTCTAACAACGGCAATGGCTCCGGCAACAATGGGAACGGTTCTAATGGCAACAATGGCTCTGGTAATGGTAATGGCTCTGGTAATAACGGGAACGGTTCTAACAACGGCAATGGTTCCGGGAATAATGGAAACGGCTCTAACAATGGCAATGGTTCCGATAATAATGGAAACGGCTCTAATAACGGCAATGGTTCCGGGAATAACGGAGGTACGACACCCCCAACGGATCCATCAACCGAATAACACAAGGCTTACTACAATGAAATTTCAATTGTAGTAAGCCTATTTTTTTGTCATTATTAAGAGGACAACTAAACAAGGGGGTAGGTAAAATGAAAATTTTAGTTTTAGGTGGTACGCGCTTTTTCGGTAAAAAATTAGTGGAGCTTTGCCTTCAAAACAAACATGACGTAACAATTTTAACTCGCGGTCAAAGTGGCAACCCGTTTGGAGAACAAGTTCACCAGATTACCGTTGATCGCAACGATGTCCCAGCATTAACACAAGCATTAGCGAATACAACATGGGATGTCGTCTACGATAATATTTGTTATTCACCAAACGAAGCACACGAAATGGCGCAAATTTTAAAGAACAAGACGAAAAAGCTTGTCTTCACCTCAACACTAGCTACATATGAAGCAGATGGAAAGATGAAAACAGAAGCTGATTTTAATCCGTATGAATACGAGATTCGTATGGGCAATATTAATGATTTCACATATGGTGAAGGTAAACGTCAAGCAGAAGCTGTCCTTTATAAAGAAGCAACATTTCCTGTTGTCGCTGTGCGTTTCCCTATTGTTCTTGGTGAGCACGACTATACGCGTCGCTTACATTTTCACGTAGAACGTATTTTAAATGAACAACCTATATCGTTACCGAATGTTGATGCAAAAATGAGTTTCATTTCGGATGAGGAAGCTGCAGCATTTTTATATTTTGCTGGCGTTGCTCCGATTGAAGGGCCATACAATGCGACAGCATCTGGTACTATTTCATTGAAAGCGTTACTCGAATTAATTGAGAAGGAAACAGGAAAACTCGCAAAAGTTTCGCTAATTGGCGGCGATGAAAATTCTCAATCGCCTTATGGAGTTCCAAATCATTGGTATATGTCAAACGCAAAAGCAGAAGCTGCTGGCTTCGCATTTAGTGAATTAAACGTTTGGCTTCCTAGCCTTGTAAATAAATTGGTCAAACAACTGCAATAACTTATACCCTAGTAACACTAAGCTGGGACCTAACGAAAAAATGCTGGAAAGAGGACTAGTTGATGCTAATCGAGGCGGTGACACCTGCTCAGAACAGCACAAAGGTTATTTCCGTGGATTAGCGAGAGTTTTAGCTTTCGGTGTGATGAGCGAAAGCTATCGCCGTAGCGGACATTAATGGCAACAAAAAAGTGTTAGATTGATTGCAGTCAATCTAACACTTTTTCTCTTTTTAGGTCCTAGTAGCGCTCTTTTATTCTACCTACTGTAAAATCGTTTTTAAAATTTCTACTGCTTCGTCAATCTCTGTTTTAGACACCGTAAGCGGTGGTAAAAGTCGAATAACATTTGGGCCTGCTCCTACAAGAAGTAAACCTTTGTCCTCCGCTGTTGTAATGAAAGGTGCTACCTCCGTATCGCCACAACCAATCCCAAGTAATAAACCTTGCCCTTGTACTGTATAGCCTGTCGGTAAATTGGCTTGGAGTTGCTTCACAAAATAGGATGATAATTCTTGCACATTTTCTAAAAAGCTTGGCTCAAAAACGTTAGCAAGGACCGTTTCAGCAACACGCATTGCTAAAGGATTCCCACCAAAAGTAGTACCATGCGTTCCCGGGCTAAACGTATCATACAATTCAGCTGTCCCTAACATTCCTCCTACTGGGAACCCTCCACCTAAACCTTTTGCTAATGTCACGATATTCGGCTTCAAGACTGTTTGTTCATATGCATAACGCGTTCCTGTTCTGCCGATACCTGTTTGCACTTCATCAACAATCAATAAAATGCCTTTATCCTTACAAATTTTTGCAATTGCTGCTGCAAATTCAGGCGATACGCTATTAACACCGCCCTCACCTTGAATCATTTCCAGCATAATGGCTGCAACTGAATCGTCTATCGTTGCTTCAAGGGCCTTTACGTCATTGAATGGGAGTATTGTAAATTTATCAACAAGTGGTCCAAACCCATTATGTACCTTGCCTTGACCAGTTGCTGACATTGCTCCAAATGTTCGACCATGAAACGATTTTTCAAATGTAATAATATGATGTTTCCCTGTATGCTTACGAGCGAGCTTAATTGCCGCTTCATTAGCTTCCGCACCACTATTACAGAAAAAGGCATGCGTAAAATGTGTATCAGCAACTAATTTTTGGGCTACCTTCTCTTGCCCAGGTATATCAAATAAATTCGACATATGCCAAAGCGTTTCACTTTGTTCTTGAATAGCCTTTACGATAGCAGGGTGAGCATGCCCAAGACTAACAACGGCGATACCACTTGTGAAGTCTAAATACTTTTTGCCATCACTATCTTGCACAACAGTTCCTTGCCCTTTAACGATTTGGGCACGACGTTTGCCATAGTTTCCAAATAAAGCGCTCATATTATCAGCTCCTGAACTTCATTTTTAATGGATACCATCTTCACAGCACAGCATCCACTTATTACATAATTACATTACGGCAAAATCGTTGTGCCGACTAATGTGTCTCCAACAATTTGCACGGACGGAATGCCTGCATTTAGACACTGGATTGCCCCTTGTACTTTGGGAATCATTCCACCATAAATATGCCCTTCCTCTATCCACTGTGCTATTAACGGTGGCGTTACTTCTGTTTGATATTCATCTTGAATACGGATACCCGAAACATCCGTAACAAGCAGTAAGCTTTCTGCCCCAATAGCAAGCGCTACTTCACTCGCTACTGTATCACCGTTAATATTCAGCGCTTGACCAGTGTAATCAGCCCCAACACACGCTATTACTGGGACAATTCCAACTGTAATTAATGCTTCTAACAACGATGTATTGACCGATTGCACCTCACCTACGAAGCCGTAAGTTTTCTTGTCTAAAAAGTCCGCTACAAGTAATTGACCATCAAAGCCATTAAGCCCGACTGCTGCAATTCCTGCTGTTGTTAACTCATGCACTAATGAAGGATTAACATTCCCTATTAATGTAGACTGAACAATGTCAATAGCTGCCGCGCTTGTTACACGTATGCCATTTAATGCATGTGATTCAATATTTCTTGCCGCAAGCTCGCGATTAATAGCAGGGCCCCCTCCATGCGTAATAATAAGTTCTACTCCGCTATCTTGTAGTTTTTTAAAGTTCTCAAAAAAGGCCTCATTTAAGCCTTCAAGCGTGCTGCCGCCCAGCTTAATAACCATGCGTTTACGAGCGGTAAGATGCATTGATTTGAACGTAGTCATACGTTAAGTCACATCCCCAAGCATGCCCCTTGCCTTCGCCTATGCCAAGTGACACAAAGATTTTTACTTCATGCATTTTTAAAATTTGAATTAACTCATCTTCAGAAAATGTAATCGGTTCACCATTTTCGACCATTGTTGCGCCACCAATTTGAATTGTAATTTTATCAGGGTCAACTGTTGCGCCACTATAACCAACCGCTGCAATAATACGTCCCCAGTTCGCGTCGCATCCAAATACAGCTGTTTTTACAAGTGGCGAACCAACAACTGTTTTCGCAATTTTACGTGCTTCATTATCTGAAATGGCGCCTTCTACTTCAACTTCAATCAGTTTCGTTGCACCTTCGCCATCTTTCGCAATCATTTTCGCTAAATCCTCTGCTACAGTTTTTAATGTATAGTAAAAGTTATGCCAATCAGGATGCGCAGATGTTAAAAGTTCATTATCGGCTACACCATTTGCCATCACGACTACCGTATCGTTTGTCGAAGTATCTCCATCTACCGTTATCGCATTAAACGTTAAGTTTGTAATTTCCGATAACGCCTCTTGTAATACATCCGATTCAATATTCGCATCTGTCGTAATAAAACCTAGCATTGTTGCCATATTAGGTTCAATCATTCCTGATCCCTTTGCTACACCAGCAATAATAATTTCTTTACCATCAATCATTGTGCTATAGCACGTATTTTTCATAACCGTATCAGTTGTTAAAATTGCCTGCGCAAAATCGATTGCACTCTCTAAGCTATCCTTCGGCTCTAGTTGGGATATCCCGCTAGCAACCGGCTCCATATTCATAATTTCGCCGATTACACCTGTTGAGCAAACACCAACTAAATTTGCAGCAATCCCTAACTTTTCAGCTGCTAAAGCTTGCATTGTTTGCGCATCTTTCACACCTTGCTTGCCAGTACATGCATTAGCATTACCGGAGTTTACAATCATTGCTTGTATTTTTTTCGTTGTGTAGACAACTTCTTTCGTTACTTTTAACGGTGCTGCTTGAACTGCATTTGTTGTAAATACGCCAGCTACACTTGCTGGTACATCACTAACTAAAATGGCTAAATCTTTTTTCTTATGCTTCAATCCGCAATGGATACCCGCGGCTTTAAAGCCTTTCGGTGAAACAATGTTTTTACTTGATAATTTTTTCATAACGTTCGTAGATGCTGTTAATGTCATAAATGTATTCCTCCTCAGTTTTAAAATAAGAGTGACTGGCACTAAAACAATTAGGAAAATTCTAAATTGTTTGGGTGACTGGCACTTAGATGAAAAATGGCACGATGTCTAGGCCTGTTGTTTGTGGTAATTCCATTTGCACATTCATATTTTGTATCGCTTGCCCTGCTGCCCCTTTAACTAAATTATCAATAACAGCAACAATCGTTGCACGGTTTGTACGATTATCAACTTTTACGAAAATATCACAATAGTTAGAGCCTTTTACACGGTTTGTAGCAAGGCTATTAACATCGGTTACAACCCGTACAAACGGATGGTTTTCGTATGTTGCCTGTAAGCAAGCGACTAATTGATACTCTGTGATACCTGGCATTAAGGGCGCATATGCAGTGGATAAAATTCCACGTGTCATCGGCACTAAATGTGTATTAAATGTAATAGCTGTCTCTACACCAGCAAACATTGAAATAGCTTGCTCAATTTCTGGAATATGTTGATGCGTATTTGTCTTATAAATGGAGAAGCTTTCATTCACTTCACTAAAATGTGTTGTTTGTGATGGTTTATTGCCAGCACCCGAAATGCCACTTTTTGCATCAATCACGAGATAATTAAAATCTATTAGTCTCTCTTTTAACAAAGGTAATAACGAAAGCAGAACCGCTGTTGGATAACATCCTGGGTTCGCAATGAGTGAGGCATTTTTCACATTATGAGCATTCCATTCAGTTAAGCCATACACACTTTGCTGAATAATTTCTAATGGAGCAGCCTTTTTTCCGTACCACTCTTCATAGCTAACTGGATTCTTTAATCGAAAATCCCCTGATAAATCAATTAACCTCGGACCTTTTCCAACTAAAGGTGGTAACAGTTCAGTTGTCACACCTGAAGGCGTACTAGCAAATACTACATCCAATTTCAATAATGTTTCATAATCTATTTTTTGCAATGGCGAATCTGTAATCGTAACTAAATGTCCAAACTTTGTAGAAAAAACGACACCTTCTTCAGAAGATGTAAATAAATCAATGTGCTCCACCGCCGGATGATTATGTAAAAAGCGGATAAGCTCCAATCCTCCATATCCTGTTGCTCCAACAATTCCTACTTTCATTACACTCACCTCTAAAATAAGTTAAAAACAGTATACGTCTGCATATTTATTAAGTCAACTGAATTTTTATTTATTTATATTATTTTCTTAATCTTCTGTTACAGTTGTTTAAACTCCATATTTTCTACCGCTAATTAAGAAAAAAGAAGGTAGGAACCCTTTCGATAACCGAATGAATTCATACCTTCTTTAGATGCATATATTGAATAAAAATAAATTATACGTTGAATGCCATTAGTCTTCCATCGTGGAAAGATCGCCAGTTGGCAAATCTAACTCCCATGCTTTTAACACGCGACGCATAATTTTACCGCTGCGTGTTTTCGGCAGCTTTTCCTTAAATTCAATTTCTCTCGGTGCCGCATGAGCTGATAAGCCCCTTTTCACAAACTCGCGAATATCCTCAATTAAAGCATCCGATGGCTCCACGCCTTCTCGTAAAGATACAAATGCTTTAATAATTTCACCACGTACTGGGTCCGGTTTCCCGATTACCCCAGCCTCTATTACGTCTGGATGTTCTAGTAGCTTGCTTTCAACCTCGAACGGACCAACTCGTTCACCCGCTGTCATAATGACATCATCCACTCGACCTTGGAACCAGAAATAACCTTCATCATCCATATAAGCTGAGTCACCAGACACATACCACTCACCTTTTAAGAAATATGATTCATAACGCTCTGGATTACCCCAAATTTGACGCATCATAGCTGGCCAACCACGACGTACAGCTAAGTTACCCATTGTAAATGGTGGAACTTCATTACCCGCATCATCTACAATTGTCGCGTGCACACCTGGTAATGGCTTGCCCATTGATCCGGGCTTAATATCCATGCTCGGATAGTTACAAATCATATGCGCACCCGTTTCTGTCATCCACCAAGTATCATGAATGCGATGTCCTAACTCCTCACTACCCCAACGGATAACTTCAGGGTTAAGTGGCTCCCCAACAGATAATACATGACGCAATGATGACAAATCATAATTTTCCAGCATTCCACTACCAGCACCCATTAGCATACGGAATGCTGTTGGCGCACTATACCAAACTGTTACACTATAATCTTCAATCGCTTGATACCATGCTTGTGGCGAGAATCTTCCACCAACAATAAGCATTGTCACACCATTTAACCACGGACCAAAAATTCCATAGGATGTCCCCGTTACCCAACCTGGATCAGCGGTACACCAATAAATATCATTTTCACCTACATCAAGTACCCATTGTGTCGACTGATACTGCTGAACCATCGCATTATGAACATGTAAAACACCTTTTGGAGCACCTGTCGAACCAGAAGTATAATGTAATATCATACCGTCCTCGCGGTCCATCCACTCGATGTCAAACTTAGTAGAAGCCTCTTTCAAGCGCTTATTAAAATCTAAAATTTGTGGCGTCTCTTCTATATCAGACCCTACTAAAAATACATGTTGCAAGTTTGGCAGTTTATCTAATGGAACTCGCTCTAGTAATTCAGGTGTTGTTACTAACACTTTCGCATCGCTATCTGAAAGACGATCATACACTGCGCCTTCCATGAATGCTTCAAACAATGGCCCTACAATAACGCCCATTTTTAAAGCACCTAATAAAGAAAAGTAAAGCTCTGGTGAACGAGGCATAAAAATAAATAAACGATCTCCTTTTTCAATGTTAGTCATTGATTTAAAAACATTTGCTGCCTTGTTCGTCAACCTTTTCATTTCATTAAAAGAGTATGCTTCCTTGCGCTTCCCATCGTTGTAATACAATGCTACTTTATTTTTCCGAGATGTTTCTGTATGGCGATCAATAGCCTCATAAGCCATATTCACTAATCCTGTTTCATGCCAACTAAATGCCTTTTCTGTTTCTGCCCAATCATGAGTTGTTGCTACCTCCTCATAATTTGGCAGGTTGTACTGCCCTGGTATTGCTTTTAATTTCTCCATTGTTTTCATCCCCATGAATTTACCCCTTCCTTTTTTTGGCTTTAGTACATTCGTAAGCAAATTTCAAATCGTACTCACGATATCCCCCGCAATTACGCCTCAACGTAATCGTAGCTGCCTGCCAATTCGTTCCACTTTGCTTATGCAATAATCTTCTCTTGAAGCCCCCTATAAAGGATAAAAAAGTGAGCATCCATCCCCTTTTGGAAAATTAAGTGAAATAATGGCAATTGAAACAATTTCGCCATATAAAACAGCTACTGAATGATATTAAAATTCGCCACTTTCTCCAAAGACAAATACGTTATGTAGCAATTGTTATAGAACAGTTTATGCATTTGTAATATGAACAATGCTTATACATCAACATTTATCTGTTAAATAACAGTTGCAATATAAATCTATTTTACACGAATTTAATCAGAATGTCTCAATATTTTTATTTTTCCAAAAATGTAGTTATATTTCGTAAATTTAAGCGTTTTTCAGCTTTAAATCAGCTATAATGGAATTATTAAACTCAGGTGGTGTAATTATGGAACACAAAAAGACTTTTTTTTCTGTTACAAAGGAGACAAAGCATGGTACTGTTTATGTGGAAGGACCTGTTCCTCCAGAAAAATTAGCTACATATTCATTCCACGAGGGATTAGTTGCCTTTAGACCCCCTAAGCAACAACAGCAAGCCATCTTAGAAATCGCTGGGCTTCCTGAAGGCCGTATTATTATTATCCGAAATAACGACATTATTGTAGGCTACGTCACCTATTTATATCCTGATCCGCTTGAACGGTGGGCAGAGGACAAAATCGACAATATGATTGAATTAGGTGCTATTGAGGTCATTCCAGACTATCGCGGAACAGGCGCTGGTAAAGCCTTGTTAGCGGTGTCCTTTATGGGGGATGAAATGGAGGACTACCTTGTTATAACAACCGAATATTATTGGCATTGGGACTTAAAAGGTACAGGATTAAATGTATGGGATTACCGCAAAATGATGGAGCGGATGATGAGTTCAGTTGGCTTCGAATATTTTGCTACAGATGATCCGGAAATTACATCTCATCCTGCAAACTGCCTTATGGCACGAGAGGGCAAACGAGTGCTCCCTGAAACAATGGAAAGATTCGACAGACTTCGTTTTAGAAATCGCTTCATGTATTAAAACCAACACAAAGGGGATGAGTATATGATTGTTGAAGAAATTATGAATGATGAGCCTTACACATTGGCTCCGACAAACACTGTTTTAGAAGCGTTGAAATTAATGCGCGAGAAAAAAGTTCGTCATTTACCTGTCATCGATAATGAACGTCATGTTCTAGGTGTTTTAACGGAGCGCGATATTAAAGAGGCTTTGCCTTCCTCATTGAAAGACGAACCTAATTCTCCAGTCTTTAGTGCGATGGTAGAAGAAATAATGATCAAAAACCCACTTGTCGGCCATCCACTTGATTTTGTAGAAGAAGTAGCACTAACTTTTTATGAAGCAAAGGTAGGTTGTTTACCAATCGTCTCCGGTGGAAAACTAGTAGGCATTGTGACAACAACTGATTTACTCTACACATATATAGAACTAACTGGTGCCACTGAACCTGGCTCAAAAATTGAAATCCGAGTTAGCGATACACCAGGAGTCTTATTTGAAATTACTAAAATTTTCAATCTCCATCATGCAAATGTCCAAAGCGTTCTAGTATATCCTGATTCTGAAAATACACAAAATAAAATTTTAAGCGTCCGAGTAAAAACATTAAACCCACTTGCAATCATTGAAGATCTTCGTCAAGAAGGATTCGACGTGCTATGGCCTAATTTACCAGGTGTTTCTTTATAATGAAAAAGGCTGTCTTTGTTTATTCGCCAGAGCAACTCGGATATAAATTTTCAGATACGCATCCTTTCAATCACAAACGCTTGACGCTAACGATGGATTTACTTAAAAATATAGGAGCACTCGATGATGTCGACATCGTTCCTGCACGCATTGCCACGGAAGAAGAACTTTTGCTTGCACATGATCCGAAATACATTGAAATCGTAAAAAATGCAGGCCATGGTAAGCTGAGCGAGGCACAATGTGCAAGCTATGGTATAGGTACTGAAGATACACCTATCTTTGAAAATATGCATGAAGCAAGTGCACAGCTTGTCGGAGGTACATTAACCGCTGTCGATTGTGTAATGGAAGGAAAGGCGCAGCATGCATTAAATCTTGGCGGTGGACTACATCACGGTTTCCGCGGACGTGCTTCCGGTTTTTGTATATATAATGATAGTACCGTTGCCATTCGTTATTTACAGGAAAAGTACAATGCACGTGTACTCTATGTTGATACTGATGCGCACCATGGTGATGGTGTACAATGGAGTTTCTACGAAGACCCAAATGTTTGTACATTATCAATTCATGAAACAGGTCGCTACTTATTCCCTGGAACGGGTAATATAACTGAGCGAGGCAATGGGCAAGGTTATGGTACTTCTTTTAACTTTCCTATTGATGCATTTACCGAGGATGAAAGTTTCTTAGAAATATATGAAAAAGCTATGCGTGAAGTTTTTGAATTTTTCAAACCAGATGTTGTTTTAACTCAAAACGGTGCAGATGCACATTATTTTGATCCATTAACACATTTATACGGTACAATGAATATTTATAGAGAAATTCCAAAGCTTGCACATAAACTTGCACACGAATATTGCGATGGAAAATGGATTGCAGTTGGTGGTGGTGGTTACGATATATGGCGTGTTGTGCCTAGGGCATGGTCGATGTTATGGCTAGAAATGACAGATCAAGAAATACCAACAGGTGCTTTACCACAAGCATGGTTAGACCGTTGGCAGCCAGAAGCGCCAGTTCCCTTTATCCCAACATGGGAAGATCCTACCCCACTCTATGAGCCGATTCCTCGAAAAACTGAAATAGAGGAAAAGAACGCGCAAATGTTAGAAAAAGCGTTACATATTATTCGCACAGAAAAGCGCAGCTAGCGGGTGCTTAGCGGGTGCCAGGCACGCAAACAATTCTGAATTTTCATAGCATTGCCAGTATAATTAATTCACGTAGACGCCTGCAGGAACAGCATAAGAAGTAAGACGCGTCAGCTACGGTTGCGGCTTACGGTGTGCTCTGCGGAAAGCGTTCGCTATAGCGGACAGCAACGTTCACTGAAGCATACATTTTCCTATAAAAAAACACGCAAATCATAAAATTAGATTTACGTGTTTTTTCTTATTTGCTTTTAACAGATTGGCGATGTTCAATACGGTGTGGTAATATAACCGCTACCTTTTCGTCCTCTACAGGCTCTTTATTCATAAGCTTCGTTAATAATCGCATCGCTACAGCTCCGATATCATAAAGCGGTAATGCTACACTTGTAAGCTGTGGGCGAACCATACGTGCTAACTTAGAATTTTCAAAACTGATGACCTCGATATCCTCGGGCACATTTTTACCAGCATCTTGTGCACCATGAATCAAACCAATTGCAAGTTCATCACTTCCTGCAAAATAAGCCGTTGGAGGGTTTTCAAGGGCAGATAATATTTCCCAAGCCTCTAAGCCCATATCATAGCTAGATTCCTCTGCAGCAATTAGTGATTCATCTATACTTAACCCTGCATCTTGCAGTGCTTTTTTATAAGCTTCAAGCTTAAATTTACCATTAATCGTATAAGTAAGAGGACCTGTTACAAAGCCAATTCGTGTATGACCGTTTTGAATCAGTAACGAAATTGCTTCATAAGCTGCCTGAAAATAATCAATATTAACAGTGGCAATTGTTTGTGATTCATCTACAGAACCTGCAAGAACAATCGGTACTGGTGAATGATCCATCGTTTGTTGCATTTTCTCTGTTACTTCATCACTCATCATCACAATACCGTCCACTTGTTTACCTAGCATTGTATCTAGCAACTGTAACTCTTTATCTTCATGTTGATCTGAGTTGGCAAGAATAATATTGTAGCGATACATTGTAGCGATATCCTCTACACCACGTGCCAGCTCCGCGTAAACATTATTTGCAATATCTGGGATAATCACGCCAACTGTTGTAGTTTTCTTACTTGCTAACCCTCGCGCTACTGCGTTCGGACGATATTCTAATCGTTCAATTACTTCTAATACTTTTTTTCGTGTTGCTGGTTTTACATTTTGGTTACCATTGACTACACGAGAAACGGTTGCCATCGAAACATTCGCTTCTCGTGCAACATCATAAATTGTAACAGTCATCGTACGTGCCTCCCTTTTTCCTTTTATAGCCTTATCATACGATAATTTTCGCCCCATTTTCAAGAAGAGTACATACATGAAATGAAATACCAAGTACAAATAGTACTATTATAGACATTTTTTTGTCACGATATAGTAAACACCGCCTGCTTATTGCGCAAGCGGTGTGATAATATTATGCGTGAATTTCGTGATTCTTCATGAATTTTTGTAGCGTTTCGTAGAATGCATCAAATGTTGGAATATCCATTTGTTGTTGTGAATCTGAAAGTGCTACAGATGGATCTGGATGCACCTCAGCCATTACCCCATCTGCGCCGATTGCAATTGCTGCCTTCGCACATGGTAATAGTAAGTCGCGTCGACCTGTTGAGTGTGTTACATCGACGAATACTGGTAAATGTGTTTCTTGTTTTAAAATTGGTACTGCTGAAATGTCTAATGTGTTACGCGTTGCTTTTTCGTAAGTACGAATACCACGCTCACAAAGGATGATGTTTTCATTCCCTTTAGACATAATGTATTCTGCTGCATGAATGAACTCGTCAATCGTTGCTGCTAAACCACGTTTTAATAATACTGGTTTGTTCGTTGCACCCGCTGCTTTTAATAACTCGAAGTTTTGCATATTACGAGCACCGATTTGAATAACATCAATATAATCAAGCGCTTCTTCTAAATGACCCGGTGTTACAATTTCCGTAATAACACCTAAACCATATTCTTCAGATACACGCTTTAAAATTTTAAGCCCTTCTAAACCAAGACCTTGGAAGTCATAAGGAGAAGTACGAGGTTTGTAAGCACCGCCACGGATTAACTTTTCACCTTTAGCTTTAATAGATGCAGCAACTGCTGCTACTTGTTCGTATGATTCAACAGCACATGGACCAAACACAAAGGATGGTTTTCCTTGGCCGATTAGTTCACCATTAATATTGATGACAGTATCTTCTGATTTCTTCTTACGTGAAACTAGTAATTCTTTCTTTTTATCAGCTTCAAGTTGTTTTAAAGCTGTTTTAAAGATTTGTTTAAAAATATAATCAACCGTCATTTGGTTTAACGGACCGTGATTGTTTTCTTTAATTAGGTCAAGCATGTGTCGTTCACGTAATGGATCATAGCGATTAACACCTTGTTTTTCTTTAATTTTACCGATTTCATCTACTACAGCTGCACGTTCGTTAATTAGACGAAGAATTTCTAAGTTTAATCCGTCAATCTGACTACGTAAGCTTTCTAAATCTTTTTGGCTCATGCTTCTTGCTCCTCTCCCCATGACAGACACTTTCAGAACTCTGAAATGTATGTTACATTTTTAGATATTAGCATCATTATAATCAATGTTGTTCAGAATGTCACGCATTTTTAATTTAGCGCTTCAACTCGCTAAATTATTTTGAGTTATTTCAAGGAAGGAAGCGATTACATTGAGTTCAAAATTATTTGCACTTGATATCGGTACACGTTCTGTTGTTGGCATTATTTTAGAGGAAGATAATGATCATTTTCATGTACAAGATATTTTAGTAAAAGAACACAAAGAACGGGCCATGGTAGATGGTCAAATACATAATGTCATGTATGTGGCTGAATTAATTAATGAAATTAAACAAGAGCTCGAAGAAAAGCATGGGCCCTTATCAAAAGTAAGTGTCGCTGCTGCAGGTCGTTCATTAAAAACAGAGCAAGCAAGCGTGACCATTCCTATTCGTAACCGCCCCATTTTCACTGAAGAAGATATTAGCCGTTTAGAATTACAGGCAGTCCAACAGGCACAGCAACAGCTCCTACAGCATAAAGAGGATGCCAAAACGAGTCACTATTATTGCGTTGGCTATTCTGTTCTTTATTATCGCTTAGATGGTGAAGAAATTGGTAGCCTTCTTGATCAGCAAGGTGACGAAGCACAAATTGAAGTCATTGCAACTTTCCTTCCACGTGTTGTAGTTGAATCCCTTATCGCTGCCTTAAAACGTGCAAATTTAGAAATGGGCGCTCTAACACTAGAGCCTATTGCTGCAATAAATGTTCTAATACCACCTACAATGCGCCGTCTTAATGTTGCACTTGTCGATATTGGAGCTGGTACGTCAGATATTGCCATTACCGATAAAAGTACAGTAGTTGCATACGGTATGGTGCCGACAGCAGGTGATGAAATAACAGAGGCGCTCAGTGACCATTATTTACTTGATTTCCCAGTAGCTGAAGAAGCAAAGCGGCAACTGCACTGTGCTGAGGAAATTTTAATTCAAGATATTTTAGGCTTTGACCAATACTATCCAAAAGCAGAAGTACTTACAGCAATTGAGCCTGCTGTTAAACAACTTGCGAAGGCAATTGGAGAAGAAATATTGCGTCTTAATAATCGGACTGCCCCAAAAGCTGTGATGCTCGTGGGTGGTGGTAGTTTAACACCAAATCTTACAACGGAGATTGGCTTAGTACTGGATTTACCAGCAAACCGAATTGCCGTACGCGGTGTCGATGCCATTCAAAATTTAACAAAGGAAGAACATATTAAAGCATCTCCTGAGCTAGTAACACCTATTGGCATAGCAATTGCTGCAAAGAAAATGCCGATACAATATATGAGCTTAACAGTAAATGAACAAATTGTACGTCTTTTTGAATTAAAAGAAATGACGGTTGGAGATGCATTTTTAGCTGCCAATATTCGGGCAAAACAATTATATGGCAAGCCAGGTCATGGATTATCTATTAGTGTTAACGGACAAGATATTTTCATACCTGGAGGTCACGGTCAACCAGCAAAAATTTTAGTAAATGGGCAACAAGCCTCTACAAAAACAATTATTAAAACAGGCGATGCCATCCAGTTAATAGAAGGTCAAGATGGTCATCCAGCCACTGCTACAGTAAGAGATATTGTTGATCAAGCGGTAACTAAAACAGTAACAATTCAAGAAACAAAGTATGTTATCGAACCAAAAATTACTGTCAACGGTTCCCCTGTATCAATGGATACTGTGTTAAACGATCGTGATATTATCGCGTTTGAAATAGCTGAAACGGTAGAGGATATATTTAAAACTACCAACAATAATAATTTGTTAAAGCAATTCGAATCTTTTGTTGTTTATGTCGATGGAAAGCCATTATATTTACCAACTTGTTCCGCACAACTACTTATTAACGGTAAACCTGGTAAACTGTCATTTGCTGTTCAACATAACGATATCATTACCTTTTCGCAACCATCGTTACCAACTGTACAGCGAATAGCTGCCCATATGAATGTTTTACTTGAGGATAAAATCATCATTTATTTCCAACAGGAACTATTAGAGCTGAAAAAAACGACGAATGAAATGGTTGTTAACCAGGCAGTTGTTTCTCCACTCTCAACCGTTCCCAACGGTGCGACAATTGCCATTCATGAAAAAGATCGAAGTCCTTGGATTTACCAGGATGTTTTCCGCTTCTCAAATTGGCAACTACCTACGACATTTAAAGGTAATTTTACGATTCTGCGTAATGGGCAACCCGCCACATTTGATACAGAAATCTTCGGTGGCGACCAACTTGAAATAGTCCTTGAAGACGCACCTTTATCATTATAAAAAAGGATTTCGCTAGTTATTGGAAGCGAAGGAGGTGACCCCTGCTCAGAACTTACACAGCGTAAGACGCAGGCATTCCGAGGTTGGGACTTACAATGTAATGTGTCCACGGAAAGCAACCGCCGTAGCGGACAACAACGGCATAGCAAAAAAAGTGTTAGATTGATTGCCATCAATCTAACACTTTTTCTTTCAGTTATAGCTTTTTTACTTTAAGCACGAACCTCTTGTGCTTTATCTTCATCAGTTTGTTCTGTTTTTTCTGGAACTTCTTCTCGTTCTGATTTCGCATCATCAGTAAAGTCCTCAAGCGGCTCTTCCCCTTCGAAAGAGACAGTGCCATCATCAAAAACAGTTGGTGCTTTTGCAGTCTTAAGCGTCTTAACTTTTTCTACCAATTGCGAAGATTGCTCTTGAATTTGTTTTGATAATTGCATTGTTTTATCCTTAGCTGTTGATGATAAATCAGCACTTTTATCTTTTAAATTAACAGCTTGCACTGCCACATCACTACGTAAATCTTTCCCTGATTTCGGAGCTAATAGTAAACCTGCAGCTGCACCCACTATACCCCCAACTAAAGCGCCAATGACGAAATCTTTCATATTTACACGCTCCTCTTCATAGATCGAATCCTGCGAATTATAAAGCTGTGGCAATGTACTTTCTAGTTGTTGTTCTTTCACTTCGTTAAAGTTTGGCTTTTGTGTAGTCATGGACAATTCCTCCCATTTTATAATCTAATGCGCCTAGACGTATGTATTTCCACTTGTACGTGTCATACAATAAAAATTGTCTAAGGCTTTATTTATATTCAGCTGGCATAAAGAAAGCACCTGCTAAATAATAATTATTTTTTGCGACCCCATTTTCTTTTCGGCTTGTCCGCCTGAACTTCCTCAAAACTATATACGTCCTCAGGCATTATCCCTGGGGCCTGCTCAATCACTTTACGCTTCTTCCATTTATCTGCAATGCCCATTGCGACATTACTCCACTGAACAACTTGCGCAATTTTTTCTTCATTCTGTTCAACACTTTTTGAAATCGATGACGTAATTTGCTGTACTGAAGCATTTAAACCATTGACAGAGTCACCCATTCCTTTCACCGCATGAACAACAGTATTTAACTGTTCAGATTTTTGTTGAATATCCTCTGCTAAGCTATTTGTTTTAATTAACAAAGAAGTCGTTTCACGTGTAATCCCTTCCATTTGTTTCTCAATACCTGCTAATGTGCCAGATAAACTGTTAAGAATTGACTTGAGTGAAAATAACGTCATACCGACGCTCACACATAAAAATAAAAAACCGATCGCTGCTATTATTGCTGCAATATACAAAATGACTTCCATAAATAGACCTCCTGCTAGTAATAATTTCTCTCTGTATACTATTACTTACCTTATCTTCGACAAATAAAACTTAAATCCTTCTTATATTTGAGAAAAAACAGCTTATTCCTTGCGGATTAAGCTGTTTCGTTGCTTTTAAGTACATCTTCAAAGGCATCTTGGAACTTGTGAACATCGCCAGCACCCATAAATAAAAATACTGCGTCTTTATGCTTTGTTAACACATCAATACCTTCTGTAGTAATTACAGCGCTTCCGTCAATAAGAGAAGCTAAATCCTGAATTGATAGTGCACCTTGTGTTTCCCTTGCAGAACCAAATATATCGCATAAGTATGCTGTATCAGCCAGACTAAGGCTGTCTGCAAAGTCCTGTAAAAACGCTTGAGTACGCGTGAATGTATGAGGCTGGAATATCGCTACTAATTCACGTTCAGGATATTTTTGTCTAGCCGATTGAATCGTTGCACGAATTTCTGTTGGATGGTGTGCATAATCATCGATTAAAACATGATCCCCAATATTCGATTCTGTGAAACGTCTTTTTACACCTTTATACGTGTTTAAACGTTCTTGAATAATTTCAGATGAAATACCCTCATATTGGCAAAGTGTAATAACAGCTAATGTATTCAACACTGCATGGTCGCCAAATAATGGGATAAAGAAAGTACTATAAAATTCATTGCGCACAAAAACATCAAATGTCGTGCCTTCAGTTGTTTTTTCAACATTACGTGCCTCAAAGTCATTTTCAGCTCCAAACCCGTAATAAACAACAGGTACTTTCGCTTGAATACGTTGTAGATGTTCATCATCGCCACATGCGATAATCGCCTTTTTCACTTGTAATGCAAGTGATTGGAAGGCTGCATACACATCTTCAATATTTGCAAAGTAATCTGGATGGTCGAAATCAATATTTGTCATCACCGCATAATCAGGATTATACGCTAAAAAGTGTCGACGATATTCACACGCTTCCATCACAAAGAAGTTAGCATTTTCATGGCCTGCACCTGTACCATCCCCGATTAAATAAGAAGTTGGTTTATAGCCGCCTACAACATGTGCCATTAAGCCGGTTGTAGAAGTTTTACCATGTGCTCCAGTAATGGCAATCGATGTGTAATTGCCAATATACTCACCAAGAAATTTGTGATAACGAATAATTTCAACACCGATTTCTCGTGCTCGGACTAATTCAGGATGGTCATCAGGAAAAGCATTCCCTGCAATTATTGTCATACCTTCTTTAATATTATCCGCATTAAATGTGAAAATTGGAATATTTCGTTCACGCAACGGCTGTTCCGTAAAGAAATATTTATCAATATCTGAGCCCTGTACTTGTTCACCAGCATCAAATAAGATTTGTGCAAGCGAACTCATGCCAGAACCTTTAATGCCTGTGAAATGAAAAACTGTCATTAATTAAACCCCCCGGGAAATACAAAATCCCATCTATCATCTATTAGGTGTATCGTATTTTGCACTAGGTATTAATACCTTTACACGTACAGAAAAATACGTACTATGTTAAAACATCTTGTCTATTATAGCACTATTTATGCACAAGGATAAATGTGCAACTTTTCTAAAAAAACTAATTTTGACGAAAGTCAGATAATCTTTACGAAAACACTGCAATTCTTATTCAAACATAGCAATTAAATCTTGTTCGGTAATATAGCTTTCACGTGGTTTACTACCTCTTGCCTCCGACACAAAACCATGCGATTCCAACATATCAATTAATCGTGCAGCACGATTATACCCAATATGATACTTACGTTGAATAAGAGATGTAGAGGCCCCACCTTGCTCATATACAAAACGGCAAACATCCTCAAACAAATCATCTTGCTCTGCCGAAACTTCTGATTTCTTTAACAGTTCTTCTTGGTCGAATATATAATCCGGTTCGCCTTGCTCACGAACATGATCGATAATCGATTCGATTTCGTCATCTGTAACAAACGTCCCTTGCAAACGTACTGGTGCAGACATGCCATTACCTAAATATAGCATATCGCCTCGTCCTAGTAATCGCTCCGCTCCTTGCCCATCTAATATTGTACGCGAATCGATTTGTGAAGATACCGCAAAGGCGATTCGTGTAGGGATATTGGATTTAATAAGACCTGTAATAACATCTACAGAAGGTCTTTGTGTTGCAACAATTAAATGTATACCACAAGCACGTGCCTTTTGAGCAATACGACAAATCGCTTCCTCGACATCAGCAGGCGACATCATCATTAAATCTGCTAACTCATCAATGACAATTAAAATATACGGTAATTTTAAACTATGCTCATTATTTTTATCTGCTAGAGCATTATAACGTGTAATATCACGCGCACCTGCATGAGCAAATAACTGATAACGTCGCTCCATTTCCTCTACTGCCCATTTTAACGCCGCTGTTGCAGCCTTTACATCCGTAATGACCGGACTGACTAAATGAGGAATATGATTAAACGGAGCAAGCTCTACCATTTTTGGATCAATTAGCATCAGTTTTAATTCATGTGGTGCTGCTTTATACAATAAACTAACCAAAATAGAATTGATACAAACAGACTTACCTGAACCGGTCGCCCCGGCAATTAAGCCATGTGGCATTTTACGTAAATCAATCGTGACAGGCTTCCCTGTTAAGTCTAGACCTAATGCCGCTTCTAGTGGTGAATCGGAGTCGAGGAAAGAAGCGCTATTTGTCACTTCTGATAAACGAACAGCACGAGATACTCGGTTAGGAATTTCTATTCCGATAGAGCTTTTTCCTGGTATCGGTGCTTGAATTCGAATGTCCTTTGCAGCTAAAGCAAGTTTTAAATCATCTGCTAAGTTACGAATTTTACTTACCTTCGTACCATGACTTACTGTAATTTCAAATTGAGTTACCGCTGGACCTTGCATAATCGATTCAATTTGTGCTGACACTTGAAAATAAGATAGTGCTTCAACTAGTGTGTCCCCTTGTTGCTCCATCCACTCTGTATCTTGTGTTTTTTCCTCAGGCGGCTCTAAAAATTCATCCGTTGGTATTTGATAAACATGAATAGGCTTTGGAGATTTAACTTCATTTTCTATAGCTTCAACATCAGAAATGACCAATGCATCAGTAAGATTCCCCTCCACTTTTTCCGATTCTTCAATGCTTTGAATTGCAATGGTTTCTTCTGTTTGCTCGGCAAGTGGTACATCATTTTTCACAGACGCTGGTGCTGTATTTTCTTCGATTAGCTCAGCTTCTATTATTGGATTTTCTGCTTGTGGTAAAGCATTTTCTTCAATCATTATTGCGGGCTTATTTTCAATCGTTCCAGCTTCAATCACTGAACTTTCTTCTTGTGGCAGAACATTTTCTACAAACAGCATTGGTGCTGATTCTTCTTCAATTGAACGAGCTTCAATACCTGTAGTTTCTGCTTGAGGTAAAACATTATCTACAAACGTTGTTGCTGCAATTTCTTCCATCACCTCTGCGTCAATCGCTATATTTTCTTTAGTTGGCAAATGTGTCATTGTTGCTACAGGTGACATCGTAATGACAGAAGTATTTTCTGTCTCTGCCTCTCTCGGCGATGGCTCATGATTTGATTGCTCTACTTCAACAATAGGTGAAGGTGTTGGTTTGTCTTCTGACAACGCTACAGCTTCATAATTATCGCGAGTAAACGCACTCTCAGTTTGCTTTTCTTTTGTAGTTGTTTTTGATATCGATTTTAGTTGCTGTGAAATTCGCCATTTCTCTTTATCTGTTTTTAACATTAGAACATTAAATGGAATGCGACTCTTTTCTTGCTGTACAGATGGTTCCTCAACTATTTCTTGATTGACCTCTTCATTAGTTGGCTGGACTACTGTCACTTCCCCAATATGAATCGTAGAATTCTCAATTTGTAATTGTTCCACAACTACTTCTTTCACATGAATTTCAGACTGATCAGCAGAAAGTTGCTCGACAGCAAGTTCTTGCTGTACCGCTTCCTTAATTTGCTCTTCAAAATTCACTGCAAATGATGTCGTTTGTGGTACAGGTAGCTCCAAATTCTCGTCATCTGTTATTTGATTTTGCTCATCAGCTACAACTTCCTCAAATGTAATCGGTTGCTTCGATGGCGCTTCCATATATACTTCATCCATTGATTGGCTTTGCTCAGCTACTTCAACTTCTTCAAATGTAATCAGCTGCTTTGAAGGTTCTTCCGTATTCACTTCATCCGTTGATTGGCTATGCTCAGTTGCTTCAAGTTCCTCAGTTGCACGCGGTTGCTTTGATGGCTCTTCAATAGAGCGAGGTATCTCAAGCAATTCACGGACATCAATGGAGGCTTTGATAGGCTCTTTTTCTACTAGTATATTTTCAATAGGCTCATTTGTTGTCGCTTCTTTTGCAAACTTAGCCACAGAAGGCATTTCGGCTTCCTGTTCTTCCTTCCGTTTATTTAATAACTGCTCGATTGGGCTTGGTTTTGCAAAGCCATAAACTGGTGAAGGGACATCCGTTGGCACAAAACGTTTTCGATTCTGTGGTAAAATGTCTTCCGCTTTACTTTCCTGTTTCACAATTGGCTCTTTTTGAACAGGTTTAGCTTCAACTTGTGCATCGCGAAAAACCATACTTGCTTTAGTTGGATATTCTTGCTGTTGCTTAGGCTGGCTTCGTGTAGTCGTCGTTCTACCAGTTCGCTTCGAACGATTTTCTAATAATTCACGAATACCAGATACCTCTATATCGTAAACACGAGAATCTGCCATTTTATGATTTAAATGTTTTGGTAATGTTAAATCTTCAATTTGTCCATATGAGTCATCCATTTGATCAAACACGTCTCTTGATTGTGAAGCTTGAGGCATATCTTCTTCATCATCAATTAAAGGGAATCGGAAAGTTTTTTGTCTCGTAACCGATGTTTCATTTAACGGCTGTTGGTGATCCGGTTGTTCCTCATACTCCTCATAATATTCATCATATTCATATTCATCTCTATTTAAAATTTTTTCAATTTTCTTTTTAAACCAATTCACGTTGTTTCACTCATTTCTCTTACACTTCATTTATAGCATTGTTTTAGTTTTCAATAATTGACTATTAAAACTAAGTTCAATGTCCACATAAAAAAGCATACCATAAAAATGATATAGAAACTTGTATTTATAGGCCCGAACTAGACAAAAAATCGTTATACCACCAGCTATTGGTAGTCTAACGATTCTTTTACAATTTATATCATTATCGAGTTGGTGTTTCAAACGCGCTGCCTACTACAGCATCCTCAGGTAAAACTAAAATACCTTTTTCAGACGGAGCATTAGGAATGGCTAATTCACGCGCTGAGCATAACATGCCAAATGAATCAACACCACGTAAATTCCCTTCTTTAATAAGCATTCCCGAAGGCATTACAGCGCCAATTTTAGCAACAACTACTTTTTGACCAGCATCAACATTCGGTGCACCACATACAATTTGAAGTGTTTGATTACCTACATTTACAGTACAAATATTTAATTTATCAGCATTTGGATGCTTTTCTTTTGTTTCTACGTAGCCTACAACGAATTTTGGTGTAAAATCTACATTTAGGCTAATCGCAGCGCCATTGCTTTCAATAGCGGCTTCAAGCTGTGCTACAAACTCTGGTGTAAGCTCAACATTTCCTTGCGCCTCTACTTGAACATACTTGCTCGCATTAAATAAGTTAAATGCTTTTACTTCTCCTGTTTGTGCTTCTTTTAAAATGGCGATATCCCCAGCACGTACTACTTCTGTTTTTACAATCGCCTCTGTTGCCAATTGTACTAATAATACGTCTCCTACATGCTCTTTGTTGTAAAATACATTCATTGTTTTTCTTGCTCCTTTTTTACTCTGTTTTTTGCTAGTATAAAGATTGGTTCAAGCTCCCCATCTTCATAAATAAATGATAATGACGTAATTGGTACTGTCCCTACAGCAAAGAAATGCATCGTCATCTGTGCTAATACATCATACCCTGTTTCATTACGAATATCACCTAGTATTAATACATCTTGATGAGGTACAGATACAGTCATATCCCCTTCAATTTTTGCGCGCATTTCTTTTAAAAAGTTTTCGTTTAAAATACGACTAGCATCATAGCCGTCATTTGCATTAACAAAATAAAAGACATTTCCTGCTACTTCATCTTTTTTATAGACGGTTGGTAGCTGCTTGACAGAAAATCGTGCCATCTCTCGTATTTGTTCCACTGTTAATTTTAGTGCTTCTAACATCGATTCATCAATAAAGCGATACGTTTTCCCCAAATCAAGCGCATAGAAAATACGCGTTTCTGCAGTATGCTCTGTCGTGATAAATGCATGTCCTTCTTTTGAAACTTTCGGATACGATGTTGCACGTATAACCGGATAAATTTGCCCTGATTCTTTGAAGCCTCGCTCCTGCTCCTGCTCCATCGCCAAAAAAGTTTGCTCAATCGTATAGACAACTTCTTTAACAGCTGCCTCTTGCTTTTCATTATATTTTGCTAAAATACCTGGTAAAGAGAGCTCCATCCCTTTGCCTATTTTTTTATGATTCAAGCGTAGTTTATCTTGCTTTTTGTCAAATTGAAAATCAAATTTTTGCTCACTTAACTGCTTTTTTAATAGGGACACAAGTTGCTCTGATTTTATTTGTTTCAATTAGCTCACGTCCTTTCTTCATAATAAAACGGCTCACATAATTTTGTGAACCGTTCTGGTCAAAACTATGCAATTATTTAATCTTAACCGAATGAACGATTTTCGTCATCTCATGAAGATTATTTTCAATATTTTTCGCTTGTGAAATGGTTGTCATCTTTACGCCACCACAGCTTACAATTAACTCAAATTCATCTTTGTTATCCGTTTTAGAAACAGCAGCAAAACCGAAAATACCATTCTTTTCGTAGGTAGTTTCATTGATGACTTTTTTTGAGCTATCTTCTTTTAGTAAATTATAATAGAGTTTACTATTAGCTTTTTCACGATCATTGATGAAAAGAATATAAGAATCCATTTCTTTTGATATTAAAATATTATAAGCATCTGAACTATCATCAATTTTAAATTTTGACGGTAAAAACAATTGTATATGACCAATTTTGTCGGTATATGCTTCTGGCTCTTCTGCAAATACTGTTTCCGTTATTTGAAGTCCACTAGCAATTTGTTCATCCACCGATTGATTACAGCCAGAAAGCCCCAATAGTAAAAGCATTATCCCTAGTGCTTGTAGCCATACACGAGACATTTCTATCTTCCTTTCATTGCTAACTTTTTTCTATTTTAAAAAAATTCTACATAAGTTGCAACACTACTGCTCCATTCTCACTAGTTCAAAGACACTATTTTCGCGCTAATGTGAACAAATATTGACCAACAAGCAGCGCGACAATATGCTCAAACATCGTCTGACGAGTCACAATTCCTTGCGTAAAAATACCTACTGCCCCTGCTCCTTGACGAATATCTAATCGCTGAGTGTATCGTTCCATTAAAGGACCTAGCTCCTTGCCTGCTCTTATTTCCTGGGCAATTTCTTCTGGTAAAATAATTTGTGCACCCGCAGCCGTAAATGTAGTCCCGTCGGCTAATGTAAGAGCGCCCCAGTTGCATACGTACATATCACCATCTATTTCCGTAACGCCACCTTCTAGTCCAAAAGAAAGCATAGCACCCGTAGCAATGGATGTATTTTTTGCACGATTGATCGCACCAAGTCTTGTTTCTTCGGTAGTTATTGGTTGATTTGAAACTTGTGAAGGTGCCTTAAAATATGTAAAAGTTACTTTTTCAAAATATTGATTAACAATTGCTTGAACTGACTGGATTTTCGCTTTATTCGTGGTTCCAATCGCTATTTCCATTATATTCCCTCTTTCTTTGCATAGAAAAAGATGCCCTAATAGGCACCTTTTCTTTTACTTATACATTAGCGCGAATCGTTTCTAATGTCGAACGATCAGCTTTTTTCACTAATTCTACGATTAGTTCTTTAGCTGCAGCATAATCATCAATATGAATGATAGATGCTGATGTATGGATATAACGTGAGCAAACACCAATTACAGCACTTGGTATACCGTCATTAGATGTATGTACACGGCCAGCATCTGTGCCACCTTGTGATACAAAATACTGATAAGGAATATGATTAGATTCTGCCGTATCTAACACGAACTCACGCATACCACGATGTGTTACCATTGTACGGTCAAGAATTCGTAATAATGTCCCTTTACCTAGTTGACCAAATTGATTTTTATCTCCAGACATATCATTGGCTGGAGATGCATCTAAAGCGAAAAATAAATCTGGCTTTATCATATTAGCTGATACTTGAGCGCCACGAAGTCCAACCTCTTCCATTACATTTGCACCTGAATATAAATGAGAAGCTAGTTTTTCATCTTTTACTTCTTTCATTAATTCAATTGCAAGTCCACAGCCATAACGGTTATCCCATGCTTTTGCCATAATTTTTTTCGGATTTGCCATCGGTGTGAATGAACATACTGGGATGATTGACTGTCCTAGACGAACGCCAAGTGCAATAGCATCCTCTTTGTTATCTGCACCAACATCAATTAGCATATTTTTAATTTCCATTGGCTTTGCACGTTCAGCATCTGTTAGTAAATGCGGTGGAATAGACGAGATAACACCTGGAATTGCCCCATTTTTCGTGTACACTTCTACACGTTGTGCTAGCATAACTTGGTTCCACCAGCCACCTAGTGTTTGAAAACGAATTAATCCATTATCAGTAATCGATGTAACCATGAAAGCCACTTCGTCCATGTGGCCCGCTACTAGAATTTTAGGGGCATCTGCTACTGCACTATGCTTTACACCAAAAATGCCACCTAAATGATCTTGAATTACCTCATCTGAGTACTTCTGTAGCTCAGTTCGCATAAATGCACGCACCGCATGCTCATTGCCCGGAGCACCAGGTAATTCAGTTAATGTTTTAAATAATTGTAATGTTTCCTCATTCATGATGACTCTCTCCCCACGAAGTAGAATTTTCTTCCTTGCTTATTGTATCATAATTATTTCAGAAGTCGAAATATTGATACATTTCTTAAAAGTCCTTTACAATGAACGTGCTTTCCTTCTTTGTGCTATGCTAAAATAGAGCTATAGGAAAAGGAGGAAATTACCCATGAAATTACGTGATTTTTTAATTGGTGTTGCAACAGGCCTCGCCGCGGCAGTCATTATTAAAGAAGCCAGTGAAAAAGTTTCTCCGTATGTACCCGCAGGACAAGTACTTGAAAACATAAAAAAAGAATTTAAAAAAGATTCGCCAATAGACGGTTCTTGGATTTTTATGAAAACTGACAATTTCACAAACGGATTTATGACTATTCCTGTTTATCGTGGCGGTATTTCACGCATGCACGAAGGTGAAATGCAAACATTCGAGTTCGCTGCAGATGCACGCTCTGGCGTTGTCGTAGAATTGACTGAAGTTTAAACAAAACAAGTTAGAATAGCATGTGGACATTATGATGTCTCCACATGCTATTTTTTATTACTACATAAATTTAGTGAAAGGCTCGCTACTCGCATGGATTTAAAGTTGCTTCGCGGAATTCTCTCCTCGCTCCGCGGAATTCTCTCCTTGCTCTTCGGAATTACTCCCTCGCTTCGCGGAATTCTCTCCTTGCTTCGCGGAATTCACTCCTCGCTTCGCGGAATTCTCTACTCGCTTCGCGGAATTCTCTCCTCGCTTCGCGGAATTCTCTCCTTGCTCTGTGCGTAAACCACGAGGGAGGGTGCCAGGCACTCAAACAATTTACTTTGCTAATCATGAATTTTTTGACTATCCAAGTAAAAATCCACGTAGACTACTACGGGAACAGCACAGCAAGTAAGACGCAACAAACCGCGCGACAGCGAGGGTTGCGGCTTACACTGTGCCCGTGGAAGCGAAGTGGATTTTACGATTTTGGTGCCGCTATTATGCTAGATATCTCTACGCTAAGTGCCAGGCACTCAAACAATTAACGAGGCTTAAGGTGTGTCCTCAAAAAAGCATCTGCCCGTAGCGAAAATCAATAGCAATAGTCGTTCTTCAAACTTTTCTACAATTTAAAAGGAGGTATATGTGTTATACCTCCTTTTAATCAATCTTATTCTTCTAGACCCTTATTATTAAAATACTTTTTATATTTTCGATAATAATTTAAATTGTTTAGTGTAAGCTTTACCCAACGCTTCGCATTCATGTCCTTATTGAAGTAAAGTGAATTTGTATACTTCCCTTCACGAATCAATTTTTGCGCTTCAAGCTTTAGCTTTTCGTTAGAAGCGTATTTAAATAACACGCCCTTCGGAATAATCATCCATAAATGCTTATCCTCTACATACGTTAACTGTTGCTCGATATTTAACATATGGTCGTCCGCAACATATTTCATTAAATTATGTCCACTTGCCGTTACATAATAGCTTGAGCGTCCGTTACGTAAATTTATTTCGAATAATTTATATTGTTTGTCGCGAATGTCGTATTTCATATCGAAATTAGCAAAGCCAGTATAACCGATATCCTCTAAAAAGTGGCGTACTTGATCCATAAGCTCTTTATCGTATGTCGTAACGATGGCTGCATAGCTTCCGATTCCTTCTGGTGAATGCTCTTCTAAAATCGGGTTACCTAGGCACATTAGCTTTACTTTGCCGTCTTTTCCTACATACGCATTTAACACGCGCATATATGAATCATCACCAGGGATAAATTCTTGAATTATCATTGTATCTTGATAAGTCGAGCTATAAATAGCTTTTAAAATTGCACTTTTTTCCGCTTCATCATGTGCAACGAACACCTTTTTCTTCCCTGGGAATTTACATGCCCAATATTCTACTGAATTCGATGCTTTTATAATTATTGGGTAGTTAAACGGTGGCGTAAAGTTTTCATAGTTTTTCGTAGTTACCGTTGTTGTACCTGGATATTTAAAGTCGTACTTCTCACACATTTTATAGAAATTCTCTTTTAATAAAATTTCATCCATTAATGATTCATCAATATATGGTACTGTAAAATGCTCCTGTAGTGCTGGTTTGTTTTTAATGATGAGCTTTGCATAATCATCGCCACAAGCAAGTAGCAGTAATTTTTTATCAGCATATTGTTTTGCGATTTGAGCAAGCGCTGGTGCAAATACGTCCTGTTCATTTAAACGATCAATTTCTTTAAAATCCAAAATATGGCTATCTTGTGTTGCTGTTAAATGTGAACGTCCTAATACAAGTGGCTTAATGCCATATGCCTCATAAAATGCTCGTGCCATGCCGTATGCATTCATATCTGATCCTAATAATACTGGTAAAAATGGTTGCTCCGTTGCCATAATTTATTTCAACTCTCTTTTGTGTTTTAGTATAGCTTTTAGTGTATCATATTTTCCAAAATGTTCACGAAAAAAAAGCCCCCAAACGGAGACTTTTCAATTATTCATAATGCACCTTGTAGTCTTCAGATGTAATCCATTTCAGTTTCATCGAGAAGATTCGTAGTAAGACAACATTTAATACAATCGGCAGAGCGATAAATAATGTAATTGCTATTGTTAGCGTATAAGGAGTCCAACCAACTAAACTTAAATACTTCAACGGGCCAACAAAGCCTCCTAGACCGAAACCAGCGCTGTATGGTGTACCTACAATTTCAAAGAGCCCTGCTAATGCGCCTAATATTCCCGCAGTAATAATCATCGGAAATGCTATTTTTGGCTTCATGAAAAAATTACGCATTTGAATTTTTGCAGATGCAACATGTGCAATGGCAGTACCAATATTATTAGCCTTATAACTGGCAATACACATACCTACACCAGATGCACAAACACCAAGATTTGCTGCACCCGCACCGATGCCTGATAACATAATTACTGTCGCTACACCTATTGTAGAAATTGGTGAAATAATTAATATTGAGAAAATCATAGCAATTAGTGAGCCCATCACCACAGGCTGTAACGTCGTTAAATGCTCAATAATAAGACCAACATATCCTGAGCCTGTTCGCACATATGGTAAAAGGGCGTTCCCGATTAACCCGGGTCCAAACATAGCAAGTGCAGGCATTAATAAAAGTGTAAAGTCTTTAAGCTTATTACCTAAAAATTGCACAAATAACACAGCTAAAGCTGTCGTAATCCCAATATTAATAACAACACCAATACCGGCAATTGTAATGCCTGCATCTGAATCAATTGTATATACACCGCTACCGACAAAAGCGGCTAGTCCAACGCTACATGTTTGGACAGGTGTTAATTTAAAGCAAATTCCTGTCATGACTCCAATAATAACTGGCAGTAGACTCATTGCTAATACGGATGTATTCAAAATGATTTCTAACTGCGGTACATAGGGAATTATTAGTTTTAATATCTCACCTACTAATGCATTGGGAATTAAACAAACAACTATCCCCATGCTCATACCAGTCAGTACATTATTGATAAAATTTTTCATTGTATTTCATTTCCCTTCTGTCAATCTAACGCTCTTTGATGTTATCTCAGTATATTAATATTAGATTAATCAGTCAATATGTAATATTCAGAATATTACATGTTAAAATTGGTAAACAGCATATTATATCACCACTAAGAAAGTAGTCGTTTTCAAATAGCTGAATAACGCAAAAAAATATTTTGAAATACCAACCAAAAATCAGACTTTAGGAAAACTCAAAGAAATCTGTAATTAGTAACTACCTTCCGTTGATTTCAGCTACGTGCGAACGCTTTTTCGCGGGAATATCGTAAGCAACCTTCGCTACTTCGCCGTTTATTGCGTTTTTCATTTTGTGCTGTTTTGAGCAAGAGCCATGCATAGTTTTAAAATAAAAAAGACTATAGACGAGCCTCCAAATTGTTGGGGCTTGTCTATAGTCTGGCATGTGGGCTTTAAAAGTGCTTACGCATTAAGTCAACATATCTTATTGTTTAAAATGTAATAACAGCTTGTCTGCTGCGTTCTAACTTATCAACAATTTCCTTACCAGTCTCATCCCATTTAATCATACGATAATACGCATCATGGTAGAAAATAAAACTGTAGCCGTTTGCTAAGGCTTCTTTCATAAGACGCTCCTTGGCAAATACACTCGTCATCGGATAATCATCATATGCTAAAACCCATAATGGATTTTGATGCGCATGTGTTGGCATAATATCTGCCATGTGCAACATTACTTCACCATTTTGTGTTAGCTTAATAATTGCATGTCCATCACTATGTCCACCTGTGTGAATCATTTCAATGCCAGAAGCAACCTCTAACGTACCTTCATATGTTTCTACTAAATGCTGAACAGGCTCCCAATTTTCTTTCCAATACGTATTCTTAGAGCGAATATTCGGCTCACGCATTTCATCCCATTCAATTTTTGTTACATAAATTTTTGCATTAGGGAATGTAGGGACTAATACTTCATTGTCCCATTGCGTAAGACCACCTGCATGATCGAAATGTAAATGCGTCATTAATATTGCATCGATATCAGCTGTTGTTAAGCCAAGCTCTTGCAAACTATTAGCTAGAGTCGATTCCTCTGTTACGCCAAAGTTGCGCAATTGCTTCTCATTTAATTTGTTAAAACCAACACCCGTATCAATAATATAGTTTTTCCCATCATATTGAATTAAGATAGGCTCTGTAGGTAATTCGATTTGATTGTTTTCGTTTACTGGATATTTGCGTGACCAAAGTGGTTTTGGTACCACGCCAAACATTGCACCGCCATCAAGGCAAGTGACACCCCCGTTTAGCCATGATAATGACATAGTGTGAAACTGTAACTGATCCATCCATACTCCCCCTACTATTTACTATTTTTTAATAAATTGCGATTCTAAACGATAAATCGGCTGTCCTTTAGCAGAAAATTTCTGCTCATATTCTGTCATAACATTATCTTCTGGCATATTCGCATGTAGGTCGAGTGATACATACTTTAATAACATACCATATTCAGACATACTAATTAACGAATACTCAAACAGACCACGGTTATCCGTTTTAAAATGGACTTCCCCATTATCCACTAGAATCGACTCATATAATTTCAAAAAACCCTCGTGCGTTAAACGTCGCTTTGCGTGGCGTATTTTCGGCCAAGGATCTGAGAAATTCAAATACACGCGGTCTACATCATTTTTTTCAAAAAATTTATATAAATCTGCGCCATTTACTTTTAACAAACGTAAATTCGCTGGAGATTTAGCTTCTAATATATTTTCTAAAGCGCAAACGATCACGCTATCATACAGCTCGATACCAATATAATTAATATGTGGATTTTGCAGGGCCATTCCAGTCACAAATTGACCTTTCCCAGTACCTACTTCAATGTGTAAAGGGTGATCATTGCCAAAAACAGCTTGCCAATTTCCTTTAAAGTCTTCAGGATTTGGAATAATCACCTCTGGATGATTTGTAATCATTTCCTCTGCCCAAGGCTTATTTCTTAATCTCAATTTTCTTCCTCATTTCTTAATAGTGAAATTATTGATTTTTTATTAGTATAACGTAAAAACGTCACATTCGCATGAAATTATTGCGAAATGACGTTTTTTGATTTTTCCAATGTTATACATTTCCAGGCTTGTTGTTGCACTGTGCATCGCACGACCGTATCCTGCCCAATCGCCCCAATATAATTTCCATCAGCATGACAATCAACACTATTTGCATGCACAATAATCTCAAATTGTTCACTTTGTAAAAAAGATATTTCTCGAAACTTTGTATGCTTTTCAAAAAAAACAGTGGCGAAAATTAATAGCAACTTTACTCTTGAAATATTGTGAACGATAGTTAATTCAACTTTGCCATCATTTGCTTTAGACATAGGTGAAATTTTCATACCACCGCCAAAATACGGTTGGTTGCTTGTAGCAACAAACCAGACATTTTGAAAGTGAAGCGTTTCATTTTGCGCAAGAACTGTAACATTGAAACATGTAAAGCGAAATAGCCCTCTAACAACCGCAACAGCATATGATAGTTTTCCTAGTCCTATTTTATTGAAATAGTATTTAAGACGCGACTTATTTATTTGCCTTGTGACATAGGCATCAAAGCCGATGCCTGCATTATTGACGAACACTTCGTGTTGAATAGCTCCTAGCTGTAGCTTTCCGATATCCATCAAAGTAGAAGGCATTTCAGTTTTTACATATATTTCAATCTGTTTGGCATTTTTAAATGTTTGAAAATAACGTGCAAAATCATTACCAGAGCCTGCACTAACAACCGCAATAACGACTAAATTATTATGTACAATGCCACTAACAACTTCATGAACGGTGCCATCCCCGCCAACTACTATGATTAACTTTTTTGTTTGGTCTTTTTGCACCCATTGCTTAGCAATTTCTTGACCGTGCCCCTCATATTGTGTGAGCGCGACTTGATAGTCAATGGTTAAATGCTGCTGTAGTCTATTCCAAACAATTTTACCTTTTCCATTCCCTGCACACTCATTAACAATAAATAATACACGCATTTGTTAGTCCTCAGCTTTTGAAGATGTCTGTTGCCAAATATCACGATTAAACGACGTCGTTTGTACGTTATTTAAAATTGTTTGTGCTGCCCGAATTTGCATATGTTTCATAGGTGATGAAACATTTTTCAATGTCTGTAGCCATTCATGATAATTACGACGATCGACTAATCGAACACTAAAAGATGAACCAGGGTAATCAAAATAACCGTTACGTGTTAAAATGACCTTGCGAATCGGCATGTCTATTTGGTCTTGCTTAAATAATTGTGTTAAGACAGATTCCATTCTGCTTAAGCTAATCATCGGGTTCAGTATTTTTGTATCCTTTGTTCCAACTTTTTTCACCCAGAAGCGTTCACTGCCGCCTACGTACACCGCCTGATTCTCTGCTTCAAGCACAGTAATACAAATACATTCTGTTGGTGACATTAACACAACATCTAGCTCGATTGGTGCTTTTCTCACCTGTAAAATCGGATAGTAAAAAACTAAATAGTTATCTGGTAAGTTTTGCAGCAATGTGCGTAACAAAGAATCACGCATAAATCGAGGGTCTACATATGATTTTTCTCGCAATGTGGAGCTTGCCCATTTCATTTGAAAATGAAAAAACTGGTCAATAAACATCCGCTTCAGTTCATGGATGGACTGAGGTGCGTAAACAATATTCGGTTCAAATGATAATGTTGTTTCTTCTTCCGGAATTACATCTTCCTCATTGGCAAATTCGTTCGTAATATCTACTTGCTCAATATCTTCTTGTATTTCTTCTTTTTGGCGCCCTGCAAAAATCTTTTTAAATAATGAGAAGCGCTCCTTTTCATCAAATGAATCATTGTCTTTTTCATTCTCAGTATGTTGCCATTCGGTAATATCTTCTCCTAATTCCCATTGACGTTTAATACGCTCCCATTGACTTTTTTTTAAGCGCACAAACTGTGTAGGATATCTAGCTAAATCAATTTGATAACGTGAAATATAATCTTGTATTTTCACTAATTGTGCCATGTTTAGGTCACTCCAATCTTACTGCTCCATATCAACTTTACCTCATTGCGGTTTTTACCAATACCAATTAAAGGCTCTATCCTTTTTATTTTACATGACGTTTCAGGAGAATACATGCATATTTTGTTCTATAAAAAAGAGCTAACCTAGCAGCTCGGCTATTAACCAAGTTTTAGGTAGCTCTTTTTTATTACTTACTGTTATTTAGCGTTGATTGAAAGTGGTAATTTCGCCTCAAAAGCTTTTTGTAATTTACGAGTCCATTCTCCAGGAACACCTGCACCAATTTGACGACCATCTACATCGATAACGGGTGTTACTTCAGATGAAACAGAAGACACGATAATTTCATCCATTGCTAATAAATCGCCTTTCGTCATAGGCTCTTCAATAACAGGTAAATTAATTTCTGCTGCACATTTTAAAATAACTTGGCGTGTAATACCATTTAAGATGTAGTTATTTGCTGGGTGTGTATACAGTTTACCGGCTTTAATACCGTAAACATTAGCAGATGAACATTCTGTTACAGTATCACCACGGTGTAAAATTGCTTCATAACAGCCTTTTTCAGAAGCCTCTTGCTTTGCAAGCACTGCTCCAAGTAAATTTAAAGACTTGATATCACAACGTAACCAGCGAACATCTTCTACCAATGTTGCCTTAACACCTTTTTCAAAATTTTCAATTGACCGCTCACCAGCTTTAACATTACCTGTTAGGACAGCTGGTACACTTGCATCCGGGAAAATGTGGTTACGAGATGTCGTACCACGTGTAATTTGAAAATAAACATGACCTGTTTCTAAGTTATTTTTTTCGATTAAATCATGCAGTAGTTTGTGTAAAACGTCTTTTGTATAAGGAATGACAAGACGAATTTTTTCGGCACTAGCATAGAAACGATCAATGTGTTCTTGTGCTGTGAACATATTTCCGTTATAAACTTTAATTACTTCATAAATACCGTCACCAAATTGGTAACCACGGTCTTCTGGTGAAACTGTAATAGATCCTTCTTCAACAATTTGATCATTCCATAATGAGTATGCCATGTTCATACATCCTTTTCATTTTTGAGTTATTTTTCGCATTTACAGGTACAGTGTCTCCCATTATACAATAAAGTAAGACTAGAAATAGGAAATCAAAGTACTTATTCAGTGAAGAGCGTTGCACATGACGCTTGTCTACCTATGCGTGTCAAGTCATCACTCTCTTGCTGAATTACATTTACTTCCCTGCAAGTTCAACAATTGCTTCTGCGTAAATAGCCGCAGCTTTTACTAAATTTTCAATGACAACGAATTCATCCGCACGATGTGCCACATCTGGCTCACCAGGGAATAACATACCGAATGCCACACCCTTTTTCATAACGCGTGCATACGTGCCGCCACCAGTAGAAAGGAGCGGAGTTTCGTTATCACCTGTTTGACGGCGATAAACACCGGCTAACGCTTGGATTAATGGGTCATCCTCGCTTACATAATGCGGTTTTGAATCATCTTGAATATCGAGTGAAAATCCTTTATCAGCTGCTAAGCGTTGAGCCTCTGTAATTTTTTCATCAAATGGATAAGTTACAGAGTAGCGCATACTAATTACCATACTGCCACCTTGGGCCACATCATATGCTACAATACCCGGATTTAATGTCGTTTTACCAGACATATCATCCTCAAATTGTAATGCTAGTGCGTTGCCATAATGGTCTTGATGGAATACATCTGCGATAAAATCGACAAATTGCTTACTTCCTTCTGTCGTCAACTCTTGCTGTAAAAATGCTGAAAGGTAAACAGCTGCATTGACACCTTTCTCAGGCTCCATCGCGTGAGCTGCTTTTCCTTTGATAGTTATTATATAGTGAGAACCCTCTATTAATAAAGAGCCTTCTAGCTGATTTTTGCTTAAAAATGTTTGAAAATTCTGTTCGAATTGTCCAGATACGAATTGAATTGTCGCTTTTGCGAAATCTGGTACCATATTTGGACGCTTACCAGCATTAAATAGTAGTAGCTGTTCTTTCGTAGCATCCCCAGTTTTATTTTGAGAGAACACAAGCTCTGCGATGCCCTTTTCGGCATTAATGAGTGGGAAGTCTGCATCTGGTGCAAAACCGAATGTTGGCATTTCCTCATTTTTAAAATAATGGTCGACACAGCGGAAGCCTGTTTCTTCATCCGTACCGATAATCATTCGTACACGTTTGTTTAATTGAATGCCTGCATCTTTCACAAGCTTCATCGCCATCCATGCAGCAATTGTTGGACCCTTATCGTCAATAGCACCTCTGGCAAATAATTTCCCATCGGCAATCGTGCCACTAAAAGGTGGATAAGTCCAATTCGTTTCATCACCTTCAGGCACAACGTCAACATGACATAAAATACCGAGCAATTCTTCACCTTGACCCATTTCAATATGTCCAGCATAATTATCAATATTTTTCGTTTGTAGCCCTTCAGCTTCACCTTTTGCTAACAACCATTCCAGCGCCTTTAACGGTCCATCACCAAACGGCACATCGGCTGTTATCGTTTTTTCATCCAATACACTATTAATTTGCACAAGCTCTTGCAACTCTCTTATTAATTCATCTTGTCTTTCCTTTGCAGCATGTAGCCAATCCATACTATGTACCTCCTCCATTTTATAATAAGATTATTCTACTCTTTACTTAGAAAAATACAATCGTCTTTCTAACTATCATTTACCTATCTTCCCTTTACACTACCACATATAGCATCTTTTACACTAATGTCCACAAAATACAGCCAAATCTTTATGTATATATTGTAAATTTCTATTGCATTCACTAGAAAACTGCTTCGTTTTTCTATATAATAGAGTTATCAGAATTGTTGTTCTGAACATAAAATTAGAAAAGGGGATGTCTAAGGCAGCTACTTAAAAAGCCTCAGTGCACTCCGCACATAGTGTCGTCCGCTAGTCTATGCCAAGTGAATTAAGATGAAGGAGTGGTTCATTTATGAAACCAACTACTGATCGAATGCTTAATCGTATTAAAGACGTGTACATGTTTATTTTAGACAAAGGAACCGTGTCTACACAGGATTTAGTCGAAGAGTTTAGCATCACTCCTCGCACCGTTCAAAGAGATTTGAACGTGTTAGCCTTTAACGATTTGGTGATGAGTCCAAGTCGAGGCAAATGGACAACGACGAGTAAAAAAGTAAAAATGACGTCTTAGTTTTTGCGCACGTTGCGTAAAGCATTTTTGTAAGAAAAAAGAATGACCTTTCGTCGGGGTCATTCTTTTTTTCTATTTACAGTCTCTTCACAATCCGTTACACTCGAAACATTCTACATGTTGAGAGGAGGATATTTATGCAACTATCCAAGATGTTCCACCCACTCGTTTGGATTATTTTAGGTGGTACTATATTTACACGTATTGCGAGCTTTATGGCAATGCCTTTTTTAGCTATATATTTACATAACGAAATTGATGCCTCCCCTTTACAAATAGGGCTGACTATTGGTATTGCACCATTAATTTCCACAGTAGGCGGTTTTTTTGGTGGTTACTTAACAGATCGCTTTGGTCGCAAAAGTGTCATTTTACTTACGATACTCGTTTGGAGTATTGTTTTCTTTGGCTTTGCTACAGCACATACGATTTGGTTCTTCGTCGTACTAAATGCGTTGAACGGTTTATGTCGCTCGTTCTTTGAACCTTCCACACAAGCATTAATGATTGATTTCACTCCGGCAGCAAAACGTAAAAGATTGTTTTCATTGCGCTATACAGCCATTAATATAGCCGCAGTTATAGGTCCTCTTATTGGCGTTTATATAGCCCAGTTATCTAGTCCTAGCATTCCGTTTATGCTGACAGGTGTTATGTACATTATTTATGCAATATTTTTATTTTTCGTTTTGAACCGTTATGAAATGCAGCAACAAAAAGCTAAAATACAAACAAAAGTGCTTCAAACCTTTACGATTCTTTTAACAAACAAAGTATTACTAAGCTTTATTTTTGGGGCAATTTTAATAAATATTGGCTACTCCCAATTCGATTCAACACTTCCGCAACTTATTGAGCTTAAAATCGAAGATGGTGCTAAGCTCTATTCTTTACTAATTTCGTTAAATGCGGCGGTTGTTCTTTTACTACAATTACCGATTAGTATTTTTTCAGAGCGTTTTTCATCATCAACCATCCTTCTTATTGGTATCCTGTTCTTTGCGGTTGGTTTATCGTTATTTGGCTTATCTACTGGCTATCCACTGTTCATCTGTGCAATGGTCATTTTTACTATTGGGGAAATATTTGCTTTTCCAACGATGAATGTCATGATTGATGAAATTGCGCCAGACACACAAAAGGCAACCTATTTAGGCGCATCCCAATTTAAAAATTTAGGTGGTTTTATTGGTCCTATAATTGGCGGATGGCTTTTAACGCATTATATTGATGCAATGTTTGTTGTAATAGCTGTTCTTGTTTTATGTAGTTCCCTATTCTATCGTTCTAAAACACAAGGTGCTTCCTAACAATGCACTTCACTTAAAAAAGCACGAGTCACGTAGGTCGGCAGTTCACCATTTCCTACTTGTCTCGTGCTTTTTCACTTTTCTTCTGTCGATGCAACTTCATCATAACTGGAGTATTGGTCTTTACCTGCTTTCTTTGACAGATATAATGCTTTATCAGCTCGTTCAAATAAACTCAATTCTGTTTCATTTGATTTTTCACAAATTACCCCGCCCATACTAACAGAAATTACGGACCATTTCATATTATCGACATTCTTTAACCTTCGTATTTTCGCCAAAATGGCATTTGCTAACTGCACCATAAGCTCCTCATTCGTATCATATAACACAATTGCAAATTCATCGCCGCCAAATCTTACAACAAAGCCATTGTTTTTCACGGCTTCATTTAAAATATTGGCTGTTTTAATAAGAATTCTATCGCCTTCAGCATGACCAAATTGATCATTTACTTGCTTAAAGTTATCTAAATCTATTAATAGTAAACCAGGCGTATTGGCTTTTCTTTTTCTTAATAACTTATCCATTTTACTTATATATGTAGCACGATTAAATACATTTGTTAGTGGGTCATATGTTGCTAATTGTATCGTTTTAGACAACAATCTATTAATAACCATCAGCATTATAAATGATGTTACTAATGCAATCATCAGAACAAACCAAAACTGTTTCGTATTATTGGCAAGTGCAGTCAGTTTCGTATCATTACCATATTTCACATACACTACTCGCTTTGTAGATGCACCTCGAATAGCCTCTGCCTCATATGGTATAAAACGATATGTCTCTATATAACCATTGCCTAACTCTTGTTGATATTCAGCTGGCTCCATCGTTTGAAGAGCTAACTTAAAATGCTCTTGAAATTTTTTTGATTGGTTTTTTACAGTTGTTCGACTGGGATCTGTGTCTGAGAAAAAAATACCCCCTGCATTAATCGTTCGTAAATCTAGCAAATCAGCATATTTATCAATTAAATAATCTGCGGTTTTCCCAAAATTGAACGTTTGAAAAACAGGCACTTCACTTAATTTCAAGCCAAGCTCTAATAAATATTTTTTATCAGGCGTTGCCAAATAACTAAATTTTCGATACTCACCTGTAGTTGTCGAAATATCAATGCCATCTGTATAAAACTGTCCACTCTTTCTTCTTTCATCTAATAAAGCAGAAAAGTTTTTACAGCAAAGGGAAAAATTCAGCCCTCTATCTTTTTCAAATGTTGTATAAATGACGGTATTCTTTTTATCTAATATGTATATATCCATGCCATGGTTGTTTTTCATTTGTTGTAAATCCCACGTAGCAAGATTAGGATTTTCCTTATAATAAGTAGCTAATGCTTGCAGTTCTTGTTCCATGTCTTCCGAAATATTTTTATCAAAATAAAAGTGTGCATTGTCTACAGTTTGCATATCGGTTAGAATATGATTTTCAATTAATGTTCGATTACTAGCTTCTTGGTCTTCAATATTTGCCACAAGTATTTGCCTATTTACATAAGAAATTACAGCAACAAGTATTAACGCAAAGGCAATTAAAGATATTAATAATTTAATTCGTAGTTTTTTCATTAACATGTCCTCTACTCATCTTCACTATCATTTTTTGAATATACAATTTTCGGTACGCTATAATCCCCTATAATATTTTATTGATATATCATATTATACAGTTATCGGGACAAACATGTATAAAAAATCCTCGATACTAAAAGTACAGCATCGAGGATTTCTTTAATCTCTATTTTGTAAGCTTGCTAATTCTTCTGACGTTAACTCACGGTATTCACCTAATGCTAAACTTTCATCAAGTTGTAGACTACCCATAGAAAGGCGTTTTAAGTAGATCACACGTTTACCAACTGCTTCAAACATACGTTTCACTTGATGAAATTTACCTTCTTGTATCGTCAATTCAATTTCTGATAGCGGTGCAGATTCCAAAATGACAAGCTCACCTGGCTTTGTTACATAGCCATCATCTAACTCAACACCACGAGCAAAAATTTCTCCGTCTTCCTGCGTAACAATACCCTCAATTTTGGCATAGTACACTTTTGGTACATGTTTTTTTGGAGATAATAAATTATGAGCCAATACACCGTCATTCGTCAACAGTAACAAACCCTCTGTATCTTTATCTAAACGCCCAACAGGAAATGGTTGAAAATGCTGGTGTAGGGGATCTAATAAATCAATGACCGTTTCATCTCGTAAATCTTCAGTTGCAGAAATAACACCAGGAGGCTTATTCATCATATAGTACACAAACTCTGTATATACAACACGTTCACCATAGACGACAACATTTTGTTGTTCGGGATCAACATGCATTGCTGCATCCTTCACATATGTGCCATCAACGGAAACTGCCTTTTGTTTTAGGAGTTGCTTAACTTCCTTTCGTGAGCCATAGCCCATATTGGCTAGTAATTTATCTAAACGCATAGTTCCTCCTATTTAAATCCAAATTTACTTGTAATACGTGTCAATCGCTCACCAAGTAATTTTTGTGCTAAGCCTAGACGTAATGACAAATATCCATAAACAGCAATGCCCACTGCCGCACAAATAACAGAGTATACGAGCGCTGAGAATTTGCCATCCACTGGTCCCATCATAAGTTCTAATAGCTTATGGACTATTAATACACTTACTGCCATCGCAGCAGTTAAAAGTGTAATAAGCATTACGCGACGTAATACCATTTCTGATTTATAATTAAGCGTTTTTCTAAGGACTAACATATTAATAATAATGGATACACTGTAGCCAATCGCAGTTGCCAAAATAGCTCCATCTGCTTCTAACCAACGAATGAACGTTATGTTAAGTGCTAGCTTGACTAAAATACCTGATAGTAAGCTGAAGACAATCCATTTTTGAAAGTCGATGCCTTGTAGCAGTGCAGCAGTTACTTGGAACAACGCAAACAAAATCGCAACTGGCGCATAATGGGCTAAAATAGCTGCACCCATTTCACTTTCTGAATAAAGCATAAAGTAAATTTCATTTGCTAATAATGAAATACCAACAACAGCAGGTAAGGTAATGAAAATCAATATTTGATACGTTTTATCCATCGCATGACGTAGCGATAAATACTCACCCTGTGTATAATATTTTGTTATTGTCGGTACTAGTGCCATCGAAAAACCAGTAGCTAGCATAACTGGAATAATTACAACTTTATGTGTTGTAAAGTTGATCATCGATAAATATTCATCTGTAACTTTCGCTAAGCCAATTGAACTCATCGCTCCATTAAACGTTAGCATATCCACTAATTGAAATAATGGATTTGCAACCCCTACAAATACCATAGGAATCGAATATGTTATCACTTCTTTATAAATATTCGACATTGGTAGCTGTGTTGAAGTAACACTTTGACTACGCAATAAATTAAATTCAGGTTGATATTTTTTCCAATAGTAATAGAGTACCATTAAACCACCAATTGCACCGATAAAGGCCGCAAATACGGCAAAAGAAACTGCTGTTTCCGGTTTGCCATTAAACACAACTACTACTAAGAAAGAACCACCTAATAACACGACAATTCGGACAATTTGCTCCACTAACTGCGAGATTGCCGTTGGTTCCATTTTGTCATAGCCTTGGAAGAAGCCACGCCACAAACTCATAAATGGCACAACAATCAGTGCAAAACTTACCCAGCGGATAACTGAAGCAATTTGCTCAACTGTAAATTTCTGTTCGTCACTTTTTATAACGAGCTCACCAATCGGTGTTGCAAGTATAAAAAGGGCAGCGAATGAGGCAATACCCGTAATCATCATAATGAGTATACCTGACTTCATCAGCTTGCGACCTGATTGATAATCTCCCATTGCATTGTATTTAGAAACAAACTTAGAAACAGCAATGGGTGCACCCGAAATGGCTATTGCAAGCATAATTGAGTAAGGAATATATGCATATTGATACAGCGCGATATTTTCTTGCCCAACGATCGCATAAAAGGGAAAAATATAAATTAATCCAAGCACCTTGGATAAAAACATCCCTAAAGTTAATATCGCTGTACCTTTCATTAAATTGGACATCGTATCCATCCATTCATTAGTAAAATCAAGCTTTTATAAGTGATAAAACGTCATCACTTTTGAAACAATAAATAAGTAAACCAACTGTTATCTTAACATATTTAATAGAAAACAGATGCATAATTACGCTGAAAAATTTTCGAACCAAAATCCCAAACTTCAATCGATTCATTTGATGTCAAATAATTAGCACATTCCGAAAAAAATAGCGGTTCAAAAAATCAGATAGATTCTTTGAACTGCTACTTCTATGTTACATATCAACAAAGAATTGTTTATACCATACTAAGAACACATAAGCTGTCCAAATATAGCGACCACGATTTGCTTTGCCCTCATAATGTTCATCTAAATAACCAACTAATTGTTTCGTATCAAAAAACTCATTGGCAAAGTCTGTTGTAAACATGTCCTTCACCATATTGTAATACTTTTCTTCACGCAACCAGTGGCGAATTGGTACTGGGAATCCAAGCTTTGGACGCTTTGCCCATTCTTCTGGTAACTCTTGATGCGCTGCTTGACGAAGCACATATTTCGTATCGATATCATTTACTCGATATTTTGATGGAATGTCTTTTGCTAGTTCCATTACTTCTTTGTCTAAAAACGGTACACGCAATTCAATAGAATGCGCCATACTCATTTTATCAGCCTTTAATAAAATATCTCCAGGCATCCACAAATTCAAATCTAAATACTGCATTTTTGTAATATCATCATCACCTGGTACTTCATCATAAATACGTTTTGTAATCGTTTTGACAGAAGGACCGTTTTTGTAGTCAGGTTTTAGGACATTTAATGCATCTTCCTCATCCCAAACAACCGCTTCTCCAATAAATCGTTCTTCTACGGTTTGACCGCCTTTTACAAGGAAATGCGTGTACTGGTTTTTAGGTAACGCTTCTGCAACACCACGTAATGCTTTTCGAATACCGAATGGCACCTTCTCGTATTTTTGCATTCTACCTGAGTTTTGGTACCAAGAATAGCCACCAAAGATTTCATCCGCACCTTCGCCTGAAAGGACTACTGTTACATCCTTCGCCGCTAGCTCTGATAGGAAGTAAAGCGGTACAGAAGATGGGTTTGATTGTGGCTCATCCATATGCCATTGAATTTTTGGTAATGCTTCAAAACATTCATCCGCCGAAATATATTTACGCTCGTTTTGAATGTTTAATGTATCTGATAAATCTTTTGCTAAGTTTGTTTCATTGAACATATCTTCATAGTCAGAGAAACCGACAGAGAATGATTTATCAGGACGTAATAATGATGTAATATAACTTGAGTCAATGCCGCCAGATAAGAAAGAACCAACCTTTACATCACTAATTTGGTGGGCGTCTACAGATTCTTTCACTGTTGAACGAATATTTTCCACATATTTTTCAATTGGCGCTTCTTTAGCATGGAATTTTTTATCCCAATATTGCACAATTTGTTTTTGTCCATTTTGAATGACCATATAGTGCGCTGGTGGTAATTTGTACACACCTTTAAAGAATGTTTCGTCCATTGAAGAATACTGGAATGTTAAGTAAGGACGTAATGCATTTTTGTTCAATTCTTTAATAAAAGCCGGATGTGGCATGAAAGATTTGATTTCTGAACCAAAAATAAATGTTCCATCCGTTGTATTTTCCGTATAGTACAACGGTTTAATACCGAAGCCATCACGTGCGATAAATTGTAAATCATTCTTCTTATCCCATATACAGAATGCGAACATTCCGCGAAGCTGTTTAACAAATTCTACACCGTACTGGATATAGCCAAAAATTAATACTTCACTATCTGATTTAGTTTTAAATGTATGACCCTTTGCTTGAAGGTCTTCACGTAACTCTTGGAAATTATATATCTCCCCATTGAAAACAAGCACGATGTCGCCATCTGGGCTATAAAGAGGTTGATTTGCCACGTCTGATAAGTCAATAATACTTAAACGACGGAAACCTAACGTTACTTTATCGTCACTATGAATACCACCACTGTCCGGTCCACGGTGAATAATCGTATTCATCATATTTTCAATTGTTTGGTGATGATCAATCACATTTGTTCCATTAATATAGCCAATAAATCCGCACATCTATTTTTTCACCTCATAATTTAGTGCATAACCACTACCATCATAGCACGAATAGCCATTCATTTCATGCTGTCATTTGTCATTATAGATAAAAAATTATAATGCACTTTATTATAATTTTCAATGTAAAGTAGCCGCTCTCTATATAGACTTCATGTATAATAGGAAAAGTTCCTAAAAATGAAAAGAAAGTGAGCTCACATATATGTATGATGTAATCGTTATTGGTGGTGGCCCTTCTGGATTAATGGCTGCCATCGCTGCTGGAGAACGAAGAAAGAAAGTTTTACTACTAGAAAAAGGGACAAAGCTTGGTAAAAAGCTCGCAATCTCTGGAGGTGGGCGTTGTAACGTAACGAACAGACTCCCTGTTGAAGAAATTGTTAAACATATTCCCGGCAACGGTCGTTTTTTATATAGCCCATTCACTGTTTATAGCAATGAAGATATTATTGCCTTTTTTGAGGGTCTAGGTGTTGCATTAAAAGAAGAAGATCATGGTCGTATGTTCCCTGTGTCAAACCGTGCGCAAGATGTCGTCGATACACTAATTCGTCAATTGCAGCGACTACATGTTGAAGTTCGCTTAAATACACCTGTTAACAAGTTATTAATGGATGAAGAAAAAATTCTTGGTGTGCGCTTAGCAGATGGTACAGAAGTACGATGTGAGGCCGTTGTTGTTGCAGTGGGAGGAAAGGCAGTCCCTCAAACAGGTTCTACGGGTGACGGCTATCCTTGGGCTGAGAGAGCTGGCCACAATGTAACTACACTATTTCCAACAGAAGTACCAATTTTATCGAAGGAAGAGTTTATTCAAACAAGAGAGCTCCAAGGACTAGCATTACGAGATGTTGCGGTTTCAGTTCTCAATAAAAAAGGCAAGCCACTTGTAACACATCAAATGGACATGCTCTTTACGCATTTTGGATTAAGCGGTCCTGCCGTTTTACGCTGTAGTCAATTTGTTGTCAAAGAGTTGATGAAAACCGGTTACGAGCCTGTCACAATGCGAATTCAAACACTTGTGGACTACAATGAAGAAACATGTTTGCAATATTTAAATAAACTTATTAAAGAAGAACCGAAAAAAGCTGTGAAAAACGTTTGGAAAGGTGTCGCACCTGAACGCTGGCTATTATTTTTATGTGACCGTGCAAACATTGATGTTCAAATGACTGGCACTGAATTATCTCAAGAAAAAATCCGCGCTCTAGCACATCTACTAGTTCATTTCACAATGACTGTTAGTGGTACGCAATCTCTCGACAAAGCATTTGTTACAGGTGGTGGCGTATCTGTAAAAGAAATCGAACCGAAAACGATGGCGTCCAAGAAAAAGTCAGGTTTATTTTTCTGTGGTGAAATTTTGGATATTCATGGCTATACAGGCGGCTACAATATTACGTCTGCGCTCGTAACGGGGCGAATTGCAGGAATGAACGCCGCATTATAAATAACTCGATTCGATTGGCAACGACAAAGGTGCCAGGACAAAACTTTAAAATATGTTAGAAGAATGCACTAGTTGATGGTAGCGGAGGCGGTGACTCCTGCGGGAACGCACGCAGCGTAAGACGCAACAAGCCGCGCGTTAGCGAGGGTTGCGGCTTACGGTGTGCCCGCGGAAAGCAACCGCCGTAGCGGACATCAACGGCATTGCAAAAAAAGTGTTAGATTGATGGCAGTCAATCTAACACTTTTTCACTTTTGTCCCTGCTTCTTTGCAACCTGTGAATTACTGATACCGTAGCGCTTCTTTTAACTTTCACCAGACAAATAGACCTCTTCATATGGTTGTATGATGACAAACCCTTCTCCTGAGAAAGCCATTTGAATCGATTCACCACTTCCACGTCCAATAAACGTACGGAAGCTAATATCTGTTTTAAATTCAGGTGTTAAATTGCCTGACCACGCTACTGTAGCATGTGGATCTGTATAAACCGTCTCACCAGGCTTCACTAATAAAGTTAATGGCTCAAAATGAGTCGTAATGGCTACCTTACCTCTTCCTTGTAATGTTACATTAAACAATCCACCAGACATAATACCAGCCATTTTACGCATTAAATGAATGTCCCAATTTATAGTTGGTTCAAATGCCAATAAGTCATTTCCGTTTACACAAATGCTTTCGTCTTTCAAATCAAAAATAGTCACTTTTTTCCCTTGATCGGCTAAATAGAGACGTCCCTTCCCTTTTGCTTTCATAAGTTGCGTTCCTTCGCCTGTCAGTGCCTTTTTAAACATTTTTGAAAGACCATGCTCTAAAACACGTTCCCGTTCAAACTTAATATCGCCTATGTATGAAATCATAGCCCCCATTTTCGACCAGACCTCACCATCTAAGTTAATCTCTAGTACACGTTCCGTTTCTAACTCAAAATATTCGTTTACATGATCATTTTGTTGTGTCGTATTTACGAAGTCGTTCAATGAATACTTCCCCATTTACATCTCCTCCTTTTTATTACCTTATATACGTTGCATGTCACGAAAAGATTCACTAACTCTTGTTACTTTCAACAGGCAAACGGAATGAACACATTCATTTACTATAATTTTGATTATTTTCACAGGTATGTACTGTCATCAATAAAAGAATATCGTTGCAAAAATTCTCTTTTAGTAGCAAAATCACTTTATTTACCATAATGTTATTGACATCAGACAACTGCTGTTATATGTTAGACGAAGATTAATCGAGTGTTGTATAACAAGCGCTACAAATAAAAACCGCATTAGCGTCATATGCGAAATGACACTAATACGGCTATACCTTCAAGTGCGAATTGAAAGTGAAAATTATTGTGTAGCGGAGACGTCTCCAACTTTTTGTGATGCTGCTTTTAACGCTGTTTGTTTACGTACATCAGCACGCAACGTTATTGAAATAATAAATGAAATGGCAATCAATCCTGCAAATATATAAAAGACAGGAATGTAACTGTCATAAGCATTTCTAATAGTACTCACTAGAAGTGGACCGAATACACCACCTAATGACCAAGTTGTCAGTAAATAACCATGGATGACACCAAGTTGCTTAGTACCAAATAGATCACTTGCGAATGCAGGTAGGTTTGAGAAACCACCACCGTAACAACTAACTACTAAGAAAATAAGTGCTTGGAAAATAATAACGTTTGTCGTATGTGGTAATACGATAAATGTAATAAGTTGTGCTGTAAAGAAAATAACAAAGACGTTTGGACGACCAATATAGTCAGACACAGCAGCCCAAATTAATCGGCCACCACCATTGAATAACCCCATTACTCCTACCATTGCTGCGGCACCCGCAACTGATAAACCTACAATTTCCTGTGCCATCGGAGATGCTACAGAAATCATCATAATACCCGCTGTTACATTTACTAAATGCATTGACCATAACATCCAGAAATGCTTTGTTTTCACAGCTTCACGAGCTGACATAACAGCTAAGTCTGTTTTCACTACTTTCTTGCCTTTTTCTGCAGCCGCTTTCATATTCGCAGGCATATAACCTGGTTTTGGCGGTGCTATATAAGAAGCCCCTAAAATCATTAACGTGAAGTAACATGCCCCTAAAATAAAGTAAGTTGTAGAAATTCCGACTGCTTCCATTAAGTTCGCTGCTACTGGTGCAGTAATAAGTGCACCCGAACCAAACCCTAATACAGCCATACCTGTTGCTAAACCACGGCGATCCGGGAACCATTTAACTAATGTTGATACAGGTGCGATATAACCAATACCCATACCTAATCCGCTAAGTAAGCCGTAAGTTAGCCAGTACAATGTTACAGAATCCATAGAAATCGCAACACCTGCTCCTGCTTGTCCTGCTCCAAACAGCACAGCAGCTACCATAGCAGATTTACGTGGACCCATTTTTTCTACTAAACTACCAAATAGCGCTGCTGAAAAACCTGCAAGCCCCATCATAATTGTAAAGGCAATCGTAACCTTCGTTTCACTCCATCCCATTTCTGTGACAATCGGCAGCTTGTATACACTGTATGCATAAGCTCCACCAATTGAAAGGTGAATAGCGATTGCAGATAATGCAATTAACCATCTATTTTTATTCATAAATTCTCATTTCTCCCCTCTTTTGCTACCTGTGAAAATTCTATGAACGTCCATGTAAAACAATTTACCACTTATAATTATTCAAATGCAAGATGTTTTTCTAAAAAATATTATTTCTCCAAAAAGTTTTTTATCGTTCACTATATATTAATAATACAGAAATCCTTACAGCCCCTATGAAAAAATGCGTTTACAGGACAATAACATCAACATTTTTTAGCTAATATTACTTTTCTACTGTACTTTATCGGTTCAAAAAAACTATCTTAAAATAATTAAATGCATATTTAATTTCACATAAAAAAATAATACTTCTCACTATAAGACCGCTAGATAAAAAATAGTAATTAGTCTGTTACGTAAAAATAGAAATAATCGACATACAGAAATATTAAGAACGAAAGAGAATTTTAAAACGATAACAAAGCAAATTTTCTTTGCGCAAAAAAATTGAAGTGTCTATAAGATAAGTAAGTTAAACCATTATATTATTTAAATGTAAATTATTTCTTCAAATTATCTTGTATAACGGCATTCCAAAGATAAATAGCCAATTATTTTTTATTATTCAAATATAAATTTTTATTTATAAAAAACTAAACTTCTATACCACTTCCTATTTATTTCCTAATACTTATGTGATATAAGAAAGTAAATTGTTATAGCACACAATTAAAACACATACTTTATAGCTGTTATTGTATTACAACAAGCTATTCTTTTATGGTACTTTATTATAGAATGATAGTCCTAGTTCATTGCTAGTAAAATGGGTTTTGCTTGTCTCCATTAAAATAGGATTTTGCTATATATTGAAATATTACAAGATAGAGGTGATGAATTAATAAAAGGCTGCTAATCTGGCATTCCTTTTCATTGTTATGAAAAACATATCATTACGACTCAAAATGTTTATATTTTCGTTCATTATCGTTATTTTTTCTATCACTACGAGTGGGGCAATTATGATTCATAATTTAGCTGGTGCTTTAGAGAAGGAATTTGGTGCCCGTGCAATAGCTATAGCAAGAACTGTTTCTCAGCTTACAGAAGTACAAAAAAACGTAGGTACTCAAGAGGGATTTGAAATTATTCAACCGATTGCTGAACGCATTCGATTAACAACAGATGTTGATTATATTGTCATCATCGATATGAAACGCATTCGTTATTCACATCCTTCTGAAAGTAAGCTTGGTACCGTTTTTGAAGGGGGCGACGAAATAGAAGCTTTTTCACAGCATGAATACATATCTAAAGCACGTGGTGTACTTGGTTATTCTATACGAGCATTCGTACCAATTATGAACGAGGAAGGCACAAAGCAAGTCGGTGTTATTACCGTTGGGCTACTAGCACCAAAATGGTATGACCTTCTAGACGAATATCAATTTGATATTTTAGTATCTCTTTTTGGGGGTCTAGCAATAGGGTTAGGTGGATCTGTTTGGGTTGCTAACCATTTAAAGCGTCAAACCTTTAACTTAGAACCTTACGAAATCGCTCGTTTAGTGGAAGAACGTTCAGGGATTATTCAAGCGATGGATATAGGCATTTTAGCTACAGACGAAAGTGGAAACGTAACATTTATTAACCGATTGGCCCGTCAGTATACGCATTACTTTGGACATAAAGTTTCTAGAAAAACTTTGTTTAAAGACACTTGGCTTGCTGAAGACACCATTCAACAGCATGAGATCTATCGACCACTTTTAATGTACGAGCAAATGTATTTAGTTCGGACATTTCCCATTCGTATTATGGAACAAAATGCTGGCTATCTTATCATGTTAACTGACAGAAAAGAGGCAAATATGCTTGCTGAAGAATTAACAGGTATTAAAATGCTCGTCGATTCCTTGCGAGCACAGCAACACGAATACATGAACCGTCTCCATAGTATTGCTGGGCTTATACAATTGGAGCGCAATGACGATGCTTTAAGACTCATTATCGATGAAATAACGGATGAAGAGGAACTAATTCAAAGCTTGCATGATAAATTTCAGGATTATTCAATTCAAGGTTTATTACTCGGCAAATACTCACGTGCTAAGGAACTAGGTGTTGAACTCACAATTGATGAAGAATCTAATCTTGTTGATTTTATGAGTGGCTTATCGAGTGGCGATATTATTACAATCATTGGCAACTTATTGGACAACGCAATGGAAGCTTGCTTTGAATGTGAACACAAGGATGTTCACTTAACAATCATTGGTGATAAGCATTATTTAATTATAGAAGTACAGGACAGTGGTAAAGGTATTGAAGGTATACCCCACCGAATTTTTGATTACGGATTTAGTACGAAACTAAAAGAAGGACATGGCATTGGACTTGCACTTGTCAAACAAATTGTCGAATCCAATAATGGCACGATTCAAGTAGAATCCACTGTTCATATTGGCACAACAATTACAATTAATATAGGGGTGATAGAAGAACAATGAGCAAAATCACAGTTTTTATCGTAGAAGATGATCCAATGGTGCTTGAGGTAAACAAAGGATTTTTGAATAAAATGAGCGGCTTCCAACTCATAGGAGAGGCGGTCAATGGACGTGATGCATATGAAAAAATCATTATTCAAAAACCAAACCTTATTTTACTTGATATGTTCTTACCAGATATGACAGGAATGGAATTGTTTCTAAAAATTCGAGCACAACGTATTCCATCGGATATTATTATGATTACAGCTGCTCGAGATGCCCCTACTGTACAAGAATCCCTTCGACTAGGTGCAATCGATTACCTTATAAAGCCATTTCGTTTTGATCGCTTTGAAAGGGCTTTGCTACAATATAAAAACTCTACAAAAAATTTACTAAGTACAGCTACTATTAATCAAGAGGATATTGATCAATGGTTAGGTATTCAACATGAAATATTAGAACTTCCAAAAGGCTTAAATAACATTACAATGGAGCAAATTTTAGGATACTTAACGACACATCAAGCACCGATTACTTCTGAACAGCTTGCACAAAATGTTGGAATGGCAAGAGTAACTGTACGAAAGTATTTAGACTTTTTAGCTACAAAAGGTACTGTGCATATTGAATTAAAATACGGAACTGTTGGACGGCCAACTAAATACTATTCTATTAAATAATAATGAATTGGTATTTTATCACTCTATTTTGCTGACCATTCCAATAATATCCAAATACCAAGAATCTGCTCACTTTTCATGGGAAAGCAACAGGCATCTGTATACACTTTGCCTATCACACCTTGCTTACTTTCATTTCCCATAGAAGGTTAGCAGATTCTTTCTTTATATAGAAGCTACCCTCATAGTATTTACAAAAATAGCGTTGAAGCTGTTTTGTAACAGTTTTCCAAAATAATAAATTGTTATATACCATAAATACCAAAATGTTCATTAATACCATAATATTGTGTAATTTAATATTTACAATAGAATAAGAAGCGTTCACATCTTAAATAGATTAGAGGTGAATTTGTATGTGGCGCAATGATCTTAACAAGAAATTTGTTAGCGTTCTCATTTTACTGACAGTTCTGTTAGTTTCCTGTCAGCAACAAGATTATCCTACTGATAATGAGCAGTTAAGTCATGAAGAACAAATAGTCATTCGTTTTTCACATGTAGTTGGTGAAAACACACCAAAAGGAATGGCGGCAATCAAATTTGCCGAACTTATTAAACAGCGCAGTAACGGTCATGTAGAAATTCAGGTCTTTCCAAATGGGGTTCTTTATAAAGACGGTGAAGAAATGAATGCACTTTTACGTGGAGATATTCAAATGATTGCACCAGCTATTTCAAAGATTACAACGCTCGTACCTGAGTGGTCAGTTATGGACTTACCCTATGCATTTAAAAATGCCGATGAAGTGCATACATACGTTGATAGTGATGTTGGTCAATCTTTAATGAAGAAATTAAATGACCATAATTTATTTTCAATTGGGGTTTGGGATAGTGGGTTTAAACAGTTCAGTAATAGTATCCGCCCTATTCAAGATATCACTGACTTAAAAAACTTACGAATGCGTATTATGCCAAGTGATATTTTAGCAGAGCAGTTTTCTAGTGTTGGCGCCTATCCAAAGAGAATAGATTTCAATACCGTTTTCCATCAATTACAAAAAGGAAATGTAGATGGACAAGAAAATACACTCACGAATATTACTAGTAAAAATCTACATTCCCTACAAGACTACTTAACAATTAGTAATCATGGTTATTTAGGTTATTTACTACTCATGAACAATGAATTTTGGCAGTCCTTACCGAAGGATGTTCAAACATTGCTTATCGATACACTTGCAGAAGTACAGGAATGGGAATGGCAACTTGCAGAAAATCTTACAGCAGAACGTTTGCAAGAAATGGAAGCTTGTGATTGCATCAATATTCATTATTTCACAGATGAGGATGTTAATAAATGGGAGTCAGCATTTGAACCAGTCTATGATTATTACGCCAAAAGTTATAACAAGAAATACATTCTTGCGCTGCCAAAAAACCAATCACGTCACTAACTTGGGTTTAAAGGGAATCCTTTTAACTATAATCAAAACTTTAAGGGGGATTTGAAATGAAAAAATGGCTTTTAATGTCACTTATAACTGTGCTTATGCTTGCATTAGCTGCATGTAGTGGTGATAAAAAAGAACCAGCTTCTGCTCCAGCAGCTGAAGGAGATGGTGGTTATACAAAAGAAAAACCACTTGTTATTAAATTTTCTCACGTAACATCAATCGATAGTGTTAAGGGGAAAGCTTCTGAAGCTTTTGCAAAATTAGTGGATGAGAAAACAGAAGGTAAAGTAAAAGTTGAAGTTTATCCATCATCTCAATTATATGGCGATAATGACGAGCTTGATGCTTTAGTATCTGGAAACGTACATATGATTGCACCATCTGTTACCAAAATGGTGAAAATTGACCCTCGTTGGCAGTACGTGGACATGCCTTACCTTTTTGAAGATGCAGAGCATGCTCGCAAGTTCTTTGAATCTGATGTAGCAAAGACAATTCTTGAATCAGATCAATTAGCAGCAAATGATATTAAAGGTTTAGTATTCTGGGAAAATGGCTTTAAACATTTTTCTAATAACAAACATCCGCTTGTCAATGTTGAAGATTTTAAAGGTTTAAAATTCCGTGCACAGGCAGGTAAAGTACTTGAAGCACAATTTAAAGCTTTACATGCTGGCTCAGCTACGATTTCATTCGGTGAGACATATGCTGCTCTTCAACAAGGAACTGTTGATGGACAAGAAAACACATTCAACAACTTCGATACACAAAAATACCAAGAAGTTCAAAAGTACTTCTCAGTATCTGAACACGGTCGTCTTGACTATGCAATCTTTGTTAATAAACCATTCTGGGAAAAGATCCCTGCTGATTTATTAAAAGCAGTTGAGGATTCTTTAGCTGAAGCTACAACTTTAGCATGGGAATTAGCTGCTGAAGAAAACGCAAAATCATTTGAAAACATTAAGAACTCTGGTATTGAAGTGATTGAATTAACAACTGCTCAAAAAGACGCTATTAAAGCTGAGCTTGAGCCAGTTTACGAAGAGTTCGGTAAGGCTATTACGGAAGAATTAATTAACGGTATTCGTGATTTGAAATAAGTTCTTTAAATTGAGTGTCGATAAGTAATCGACACTCACTCTTTTTCTTAAAGTAAATCGCTTACAATCCCGTTTTACTTTATATGAGAAAAATCTTATCATCTTATATTTTAAGGAGGCATCAGGATGAATATTTTACATAAAGTATGGGGCTATTTTGAGGAAATTCTTGCTGGATTCTTTTTCGTAGCTGGTATTGCACTAATCTTCTACGGTGTAATGATGCGTTATATTTTTAACGAACCTCAAGCTTGGGTAGAAGAATTAGCACGTTACGCAATTATTTGGGGAACGTTTCTTGGCTTTGGTTTAGCACTTCGTCACAATCAGCACATTCAAGTAGATATTTTATACGATAAATTAAAACCATCAAATAAACGAATTTTAGATTTTATCGCTACAAGTTTAAGTATCGTATTTTGTTTAATTTATACGTACTACGGTTTTGTATTAGTTGAGAATCGCTATACATCAGGCATGGTTTCACTTGATATCGGTATTCCAATGTGGGTTGTCTACTTAGTACTGCCGATTTCGGGCGTTTTATTTTTACTAAGATTCATAGAAAGATTAGTCAATATTATACGAGGAAAGGACGAAGAATATGCTAATCCTCTTACTTAGTTTCTTTGTTTTATTATTTTTACGTGTACCTGTCGCAGTTAGCTTAGCACTTTCAACGATTTTAGTGTTCTTTCAAATCGATTTTAATATGAATATGATTCCACAGCGAATTTTTACTGCATTAGATTCATTCCCGATGATGGCCATTCCAGGATTCGTTCTTGCTGGTGTGCTCATGGCACGTGGCGGGATATCAAAATATTTAATTGAAGCATTACGCGCTTGGATCGGTCATTTGCCTGGAGGTCTTGCAGTCGTTACAATCGTTGCCTGTGCTATTTTCGCAGCAATTTCAGGTTCTTCACCTGCAACTGCCGCTGCAATCGGTTCGATTATGATTCCGGCAATGATTTCTGCAGGGTATAAAAAGCGTTACTCAATGGGACTTGTTGCAGCTGGTGGTACGCTAGGAATTTTAATTCCTCCAAGTGTTCCGTTAATCATTTATGGTATTACATCTGAACAATCTATTGGTGAATTGTTCATGGCTGGCGTTATTCCAGGTCTTGCGTTAACAGGCATTTTGATTGTTGCTGCTATCTTCTATGCAAAGCGCAATGGTTTTAAAGGAGATGAGCCTGCCTCTTGGGAGGAGCGTGGTCGTAAATCATTAAAAGCTATTTGGGGTGGGTTCTTACCGTTCTTAATTTTAGGAACTATCTATTCTGGCGTTGTAACACCTACTGAGTCGGCAGTTATTGCTGTATTTTATGGTTTAATCGTATCTCTATTCATTTACCGTGAAATGAAGTTAAAAGATTTCCGTGAAGTATTAGTAGAATCCATTAATATTACCGCGATGATTTTCTTAATTATCGGCGCAGCTTCACTATTCGGTTTATATTTAACGAACGCGCAAGTTCCTCAGCAAGTTGGTGCTTGGATTGCGGAAAGTGATTTAAACAAATGGATTTTCATGATTATCGTAAATATTCTATTCTTTATTATGGGTATGTTCTTAGAAGCAGTTTCAATTATTTTAATCACATTACCAATTTTACTACCAATTCTTGTCCATTTTGATATCAACCTTATTCACTTTGCAATTATTATGACAATCAATATGGAGCTTGGTATGATCACACCTCCAGTAGGTCTGAATCTTTTCGTGGTAAGTGGTATTGCGAAGGAAAAACTCGGAGAAGTTGTCAAAGGGGTTATTCCATTTATAATTATAATGATAGTGTTTTTAGCTATCGTCGTTGTACTTCCACAATTGTCGCTTTGGTTACCAGAGCAAATGAAGTAAGGGCTTCCTTATGGATAGTGGCTCAAAAGGGTATTCCATTCAAGATCGTCAATTTTGGCAGATTATTATTAGTTTAGGAGGAGCATCGGTTTTTGTTTTTGCTGCGATGTATTCAGTTCAACCTTTGCTCCCCTTTTTTACAGAACAGTTTCATATTTCTGTTTCATTTGCTAGCCTTGCAGTTTCGATTACGACGATATCGGTTATTATCGGATTAATTGTTTTAGGGTTTTTATCGGATCGACATGGAAGAATTCTTTTTATTAGACTATCAATTATTCTGACTGTCATTCCTTTTCTATTTATGCCATTAACTGATTCTTTTCTTACCATTATACTATTACGCTTTATTCAAGGCTTTGCTATTGCTGGTGTTCCTGCTGCGGCACTCGCCTATATTAGCGAAGAGATTGATAGCCAAGCAATGGGATTTGCTACCTCTCTCTATATTTCATGTAATGCGCTAGGAGGAACAATTGGCCGTTTGTTAATGGGCTATGTAACTGAACACTATTCTTGGGAGACCGCGTTTAGTTCACTAGCTTTGTTAGGTATTGCAATTTTTATAATGGTATTGCTTACACTTCCAAAATCAAGAAATTTCACTATCAACGATCGGACGATTTCAAAAGATTTACAAGGCTTTTGGCTCCATCTAAAAAATCCAAAACTGCTTATCTTGTTCGGACTAGGAATTATACTCCAAACATCCTTTAGTGGTATGTGGTCCTTCATTCCGTATTACTTAATAGAGCCGCCCTTTTCGCTATCATTGAAAATGATTTCATTTATTTTTTTAGCGTATAGCTTAGGTATCGTCGGCTCACCTATCGCCAGCTCACTTGCAGAAAAAATAGGCATACATCGCGTTCGAACATATGGGGTGTTTTTATTAGTTAGTGGCATAATCCTAACATTAAGTGATTCACTCATTATCGTAATTGTAGGACTTTGCATTGCATGTTTAGGCTTTTTTACCGCCCATGCCTTAACATCAGCAACCATTAGTCGTACAGCTAGCCACCAAAAAGGCAGTGCGGCAAGCCTGTATCTCGTTTCTTATTATATTGGTGTTGCTTGTGGAAGTACGTTACTCAGTCCGATATGGTTACATTTTAATTGGTTGGGTATCACCATCACAACCGTTTTCCTTCCTATAATATATATACTGTTTCTAAATTACACATTGCACAAAAAAGATGCGCAGTAATTTTGAGTGCCAGGCACTCAAACTCCAAGAAAAATCCACGTAGACTCCTGCGGGAACGCACAGAACGTAAGACGCAACAAACCGCGCGTTAGCGAGGGTTGCGGCTTACGTGTGTGCCCGCGGAAAGCGCAGTGGATTTTTACGATTTAGGAGCCAGTATTATGCTAGGAATCTAAGAGGGATGCCAGGCACTCAAACAATTTTCTGTTGATTGGAGCGAAGGGCGGGCGACTCCTGCGGGAACAGCACAAAACGTAAGACGCAACAGGCGGCGCGACTGCGACGGTTGTGGCTTACGTTGTGCCCGCGGAAAGCGCTCGCACGTAGCGGAAATTAACCATAACAGTACTTCTTATTTAGAATACGCCTAGTGCCAGGCACTCAAACAATTTTCTGTTGATTGGAGCGAAGGGCGGGCAACTCCTGCGGGAACAGCACAAAAAGTAAGACACAACAGACGGCGCGACTGCGACGGTTGTGGCTTACGATGTGCCCGAGGAAAGCGCTCGCACGTAGCGGAAATTAACCATAACAGTACTTATATTTAGAATACGCTTAGTGCCAGGCACTCAAACTCCAAGAAAAATCCACGTAGACTCCTGCGGGAACGCACAGAACGTAAGACGCAACAAACCGCGCGTTAGCGAGGGTTGCAGCTTACGTGTGTGCCCGCGGAAAGCGCAGTGGATTTTTACGATTTAGGAGCCAGTATTATGCTAGGAATCTAAGAGGGATGCCAGGCACTCAAACAATTTTCTGTTGATTGGAGCGAAGGGCGGGCGACTCCTGCGGGAACAGCACAAAACGTAAGACACAACAGACGGCGCGACTGCGACGGTTGTGGCTTACGTTGTGCCCGCGGAAAGCGCTCGCACGTAGCGGAAATCAACGGTAGCAATAGCCATCTTATTTATAAACTACCCCCTTTATTTCTTTATAGTAAATACAAAGGATAATTCCTAATAGAATCAACAAAGAACCGTAAATTTGGATGCTAGTTGGCAGCTGATTTAAAATAATAGCACTTAGAATCATCGCGATAGCTGGTTCAAAATTTAACAAAAGCGATGCATTTGTCGACCCTATTTCTTTCATTTTTCTATTCCACATTAAATTACTAATTCCATGAATAACGATAGCTGAAATAATTAGCAGTAACCAATATGGAAATGCCACTTGCATATTCTTTTGGGCTACTATAGATGTTCCGAATGGCATGAGAACAATTAGACCAATCAAGTTTGTATAAAAAGTAATGGCCGCCGCTGAAATTCTAGCGCTAAGGTCATTTACAATAATTAGAAACAGAGCAAAACTTAACATCGTAATCAAGCTTAAAATTTCACCTTTACCAATTGATATGCCGATAAATGCTCCTTTTGTAATAATCATCGAAACGCCAATTAATGAAATAATAGCACCAACCCAAAAAATACTGTTTCGATATTCTTTATAGATTATTTTATTAAGTAATGACGTAACAATCGGTGCACAAGCTAATATGAGAGCTGCTGTTATTGGAGTTGTATGCTGAAGACTTGCATAAAAACTATAGTGATTAATCGCAACACCTAAAATGCCAGCTACAATTAATAATAAAATATCGCGGCGCGTAACGGATAAATGGATGATAGATCGCCAACTTATACACCCTAAAAATAGAACAATTACAATCAGTCTGTAAATGGAAATCACTATAGGTTCCCAATGATGAATTAAAATAGCGCCAATAATAAAGTTACTAGCCCAAAAAAATACACAGCTAAATAAAATCATGTATGTTGTTAGTTGTTTCATTTATTGCTCCTTCTCACATGAAAAATAATCATTTACATCTCGGCGCAATTACGGCAAGATTTTTTTCTTGATTCAGCCGGAGTTTGAACCCCACTGATAAAACATTTGCTACAAATTAAAAAAACCGCTTCGCCTTCCTTTGCCAAGTATCGCTATCACCATGAAAGCGATACTTCAGCATAGGAATGTAAGTGGATTTTCGTCTATATAAAATTATTTAAGGGGGATAATTTTATTATTAGCACGGCACAATTCGGTATGCCTCTCCTATATGTTTAACGAATAAATTTTCCTTTAGACATGACAGTACGATCTAAAGGTCTTCTTGCAATGACTTCGGCGCTTGATACTGCATCAAAAAATACGAAACTTGCTTCATCGTTAATATTTGGCCAAACTTTCTGACCATCTGTATCTAATGGCGTAATACCATTTGTAATGTATTTCAATGTTTGACGTATGGAACGTTCATCTAGTTTTCGAGAAATGTCTGCAAAAGTCGTTACTTTTTCTAAAATATCTCCAGAACCATATGGGCTCCATGAATCAAAAAATCCATCACAACCAAAATGCACATCGACTCCATGCTCTGACAGTAAATCGATTGGTGGCATCACACGATTAATATTATATGGCACTGTAGACATGATTTTCACCTGTTGCTGCGCAAGACGATTTGCAATATTATGTTGCTCCATTATAGAAACATCACCTAATGCAAAGGCATGACTTATAGCTGTTCTGCCTTGGTAATTTGTCTCTTCGACTATATCAAGCCATTTATCTATTGTATAGTAGCCAACGTGACCGCCATCATGTAAATGAATATCAACATCGACATTAAATTCATGGGCAATATCCATTGTTTCGTATAGAGAACGCTCAATAGTGTTATCGATTCCAGCCGGATCAAGTCCACCAATCATTGTAGCTCCGTTGCGTAATGCCTCACGTAGTAACTGTGGCACATTATCTCTTAGTAAGCCATGCTGCGGAAAAGCGATTACCTCGGCTGTCACAATATCTTTATAATCATCTAACGCTGCTAATACACCCTCTAAATTTTTCAACCCAATATACGGATCAATATTTACATGCGTACGAATATGATTCGTTCCGTTGTTAATTATTTTTTCAATCATTGCAACAGCACGCTGCTTTCCTGTATGCGCTAAAATAGGTAGCTCCCTTGCTTCTTGCTCCAATCGATCTTTTAAATTTTTTGATGGTATTACTGCCTTCCAAGGTAATGATAAGTATGTTTTATCTAAATGATTATGCATTTCCTTAAAAGCAGGTAAAAGGAGCTTGCCCTTCATATCTATAACGTTTTGCGACGCATCGATTGCTTGTGTTTCTGGAATAATTTGAGAAATTACACCTTCAGTAATTTCAATGTTGAAAAGCTCAACCTTTGTACCAACTGTATCATTATCTTTTATATACTCGCCTGTTTCAAGTAGAACGTTTGTAAGCCACTGCTTCATCTGAATTCTCCTTTCAACTCTCCTACTTCCTGCTGGTGAATAATTTTACCTTGTGAAATGACAGTAGAGATTGGACATCTTCTAGCCACAACATGTGCCGTACTAACGCCATCTACTAGCAGCATATTCGCAACATTACCAACCTTTGGCCATACACGCTCACCCTCATCGTTCAAAGGTGTTATACCGCCAGAAGCATATTTCCATGCACGACTTAAAGAATATTCATCCATGAAACGGAATCTTTCAGCCATCACATTTAATTTTGTAATTGTGTTGCCTGTGCCATAGGGTGACCAATGATCTGTTAAACTATCATGCCCTACTGAAACCTTAACCCCCTTTTCATATAAATATGGAATCGGAATTGTTGAACGATTAATAGCAATTGGTACCGTTGTTGTCACATCCATTTGGACGGAAGCCATTGCTTGTACTAGATTTTCTAGTTGTGGCTGCGCTAAATCAGCCAGTGCCATCGCATGACTAATTGTCACTTGTCCTTCTTTTTTGGCCTGCTTTGTCAAATCAATCAGTTTATAAAACTCGAATTCTCCCAATGTATTGGCTGTATGAATATGAATATCGATACCAGTGTTAAAATCTTGGGCAATTTGCATTGTTGTTTGAAGTGATTTTTCAATATTGCGATCCACAATCGATGGATCAACACCTCCAACTAACGTTGCCCCCATTGTCATTGCCTCTCGGATTAACCCTTCTACATTTGAACGAAGAAGGCCATGCTGTGGAAAGGCAACAATATCATACGTAATTTGTTCCTTATATTTTTCTAAAACTTGCTTTGTAATTTCTATATGCTTTGTACCAATTTGTGGATCAACATTACAATGGGAACGAATATGTGTATGCCCCTGTGCAATAAGCCATTTCACCATCTCCTCGGCACGATAAGCAGCCGTCGGTAATTGCTTCGGTAATAGCATCTGTTCTTCCTCAATGCGTGTTAATATTCCTTTTGTAATGGGTCTTGGTGCTTGCCATTCCCCACCAAAATACGTTTTATCAATATGAATATGCATTTCGCGGAAGGAAGGGACTAACAATTGATGTTGGGCATCCAACACTTCAACATCTTCGGAAACCACTATATTTTTATCTACCTTTTTTACTTGCCCATCTTCAATTAGGACATCATAAATAGCGGTACGAGTTGCAACAATGTGCTCGTTATCATGTTCAAAAGCTTCTTCTAATCTCACATTTTTTAGCAATAGTGTGCTCATAGTTTACTCTCCTAATTCGTATTTTGATGATTGTTCATAATACAAGTGCCCCCTATAGCCTTACTGGACAATTTCTACTCCGCTAAGCATTGTGTAATTGGATGCATCTAACCAAAAGCCCTTTACTCCATTACTATAAACAGCTAAATGCTCATAATTTCGAACAGGAATATATACCGCTTCATCTAGCTCTAATTGCATCGCTTTTTTGTAGATATCATTACGAGTAGCTTGGTCTGATTCAGTACGTCCTTCTTCAATTAACTTATCAATTTCTGGATTACTATAATAGAAGTGATTTCCTGGTGCGCCCATTGAAGCTGTGTGGAACAGATTGTATTGGTTATAATCAGCGTCTCCAGTTGCATTACCCCAGCCACTAATAAATAATTGATGCTGTTCTTTCGTAATTTCCGAAATAAATGCACCGTATTCCATTACTTGAATTTCAACATCTAAGCCAATACCTTTTAATTGAGATTGCACAACCTCAGCCATATTAATGCGTTCTTTGCGATCACTTGTCAGTAATTTAAGTTTAGTGCCTTCTTTAATCCCTGCCTCTTTTAACAGTTGTTTTGCCTTTACAACATCATAATCATAGGCCTTCGTTTCACTTGAATAACCAATAACCTTTGGACTCATTGCTGAATTTGCTAGTGTGCCTACATTATTATAAATTCCACTAATAATTGCCTCGCGGTCAACAGCATAGCTAATAGCCTGACGTACTTTGACATTCGATAATAATGAATCTTTCACATTAAAGCCGATAAACTCAACTGCAAGTCCTTCTGTACGGAATAAATTCATCGTTGAAGAATTTTCAATTCTGGCAATATCCGTTACTGGTACTTGGTCGGCAATATGCGCTTCCCCGCTTTCAATCATCGCTAAACGAGTTGAATCTTCAGGTACGATTTTAAATGTCACTTTATCAATCTTCGGTACAGTACCCCAATAATCCTTATTTGTATTTAATGTAATTGCTTGACCTGATTTCCATGACTCAAAAATAAATGGACCCGTACCTACTGGATTTGTCGCAAGCTGATCTGCTGACCCCGTAATTGCTTTCGGGCTAATAATGCTACCTTCTTGGCTCGCTAAAATAGAAAGAAGCGGTGCATAAGGATTTTTTAATTTTAATGTCACAACATACGTATCATCAACAACAACTTCGCTAATCATAGATAGCTTATCGCGTTGTGGTGAACCTGTCGCTGGATCTAAAATTCGATTAAATGTCGCTTTTACAGCCTCTGCATTAAAATCTTCACCATCATGAAACTTAATGCCTTCATTTAAAGTAAATGTCCACGTTAACTCGTCCTTTTGCTCCCATGATTTTGCTAGTAATGGAACAATTTTTCGATCTCTATCAAAAGCTACTAACGTTTCATAGACTTTACCATGAATAATATTTGCTGAAGGAATATCCGTTATAAAGTGCGGGTCAAGACTAGTAGCATCTGAAGCTCTTAATACGATAAGTTCCCCTCCAACACTTTTAGATCCTTCCTTGGATCCCTCCGTACTATTGTTACTTGCAGTCGAACAAGCTTGCAAAATAACGACAGTCATAAGCGCTAAAAATAAAAACACTTTCATTCTCTTCATAAATTACTCCTCCTTGTTAAAATGTTGCTTACATTTCGAATTATAAAGAAATAAAATTTACTTGTTTTTTAAAATCTTTACTTGTTTTTTAAATTTTCTGACTAATAACCTCTAAAATATTTACTTTCTGTGCTCTTTTCAATAAATTGATATCACATCTAAAAAAAAGGAGAAATCATTATGGAGAAAGTAACTACAACGATAGATCATTCGATTTTATCGGATGCACGCAAAGCAACTCGAAAAAAAAATATGATCGGTTTTCTCAACAAAATCAAAAAAAATAAAGCCGCTGTTGCAGGTGGTATTATTATTGTTCTTTATTTAATTATGTTTCTTATCGGGCCTATCATTGCTCCTTACGATCCATACGATGTGCAATTGGATCAGAAATTACAAGCACCTAGTTTAGATCATCTCATGGGTACTGATGATAAAGGCCGTGATATTTTTAGTCGCATATTATATGGCTCACGCCTATCACTTGGTGTTGGTTTTTCAGCCGTACTTTTTGGTGGAACGATTGGCACGTTATTAGGGCTTATTGCTGGCTATTACGGTAGATGGATTGACTCCATTATTAGTCGTATTTTAGATATCATGCTAGCCTTCCCTGGTATTTTACTAGCTTTGGCGATTGTCAGTGCATTAGGTCCAAGCCTGATTAACGTTACAATTGCTGTTGGTTTTTTCTCAATACCTATGTTCGCTCGTATCGTACGTGGTTCTACGATGGAAGTTAAAAAATTGGAATACATTGATGCTGTTAGAACACTTGGTGCGAACGATGTGACGATTTTAGCGAAGCATGTTTTCCCTAATATTTTATCACCAATTATTGTGCAAGCATCTATGCGCTTAGCTACAGCCATTTTATCTGCTGCCGGCTTATCATTTTTAGGTTTAGGTGCTCAGCCTCCATCACCAGAATGGGGAGCAATGCTCTCTAACGGACGAGACTTTATTTTTACTGCTCCATATATGGCGATGTTCCCTGGACTGATGATTTCGATACTTGTACTCGGCTTTAACTTATTTGGAGATGGTTTGCGCGATGCACTTGATCCAAGAATGAAAAATTAAAGGAGTGTAGCGATATGACACTATTTATCTTAAAACGAATTGTGCAAATTGTCCCTGTGACATTAGGTGTAACGCTCGTTGTATTTTTAATTATGCAGATGATACCAGGTGATCCTGCATTAATATTAGCTGGTGAAGGTGCTTCCAATGAAACGGTTGAAGAGTTACGCGAGAATTTAGGGTTGAACAAGCCTTTATACGTTCAATACGGTGAATATATAAACAATCTTTTACATGGTGATATGGGGAATTCTTTAAAAAATAAGCAGCCCGTTCTTGAGGAAATTACGGCACGTTTACCGATTACAATTGAGCTTGCGATATACAGTATTTTAATCACCATTGTGTTAGGTCTTATTGCCGGCATTATTTCAGCAATACGTCCCTATTCTGTTTTAGATGTTGGATTAATGATTGTTGCGCTCCTCGGTATTTCTTTGCCAAGCTTTTGGCTTGGAATTTTATTAATGTATGTATTTTCAGTACAGCTACATTGGCTGCCTGTGGCGGGATGGGAAAGTGCAAAACATATTATTTTGCCAGCCATCACACTCGGTGCGGGGGGTGCTGCCATTGTAGCCCGTATGACGCGCTCCAGTATGCTTGAAGTTGTCAATCAAGATTACATCCGTACAGCAAAAGCAAAAGGCTTAAAAGGCTACGTTATTATTCTAAAACACGCATTACGCAATGCATTAATACCTGTTATTACAGTAGTAGGATTACAGTTTGGTACTTTACTTGGTGGAACAGTATTAGTAGAATCTGTTTTTGCTGTGAACGGCCTTGGCCGAATGATTGTTGATGCAATTCGTACTCGAGATATACCAGTTGTACAAGGTGGCGTACTAGTAGCTTCATTAATATTTGTTGTTATCAATCTCTTTGTCGATATTTTATACAGAATATTTAATAAACGAATTGATTTAAATTAGGGGGGACATGAACATGAAACGAGAAACTGTATTGGAAGTAAAAAACTTACAAACATATTTTTATTCCAGTGAAGGGGTCGCAAAGGCTGTAGATGGTGTGTCATTTACACTTCATAAAGGAGAAACGTTAGGAATTGTTGGTGAATCGGGCTGTGGCAAATCCATGACTTCACTTTCCCTCCTAAGATTAGTACCTTCACCACCAGGTAAAATCATTAATGGTGAAATACTACTAAACAATACAGATTTACTGAAATTATCAGAAGAGGAGCTACGGAAAATAAGAGGCAATAAAATATCGATGATTTTTCAGGAGCCTATGACGAGCCTAAATCCCGTTTTAACAGTTGGTGAACAAATTGCTGAGACAATACGCTTACATCAAGGCTTGTCCCGCAAAGAAGCTTGGCAACAGGCAGTTGAAATGATTCGTCTAGTCGGCATACCTGCACCAGAAAAAAGAGCAAAACAGGAGCCTTATCAACTAAGTGGTGGGATGCGACAGCGCATTATGATTGCGATGGCTTTAGCTTGTACACCAGATGTATTAATTGCTGATGAACCAACAACAGCGCTTGATGTGACGATCCAAGCACAGATTATCGATATTATTAGAAACTTGCAACAGCAATTAGGGATGAGCATTATTTTTATTACACATGACCTCGGTGTAGTGGCTGAAATTTGCGATAAAATTGCGGTAATGTACGCGGGTCAAGTAGTAGAAGAAGGTTCTACAGATAGCCTTTTTGCAAAGCCTCTCCATCCTTATACAAATGGCTTAATTCAATCATTACCTAAGCTTTATGAAGATCAAGAAGAGCTATCGACGATTCAAGGTACTGTACCAAGTCCATATCACTATCCGAACGGCTGTCGTTATGCTGAACGCTGTCCATTTGCCACTGAGCTATGTTATGAACAGCAACCAGAGCTCATTACGATAGAATCGGATAAAAAGGTAAGATGCTGGATGTATAGCGAACAATGGCAAGGAGAATCAGCGATGGAGGAGATGATGATATGACAATGAATGAAAATATGCAACCATTATTACAAGTAAACGAGTTAAAACAGCATTTTTTCTTAAAAAAAGAAAAACTTTTTGGTGCACAACAAGTTGTCAAAGCTGTAGATGGTGTTTCTTTCAATATTATGCCAGGTGAAACGCTAAGCATCGTTGGTGAATCGGGCTGTGGGAAATCGACAACAGGTCGTGCTATTTTACGTTTGGATGAACCGACATCTGGTGAAGTATTATTGTTCGGCAAAAACTTAGTAGAGATGAATAAAAAAGAACTGCGAGCGGCTAGAAAAGATATTCAAATTATTTTTCAGGACCCTTACGCTTCCCTCAATCCGCGGAGAACGATTCGTAAAATGCTGACCGAGGCCATGTCCATTCAAAAAATTGTACCACCAGAGCAGCAAGAATCTCGTATGCTAGAATTAATGACACTCGTTGGTTTACGTCCAGAATATCTCGAGCGCTACCCACATGAATTTTCTGGCGGGCAACGACAACGTATTGGTATAGCAAGAGCACTTGCAGTCAATCCAAAAATTATTATTTGTGATGAATCGGTTTCAGCTTTAGACGTGTCCATTCAAGCTCAAATTTTAAATTTACTTAAAAAGCTACAACGCGATTTGGATTTAACGTTTTTATTTATCTCTCATGATTTAAGTGTCGTTCGACATATATCTGATCGTGTCATGGTCATGTATCTCGGAAAAGTCGTCGAAATAGCCGACAAGCATTCCCTTTTCTCTCAGCCGCTTCACCCTTATACAAAAGCACTATTTTCATCTATACCAATTATTGACAAGCAACATCGTAAGGAACGTATTATTTTGAAGGGAGATATTCCATCCCCTCTTAATCCACCTACAGGTTGTAGCTTTCACACACGCTGTCCATTTGCAACCGACAAATGTAAAGTTGAAATACCAGCGTTGCGGGAAATAAATGCCACACATAAGGTAGCTTGCCATTTTGCAGAAAATTTAGTTTAATGTAACTTACACTTATATAAAACTGGAGAGGTCCTTTTCATTATGTTACAACTAGAAACATTCAACATATATATTCTCCTATGTGTAATCGCTCCAATCATTGGAGCTTTTCTGCTTACATTTATATTTATTTTTGAAAAACAGATTGATAGTCTTGAAGAAGAAAAAAGACATTTGGAGCTAGAGCAAGATTTACAGCGCGCGAATATCCTTCAACTCAATCAACAAATACAGCCACACTTCTTTTTTAATGCCTTAAATTCTTTGTTAAGTCTAGCCCGCATTAATCGTAAAGAAGATTTGGTTGCAGGTATTGAAGCTTTAGCAACGTTTTTTAAATTTAAATATAATGATCACGATGTCTTAATTGCCTTAAAAAATGAGGTCCAATTTGTTGAAAGCTATTTAAATATTCAGCAGCTACGCTTCGGGCATCGTTTAACGATAAACAAATTTATCGATAATGATGCTCTTTCAGTAAAAATACCTCCGTTTATTTTTCAAACGATTATTGAAAATGCCTTTAAACATGGATTTGAGAAGCATGTAGGACCTGCCGAGCTGTCTATTTATATAAAAAAATTGGACAACATTTTATTGATTGAAATCAAAAATACACAGCCAATCGATACGGCACTTAATCATACCGAAGATGAATTGCAGCAAGGCTACGGACTTGAAAATGTTCAAAAACGTCTCCAACTTATATATGGACTTGAAAATATTTTATTTTCAACCATTAGCGAGGAGCAACTTTATACCGTTACTATTCATGTTCCTGCGTAAGCAATAAAAGTAGATCCTAAAGGAAAGGATGAAGCAACATGAATATATTAATCGCCGATGACGAGCCATTAGAATTAGAACAAATGATTTATTTATTAAAGCCACATTTTCCAAATTGGAAATTTCACACTGCTCTAGATGCTTCTCAAGCACTACAATTAGCGAAAAAGCATCGTATGACCATCGCCTTTTTAGATATTCAAATGCCTGGAAAGGATGGTATAACACTAAGCAAGGAATTAAAAAATCTTTATGAATTAGATATTATTATGGTCACTGCATTTCAGACCTTTGAATACGCACAAAAAGCTTTACGAATCGGAGTGACTGATTATTTAACAAAGCCTGTTATTGCTAGTGAATTAAACGATATTGTCGAAAAATATAAGGCATGGAGCTCCAACCATGATGCAATTCAAAGTGCACTTTCTTATATTCATGAAAATTATCACGAAAAACTTACGCTCAATATTATAGCTGAAAAAATACATTTAAATCCAAGCTATTTAAGCCGTAAATTTTTAGAGGAGCAATCCATCGGCATTAACGAGTATATTAATAATTATCGCTTAGAAATTGCTATTAAGAAGATGAATGAAAACATGGAAGCCAGTATGTCTACTATTGCAGAAAGCTGTGGCTTTAATAGTCAGCATTATTTTAGTGTAGCTTTTAAGAAAAAATATAATCAGTCTCCACGACAATACAAAGTATCACAAAAGTATAAAGGGCAGTAAAACATATGTATTTTAAAAAACTTTCACTTCTTGTACCGCTTGCAAGTTTAAGTACAACAGCGGGTGTCATCATATTATTAGCAAGATGGATTAGTGGTAATTTTTTATTATCCTCCCCATCCGCACTTATTTCTTATGGTTTTATGGCAGGCATTTGTTATACATTAGCAACAGCCATTTCGTTTATCGTGCTAGGTTCTTTTTTAAATAAAAGTGGCTATTCACAAAGCCAACACAAACAAAGTTTTTTAATTATGAAAATGCAGGACAAACTAAGTGGTATGAACTTAAAAGTTGTACGGCTATTTTACTTACTAACAGGCATTGAAATTTGGCTTATTCAATTGATTAGCATTAGTGTGTTATCTACTATTATGTTTAATATACCCGTGCCGATTTCATTAGCATTGTTTTTAATTGGCATGCTATTATTGGACCGATTAATGTCTTTAAAGGGGATATTATGGCTAGATACGTTGTTTATTATTATGTTATTTTCTCTACTCATATTTATCCCTATTTTTTATTTTGTGCAAAATGGAGCCAGTACAGTTTATGAAGGAATTCGTTTATACCACCCGTATTTATTTTACTTTAAAAACAGTGAAATTCTGTTGTTTTATGTTGTAATTCAATTAGCTATTTTAGGACAAGTGTTGTTTGATAAATCGACTTGGTATTTAGTAGCCTTTATCAAACCTAAAAAAGTACGCCGTAGCCTATTTTCTTCAGGTGTCGTTTTAGCCTTATTAACGTTGTCCTTTACAGCAATTTTAATGATTGCACTGTATAGTGGGTCATACGGCCAATTTCAAATTTTAGTGCTGACATTTTTATATGAGGTACAGCCAGGTTTTCTTACATTTGCTTTTCTTGTAATTACGCTTTTAGCAATTGTGACAACACTACTCGTAGAAATGCGCGCAACAAAACGCTTCTTTTCTACCCGTAGACCCTATTATTACTATTTGATAGGCTTAATGCTACTATTATTTAGTCTATTTTTATCAATCAAAATAACTATTTTAGGCGTCATTTATAGCTTTGCGTTTATCCATATCACAATGTTGCCGTTTATTATAATTCTTTTATTTACGAAGCGAACGATTCATAAACATAGTTGGTTAGCGATATTGCTCTCTATTATGATTGGCATTATTGTTGGCCTCTATTTTAGTGCTCTATACGGTCTAGCTGTAAGCTTTATCACCTCTTGCATTTATCAATTTATGCTTCAGCAGGCTAGAAGTTTTCCATCAGCAGACGACTAGCCTAATCATTTTCCATATACAACTACAAAAAAGATGCTTCGCAAGCTAGCGAAACATCTCAGACTGTAGACAAACTCGAAGTTTTTCGAATTTGTCTATAGTCTTTTTTATTTAAAACTAATATAGGGGATGACTACTGCCGTTGATTTCCGCTATGGGCGGGCGCTTTCCGCGGGCACATCGTAAGCCGCAACCCTCGCTAACGCGCGGTCTGTTGCGTCTTACGTACTGTGCTGTTCCCGCAGGAGTCGCCCGTCCTCCACTCCAATCAACTTTATATGTATTGCTAGCAGTCTATTATAAATGAAGGAAGAATATGCCAATACAAAACGCGTCCGGACAGTATGGTCAAGACGATAGTAAGAACCCTTTTTTAAAAAAAATAATATTGAAATGATGACTACTGCCGTTGATTTCGCTACGGGCGGGCGCTTTCCGCGGGCACATCGTAAGCCGCAACCCTCGCTAACGCGCGGCTTGTTGCGTCTTACATTCTGTGCTGTTCCCGCAGGAGTCGCCCGCCCTCCACTCCAATCAACTAGTGTCAACACGCTCTTACGAAGGAAAAAGTGAAAATAAAGTACAATTATTGCAGTTATGATTATATATGATAGTCGTCTGCTTTAATCATTAAATAAATTTAGAGGTCTACTGCCGTTGATTTACGTTACGGGCGGACGCTTTCCGCGGGTATATCGTAAGCCGCAACCCTCGCTAACGCGCGGTCTGTTGCGTCTTACGTACTGTGCTGTTCCCACAGGAGTCGCCAGCCCTCCACTTCAATCAACTTTATATGTATTGCTAGCAGTCTACTATAAATGAAGGAAGGGTATGCCAATATAAATCGAGTCCGGACAGTATGGTCAAGACGATAGTAAGAACCCTTTTTTTACAATAAAAATAACAAAAGCGATAAAGAATTCTATTCTTAATCCCTTTTGTCGACAAGCTTAGATGTTTTTAAACCCAAATAACAAAAGCGATAAAAACAATAAACAAAAAAATCGTAGTTGTTAATGCCAAGTAATGCCTTTTTTCATGTCGTCCAAAATAATATTCGATTGCTAAAAGCAATAACATTGAAACTAAAATAAGCGTGAAGTCAGCAGCAATATATATAAACCAATTCTTTATATTAAATATCGATAACATAATAAAACCAACCAATTTAAAAATATAGACCGTTCGCTGATGACTAATATTCACATACTTCGGCTCTTTTGGAATATTAAATTTCCAGCGAACTACTCTTTCAGCAACCCATCCAACAAAGAAAATGACAACAAATAAGACCATCAATATGAGAAGTCCCGTAGATTTAAATACACCTTCCTTGAAAGGAAAGTCTGTAAATACTGATACAGCCTCCTCATCATTGACTTTATAAAACTGATTGGTCTTTACATCGAGAAAGGCGATTTGTTCATTATTTTTTAACATTTTTAGCTTAACTGCTTGCCCATTACTAAATTCTATCCAAAAATCTCGCACCACATAATAATCATCCGATTTCTGTGCTACAACTGCCTTCTGAAGTATGCTTTCTAGAAGTTTCGTGTCAGCCCCTTTTAAGTACTCTTGTTGCCCTATAATCCAACCTGTTCTGCCAGCATTAAATGAATCTTCATCCCAATTTTGTACGATGGACAATTGTTGTATTTCTTCATTTTGCGCTAGTTCAACAATTGAAGCATGCTGAACATACTCTGTTCGTTGCCATGGTCCAACAGCGATTAAAAAAAGCAACGTCACGATTGCGCCAACTATAATTGTGGGATACTGCCAACTACTATTTTGTTTAGGATGCTGTTGTTGCTCCGCACGATGGACAATACGCTCCTGTAATGCTTTCGTAAAACGTGGTGCTTCTCCTATTTCCTCATCCAGCTTCTTTTTAAAAGATGTCATCTCCTAGCACCTCCCAATCGCTTCGTTCGAGTTTGTCTTGTAGCATTTGCCTCGCTCTACGTAACCTTGTTTTTACTGTATTTTCAGTACAACCAAGCACATCTGCTATTTCACGTCCTTTTAATTCCTGATAATAATAAAGAATTAACACTTCCCTGTAAGAAATGGGTAGCTCAAATAAAGCTGCTTTCAACGTCACTCGTTCATCTGCTTTGATGAGATCTATTTCTGGAGTCCTTTTATATACACCTAAATGAAGCTTGTCAAATAATTGATGGCGTTTATTTTTCCAGCTTCTTAAATAATCATGACTTTTATGTACTGTAATTTTTACTAAATAGGTTTTAAGCGAAGCTCTTTGTTCAAAGCGATCCTGTTGCAAGTAATAGGCGAGAAATACATCTTGCACAATTTCTTCTGCAATCGACCAATCTCGCACATATAAATAAGCCACACGTAGGCAATATTCGCCGTGCTCTTCCATTATGGCTGTTAAATGCTCACTCACTAGAGCCCCCCCTTTTCCACTCATCCTATAGTCGTAAAATCTTTTAAGATAGTTTCACTAAAACGAAAAAAGTGCCCTTATGTCGGACACTTTTTTCTTAAGTATACTTTGGAAAATTTTGAAATCTCAACACAAATCCCTTAAATTTTAAAATGATTAATAGCATCAAACATTTTTTTAGAGCTATTTTCTAATTCTTCAACAACAGACTCTAAATCATGGACAATTGCCATTTGTTGGTCTGAAGCTTGTGCTACACTTTCCGCACGATTGGCATTCATAACTATTACATTATTCATTTGCTCAGCAGATGCTAATACTTCCTCTGAGCTTGCTGACATTTGCTCGATAATAGCCGAGTTTTCCTGTATTTCTTGGTTCACACTTTGCACAGCTTGTAAGATCATTACTAATGCTTGGCCTATTTTACCTACTTCTTCGCTTCCATCTTTAACACTTGTAGCACTAGTCTGCATCTCTTCCAATGCTTTAGTTGTTGTGATGCTAAAACTTTGCAATTGATTTTGAATATTTTCAGCTGAAACACGAGACATTTCAGCTAATTTTCTTACTTCATCTGCGACTACGGCAAACCCTTTTCCTGCCTCACCTGCACGGGCTGCTTCAATCGCTGCATTTAATGCTAGTAAATTGGTTTGATCTGCGATACTTGTAATAACAGCTACCATTTCTTCAATAGAACGGAATTGTTTACCCATTTCCGTAACATGATCAGATGTAGCTAGTACCGATTTTTCGACTTGATGAATTTTAAATACAACATTTTCAGAATCTGCTACACCTGTTTGGACACGGTCCGTAATATCGTTCGATGATTCCGCCACATTCGATGTAGCGTCTGCCATACGTTGAATTCCTGATACCATTTCCTCCATGGCACGAACAACTTCTTCATTGTTAGCACGTTGCTGTTCGCTACCACTTGCAATCGTCACAATACTACTCGCCACTTCACCGTTTGAACTACTCACCGTTCCCGTCGAAGTATGAATATTATCAACCGCCTGTTGTAAATTAACAGCAGTCCCATGAATCAAATGGAATGTTTCTTTTAATTTGTACATGGATTGTGTAAATGCTTTAGCAAAAGCAGAAATTTCATTGTTACCTGCTACTTTAATCGCATCTAAGCCTTTTTCAGCACTGCGAATATCTCCATCAGCGAATTGCTCTGCTACATCTTTTAAAACAACAAGAGGCTGTAATAAGCGATTTGTATAAAAGCGAATAATACCAATTAAAATGACTCCACCAATTAATAAAATAATAACAATATAAGGAATCGTATGTTTTAACACATCGCTTTGAACAGCCTGTACATCATTTGCCATCATGTCTACACCGACAAAGGCAACCGTATTTCCTGAACTATCTTTTAATGGTGTAATTGCTGACATTAAAGAACCGTATGTTTCACTTTTTTGTATAGCTGAATAATAGCCATTCTTATCAATAGCCTTCTGACCATCTTTATATGTAAGAACCTCAGATGGATCCCCCATAGCACCAGCCATTTCTTCATCTAACGGTAAACCGTCGACTAAAAATTTCAAATTTTCTCCCTCTGTTGGTGGATATAAAACATAAGCATATAAAAGACCATTATGTATACGTAATGTATTTAACTCTTCACGCAAATCTTTATATAACGTTGACTTTGCATCATCTGAGTCAATTAATTTTTTATACGATTCTACATCTACAAGTGAGGCGATTGTTTGTGCTTTCGATACGCCATCACGACCTATTGCTCCTTCAACGGAATTATTCGTATTCATATATAAAATACCTATCACTAGTCCTACAATTAGGACTACCACAATACTAGCGAACAATAATACCTTATCACTCAATCTCTGTGACTTTTTCATAAATATTCTCCTTTTCGCATCGTTTTCATTACTATATACATAGAGAATTTTAACCTTTATTAACGCCAAAAGATACATATTTTGCTATAAAAATCTAAAATAACATCTTTTTTACCTAAGTCTTGTCAAATCATGTCGCTTACTTTTCTAATTTACGATTGTCATTTTGGCGAAAAAAAAACCGTGAAGTACGCTATTGAAAAGCGTATTTCACGGTTCTTCCTATTTTTATTTAACAACGATATTAACAAGTTTACCTGGAATTACAATAATTTTTACCAAGTCTTTACCCGCCATATATTCTTGTACTTTTTCATCAGCTAATGCTACTTTTTCAATTTCTTCTTTTGAAGCATCTTTTGCAACGATGATTTTTGCACGTACTTTACCGGCCACTTGAACAGCAACTTCTACTTCATCGTCTACTAGTTTAGACGCATCGTATGCTGGCCATTGCTCGTAAGACAATGTTTCTTCATGACCTAACAGCTGCCATAACTCCTCTGCGACATGTGGTGCAATTGGTGCTAGCATTTTCACAAACCCTTCAGCGTAAGCCGTTGGAATAACTTCTGCTTTGTAGCAATCATTAATGAATACCATCATTTGTGAAATGGCTGTATTGAACCGAATACCTTCGTAGTCTTCTGTCACTTTTTTCACTGTTTGGTGATATGACTTTTCTAGGAATTTATCGTCTGAAGTTTGAACCTTCGCTGATAATGTACCATCTTCCTCATTGGCAAATAAACGCCAAATACGGTCTAGGAAACGACGAGCACCATCTAAGCCATTAGTAGACCATGCAACTGATGCTTCTAATGGACCCATGAACATTTCATAAAGGCGTAGTGTATCTGCACCGTGAGACTCAATAATCTCATCTGGGTTCACAACATTACCTTTTGATTTAGACATTTTTTCATTACCTTCACCAAGAATCATGCCTTGGTTAAATAATTTTTGGAATGGCTCTTTCGTGTGAACAACACCTAGATCATATAATACTTTGTGCCAGAAGCGTGCGTATAGTAAGTGCAATACTGCATGCTCTGCTCCTCCGATATAAATATCGACTGGTAACCAACGTTTTAGTAACTCTGGATCAGCAATCGCTTCCGTATTGTTCGGATCAATATAACGTAAGAAGTACCAGCTTGAACCTGCCCATTGAGGCATTGTATTTGTTTCACGGCGACCATTCATACCTGTTTTAGGATCAACAACATTTACCCAATCTGTAATATTAGCTAATGGAGATTCTCCTGTTCCTGATGGACGAATATTATCTGTTTTCGGAAGTATTAAAGGTAATTCTGCTTCTGGAACTGGAGTCGTTGTGCCATCTTCCCAATGAATCATTGGAATTGGCTCTCCCCAATAACGTTGACGAGAGAATAACCAGTCACGAAGACGATAAGATACTTTTTTCTCACCTACACCTTTTTCTTCTAACCATTCAATTGCTTTAGCAATACCATCTGCTTTATTTAAGCCGTCAAGGAAGTCAGAGTTAATGTGCTGACCGTCACCTGTAAATGCTTCTTTGTCGATGTCGCCACCTTCAAGCACAGCTACGATGTCTAAGCCGAACTCTTTGGCAAATTCATAATCACGTTCGTCATGTGCCGGAACAGCCATAATAGCACCAGTGCCGTACGTAGCTAACACATAATCAGCAATCCAAATCGGCACTTTATTACCGTTAATAGGATTCACTGCATAAGCGCCAGTAAATACACCTGTTTTTTCTTTAGCTAAATCAGTACGCTCTAAATCTGATTTCATTTTTACCTTTTCAAGATACGACTCTACAGCAGCTTGTTGTTCAGCTGTAGTAATTTCAGCCACTAGTTTGTGTTCAGGCGCAAGTACTGTATAAGTAGCACCGAATAACGTATCAGGGCGTGTAGTAAATACTGTAAAGTTTTTGTCTGTTCCTTCAATGCCAAATGTTACTTCAGCACCTTCAGAGCGTCCAATCCAGTTACGTTGCATATCTTTAATCGATTCTGGCCAATCAACTTCTTCTAAATCATCAATTAGACGATCCGCATAGGCAGTAATCTTCAGCATCCATTGTTTCATTGGGCGACGTTCTACTGGATGTCCTCCGCGCTCAGATTTTCCATCAATGACTTCTTCATTGGCAAGCACTGTACCTAATGCTGGACACCAGTTTACAGCCACTTCATCTACATACGCTAAGCCTTTTTTATATAATTGAATGAAAATCCATTGTGTCCATTTGTAGTATTCAGGATCTGTTGTGTTAATTTCACGATCCCAATCATAGCTAAATCCAAGTTCTTGAATTTGACGCTTAAATGTTGCAATATTTTTTGCCGTAAATTCTGCTGGGTCATTTCCTGTATCTAATGCATATTGCTCTGCTGGTAAACCGAATGCATCCCATCCCATTGGATGTAAAACATTAAAGCCTTGCATACGTTTGAAACGTGAAAGGATATCTGTTGCTGTATACCCTTCAGGATGCCCTACGTGAAGTCCCGCTCCTGATGGATATGGGAACATATCAAGTGCATAAAATTTCGGTTTATCCGTTTCATTTTCTGTTTTGAATGTTTTGTTGACATCCCAATATTGCTGCCACTTTTTTTCAACTTGTTGATGATTAAAGCTCATACTATTTCCTCCTTATATATGTTCAATACCACTTATCGTAAGAATTGACAAAATATTTAAAAAATAAAAAAACTCGCCCCTTCCTTTGTCAGAAAGGGACGAGAGCATTCTTATCTCCCGCGGTACCACCCAAATTAGTGATTACACTCGGCTCAAGCTTCCTTAACGCGGAAATGACGGCACACATAACACTTATGTACGCAGACTCAGCAGGCGAGTTCAATTTGCATCCCTACTAGCTTCCACCAACCGCTAGCTCTCTAAAAAGAACCACAAATTTACTATTCCTCATCAATGTCTTTACATGTATTGCATTTATTCTAATGGAAAGTCCTAAAAAGCACAAGCCTCTTTTTATCGCGGTGCCTGGCACGCACACAATTCACACACAATTTGCGAAAAAAATTTTTTCCTATGATTTTTGGATAGATTCGTGATATTTCGACCTTTTTCCTTGATAAAAATAAAATTATTAGTTACTTCTGATACTTTCCTATATTTGACGTTATTTTCATTCATTTTTATGCTATAGAAAACGAAAAAGGAGGAAGTATCGTGTGCCAAGAAAAAAACGACTTTGGTCTCCACATCATTATCATCATGTAGTAATGCGTGGTAACAATCGTCAACCTATTTTTTTGAATGTTGCTGATTACGATGCTTTTTTTCGTGTACTGCAATATGCTTATCAAAAATACACTTTTAGCATTGTCGCTTATTGCATTATGTCTAACCACTATCATCTTCTGATTCGGTCACCTGAAGTTCCACTAGGAAAATTGATGGCGGTCATCAATTGGCGTTACAGCAATTACTTTAAAAAGAAATATCAATATTGCGGTCATCTGTATGAGAGTCGCTATTTTGCTGATCTTGTTCCCTCACAACTAGATATGCTGAGTGTTAGTCGCTACATCCATCGCAATCCTATTTCAACAGCTCCACCTATTGTTGCGAACATGGAAGATTATCCATATAGCTCCTATCATCTCTATAAGCATAATACATCACCAGATTACCCCTTCCTAAATACGAGTATTCTCAAAAATTGTTTACTTCAAACGTCACAGTTTCATCCTCCATCCTATTGTCAATATTGCGGAGTACAGCAAAAAGAGTAATTGTTAATGCCTTACGAACTGAAAAAGTGCTCCACACGATAATTCATCATGTGGAGCTTTTATTTAAACTAGCTTCAATTGTCAGAATCTTTTCTGTGCCTGTCACTCGATGGTCACTCGAGGAAAAGTCCACGCATTCACGGAAGGCAAAATGTTTGCAGCCAATGCATTTGTTCATATCCAAATCTTTCAATGCCCTGTTAATAGCATCTCCTGTATGTTCATAGAAATTATCTTTGCCAATTTGATCGTATAAACCATTACGCAGCAGTGCCACTTTTAAATCTTCAGAGACACCCGTTACTAAAACAATGCCGCCTTGTGTTGTGAAGTTTTGCACGATATTGCTAAAATAGGACTCTCCCGTAGAATCCATAAAAGGCACTTTACTCATACGTAAAATTAAAACTCTTGGATGGTCGTTCATTGAATGTAGTAATGTCTGCTCAAAGGTTTGTGCTGCACCAAAAAATAGCGGCCCCTCAATTGAATAAATACTAATTTGTGGGCAGTCATGCTTTTGATTGACAACATGTGGCTGTACCTTGCCATTATTTTTTGTATGGTCTGGTAAAACCTTATCTACAACCAACTTCTCACTCATTCGTTTAACAAATAACACAATTGCCAAACCAAGCCCTACTTCTACAGCTATCGTTAAGCTAGCGAAAACCGTAAGTAAAAACGTAATCAATAAAACAAGTGAATCCCCTGATTTCGCTTTCACAATATGTGCGAAATGCTTTCGTTCACTCATATTCCACGCTACGACCATCAACACTGGGGCCATACTAGCTAACGGAATATGGGAAGCAAAAGGCGCTAATAACAATAACGTTACTAATACAAAAACACCATGAATAATACCTGACATTGGGGATGCCGCACCCGTTTTTATATTTGTAGCAGTACGCGCGATTGCCCCTGTAGCAGGAATCCCTCCAAATAAAGGTGTTACAATATTCGCTATGCCTTGCCCTACTAGCTCACGATTACTATTATGCTTACTATTTGTCATTCCGTCAGCAACCACCGCTGATAAAAGAGATTCAATTCCTCCCAACATAGCAATGACAAATGCAGGCCCAATTAATAATTGCATTCGTTCAAAGGTAATTTCAGGTATTGAAAACTCCGGTAAAGTATTTGGAATTTGGCCGTAAGCTGTAGCAATTGTTGCAACTTGTCCTGAAAAAAAGAAGCTAGCAACAAGTGTAGAAACAACAATACCAACCAATGCGCCAGGTACTTTTGGAAAAATTTTAGGTGTCACTAATATTATTACAAGACAAATGATTGCTATAAAAATACTATAATAATTTGTTGTACCAATATGCACCAAGAGCTCTTTCATATTAGCGATAAAATATTCATGCCGTGTAATATTTGTCAGACCTAAAAAATTGGCTATTTGCCCCGTAAAGATAATGACCGCAATACCCGCAGTAAACCCTATCGTTACAGGACGCGGAATAAATTTTATCAGGGAGCCCAGCTTAAAAATGCCCATTAAGCATAGCAAGACACCCGCCATTAACCCCGCAATCAATAGATTTTCATAGCCGTAAGATAAGACAATTCCTAATAGAATGGGCACAAAAGCACCAGTAGGACCGCCAATTTGATATTTCGAACCACCAAAAAGTGAAATCAGTATGCCTGCAATACACGCTGTATAAATACCGTATTCTGGTTTTACACCTGATGCAATTGCAAAAGACATTGCTAAAGGAATTGCAACAATACCAACAATAATCCCAGACAATAAATCCTTTTTGAAAAGATTAACTGAATAACCTTCAAACCGCCCCGTAAACAGTGACTTCATATAGTAATCTTCCCTTCGAAATAATAAATTCTTTGAATCCAGACCGTTCTTTTATTCAATACTAGGCTGTTTTCTAAGGGGGAAATGAAAATATGACCTTACATCATCTCTTCATCATTTTCACTGACGGTCATTTCTTCTAATCTTGAAATTGTATGAATTAAATGGTTGTTAAAAATGTCTTTGGCAACACGCAGCAACTCAACAATCATCGGATCACTCAAAGAATAGTAAACTTTTTTTCCTTCCTTCGTGCCATAAACAATATTTTTCGCCCGTAATACACTAAGCTGCTGTGAAACTGCTGAGCCCTCTTTTTCAAGGCAACTTTGAATCTCATTAACACTTTTTTTACCATCTACCAATAATTCAAGAATTCTAATTCGTAACGGGTGTGCTAAAGCTTTAAAAAAATCAGCTTTAAACTGTTGTAAGCCTTCTTCCACGTTAATCCCCCCATTATTATGTCTACATATTCAAATATTTGAATATGTATGATTGTATCGTTTTACGAGGTCGATTTCAATCCAAAAAATAAAAAAAGCGAATGATTTGCATTCGCTTTAATAATATAAATTGTCTTTAATTTTCAGAATTGTTTCCGTGCCTGTCACTCAACAGCAACGGTCGGTCATACATAAGGCATGGGAAAATACCTATTAATACAATGATTACTAAAATAGAAACGAGTGCAATCATACCAAACTGATCTACCATTATGCCGCCGAACAATGGACCTATCATACGGCCTGCTGTTGCCGCACTATTGATAATCCCTTGGTAGAAACCCTCACGTCCTTTTGGTGCAAGCTGATTCGCAATTGTAGGTAATGCCGGTGTATAAAACATTTCTCCAAATGTTAATACGACCATTGCAGCTGCAAACATTTTAAAATCTTCAGCAAATGCTATAATTCCAAATGAAGCTGCTATAAGCGTAATACCAAATACTAATTGACGCTTTATTTGATGCTCCCAGCGTCTCACAAGTGGAGCAATTAACGGCTGCCCAACCACTATTAGAAGTCCATTAATAGTCCAAAGTAAACTATATTGCTTTAACCCTAAACCTAAATCTTGCGTATACGAAGAAATTGTTGCACTCCATTGTGAATAAGCAAGCCAGCATAATACTGAAGACGTGCTTAAAATTAATAGCGCATAAAATGGTGCTTTATTTGTAATGCGTTTACTCTCACTTACTACATTTTTCAGTGCAATACTTTCTGAATCTATTCCTTTAAATGTAATCAATGCTATGAAGAAAAATAGAATATACATTGCTAAATTGACCACAAAGACATAATCAAATTGATAATCTGCAACAATTCCAGCTAATGCTGGACCAACGGCAACACCTACATTTTGTGCTAAATAAATCGCATTAAACGCTTTACGTCCGCCCTCAGGCCAAGCAGCTCCAGCTAGCGCAAACATTCCTGGAAATACAATGCCTCCACTAAATCCAAGGACGGTTAAGAACCACACATAATGAGGCCAACCATGCCAAATCGTTAAGCCGACCAACGAGGCAACTGTTAAAAGAATACCTAGCATAATAGATTTGTAGCCACCAATTCTATCAAATAAAAATCCACCTAAAAGATTCCCCAACACACCTGCAGCCGAATTCAACATTAAAATAAAGCCAGCCATTGCAAGTGTCTTTCCTAGGTAGTCATGCATATAAATGGCATTTAAAGGCCATAAAAAAGAGTTGCCCGTTGTGTTCACAAGCATACCGATAATTAAAAACCAAACACTTTTTGGCATATTCCTGACCTCCGTTATTTCGTTTCTCTAAATAGCTAGTTTATGCTGAAAAATAAAAAAGTACAAGGAAAATAAATTTACCTTTTCTTCATAAAATATTCCTTTTTTCAATAGACTTTTTTCTTCATTGTGCTCTTGCTATAGCAGACATGCGTTCCTCCATCTGGACAATAAATCACATTGTTTATTTAAATGAATAAACTTGCATCTCAACCAATCCTACATATTAAAATTCTTATCCATGACGGAACCTTACGCACATGATAAAATATAACGTTAGAGGAGTGAAATACATGACAGAAATAAACTTTCCTTTTCCTACAGAGGGGAAAAGATACTATACATGGAATCGATATTTACGTGATCAGTTCGGTCATAAAGTATTTAAAGTAGCGCTCGATGCAGGTTTTGATTGCCCGAACCGTGATGGTACTGTTGCATTTGGGGGTTGTACATTTTGCAGTGCTGCAGGGTCAGGAGACTTTGCGGGTAATAAAGTAGACCCAATTGATGTGCAGTTCGCAGAAATTCGTGACAAAATGCATCAAAAATGGAAAGATGGCAAGTATATGGCTTACTTCCAAGCGTATACCAATACACATGCACCGCTTCCCGTCTTAAAGGAGAAATTTGAAGCAGCATTGGCACAAGAAGGCGTAGTAGGACTTTCAATTGCGACGCGTCCAGACTGCCTTCCAGATGATGTTGTAGAATATTTGGCAGAACTAAATGAACGCACTTATTTGTGGATTGAACTCGGACTTCAAACAGTTCATGAAAAAACAGCAAACCTCATTAATCGTGCACATGACTATGCAACATATGTAGAAGGTGTTGAAAAACTTCGTAAGCACGGAATTCGCGTATGTTCACATATTATAAATGGGCTTCCACTAGAAGACTATGACATGATGATGGAAACTGCACGCGCAGTTGCTAAGCTCGATGTCCAAGGCATTAAAATCCATTTACTTCACCTATTAAAAGGGACACCAATGGTAAAACAATATGAAAAAGGCATACTAGAATTTTTAGACCAAGATGTTTATACAAAACTAGTAGCCGATCAGTTAGAAATTTTGCCACCACATATGGTTATTCATCGTATAACAGGTGACGGGCCAATTGATTTAATGATTGGACCGATGTGGAGTGTCAATAAGTGGGAAGTACTAAATGGGATTGATGCGGAGTTAGAACGCCGTGGCAGTTGGCAAGGTAAGTTTTTTAATGCTGAGGTCACAAAATGAAGCTTCAACGAGTCTTACAATATGCACAGCAATTATTAGTAGACACGATACAAGAAGGCGATACAGTTGTAGATGCAACAGCTGGAAACGGCCATGATACATTATTTTTAGCACAGCTTGTTGGCGATAACGGACAAGTTTATGCATTTGATGTGCAAAAAAGCGCTGTTGACGCTACATTGCATCGTCTGCTAGACAACGCGTTAGAGCATCGTGCCCTAGTGTTACATACTGGGCACGAAAATATTACCAAACATGTGCAAAAGCCAGTTACTGCTGCAATTTTCAATCTTGGCTATTTACCTGGTAGTGACCATGATATTGTGACAAAACCGAATACAACTATTCAAGCAATTAAAGATTTATTACAACTCCTAAAAATTGGAGGCTTAATTGTACTTGTCATCTACCATGGCCATCCAGGTGGTAAGGAAGAACGTGACGCTGTTATTGAATTTGTCAGTCATTTACCACAAAAATATGTACATGTGTTAAAATACGAATTTTTAAACCAACAAAACGATCCACCATTTGTCATTGCCCTAGAAAAAATGAAAGACTTACCTACCAATTAACCCTTTATACAAAAGCCCGAAACTTGAAATTTCGGGCTTTTTCCTTTCTCAGCGGCACAAAGAATTATGATGGAATACTTTTTAATATAGAAAATACTGTTTCTATATAATTTTTGCTAGATGTCTTCTATGATAGTACTCTATTTATTCATCAAAATCTTAGACAAAAGACATTAAACAGTTAACGCTTGATACTTTTGTCATTTTTTTATCCTTTTGATTTTCACGAAAAAATGAAATATTACACTAACTTAGGATTGGTGCCAGGCACTCTGATTAGAGTGGAGGGCGGACGACACCTGCTCATAACGAACAAAACGTAAGACGCAAAAGACCGCGCGTTAGCGAAAGTTGTGGCTTACCATGTGCCCGCGGAAAGCGACCGCCCGTAGCGGAAATCAACGGCAGTAGACCTCTAAATTTATTTAATGATTAAAGCAGACGACTATCCAATATAATCATAAGTGCGATAATTGTACTGTATTTTAACTTTTTCCTTCGAAAGAGCGTGTTGACACTAGTTGATTGGAGTGGAGGGCGGGCTGACTCCTGCGGGAACAGCGCAAAACGTAAGACGCAACAAACCGCGCGTTAGCGAGGGTTGCGGCTTACGATGTGCCCGCAGAAAGCGACCGCCCGTAGCGGAAATCAACGGCAGTAGTCATCACTTATATTAATTTAAATAAAAAAAGGACTATAAACAAACTCGAAAATCTTCGAGTTTGTTTATAGTCTGAAGTCCTTTCATAATGAGAGGACACTTTTTATCCATTATTTATTTTTTCGTTTATCATTGTATTCAATCCAGAAATCTGCACCTTTAATTCCTAGTTTACGAGGATCAAAAACAGGGTCTTTGCCCTCTTTTTTCTGTTTCTCGTAATCTTTTAATGCTAGAATCGCAGGTTTCATAATAATTAAGATGGCAATAACATTAATCCATACCATTAAACCTAAGCCAACATCTCCCATTGCCCATGCAAGGTCCGATGTACGAACCGTTCCATAAAATGTTGCAATTAAAAAGGCAATCTTAGCTATCCAAATGAAAATCTTTTCGGTTTGCCCAGTGAATAAGTAGGCTACATTCGTTTCAGCTATATAGTAGTACGCCATAATTGTCGTAAATGCAAAGAAGAATAGAGCAATTGCTACAAACTCTGAACCGATGCCCGGCAATGAAGATTCCACTGCATATTGTGTAAACGCTGCACCTTCTTTAATACTTTTCGCAAACGTAATTTGTTCGTCTCCAGTCAGACCATTTTGATTAAATTCTCCAACATAAATAAACTGATCTGTACCTTCAGCAGCCTTTTCATTCTGCACATTATACATACCTGTAAATAAAATCATAAATGCAGTAGCCGAACAAACTAATAATGTATCAATGTACACAGATGCTGCTTGCACAATACCTTGTTTAGCAGGGTGTGAAACTTCTGCTGCTGCAGCTGGATGCGCTCCAGTTCCTTGACCAGCTTCGTTTGAATAAATACCACGCTTAACCCCCCAAGCAATCGCTGAACCAATAATACCCCCAAATACTTCTTGTGCACCAAAAGCACTCGAGAAAATTAAAGAAAATACAGCAGGCACTTGTGAAATATTCATAAAAATAATAACAATTGCCATTAAAATATAAGCTAAAGCCATGAACGGTACAACTACCTGTGCAACATTTGCAATCGATTTAACCCCACCGAAAATAATTGCAGCTAATAGTACAACAATAATGATTCCTGTAATCCACGCATCCATTCCGAAAGCGTTTTCAACAGCGACTGAAATTGCATTTGACTGAACTCCAGGCATTAATATTAACATTGCGATTAACGCCGCAATCGCAAAAATTATTGCAAACCATTTTTGTCCCATTCCTTTTTCAATGTAAAAGGCTGGACCACCACGGTATTCTGTATCTTTCTCTTCTTTATATATTTGTGCTAATGTCGACTCAACATAAGCCGTCGCCGCACCGATGAAGGCAATGGCCCACATCCAAAAAATTGCACCAGGCCCCCCCATTGCGATTGCAGTTGCCGTACCAGCAATATTACCTGTACCAACACGCCCTGATAATGCAATCGACATTGCCTGGAAAGAAGAAATTCCTTTTTCCGATTTCTCTCCTTTAAACATTAAGACGAACATATCCTTAATGAGTCTTACTTGCAGGAACCGTGTAATGATTGAAAAGAATAAACCAATCAATAAAATACCATAAATAAACCACGGCCCCCATAAAATACTGTTCAGAAAACTTACAATACCTTCCATTTTACCCCTCCCAAAATATGAATATTCTTACTTTAAGACATTATAGTATTACATTTTTCTGAAAATTACAACATTATTTTTAAGTTACTATACATCTTATTCAACAATATTTTTCGGAGGGGAAACATTCTATCGAATTATATATCCAATTCGACGCAAGGCATTATTAACAAAATCTCGGATATAGACAAAAATCTCTTCACGCTCTATTTCATGGAATAGATTATGGTAGCATTTTGCCCATTCTTTAAATTGGAATTCAGCAAACTCCTGCTGATGTAGCCAATTGCGTGTTTGTCTAGTTTCCGTGATACTATCTCTTTCCCCAGTCATAATAAGCATAGGCGTGTTCGGAAACTCTGCTTTTGGCATGACCGCTAAATTGCGCATCATTTGCTGTAATTCACGATACCACTTTACTGAGATAACGGACTTAAAAGGAAACTCATCCTTCATTTCATCTCTGCCTTCGACACTACGCGTTAATTTATCAAACGAGATATCGTGTGTCATTTTAACGCTTGCCGTTAAAGCACTTAAGCTAGTTAATGCATTTGATAACTTACCAGGCTGTAATTTCAAATGCAGCCAAGGTGATGTCAAAATAATTCCTGCACACTCATATTTTCTCTTATGCATTGTATGAAGGATTAACGTTGCTCCTAGTCCATGCCCCATTAAAAACACTGGCAAATCATATGAAAAAGCATTTTCAATTAAATGCCTTGTATATTTGTTGTACTCTTTAAAGTCCTCATCATGAACACGTGAGAGTTTCGCATTTGCCCCATGATTCGGTAAATCCCCCATGACTACGTGGAAGCCTTCCATTCTGAGTTTTTCAATAAGCCATGCGTACCAACGGTGATTTTCATAAGCACCGTGAACAATAGCAATCACAGCCTTCGCTTGTCCATCAGCTTCCCATTTCCACATTCACATAGTCCTCCTAAATAAATAGTTACACAATGATTATAACGAAATATTCTCGTCATTATAAAATTATATTTGCATAAAATTGCGCATTTGATACGATAATACTACATCAAAGAAAGAAAAGAGGCGTTTAGCATGATTTATCCGTTCAAAGACAAAACACCTAATATCGATCCATCAGTTTTTATAGCTGACTATGCAACCGTTACTGGTGACGTAACGATTGGTGCCGAGACAACTATATGGTTTAATACAGTTATTCGAGGCGATGTATCACCAACAATAATTGGTAAAAGAGTAAGCATCCAAGATCTTTGCTGTCTACATCAAAGTCCAAAATATCCATTAATAATCGAAGATGAAGTAACAGTTGGACACCAAGTAACTTTACATAGCTGTACAATTCGAAAAAATGCATTAATAGGTATGGGATCAATCGTGTTGGATGGGGCAGAGATAGGAGAAGGTGCATTTATTGGTGCGGGTAGTCTTGTACCTCCAGGTAAAGTCATTCCTCCTAATTGCTTAGCATTAGGTCGTCCAGCAAAAGTTGTACGTGAATTAAATGCTGAAGATAAAGAAGACATGGAACGTATTGTTAGAGAATACGCTGAAAAAGGTCAATATTACAAATCTCTTCAAAAATAATGGATGCCCTAAAAATACGTAGGCTGCGATATAGGTGTAAGTGCTCTAGTAAGAAACAAAATTATATAGGATAAAAAATAAATTCGCGATTTCCTTCCAAGGTAAACGGAAAGACGCGAATTTTTTGCACGCAATTATGCCTAGGCATAATTGCGTCCAGATTTTTTACAGTCAGCTCTAAAAGCTTCCTTAGAAAATCTATGACATCCGCCGGGGCCTTTAACTTGCTTCAGCATTCAAATCCAACCTTTAAAAGTGGGGTATGAATGCTGAAGCAAGTTAGAAAGGGGCCTTTAAGTAGCCCCTTCAATACAACATTTGCTTATGTTTACCACATATACGAATGCTCTTTACAAAATAGCTTATAGACTAACTTTTTCTCTTAATGCATCTGCCTTGTCCGTATTTTCCCAAGGCACATTTAAATCTGTACGACCAAAGTGACCATAAGCAGCCGTTTGTTTGTAAATTGGGCGACGTAGATCTAGCATTTTAATGATGCCTGCTGGACGTAAATCAAATAGTTCGCGAACCCATTTTACGATTTCGCTTTCGCTTACTTTTCCTGTACCAAATGTATCTACTGCGATTGATACTGGTTGTGCTACACCAATGGCATAAGCAAGTTGGACTTCAGCACGTTCTGCTAAACCTGCAGCAACAATATTTTTTGCCACATAACGAGCAGCATATGCAGCTGAACGGTCTACTTTTGTAGCGTCCTTACCAGAGAATGCTCCACCACCATGACGTGCATAGCCACCGTATGTATCAACGATGATTTTACGACCAGTAAGTCCAGCATCTCCTTTAGGCCCACCAATAACAAAACGACCTGTTGGATTGATAAAATATTTCGTCTGAGCATCTAATAATTCAGTAGGAACTACTGGTGCTATTACGAACTCTTTTAAATCTGATTGAATTTGCTCAAGTGTCGCTTCTTCATCATGCTGTGTTGAAATAACAATCGTATCGACACGAACTGGGATGTTGTGTTCATCATACTCAATCGTCACCTGTGTTTTACCGTCCGGACGTAAATATGATAGTTCACCTGATTTACGTACTTCTGTTAAACGACGAGCTAATTTATGCGCTAAACTAATTGGTAAAGGCATTAATTCAGGTGTTTCGTTACAAGCGTAACCAAACATTAATCCTTGGTCTCCTGCGCCAATAGCTTCAATATCTGCATCAGTCATAGAACCTTCACGCGCTTCTAATGCTTGGTCTACACCTTGAGCAATATCTGGTGATTGTTCACCAATTGCTACTAGTACTGCTAAGTTTTCAGCATCAAAGCCATATTTGCCGCGTGTATAGCCGATTTCTGCTACTGTATCACGCACGATACCTTTAATATCTACATAAGTAGAAGTAGTGATTTCTCCTGCTACTAATACTAATCCTGTTGTTACAGTTGTTTCACACGCTACACGTGCATTTGGATCTTCTTTTAAAATGGCATCTAAAATGGCATCCGAAATTTGGTCACAAATTTTGTCGGGATGTCCTTCTGTTACACTCTCTGATGTAAACAATCGACGGTTTGTCATTTGATTTTCCTCCTATTACTCTTACAAATAGCATTTGCGAAATTAATACGGTACTCATTACCCATGTCAAGTTCGCTCCTGAAGGATAGAACTTTCAAGCCGTTGTTGCTTTTAACATGAGGATTTCGAAAGATCCGTCATTATAATAAGGAAAGAATTGTATATACTTACCTTTACATTCATTATGAAAATAAAAAAAATCCTTTTCTCACGTCTTTACATGAGGAAAGGAATAATGACTTCGTAACCTTTCACTCTTATCGTTCAAGGGTTTTCCCCTTGCATCAGGTTGGCACCAGCGCATGTCGTGAAATAGTTCATGCAGGTTGCCGGGTTTCACAGGGCCTGACCCTCCACCAGCTCGGGATAAGAGTATCCGTTCAATTCCTCATCTTACGTAAAAGGTCGAACGTTGTCAATTATTTTATGACTTTTTGTTGAAAGTTATTTAAAACACGAAAATAATTTTTGAATTAGTATAGATTATTAAAGCAATTGTGTTATACTATTTTTGAAATTAAGAAAAACTCCCTCAAACTCAAGGGAATATTATAAAAAAGGATGGTATTTAATCGATGAATTCAGTAGAAATTGCAAACGAACTGAAGGAATTATTAAACGGCGGGAACATTAACGTTCAACTTTCAGTACCACAATTAGCGGAAAAAGCTACATCTCGTGGTGAGGCTATGTTAACAGTAGATGGCGCAGTTCGTGCAGAAACTGGCAAATACACTGGTCGTTCACCTAAAGATAAATATACGGTAGAAGAAGAAAGCACAAAAGATAAAATTGACTGGGGTAAAGTAAACCAACCAATTTCTTCGGAAGTGTTCGATAACTTATATGTAAAAGTAGTTAAATACTTAAAAGAACGTGACGAATTATTCGTATTCAAAGGTTTTGCTGGTGCTGACAAAGATTCGCAATTAAGCATCCAAGTAATCAATGAATATGCTTGGCATAATCTTTTCGCCCATCAATTATTTATCCGTCCAACACAAGAAGAATTAGCTTCTCATGTTGCTGACTTCACAGTTATCTCAGCTCCTAACTTTAAAGCAGATCCAGCTATCGATGGTACATCTTCTGAAACATTCATTATTGTATCACTTGAAAAGAAAATCATCCTAATCGGTGGTACTGAATATGCTGGTGAAATGAAAAAATCTATTTTCGGTATTATGAACTACCTATTACCACAACAAGGCATCCTATCAATGCACTGTTCAGCAAACGTTGGTGAAGCTGGCGACGTGTCATTATTCTTCGGTTTATCTGGTACTGGTAAAACAACTTTATCAGCTGACCCTGACCGCAAATTAATCGGTGACGATGAGCACGGCTGGTCTGACAACGGCGTATTCAATATTGAAGGTGGTTGCTATGCAAAAACAATTAACCTTTCTGCTGAAAAAGAACCTGAAATCTATAACGCAATCCGCTTCGGTTCTGTACTAGAAAACGTAGCTGTAGATCCTGAAACTCGTGTTTGTGACTACGATGATGTTTCATTAACAGAAAATACACGTGTTGCTTACCCAATCCAATATATTGAAAATATTGTTGATCCATCTGTTGCAGGTCATCCAAAAACAATCGTCTTCTTAACTGCTGATGCATTTGGTGTGTTACCTCCAATCAGTAAATTAACAAAAGAACAAGCAATGTATCACTTCTTAAGTGGTTTCACATCTAAACTTGCAGGTACTGAACGTGGTGTAACAGAGCCAGAACCAGTATTCTCTACATGTTTTGGTTCTCCATTCCTTCCACTTCCAGCAACTGTTTATGCTGAAATGTTAGGTCAAAAAATCGATGAGCATGGCGCACAAGTATTCTTAGTAAACACTGGCTGGACTGGTGGCGAATACGGTACAGGTAGCCGTATGAAGCTTTCTTACACTCGTACAATGGTACGTGCTGCAATCGATGGTAAACTAAACAACGTTGAAACGACTCAAGATGCTGTATTTGGCTTACACATTCCTACAGCCGTTGAAGGTGTACCTTCAGAAGTGCTTAACCCACGCGATGCATGGGCAGACAAAGCTGCTTATGATGTAAAAGCTGCTGAACTTGCTGGTCTATTCAATGACAACTTCAAGAAATTCTCAAATGTTTCTGAAGCAATCACTAAACTTGGTGGTCCATTAAAATAATAATGCGGCTAAGGGAACGATTTATTCGTTCCCTTTTTTTTACCCGTTTTTATAAAAAATACTCTTCAAATTTTTATGTTTTGGATAGTATTGGAGGATACATATGAAAAAAAAATACAAAATACTAGTTGGCATCATAGTTTCATTATTTGTGTTGTTTATTGGAGCTGGATTTATTGCAGGCAATTACTTTTACAACTTGGCGTTAAATCCACAATCTGATAAATCAGCCGTTCTTGATGCACCGCATAATTTAATTGATTCTAATCCGAATGAAGTGAAAGAGAAAGAGGCTCGTGAAACATGGTTTAACAGCCATTACGAAGAAACAACGATTCAATCCGTAGATCAACTAAAACTACATGCCTATTCCATTAAAAATCAAAATGAATCAAACAAATGGGCAATTATATTTCATGGCTATTCAAGTGATGGATTACAGATGACCAAGTATGCAAAACACTTCTATGACATGGGCTATAACGTACTTATTCCTGATGCGAGAGGTCATGGTAAAAGTGAAGGAGACTATATCGGAATGGGCTGGCATGATCGCTTAGATGTCGTGTCATGGATTGACAATACGGTTCAATTAAATAACGATGCAGAAATTGTCCTTTTTGGAGTTTCGATGGGGGGCGCTACAGTAATGATGGCATCTGGCGAAGAATTACCTACAAACGTTAAGGCAATCATCGAGGATTGTGGGTATTCTTCTGTTTGGGACGAATTTTCTTATCAGCTAAAAGAGATCTTCCACTTACCAGCCTTCCCTATCATGTATTTTGCTTCAGCCGTAACGAAATTAAAAGCTGACTATACACTTGGAGAAGCTGATACGGTCAAACAAGTTGCAAAATCACAAACACCGATGCTATTTATCCACGGTAGTAACGACACATTCGTCCCTTCTTCAATGCTAAATGAAGTCTATGACGCAGCCAATGTGCCTAAAGAAAAACTACTTGTTGAAGGTGCTGGACACGGTAGAGCCGAAAATGTAGCAGGAGCAAAATATTGGGAAACAATTCAATCATTTATAAGCACGGTGCCTGTCACTCACACAATTCACTAAAATAGTCCTATTTTTTATTACTAATACAATAAAAATCCACGAACATCCCTAAGGCAACACAAGTAGCGTAAGACGTAAAAACAGCGCAGTTAGCGACGGTTTCGGCCTACCTTGTGCCCATGGAAAGTGCAGTGGATTTTTATGATTTATATGTGCCAGTCACTCACACAATTTAAAATGTCCTGCTGCTAGAATATCATTGTTTCTTCATCCATTCGCATAAAGCGCGTACAGTTTCTCGATTTTGAGCAGGTGGATATTGATGTGCAAAACGGTAATCATACCACGTTTCATGCGTTTTATTGGCATCTTCTAAGTAAAATGCTAATTGCCTTGCATGTTCAATATCAACATTTTCATCACGATAGCCATGAATAATAAGCACCGGGGCTGTAATGTGTTCAACTTCAAATAATGGTGTACGTGCATCATAAGCCTCTGGTACACGATTAGGCGTACCTCCAATTACGCGTTTCATCATACGACGCATATCCGTCCGCTCCCAATAAGTAGCTGTCGCATCAGAGACACCTGCCCACGTAACCACCGATGTAATATCCTTACGTAAAATTGCCGTCCACAGCGCCATAATACCTCCACGTGAAAAGCCAAACACATGAATATTATCATTGCAAAATTGCTTTAGTACATCTACTCCATGCACTGCATCATAACGATCCTGACCTGCAAACTCATCACGACCTTCTCCCCCTCTATTCCCTCGATAGTAAGGGGCAAAAACGATAAAACCTTGTGCGGCAAACTGGGCAACACGAGCTGGTCTCACCATGCCGATGCTTTGCATTCCTCCACGTAAATATAAAAACCCATCGTATGTACCTTCTGCCTTAGGCTCTGCTAGCAAGCCTTTAACCCGTAATCCAAGTGATAAATAAGTAATTTCTGATAAGCGAATAGCTGGATTCGGTGAAGGATATGGACGTTTTTCAACTATTTCCCCATTGATCGTCATAGCGCTTCAGCTCCTCTAGCATTTTTTGCATGCCTTCGTCCTTCATATGAAAGCTTAAGTTTGGGTGACTTACAAACTCTTCATCAGTTAGCCAGACCATTCCCGATGTCTCCAAGTCAAACTCTACCTTCTCCTGACTTCCAAATTGCGCAGTAAAGACTGTTTTACAAAACAATAGTTCACCATGAACAGCGTATTCTGCAAACCACCGAAGATTTTTCACATGTACACCTGTTTCTTCAAATACTTCTCTAACAGCAGCTTGTTCTAATGTTTCGCCAGGTTCTACCTTACCGCCTGGGACTTCTACGCCTCGACGCTTATGAATCGTGCATAACCATTTATTTTTATGCTTTAAAAAGATGAGTACATGCTTCGGCTCAACTTCAAACTCACCTCTTGTAAAGCTTAAATCCACTTGAAAACCATTTAAATCTGTAAATGAAAACATTCCATTCCACTCCTATTATTATATTGTAACGAATGTATTCATTACGCTCTGCTGACTTATTATTTCATATACTGCGAGGAATCAATCACAAGGAAATAGTGACATTCTTCATTTGTCATATTGATAAATCGATGCTCTGTATCCGCTTCAAAAAAGAAGGAATCCCCTGCTTCTAATTCTTCATAAAAAGCGCCACGTCCTAATTCAACACGTAACTTCCCGCTTTTAACAAAAATATACTCTTTCACTCCTGATTTATGTGCCGGAAATATACCCGACTCTTTATTGGCTGGAATGATATTTAAAACAAACTCAATGCCTCTAGAAGGAACGGAAGGTGATAATAAATGACGTTGAAACCCCGACTTTTCGTCAACATATATTGGGCGTTCATCTTTTCTTATAACTACAATATCCCTTTTTTCCTGTTGATCTAGCAAAGCAGAAAGCGTTGTATTTAATGCCTCTGCAATTTGACAAGCTACTTGAATCGTTGGATTTTTTTCTTCTCTTTCAATTTGAGATAGCATCGAGGCACTCACGTTACTTACTGCTGAAAGCTCCTGTAATGTCATCCTATTTTTTTTCCTAATAGCATTTACTTGCTTTCCAAATCTCATTATAAAAGCCCCTCTCACTATTTCATTATGCAGTCTAAGCAATCTTATTCTTATTGGTTCGTCCTACTATTATTTTTACTATAGTGAAAATTTTATTCCATCTAGAGATAGCTCTTTTACTATGATATTGCACATGATATACAACAATCAACCTATAAGATGATTACCCTCATTACAGAAAAAAATGTCCAATAGTACATATTTACACTTTAGCGAAAATAAAATATACTAAAGTGAATAAATAAACATAGGAGTGTTGTTCAATGATAAAAGTCGTTTTAGCACTATTACCTTTAGCTAGTATTTTATTTATGATATTCATTTTAAAAAAATCTTCTATTTTTACAGGCACTGTCGCTTGCATACTTACAACCGTTATCGCTATATCTCCTGTATTTCACACTAGTGTCGAGTTACTTCCTAAACCTTTCATCAAAAGTTTTCTCACAACAGTGCCAGTTATTTATATTTTATTTTTTGGCATTTTATTATTTCATTTAATGGAGAAATCAGGAGCGATACAAAAAATAGCTACTGCCATCGCCACCTCTACCGATGACAAAACGTATCAAGTATTGTTATTAGCTTTAGGGCTCTCCCCTTTAATTGAATCTGTTAGTGGCTTTGGCTTAGCGGTAATTGTTATTGCACCTATTTTAATAGCTTTAAAATTTAATGCGATCCAATCTTCTCTCATTGCATTAATTAGTTTATGTATAATTCCTTGGGGGACGTTAGCGTTGGGCACTATGATTGGTGCATCATTAGGAAACATTCCTTTAGTGGATTTAGGTGTTGGTAGTGCCCTTATGTGTATCCCTATTTATATTTATTTCGCCTTTTTAGTTACTTATATTGGGGTCGGAAAAAAAGCAATGAAAAAGAAACAATGGCAAATACTATGGATAGGATTGATATTAGGTTTAAGCGTATGGATTAGTAATCGTTTCATCAGTGTGGAGCTTGCAGGTTTAGTTGGCTCATTAACAGTTATCATAACAATTTTTATGATGATTACTTTACACAATAAGAGCAATCAGCATCGTTCTAATGCATTGTTAAAAAATATTTCTCCATATTTACTGTTAATCGTTTTATTGTTCGTTTCAAGAACCATTCCACCCATTAAAGATTTTTTAACTCACCTATTTACCGTAACGATAAAGTCTTATCATTTTCAGTTATCTTTTTTATATTCACCTGGATTTTTTCTCTTCATTGTTTGTCTTTTTACATGTATACTATTTCGTTTAAACAGCGCATCAATAATCGATAGCATCAAATTAACAATCAATAAATGTTACCCCGTATTGCTTACTACTTTTTTATATATTGTTGTTTCAGAAATGATGTCAGAGGCAAAGATGATTCAGCTACTATCTTTAACTGCTGCAAATTCTTTTGGTTCACTTTTTATATTCATTACACCTTTAATTGGCGCTACGGGGGGTTTTTTAACTGGTAGTAATACGGCTTCAAATACGATGTTTATTCGATTACAAACAGAAACTGCGATACAGATTGGAGCTTCTCCCACTTTACTCGCTTGTATCCAAAATGTTAGTTCATCTTTAATGACCATGGTAAACCCTTCTAGAGTGGCGTTAAGCTGTTCTGTTTGTAATATAACTACACTTGAAAACAACATTCAAATAAAATTGGCTATGGTTGGTCTAGGTACGCTTTCCATTATTTTTATAGAAATCATTTTCCAATTACTATTCCTAAAATAAAATATTTAAGATAAAAAAATGTCTAGCACAATAAGCTAGACACGTTTATTGAAATATGGAAGCTGTTCTACAAATTCCTTTGTATCGTCATCTCCATATTCGTGAATGAGTGCATAAATTTTCTTTAACCGTAAATCTAATTCATCATTTTCTCTGTCCAAATGATATTGCAAATAAGGTAATTGCGCACGCCATCCATTGGCAATTTCTAATAGTTGCATTTGTTGAAATATTTTTTCGAAAACATCCAATGCTTGTCGATCTACGTTGAGCTCGAAATTCCATTGACCCTCATATGGATTTGTATAATATGTTTTATGGGCAAGTGAAAAATATACACGCTGACGATCCATTTATAACACCCCTTTTTCCATAGTATGGTGGTAAACAGAATATTTTATTCGCTGGAATGTCAAACTTCCTTCACAACTAAACTAGAGCATCTATTTTATAATAGGTATAATGAACAAGAACGGAGTGAATGCAATGAGTTTAGTCTCGCTCTTAACGGTAGCAATCATAATCGTTGTTTTAGTTACAATTGCTACCATTGTAAGTGTCAATCGTGCTTATGCCTTTAAGCATACGGTAGATGAAAAGCCTAACCAAAGTTTTCATCAACACGATGAATAATCAATTACGTTACGCCTCGACGTAATTGCACCAGATTTATTTAGCCCGATCAGAAAGCTTCTGTAATAATCTGTTAACAGTCGCAGGGCCATAACTTGTTTTAGCTATGGTTTGAACCTAACCAAGCAAATTATAGACACATTCTTAAGATCATCTTTTATAATTACAATAACGAATAGAAATTGGAGTGAAAACAATGGGTGTGCCATTACCAATAATAATTATGATCGCCATGATGATGCTAATGTTTGGAGTCTCCGTCATTGTCATTCTCAAGAAAAAAGGCGACTTTTTTACACAAACAATTGATGCTAAGCCTGAGCAATCAAATACACATCACAAGGATGGTCAAGCATGAAATATCCCTTTATATGGCTCATTCAGTTTTACAGAAAATTCATCTCACCTATGACGCCACCAACGTGCCGCTTCTATCCAACATGCTCCTCATATGGACTAGAAGCTTTTCAAAAGCACGGTGCTATTAAAGGACTAATATTAACCGTAATACGTATTTTAAAATGCCAACCTCTTCATCCTGGTGGCTTTGATCCTGTGCCTGAAAAATGGCCTTCGAAAAAGAATTAATTTTCGAAGGTCATTTTTTCTTGTACTTTTTTCCGATGTGCGTTATTATAGAAACTGTCAAAAAAATAAATCGTAATGATTACTATTTGAAAGAGGTATCTATTTTATGAAAAAAGTATTTCTATTTTTCTTAATTACTGTGCTTGCATTATTTACAGCTGCCTGCGGTGATAAATCATCTACATCGAAACAGACGACGGACAATAAAGACAAGTTATCCGTATACACAACTGTCTATCCTTTGAGCTACTTTACAGAGCGAATTGGTGGCGATTTTGTAGAAGTGTCTTCTATTTATCCTCCCGGTACAAACGAGCATACATTTGAGCCAACACAAAAAGATATGATGAAATTAGCAGATGCGAATATATTTTTTTATATCGGCTTAGGGCTAGAGGGCTTTGTTGAAAATGCTAAAAAAACGTTAGCCAATGAAGACGTAACAATGGTTGCGACTGCAGCTCAAATTTCCGATGAAAAATTAGCGGTTAGCACTGGCCATTCGCATGACGAAGAAGATGAAGCTGATCATGACCATGAACATGATGCAACTGAAGATGCTGAACACGACCACGAACATGATGCAACTGAGGAAGATCACCATGATGAGCATGAAGGTCATGATCATGGTAGTGTCGATCCACACGTATGGCTCTCGCCTATTATTAGTCAAGATTTAGCACTATCTATTAAAAATACATTAGTTGAAAAAATGCCAGCACAAGAAGCGACATTTACAGCAAATTATGAAGCTCTAGTAAAAGAGCTACAAGATTTAGACAGTGAATACAAAGCGATGGCTGATGCAACTCAAGACAAGACATTTTTTGTGTCACATGCAGCATTTGGCTACATCGCTGGCCAATATGGTTTAACACAAGTCCCAATTGCAGGCTTAAACTCACAAAATGAACCATCTCAAAAAGAACTAACAGCAATTGTCGATAAAGCAAATGACTTAAACATTCATTACATTTTATTCGAGCAAAATGTTTCTTCTAAATTAGCAGAAGTCATTCAAAAAGAAGTTGGTGCTAAATCACTTGTACTGCATAATTTAAGTGTGTTAACAAGCGATGATGTAAAAAATAATGAAACGTACTTTACATTGATGAAGAAAAATATGCAAACATTAGAGACAGCACTTAATGAGCATAAATAATACAATATGAAGAAGGAGGTGCCCCAAGCAAAGGGGACACCTCCTTTATTATGACGTATTTTTCTTGTGGCATTCTTTTTTCAGTTCTGTCAACGCAGATGAGCCTCTTTTGTCCAACTTTAGCATTCGTCTTTACATTCACAAAAGTCGGACGAAGCGCAAAACTTCTCTGTAGAATGAATTTTTCATTTTGTTCATCGAAAACTATTTGAACAGACTTGCTGTTATTTTGGGCCTGATTGAATAACAGAGGCGTTGGTTCTACTAATTGTTTTATATGAAGTGTATTTTCTTCTAGCACGGCGAGCCCTCTATTATAGGTAAAATAATTAGTTAAAGGTTTCGTAAGAACTTCAACTTTAGTTATTTGCTGCCAATTTGCATATTTCTCACTTGTTGCCGCTGGAAAACTTGCATAATCCCATGTATGATCTTGCGCTAACTGCTTATCAGAAACGAGAAAATAGTTATAGCGTACTTCGCCCTTATGATCGGGCAATGGATCATCCCATGTAACATCAATATGGTACCACTCATTATCAAGCTTCACTAATACCCATGCATGCAATTGTTCTCCCACTTTACCTGGTACATATTGTACTTCAAAGTCTAGCATCTCTAACATCCGATATAGTACTAAAGCATAGGCCTGACATACACCCTTGTTTTCAGTTAGCAACGTGTATGGGGAATACTGACTTCCTTCACTATCCTTTGAATACTCAGAAGTTAAGACGATATAATCATGTGCAGCCTGTATTTTCTCCAGTTTGCTTAATCCATGCATAGATGCAACAATAGTTGTCAAATTTTGCTCGACAAATGCCTCCTCTTCCTGTGAGATATGATAGGTAAACTGAAATTGAATGACAATATTATTTGCATAGCCATCATATTTCCATTTGAAACTAGAAATATTGGCGTAAATATATGGATCTGTAATAGCATGTTTAATAAGCTCTGTTAGTTGGTCTTTTAAGTCAGATATATTACCAGTGTATCGAATATCAAATTCAGTAGACAATTGCATCACTTCATTCTGAATTTGCTGTTGTAATGTTTCTATTGAATTAGCCGTTGCTATATTTTGTTGTTCATAATTTGCGAATACTTGCACATGACTCATTTGTAAAACAAATAATATAATGACAACATTATATATATATTTTCTCATATGAGTCATTCTCCTTTACTAAATAGTTTATGCCGCCCATTACTTATTATGTTAATGAATCATTAATTTAATCTAAAAAAATTGAGGATTTAAAAATTTAATGGCATTGTATGGTGAAAACTACGTAGCAGTACAGTGACGAGGGAAATAAAGCAATGTCGGCAATATGCGTGCCTGTAATAGAAATCACAGGACTAATCATAATTTCTTCTATATCAGCATAATACCCGAATTTTTATGTCTTAAAAAATCTACTGCGCTTTCTGGCAGATTGTTGAATGACTGGCACTTAGCATAGACAACCTAATAGAATATAGGCTTCTCAAACCGTAAAAATCCACTGCGCTTTCCGCGGGCACGTTGTAAGCCGCAACCGCCGCTTTCGCGTCGCCTGTTGCGTCTTACATTGCGTGTGTTCCCGCAGGAGTCTTCGTGGATTTTTACTTGGATATGACACTTGCGATTTTAAGATTCTAAATTGTTTGACTGACTGGCACTCTTAGTTGGATAGTCATAATTCACCGTTCTTGCGGTGTTAATTAAATTCGAAATAATCAGAATTGTTTGGGTGACTGGCACTTTAAATATACAAAAACAGCATGCTAGAAGTGCACTTCTAGCATGCTGTTTTTCCTTTTAAAGAAGACCTTTGTATGGCATTCCAATATAATGAAAGTTATTCAGTAGGAAGTAACTCTAATAATTTTCTTCTTAGCAGCTTATTTGCTCCATTACGTGGAAGTTCATCGATTATAATGAATTGTTTTGGGACTTTATATTTAGCCAGTTTCTTTTCACAATATTGCTGTAAAATTTCTATAGCCATCTGTTCCTTTAAAACAACAAAAGCTATTGGAACCTGTCCCCATTTATCATCATCGATGCCGCACACCCCCGCTTCCTGTACTGCAGGATGCGCCAATAAAACACTTTCTATCTCAGCTGGATATATATTTTCACCACCTGAAATAATTAAATCTGCACGACGATCGACAACAAACAAATAACCTTCCTCATCCATGTAGCCAATGTCTCCAGTATGAAGCCAGCCCTCCTCGGTTGAACTTCTTTCGGCAAAGCGTCCAATGTACCCAGGGGTTACATGTGGGCCTCTAATACAAATTTCACCCTCACCTTGTCCATTTGGTGCTGAAATTTTTATTTGATTAAAAAATAATGGCTTGCCTGCTGAACCGATTTTTTTCATTGCATCTTCACTTGCTAGTGTTGCTGTCTGCGATGAAGTTTCTGTCATACCATATGTTTGTGCTACGGCTAAATGCAATGCATTCGCTCGTTTTAAATAATCTACTGGCACAGGACCACCACCTGCTAGCATTAATTTAAATCGCGGTGAAGCTACCGCATTGTTTAGCTCAAGTGTATTTAGTATGCGTTCTAATGTAACAGCGACCACTGACATATGTGTAACATCGCCAGCCATTATGTTTTGCGCAATAGCATCCACATTAAAATGCTCGTATAGCTGTACTTTATTGCCGTATAACAATGAACGAACTAAAATGGAAAATCCACTTATATGGAATAATGGTACTGCACACAACCAAACATCATCGGCTTGTAAGCCTATGTTGAGAACAGAAGCTGTTGCACTTGCCTGGTGATTGCCCACCGTTTGACGAACCCCCTTTGGGAAGCCTGTCGTCCCAGACGTATACATAATGGATGTTGTTTGATTGAGTGACCATTCTTTTGCAATATCAACAGATTGTTCTGCACCATTTTCTATTGCCGTAAATACATGATAAGACATGTGTGGCGGTAATTTTGCTACATCTTCATCTGCAACTAGCACAACCTCTGCTTGTGAATCTTCTAGTTGATAAGCGATTTCGGCTTGAGAAAGCCTACGATTAAGCATGACCATTTCACATTGCAAATGCATACAAGCATACATCATCACTATAAGTGCAGGTGTACTCGGCCCCATAATAGCGATACGTTGCCCTTGTTTAATATTCATTGCTGATAATTGCCGAGCACGTTTTAAAGATAGCTCATTTAATTGTTGAAATGTCCATGTTTGTCCTTCATATGTGAGAGCGCTACGTAATGGCGTTACATACGCACGCTGCAAAATCCAGTTTGGGTACATTATTTGCTTCCTCCGATCATTTACAATGATAATGGTACCGTTTTTTCCATCATCGGTCTATTCGTCTGTCTCCCCTTTATAAAAATAGAAAAAGCTCGTATCTACATAGAGATACGAGCCTTCCACCATTCCAAATCAAGGGAATCTTGGGAATTGACCGAAGTCTGGTTGACGTTTTTCTTTAAATGCGTCACGACCTTCTTTTGCTTCATCAGTAGTGTAGTAAAGAAGTGTAGCATCGCCTGCCATTTGTTGAAGACCAGCTAAGCCGTCTGTATCAGCATTCATAGCTGCTTTTAAGAAGCGTAGAGCTGTAGGAGACATTTCAAGCATTTCTTCACACCATTGTACTGTTTCGTCTTCCAATTGTGCATAAGGAACAACTGTGTTTACTAAGCCCATATCAAGCGCTTGTTGTGCATCATATTGACGGCAAAGGTACCAAATTTCACGAGCCTTTTTATGTCCGATAATACGTGCAAGATAGCCTGAACCGTAACCAGCATCAAATGAACCAACTCTTGGACCAGTTTGTCCAAAACGAGCATTGTCTGCTGCGATTGTAAGGTCACATACAACATGTAATACGTGCCCTCCACCGATTGCATAACCAGCAACCATCGCTACTACAGGTTTTGGAATAACACGGATTAAACGTTGTAAATCAAGTACGTTTAAGCGTGGAATTTCATCATCTCCTACATAGCCACCATGGCCACGTACCTTTTGGTCACCACCTGAGCAGAAAGCTTGCTCGCCTTCACCTGTTAAAATGATAACACCTACGTTTTTGTCATCGCGGGCACGAGAAAATGCATCAATCATTTCCATGACTGTTTTTGGTCTAAATGCATTGCGCACTTCAGGACGGTTAATCGTTACTTTAGCGATACCGTTATAAAACTCATACTTAATGTCTTCGTAAGTATGTAATGTAGTCCATTGACGTGTCATTGAAATACCTCCTAATTAAAATTCGCCTCATAACTAAGATGAGGCGCTAACGTAAAAAACATTACGTTAAATACTCATTTACTATTGTAGCAAATTCAGCTGGATTTTCCACATGAATTGCATGTCCAACGTCATTTACTGTCATATGCTTTCCATTTTTTAATAACGCTTTCATTTCTAATGCGATATTACAAAATTTCACATCTAATGAACCGGTCATTAATAGCACAGGTAATTCTAATTGTGTTAACTTGTCCCAATTTGATGGCTGCATGCCAGTTCCGATTCCCCGTAAACTGCCAGCCAAGCCCCTCTCACTTTGGGCAAGTCGCTCTGATCGTACAGCTTGCCTTGCATTATCAGATAATCGTTTTTGCGACTCGAATAACGGTATATTTTCCCACGCATGAACGAAGGACTGCAAACCATTATTCGTAATTTTCGTCGCTAACGCATCATCGCGCTCACAACGCTCCATACGCTCTTTTGATGTTCGCAAACCAGGAGAGGCACTTTCTAACAATAACTTCTCAACACGATGCGGGTAAGCTATTGTATAGGATAATGCTATACGCCCACCCATTGAATAGCCAAGCAATGTAAATGTCTCTAATTGTAATTGACTAAATATCTCCTCTAAATCACGCAATTGTTCATCCATTGTAAAGCGGCTCTCTTGTTCCGGCACAGCTGTCTGACCATGACCAATTAAATCAATCGCTACGATACGCATATGCGGAAGATCCTTCGCCAAATTTCGCCATGTAGCGGTACTTCCTGTAAAGCCATGCAGGGCAACAATTGTTTGCCCTGCTGCTTCATTCCAAATATCTACATGCGTCTCAAGACCACGAATTATTAGCTTTGCCATGCTTTTAACCCTGCATTAATACGATTCCAAAGAGCGCGATGTGCATAAACGTTTTCTTCACGATCTGTAAAAATCTCAATTAATCGTAATGGACCTTTTTTCACCATATTAAACTTAGGTACTAATTGTGCAATATCCTCGATACAAATGTAGTCCATATCATACATGCGAGCAATTTCTTGAAATTCGAGCGCAGTCGGTGTACCAAATAGATTCTCATAATGAGCCTCTACAGTGGATTGTGGTAAATAAGAGAAAATACCACCGCCATCATTATTCATCACAATAATTGTTATATTACATGCTTGATAGCGTGAAGCAATTAGACCATTTACATCATGTAAAAAGGCTAAATCTCCAATCAGCAAATACGTTTCACGGTTATTTCCTTGACTTAAACCCATCGCAGTTGATACAACACCATCAATACCATTAGCCCCACGGTTTGCAAAAACACGAATATCTTTTGATGTTGTCATTAAAAATGTATCGATATCACGAATTGGCATACTACTGCTGACGAATACATCACTGCCATTTGGAATTAATTCAAGTAAGCGACTCACCATTGCCCCCTCGTCAATAGCTCCTTCTGCATAGTGCTCAATATATTCAAGTGCGATGTCATTGGCATCTTGCCATTCCGCTAAGTATGCCGCTTCTAGCGCTGTTTCAGAAAGATCTAATTGGACAAGCCATTCGCCAATGCTCGCATGTAGGAAATGCGTTGATACCCCTGTAGAATCACGGAACATCGGGTCTTCATCAACAACAATATAAGCTTGTGGCTGTGTTTTTGTAATAAATTGCATAATAAACTTCGATACAGGCTGAGCTCCTAGGCGAAGAACTGTTTCAGGTTCAACAAGCGCTTTAAAGTCATCATTTTTCATAATCGCATCATATGTAGTAATCACATATGGTAGACAATCATTTGGTACGGAAGTACGCATATTTGATAGACTCTCAACAATAATTGGCCATTTTAATTGGCGCACAAACTCCCACATAACAGTTAAATCTGTTCCTAGCGGAAGCTCACCAATAATGACAAATCCTTTTTTCGTTTGTCGTAATATAGATGCAAGTTCTAGCTGTGTATCCTTTGGTGGTGTTAACTGCCCAACATTACTTTGCTTAAACGTAACATCCGGAAGCTCATCACGAAAATCAATGAGCAATGGTTCACGGAACGGTACATTAATATGCACTGGACCAAAAGGTGCACTAGTTGCAATAGCTAATGAACGTGCGATATGACGCTCGATAAAGGGCAATGTCGGTGCAGCACCATCCGCAAGCGGAAAATCAACACTCCACTTTACATGTGCCCCATATAAATTTGTTTGATTAATAGCCTGTGGTGCTCCTACCTCACGTAATTCATGTGGTCGATCGGCTGTTATGACAATTAAAGGTACTCGCGCATAACTTGCTTCTACAATAGCAGGATAATAGTTTGCAGCAGCAGTGCCTGATGTACATAACAACACGACTGGCTTAGCAGTAGACTTAGCAATCCCTAGCGCAAAAAATGCAGCCGCTCGTTCATCTACTTGTCGGTACATTGTCAGTTGCTTTGTTGAGGCAAAGGCATAGGCTAATGGTGTCGAACGTGATCCTGGGCTTACAACAACATGTTGGACACCTGCCTGCACTAGTGATGCAACCATTTTATAAACATAATCAGTCAATATTTTCCGTTCACTCATGTACTTGTCCTCCTAACGCTCGAAGCATTGGACGGAATTTCACTAATGTTTCCTCATACTCAGATTGTGGCTCTGAATCAGCTACAATACCGCCACCTGCATATAAATAAGCTTTATCTTTTATTAAAGCTGCTGAACGAATCGCAACCGCGAATTCACCATTTCCCTCTGCATCTAACCAACCAATTGGTGCAGCATAAAGCCCGCGATTCATTGGCTCGTATTTACGTATAGCGGTCATTGCCTCTTTTCTTGGCACACCGCCTAAAGCTGGCGTTGGATGCAAATGCTTCGTTAACTGTAAAATGGTTGCCTCGTTATTAAGCTGACCTTCAACTGGTGTATATAAATGTTGAATATCTCTAATTTTTAATAAGCGTGGTCCAGCTGGTATTTTCATCGCAACACAGTTTTTACGGAACGTTTCCGCAATCATATCGACTACATATTGATGTTCGCCACCATTTTTCGGATCATTTAATAAGCTTTGTCCATATGCGTTATCTTCCTCAGCTGTTTTACCTCGTTGAATTGACCCTGCAACGCATGATGAGTAGGCAAGACCATTTTCAACCTTTACAAGTCGCTCTGGAGATGCTCCAAAAAATAATAAATCTTTCCACTCTAGCCCAAACAAATAACTTTCAGGCTGTTCATGAATAATTTGAGCTAATACTTGAGGTGAAGTTACTTGCTCCTTAAATTGCAGTGCAAGTGATCGTGCTATTACGACTTTATCTGCTTGCTTTGCTTTAATCAGTGCTGTTACCTGGTCAATTGACGCTAAATATGGTTCCTTATATGGCTCGAAATAATCACTTATTTCAGGCTTCGCATACATTTTCACTTCTTTTACTTGCGCAGCATGGATTAAATGATCTCGCTCTTTACGCAGCGCTTCAAATTGTTCATCTGCCTTCGAAGCTTTTGCGATAAGGTTTATGCTTACATAGGCTTTGTCATCGCGTAATACGAGCTGATACGTTGCCAAGGCAAAATAAGCCTCTGGAAAGTCTGTCCACTCACCATTCACACTATTTTGAGGATCAAATGTAAAACCACCAAACAAAATGGGTTGTAGTTCAGCCTGACCTTTTACGCAATTTTTCGTTAAGCTTTTCCATTCTGCCTCTACAGCATCAAAGCGGTCGCTTTTTGCGTTATTTTGAATTGTGTGGGCATGTCCTAGCCCAACTAATGTCATTGTTTTTTCTCTATTTTGCCAATAAAATCGTTCACCTTTATAACGCTCCTCGCCCGCTGCATAAAATGCAAGAGCCGATAAGCGACTTACTTCGATTGTTTCCATATAAAAATGAAGGTTTTGGCCCAAAGAGTCCACTTCTACTTCTGTGGCTTGGTACCACTTCTGTTGCATGAAAATTACCTCCGTTATTGCAATGTACATAATCAATTATGTTTTCGCGTCATAGTACGTGTTGCTATAAATTCCACGTACATAACATCATACGTCTGTCGCTTCGATTTCACACACAAAAACATCTGTGACATCCGTCTTTAGCATTACTTGTTGCGCTAAAATAGCCGTCCTATTTGTTTGACGGCTTTAGTCTTTCTACTGCTACGATTAGCTTAATTTATATTCCCATCTCTCAAATGCATGTACTATTGTATCATTTTTTTAAACATAACTGTATGTAATAAGCTGTGAACCTATCCATTTTCTCTTTCTTCGTATAAAATAAGAAGAGTCTACAATAGTTGAAGGAGAGAAAGACCTTATGACCAAAGTCATTGAAGCTGATAGGGGTTTTAAAGTTTGGTGGCATTTAACGCGCCCACATACTTTAACCGCTTCATTCGTTCCAGTATTTTTAGGAACAGCGATTGCTCTTGCAATTGAAAAAGAAACAATTAATTTTGGACTATTTTTTGCTATGCTGATTGCTAGTATGCTAATTCAAGCAGCAACTAATATGTTCAACGAATATTATGATTACAAGCTAGGATTAGATAATGAACATTCTGTCGGCATTGGCGGCACGATTGTCCGTCACGGTGTGCAGCCGAAAACAATTATGATGATTGCTTTAAGCTTTTATGCACTAGCTATGCTTCTTGGCATTTATATTTGTGCCTCAACTTCTTGGTGGCTTGTTGCAGTTGGACTAGTTTGTATGCTGATTGGTTTTCTATATACAGGAGGACCTTATCCTATTGCATATTCACCATTTGGAGAGCTTATTTCAGGGGCAGTCATGGGTATGGGTATTGTCTTAATCGCCTTTTATATTCAAACACTTACTGTAACATTAGATGCGGTTTTACTCTCTATTCCGAGTATGATTTTAGTTGGTGGCATTATGCTATCTAATAATATTCGTGATATCGTTGGGGATACAGAAGGTGGTCGTAAAACGCTTGCCATCATAGTAGGCCGTGACCGTGCTATTTCTGTACTATCTGGCTTTTTTATCGTTTCGTACCTTTGGGTCATTGCATTAGTAGCAATTGATGGTATTACTTTTTGGGCGCTTATTATTTTCCTAAGTATACCGAAGCCGCTACGTGCTATCCAAATTTTCCGTGATAAAAAAGAAGCCAAGGAAGTAATGCCAGCGATGAAATATACAGCGCAAACAAATACATTCTTCGGTTTCCTATTAGGAATCGGATTATTAGTGAATTATTTCTTTTATTAATATGCACAAATGAAAAGTAGCAACCTTATAAGGTTATTGCTTAATATTAGACAACAGCCATTAAGATGTTCATCTTAATGGCTGTTGTCATTTTTTATCCTTTTGATAGTTATTAAAGAGTGTATCTTTACCCACTTGTTCAGTTAATTGGAGCGGAAGGTTGCGGCTTATATTGATCCCGCGGAAGGCGTCCTCTCGTAGTGGAAATCAACTGTGGCAGTACTTCTTATTTATAAGATGCTTAGTGACAGATGCTTAGTGCCAGGCACTCACACAATTTTTAGTTGATTGAGCGAAGGGTGGCGACTCCTGCGGGAACAGCACAAAACGTAAGACGCAACAAACGGCGCAACAGCGACGGTTGTGACTTACGGTGTGCCCGCGGAAAGCGCCCGCCCGTAGTGGAAATCAACTGTGGCAGTACTTCTTATTTATAAGATGCTTAGTGACAGGCACTCACACAATTTTTAGTTGATTGGAGCGAAGGGTGGCGACTCCTGCGGGAACAGTACAAAACGTAAGACGCAACAAACGGCGCAACAGCGACGGTTGTGGCTTACATTGTGCCCGCGGAAAGCGTCCACCCGTAGCGGAAATCAACTGCAGTAGACATCTAGATTGATTTTTTAAAAATGAAAAGCAACAACCTTATTTGGTTGCTGCTTTTTTTATATATTGTCTAAAATTATTGTGCGCAATCCCACGAACTTCTTCATCTGTAAAATGCTCTCGTAAACGCTCTAATAAATTTTGCGCCTCACCTGCATGAGCGAGCCCTTTAACGGTAACATCTATTCCGTCAAAATCAGAACCTACTCCGAGATGCTCAACCCCAACGATACTTGCCAGATGCTTCACATGCACAATTAAATCATCCATTGTTGCATTGTCCCCAATAAAATGCGGGAAGTAGACTAAATGAATATGACCTCCATGCTCTACAAGTGCCTTCGCCTGTTGATCTGTTAAATTACGTGGGTGGTCGCAAATCGCACGTGCATTGCTATGGCTTGCAACAAGATGCTTTGCCAGTGGCAGTAAATCCCAGAATCCTTGCTCGTTTAAATGGGATACATCGATAATTATATCCCGCTCATTTAGCATATTGATAACCTCTCTGCCGAAAGGTTTTAACCCAAGACTAGCATCCTGCTCAGCGCCATAGGCTACACCATTCTCTTCATTCCATGTGAGTCCTACCAGCATTACACCAGCATCCAAAATTGCCGACAGCTTTGTAATATCCTCACCAATTGCACTACATCCTTCTAAACTTAAAATAGCACCAATTTCATGAGGCGTTAAAGTATTTAGTTGTGACCATTCCGTAATATGCACCATGCCTTCAGTTTGTAATACTTGTGTATGGAAGGCTTCAATTTGACGCATTACCTCTAAAAATTGCATATTTTGTGGTGTCGCAGGGTCGATAAAAATAGCGAATACCTGCGCCTTTACTTGCCCTAATTGTAATCTTTCTTTACTTGCATGTAATCGCACATCATCCGCAAATTTTGGCGCTTCTAGCGTCGTTAACTTTAATAATACATCACAATGTAAATCAATTATTTCCATGATATCACCCCATACAGTTATTATACTGGTCAAGGGAATAATTAGGAAGAAATCCTCGTATTTTTTACATTTTATCTGAAGGCGTATCTGACGAGCCAAATTCCTCAAGCTCTTCGAAATCATCAGATTTTGGTAATGATGATAATACATCTTCTTCTACTGGTCGAAGTAAATCATCTCGTTGCTCCGCATGCTCTACACATGTTAATGCATGTGGCATCGCTTCTAAACGACCTAGTGGAATTTCTTCACCACATTCCGTGCACTTGCCGTATGTGCCATCTTCGATCGCTTGAAGCGCTTGTTTAATTTCCTCAGCATGATCACTGCGGTGCTCATCAATTGCCATCTCTGTAAGCTGGTCTGTTAAATCACTCGCATTATCAGCTGGATGATTATCATAATTGGAGAGCTCTGTTGCCTGAGGACGCTCTGATTCCTCAAGCTGCTGCTCTATTTCTTGTAATTCCTGCAGTAATTGTTTTTTAAACTTTTCTATCATTTGTTGTTTCAAAAAAATCTCCTCCTCATACGTTCATTTTTTCCTAAATACTTATTTCTAAAACATCCGTATGAGAAGGATTCCTTTAGTTTTGCGTATATTCTCTAATTACATCATGTAGAAATTGAGTGGCACCAACAGATACATGATTATCGTAATAAGCTGTAAAACGGTCATCTGCTATATACATTTGTGCTAAACCAGCATGTGCTTCCTTTGTATATTGCGGCCACGAAAAGCTCAGCCAGCGCTTATGAAGCTCTGCAACTTCCATCGAGACATCATTTTGCACATCTCCTATTGCCATCGCCTCTTTTAATCGTTCAAATAATTGCTGTTCTAATTGTTGCATTGCCTTATACTGCTCCTCTGTTAAATTTTTAAACTTTGCATTCGATGCATCAACAGTTTCTTGACCATAGTTTGCACGTATTTCTTTACCATATTGCTTTTCATTTCCCTCTATTAGCTGCTCTTTAAAGCCATCAAATTTCTCTTCGTTCGTCATTGGACGTTCCCCCTCAATCGATTGAATTGTTTGTTCCACTGTTTTTAATAATTGATCGAGCTGTTTTTTTCGTTGTAGTAAAGCATCTCGATGTGTTTTTAATGCAACAGTATGTTGAAAATCAGGTGCGTGAATAATGTTGTGAATCGTTACTAACTTCATGTCTAGTGCTCGATAAAACAAAATTTGCTGAAGAATATCGACTTCGTGTTGCCCGTAAAAGCGATAGCCTGCCTCGTTTGTTCTTGCCGGCTTTAGTAAATCTATTTCATCATAATAACGCAACGTTCTCGTACTTACCCCAGACAATTTGGCAAGTTGTTGAATCGTGTACTCCATTGCCCTCACCTCCATATTCATACTGTAAACCTTTACGCAGCGTTAAGGTCAAGGGCTTTTTACATTATTCTCTCCTAAAGGAAAAATAAAAAGAGCAGTGTCTACTTTACTACCAGACATAGCTCTTAAAAGTCGCTTATACTATTTGAGGGTAACTCATGTACCGTTCGCTTAATCACCCGCGCTTAGATAATATTGATACTTATTCATATCTATTTTGTGTTTTAGTTTTTTTTGAAAAAATGGTTGGTTACTCGCTGTAATTGGAAAAACCCCGATAACCGGATGAATATTGGAAAGGCGCAATATTTCCCTATATTCCTCTAGTGAAATGTCCGTTAGTATTTCCTCACCTACTACGGTATCTTCATGAATTGGCGTCCACATGATCATTCTTTCGATATTCTCTTCACAGATATAAAATGGAGAAAGTATTTCTTCTACAAATAAATGATTTTTCCGCGCAAATTGTAATGGTTCCTCTTGATAATGATTTGTTCCAATAAACATATAATAGTCATCTCCGAAATGCACAAAAAAATCTGAAGCTATGAAATGACAAAATATGAAACCCCGTAATACCATTTTAGAAATTAGAGGTATTTCATCAATCGTTACCTCTTGATCATCCTTTAAGTGTATTTTGTCTAATTCTTTATCATACAATTGGTTATACAAAGAAGAATTTATATCTACATTAATATAAGTAGTGTTAATCATTGTTATTGATTTTATATCATTGACATGTAAAAACTTCATAATCGTATTAATATATGCAGTTTCTATTTCTAAATATTTTTCTAATGTAAAGGTTTCACCATAAATTGTCTTCCCAATGTGAGATGGACTTGTCCATTCCAACTCCTTCGTATAATGCCCTTCATTATTTCGGAAGTCAGGATTATATTTTGTTATCCTCCATTGATATTTTATGTGGTTACTCACTTATATCACCTCTTTCAACTATCAATTTATTTAAAATACAATATAAAAAAGCATCTCAATATCCCAGAGATGCTCACTTGTACTATTTTGCATACTTACCATGCCATACAATATTTCGGTAGTTTTCTACGTCCGTGTCTCCCTCTGTATTAACAAATAGTATATTTGATTGTGCATTTAGCTGTAATGCCGCTTTTAATTCTGCATAATCTTCATTCGTCATTAATTCATAAAAACAACCGAACGGTGCTGCACCTGATTCTCCTGCAACAATGCGATGATCCGAACCAAGTGGATTTGCTAACACACGCATGCCCGTTGCAGCTGTCGTTTCATCACAGCAAATACTTACTTTCGTATACGCTTTTAAAATATCCCAAGCCATAGGATTCGGCTCCCCACACGCTAGCCCTGCCATAATTGTTTGCATCTCTCCACCGACAGTAACAAAATGTTCAGTACCAAGTTTAAAACTCTCGTAAAAGCAATTTGCTACATCTGGCTCTATCAAAACAAAAGTTATTTTTTGTCTATAAAATTGTTGGAGAAAAGCGACGATTGCGCCTGCAAATGAACCTACTCCTGCCTGTAAAAATACATGTGTAGGCGCTTCTTCTAATTGGTCGACGGTTTCTTTTGCTAATGTTGTATAGCCTTGCATAATCCATAATGGAATTTCTTCGTACCCTTCCCACATCGTATCCTGTATAATAACCCAACCATTTTCCTCGGCGAGCTGTGACGTATAACGCACAGTATCATCATAATTCATTGTTGTGATTTCTGCGTATGCCCCTTCGTTCTTAATATTTTGCAAACGCTCTTTTGCACTGCCAGCAGGCATATAAATACGCGCGTTACAGCCCAGTTCTCTAGCAGCCCATGCAACTCCTCGCCCATGATTGCCATCTGTCGTTGAAATAAATGTTAAATCGCCTAGTTGTTCTTTCACTTCAGGCGACTTTAATTGTTCGAATGACAGTTCATCAATATTTTTACCTAGCAATTTAGCAACATACTGTCCTATTGCATATATACCACCTAAAACTTTAAATGCATTTAAGCCAAATCGAAATGACTCATCTTTCATAAATATTTTATTGACCCCTATATGGGATGCTAAAGAATCTAAACTACATAAAGGTGTCTTTTCAAAACCCTCATATGTACGATGAAATTGTTCCACACGATTAACCTGTTCCACTGTAAAACTTTGTAATGCAGCTTCTACTCGATCTAAGTTTCCCTGTAAATGATATTGTCGATTGTACACCCACCTCAAACTATGGCCCATCTTTATCCCCCTTTTTTTATCGTTCATTACTATATTACCTGAAAATTCAATTAAAAAGAATAATAGAATACGCAACAGTAGATGATATCATGTATAAACCGTTAGTACTAAATCTCACTTATATTTAACTCTCAAACTTTCACGCTAGCAAAAAAAAACGCAGCAAATGTGATGTTCACATTTACTGCGTTTTAGTATGACCCCTACGGGATTCGAACCCGTGTTACCGCCGTGAAAGGGCGGTGTCTTAACCGCTTGACCAAGGGGCCAATGGCGGAGAAGGAG
>NZ_JBNNUU010000003.1:0-10358 GCF_050280025.1 Lysinibacillus sp. NPDC093712
ACATTCGAATTCATGGGACACTAGGCTATTTAACTCCAGTGGAATTCAAGCAACAGACCTTATAATTTTTGTCCAGTTTAGTGTTGACATACCAATCCATGTAAATTTTGCGTGGGGTGTGCTATGGTAAATTATCGAAACAATTATATTAAAGGTGGATAATTATGTTAGAGGTAAGTGAAAGTAAGTTAGCACAATATGTTGTACATTATGTTAGTGATAGCCTAGTGTTGGGAGAGGAAGCATTTTCGCAACCTGAGGTTATGCTAGAAGCAGCGTTTACACAATTAGCGTTTAACAAACTCGACTTTGAGCAACAATTTGAATTTTTTCATGAATCAAATATTGGCTTAAATGAAGTGTATACGTATGTGAAAGCTATTTTTGATGAGGAAGCTAGTTTCCTAGAACAATCTAAGCATATCGCCACGCACTTACATAGTGCATCTGGGCATCCAAATATTAAAAGCGGTGAATTGTTTATAGGCTTATTTGACAATTGTTTTATGTCGACAGAGGTAAAGAAAGTTATTGCCATTGTCAAAATTGAAGAAAAAGAAATGTTTTTAGATGTGAAAAATGAACAAAATAAAATGACTGTCAATGGCATCGACGGCATTAATGTAAAGAAAATCAATAATATGGCTGTCATTGTAGATATGGGGGCAGACGAAGCGCCAGTTGTTTTTATGAAAACGAAAAAGAAAGAAGATGTCGTTTACTGGCAAGAACGCTTTTTGAAAATTAAAGTAGCTGATGAACATTATCATAAAACAAACTTAGCATTAACCGAATGTAAAAAATATATTTTAAAAGAAGAGAGTTTTACAAATCCCGAAAAGTTGGGCTTTTTAAACAAAACGCTCGATTATTTCCGCAGTGAAGAAGAATTTCAAGTAAACGACTATATTGACACTGTATTTGAAGCAGCTGATTCAACGCAAAAGGATATTATCGTCAATTCAGTCAAGCCCTACGAAACAGTGATTTCCGAAAGTGCCATTGCAAAAGCTGAGAAAAGCTATAAACGTAAAATCAAACTGGATTCCGCAATTGAAATTCAAGTGAACGTCCGTGATATTGAGCAAATGGATGAGCTAATTGAAGTTGGCTTTGATGAGGAAACGAATCGCAAATTTTATAAAATCTATTTTAATGAAGAAGTATAATCTGAAATAAGAGGAAAAGTGTAAGATTGACTGAGATCAATCCTACACTTTTTTGCTGGGCTGTTGATGTCCGTTACAGCGGGTCTACTGGCGTTTCATCGACTTTTAGTGGCGGTTTCCCCTGATTTCCTGGCGATTCACGGACTTTTAGTGGCGGTTTCCCCTGATTTCCTGGCGATTCACGGACTTTTAGTGGCGGTTTCTCCTGATTTCCTGGCGATTCACGGACTTTTAGTGGCGAATTCCCCTGCCTTACCGGCGATTCACAGACTTCTATCGGCGATTTCTCCTGCCTTACCGGCGATTCACAGATTTCTATCGGCGGTTTCTCCTACCTTACCGGCGATTCACGGACTTCTATCGGTGATTTCCCCTGCTTTACCGGCGTTTCATGGACTTCTATCGGCGATTTCCCCTGCCTTATCGGCGATTCATGCACTTCTATCGGCGATTTCCCCTGCTTTACCGGCGATTTACTTACCGCTGCCAGCTCTTTTGCATCTTTCGTATATAAACTATTTGACCGATATGGTAGGCATTATGCGTTGTCACATTCCCCACTACTTGCCACCAATTCGCATTAAAATACCCTTTTACTTCGCTTTCAAGCTGTTGTTCTGATAATAATTCTTGCCAATATAAAAGGACTGTTAATAGCTGTTGCTGAAGTTCAACGAATGTTTTATTTTCTGAAATGGTAAACGTACTGTCATTACTCCCTACCGCCTGAACTGCATGTATACTATTTTCTTTATATCTCGTTTGCCACGTTTCATTCCAATAAAGTAAATGCTGTACAATTTCAGCAATACTATTACTTTCCTCACTTACCTTCCAAAAAGCTTCTTCCTCTGTCAGATTTTTAACAGCCTCTGTCAATGGGACGTACCAGCTTGGATCGTTTGCATTCGCTAACAACTGATCGGATAAAACATCTTTTAGGTGAAACATTTACCCAACTCCTTCTTTTCCTTAATGTTAATCATTCGCTTTGAGATGGGAATACCCTCTTTCTAAAGATGAACAGAAGTCAAAAAGATGCTCAAAAAGGATTTCCTCCCTTTTGAACATCTGTAATTTATTTTAATGGAATCTTCAATTCAATATTTTGACCGATAGGATTGAAGTAATAGTCTATTAATATTTTGGCTTTACCATCGTATTTTTTAAAGGTCTCCGTTGCGTATAGGTACTCATCATCATCTGAGTATGAGCCCCCTGCAAATTCTAACACCGTGCCATCTGCTTTTAGAGCACTCTCAAAGAACGTATGGCTCCTGCTATTATCCCATTTCTTTGCTGCAGTTTTTAGGCTTTGTTGCTCTACAGATATATCCCAATCTAAATAATCTGGTTTTGAGATTATTTTCTGTGTACCAAAATCAACTTCGATAAAATCCTCACCCTTCGGTACAGCATGTACAGCGCCAATTATAACCGTCAATGACTCTGGATCATCGAAATAATTACTTTGCAAATATACCGTGAATTTTCCATTGGAATTATTTCTGTATATTGATGAGCGATTTCTAACTGTTTCTCTACGCTCACCACTTTCCGACACGACTGCAATATCTTCCAGTGCTAATATTTGCATTGTATTTTCCTCGTCTACTTCAATATCAAGTGCCAATTTTAGTGGACTACGGCGAATTTGTTTAATCGTAAGTTTCTGACCTTGGACATCTACAGTACGATTCGCATTAATAACTTTTTCCTGTGCGATTTCGTTTTGTAGTGAAAACGGTATTGTTATTTCAATGTTCCCTTTATCTTTATCAATAAAATGAAAAATAGCTTTAAAATCTTTTGACGTATAGGCGATTGGCTCTGAAAAACCAAACTCAACTGAAGAAGAGATCTTTGTTTGATTACTTGCATTATGCGTAAAGGAACAACCACATTCAATTTCATCATCCCCTTGGAACAATTGGACTTTCTCCAAAAATAATTCAAATGGAGCATCAGCGTCATAGTAAAGAACAAAACCCGAATGATCTGCAATTACACCTTGCAATGTAAGCGATAGGTCATTTTTTGTTTGGGTTTCATTGATTTCTTCATAGTAATTATTATCGACAATATCCTTTATCCCTTTATCTCTTGCAACCGCTGAGACAATCGCTTGAAAGCCAGGTATTTTTGCAATTTGACTTGCAATTGTTGGCGATACACGAATAGAAAATAGAAGACTTAGACAACACAAAAATACGATTGCAACCGAAACGATGCGCTTCTTTGTTCTTTTTTCTCGCTTCACTTTACGAAACGTATCCATTCGAATTTGTTGAAGTTTGTCCTTTGGAACGTCAATCGGTCGTTTATTCATAGCCAGTCCTCCTTTTCTCTTGCGAAGTTTCTAAGTTTTTTTAGAATGTGATGAAGCTTAGATTTTACAGTACCCTCAGGAATTTGGTTGAGCTCAGCAATTTCTTTGTTTCTTAGTTGCTGAAAATATTTCATATAGACGAGTTGCTGCTCTGATAAGGTCAATTGCTCTAACAATTTCTCAATATCTGAGTAAATGGCCCATTCAAATAAATGATGTTCCTCAATTTGAACCGTTTGTTGGTGTTCACGTAAATGATCTTTACAACAATTGATTAAGACACGCACGAGCCATGTTCTGGCATATTCGTGCTGTTGAACGGTATGCATTTTTTTAAGTGCCTTATAAACTAGCTCCTGCATCACGTCTAAAGCGTCTTGCTCATTTTTCATATATGTAAAAGCCATGCGATATAAAATATCTTCGTCCATTTCAATAAGAGAAAGTATCGCTTGATGATCCCCACATATAGCACGCTTCGTGACTTCAAATTCCATCCTTTTCGCCTCCTTCCTTCATTAGACTGTAAAATACTTCATTTCGTTCAAAAATTTTAAAATATTTATTATGTAAGAAGTTATAAATTATTTGATAAATAAAAAGAATCCATTTCAAAAAGTCTTCAAAATGGATTCCTCTATAACTTAGCTATATTTTAATTTCCTAATATCCTCAATTAGCATTTCAACATCATCCTTTTTAGTTGCCCAGCTAGTACAAAATCTTACAACACTTTGCGTAGCATCGAACTGTTCCCAAAAGGAAAATGAATAGTTCTTACCTAATTTAGTTAACACATCATTCGGTAAAATAGGGAACTGTTGATTTGTTGTGGAATCATATTTTAATGCATAACCTTCTTCAATAAATGCCTCTCGGATCATCATCGCCATTTCCACAGCATGATTAGAAATCTCATAGTATAAGCCATCTTCAAATAACGTCTCAAACTGAATTCCTAACAGTCTCCCCTTAGCGAGCATACCACCATTTTGCTTAATAAAATAGCGAAAATCCTTTTTAAGATTATCATTTATGATGACTACCGCTTCACCAAACATTGCACCTACTTTCGTTCCACCGATATAGAATACATCGCAAAGTCTAGCGATATCTGCTAAGGATAAATCACTGTCTTTTGAAACAAGACCATATCCTAATCGAGCTCCATCCATAACCAATGGCAAACTACATTGTCGGCAAACTTTGCTTAACTCCTCTAATTCGGATTTACTGTAAGTCGTCCCATTCTCGCTAGGATGAGATATGTAAACTAAGCCTGGCTGAACCATATGTTCATGCGTGACATCATTCCAATGCGCATCATATAAGTCTTTTACTTGTTGTGCTGTAATTTTGCCATCATCACTCGGTAAAGTAAGTACTTTATGACCTGTAGCTTCAATTGCGCCTGTTTCATGTACTGCAATATGACCTGTAATAGCAGCAACTGCACCTTGATGTGGACGTAAAATGGACGCGATAATCGTCGTATTCGTTTGTGTTCCTCCAACTAAGAAGTGTACATCTGCATTGTCTGCGCCACACGCTTTTCGAATGTAAGATCTGGCTTTTTCACAATGTTCATCCATACCATAACCAGGTGTCTGCTCTTCATTCGTTTCAATTAGTCGGCTCAGTATTTGCTTATGAGCACCTTCTGCATAATCACTTTCAAAACGTATCATTTTATATTTCCTCCAACATATTTAATTTCTTTTGAATCATTAACATAGAGGCATGTATTTCGTTAATCTCTTTTGATGACAAACCTTGCAGTAAATTCACAATCTGTTCATCAGATTTTTCATTTAGTTGATGAAATAAATCAAGCCCTTTAGGGGTCAAACGAATCAATTTTGTTCTGTTATCCAATATTGATGATTCCTTACTAATTAGTCCATCATTACTAAGCTTAGTAATTATTCTGCTCATGTAACTGCGATCAATATTTAGATTTTCAACTAAATTGTTTGAAATACACTGTCCCAACAAACCAATCTCAACAATTACTCGTGCCTCTGTAAATGAATAACCGGTATCCAAAACATGTTTATCTAATAACCCAAGTAAATTCGTATAAAACCGATTGAATTGCCGAATATCAGCGATAATATTATCATTTAAGTTCATATTCGCCTTCCTTTATTTGTGGACTATGTCAACAAATATTAATGAACTTAGTGGACAATGTCAACATTTTTCGAAGTAATAAAGTATCACACCGAATTTAGCTTTCATCATTGGTTCAATAAAAAAGAGCTGCCTATGCAACTCAATGGTTTTAATTTGCATTTATAAAGTAGACTAGATGATCAGTCCATTTGTCGTTCTCGTAGATGAAACCTTTCCTTGTGCATTCATAGACCATTCCAACACTTTCTGCCAATTTTATAGACGGTATATTATCAATATTTATGTGAGCTTCTATTCGATGATAATTTAATTTTTCAAACGCTAAATCAATCGCTGCTTTTACAGCCTCTTTACCATAACCTTGTCTCCAAAATTGGTTATGGATTGTATAACCGAATCTAGCCCATTGAAATTCTCTCCTTATAATTGTTGAAAAGTCGATAAAGCCAATATGCGTATTATCTACTTTTCTAAACACACCAAATATATACACTTTGTCATCAACAGCCAGTTGAAAATGTTCAGTTACTAAATCACGAAACCATTCTTTCGTACAAATGCTCATATCAATTTTACCTTCATCGTATTTATGCTGAGAAGGTAGACGATGTTCATATTGCGTAAGCCAAGTAGAATAATCTTCCTCTTCTATTAATCGAATAACTAATCTTTCTGTTTCGGTTTTTATCTTATTCAATCGAACACCTCATCTAAAAATATTTCTAATAGATATATAAGTTCTGTTGAAATATGATAAATCCGTCTTCCCATATACTGCTCCCTTTAAAAGCTCCACTGTTTGTGTGGCTTTTTCTTATAAGCTGAGCGTTGCTAAAATTCCCTTTGCAATTTCATCCAATTCTTCTGCAAGTTCCATTTTCGTAGGGTTTTCAGCTACCTTCGATAAATAATCTTTAAACTGAACTTTTGACTCTACAGGCAAATTAATCACTAAAAAGTGGAGAAGAAACCACTTCCAATTGTCATCATTTGACGATAACACATCTTGCACATGGGGGACAATTTCCTCGGGGAAAGTTAATAGAATTTCCAATATGCCTGGTGCAACTGGCCAGTTCATATCCTGAGTAAATACGAGAAGGTCCGGCAATAAAGACGTTTGTGTATCTCTATCCAGTTTTTTAATTTCTGGTACCTTCTCAACATCGTATACGTTCCTTGGGAGAAAGCCTTCATATCCTTCCAACATCAGCACTCCTTTTTTAAATGGCAATCATTAGACTATCTCACTATCATTTTACTAAAGTGAAATGTACCGTGTGCTACGACTCAAGTTGTTCCGCTTTGTGATGCGATTACATCAATTGTTGTTTCAGTCTTTTTGGCAAAGTATGAAAACAAATAACATCCCCCTATTGCTATGATACTCCCTATGCCTTGTATCCAACTCATTTTTTCACCTAATAGTAAAAAGGCTAAAATGGCAGTAAATATTGGATTAAAATTTAGGAAAACGCCTGATGTTGTTGAACCTAAATTATGCACACACATATTCCAAAATAGCATACATACGACTGTTGCTAATACACCTGTATAAAGAATCCCACAAACGAAAGAAGTATCTATATGGGAAACCGTAAATCTAGGTATGCTTATTGGTAAAAGCATTATTAGTCCAAAAATAGCAGAGTATAAAGTAGACATTAAAGCCGAAGTTTTGGTCATAGCCCACTTACTACAAATTGTATAAATTCCCCATATACATACTGCAGCAAGCATCCACAAATCGCCTGTATTAAACTTCAATGATAACAAGTAGTCTATGTTCCCTTTAGATAGTACTAGTAGGACGCCACAAAAGGAGAAACCCATCGCAAAAATTTGTAACATATTCATTTTCTCTTTCAAAAATATAGCTGAACAAGCAGCGATCGAAATCATATTTAATGTTGATATTAAGCCAACATTTGTTGCAGTTGTCTGCTCTAATGCTAAAAACTGTAGAAGGTTAAATAGCACAACACCTGTTAACCCCATTAAAACTAAAGGAAGTATTGCATTTTTTGGAGGCAAAATCTTTTTTTCTTTCCACCAAACAATAGGCACAAGACAAATGACTGCAATCATCCACCTCAAAGTCGTCAGGGTGATAGGCGAAGCATGTTCAACAAGCGTCTTACTAACGACAAAACTTCCGGCCCATAATAAACAAGTTGAAAGCAACAAAACATAATACTTCTTCACCTTTTATTCCCCCTTCTTCCAAACAGCTTTATTCTTCTACAGGTTCTTTAGGACCTTGCAACTCTAATTGATAAAAATCTAAATCTAACCAACTATTAAATTTATAACCTGCTTTTTTGATAGTACCTGAATAGACAAAGCCAAAATTTTTATGCATATCAATGCTTTTTTCATTTTGAGCATCAATTCCAGCAATTAGTGTCATGTATTCTCTTTCCGTTGCAATAGCTATTAATTCTTTCAGTAATGCCGTTCCAATTCCATTTTTTCTATAGCCTTTATCTACATAAATTGAATGCTCAATCGAATATTTATAAGCTGGCCACGCTCTAAAAGGACCAAATGTCGCAAAGCCTACTACTTTTTTATCTAACTCATATACGAGTATTGGATTTCCCTCCTGCATCTTTTGGTCATACCAACTTTGTCTATTTTCAAGCGTTTGGGGTTTATATGTGTATACAGCAGTCGTATGGAGAATTGCATCATTATAAATGTTTAAAATGTCCATTAAGTCCTTTGGTGTTGCTTCTCTTATCATGTTTTTTCTCCCTTTCTTTTTCGCTTTATTTGTAATCCTCCTTTTATATTAAATCTCTTCATTCATAAGGTAAAATTGAACTTTTTATCCCCTTGCTATAGACTAAAGTTATAGCAAGACAAATGAAGGTTGGTGAGGAAATGACATTTCAGCAGTTTCGTTATCTTGTAGAGATTGCCAAACATAATTCAATTAGTAAAGCCGCTTCCGCACTTTTCGTAACACAACCTAGTATTAGTAAATCAGTGCGTGATTTGGAAATTGAGCTAGGGATTACAATTTTAGATCGAACGAACAAAGGGGTTGTTTTTACAAAAGAAGGAACTGAGTTATTGTTTTATGCAAAAATGCTACTGGAACAAACGGAGGCGGTTAAACATCATTTTGATAAAGACAAGAAAATGGGCCTAACGAAGTTTTCCATTTCATCACAACATTATAGCTTTGCAATTGAGGCGGTTGCGAATTTAATGGAGCATTTTAATGAACGGAAATATGAGCTGGCAGTTCGAGAAGGTAAATCAACAGACGTAATTGATGACATCTATTCAAGCAGAAGTATTATTGGTATTTTATCTGTATCTGAATTAAATAAACCATTTTTTGAGCGTCATTTCATCTCCAAAGCTTTACGATTTACGCCACTGGCTACATTGAAACAACACGTCTTTTTACGCAAAGAACATCCTTTGGCCCATTATAAAACGATTACATTTGAACAATTACGCAACTATCCTTATTTGAGCTATCAGCAGGATGACATGCTTTTACATTTTGCTGAAGAAACGCTCCATGTTAACAATATTGAAAAGCTCGTCTATGTAACAGATCGTGGCACGATGAATAACTTACTGTCTAACACGAATGGATACAATCTTGGAACAGGTTGCATCGTGAATAATTATATGAACCCCAACGTCATTTCGATTCCGTTAGAAGAAAGTCATCTCATTCAAGTTGGATATGTGAAGCGAAATGATGTATTTTTGCCAGAAGAGCTTGTGCTATATCTCGATTTTGTAAAATTAGCATTGGAAAAATCGATGCCTAAAGAAAATTAAAGCGCTCTTTCTTCAATAGAAAGAACGCTTTAATGCGTAGTAAAGCCCCAGTTAGATTAAATTTATCTTGCTTTACTTGTAAATTAGAGACTTTGGCATATAGGTATTCCCGCCTGCTACGCTTTCAGAAGAATTCAAAAAGCTATCTGAATTTACAAATTGACTAAGGTGTTGAAATTTACTGCACAATGTCTCTTCCCGAGTAGTTAATAAAAAAGAGCTGCCTAGGCAACTCAATGTTCTTCAAAAAAAGCTTATTTAATCACTGTGACCAATGGGTATTGTAAAAGCAACGGTTTACTAATTAACGTATTGAGCCCGAAAATTCAATCTGTTTACTATTTAACTTATTTACCCATTCACTATTATTCCATATATTAGGGTTGTCAATCGTTTGATTTTCTCCACGAACTAAGAAATCATAACTATCTTTTCCACCATCATACCAATCAACAATGACTAACTTCCCGTTTACATTACGTACAAGAAATTCAATAACTTCACCATGACTACCTTCAGTCATTTTAATTTCAGCTGGTAATTTTAAGTAAAGAAAACCGCCATCTACGTCATCCGTAAACTCCGCTTCCCAACCCACTCCTTGCGTGCCAATATCAACGCTCTCAACCAAATTATTCGTATCATTGTGCGTTAAATATAAATCATATTGGTATTGTATTTTCTTTAGCGTATACCGTTTAAGGTTTTCGCTTTCGATAAATGACCCCAATTCAATATCCGAACCGTTCCAGATTGCTTTATAATAGTCAGTCAGCACTGTCATACACATTTCATAAGCCATTTCAGAATCCTGACTAGTAAGTCCATCTTCATTTTCAGCTAAATATTCGGGAGAATCTTGTAATACATTGCTGGGGATGATTTCATTGTTTATAGCATTATTTACTTTGCTATCC
>NZ_JBNNUU010000003.1:10453-163099 GCF_050280025.1 Lysinibacillus sp. NPDC093712
CCAGAGACTACATCCGTAATTTTTACGCTATTATCATTTGTTTTATCTGGACTACACCCAACTAATATAAGTCCACTTGCTATAAAAAGCATAATAAGTCCATCTTCATTTTCAGCTAAATATTCGGGAGAATCTTGTAATACATTGCTGGGGATGATTTCATTGTTTATAGCATTATTTACTTTGCTATCCCCAGAGACTACATCCGTAATTTTTACGCTATTATCATTTGTTTTATCTGGACTACACCCAACTAATATAAGTCCACTTGCTATAAAAAGCATAATAATTCTTGCCAAAATATCAGCTCCTCTGGAGACCTTAATGGGTATGTACTTGTTGTCAATAACGCTGCCCTTATCTTAAATTTCTTCCAATAAAGCTAGCAGATACAGGGCTTAGACCTAATTCTCTTGCCCAAACAGAAAGTTGCCCAATGTGATGAACTTCGTGAGTAATTATATGATGTAATATTTCATCAAAAGTATATTGATCTTTATCCCATGAAACACTGACTAGTTTTTCATTTAAATGTCCTAAATTTGGGTTTAGAAATTCAGCTATTTCATCTCGTAATTTATCTGAAAGTGATTTTACCTTTTCAAGTGTATTGTAATCAGTAAACTGAAATACGATATCTTCTTTGCATTGGATACCACGAATCCAGCTATACTCCACATCAATTATGTGAAAAAGTGTATATAATATATTTCCTACTCCACCATTGTGGACTTTTAACAACTCTTTAATTGTCAGTTGATTACACCAGTCAAACCATTCATCTCTTACCTGCCAGTTGTATTCAAAAAATTTAATCATTGTAAGCACTCCAATCTAACATAGTACATTACATTTCGATGCAAATACAACTATATCCTTCTTCAACTATCCTGCTCGTTTAGTCCACTAAAGAAAAAAGAGCTGCCTATGCAACTCAATGTTTTTCATGAAAGAAACCAGTTTGTTGAATAAGGCTACTCAATTTTTCACTTTTTTTCATAGCTCTTTATTTACTACTATTATATCAGTAGCTAGTTAAAAATACTTTTCCATTCGTTTTTTTAGTAGCTTCAACAGCGTCAATCGCCTTATTTAACTCTGACAAGTCATACTTTGAATCGACCATCATTAAACGTAATTTTTTTTCTTCGATTAGCCTTGTCAAATGGGTAAAAGTTTCTTGCCATTTACTTGTTGAAGCATTTTTATTCCAATGCCGTAAATGAAACATATTCGCTTTCACTTTTGCTTGATTTACAATAGCTGCCCAGTTTACTTGTATCCCAGATAAAAGACCAATGGTTAAAAATTGACCATTCGGATGGACACTAAAAGCTAACTCATTGCCATCCGAACCTCCAATAGAATCAATTGCCGCATCTGCCCCCCTACCGTTCGTTAATTCCATAACAGTTTCAATTAATGCACTTTTTGAGGTATCTATTACATCAGAAGCTCCAAGTTGAAGTAATTTCTCGGTATAGTTATTATTTCTTGTCACTGCAATTAATCGAAAACCTAAAATCTTAGCAAATTGAGCAAAAATATATCCAATAGCAGAACCACATGCATTAACTAATAAAACATCATCTGGTTTTAATTTTAAAACTTCCATACAAACTACCCACGCAGTAACTGGATTGATATACATTTGGGCAGCTGTAAAATCATCAATAGAATCAGGTATAGGAACGGCAAATTATGCTGATGTCTTTACAAATTCTTGCCATGTACCTTCCCCTCGTAAAGGTAAGACTCGTTTACCAATAAGATTCTTCGAAACAAAAGAGCCTACATCTTCTACAATCCCAACCCCTTCATAACCGGGAATGTTAGGTAATGATATGCGATGAGCATACGTTCCTCTAATTGGAATTAAATCAGAAGGATTGATAGGTCGTGCCAACATCCGTACAAGCACTTCATGATCTTTTGGTAGTTCTATCGTTTTATAATCAATTTTCAACACTTCTTTAGGTAAGCCAAATTCGTAAAATGTAATATATTTTGCATCCATGTTATTAAGGCTCCTTAAATAGTAGCTAGCGTGTAAAATGTTTTATTTAGATTCGATTATGAGCGTATCAAAAGTTGTTTTTTGCTTTTTACCAATCTAATTTAGCAGGTTAAGCGAGAGCTTTATTGATTGAACCTCGTAGCTATCACTCTAAAGCTCTGTTGTTTCATAGCGAAAACGGGTTATTTTCTTCTCTTTTCGTGCTTTTAGCATTTGAGGTATAAAAATCCCTAATAAAATACAAACAATGCCAAACCATTGCAAAGGAGAAACGACTTCATGAACAAGTGTAATAGAAGCGATTACCGCTGTTGGTAGTTCGACAGCTCCTAAAATTGTTCCAAGGCCTGTCCCGACTTTTGGTATACCAACGGAAAAACAAATAACAGGTATGACCACACCAAAGAAACCAAGAATTAATGCATATTTCCATAATCCAGCCTGCAGTGTACCATCAATCAAGTATGTCGGGGGGAAAACTAAGCAAACAAAGAGTGTTGCACTCGTTGTCATAAGAAAGCTTTTTGAATAGATTGGTACTTCGGTGGAAACACGACCACTTGCAAATATATAAAGTGAAAAGGTTATAGCAGCTAATAATCCAAAGAGTATTCCTTTAATAGATAATTGCTGTCCTAATCCTTCAAATACTCCTCCAGCAAACAACGTTCCTACAAATAAGATCATAATCGAAATTAACTTCTCACGACTTGGAAAAGTTTTATTAGCAATTGCTTCAATTAGAACGCCCATCCATGTGAATTGAAATAACAACACAATAGCAATGGATGCAGGTAGTTCTTTTACAGAAAGTCCGTAAAAAATACTTGTTAAACTCATTGTTGTCCCAACTGCTAACAGTGATAATATATTTTTCAAAGATACTTTATGACGTGAAAAACAAATAACAAGTAATAATAATCCAAACCAGCCGAATACATATTGTCCACCTAAAAGCTCAGGAAAGGTAAATCCATTTGAAAATCCAACTTTAAGAATAGAAGATAGGACCCCATAGCTACAGGCACCTAATAAAACCACTAAAGAAAACTTCAATTTTTCCAAAAAAAATCCCTCCAAAAAATAAAAAATCTCGTCGTCTATAAATAGACGACGAGCGAATGAAACAGAGCTAAAACTCTACAAAATTCCGCCACTCACGAACTCGTGAGTGTTTGCTTATAAAATTAGGACAATTATATGCAATAGTTTTCTAAGTGTCAACACTATTTGACTTCTAATTTTAGCTGTAGATTAATGAAAAGTAACAAAAAGTCGTACTTCGCTTTAGTTAACATTACTTATTTGATTTCCTCAGCCAACTCTAAAATAATTCCCTTGGACTACGAACATAGCATACATTATATATAACTTTCTTCATATTGCTGCTAAAGATTTCCGTACTCTTCTTGTTCAACCTTGCAACAATAACTTCAATATCTTCAACAGTAAATTCAATATGTCTGATACCCAATGTATTTGCAAAGGGTTGCTGTAAGCACAATAAGAAAAAAGAACTGGCATATGCAGCTCAATAATTTTTCATTATTTAATCGTAATGATAAAAAAGTTCCAAAAAATACTTTGCGAGCTTGCACTAACTAAATACTGTAATATTTTTTTGATACCCTGTGATTAGTGCAGATTTAGGTCTATTCCCCTCATCACTCTATGATTTAATCATTCACTTTTTCCTTACAAAAGAAAAAACACCCTATGTAAGCGAGCAGACTAGTCCAATTTTGAAATGGATAGTTTGAACACTTACATAGAGCGATTTAAGTACCTCTATATAGTTAAGGTAATGAAAAATATTTAATGACGTTTTTTGTTTAGACAGCTTTCATGCTTATGCTTGTAACGTCTTAATTGTTTGAGCTACTTGCTCTTCTGTTAAATTGTGACGCACGATGTAGCGATTGAGCGCATGCTTTGTACATTCGATTGTACAGCCCCCTAAATGCTTTGCTTCATTTTCTTCAGATGCGATGATTTGCTTGTTACATTCAGGGTTTGCACAGTTAATGTAACGTTCACAAGGTTCACCGTCATAGTGATCACGACCGATAATCACATGCTCTACTTGATTGATTGGCACCGTTAAACGCTCATCAAATACGTACATTTGACCATCCCATAATTGGCCTTTTGCAACAGGGTCTTTTCCGTATGTTGCAACACCGCCATGTAATTGACCGACATCGCCAAAGCCTTCACGTTTCATCCAGCCTGAAAACTTCTCACAACGAATCCCACCCGTGCAATATGTTAAAACATTTTTTCCTTCGAATAACTCGCGGTTTTCACGTACCCATTCCGGTGTATCACGGAAGTTTTCTACATCTGGTCGAATCGCGCCACGAAAATGGCCGACATCGTATTCATACGTGTTACGCACATCTAATACTACTGTATTTTCATCTTGCATTTCAGCAAGGAATTGTTCTGGTGACAGATAGCGACCTGTTAATTCATGCGGGTTAACGTCTGCTTCTAAGCCTAAGTTTACTAACTCAGGACGTGGGCGTACGTGCATTTTTTTGAATGCATGGCCATCTGCCGCATCAATTTTGAAGACAATGCCTTCAAATAATGTATCTGCTTGCATGTTTGCCATGTATTGCTCTGTTTGCTCAATCGTACCTGATACCGTACCGTTAATGCCCTCATTGGCTACTAAAATACGACCTTTTAAACCGATTTCTTTACACATTGCTAAATGCGTTACTGAAAACTCAGCTGGATCTTCAATCTTCGTGTAATGGTAATATAATAAAACTTGATAATTCATTTTTTCCACCTATCATTTCATATATTTGCAGGATATACCTGATAGCCTCTTTTAAGACCTTATAACCATAAAGGATTTTCATTAAATATACTATCGGTAATTAGGCTGAAATGAGTATAAATATTGTAGGTTAGACAATTAATACAAAAGAACCGGTTTTTTAAGCACATTTGAAGCCAACAGTTATCCAAAGTGATTATGAAAACACCAAACAACAAGAAACATACTCACTAACCCCCAAGCCATGGTACTCCATATCCACCAAATGACTGATTTAGATTTTGATGAATTTTCCTCGTCCTCTATATTTGCTTTTATAAAAGCGACCTTACTCTCCATATCTTTTTTCATAGAAATGAGAACAACAAATCCAATTATTATGAAACCAATAGTTATCCAAAGTAATAGGTCCACTGTTACACTCCCTTTATGTAATTGAATTTCACCGCAGTTTATTATAGTAATTAGATCCTACAAAGATAACAATTTGTTAATTCAAATGCGTTAGTATATAAAATACCCTGTGAAAATAATAATTAATCTAAAATTTTACATAATCCACGTATTAAAAGGCTGAAACTTAAAGTCCCCCAAAGCGTCGTTTTGGTAATATTTAAAAAATTGTTATTGAATATTATATCCCTTTCCATGAATGAAGACGCATTTCCTTATTAAGAAAATACGCCCGAATATCGAATATTCTATCTATTGTTTCGAGAAAGTATATAGACGGAGAAAAAAAGAAATGTTAATCCTAGAAACAATAGAATTCCACCTGCAATCATATTTGATATTATATATTTGGACCGAATGGAATGAAACTCAGCCGTATCCATATCACCCATAGAATCTAAATAAGCACTAGCTGCACCTGCTCCCAGATCAACACTAAACTTTAATACAAAAAAACCTGCTAATGTAATAACCATTGTAATTATTAAAAAGCCGTATTTCTTAATAAATTGCATTATATCCCCCCTGTCAACTTCACAAACTGGCCTGATTCTTAAACAAGAAGCGCGATATCTACTCTAAAATAGCGCCCTTTAACAGTAGACTCGATTTCAAGATAATCGTAACATTAAATAATTGCAAAATCTCTACTGTTCTTTAATTAAAAACTCTAAAGTAAAAGGAATTGCCAACTCCCGAAATACTCTCAGTTAAGGAGTACTCAACTACATTTGCTGTATTTCTTGATTCTATATTAGAACAAGACGTACTTTCTTTTCCCTTCCCAGTGCCTGCATATCAACTAACCTGCACCGTTAGAATAATAAGAAAAAAGAGCAACATATGCAGCTCTTTTTTCTCCAAATAACGCACCCCGTTAGTTTTACGTTTCACAACATTTTTTTACGAAACTTTAACTTACTTTATTGACTTTGCTCAATCGTCATTTCTTCCCACGAATAATTTGGTATAGTTGCAATCCATAACGTATCTCTCATCATATCTACATCTAATACGATTAAATCAACCGCATCAAACACTTTTTCAGGTTTTCCTTCATCTTTCGTATGAATGGTATAAATAGCTTCGTCTCTATGTGTGTATCCGAATAATTTCTCTCCTTTTTTAATGAATTGAACTACCTCTTCATCAACTTTAATTTTACGCCAATCTTTCTCTTGAAGATCTCGAATCCAAATTCCATTTTGTGTGGAAATAAATAGCCTATTATTAATTACTTTCATATCATGAGGTTCATCATTACTATTCGGCATAGGGATCTGCTTCCACTCATCATTTATCTTTTGAAGAATCTTCCTTTCTTCTGTGAGCCCTACTAAATCACCATTATTTGATATTTGAACTACATTAAATGGTTTAGGAACACTAGCTTGTTCCCAACTCTCCCCCTGATTAGTTGTATAATAAATATTTCCACTCGATAGCACAGCTATATGATTGTTGAGTGAATAATCGATGTTGTCAATCGGGTCATCTAAAGAAAGTATTTTCGTACCTTTACTTTTTGATGTAATACCTGCCCATAATTCTTTTTCTGTTGCTGCAAATAATTGGTCATTTTTATCAAACCAAGCATGTGTTACGTAATTATTAACTTGGAGTTCTGTCCATGTTTCTCCATTGTTTTGGCTCCATTCAATAAAAGGTTGCTTGGTTGTACTAAATTGGGTTGTCTTTTTGTCTCCCCATACAACTAATTTGTTGTTTCCAGCGACAACCCCCGTAATCGCCATCCCTTTTTTTGTTAGGTTTTCTGTGGCATTACGTCTGGATATTAACCCTCCACCGTATGGTAATTTATGAATAGCACTGACCACATCTCCGTTTTGTGCATTGAATGAAATTCGTGTAAAACGGCTATCTCGATCCGTTCCAACCACTGTTATTATGGGCTTACCATCGATCCTATCAAGTGTAAAATGATATCCTGTTGCCCAATCTTTCCCTGGTTTTAGTCCGTATTTAGCTTTTGCTAGTTGGAGTACATCAGAGCTATCTAACTTAATCTCATCGTAAGGTATTGTTGGTCCCTCAGTTTGTTTACCAGGTTTAAACAGCCAAATCTTTTTTTCTGAGATGCCAATTATGACATAGTCATCTGTACCTGGAACCACAAAGAACATGAACCAATTAAAGCGTTTCCCTGTTTCTCCTCTCGAACCTCCCATCTTTTCATCCACACTGTTCACACTTGAAAGTACTGCGTTTACATTCCATTCTTTTGCTCTCTGGAGTCCAATGTTAATCGCTTCTTTTAGCGTAACTTCACCTTCTGAAGCGTTTGTTTCACGACTAATCAAAGTTACAAAAACTAAACATACAACTAAAAAACAACAGATTTTTTTAATAAAATTCAAAATAACCACCATCCTAAGAATAATGTGCTTATTTAGGATGGAGTAAATTTTCCGTACTATTCCCTCTTGCATTAAACTGCATCTTTAGTTTTAAAAAATCGTCTAAACAGCAAGTAAAATCACTGTTAGCCATCCATCGATTTACATTCGATGAAGCATATTAAAAGGACTTGTTTGTATTATTTACGCACAAGTCCTTAGATTAATGTTAATCAATATTGTCCGATTGTTGAAAAGCCAAGAATAAATCTCTACTTTTTTCATCATCTTGACCAAGTTAACCATTTTTAACGTTCTCAATAACAATTTTAAAGTGTTTTTGTGTAATAATATCTCTTACCTGTTAGCGGATAATCATGAAGTACAAATTCTTCTTTATAGCCTAGCTTGACGTAAAAATCAGGTGCTTGAAAACTAAACGTATTGAGGAAGGCGTATTTGCATCCTCTATTAATAGCAATCTTCTCCACTTTCCTCATCAATTCAGTACCAATTTGCTGACCTCGCAGTGCTTCACTTACCCATAAATACTCTACTTCTAACCAATTTCCATGTGTCTCACCAATTAAACCTGCAACTCTATTTCCTTCTTCATCCTCTACAAATAGACCAATATCCTTTACTACCTTATCTTCAATGTTCTCAAGATTGTATTTTAATAACTGTTGAAAAATATGTTCTTTTTCCTTTTTCGTAATCTTTTCTGATTCAATGTATTTCATTTTTCCGCCTCCTATTTGTGATTCTTTAACTGTTTAAAGAAGAAACTTCTTTTTTAAAATACGCCTGCCGTTTAACTGCTGTTACAGCCTTCAATGCTAATAATCCTAATAAGAAAAAGGCACTTGAACCTATTAACCCTATAGGTCGGATTGAAGTTAATTCAGCAGCTAAACCTATTAAAACCGTTAATGCAATAATGAAACCTGCTTCTATGACACTAAAAATGCTTCCGAATCTCCCCATCATCCCCACAGGAATGTGATTTTGGTAGAACGTCAAATACCCTGTATTGGCAAACGTTACAGCAAATCCTATTAAAAATACACTAGGTGCTGCACTAAAAAATCCGTTCGAACTATAAAGTACGAGATAACCTATTGATGTAAAAATGGTACCAATACCTATTAATAGATTAACTGCCAGTTGTTTCGAAAATACTGAATTAATAATTGATCCTAATATTATGCCCGCTCCAAAAATACTTAATAAAAACCCATAATGGGTGTCTGATATTAAAAGTACACCTTTAGCAAATGATGCCTCAAGAGAATCTATCGCAGTCATGAATATCGTAGTCCCACTAAATAATAAATATATCTTTGTGATATAAGTATCGCCCTTACTGAAATTAATAACAACCCGAAAATCATTTTTTATCAAATCCCACGTAAATCTTTGCACCTCTGACTCTTTCAGCTTTGAATCAACATTAGGTAGCATCATTATAATTAGTGCTGAAAAAAATAAAGCGACTGCATTGACATGGATGGCGGTATATGGAGTACCCATCCAAAATAAAACCCCAGCAATGGCAGGGCCTATTAGTGAACCACAAGAGTTGATAAAACTACGTAGTGCATTAAAGCGTTGCCGATCTTTTTCTGGTATTAGTTTCGTCATGTAAACCATAGATGTAGGCTGAAAAATAGCACTGCCCATATTAATGATAAATGCAAGTATATAAACATAAATAAGTGAAGGTAAAAACGGAATTAAGGCAATACAGATTGCTCGGAAAATGTCTAAGCCCATCATTAGAAGCCGTGTATTAACCCGATCAATTAAACTACCTGCCCAAGCATTCGAACATATCGTTGCAATGGGACCTAGTATATATAAAAAAGCAATTGCAAGTGGGGAACCTGTTTCATTCAATAGAATTAAATTTAGTGCGATTAGGTAAACCCATGCACCGACATTAGAAATGCCTATTCCCCCTAATAGTATTAAAGGATATTTCCATCTGGACATCATCACCACTCCTATTTTATTTGTTGCTAAACAAAATAAAAAAACTCACCCCCAAGATTTTTATCTTGGGGGCGAGTCATATCGCGGTGCCACCCCAGTTCATTTCTACATTGCTGCAGAAGCCTTATCAAGTACAGCTGTGTGAATAAGTCACCAGCGATACTCTATCTCGTTAACGTGAGAAGACGTTGCATCATCATTAGTTTAACAAACAAATCCAATGCACAGCTCCAAGGCTTGTTTCAACACATTTCCTAGCCCTCTTTTTCAGCGTAACAGAGGTCTCTGTAGATAGTACGTATGTTTACTCTTCTTTTCATAGCTTTTTATATGTAATTTTGTAAATCTTATACTATTTTAAATTGAATTTCAATACAAAAAAGACTATATATTTTTTTACTTCATACATAACCTAACTTATTTTTCTAGAACTAATATGCTTCTTCCTTGTTAGATTAATAAGAAACTATCCCATATTTTATCATCAACCCTAAAAAAACCTTCGTGCGAACATGCTGCTAGTAGACATTGATTATCTTGATAAAACATCAAATCCTCTGGTAATTTCGGTGTAATCCACCCAAAAAGTGAGTCGCTACGTTCCTTTAAAAATTGTGTGGTAACGTTATTTAAATGAAAATAATAAACATATGCTGTACCTTCACCAAGCGCTGTCGTCTCCCACTGTCGTTGAATTTTTCTTTCGATAATCTGGTCTTTAATTTCTGCTATTAATTCATCAACAAAGGCTAGTCTCAATTGTTCATCATCCATTAATTGTCTATTCTCTACGAACGCAAAACGGTTACATCTTGTTGCTAAAAACTCGATAAGATGTTGATATCGTTTTCCTTCAACTTTTTCTGTAATCATTATCAATTTTAAATCCCCCTCATTTTTTGATTGGCTATCACAATACCTTCTTTGCCATCAATAACCAAATTATAGCATTTACTCTAAAATACCATATTTTATAGTAGACTGTTAGTATTACATATTAAGTTGATTGGAGCGGAGGACGGGCGACTCCTGCTCAGAACGCACAGTACGTAAGTCGCAACAGACCGCGCGTTAGCGAGGGTTGCGGCTTACGGTGTGCCCGCGGAAAGCGCCCGTTCGTAGCGAAAATCAACGGCAGGAGACATCACTTCTATTCTATATTAATTTTAAATAAAAAAAGACTGTAGACAAACTCGAAAATCTTCGAGTTTGTCTACAGTCTGAGCTTGGTAGTAAAACATACCAAGTTGTTTTCTTTATTGCGCTTTTATTGAACATAACAGTCGGCTATGAAGAAGCACCTTTAACGTGTGCATTGCTGAAAATTTATTAGTACTTTTTTTGTACGTCTTCAGCACACTCTAAATACCATTTCTCCTCACTTTAAGTGAATGTTCAATGATTAAGTCAAGTAACTTATGATAAGGAATACCCGCTCCTTGTGCGCTTTTTGGCAGCAAACTATTTTTCGTCATCCCTGGTAATGTATTAACTTCCATCACATAAGGGATACCATTTTGAATCATCATGTCAATTCGGGCGTAAACACTACATTTCAATGATTTATAGCAAGTCATAGCAGCTAAAGAGACACGGGCCTGTGTTTCCAGAGGGAGCTGAACTACCTCTTCAATCGTAGCCACATCATTATATTTGGAGGTATAATCAAAAAACTCTCCCTGATGACGAATCGAAATCACCGGTAAAAGCTTTCCATCTAAAATAGAACATGTAATTTCCTCTCCCATAATTAGCTTTTCAATTATCACTTCGGAATCCCATTTGAATACTTCTGCAATTGCTGGCTTTAGTGTTTCTTTATCATAAACAATTTTTACTCCCACACTTGAACCGCCTGAATTAGGTTTTACCACTAGCGGGAAACCCATTTTGTCTAGTTCATCCATTTTAAGTTCTTCCATGTTCGTTAGGTGAATCCAATCCGGTGTTTGCACGCCTTCAAAGCGGATGATTTTTTTTGAGATATTCTTATCCATACATAAGCTGCTGGACAGAATGCCACTCCCTGTATAAGGAACTCCCATGGTTTCAAGAGTACCTTGAACAGTACCATCCTCACCGAATTTGCCATGCAGCGCCAGTAGTGCAATGTCAAGATCGTTCACCTTTTCCACTAAGTCTTCTTTGTTCTCTATGTGAATCGGTACAATTTCATATTTATGTTCATCTAAATGCACGATCATTTCTTCACCTGTCATAATCGAAACTTGTTTCTCAGAAGAAACTCCTCCCATAATTACGCCAACTTTCATTTTTCTAGCCCCCCATAATTATTTTTTAACGTATCCCCAATGATTTTTATACCCTGAATAATCTCTCTTTCATTCAACCTAGAAAATCCTAATCGTAAAGAATGGTTTCCACTGCTGTCCGTATGAAAAACATTTCCTGGTATGAAAACAACGCCTCTTTGATAACATTTTTCTAAAAGCTTTCGTGAATCAATATGGTCTTCTAGTTCTATAAAAATGTGAAGACCTCCGTCACCCGTTATTCGTTTGAAAGGAATAAATTGCTTACAATAATGAACGGTTAATTCATACTTTTTCTTATAGACAGATTTAGCTTTTTTTATATACTTCTCAAAGTATCCATCAATCAAATATTGATATAACACAGCTTGATCTAATGTGGACGTATGAATTGTTCGAGCTCTTTTCATACTTTCTAAGTAATTAATTAAATCTTTATCTGCCAATATCCAGCCAATCCGTAAACCAGGAAAAAGAATTTTAGAGAAGCTGCTAATATAAATAACATTATTACCTTGTCCGGCGAAGGACGCCAATGATGCGAGATGTGACCCTGAATAACGTAATTCTTCATTAAATCCATTTTCAATGATAGGAAGCTGATATGCCGAAAACAAATCCATGATTTCTTTCCTTTTTTTTGAAGACGTTACGATTCCAGTGGGATTATGGTAGGACGGAATTAAGTACGCAAAATCATATTCTTTTTTTGATAGCATTGTTTCCAGTTTACTAATATTGACACCATCATTATCCATTTCGATTCCATCAATTTCGAAGCCATGTAATCGAAAGAGCTTAAGAGCAGAGTCATTGGTTGGATTTTCACAAATAACACGACCGCTCTTTTTATTTAAAGATGATAAAATGAGATCCAGACCTTCCGTGAACCCATTGGTAATTAAAATATCTTTATTTCGAGTGTCTACTCCTTTAATTTCCATGTAGCGAAGCAAGTATTCGATAAGTGGTTTATAGCCCTTTGCATATCCATAGTTAAGAACGATATCTCCTTCAATAGACATCCGATTTAAAAAAGCCCGTTTAAAATTATCTATATCAAAAAGCTTTTCATCGGGTGCGATGCTATTAAACGAAATAATTTCCTTATTCCAGCGTACACCTTGCTTTTTTAGGTCCAATTCATCTGCCAAAAAGGTTCGCTCGTTAACTTTTTCAGTCCAATTTAACTGGATGGATGGGGATTTGATTATCTCAACATGACTGACAAAGTTTCCCTTTCCCTTTACCGCATAGATAAGACCTTCTTGTTCCAGATCCGCATAAGCTGTTAGAACGGTATTTCGGCTAATTGATAATAAGGAACAGAGTTCACGAGTGGATGGAAGCTTTTGGTGCTCAAGTAAATGCCCGTTGGTTATCATTCTTTTTAAATATTCCTTAAGTTGTATATATACAGGACGACCTTCCGTAATCTTAAAATCGTTAAACACTCCATTCATCTCCTTGCTAACATTTTTACATTCCTGCACTAATTTCAAAAGGTCCACCCAATATGTATTTTTACTGTCTTGTGGTAGCTGAGTGGAACTAATATGTTTTTAAATAGGCAATTGTTCATTTCATTTTAATACAATATATAGAAACTTGAAGAATTACGGCCGATTGTGGGAGATTATATACATTTTCTTTGTTTAACTATAGCCCTCAGTTACATCAATAAGTACATACTTTATTCAATAAAGGTAATAATACAATTAATTATGTAGAGAACGTAATGAGGTGTACTTAGGAACATGAAAAAGATAATACTCGTTTTACTCCTATCCCTTGCACTAATTACATCTTTTCAAACAAGAACCGTTTCATTTTCTGAACCTATGGAGGATTCTAACGAGCTTAGATTAGAGGATATGCTCATGCTAATGCTTACTCCTTATATTGAAAAAGATTTGAATAGCTATTATTATTCGAAGATTTTTAAGGATGTTTCACCACATGTTACTCCATGGAAAATTGAAGTTATTGAAACTAGAAGAGTAAATGATTTTCGTGGCTTTATATTGCAAATTACATTTGAAATTGAACCTACAGATGGTGGTCAGTATATTCCTTTAGGGAAGGATCGAATGACCTATGAAATTTCTGATGGACCTGATGTTAAATTGATAAATCACATTCACCTAAAGACGTATAAATATCCACCAGAATAATTTTTGGCATTGGAATAAAGTTTGATTAGAAAAACCTCACAAACCCATATTCAAAGAAAAATTAAAAGACTCTCTTCTAAAAAAAAGTCATCGAAGGAGAGTCTTATTAAGAATAAAGTACAATCCCTAAATAGAATAGTGCCCAATTATAGAAGAACAACTTACAATGTTTACGAGTTGTTCATTAGTATTCCATTAGTTGTTAATGCCACTTTAACATAATTAAAAACTAAAAAAATGTTTTATTCATTCAATTTAGTGGAATAGATTGAATGTAAACATATATTGGAGGGATAAATAATGACAGTCAAATTGACAGTAGAAAACGTAGTACAAGCGAAACAAGAAGTGGAGAAATTAGAAGCGCAAGGATATCTTCGAGATAACATTTACATCTTTGCGCACTATGAAGAACGTGAAGATGATATTAACGAAGCACTGGGGACAGAAGAAGCTGGTATTAGTGAGCAAGGGTTCCTGACTTCTATGAAGAACCTGGTGAATTCCCGTGGAGATGAACTCCGCAATAAGTTAGCTTCTGTCGGATTAAGTAAATCGGAAGCTGCTCAATTCGAAGAGGTACTTGATACAGGTAAATTGGTCTTAGTTGCCAATAAGTAAAAACAAACCCGGGAATCTAATCCCGGGTTTGTTTTTCATTTTACAAGTCTCCTCGTATTGCTTGGACTCTGTATTCCAGATGGCCTTTCAACCAGTCAGTATAAAAACCGAAAACCCATCCTTCTTTATTGTCAATGATCTGCTCGAGGAAATCTTCATCTTCTTCAACAATATGGCCCTTTAATGAAAACGAGCGTTGCTCCTTGTTACAGTATCGAGCCCTTATATGGAAGACTTGATTTCAAGATAATACATTACAATTTCCATTGTTCCCCTGTTACTTAAAAATAAGAAAAAGGGGTCGGTGTTGGTTTAAAAAATAAAATTTGTCGATCACCCGACAAACTGAATTAAACTGACTCGTAAAAAAAGCAGTGACGGACTAGGAACACGAAAGACCTAGACTGCCGCTGCTTTTATTGTGCTAACGTATTCCGGTTAGCGTAATCTATTTTAGGTGACAAGGTCATCTACCCGTCTGGTAAACGAGACCTATGGCTCCAGAATCAAATGTCTTGTTTTCGATAAGTTTAAGATTGATTTTCTCCTTGACACCTTGGAATAACGGCAACCCGCTGCCGACCAGGACGGGAGAAACTGTAATTTTATACTCATCAATTAAATCAAGCTGCATAAGGTAGTGTGCTAATCTAGGACTTCCTAAGATGACCATATCCTTGCCTGGCTGCTGTTTGAGGTTCTTGATCTCTTCCTCGACATCCTCTTTCACCAGTCTGGAATTGTTCCATTCGACATTCTCCAGCGTCGTGGAAAAAACGATTTTGGCTGTCTTTTCGATCCACTCGGCATGATTTCGTTCGTACTGCGAAGCTGATGAGTTCGAAGGCACAGATGGCCAGTAACTGTGCATCATCTGATAAGTCCCACGTCCCCAAATGACAGTGTCGGCAGTACTCAGAATTTCTTTCGCGTGTTTCTCCAAATCAGAATCGTAGGAAACCCAGCCAATGTCCATTTCACCATTTGGCCCTTCTACAAAACCGTCAAGCGATGCGTGCAGAAATAGAACGAGTTTTCTCATTTTCAGTTCTCCTTTGTTCATGAAGGATGTCATATTATACTTTGCAGTTTTCATTAATGTTATGTGCAGAATCAAGTATAGCACACATAACAATCAATAATTTCTTCTATAGTGCAAAATTTCTTTATTTAACAATTTGACCCATAATAAAAAACACTCGGCTAATTGTATGCAAATAGTTACACTTAACCTTTTTGCAGTTTAGTTCAATAACAGTCACGAAACGATTAATTAATACCTTTTTTGTGTAGAAAATGTGTAGAAACTTTTCATTTTCTATACTTTTCTAACGGTTTCTCAAAAAAGAAAAGCGCCTCATACCCTTGTTGTAAAAGTATTTGAAGCACTTTTCAGTTGGTTCAAACTTGTTCTATCTGAACCTTTAGACGTCCCAGGATATCAAGCAATCTGTGTCAATGAATTTAGTTATGAAAGGTTCGAGGAGTGTCAAGAAAGGATTTTTTAAACATAAAAAAAGAAAAGATGACTTTTATAGTCACCTTTTCACTTATATTAGCAATTTAGTTATTGAATATTTGTTCGTAACGGTGGAAGAATGCCACTGTGTGCGCTCTTGCTAGAGAATCATTTGGTTTAAACTCTTCATTTGTTTTAGTGGTTGTTAAACCATTATCACGAAGAAATTTAATAGCTTCTGACTGAGATACAGTCTTACCATAATGCATTGAAGCTAAGATACGAGCGAAGTTACCACGTGTGATATCCTTACCTGCAATAGCTTGTTTGGATGCTGTGTTTGCACCTAAAACTGGTAGAGAGTATTTTGTAGCCAGTTGGTAGTTTACGTCTCCATACCATGAAGTAATTGCTATCGTTGAAGCTAGTTCTGATGGTTTGAAGTAACGTAATAGGATAGATAACATTTGATTTTCCGTTAAGTTAGTGTACGGTTTAAGTAAGTTTTCGTACTTACCTGTTGATGGGTTTTTCACGTTTGGGTATCCACTGATGATACCGATGTTGACTGCCCACTTAAAATCCTCAGCCCAGTATTGGTTTGCATTGTAATCAGCAAACTTTGATACATCAACGTTCCCCGTTGTTGGCGGTGTTACTGGAGGTGTTGGCGGTGTTACTGGAGGTGTTGGCGTTGGTGTTGAAGCTGAGTAGTTTAAATAGCTTGATGCTACATACCCCTCTGTCCCGTCACTTCTTTTCACAGGATACCAAACAAAATGGTTTTTCTTCGTTGATACTTTTTCATATTCAAAAGGACCCGTAATGGTAACAATTTCACCTTCACGTAAAGTACCCAAAGAAGGACTATCCGTAGTAGGTCTTGTCCTAAATGTTACATTCGTTATTGCACTAACTTTTTGATTTGTTTCAAAAAGATACTTAGATTTTGTTAATGGTAAATCAAAATCATAGTTCATTGTTGAAAATTTAATATTTTCCCTACTGTTAGAGTCATATTGAAATTGTTCACGTGAAAAAGGTAGCTCTGTTAAGTCTATTAATTCCAATTTATTTATGATTCGGAGAATTCTTTCTTGATAGGCATTGGTATTTCTTTCACCAGTTGCTTGAACAATTGGACTATTTACTGGCTTAGTACCGTTATAAGCCATGATAGCGAAGTACCAATGTTCCAGTACATCTCTTTCCCCACCGTTGATGCTAGGTAAATCCTTTCGCTTAAACATATCATCTAGAGTCTCTACACCAGCTTGTATATTATAGACAATATCGCTTTTTAGTCTATCTTGATTGTAGCCGACTTGATTTGTAATTTGCATAATGCCAATTCCATTATCAGCTGTCACAATCGCTTCACCATTCATATCAAAATGACGCCAATTTCCACTTTCACCTTCAGCTATTGCCTTCACAATTTCAGGAGGAACATCATAAGTCAGTGCGGTTTCGGTTAACAAACAGTTCATTGTGGAATAATCAGGGTTTACTTTCGATGCCGAATCATACTCACATGTATTTGCAATATTATTAGCTAATACATTATTATCTATGTTTATAGATAGAGAGAGGGCACCAATAGCAATAACACTAATCAATGGTTTCAATATCTTTTTCATATGTGATTATTACACTTCCTTTCATATTTTTTATAGTTAAAAGATTCAGATATATGTTATCATAAACCCAATATTTAGGATATAGGTAATAGTCAATGTTTCTTTCATTTAACAGGATTGAGTGATAAATGATAGCTCTAACATATATTGTTTAATTTTAATTCGGTGAAAAGGTTATAAATAGTGATTGTTGGATTTTTACTTTTTTGTGAAATAGATAAGCTTCCTAAAATATTGACCAAAACTCCACGCGATTTTGTTCTGCAACATATTCCTTAAAATAGTCAACAAGTTGCATAAAAGTTGTCTCATTTACAGTCCCTCTCACCTTATAAATATAAGGCTTTTGAATTTGCTCTCCTACTGCTATAGATGGATTTTTTCTACATGGAAGAATTTCAAACTGTCATTTAATTTTTCAAATATGCTATCTAGCAAACGATGCCATTGTATAGAATACTCCTCTTCACTTATGGTAAAAAGTTCAGTGATATCATGACTACAAATAGGAGTATCACTATCTATAGAATAATAATAGAAGTCAGCTGTCTGAGAACCATCAACCACCTCGGCATAAAGATATACCTTTAACTACTCCTCAGGTATTGTGTCTATTACGATTCCTATAATCTCTTGATATAGCCTACCTAATTTTTCATCATTCATCTAATTTTCCTCCCAGTACATTATCCAAATGCTATTTCTCCCAACTATCTTCACCAATTCTATACTTAATCTCGAAAATTCTTCTCGCTCTGCTATCCTTTGAGTATAGTTTTTTCTTTAAGCTTGAAATTTCTCCTTTAAAACCTTTCTAAGTCCAGCCTAAGCATATGTATAAATAACATGAAAACCAATGTGAGTTAATTATTTTTAATATCTTCATTACATTTACAATTATTGTATAATTCAGAGAGGGTTTGATAAATAAAATTACGGAGGAACTTATGAAAACTCACTATTATTTAGGATGGTTCAACAACTTTTTTCCAGAGAAGCTGGGCAAAGTGTTACAGAAAGATATTAGTAATAGAAAATCGCTTGTTATGATTAACTCGAATCCATCTTTTTATGAAGAGGTTGGTGCTACTGAACGCTCGTGGTTCGATCATGCTAACATTCTGTTTGATGAGTATCATTTAATTAATTATCATATCCAGAAGGAAGATGCCCAATTATTAATTCAAAATGCTTCTGTTATTTTCTTGTTGGGTGGAAATACTGTTAAACAAAATGAGTTTTTAATAGAATACGAATTGTCTGATGCAATAAAAAAAAGCAGAGCTGTTGTAATGGGCGCAAGCGCTGGTGCAATTAACATGTCCGCTAAATGGTTATGCTCAAAAAACTTTGGCTATAACGTTGAAGAAAGCTCTGTTTATGACGGTATCGGCCTTGATGATTTTTCCGTCCTGTCTCATTTTGATCTTGAAAATAATATGACAATGGTTCAAAACGAACTATCGGCCTTATCGGAAGAAATTAATATTTATGCCTCCAACAAAGATTGCGCTGTACGTGTAAAGGGAGACAAAATTGACATTTTCGGCAATGTATATTTAATTTCAAATTCCATAAAGCAAAAATTAGAAGAGACGCTCTAGTTATGGTTTTCTAAACAATGTCATTTATTATCTGAGTGGAAAATAACACCTATTGATTGAACTGTACTTTTGGTACAGTTCATTTTTTGAATTTATAATTTCTTTATAAGCAAGTCATACCACTTTTGAAGTTGATACTAAAAAAACAATTCCTTTTCAAGAATCGCGCCCGATTGTTGAAGGTCGTTCCAACATTATTGCCAATGAAAAAAGGCACACGGTTGTTCAATAAGATTAAAAAGAGGTTTAGTTACCAATTCTATTTATAACAACTTCGGGAGTGCTTTATAAGTTTTTTACTTCCATAAACATATTTAAGTTATATACAAAAACCATACGTTGACATTGTCTAAAGCTTGATTTTTATTTGAACTAATATAAAACTGCTAATTTGATTTTTTAGCTCAGCTATTTATTGAATTCATTAACTGGAAGAAGTACTCCGGTTTATGAGTCTTATTTAGGTTATACCATGAATGTAATGTGTCGGGTGCAAAGACGTCTAATTTTTTTAGTACTTCCATCGTAAATTCTAGAGGTGCTACTCCTGATGCAGTAATCAAATTCTCACTAGATACCGCAGGTCTCATCTCATAATATTTTTCTCCTTTATAATTAGGACAGACCATTTTAATATACTCTAAGTCACTGCTTGTGTGTTTTCTAGAATCTAAGTATCCCATATTTGCAAGGGCCTCAGTTGCACCACAAATTGCAGCAACAATAGTGCCAAACTTTAAAGCTTGGCCAACTCTCTCCAAGATAGGTTGATGAATTTCTTCACTCCAAGTAATCCCTCCTGGTAAAATTAAAAGATCTTTACTCTCAAGAATACATTCATCAAGTGAAATATCTGGTTTTATGCTCAGTCCTCCCATAGTTGTAATCATTTCTTTATTAGCTCCTACTGTAATTACTTTTAAAGGTGGTAAGTCTTTTTTGAAATATCTTCCTGAGTTTAGTTCAGCAATTAAATATCCATATTCCCAGTCCGACATTGTATTAAATACATATAGAAAAACTTTTTTTGTTTGCATCCAAACACTCCAATCACAATTGATATAGCTATTATAAAATAACTTCCCTGACAGTTAACGTCAGGGAAGTTATCATACTTGATGAAAATTTATTAATTCCGTCAGAACTTCAATAATTCTTTTCTTAAGACTTATTGGCTCGATAACTTTAATAGATTTATTGTACGGTAAAAGTAAATAAGGTACATATGTATGTATTATATCTTTTTCAAGAAGAAAAACTGCTTGATTTGAAGTCCGTGTTTGTAAATAATGTCCTAAAAACCAATGTTGGCAAATATCATCCAATGTTAGTGAATTCCCATTAATAACCAAAGAAATAATTACTTCCGTATCTTCTATAGTTGGAAGGAGGTTTTTCATAAAAATGTCACGTGCTGAAAAATTTTCTGGCCGGTTAAACTTATTTTCGGTTAGCGTTAGACTTTCAATTCGATCTACTCTAAAACTACGGATTTCATTCCTAAGATGACAAAACCCAATCACATACCACTTATTATTCCAATAAATAATTCTGTAAGGATCAATAAATCTATACTTTGATTGATTCTCGCCACTTTTATGGTAAAGAATTTTTAAAGAGTTTCCGTCAGCTACGGCCTGCTCCAACTCCTTCAAGAAAGGATCCATAGGCTGAGAACTTAATCGACTTATTACTTCAAGACTGGTCAAATGTTGGTTTATCTTTATTTTCTGCTCTTGATTTGAATATTTGCTTAGCTTTGAAATAGCACTATTTAGTGCTTCACCACCATAATATCCAGCTTCTTCTGCAAAAACAGCAGCATGATAAAGTGAAGTTTGCTCCTCAAAATCAAAAAATAGAGGAGCCTCAATAAAATTGTTCAATAGAGTGTATCCACCGTTATGTCCTGGTTCTGAAATTATAGGTACGCCACTTGTTGAAAGTGTATCAATATAACGATACACAGTCCTTATATTCATCTCTAACTTTTCTGAAATTTGTTGTGCAGTAATTTTTTCACCTGAACGAAGCATCCATAGAATTGCTAACATATTGTCAATTTTAGGCATAAAATTCCACCTCTATATAGAATTTATTATCTATCATATAGTAATAAGTAAACTTTAGTTTATCATTTAAATTTAACTTTTTTCCTTGAATTAGATTATTTTGTCTTTTTCGTTTAAGTATAATTTTTAACAATCTATTTCTGATTTTTAGTATAACCCATCAACTGCGTTATTCCACAATATGGCCTTTTTAATGAAAACGAGCGCTGATCCTTATTACAGAATCGCGCCCTATTGTGGAAAATCGTTATTCAACTAAAGCTCCCGTTAATTGAATAGTATACAAGAAAGGTAATTATTTTATTAATTGTTCTCCTGTTAAAATCTCATGTAGATTCACTGCATCTTGCTCTGTTAATTTCACATATCTACCGCTATCCGTAACAATTTCTAAATTTTCGCCGCTTATACTAATAAAGAATAGTACATACTTATGATATGGTTCACCTTAATGCAGTTAGTTTCCATTATATTTATTAATCATTACCAGCGATTCATCGCTATTTTCACCCAGACAACGTATAATAAGAGAAGCAGAAGAAGAATTTATTTTTCCTCTAGTTAAAAAAAGAGGTGCTATTACTTGAAACAGTTTGAAACAACATTACCTGAACAGTATGAAACATTAAAAAAACAGGCCAATTATACGTCTAGCTGGCGAGAGCGTTTAGACGCAGTCGAAAAATTATCGGCTTATCAACATGACAAAATCATAGATTTATTAAAAAATCGGATGCAGAATGATACTGTCAATAAGGTGCAATTAGCAGCCTATGAAGCACTCGTGGCGTTTGGTGAGGACGTAGAGAAGCCATCACCTGCACGTTTTGATATTATCAAAGGAACAGACAAAATTTTACTACGAGTGAAAAAGAGCTTGCCGAAGGACCATACAGTGGCAGAATTTGCGGATAAACTAAAACGTATGCGTTTAGATGTCTTTGATGCGTATGAAGGCGACAAAGGTGTAGAATTTATGAACTGGTTAGAGGAACGTTGGGCAAAACTGTAATCAGTAGTTTTGCGATTTATGAAGGAAAGTCATTCTCTCCACTTGTGGAGGGGATGGCTTTTTCTTGTCTTACGCTGCGGTTCATCGAAACAAATATTAAATTGTATTACTTCATTTCTTTGATTATCTATTTTATTGTTTATTAATAAATGCTTATATTCATTACTATCATCACAAACGTATGTAAGCTAATTTAAAAGACCTGAGTCCAATACAATGATGGACTCAGATCTTAGAAGTTGCTTAAATTAATTGTCTAACTTTTTAGATCAGATCACTTCATGTTTTAAGTGATCCCTATGGCAACCGCAACAATTAACGCCAGACAAGCAATAACTATCCAACCAAGTATCATCTTCCAAATAAATTTAATCCACTTTTCATATGGGATACCTGCTACAGCTAAATACGCCATTAATGCAGATGAAGTAGGGATAATAGAGTTTGTTAGAGAATCGCCATATTGAAAGGCTAAAACAGCTACTTGTCGTTCTAATCCTAATAAATCAGTAATTGGAATCATAATTGGCATTGTTGCTGCCGCCTGTCCACTGCCTGATGAAATAAATAAATTCAAAATGGCTTGGATAATTAACATGCCGATTGCGCTAATAGCATGTGGTAAATGTCCAATTGTTTCAGATGCTGCATACACAATCGTATCAATAATTTTCCCCTGCTCTAAAACAACCGTAATGGCACGGGCAAAGCCTACAATTAAAGCACCAAACGTTACCGCCTTAGCTCCCTCAATAAAGGAATCAAAGATAGTGGCAGGTTTTAAACCACCAATTAATCCTGCAACTAACCCCATAATTAAAAAGGATGCAGTTAACTGTGTTAAGAACCAACCCCAATTAAAGACACCATAAATATTAAAGCCAATTCCACAAGCCATGACAATAAATACAAATTTATGCTTTCCAGTTAATGTAGGAATGTCAATCGCTGACACATTGGATTTAGCTTTTTGCTCAATATCATAAATAACGCTTGCCTGGGGGTTCTTTTTCACCTTAAAAGCATAGCGAGATACATAGAAAATAGCAAAGCCTAGTACAAAAACATAGACTACTGCACGGAAACCAATCCCTGAGAATAATGGTACATCTGCTAATGATTGCGCAACACCTACTGTAAAGGGATTTAGCATTCCTCCAAAAAATCCACTGGCAGCACCAAGTGTGATCATGGCAGTTCCTGTTACAGCATCAAAGCCCATCGCACGTGCAATGGCCACACCAATTGGTACGAAAATAATTGTTTCTTCCGCCATTCCCATTGTAAAACCACCAACAGAAAATAAAATCATCGATAAAGGAATAAGTAATTTTTCTCTGCCTTCTAAAGCTTTTACCCCTTTATAGACACCAGCTTCAATGGCACCTGTTTTATGAATAATTCCAAATACACCACTAACTAAGAAAATGTAGAAAATAATTTGAGCTCCTTTTTCAAGCCCCATTGGAATCGCTGTAAACATTTCGAAAAATGAAACTGGATCACTCTCAATATGATGATAGCTTCCATCTACAACGAGCATTCGCCCTTCCTCATCTTCTACACGATCAAACTCACCTGCTGGAACAATATAACTTAAAATACCCGCTAAAAAAATAATAGCAAAAATAATGGTATATGTATGAGGGACTTTGAGCCAACTCCTCTTCTTTACGCTCTGTTCATTTTCCATTACATCATGCTCCTTTTATAGATTTAGACATATGACAACTTTGTCGTTAATATGTCGTTAATAAAAAATAAATATACAGGAGTTAAAATTCTTTGTAAAGTCTTAATTTTCCCTCATTTCAAAAATAAATCGGTAGTTGCCTTATAAAGCTTTTTTCAACGACTTTGATGAGTGATAGGATGCTTCTCCCTGCTAACTAAAAAAATCATGCTCGATTAACAAATTAATAATGCGTTCAATAGATAGAAGTGAAAGATTCATAAAGAGCTAATTCCTCTGCAGAAAACCATTCAAACACTGAATGATTAATGTGTCCATGTCATCGCCATGTTTATCTATTTACATAAAAAGTTGTATAGACAATATTCAAAGGAAAATCCAAGAAATGTTGGTTTAACAGCATTTCTTGGATTTCGGTTTCATTCCAATCTATCATTTGGATATGTTATTAATGTTTACTAGTATATAAAAATTTGAGATAGGTGTAACCATTTGAGTTAACCATAGGGACTTTTTAACATATGTCTTCGTTGAAGAAGTATCAGTTAATTGAAATGATTTAACTACTTTTTAACATGGATTACTTTGTATCCAACGAATAAGATTAAAAACCAAACTGGTGCGACATATAGGGCAATACGCATATCTGGAATAAACGCCATTAACACAATAACCATTAGTAAGAATGCAATGGCAATATACGTAGAAAGTGGATAAAGCGGAATTTTGAATTTCAGTTCGGCTACTTCCTCTTTCGTTTTTGACTTTCTAAATTTCAATTGTGCTAATAAAATAATCATCCAACTTGTAATGACTGCAACAGTCGCAATGGCAGAAATATAGATGAACACTTTTTCGGGTACTACGTAATTTAAGACAACCGCAATTAATAACACCGCTGAAGAAAATAAAATCCCTCTACGTGGACTACCGTTTTTACTTACTGTTTTAAAATATTTTGGCGCATTTTTTTGTACCGATAAGTTGTGTAGCATACGTCCTGAACCGTATAAACCACTATTAAATGCAGACATCGCTGCTGTAATTACAACAAAGTTAATAATGTGAGCCGCAGCAGGGATACCGACGTAATCGAAAATTTGAACGAACGGGCTTCCTTCCGAACCAACTTCGTTCCAAGGATAAATAACCATCATAATGCCTAATGCACCAATGTAGAAAATTAAAATACGCCAAACGATGTTGTTAATAGCTGAAGGAATTGACTTGCTAGGATTTTTTGCTTCTCCTGCAGAAATACCAACTAATTCAACCCCACCGAATGAGAACATAACTAATACTAGTGACATTAAAATACCATGGAAACCGTTCGGCATGAAGCCACCGTGTGCCCATAAATTATCGAAGCCAATTGCTTCACCTTGGTTGCCGACACCGAAGAAAATAATAGCCAATCCTAGAACGATCATACCGATAATCGCAACAACTTTAATCATCGCAAACCAGAATTCGAATTCTCCGTAAGCTTTTACATTTGCTAAGTTTACAAGCATCATAATAAAAAGGACTACAAGGGCAGTTACCCATTGTGGAATATCAGGGAACCAGTAGTTAATGTATACACCGACCACTGTTAATTCAGCCATGCCAACGACAATCCACATGAACCAATACGTCCAACCAGATAAAAACCCAGCAAAGCGTCCTAAATATTTATCCGCGTACGTACTGAAAGAGCCCGATACAGGTTCCTCTACTGCCATTTCGCCTAATGCACGCATAATTGTGAAAATTACTAATCCGCCAATTAAATAAGCTAGTAAAATAGATGGCCCAGCCATTTGAATTGTTGAACTAGAGCCGTAAAATAAACCGACCCCAATGGATCCGCCCAATGCAATTAGTTGCATGTGACGAGTACTTAATCCGCGCTTTAGCTGTGAATCTTGATGATTGTCTTTCATAATGTCATACTCCTAATACGTTTAGATTTTCAAATACTTTGCTCAAAAAAGGAATAAAAAAAAACGCCCTTTTGGATTAACCAAAAGGACGATTCAACTCGTGTTACCACCTTTAATTTATAAGCAATTCACATTACTTACCTTAAGAAGTACGGTCATTTGACGATACTCTCGCACATGATTACGGGTGCTTACCGGCGTAGCCTACTTAGAATAATCTGTTCGGTACACGGCTCCAAGATGAATTCTCAATCGTTTTACATGCACCTCTCATCAACCGGTAACTTTCTGTTCGTAAAAATAATTGATACTATTTCTTTTCATAGCCTTTGTTCTATACAAATATTTTCGAATTGTTTTTCATTTTACAGAAAAAAAATATTTTGTCAATATAATTTTCAAAATTTCTTCATAACCCACTTAAATTATATATGACAATTTGTTATGTAAATATAAATTCTAAAGGAAATATTACAACAAATGTTATTTAACAATCTGGTCTTTTAATGAAAACGAGCACTGACCTTGTTACAGAATCGCGCCCGATTGTGGAAGATCACACAACTCAATGATTTTCAAGCAAGCACCAATTAGCACAATAAAATAAATAAGTCTATTTCTTCAAATCGGACGGTAACATTCCATATACCATACTATCTGTCCATTCATTTTTATTCCAAAAATCTTGTATGAAATGGGCTTCCTTTCTCATGCCTATCCGTTCACATAATTTTTGTGAAGCTGTATTCCGTGCATCAAGATTAGCTTGTATACGATGTACATTAAACTCACTAAATAATTTATGGAGCAAATTACTTACTGCTTCAGTAGCCAAACCTTTCCCAGCTACTTCATTTGAAAAACTATAACCAATCTCAACTGTATCTTTCATATCTGTATACCATACGGATAGATCACCAACTACTTTAGTCTTGTATATAACAGCCAAACTTAACATTGATTCTTTCGTCAGTGCACTGTTCACTAGCTTTTTATTAAATCTTTCCTGCATGTCTTCTAGAGTCCATTTATTATGTAATAGGAATTTACATGTATCATCATTATTATAAATAGCAAATACGTCCTGTAAATCAGTACTCTTAAAAGGTCTAATTATTAATCTTTCTGTTGTGATTTCCAAGTTAGTTCCCCTCCCTCTAAACATTCTACAAAATAAAATCTACTATATTCAGGAACAAAGTGTAAACTATAAACTCCTGTAATGCCATTGTAATCCGGATTGTTATTTGCTTAAAGTACAACAATTGCAATCAACCCTAGTCTTCCACATAAAAGAATGATTGATCAAAAAACATTTTCATAGCATTTAAACCTCTTTCATCGATTTTATTTTGTTAACATATTTCATCATAGTTATTTAAAAACCTTCTTCCACTAAATGGCCCTTTAAAAGAAAAAGACGCGTTCCTAAATAAACGCGCCCGTTTGTTGAACAAAATAATTTGTTTACCCTTCAACAATTGCAAGATATTTTTTGATTTCTCCGTTTGATTCAACAATTAAAATATCTCCTCGTTCATTAGTCGAAAAAATCTTTGTCCCAACAGGAAGTTTATTCGACATCTCATCTTTAAAATCTGTATTAGCATCATTTTTTGTTTTTATTTCACCGATTTGAACATCTTTTGTTAAAGACAATTCTTCAACCCAATCAATATTAGTTTTGTAGATAACGCCATCATACTGAAAAATATCAGCATCAGAATCTAATGTTAAAACTTCTTCGGCATCTATACTGTCAATTGATACTGTTGTAGTTCCTCCTTGAATATTGCACCCTGTAATCATGAATAAAGCTAATGCAATCAAACCATAGAATAACTTTTTTATGTTCAATTCACCCACCTCTTTTATATAGACATAAATTGTCTACCAAAAGTTACATATCATCGTTAGAAGAAGAAGAAAAAAGCTGCTATGCAAGTCAATGTTCTTCAAGTAAAGCCCTCGTTAATTTCTCCCGTGGGATTACTTATTTCTCTCAAAGATGGTGCGAAACAAATTTATTTAAGAATCGGACATATCGTAGTATTCTTTCCATTCATTTATTGCTGTTTCAATATCTTTAGCTTGACTTTCAATAAGAAAACCTTCAATTTCAAAATCCACAATTCCAACTGCTATTTGTTCTGTACAAATACAATAATTATAAAAATTTACCAACAAAAATTTGACAATTTAACTACTACGTTGTATGGTTAGTTACACAAGTAACGAACCAATTAACTAGGAGGTGGATTGTGATTTATTCTTTAAGCAACGAAAAACCAATCTTCCAACAAATTCGGGAACGGATTGAAGATGCAATTCTTGATGGGCATCTCCATTCTGAAGATCGCATTCCATCGACAAATGAATTTGCCAAGGAGTATCAAATAAATCCTGCAACAGCAGGAAAGGGTGTGAACGAATTAGTGGAAAAGGGTGTCATCTATAAAAAACGAGGCGTAGGCATGTTTGTTAGTACAGACGCACGAAGGATTTTAATAGCAGAACGTAAGGAAATCTTCTTTGCACAACATATTGAACCGTTGAAAAAAGAGGCAATTCGTTTAGGTATCTCAGGTGAAGAATTACAAAATATGTTACAGAGGGGATAACTTATGAAAATCGATGTGAGAAATGTAAGCAAATTATATAAGCAGAAGCATGCTTTAAAAAATATATCGTTTACTATTGAAGGGCCAAAAATTATAGGTTTTTTAGGCCATAATGGCGCTGGTAAAACAACATTCTTAAACCTTTTAGCAGGGCTTATTTCTGCAAATGAAGGGCAAATTTGTGTCAATGACGAGAATGTTTTTAATGCCCCTGTTATATTACGAGACATTTGTTTTGTTGCAGAGAGTGGGAATTTTCAAGAAGATATGACAGTTGCGCAAAGTTTAAAGACTAATAGTTTCTTCTATCCAAAGTGGGATGGACAGCTTGCAAATGAACTACTTCAAGTGTTTGCTCTTAATCCAAAAGATAAGGTGCGCAATCTCTCCAAAGGGATGGTATCTGCACTCGGTATTATTACAGGGTTTGCCAGTAATGCTTCAATCACGATTTTCGACGAGCCTTACATTGGATTAGACGCAGCTGCTAGAAATACTTTTTATGATTTATTAATCGAACAACAAATAGAAAATCCAAGGCTATTTCTTTTATCAACGCATTTAATAGATGAAGCTAGTAAATTGTTCGAGGAAATTCTTATCCTCCATGAAGGTGAATTATTACTTCAAAAAACAGCGGAGGAATGGGAAAAGTATATTGTTGCAGTAAAAGGAAGCGCACAGGATGTCGAGCTCGCAATCAAAAACCTAGAAGTAATTTATAAGCATAGTTTTATGCAGGAGATGACAGCCGTTGTGTATGCTAGTGGTCAGGCTATTGAAGATGACAACATCACACTAGAAAATGTATCTTTACAAGACCTATTGGTGTATTTAAGTAAGCAGCAGAAAGCGAGGTTAGTAAAATGAAGACAGTACAGGGTAGCTTATACGTCCTTTTTCAAAGCTATAAAAAAAGTAATATTATTTTTTGGTGCATTTTGTTTTCAATCGTCATACTGTCATTTTTTATTGATACCTTTTTTGGACAGTATGTATCCTTTGTCATGACTATTTCAATACCTGTCTATATTTTTTATAGTACGATGGGGGCAAAAATATTAAATAAAACATTGCCCTATTTTTTAAAGCTTGGCCTAAGTCGTATGCAGTATGTGTGTAACGTTGGCTTGTTTTTCATCATTTGGAGCTTTGCGGGTGCATTCGTGATCGCTTGTTCACATAAAATCATTACCCTCGTTTCTAACCTATTTGATTATGAAAATATGGTTATTGTTCACCCTATTTTACTTTTCGACAATTCGGATTCATTTTTTTTAACAATGTCTATGGATACTGTGTTACTTCTACTCTGTCTAATTTCAAGCTTACTTTTAAATGTCGTCTTTTACCGCTTCGGAACATTAGGTGGCTACAGCTTTATTGGTGTACTTGCGTTGATTCCGATCATAATGGTCATTTTCGAATGGTATACACCGCTATTTGAATTAGTATCAAAGGTTTCTGCTTTTACTATCATCGCTAGCTTACTAGTTATTATTATTTTCATCTATATCATAATATCAAGTGCATTACGAAAAGCTTCTGCAATTCCATCATAAAACGGCGCATGAAAACATTAAATAAAGAAAAGTAAAAACATTAACCTTGAAGGGAATCAACAAAATGAAAAAACTCATTTTTAAAATTATTGGATTAGAAATGCTTCTTATATTTTTCTATGTTGCAAATGGCGCCTACGTATCCATTCAACAGCCATCTAGCCCGTTTCTACAATTTGCCTTTTTGATTCCTTTAGCAGTTGGCCTCTTCCTTTATATTGCTATCAAAAAGAAATGGAGCCATTACTTCTTTGTTGCAATCAATAAAGAAAATATTATAGTATTCTCACCGCTTCTTATTGTGTTATGTATTATTTTAATTGGCACAAAAGGTTTAAATTTCGAATCGATTAGTGATTTACTTCTTATGTTTATGATGCAAATGTTTATCGTTGCATTTATTGAAGAAACAATTTTCAGAGGCATCCTACTTCGCATGTTGCAACCAAAAGGAACCTTTGTTGCCGTATGGATTTCGAGCATACTGTTTGGCATCACACATTCATTGCAACTAATTGGAGGGCAATCGGTTGAAGATACCATCATTCAAATTATTTATGCCCTTCTTGTAGGTCTTGTTCTTTCATTACTGATTATCGATGGCCAATCCATTATTTTGACAATTCTCTTCCATGGTTTTAACAATTTCTTCAACTTTATGGGGAATGCTGAAAGTTCTATGCTAACAGCGTATATTATCATTATTGTCCTATTTGTTTATATGTTATTTTTATGGAGACGTGTTAAGAAAAAAAACAAGGGGCTACTCCTAACAGCATAGATCAAATTAAAAGCATCTTCGATTGAATTCAGGTATAAATACCTTAACTTTCAATTAGGAGGTGTTTTTCTATCGTATAAGTATGTACGTTGCATAGTTAGACCTTTTTTTACTGTCTACATGCAGTTAAAAAAAGGGCATTACCATAAGCTTGTCCTTTACAGGCTGCCCATTGATAATGCCCCATTCGCATCGATTCATTCTACATTCAATCTTACTTTTGAAAAACTCCTTTAGATACTATCTCTTCAACACTTACTTTTCGATCTTCATTTAGAGACAATGTAAGGGCATCTGCAGTAGCAATTGATGCTCTCGCAGCAGTACCGTCCAATAAAGGAATAAACTCCTCTTCAACCTCTGCCCCCTGCATAATACTATGGAAATACTTCATCTCTTTCTCCATAATCGAATGCAGCCACATTGGTGGTGTTTGATTTGGTTTACCATAGGCAATCGCTTGGTCAGACTTTAGCCCACTATAAATTCTAGTACGATCCTCATCCTCTTCTTTTGATTCATGCAATAAATATCTTTCTTCTTTTTCTGGTGTTTTTAAAACTACTTTTACATCTTGCAAATCGATTAAAATGGCACCTTTTGTTCCTTGGATTTTCACATAATGATCGCTCCATCTAAAGGCAGACCCATATTGTAATGTTGCAAATCGTTTATTTTCAAATTCAAGCGTAATTAATAACATATCATCTTCATCACCAAATTGTTCCCCTTGATGGGCAACATTTCCCCCAACCATTGACACACGTTTAGCTGGACCCATTAAAAACTGAATAAAATCAAGTTCATGAATATGATGATATAAATGACCACCAGAAAGTTCCCTTTGCTTTTTCCAACTTACTTCTTTTTGTGCTTCTTCCCAGCCATTACGTTCTGCGTGACAGAAAAGAATTTCACCAATTTCACCTTCGTTAATCAATTTTTTAGCTGTACGTACCCCGTTCATAAAATTCATGACATGACCTGCCATAAATGTAACGCCATTTTGTTTCGTAGCTTCAATCATCTCATTACAATCTTCATAGGATAAGGCAATTGGTTTTTCACAAAATACATGCTTGTTATTTTGTGCAGCGCTTAAGACGGGATGCTTATGAAATCCATTAGGGGAAGCTATAATAATCGCATCAATATCTGCTCGTTGACACAATGCTTCGACATTAGGTTCTACCTCACAATCTAGTTCTTTTGCTATAACCTCTGCATTATTTGGATCATATACCGCTACAATCTTCGCATCTTCTAAACTGTTAAGTATTCTTGCAAGACCTGCTCCAAAATAGCCTGTTCCTACTACTCCATAGTTGATTTGACTCATATTTATTCTCCTCTCAATTTAAACAATTATTATTTTCCTGCACCATCCGATAAACCGCCTGCAATCTTATTTTGGATAATCATAAAGAATATAATAGAAGGCAAAATGACAATCACTGATGCGGCCATCATTTCTCCCCAATCCAATACTTCTGAACCTGTTAAGGAATACAATGCCACTGATATTGGCATCTTTTCAGAACTATTAATAAGCAGCAAGGCAAATAAAAACTCATTCCATGTATTGATAAAGGTATAAATAGCAGTTGCCACTACACCTGGTGCTACAATTGGTAGCACGACTTGCACAAAGGTACGCACTATCCCTGCTCCATCTACCTTTGCAGCTTCCTCTATTTCTAATGGCACGGTTTGAAAGAATCCAATAAGCATCCAAATCGCATAAGGAATTGAAAAGGAAAGATATGTTATGACTAGCCCCGTCCATGTATTTACTAGACCTACAGATACGATAATAATCGAATATGGGACTGCCAAAAGAATAGGCGGGAACATATAAGTAGTGATTAAGATTTTCGTCATTTTCTTTCCTGCCTTTGGAAAGAAACGAACAATGCCATATGCCCCTAACGCGGACACTACGATGGTAATGAATGTAGCTGAAAAAGATACTAATAAGCTGTTTTTTATATTGGTAGTAAACGATAAGTCATTTAACACTCTGAAATAGTAATCAAATGTTATTTTTTCAGGAAAGAACGACAGTGGATTATTAGCCATTTCCCCTGAGGACTTTACTGACGATAAAATAATCCAAAGTAACGGGAAGACCGACACGATGGCTAATAAAGTCAAATAAATATAATTCAGTGTTGTAGATAGTTTGCTTTTTCCTACCATCATCGATCCTCCCTTTCCCATTTATCGAGTAATTTAAAGTACAAGAAACAAATACCAAGTAAAAATAATAATAGTATGACGGTAATGGCAGAAGCGACTCCAAGCTGCTTCATACCCCATCCTGCTTTAAATGCAAAGATTGGCAGTGTTGTCGTAATATCTGAAGGTCCCCCTCCAGTAATTAAGTATAGGATGTCAAAGTTATTAAAGACCCAAATCGTTCTTAAAACTAATAATAACCCGATAACGACACGAATATGTCTTAGCGTAATATGCCAAAATACTTGAAATGATGATGCCCCATCCATTTGGGCTGCTTCGTACTGTTCTGATGGAACCGTCTTCAAAGCAGATAAAATATTAACCATAAACAACGGTGCTCCAAACCAAATATTTATTAATACTACAACGATAAAAGCTAAATCTGGATTAGCTAGAAAGTTAATATTTGCGTCTGTTATTCCGAGTTTAGTAAGTAAATTTGGTAAAAATCCGTATACATCGTTTAGAATATATTTCCATGAAAAAGCAATGACGATTGCTGGAAATGCCCACGGAATTATCAATAAAGTTCGATAAAGTCCGGTGAATTTTGGAATTCTATTTAAGGCTAATGCAGCAGTAAAACCAATAAATAATTGCCCTGCTAACGACAAAACAGTCCATTTTATTGAATTCATAAAAGCCCTATAAAAATCTGGATTGGTTAATACAAATTTAAAGTTTTCTAACCATACAAAGTCATAAAATGGACGGATTAAATTTTTCGAAGTAAAACTAAAATAGATACTCGAAAAGATTGGATAGATTAATAGTAAAATAACTATTAGTACAGAAGGTAAAACGAACAGCATACCTGTCCAATTAAAAGACTTAAGTTTTTTTTCCATGTCTCGTCTCCTTTCCTGTTATGTATAGATCTGTGTTATCAATAACGCCTCAGCGTAATTGTCCCCAGATTTTATAGAGTCATCGCACACTTAAAGAAGTGTGATACAAGTTAAAAAACAAACGCTCTCATAATTCATGAGAGCGTCGTAAGTTGTGTATTCCGAGCCCTGCTTATTTACCTAACATCTTAAATAAGTCATTTAATTCCTTTTCGGCCTTTTCAGCAGCTTCGTTTACAGGTACATCTTTAAGAACGATATCCTGGAACATTTTTTCAATAACGCCTTGACTCACGATAATACCTGATTGTAAGGTAGGACCGTTCTCCATACCGATTGCAGTCCCTTTATCTACGGCTGCGCTAATAACTTTTACAGCATTATCAAATTTCTGGATAGTCGGATTATTTAAGAATTCTGGGTCCTCAGCAATGTCTTTTAAAGCTGGTAGCATACCTGCTGGCACTGAATGTAAGAACTTAATGTATTCTTCTTTTTCATATAAGCTTTCTACAAATGCCTTAGCAATTTCAGGGTGCTTACTATTTTTCCACACTACAACTGGAATGTTAGATGTTTCAATTCCGTTTTCTGGATCATTCGCATTAATTTTTGGCATTGGCGCAGCATCAATTTTATCGAGCAACTGTGGAGAATTCGTTTCCACTCCGCCGATTTGGAAACCGCTATTAAAGTCAAACGCAGTTTTTCCTTGATAGTATAAATTAGCTTGATCTAATACTTTATAATTGACTGAACCTTCAGGCGATGTCGCTTTATACATATTTATCCAGTAATTAATACCATCAATTGCGGCTTTACTTGTTAAGTTTGCTTTTCCATCTTTCGTTATTAACGTTTCACCAGCAGAACGAACATAAAAATTCAAGAATCGTGTTGCCATCATGTCGCCAGATCCCATTGGCACTGATAATCCATACACATCAGGCGCATTATTTAACTTTTTAGCAGTTTCATATAGTTCATCCCATGTTTTTGGAACTTCCAATCCTGCTTCTTCTAATAAATCTTTTCTATACCACATCACTTGGGCATGAGAATACAATGGTATCGAGTAATTATTTTCATCCACTGTTCCTTCTTGTAACGGAGCTTCATAAAAACGATCCCTACCAATGCTGTCAATGACATCATTTAATGGTACAAGCGCATCAACATCGATTAATTCAACGACATGGTTTGGCAATGCTGTACTCACATCTGGAACTTGTCCAGATTGCAAACCAGTCGTCCATTTCGTATAAAATTCAGGCCACGCAAACGTTTCAATTTTTATTTTTACTTTCGGGTGTTCTTTCACAAATGAATCTGCAGCTGCTTGCATAAATTCTAGTCTTGGTCCCTGTGTGAAGGAATGCCAAACTGTGATTTCCCCTTCAAATTCCCCTGAAGAGCTTTGGTTTGCTGTTGCTTCTTTTTCTCCACTGCTACAACCAGTAGTAATCATCATAGCTAATACGGCAAACAGCACTAACAATTTCTTTTTCATTCAAATACCTCCCATTAAATATTTTTAAGTATGAAAAGAACAAATTTATAACAATGCTTGTATTACAATTAGCAATTGCTCCATCGATTCAATTAGTATGTAATTCCTTGCTGGAATTTCTTCAATGGAGCACTTACACTTCCCATGAGAACATGGAACGCACCAATACCCGTTTTAATTTCTATCAACTTCTTACTAGATAGATTAGGCATGCCATATGACTGAACTTTCAGAAATATCCAGTTAAAGGACAGCGTGCAAACGTCATACATTCCTTTGTTAACGATGTTCCTAGGTATGCAAATAATGTAAGTTTTCATTTGAGATCCAAACTCCACTAACTATATTTCCCAGTTCTCTAACAGCAGAACACATGCATACCCCATCGTCATAACAAGCATAAAAAGCTGGAAAAATTCATTTTAATCTCTCTAATGTCATTTTTCACCCTCCCAATATTCATTATTTATCTGTTAACGCTTTCAACTGAAATATACCAAATTAAAATTTAATTGTAAATAATTTTCTTTATATTTTAAATTTTTGAAAAAAAAATCCACCAAAAACCAACATCTTCTCATCCATTGCTTCTAAGGAAAATTGTAAGCAATGTATGGTTTCATAGCTTTTTTAGTGTGAATAACTAGGTGCTTTTATTAAGCATTCTTTAAAAATGTTAATGTTGAGAATTTTCGGAATATATGTATAATTCACTTGTGTACGCATTTCATTTGAGAAAAATATATTCCTACACTGCAATATGTAGGTCTAAATACTTATTACTCAATAAGTTTTATGCGTTAATTTTGTATGGAGGTGGTACTATTCATTTTTGTCTTTTACTGTGGAAAACAAATCTAGTAACTTACAGCTAAAATGTTCTAACTTTCGCTTTACAAATTTAGCCTGTAGGAGTATAGCGTAAATATTGGACAATCTAAAAAATACGAGGAGGCTTAATATGAAATATCCTTTTAAAGTAATCGGTATTTCTACACTGCTCTTAGGGCTAGGTTTTGGTCAAGTAAGTCCAACTTATGCAAGTGCAGAAACTAATGTTACAAGTAATCAAATACAAACTGTTAGTACACCAATTTTTGAAAAAAATAATATAGTGTTAAATAACCAGGGATTAGATGTAACGAATGAACTACAACAAGCACTCACATCGGAAAGTTCTACAATAATCATTAAGTTTAAGTCAAACAATCAAAATGCATTGCAAGCTTTGTTTGGAATATCAAATAAAAACACTGGCTATAAAAATAATTATTTTGATATTTTTTTACGAAATAACGGTGAATTGGGTGTTGAAGTTAGAGATGCTAATGCAAATATAAATTATTTGATTGCAAGGCCTGCATCTCTATGGGGCAAGGATGAGAATGGAGAAGTGTCTAACACTGTAGCGTTTGTATCCAACGCACAACAAGGAAGTTACACGTTGTATGCAAATGGTGAAAAAGTTGTGGAAAGTAAGGTTTCATTGTTTAAAGCGATTAACAACATTACTGGCGCAAATTCCATTGTTTTAGGTGGCGTAAATCGAGCAGGGGCACTAGACTTTAAATTTAATGGAGAAATAGAGTCACTCAAAATCTATAATGAAGCTCTAGCTGATGCCCAACTAACAAATGACACAACCAATGCAACTACGGACAATTTAATTTTCAAGGCTGGGGATGCAACAAAAGCGAATTTTTTCAGAATTCCTGCTTTATATACGCTAAGTAATGGGAGAGTTCTTGCTAGTGTGGATGCTAGATACGGAGGGACACATGATTCTAAAAGCAAAATAAACATTGCAACCTCATATAGCGATGATAATGGGGTTACATGGTCCAATCCCAAACTAGCCTTAAAATTTGATGACTATGCAGAGCAAACAATTGATTGGCCTAGAGATGACGTAGGTAAAAATATTCAGATAAGTGGTAGTGCTTCTTTTATAGATTCTGCATTAGTGCAAGATAAACAGAATAATAAGGTCATTTTGATGTCTGATTTTATGCCAGCTGGTATTGGAAATCAAAATGCATTAAAAACGGATTCAGGCTACAAATCAATAAATGGACAGTTCTATCTAAAATTGAAATATGGCTCTGAATCGGCATATAATTATTCCATTCGTGAAAACGGTGTAATTTATAATGATATTTCAAATACACCAACTGAATATAGTGTGGATAATTACTACAATATAAAAAAGAACAATGAATATTTGAATGTAGAGCAGTACTCTGTCAAGTTTGAAAATGGTAATCTCATTGAGTACAAAAATGGCAATCAAGTGAAAATGAATATCTTTTACAAAGATTCCTTATTAAAAATTACACCTACGAACTATATAGGCTATACGACAAGTGATAATTCAGGAGAAACTTGGAATGCACCGCTATTATTACCGCCTTTCCTTGGATTAAATTCGAACGCTTCATACTTAAGCCCTGGACAAGGTTTGGTGTTAGCAGACACGAATCGTATTATTTTTTCATCATATGCAAGTAAGCAAATGGTATATATTATTAGCGACGACAATGGGCTAACTTGGACACATAAAACCGCTCCACTGCCGTTTACTAATGCAACTGCCGAAGCACAAATGGTGGAAATTAAACCAGGTGTCATTCAAACGTATTTAAGAACGACAACAGGCAAAATAGGCTATATGACGAGTTTAGATAGTGGAGATAGTTGGAGTGAAGTGAAATATCTAGACATCGTGGAAAATACCTCTTATGGTACACAACTATCGATTATTAAATATTCTCAGCTAATAAATGGCAAAGAGGCAGTAATATTAAGTACCCCGAATTCCACAAATGGCCGAAGAAATGGACAGTTATGGGTAGGATTCATCAATCAAGCTACAAATACAATCGACTGGAATCACAAGTATGATGTCGATTATCCGCAATATGGCTATTCATATTCAGCACTTACCGAGTTACCAAATCATGAAATCGGTTTATTGTATGAAAAATATGATGCGTGGTCTAGAAATGAGTTACATTTAAAAAATGTATTGAAGTACACTACTTTAACTATTGATGATATTATGAATTAACTCACACATTACGAGCGTTGTATTGCTAATTGATAATGGCAATAAGTAAAGAAAATACCATTCATACAATAATATAGTAGTAGCATATCAAGGGCTTCCAGAAGCTCTTGATATTTTTTGTAAACTAATTGGTTGCTCCTATTATTTGAATTAGTTTCCCATTATGAGCATCTATCACGACAGTTGGATTTCTATTATCAAATTGCAGCATAATTACCCATTCTTTACGGTTAAACATTCGATTTAACATGCCAGTTTGATTGTGCAATTGTGTATTTATTTGTTCAGTAGTCAGTTCCTTTACATTGACATTCATTTGCGCAGTATACGTATGTTGAGGAGGATTATTTAAATACATTTCTGCCTTTAAAACCGCATCTTTAGTATCTAACATTGGTGTCTTATAAAAATACAATAACAATAGTAGCAGGCACATCAAAGTCACAATGTTTTTCAATAGCCTATCTCCTTTGTTCTATATCTTATTGGCGGTTGCTTTGGTGTTATTGGCGATTCGCGGCATTTTAATGGCGATTTCTTCGATCTTAGTGGCGATTCGCTTCTTTTTATTGGCGATTCCCTCGATGCTATTGGCGATTCAGGACATCTTATCAGCGATCGCTTACCCCCAATAGATAATAATCGGAATGGTCCTCACAACCAGCAATATAATATTCTGTTTTGCTTTGCCTCTTACCTTTGCTAGTTATTGTTGTACAAATTTCTGTCTTAACTCCTTTATCTTGCCCACCGAATGCATCATTCGTGTTATCGTATGAATATTGAATGTTGTCCCCATCATAATGTAAATCCTGAAAAATAGGATCACCTTCGATGGTAAAGGATGTCACCCGAATCTTGTCCTCTTGCTGCTTTGTTATGCTCTGCAAAAATTGCTCAAAACGCTCAAGGTTGTGAACTTCACTTGGTGTAACCGTAATATCCCCTTTTTCAATGGCATCTGCTGTACTATAGCTACTTTTTGAACAGCCCGCTAAGAAAAGCATACTTATGAAAACAAACGTTACAAACATTACATTTCTCATCATTTTTATAGTTTATGTCCTTCATCTTTTTTATATATTATACACTAAATTTCCAATATATTGTAAAATCAATATTGTTCCCGGAACATATTGGAGGTAATTGAAGTGAAAAAAACTGCTGTATTGTTATACCCGCAATTTAGTGAATATGAATTAAGTGTTGCATTATCAATATTAATGCAAGGGAATAAACCCATTGTGACAATTGGTTTAAATAATAAAAGCAGCATTAAAGGTGAGTCAGGTTTATCTTGTTTAGCGGATATACAACTATGCGAAGTCAATTTAGAAGAGTTTGATAGTCTGTTATTACCTGGCTGTTTGGACATTATGACATTAGTTGATGCGCAAGAGCTAATCGATTTTATTAGAAAAATGAGTGCTAATGGAGCAATCATTGCTAGTATTTCAAGCTCTCCATACCTTTTAGCTAAGGCTGGTGTATTAAAGGGCAAAAACTATACAGTCGGCTTGTCACTTGAAAGTATGAAGCAATTAGGGGTTTTTGACCTTAACTATTACTCTGACGATTTAATCGTCCAGGATGGTGCGATTATTACTGCAAGAGGAAGAGGTTTTATTCAGTTCGGTGTTGCTTTTGGTAAAATGTTACAGCTGAATTTTGATGAAAATTGGTATCAAGCATAAAAATAAAGGATAGTTCTGTCGCCAAGACTGACGACAACTATCCTTTTTCTCTAGGCGTTTCAATATATACGACTAAAAAGAAAAGCTGCTCTTGTTATATTCAGAAGCTTTAATTTTTTCACTTTTTGGCTGTATCCATCGATAAATGATTTTCCCAAATAGATAAATCCCCCAAATACAGCATTCCTTTTTGGCAAATAAACATCACATGCCATGAAATTTCACTGCTCTGTGGCAGTTAAGAGATTTAACTAGCCCCTAATAGGCATACAAATAGACCACTTAGTCTTACATCTCATATGTTAATTATGAACCACAACTTATCAAAACAGGAGGTAATAACATGTTTAATCGTAAGCGTCACCATGGAAGAGGACCACAATGCTGCCCACCACAAACAATGCCAACACAATTTGACCCACCACAATTTTCACCACCAGAGCAATATGTTCGCACAAATTATATCCATACAGTTGTACCACACGTTCAGCCAGCACATATCACAACAGTTAACAAACATATCATTGATCATCAATACTACTTCCCATGCACTGAAAACGTAGTAAACGAATGCTGTGAAAACCACACACTATGCGGTATGCCACACAATCACTGCCATATGCCACAGCACCATATGGGTCACCATAAACATATGGGCATGGGTATGGGTTATTAATTTTTTATGCGATGAGACACTTTTTGTCTCATCGCTTTTCTCTCTATAGGCTGCAATATTCTTTTCCAGCAATCTTCACTTGGTTTCGCCCCGCTTGCTTAGCAAGATACAGTGCACCATCTGCAGCTTCAAAAAGGGCTTCTGTCGTACTAGCCATTTTCGGATACTCCGCAACCCCAGCTGATAATGTTACTGGACGTCCACATGGGCTATTCGTATTTGCTAATTGTTGTCTTAAATTTTCGGCTACAATTACTGCTTCTTCAACAGACGTATTAGGCAATAAGATAATAAATTCCTCTCCACCATATCGACAGCAAATATCGTGTTCCCGTGCTACAGCTTTCATATTTTTTGCTAAAAATTGCAGTACTTTATCTCCTACTGCATGACCATAGGTATCATTAACGCTCTTGAAATGATCTAAATCAAGTAAAATAATCGAATGCATCATATGTTTATTCTGCCATTCATATAGCATAGCATCCATTGTGCGTCGATTCGTGACACCAGTTAAAGGATCTGTTGTCGATTGATCTTTAAAATAGGATACTTGCCCCTGCAAAAAGGACAAACTTCGAATAAGCGCACTCTTTAAATAATACGCTTCAAAGTACCAACTGCGTACGGACTTTAACCCTTCTACATTTCGTGAATCTAAACTTTCTTCCGTTAACGTTGCTAACTGTTGCAGTGGACGGGCAATTCGCGCAGCTGTCCATAGTAAAATAATGATTGATAATAACATAAGAGGGATAGCCTTAATCGCTACATCTTGTACTCGATCGAACGAAGGCTCGAGTGCTACATCTAACGGTCTTTGGGAAACGACTCCCCACCCTGCTAGCGGCACGGAGCTATATCCTGCCAGCATCTCTACCCCTTTTGTATTCGTTACTAGCTTTGCGCCATTTTTTCCAGAGACAACTTCTTGAACAGCTTTATTTTTTATGACAACATCGTTAATGCGTGTTGGGTCTTGATGGTAAATAATACGTCCATCTGCATCTACTACAAAAACATACGAACCGTCATGGTAATAATGCTCTCCTAACAGCAAGTTAAATACATTTTTTTCCTTTAAATAAATTGTACCTGCTACCATTCCTAAGTATTTATTTTCCGCTGAAAATATAGGGTATGAAATAAAGATAATAAGTCTTCCTGTTATGCCTTCATATGGTTTAGATACTAGAGGGATTTTTTTAGATAACGCCTCTTTCCCCCCTGCAGAAGTTAAATACTTACCTTTAACATCTACAGAAGGCGGTGATACAGACAATACTAAACCATCCGCATTGGACACAACGACTGAGTTAAACATATTATTTTGCATTTTTAATCGATCTGTTTCCCGATCCAAGGCAGCCTCATCGTTCATGATAGATTCTATATTGTCCGCACTATATCCTAAAATTTGAAAGGCTTCTTCTAAGTATGCACTTGCGGTAGTTGCCAATTTATGTGCATATACACGATTGGTTTCAAGCGAATTTTCCTTTATCGAATCAACATTCATGCGATAGCCGCTCCATAAGCTACCGATACTTGTAAGAAAAAATGCTGCCATAGCTAAACCCATTATTAAATGCTTTAGCCTTAATTGTGTTGATTTCATTGTTTTTTATTACTCCTATTTATGTATTTTGGCCATCTTATTACTTAAGCTTAAAGACTCACTTTCTACTATCTATTAAAACACAAATTTCATTTTATTTTACAAATTTCTTGTATATATTAAAAGTATTTGTAAAAGAAGTGTAGTTAAAGACCTATATTGGATTTATAAAACTAAACTTTAAATCATTTTTCTGGTTTAAATATAAAACTATAAACTCAATATTTAATAATTTTTAATATATTTCTCTAACTTAATGTATATATTTATGATTATTGATGTCTCTTTTACAATTAGATACGATATTTGGAACTCGACTATTCTATTATATAGCAACCGAAATTTATGTACGAGATGATTATCCATTACAAAAAAAGACTATTTACAATATCGTAAATAGTCTTTTTTATTTAAAACTAAAATAGGAGAAGACTACTGCAGTTGATCTCCACTACGGGCGGGCGCTTTCCGCGGGCACATCGTAAGCCGCAACCCTCGCTAACGCGCGGTTTGTTGCGTCTTACGTACTGTGCGTTCCCGCAGGAGTCGCCCGCCCTCCGCTCCAATCAACTAGTGTCAACACGCTCTTTCGAAGGAAAAAGTGAAAATACAGTACAATTATCGCACTTATGATTATATACGATAGTCGTCTGCTTTAATTATTAAATAAATTTAGAGGTCTACTAAAGTTGATTTCCACTACGGTCGGTCACTTTCTGCGGGTACATCGTAAGCCTCAACCCTCGCTAACGCGTGGTCTGTTGCGTCTTACGTACTGTGCTTTCTGAGCAGGAGTCGCGCCCGCCCTCCACTCCAATCCAATCAACTTTATATGTATTGCTAGCAGTCTATTATAATTGCTACTTGGACATGGCAAACAGCTTCATAGAGAGGGGATGCTCGAAGTGTATGACAAGACGAAAGTAAGAACCCATTTTTTACAATAAAAATAACAAAAGGGATTAAGAATAGAAATCTTAATCCCTTTTGTCGACAAGCTGATACTATTTACAATAATAGCAAATAGTCTTTTTCTTATATTTCTTCTTTTCGAACATGCTCAATTAATTTTTCTAAATACTGGATAGAGCCTTGTATTCTAAAATTCGCATAGTCGCTAACAAAATCCGCCAGTACTTCTACACCAGGTTTAACTAAATGATGTCTGTCCATTTTAAAAAGATTGTCCCATTTTGAATGCATACCGCTTAACTTTTTTTCTAAAATATGAATGATTTTATCACGATCAACATGTTTCATATTTGCTAAACCAATCACCATATCGCCTATTGTATTTGCATTTTCAAGGGATTTATAAATCTTTTTTGGCAAGGCATCGCGCCCTTTTTCCGTAATAGAAAAGACATGCTTATCAGGTCGATTATCCTCTTTTATAACTTCTTTCGTCTCAATTAGCCCTTGTTTTGCTAATGATTCAATATGATAATACAGCTTACTTTCCGTCAAACCATTTATCGAATCAAGGGACTGTAATTCTGAGATCTGTTTTTTTAAATTATAAGGATAATTATCGCCTTCCATAAGCTTGCTAAGAATGAAAATTTGAATTGCCATTGTTTCAGCTCCTTAGGCAAATATTAGTTCTATTTTATCAAAACTAACGATTTACTTCATCAGAATTTTAATCCTTTGATAAATTCTTAAAAACTACTTCTCCACAGCTACTGGTAGTGGTTTATGAAGGATCCCAACAATAAGAACATTAATGACCATTGCCACAAAGCCAACTGTTGTTAATCCTAAAACGAACGGAGCCGCACTCACACTACCAAAAATACTGTTAAAGTATGCTTGAACAGAATAATACATTGGTGAAATGTGACTCATCCATTTATAAGGTAAGTACATCATATCACGAGAGATTGTAGCACCATTGGCGATTGTTTGGATTAATAGAATTGGAATGTTTACAATCATACCAGCTTCTCCAATTAATAAAACAAAAACTGCAGTGAAGTTAAAGCATGCCCAATAGTTTAGAATTTGTTGACCCCAAATTTGGAAGAATGAATCTGCTCCAGATAAATCATTGATGGCAAATGACATTCCTGTTGATACTAACCCAGCTAACATACCGATAATAATCGATGTTAATTGCATGTAGATAAATAAACGTGTTTTCGTTGCTTTCCCACGACTCGCTTTAAACGCACCTACTAATTGCATCGCACCAATCATAGCCCCAACATAAATTGCCATTGTTAAAAACATTGGTAACATATTGTTATGCATACCATCTGGCACGTCGTTCAATGTCACAATATTTCCTACATAACTATTTTCAATTTGCGCCGCTAATTCTGCTGCTTGCTCTTTTGGAACATGTAAGTTCATTAAAATTCCTTGAGCTGTTTGTTGTGAAAATTGTGCACTTAGTTGTGCATTAATTTGCATGACAATTTGTTGCATAGAAGATGACACTGCTGTTGCACCAGCTTCATTAATTGAGAAATCAATGCTAGATGATACATCTCCTTTTTGTAAATCAGCTGAAAACGTCTCTGGAATGTGAACAACTAAAGCTAAGTCGTTTTTTTCTAAATCTTTTATAGCCTCTTTATTTGAGATGTCTGTTTGAATATCCTCGAATGGTAGTTGTTCAGTTAAACTATCAGCTATTTGAGCGCCATATTCCCCTTTATCATCATTAATAATGGCAATCGGTAATTGATCCATATTGCCCGGTATTGCTGTATACCCTGGTAAAAAGATACCCAGCATACAGACCGCATATAAGATCCCCATAAAAATAGAGCCTTTTGCACCCTTCGTTTTCAAAAACTCTTTAAACTTCATTTAATTAGTACTCCCCTTCTACAAACCTGTTTGTCCAATTTATATTCTAAACAGAATAGTTTAATTTAAGTAGTTTAATTAAACCGTGAGTGTAATTCTACAAAAATACTATTTACTTTGCAATCAATACATATAGGCTACAAATATTAATTTTTATAATTTGTCTAAACTGTGAAATAGCATCTCTTTGATAACGTTTACAAGTTCAGACTTAGAAAATCAGGTATTATTTGTAAGCAACGAGCGTATAAAGACATTTATATTTGAACAATAAAAAGCGTTGGACGTATAGCTCCAACGCTTTTTATTTATTAGTTTTATTACTATCCTGTCTCATTTTCTGTATGAAAAGAATTATATCAATTGATTAATACATTCATTCATATTTCTTTAAAACGATCGCTGCGTTATGACCGCCAAAGCCAAATGAGTTAGATAAACCGGTATTTATATTCACATGACGAGCAACAGTTGGTACATAATCTAGATCACAAAATGGGTCGGGATGCTCTAAGTTGATAGTAGGAGGAATGATTCCTTCCTTTAAACTCATTGCTAAAGCAATTGCCTCCGCTCCACCAGCAGCCCCTAGCATATGACCAAGCATTGATTTATTTGCTGTTACTGGGATTTGATAGGCTTGTTTGCCAAACAACTGCTTAATAGCCATCGTTTCAGAAATGTCCCCTACTTTTGTACTTGTCGCATGCGCACTAATAATATCAATTTCGTCAGGTACTATATTGGCATTTTTTAATGCTGTTTTCATTGCAAGATAGGCACCTTTACCTTCTGGATGTGTTGCGACGATATGATGTGCATCTGAACTAGCACCATAGCCGATTACTTCTGCATATATTTTTGCCTCACGTTTTAAAGCATGTGATAACGATTCTAAAATAAGAATGCCTGCTCCTTCTGACATAACAAATCCATCTCGGTTGTCATCAAATGGACGGCTAGCCATAGCAGGTTCATCGTTTCTTGTTGATAATGCCGTAGCATTCCCAAAGCTAGCTATTGATAAGTCTGTTATCGCAGCCTCTGTTCCACCTGCAAACATAACATCTACTTCACCGTAACGAATTAATCTAAATGCTTCTCCGATAGCTGTATTTCCGATTGCACAAGCTGAAACAGGTGACATGGAAGGACCCATCGCTTTCCACTTAATACTAATTTGAGCCGCAGCAGCATTAGCCATCATGGCAGGTACTAAAGTTGGGCTAACTCTTCGTGGCCCTTTCTGTCTAAGCGCATCAATATTTTCAATGAAAGTTTCAATTCCACCTATACCTGACCCGACGTATACGCCTAATCTTTCTGCATCTATTTGATTGAGGTCTAAATTGGCATCTTGCCATGCTTGTTCTGCCGCAACTAAGGCAAATTGAGCAAAACGATCTAAACTTCTTGCTTCTTTCTTACCTAACGCTTCCTCTGCATTGAAGTCTTTAATAATACCTGCAATTTTTGTCTTTTGATTTGTAATATCAAATGTATCAATCGTTGATATGCCAGATTGTCCATTCTTCAAATTGTTCCAAAATGTTTGAACGTCGTTGCCTAGAGGAGAAACTACTCCCATTCCAGTAATCACTACTCTCTCCATTTTTCATTCCTCCAAATCAATATGATAATTGTATTTTACATCGTTCATATCCTATTACAAGACACAGTTTATCCTGGTATAATAACTACTAGGAAAAAATGATACTGAGGTGTTGTTAACTTGAATGATAAAAATAGGCTTGAAGCTTTGTCGACATTTTTAAAATCGAAACGTGCCCAAATAAAGCCTGAGTCTATCGGTTTGCCTGCCGGAACTCGGAGAAGAACACCAGGGTTACGCAGAGAAGAAGTTGCCCAATTAGCAGGTGTAAGTACTACTTGGTATACATGGCTAGAGCAAGGAAGAGATATTAAAGTATCTGCCAGTGTACTTGATTGCATTGCTACAGCTTTGCAATTGAGTAATGATGAAACAGACTACTTATACAACCTTGCATTAGATGTAAAATCTGAAATGACAAATCTAAAAAAGAATTCTTCAGAGCTTAGCCCTGCTTTAAAACGAATATTAGCTGAATTAACATATTGTCCAACGATTATTACGGATCGCCATTGTCATATTGTCGGTTGGAACGCTGCTGCTGCACACGTTTTTTTAGACTTTGACCAAGTACCGGATAATGAAAGAAATTTGATTCGTTTAGTGTTCACTAGAAAAGAATTTAAAGCGTTAGCTGTCAATTGGGAACATTTTGCGAAAGGTTTTCTTGCTATTTTTCGTACCTACTATGGACACTATTTAGGTGATGAATGGTACAACCAATTTATTGAGGACATGAGTCAATCCCATCAAGAATTCCGAGATTTATGGCAAGAAAGTCAAGTGAGTAAGGCGCCAGAAATGATAATCGAATTTAGACATGCAAAAGCAGGAAAAATGTTGTTTAATCTAACTTCACTCCAAGTTCAAGGAGATATGGATTTACGGTGCAGCATTTATACACCTGCAGAGGAAACAGAAACAGAGGATAAATTAAAGCGGTTAATGAAGAAGGTATCCGCTGAAAAATGAACGGATTGAGGACAATTTGTCAGTAGAATAAAACGTTGGAGCCCTAGAGATGCACTTTAGCTGGCTACGGGCTCCAGATATTTATGAAAGCATGAAATTTCACCTTTTTGTATGCTTAAGTGTCGAGGAAAATATCTTCCTTTTTGTAGAAAATTTATCCCAGCTATCCATCCTTAAGATAAAATTTACCAACATATGGGTTGACTAAATATGTCTTATCCTTTGTATATCTGTAAATAAAAACCCTCCACAGGTGCTTGTGGAAGGTAAAATATAAATATATTTAGTATTATGTTTTTTAATTTTTAAAAATCTAGCTCCAAACAATCAGATTAACTAAAATTAATTTGTAACATTAAGTTTCATCACTTTAGTTACGCCATTTATTGTAAATTTAATTTCATATATTCCTTCTGTAACTAGAGTCTTAGTACCAAACTTAATCATTAGCCAAAATGGTTGATCAGGATATGTCATAATGTCTACGTTTGGAATTGTAATAGTTTGACCATTATTCGAGATCATTCCTGCTGTTAAATTAATTCCTGAATCATTATTTGAAAATGCATATTTATCATTAATATCAGCAGTAAATGCTCCGTCTAAATCAATAGTAACAGTTGCATTAATAATGGGTTTTTCAGCATGGACTGTTGGCCACAAACTATTTAAACTTCCAATATTTACACTAGTTCCAACTGGGAATGAATATGAGGTACTTCCGATATTGTCCTCTAAAGAAAATGATAATCCCAATACTTGTGTTGTAGCTGGACTTAATACTGGATTTCCTGAAGGTACCCCAGATTGTGCTACTGGTGTTACTTCAAAGAAGATATATTTATCCACATCTGCTTCAGTTAAAGTATACATATTAGATTTAGCACCACTAATTGCTACCTTATTTGTTCCAGCTACATCTTCCGCAACGTACCATCGATAAGTTGAAGTACCCTCTAAATCATTTTCTTTGTCAGTGTAATCATAGTTTCCTATTAAAACTTGTCCTTCTTTTACTGTTCCACCAATATTTACATTTAATACTTTTGGTGCTTCATTACTTGAACTATTCTCGTCTTATACACTTTAACGCTTTATAACGAGCCTTCACCGTACGTGCGACTTTCATCGCATACGGCGATCCGTCAACAATAATTTTCAACTTATTCTTATTTCCCCGTCAACATCGTAATTTTATTTCTATATTAAATCAATAGATTTTCTACAAGGTAAAGAAATCTTAACCTTCTATTGTTTTTGCTCTTAATTTAGACATTAGAAAACGTTATCAAGAATAGTGTGGCATGGGTGTGGTTGTTTCAGTTATACTTTTTTCTAGAAGTTTATTGCTATTCAACTAGAGGAGAAGGTTAGTTAAATCAGCAGTGAGAAACTTTTACTTTTTAGGTTCGTATAACTATTTCTATAACATTATTGATTTTGCAAAAATCACATAATATATGAGGTGTATAAAAATGTATAAATATATGTATGTAGAAGCAAAGGTTTCTGGTTTATTTACAATGGAAAGTCATAGGGAATTAATTGATAAGTATAGTAAAGAAGGCTGGAGATTTGTTGCTACTATTCCTAAAAGTAGTGGGTCATATGGTCAGATTAAAGCAAATGATTTGGTTTTTGAAAAATATGAAGGAAAATGAACATCAATTTTCAATTAAAGGCCCTGTTAGAAATTATTAAATAAAAGCCTAAAAACACTAAATCTTAGTGTTTTTAGGCTTCTCTATTCAATAAGTCAATAGCAGCAGCAATTTACTTATTTTTCTTTTCTACTTTCATAAACAACGCAATGACTAGTGAGATAATGGCTATAATCATCCTAATAGGAAATGTTGTTTTCAAAGCCATGTAAAGTACCTGCAAGTAATTGCATTGGATCTTGCGAATTTACTAACACACCCTGTAATTGAACCAACAAAATATATTACACTTGAAGATATGAAGCATAAAATCGTTTATCCTTTTTGACTCTTACTTTACTCTTCAGGAGTTACTACTTTTTTAGTTAAATTTCTTACCCATAGTAATACAAAACCACAGATTGCAATCCACATTAATACGAGTGTATAGTCATTCATGACACCTTCACCAAAGTATAAAATCTCTTTGATGCCATCTACTAAGAAACGAATTGGTAGCCAAGGTAAAATGTAATTGCCGTAGAAGCTTGGAATCATCTCGGGTACTAATTGAATTAATGGTAATCCAAAGAATATGAATAACGCGAAAAACGCTAGTACTGGTAAACGTAACCAGGAAACGACTGATAAAATCATGTAGATAAATGCGATCACTGCAATAGATGCAAATAATGCCACCGTATTGAATGATTCAAACTCATACCCTAACATCCATGTTGAGTACCAAGTTACTAGATAACCCGCGAAGAATCCATAAATAATCGGAATTAATGATTGGACTAGTTGGAACTTTATCATGCTAATACGATTTTCAAATGGACGCTTTGTTCCCGCTAAGTACAGCATAACAGCCCCAATCATACTAGCCATCCACAGTGGTACAAACAACGCTGCTGGCACAGATCCTAATTTTCCAACTGCATTTACTTTCGTTACTGTTGCTGTTATAGGATTTGCAAGTAATGCCACCTTTTTCGGTTGTACAGGAGAAATCATAGAAGATAAATCTTGTCCTTCTCCACTACCTTGTGCATTCATTTGAGCTAATTTTGCACCAACTGCTTCACCCATTTGATCTGCTACTTGTTGCATTTGCACAGTAATTTGTGCGCTAGCGTTCGTACTAATTGTTGCTACAACCTGTTTTAACGTCGCTTCCATCGATGTTGCAACACTTGTATTTACACCTTCATTTATATAAATGTCTAGATTAGCAGGCGTATCTCCTGTTTGAATCGCAGTAATTTGCTCTGTAAACGTGGCTGGAATAACAAGCCCACCATAAGTATTGCGATCTGTCATCCCCTCTTGCATTTCTTTTAGTGAATCATATTCAATAAATTCAACTGCATCAGGTGCATTTTCTTTTAAATTTTTGATAATCGTATTGGCCATTACGCCGCCATCTTCATTAACCAATGCGACTGGTAAATGTTTTGGGTTAACTTTAGCTGACGGAATTTGTGCTGCAAGAAAAATCAGCGTCACAATTGTCGCTACGATAAATGGTAAAATTAAAAACTTATTTTTGCTCTTCATTTGACGTTTTCCTCTCTTCTCTCTATCATAAATAATTAACACGTTGTTAAGTATTTTACTTACTGATTATAAACATGAAAGTACTAAACTGACCATGTACAATAACTTCAATGATGTAAATTATTGAACATATCTTAATAAATTGTTCAGAAATAGAGGAGAGCTATTAGTGGATCGCCGAAAAAGGAAAACACTACAGGCTATTCAAGACGCCTGTTTTAAGTTATTACAGCAAAAAAGCTTTGATGAGCTAACTATTTCCGACATATCCGAGAAAGCTGATATTAGTCGTGGCACATTTTATTTACATTATGTAGACAAGTTCGATATGCTTGACCAATTTGAACAACAATTAGTGGATAAAATCAAACTAATTTTCGAAACGCATTTAAAAGATGTGAATTCGCCGATTGACCTTTTAAAGTCTAGATATCCAACATTTATTCAATTATTTACATGCTTAAAAGAAGAACAAACTTTATTTCAAATTATTCAACAAACGAAAGGCGCAATGTCATTACAAACCGAACTAACGAAAGTACTTCAAAACGTCTTTCATCAGTCTCCTTCTAATCAAATTATTGGACAAGTAAAGTATTTACCATCTCATTTTTTCATCCCCATTTTGGTTTCTGTCATTACTGGGGTTACCCAATTATGGTTAGATCAAACAGCAGATTACACACCTGAGCAATTAGCAAAAGGTATCTTAAACATTATGATTAATGGCCCCGCAAGAGTTGCTGGATGGCTACCTGGAGAAGTGATTGATATTGATAAATTTTTAGATGAAAAGTAATCAATTAAAAAGAAGAAGAAGCAAAAAAAGTAGCAGAATGGCTTTCACAACAAAAGTAATCATTTTATTTTTAGGAAAGGCACTAAACAAATCGGTTCATTTAGTGCCTTTCCTTTTAAGTTAACGTAGCGTCAATTGATTACCTTTTACAAGAATGTTATTCCACAATATGGCCCTTTAATGAAAACGAGCGCTGATCCTTAATTACAGAATCGCGCCCGTAAAGGTCATATAATTCCCAATATTCCCGGTCATCTAGTAATCCTTCTGAAAGAGAATGCCCAACAATTTGATCATCCATTTGCGGTAAATCTGCTAGTTTCCTTGTGTACTCAACAATACTAGAAATCTTGCAAAACTTTTTCTGGAGCAACAAGCTTTCAAAACTTTCATCCATAAGTAAAGATAAATAGCCAATCCCCAGATGATTCCATTCCTCCAGAATTTGTGTAAATTGTTGTAAGTATGCTTCCTTTGAAATATCATCTTTTCTGATTTGATCAACGAGCCAATATTGTTGTTTGTTTTTAATGATATTAAATAAGTTCAAGTTGCTCCCCCTTAATTGCATAGGCATCTACGCCATATGATCATACCTTCTTTAGTTGAGAATGGTTCTAACATCTAATCGCATTTGTTACAAAAGGGTTAGCCTCCCTAGAAGATAAAGGGGTTAAACGATATTCGTTTTAAAAAATAACTACACCTATTAATAACAAAGCAAAACCTATTCCGCCTTTCTTCAAAGCGTAACCTCCTATTTCATTTTCTTATTGAGTTTTTTAACTAAATCCTCATTCTATTAATTGTATTGTTTCACGTTCTACATCTTTATTTTAGCATTAATACCCAATTTAATTAATAATTGTTATTCAACAATATAGCCTTTTAATGAAAACTAACGCTGATTCTTGTTACAGAATCGCGCCCGATTGTTGAATAACTATTTTATATTATTAATAGCGTTCTCTCATATATTCTATATCTATATTAGGTAGTATATATACTAACAATTTTCTCGTTTAATAAAATCTCTTTGTCTTTTTTCAAACCATTTATTATTGCTAAATACAATAAAAAAGGTACTACATCATTAAAATGTAATACCTTTTTGGTAGTTTGATTATAAATATTTCACCTTAGATAACCATAAGCCCCAACGCTTTTGATTAATACATTTTTAAATATTGGTCGCGTTCCCATTGGTGTACTGTTGTACGGTACATGTCGAACTCGATTTCTTTTGCTTCTTTGAAGTTAGCGTAAATGTGCTCACCTAAAGCAGCTTGAGCTACTTTATCTTGCGCAAGTAATGTTAATGCATCGTCAAGCGCTGGTGGTAAATTGGCAATACCGTTTGCTTTGCGCTCTTCTTCCGTCATTACGTAGATATTGCGGTTAATTGCCGCTGGTGGTGTTAATTGTTGGCGAATACCTTCTAGACCCGCTTCTAAAATAACAGCCATCGCTAAATATGGGTTTGCTGCTGGGTCCACTGAACGTACTTCTACACGAGTTGAAAGTCCGCGTGCAGATGGGATACGAATAAGTGGTGAACGGTTTTGTGCAGACCAAGCAACGTAGCATGGCGCTTCATAACCAGGAACTAATCGTTTATAAGAGTTAACAGTTGGGTTTGTTACTGCTGTGAATCCTTGTACGTGTGCAAGGACACCTGCCATGAATTGCATTGCTGTTTCAGAAAGGCCTAGCTCTGTAGACTCATCATAGAATGCATTTTCTTTACCTTTAAATAATGAAACGTTAAAGTGCATACCAGAGCCAGCTTCACCAAATAACGGTTTTGGCATGAATGTTGCATGTAGGCCGTGTTTACGTGCAATTGTTTTAACAACTAATTTGAACGTTTGGATGTTATCACATGCTGTAATGGCATCTGCATATTTAAAGTCAATTTCATGTTGACCAGGTGCTACTTCATGGTGAGAAGCTTCAATTTCAAAGCCCATTTCTTCAAGCTCTAAAACGATATCACGACGACAGTTTTCACCTAAATCAGTAGGTGCTAAGTCAAAATAACCACCGTGGTCGTTTACTTCTAACGTAGGTTCACCTTTTGCATCTAATTTAAATAAGAAGAATTCTGGCTCAGGCCCTAAGTTGAAGCTTGTGAAGCCCATATCTTCCATTTTTTTAAGGATACGTTTTAAATTGTTACGTGGGTCACCAGCGAATGGTTCGCCTTTAGCAGTGTATACGTCACAGATGAAACGTGCTACTTTCCCTTTTTCTGAAGTCCAAGGGAAAACTACGAAAGAATCTAAATCAGGATATAAATACATATCTGATTCTTCGATACGCACGAAACCTTCAATTGATGAGCCATCGAACATCATTTTGTTTTCTAGTGCTTTGTCTAGTTGACTAACAGGAATTTCAACGTTTTTAATTGTACCTAGTATATCCGTAAATTGTAAACGAATGAAACTAACATTTTTTTCTTCGATTAAACTCTTGATGTCCTCTTTTGTGTATTTACCCACAGTTTTCCACACTCCTATAAATTGTCTAGCTTATATCTTTACCCTACCCTACTAAATAAAAACCGACCAATTGAAAAACACTTGCATTTATTTAATAGAATCGGGATAAATCCCCACGTCGGATAGATGATTTTTGCATGCGCTGTGCTTGACGCATTTCTTCGCGCATAATTTGACGTAATTCTGTGTCAGTTAAATCAGGTTCTTCAGTTGCAACAGGATCTAATTTTTTAGCAAATAATTTTTTAATTTTCGCCATATTCATACCCTGCTCCAAGTAATCTTTTATTTCAAGAAGCGTATCGACGTCATTTAATGAAAACATTCGACGATTACCTTCTGTTCGGTGTGGCTCAATTAAATGGTGTTCTTCATAATAACGAATTTGGCGTGCCGAAAGCTCGGTCAATTGCATCACAATACTCATAGATAATAACGGCATCGTTCGTCTAATTTCACGACTCATTTAAGTCCCCCCAATACCCGCTTATCATATAACGAAAAATTTTCACTGTCAACAAAGATGTTAGGTTTCCTAACATGGATTTTTAATTTTTTTTTGAATTGATGAAAAATTGTTAAAAACTATAAAAATATAGTCCAAGCTTTAGTCAAACTCAAAATATTTTACAGTTTATCTTTGGTCTTCTTATATAAGATGATTCCTGTGTTTGATTTCCGCTACGGGCGGACGCTTTCCGCGGGCACACCGTAAGCCGCAACCCTCGCTAACGCGCGGTTTGTTGCGTCTTACGTATTGTGCGGTCCCCTCAGGAGTCGCCGCCTCCGCTACAATCAACTAGTATGACATTTTCTTTTAAGTGCATTAGGCTAATAATACGTACAATAGTCTTCTGCTTCTATCATTTTTTATATAAGTATAGATGATTTCTGCCTTTGATTACCGCTACGGGCGAACACTTTCCGCGGGCACAAGCAAGTCGCAAACAGCCTTTTGTCGACACTATGAATACAATCTTTTTAGATTAAATCATAAGAAAACGTAGATTGCTGCATATGCTCCTTTTTAACATGTATAACGCCAACAATTCTTCAGGCATGTCACCACAAAAAAATATAGTTTCCACTCGCACTGTTCCTGCTGAAATATAGTATCTATTAAGACCACTAGCTTTGGTGTGAAAGCTAAACAGATAGCTACATTAACATTACGAAACAAGCCCCATCACAAAACTGTGATAGGGCTTGTCTAACAGCTATAAATTGCCTATTTTCGTATGCTTTGGACAGCGCTACAAATGGCAAATTTCACGTGCTCATATGTCAATCCACCTTGAATAAATGCTGTATACGGCGGACGAATTGGACCATCCGCTGTAAGTTCAATGCTTGAGCCTTGAATAAATGTCCCTGCTGCCATGATGACATCGTCTTCATAGCCAGGCATGTAAGCAGGCTCTGGAGCATAATGCGCATTTATTGGAGAATTTGCTTGAATTTCTCGACAGAAAGCAATCATTTGCTCTGCTGTTTTAAATGATACCGATTGAATTAAGTCTGTACGCTCCGCATGATAACTTGGGAAAGTATTCATGCCTATTTCCTCCAGCATTGCTGCTGTGAAAATGGCACCCTTTAATGCTTGACTAACAACATGCGGTGCAAGGAAAAAGCCTTGATAGAAATCACCAAGTGTATTTAATGTTGCACCTGCTTCTGCCCCAATACCTGGCGATGTCATTCGATAAGCACATTTTTCTACTAAATCAGCTCGTCCTGCAATATAGCCACCTATTTTTGCTAAGCCACCACCTGGATTTTTAATAAGAGAACCTGCCATTAAATCAGCACCTACTTCTGTAGGTTCCTGTGCCTCCACAAATTCACCATAGCAGTTATCAACAAAAATAACGGCATTTGGAGAGAACTCTCTTACTTTCTCACACATTTTTGCAATTTGTGAAATGGTAAAGGATGGACGAGTTGCATAGCCTTTTGAACGTTGAATAGCTATCATTTTTGTGTTTGGTGTAATAGCTGCAGCAACTGCAGTCCAATCAATTTCTTTGTTATCAATCAAATCTACATGGCGATAACCAATTTTATAATCCTTCAGCGATCCTGTATCTTTGTCACCACCATCGACAATCGATTGTAGCGTGTCATATGGTTGACCTGAAATATAAAGCAATTCATCACCTGGTCGTAGCACACCGAATAGACTAAGCGTAATCGCATGTGTACCGGATATGATTTGCGGACGGACAATCGCCGCCTCTGCTCCAAAAACTTGTGCATATACACGCTCAAGATTGTCACGTCCCTCGTCATCATAACCATAGCCATTAGACGGATGTAAATGATAATCGCTTACTTGATGCGCTCTGAATGCGGAAAGCACCTTTTGCTGATTGATGAACGCCATATTCTCTACCTTCGTGTGATAAGGGCGCACCTTTTCTTCTATTTTTTCCGCTAATGTTAACGTCTCTGCTGTTAAATGGGTTGTAAAAGTCATTGTTTTCGTCTCCGTTTCAAATTGTTCTTTCCTATCTTATCAATTTGTTTGCAACCCTGCAAAAATTGCTATTGTGTCTGGCTGTTAAATGCGCTAAGCTAAGGGGCGGACTTACTACAAATTATTCTCGTATAAGGGGGGAAAGTGATGGCTTGGGAAGTTTTTAGCATCATTGGGACAATTGCCTTCGCTATTTCCGGGGCAATAATTGCAATGGAAGAAGAATACGATTTATTCGGTGTATATATACTTGGCATTGTAACTGCTTTTGGTGGAGGTGCCATTCGTAATTTACTGATTGGTCTACCTGTCACAACATTGTGGGGGCAAGATATGATGTTCCAAATTGCGATTGCTGCAATTACTATATTTTTTATTTTTCCGCATCATCTAATACAGCATTGGCATCGTTGGGGCAATTTCACAGATGCTATTGGTTTATCGGCTTTTGCTATTCAAGGTGCATTGTACGCTGTCAAACTCAATATGCCAATTAGTGCAGTAATTGTTGCTGCTGTTTTAACTGGTTCAGGCGGTGGTATTGTTCGGGATTTATTAGCTGGACGGAAGCCACTCGTGCTACGCGATGAAATTTACGGTGTATGGGCAGCACTTGCAGGTCTTCTTATTGGACTAGAGTTACTACCAGGGGATATCTTCTTATATGTATTATTCTGCGTCATTACAATATTACGAGTTTTTTCTTATATGAAGAAATGGCGTTTGCCTTTGAGAAGGTTGAATCGGGATTTAAATAACAATTAATTTCTTATAAAGAATAGCAGCGGTACGGCACTAACATAACCTTTTTTATACCAGCTAGCATTAAATGAGATGTGACCTAAAGATCCTTCCTATCAAACTAAGGATACTAGTTCACATCTCTTAATAAACACCAACGGTCTTATTCAGAAGGTAGTAGTGCACTCAAATAAAGTATCTGAACAACGCTTCCTCATTTTACAAGCTAAATGAGGTTAAGGACATTTTAAACACTTCATGACAAAATGAGATATTCAGATAAACTACTCCTAACATATCGTTACAATTGTTCGGCTAATAGCTTCTGAAAAGATGTTGATTTTTTTAATTTCATCATATAAATAATTGCTACTAATGCAAAAAACAATAATGAAAAGCCTGTAACTGTCAAGATATTTACTAATGATGTTTGCATTGGTAAAAAGAAATTAGCCGACTTCGATAATTCTCCAAAAAGCAATTTACTTAAAAGAATAAAATACGGAATTGAAATTACAATGCCTATTAATAAAGGATTGACATAACCAATTATTGAAACTTTATTAATTTCTGAATTTGTATACCCCATGGATTTAAGTAACAGGATATTTTTTTCTCCCGTCTTGATTGCTATATAGATTGAAATACTTAAAAGTATACCACCAAGTATTATACCTAGAAACAGCATGGCACCAGATATAATTTTATAGTTTTCAAAATTTAATTTAATCGCTTCATATTGTTCTTTCTGTACGATTGTTTGACTAATTTCCCCTTTGTCCTTTACAGGCTTATCTTTACTATAAAAACCACTATAAAAATTTACCTTTTCTAAAAAAATATCTTCGTAATATGTTTTAGACGTGTACAACTCGTTCCCTTGTAAATCTAAGTTAATTCCCGTAATAGTTACATTACTATTTTTTTGGTTATCATAAATCTTTAACTTATCGCCCACTTTAAGATTATGTTTATTAGCAAACCATTTGTTGATAATTACACCATTTGACAGTTGATTAGTAATATTTTTATTTGTTTCATAATCATAAAAATGTATATATTGATCCTTTTTATTACTATCAAGTGCAATCAAACTGATATCCTCACTATTATTGTTTTTTGAGTCAATCTTCATGTTTCTAACAACATACCCTTGTGCATCTTTTACATTGGTAATATCAACTTTATTATTTAATATCGAGTTATACTCATACTTATACTGCTTTTCAAACGAACTAGCCATTTGATTTGGAAAGCTTGACATTCCCATACTCATTAAAAGTTGTACACCTAAAGCAAAACCTGAAAAAATGACTAAACAAAAAACAAATAAGTTTCTAAAAATAAATTTGTTACGCAAATTACTTAAAAATTTCTTTCTCGCAAATAGTATTAATAATACTCTCTTTATTCGATTATTTTTAGCTTGACTAGTTTCCCTTATCAGGTTTATTGAGCTTTTTCTAAGGAAAAGGAAAATAATCAAAAAGGAGAATGCTAAAACTCCTATAGTAAATAAACTAACTACAGAAACACTGAAAACCATATCAATACTTTTATTAGGATAAGGTGCTAATAAATCATTATTCATTACCCCAAATATTTTATTGTTCATAAGTGATGATAATAAAATTCCCAAAGAAACAGGTAATACTAATAATAATGCGGTTGGAGAGAAACTAAAAATTAATTCATAATTTTTATACCCCATTCCCTTTAATACACCATAAATTTTAAGGTTATCTTGAATCATTTTTATTAGAACCATCGCCAACATGATACCGACAATAGATAATAACAAAGTTACTGTAACACCTATAATCATTTTATTCATAGATATTTTTAAATCTAGTATATTAATTTCTGTATTATCATTCTTTTCCAATAAATATTCTACTTCTGTACTAGAAATTTCTTGTGGTTTTTCACTTGTCCATACCCCAGAATAATAGATTTTTTCATTCGCATTTAATGCATTGTATTGTTTGTCATTTAAAGACATTATGACGGATGTTGCCGGTTTATATATTTTTAAGCCTGTATCACTCATATTTGGATTAATTAAACCTGGAAAGCTTGCAATACCAGATACAATATACTCTTTGTCATTAATTTTAAAAGAGTTTCCAATATTTATATCTTGTTTTTTAGCTGTATTGATGTCGATAACTATTTCATTATCTTCAACAGCCATTTCTCCTTTTACAAAAAAGAATTTGTTTATTATTTCGTTATGTTTAACAACTCTATAATTATTGCCCTTATCTTCAAAAAATTTCGACTGCTGTATTTCACTTGTAAACCCGTATTTTTTTTGTAGTTCACTAATTTTATTACCATAAATATCACGATAAGAAATCTGATGATCGAGTAGGATTTGGTTGAAATTTTTCTCTTCCATTTCTTCAATGCTAATTTGGTGCTGCGAAGCAAAAATATTTATATCATTTTCACTAAGTTTAGGTAGGAATTGAAAATCTTCTTGTTTCGATGTTTGGTTATTTTCATTTACTGTTTCTAAATTATTATTAGTAATCAATAATGAAAAAGTCATAAAGCTTGTAATTAGAATCATGATATTTATAGAAAGAAATAAAAATTTATTGCTTTTGAATAAATATTTTAAACAATGTTTGATTAACATTCTATTGTCACCACACTATCTTTTCAAGACTAAGTGGATTTTCCACAATTTTAACAGAATCTATTTCGCCATCAACCATATAAACTACTTTATTGGATAAACGGGCTAATTCCGTATTGTGCGTAATCAAAATGACAGTAATATTGTTTTCTTTATTCATCGTTAATAGTAAATTCATTATTATTTTTGCTGTAGCACTATCAAGCGCACCTGTTGGTTCATCGCAAAAAATAACTTTAGGATTTTTAATAATTGCACGTGCTATTGCAACACGTTGCTTCTGTCCTCCAGAAAGTTGACTTGGATATTTATTCTTATGCTCCGCCAAGCCTACTTTTTCTAAAATATCATTGATAGAACTTTTAGAATCACTTAAGTATTGTCCTACCTGTACATTTTCATAGACCGTTAACGTAGGGAGTAAATGATATTCCTGAAAAATGAACGAAACATTCTCTCGACGAAACTTCACCATTTGCTTTTCATTAAAAGTAGCTAAATCCTTATCAAAAAAATTCACTTTCCCTTGAAAATCTGTATCGAGTCCACCTAAAATATTTAAAAATGTAGACTTTCCTGAACCAGAAGGTCCTAGAATCGTTATAAACTCACCCGTCTCAATCTGTAAATCAATTCCTTTTAACACTTGATTAATAATTTCACCATTTTTGTACGATTTACTTAAATCTTGTATTATGTACATAGTAACCGCCTTTCAAATCAAACAAAAATTTTGTATAAAGAGAAATTTACTCTTTAATTGTTGGTATCCCCTGTATTACAACAATCGCTCCTGCTGATAGTTGAGAATGCGTAATCGTAAGGAAAAATTCTACACTGTGATAAGCAGGAAAAATTAACTCTATAGGTTTTAAATACTTTACTTCTGGCTTTCCTAAAGGATTTGATAATATTTCTATTTCCTGAAACCCTACATTTTTTGCAAAACCTGTTCCTACAGCTTTTACAAAAGCCTCTTTAGCAGCCATTCTACCGGCAACCCATTCAATTTTTCGTTTCGTGTTCTTTATTTTTTCGAATTGTTCTCTTTCAAGATCAGTAAAAAATAGCTTCTCCAATCCCGAATTATTACGTTCTAACAATTGTGTTATTCTCGTTAAATCAATTAAATCCAATCCAAGTCCAATTATCATTTTCCACTTCCAATACTTTTCCTATCAGTATTTTAATCTTTTTAATCCTAAACTAAGGAATACTACTGCAAACCCTACTAAAATAGCCATTTGCGAAGCTACTCCAAATAGATTGGAATTACCAACCATCAATTCTTGAAAACCACTTAGCGCCCAAGATTGAGGCGTAATGTATGAGATCTTTTTCAAAACATCACCAACAACATCAATTGGCCAATAAACCCCACCTAACATTGAAGTCGAAATGATTATCAAACTACCAATAGCTTGTTGCTGCTTCACAGTTTTCACAAATCCACCTATCATTAAACCTAAACCAATAAACGTTACAATCAGCACAGAAGCAAATATAATAACTCCCCAAATGTTTCCCCATGTAACACCAAAAACAAAAGTGCTTATAGTCATTATTATGCCAAATTGAAACCAACCAATCATAAAAAATGCTAATAAATAGCCCATTAAAATTGTGATTTTAGAGGTCGGTGTGGTCATCAACCTACCCCAAGTTCCTTCAGTACGTTCTCCAAGTAAAACCGCTGAGGAAGACATAAGTGTGAACATTAGAAACATAATTGCAAACCCTAATGAGTTACGATTGACTGCTTTTTGTTTTTCAACAATTAGCCCATCACCAATAATTTGTCTTTTAGTAATCGTTTGATTGTTTGAACTTACATTTTTAATGACGCTAGATACGTTACTTACAACATCATTTTGTTTGTCATTGTACATGATGTCATAGACAGCTTTTAATTGTTGATAAGATGAAGCAATTATTTTTTTTACGCTTTGCAATTCCATCGATTCCTGTTTCGAATTTAATATCATCTGCTCACTTTCATTACTTTGTATAATTCCTTCTTGAAAACCTTTAGGAATTATTAGCACACCAATTGCTTCATTTTTATCTTTTATCTTTTTCGCTTCTGATTCATTTTTTTCAATCCAGGAAACAGAATAATCATTTTTCAACAAGGTTTTGTAATCTTCTGATATCTGTGTTTTGTCTAAATCAACAACTACCATTTGTAAGGATGTTGTCTCCTTATTTCCAAAAGTCCCATTTAAAAATCCAAAAATTAAGGAAAAAACAAGGGGCATTACAAACATGAGAAATATAGAACCCCGCTTCCCTAAAATTAGTTTAAATTGTTGTTTTGCTATACTCCATATTTTACCCAAGGTTCCCCTCCTCCCCTTTAGAAAGTCTAATAAAACCTATACTAAATGTCAGAAGACCTATACAAAATAAAACCAATAATTCGACAGTTATACTACTATAACCACTACCTCCCATTAAATTCAAAAGCCCATTTTGTGCCCAATAATTAGGAGTAATATAAGCGGCGTATTGTAACATTTCTGGAAAAGTGTGAATAGGTATCATACTTCCACCTAGTAATACCATAATCTGTACACCTACTCCACGAATAATGTTAGCCATTGTTTCTGTCTGAATAAAGATTGATAAGAAGATAACCATCCCACCAATGGCAAAAACATAAGCAAGCATTAATAATAATAAAACTCCCAAATGATTTCCCCACGATATATTAAAAATAAGTGAAGTTCCTAATATTAAAATGAAAAATTGAAGCAAACAAGTAACCGTTATACTTAACCACTTTCCAATGATAAATGAAGGTAGGCTAGTATTTGTCATTCTTATTCTGCTATAAGTTCCTAATTTTTTTTCTTCAATTATTGAACTCAGTCCAGACATACCTGTCAGTAAAATAAACATGACACTTATTCCCGCAGCATAATATTGAAAAGAAGAAACGATTTTTCCATCCTTCGCACTGCTGTTTTCTATAAATAATGTTTCCGAAATATCCTGAGTTTCCATGTGGTCTTCTTTTTGATACACAACTGCCTTCGTATTTTCAGTAGCTTTATACGCTTGTCCTAACAGTCTCGAACTTTGAATTATTTGATTGAATACTTGTTCAGTTATTTTACCTTGAAGTTCTGCTTTTATATTATGCTGAATCACTATACTGTCAGGCTTTTGCAAATCACCAGAAACTGTAACCATTACCGGTATTTTTCCACTTTGTACTTCTGTTTTAGCTTCTTCTTGATTCATTTTCTTTAAATGAATATATTGATCTGCATTCTTTTCTACTTGTGTTAATAAATTTTCGCTTTCATTATTAGATTGATTAAGGACAACCGCAACAGTGAATTTTTCAATCATTTGCTTATCTTCAAAAACCCCAGCTAAGGCATAACCTAGTATTAACACCAAGAGTAATGGCGTGATAACTAAAATTAAGACAGCTTTCCAATCAAAAAAGGTTAATTTTATATCTTTTATAGCAAGCCATAATATCTTCATTAAGTCCCCTCCAATTAATCCCTAAGTGATTTTCCTGTTATTTGGAGGAAACTAGTTTCAAGACTTGGCGAAAGAATATCTATTGTTGCTATACTTTCCCCTGAATCTTTGATAACTTCTAGTATATTTAATAATGTTTGATGAACATTAGCTGTGCTAACTATTAGTTTATGATCCTCGACTTCTTGAATGTTTGGAATCTTATTCGTAATTGTATTTATTGCGCTGTCATCATTGCCTTGCAGTGAAAATACAATTTTTGACTCGTCGCCAATTTGGAGAATAACATCTTCAATGGTTCCTTGAGCGATCAACTTGCCATGATCAATTATGCCGATACGATCACATAAATACTCTACTTCCTCCATATAATGGGACGTGTAAATCACTGACATTCCATTACTATTCAATTGTTTTATCGTTTCTAATATATGATTTCTAGATTGTGGATCAATACCAACTGTAGGTTCATCCATAATAAGTAACGCTGGTTCATGCAAAAGAGCAGCGGCAATATTTATCCTTCTTTTCATACCGCCTGAAAAAGTACTTATTTTCTCATTTGCTCTATCATCTAAACCTACTAATTTTAAACACTCAGCTACTCTTTTTTTTAATTTTTCTCCATTTAAGTTGTACATACGCCCCCAAAATAACAAATTATCTTTTGCACTTAATGCAGTGTAGAGCGCAATATCTTGTGGAACTACTCCCAATAATTTTTTAAATTTAAAATTTTCTTTAGAAATGTTTTGGCTGTCCATAGTAATTGAACCATTTGTAGGTTTTATTAATCCACAAATCATATTAATCAATGTAGTCTTTCCCGCACCATTAGGTCCGATTAAGCCATAAACTTCTCCCTTTTTAATATTTAGAGAAAGGTCACTAACTACATTTTTATTGGTAAATGATTTAGTAAGATTCTTTATTTCCAGAATGTCAGGCACACTATTTCACTCCTTCAAATTCATTCACTATTTTTTCTGATACTGTTTCTGCCTCTAAAAACCCTCCATAGACGCCAAAATTAGGACCCCATTGACCAGTAATAAATAACCTATTTACACCAATACTGGCTTTAAGTGCATTTGTGCGTAGACTTTGAATAGGGGTACGCTCCCAGCCAAATACAGATCCCTCATCATTCAAAGTATATTTTTTGAAAGTATTTGGAGTTGCTAACTCTATATCTGTAATATATGAATTCATTCCAGGAGTAATGAATTCTGCAATTTCTAGCAACCTATTTATTTCCGTTCGATCATCCCTATAAAAACCTTCTCTAGTTAGAATTGTCATCAACATCATATGCCCATTATCAGGAGCCAAAGTAGAATCTACCTTCGTGGGAAAACATGTAAGTGTAATAGGTAGTGCTTTTCCTTGATGAAGGTTCGAGCGATAGCATAAATCGTTATCCCAATTTTCAGCATCCCAACTTGGGAAATAACTAATATCACTAACCTCCGGATGATAGTTTGAAGATAATGTGACATATAATCTTAATGCCGAAGGACCAATGTCTAGTTGTTTTAAGCGTTGTCCAAATCGACTATTTACATCATTTGGATTTAGCATATTATATGTTTGTTTAATTGAAATTGCAGAAACTACAGTTTTAGTTTTTATTGTTTCAAATTCAGCATTTATCTTCTTTACTTTCACGCCTACCACTTGCGAACCTTCAGTCAATATTTGTTCTACTTTTGTATTGTTTAATAGGCGTCCACCGCGCTTTTCTATTTCTTCCATAAGTAGTTTTGACAATTTATAAGTGCCACCTTTAACATAATAGGCTCCTTCATTATAAGAGGCTAATAAACTTGCTAATGTAAAAGCAGAACCGTTTGCTGATATTCCACCATAACCTGGACCTAAAGCGGACAAAATCCCCAACACTTTTTTATTTGGAATTATCGAGAGGACATATTCCGCAAAGGTTTTACCACTCCACATTCGAAAGAAAGAAGCAATTCTATGCTGATCATTTTGCACCAATGCGGTACTAAACGATTTTAAATCATCCATTATTTTTTTGATGTTTATAGTGTATTTAGGAAAATTATCAATTAATACTTCTTGCAATTTATTTAAAGAAAAAGGTATATTTATTTTTTCTGCTCCATATATCCCCTGTATAGGATCACTGTAAATAACTTCTATTTTTTCTCGAACCTTTAATTTGCACAGTAATCGATCAATAACATCACCCGATTTAAATCCCCCGATATGATGCGCCCCAATGTCAAAATGGTAACCATTACGTTCAAAACCACCTGCATAGCCACCTACATTAGCACTCTGTTCTATAATCCATACACATAATCCTTCGCTAGCTAACTGTGCACCCGTAGCTAAACCAGCAATCCCTGCTCCAATAATAACAATATCTGGTTCTTTCATATTCATGAGCTCAGCACTTTCATTGTTTTAATTTTATTTAAAAGATCTAGAACATATTTCAATTCCTTTATAAAATCGTTGCAGTTTTTTTTAGTAAATGTTAGTGCTGGAGCAAGCACTACAGCATTCGTCCCTGCAGCGTGTACTAAAATCCCTCTTTTAGCTAATAAATTAGTCACTATCATCGAAATTGGCCATTGATTTATTATTGGTGCTGCACTCAATTGATCGGATAAGCGAATTCCTAGCATAAGACCTCTTCCTTGAATATCAATTACGCCTTCTGGATTTTCTAATTCATAAAATTTAGAAAGTAAAAATTCTCCAATTTCAGCAGCGTTCTGTACTAGATTTTCTTCTTCAATAACTTGAATATTTGCAATTGCAGTAGCACATGCCACCGGATGACCACTTGTAGTAAATCCATGTACAAACTCTTTACCAGAGTCAACTTCCCCTAAAAAACATTCAAATATTTCTGATTTAACTAGCACTGCCCCCAATGGAAAATACCCACTTGTAATGCCCTTAGCAAGTAACATAATGTCTGGCCATATATCTGAATGCTCAGCGGCAAACATTTTTCCTGTTCTTCCAAAACCAGTTGCAATTTCATCACTAATCCAAAGAATTTCATATTGATCACAAAGCTTACGAACTCCTTGCCAATATAAATCTGGAATTACGCCAATTCCTTCGGACGCTTGTATTGGTTCAGAAATAAAAGCAGCTATACTATCTGCTCCTTCATTTAATATCACTGTTTCTAAATCATCAATACAAGATAATATCCATTCTTCCTCGGACATATGTACAGGTTTTTGAAACAAATCAGGAGATTTTGTTTGAATGCAGCCTGGTATTAAGTCACCAAATGGTTTTTTATCATACTCTATCCCGCAAACACTAATCGCTCCAAAGGTACTGCCATGATATGCATTTTGTAAGCTAATAAATTTACTCTTTGTTGATTTTCCTTTGTTATAAAAGTATTGTCTCGTCATTTTCATCGCGGTATCTGTCGATTCCGAACCACTATTTGTATAAAAAACATGGGGATATCTGTTACCGGTTAATTCTGATAGTTTTTTAGCTAATTCTATAGCTGGACCATTTGTCGTTAAAAATAAGGAGGAATGGTCCAACTGTTTAAGTTGCTTATTTATGGCGTCTATTACTTTAGGATGTCCATGACCAATATTTACATTCCATAAAGAGGAATTTGCGTCTAAATAAGTCTTACCATCTTGATCTGTCACGAAATTTCCTTCTGATTTTTCAATAAGGGTATACATTTGTTTCAAATATACATCCATTTGGTTCCAACAATGCCATACTCGTGAAGCATCAATATGTGAATATTTCATTTACATCCCCCTTTATCTGGCGGTATATCCACCATCCGCTACAAAGACTGAACCCGACATCGTATCGGCTGCAGAGGAAACTAGGAAAAGTGCTGATTTTGCTATATCATCAGGTTCTAGTTCTCCATTGGGTAATCCTCTCATAAGGTCAACCCACTCTCTGGAACTTCCAACTTGTTTTATGATGTCTTTAAACATATCGGACTTCATCATTCCTGGACATAAACAATTAGCTCGGATATTCTTTTTACCGTAATCTAATGCAATGGATTTAGTCAGTTGAATTACTGCACCTTTAGAAGCGATATACGCAGATAATCGAGGTGCACCCACAAGTCCAAAATGAGAAGAAACTGTTACAATCCTTCCATATTTTTGAGTTTCCATAGTTGGCAGGACAGCCTTACAACTAAGATATACACCCAGTACATTTACATCAAAAACATGCTGCCAATCCGATTTTTCTGTTTCAGTGACAGTACCTGCACGTACGATTCCAGAACAACAAACCATATTTTCAATACTTCCAAATTGTGTAATCCCTAATGCAATAGCCTCTTGCAGGTCTTTTTCATTTGTTACATCGCCAACAAAAGCAATAACATTTGTACCTATTTCTTCTGCCAATTTAATAATATTTTCATTCTTATCGAATAACACTAAATTTGAGCCTTGCTTAGCAAATAACTTGGCACAGGCAGACCCTAGTCCACCTGATGCTCCAGTAATAAAAGTTGTATTTCCCTTTAACAACATTTAATCCCGCCTTAAATTTAACTAATATTTCTTCTTCTTACTAACACAATAATCCCCCATCGACTACAATAGTTTGCCCCACAATATAACTAGCATCATCTGATGCAAGGAAAGCAACGACATTCGCTACTTCCTCAGGTCTTCCAAATCGTTTTACTGGTATAGTCTCCGTATATTTTATTCTTAAATTTCCTGGTACTTTATTCAGCATATCTGTTTCGATATAACCTGGCGCAACCGCATTTACTCGAATGTTCTTGGATGATATTTCTTTTGCTAATGAATGGGTTAAGCCAATAATTCCTGCTTTTGCTGCAGAGTAATTTGTTTGACCAGCTACACCGATAATCCCACCTACCGACGTAATATTAATGACAGATCCATTTTTTTGTCTAATCATAGATGGAATAACTTGCTTAGTTATATAAAATAATCCATTTAAATTTGTGTCAATTACTTCATTCCAAGATTCTTCACTCATCATCATTAGGTAACTGTCTTTTGTAACACCAGCATTGTTAATTAAAATATCAATTTTACCGAAATCAGCCAAAACATAATTTACAAAAGACTTAATTTGCGATAAATCTTTTAAATCTAACTGATAGGCTTTTATATCATTTCCGTATTTCGCAATGTCAACAATCACTTGCTCCGCTGCTTTTTTGTCAAAGTTATAAGTAAAAGCAATATCAGCACCTTCTTGAGCTAATTTTTCTACAATTGCTCTTCCAATACCCCTCGATCCACCTGTAATGATTGCGACCTTTCCTTTTAATTTCATGTCCTACCTCATTTCAAAAGTTATTGTGATATTTTAGTTAAAATAATACTTGATAAATTACCACCAACATCAAAACTGTTAATTAAAATATTTTTAATCGGCATTTTTTTAGTGTCAGTTACAACATTTAAATCAATATCACTATCTGGTTTAGTACAACCTACCGTCTTAGGAATGATTTGATAATACAAACTAAGTGCACCTATGATAAATCCAATAGAAGCAGATGCCCCTATTGTTTCTCCAATTAATCCTTTTCCAGAGGTTACAGGAATGTCCTTTGCATATGTACCAAATACATTATGAAAAGCTAAAGCTTCTGCTAAATCACCATAACGTGAGCCACTTGCTGAAAGAATGGCTACATCAATATTTTCAGGCTCTAATCCTGCATTTAATAACGCAGATTTCATAGAATTTTCAAAGGGCTTACTATCTATTGGCGACAATGCTCTTTCTGGACTTACTTCAGAAAAGGCACCTCCATATCCTAATACTTCACATAAAATTGGAGCATGACGTTGTTGCGCATGTTCAAGTGCCTCTATTACAGCCACTCCCGCACCTTCTCTTAGAGCAATACCATCACGCTCCATATCGAATGGTTTACTAATAACATCTTCATTGTTGTCTGCTGTTGTTGTATAGTTAAGTTCTTTATATGAGTTTGCTACGTCACCATGATATTCTTCTACGCCACCAGCTACAATTGCATTAGCTTTCCCCGTACAAATTAAGTCATAGGCATAACCGATGCTGTTGCTGCCCATTAACATAGTACTTACTCCTTTAAGCCCAGTACTAATGCATGTTTGACCAATGCAAGCATTTGCCACAGTTCTTGTAAAAATAGTAGGGCTAGTATAATTTGAGCCACTAGTTATTAACTTTCTAGCAAATGCTTCATTACTTTGCAAAGAGCCGTATACTGTACTAAAAATAGTCCCAATTTTTTCAACATTTAATTTAGTTAAATCCATTTTGCTATTTTCTATTGCCATTAAAGTGGCTAGTAAAGTTAAATGAGAAAATCGATCCATTTTTTTTACTGTTCTTAAATCTGACAAGGAAGATAAATCGAGTGTTATATTTGTATCCTTAATACATTTACCTTGCACTAGATTCTCCCAAAATTGTTCCATTCCCACACCAGCACGTGATAAAATGCCAGCTCCAGTAACTACTACACGTTCCATACATAACCTCCAAATAAGTTATCTAAATAAGGTTAAAAAAATGTGTTGTTTCAATAGACAATATTTTCTTTTCTTTATATTCATAGAAGATTTTACTTTTTTTAAAATTTCCAAAAGAGCTTAAAATTTGTGCTTTTATTTTTACATCTTCTCTCGGTAATAAGTCCAAAGAATCAATTTCAACCTTATCAATCATTGCAAGATATGCCTTACCTTTAAAACCGTTAAGTCTCCATAAAATCTCAGCAGCTTGACCCATTGCTTCCAACACAATACTGATTAACGAAACTTTATTGTCGGTCGTCCAAATTTCATCATAACTTGGAACAGCAATAAGTACGTTTAAATCCAACTTTAGAATGGATTCTATCATCAACATCGGTTCTCTTTGTATTAAGAACGATTTTAAACTCTCTCTATTTAAATACATAAGAAATTACCGATTTTGCAACTAACCTATCATCAACTTTTGCCTCACAATTGACTTGTGCATGTTGATTGAACTTTGCTGTTACAGTTGCCTCGATTATTAATTTATCTCCTGGATAAACAGGAAGAACAAATTTAATTTTATCCATCCCAGATATATAACCTCTTAGCTGACCGTCTATTGAATTAGGAGACCAGAAAGCAAATCCTCCGATTTGAGCCATAGTCTCTAAAATTAAAACTCCAGGAAAAATGGGTTCATCAGGAAAATGCCCCAAAACCCATGGTTCATTTAATGAAACATTTTTATACCCAATAACCCTTTGATTTTGTTCAATTTCTATAATTTTATCTACCATTACAAATGGATAGCGATGTGGCAGTGCTTTTGCGATTTCCTGAACATTTAACATGTCATTACCTCCTCTACTGAAATGATAGCTTCTAAATTTTCTAGTGCTTTATATTCTAAATCGACCATTTTTTCTAAAAACATTTCAATTTCGGGATCATCAGCAAAAATTCCGGCATTTGGATCTATAGCACCAAGTTCAAAAAGTTTAGCTAATTGCCGCCAACATCTGAATAACTCCATATAATGTTTATAACTATTAAGGTACTCCTGATTTCCGGTTAAAGTAGCGCACTCTTTAAGATAACGAGCATACATTCTTCTAAAGTTGCCTCCACCCGTTCCTACCTTTTCAAACAGCATTGATGCCATATAAGCATGTGTTTGTCTTTCATTTTCAGGCAACATTTTTTTCCACATTCTGATTTCTCGTGCAAAAAGTTTGATGCCTGGAAGTCCCATCTTAAAGGCAAATGGTCTTTTCATTCTGAAAATATTTGTTCTAATTGCTTCATTAATAACTAGATTTATATCCCGTTTTCTATTTGGCAATACGATAGCTTTTAATCCGTTGTCTGGTTTAATTGGTGAGGTTTTAGAATTACGAGCATTTTCTAAATCCTTCAAACTAACTTCTATAACATCATTCCACAAATAGTCTAATAGGAAAGCTACACTTTTTTCTTCATCATAGCCAACTAAAATAGCATTATGTAAACCAAAATGAAATGATTGCTCTATTTGTAATTTATCTCTCATATAAGGTAAATACATCATATCTAAATCTAAAATGACAGGGACGCCTAAATCAATCCACTGTTTAGCCCATTGCCAGCCTACTACTGGATCGTCTGTTCGCTTTGTCTCAATATACCCACCTAGAATACCTACTGCATTTTCTTCGAGGCTATCATTCCGTCCAGTAAAAAAGTAATAATCGACTGATTGATATTTTTGATATGTAAATCCTAGGCCACTGCCCAAACCAAAGCATAGATCTTCACTAAAAACATAGCCGTATCCTAAAAATATGGTGCGCATTGCTGTTGAGGCACAATGTGAACCCATATGATGCATATCAATCCATTGAGATAAAACTTTCATTTCCCATCCTCCAAGTTTCAGCAAGACTTAATAAACACTCAGCAATTCGCCTTTCTTCGGCGGCGATGTTATTAATAGAAACTTTCAAATCAGCTGAATTTAAGATTGATTCTGGGAAATCTGCCCCTTTAGCTAACTGCTTATTCAGCTCTCTCCACATATTGCTTAACTTGTAGTAATCTTTAGATATTTCTTCTAAACTATCTTCACCAAGTAAGTGTGCTGCCTCACGAAGAAATCCCGCAAATAACCGCCTATAAAATCCTCCACCACTTGCCTTTTCTGATATATAGAACATCATCCCCATTGTTATACTTACTTGGTCTCGTGGCATAAGCTCTAACCAATTGGGCATTTGTTCCGCTAAACGTTCAATTGCATTGATTCCATTATATTTTCTACTTGTGTATAAAAATGAATGCATATTTGCGTATATTGCATTTTTGGTTGCTTCCTTGATATTCGGAAATTTTGTTGGTAAATAATACACACCGTAACGATTTTGAGGATGATTTGTCACTGTCATAGGTGGATTACATGCATATTTCAAAACATCAAGTGGAACTGTTTGAATACGCGATAAATTATTTTCCACAATAAATGCTTGATTTTCTAATTCATCTATACCAATAAGCATCGTGACATGAGTACCCGCTGGTGTTTGTAATTGAGAAAACATTCGATCCCAAGTAGAAACAAAATCATTTGATGCAGTAAACGATGTTTCACTTGAACCTGGTAAAGCAGGTTTATCTAAATATTTTAAATACAAGGATAAAACTACATCTAAGAAAACTGGTTTTCCCTCTTGTAATAGCTCTTTTATATGCTCCCAAACTAGCGCACTATCTGTTGGTATACAAGATGCATAATGCATTCGAAGTGATGAAGCTAATTCTTCAAATTGGTTATGTGTAACACCAGATATCATTGCAAAATCAACTGTTTCCTTAGTCTCTTCAGGTAAGAGATATGCAAAAGACAAGCCATTACTTAATCCAAACAACATAGTTTCCGTAAACTTATACCCTTCATACTCCATCAAATCTCGAATGTTACCAGCCCTACATGTGACACTTAATCGATGAGGAAAATCGACTATTTTCATAATGTGTCTCCTCCTATTTGACAAATATTAATCATTTTCTTTTCCCAATTTTATGTGAGCTTCTAACTTTTTGGCTAAATCATATTCACGAATAACCAGTATATTCAACAACTCTAGTAGTTCAGGATTACGAGTTGTTTTTTCTGGTTGTAATGCTCCGTTCATACATAAATTTGTTACATGTCTCCACATGGTTGCGATTTCCCGATATTCTGTTGAACATTCAAGTAATACCGTATCTCCAAGAATTTTTGCTGCCTCAAAAAGAAAACGGCTATATAATTTCCGGTAAAACCCTCCGCCCCCAGTAGTTTCAGACAAGTAATGCATCATGAATAACGAATTTTGTAACTTGTCATTTGACATTAATTCAGGCCAATTTGGAAAATCGTCTTTCAAATTCTTAATTGCTTTCCAACCACTGCTAGGATAACTAGAATACAAAAATGAATGAACCATGCGATAAATAGCTGTATTAATAGCAAAATTTAAAGAAGGCATTTTTTGAGGTGGATAAAAAATCATCACTTCATTATTTGGAGATTTAATGCATTCTATTTTAGGATTACGAGATTCAGTTAATACTGTTAGCGGAATTGTTTGAACGATAGATATATTATTTTCTAAAATATATGCTTCGTTTTTGTCTTCATCATAACCGATTAGTTGAGTAATATGATTTCCTACAGGAGTCCGTAATCTAGAAAATATTTGTTGTGATTGTTCAATAAATCTTTGTTGATTTTCGTTTTTTGGTGTTGATATTGATGAAGGTACTTGAGATGTTTTTAAATAAGGCAGGTATATAGGTAAACTCGCACTTAATAAAACAGGTTGTTTATCTTTTATAGCTTGTCGTGCTATTTCCCAAGCATCACTATCATTTCTTGGGAAGTGATTAGAATAATGTAATCTTAATAAAGAGCTAATTTCATGGTAATCGAAATGAATCGAACCATTTATTAAAACAAATTCCGTATTCATCGATGTTGGGCTTGGTCGAACATAAGCGAATGATAAGGCACTGGCTAACCCGAATATCATTGCTTCACTAAATAGAAAACCATGATATTCGAGAACGTCTCTTAAAGACCCAGATCGGCATGAAATACTTAAGCGGTGAGGATATTGGCTTAATATCATTTTTATATACACCTCATCTAACTTCAGTGGAGTTGATAAAAAATTCTGCTATTTTCTTTTCTGTAATATATATTTCATTAAGTTTCTCAATTGCTTGTTTTGATATAGTAGAATAATCATCTTTACTACTGCTAATAATTTCCGTCCATATCTTCCAATTACATGCTAGTGTTTTAGCATCTTGTAAAATATGTTCAATCGAAAAAAAGGAATGAACTTCTTGCAATGCATCAGCTAGAAAGGTTCTGCCCCAAGTAACTCCAAACTCTATACTCGTATTACTCATTAAATGTTGAAAGTAATGTTCCTGCGTAGCTTCATTTGATGCTGTACCTATAAAATACAAGTCATTTATACATTTCTTAAAAGCTTGTTCTCCTCTTAGTAAAGTCATTCCTAATAAATTCGATTCATTTACCTTACGAAATGAAGATAATTGTAGAGATTGTTTTAATCCTAATTCTAAAGGTGGAAACACTGGTTTTGAGAATGAAGGACTATTTATCATTAACCAACGAATGCCCCCCTCTGCTTCACAAATTGAAGCGAGAGAAGAATATGCAATACGCAAATATTCCCTTTTCATAGGATGTAAAACAATGAGTTCGGATTCATCTTCAGATAGACCTGCTACAAGCATTAATACCTTTGGATATATTTCTAAATTGGCACTATTCAACATGCAACCTGGAATTTCTATCATTGGAGGGGCGACTCTCAATAACAGGTTTCTTTTTATATCTTGTTGTAAACGTCTGATATCAATAGTTCTGAAATCTTCTAAGTACAAACCCAATGGCAAACATAAATCTCTTAAAAAGTGAGGATTAACTGCGGATGCATAACTTTCATTTTTTCCTTCATCAATCTGACTGCGATAAAAAAAGTCTATTCCTCCACCGAGTAATAAAAGTAATGAAGGACTAACACGAAGTCCGTCCGCAGCTAATTTTGTTCTGACGGCACTGATTAATACATTATTTGACTCCTCGTGAAAAGTTAAGAGTTTTGGAAAATAGATTTTTCCCTTTGTTTGAATCATCGTTTCAACTTCCCTTTTTACTGTAATCAAATTGATATTCTTGCTTATCTAATGCTAATCTTAACTTTGAAATAAACCATTCTGGATAGATTAAACATAATTTCCCGTCTTGCTCTACAAAAACATGGGAAGTCTTCGCGTCTGCATGAATTTGATTAGTTGTATCATTATAAATTTTATAGAAGAAATTTAATTTAGCAGCTTTCTCTATACTAAATTTCACTTCTATTCTTAAATTATCCTCATAAAATATGGGGATTTTATAATTACATTCACTTTTTATCACAGGAAATTGATAGCCTAATTCATCAAAATTTTTCATACTTAAATCCAGTACGCTTTTTGCAAAATTAATTCTTGCTTCTTCTAAAATTTTATAATAGTTACTATGATGTACAATGCCATAAGCGTCAGTATCGCTAAATCGCGGAGTTGTTTTAAATACAAATATTTGTGTCACATCTCTCTCCCCATCCCATATACTTACTTATTCACGGCATTTTTTTCAAATTTTAAAGTAATTTGATTTGCTACAATATAAGCGACAGAAAACCAAGCAAATCCCCATTCATGAGTACTATAATATGAAGGTGCTACCTCCATCTGCATTGGATTTTTAAAGACTTGCTTAACTGAAAATGCCCATCTCGTTCCTGATCCACCATTCAAATTAGACCACTGTTCATGCATCTCTGGCGTAAATATTTGTTGATTAATAATTTTGCCTTTAAGATTGGGAATTTTATCTTCTAATTTTCGTAAAACTCGATGTACTATTTCATTGTATTTTTCTTTATTTTCAAGTGCTGGTAATGGTATATCTATACGCAATTCATTTTCTACTTTCCCTACTCTTGCATTTGGATTCCAAAGAGTAAAAGCAATATCATTTGGTATTATCCCATTTTCTATTTTCTTATAATAAGCTTGCACATCATAATCAGGGTATTCATACCAAATTTCGGTACTTGGTATACCTTGGATATTTTCTTCTACTTCAAGCAATATACTAAGAAAAGATAAATTAGAAACTGGAATTAACCGTTTTTCATAATTTTGTAAGTCTCCTCTTGTATCTAGTATGCATTTGGCAAAGCACTCTGTATGATAATGTGATTGCACTTTAAAACGGGTATCCTCATTTATAATAGTGATCGGTAAATGAGTATTGTGGAGATATACATTTTCATCATTCAATATCATTTCCATTTGATGCTTAACTTCTTGAATGCCGCCATTAATTACACAACCATCATAAACCTGTCCGTATAAGTAACCTGCCATAACAGTTAAAGCAACATCACTACATGGAAGAGCAATGCAAAAAATACTAATAAGTTTTTGATTGCCCTTAAACAATTTTTCAAGGAAATTCACATAGGAAAGGTTACTGTATTTTATTGTATAGGGGAATTTTTTTGGATTTGAAATTATATTCCCTTTCAATAAGGCAGCCCATTCCTTTCCAAGCCCCTCTATTACCTCAAAATAGACATTTATCGCTTCACTATCTTCAGGAAATAATTTTACTAGAGAGTTATTTTGTTCATCGAGAGAGCGGGTTCTCTTCCATTCAAAATCAGGAAAAAAAGAATTATCTATATGATAGATAGGCTTCGTTGGGATTGATATTCCTACTTCCCTTACGATTAAACCAAGAATCCCTTGATCGGCATCCTGGTGATAAAGTGGAAAACAAGGTTGTTTATCATATTCGCGAGATTGCCCTATTCGTTGAACCTTAAGCCCTCTTTTCATTAGTAACAATGAGGCAGTAATGGCAATCAAATTATCACCTAATACAACAACATCAAAATATTTATCCTCCATATATTTTCCTTTTAAAACCTTTCTGAAATTATTTGAGGAATAGGATCATGACCAGCGTAGACGCATACAGGTTTATTCCGATTTTCAATCATTTTATGCAGTCGATTTATAGATGTAATCTCTAATTCTTTTTTAAAAGGATATTTTGAATGACCACGGTGGATAAATTGATGTACTGAATAGGAGGCATCACACAGCAATAAAATATCATAATCATTTGAATTTTTAATCCATATAGATTGGTGACCAGCAGAATGTCCAGGTGTTTCGATAAGATGGATTTCTCCATTACCTAATAAATCTAAATCACCCTTAATTTTTTTGAAATTTTTCGCATAATCAATATCCTTTTGATTATATTCAAAGTGAAATTGAGCATTATGAGCTGATTCAAATTCATTAAGCTGTACCATTTCTGATGCTTTTCCCTCAAAAAGGATAGCTCCTCCACAATGGTCAAAGTGCAAATGGGAATATATCACCTTATCTATATTAGAAACTTCTAAATTATGCTGTTTAATTTGGTGATCAATAAGGTTTTCTCTTGTTACCTCTATCTCTACTACCGAGGACAGCATTCCTAAATATCCTTTTGTATTTGTAATAATATCAGGATGAAACCCAGCATCTACTACAATATTTACTTCAGATGTTTGAATTAAAAAAGCTTGTACGGGCATCCAATTGGAATCCCCTTTAAAACGAATTCTTCCGCAATCCAGAATATTCACAGTAATTGGTCGTTTCAAAATATACCTCCGATTATAATTGAATTAACCTATTAAACTTTTGACATTTGTTCAAAAAAATATTGATTTTGAAAATCATAGAAATCTGTACGCTTGTCTTCCATTAGCATTAAATCCGCGCCCCTTAATGCTTCCATCATGACCTTGATAAATCCCCCTCCCATAGAACTCCAGTTACTACTTAGATACAACCCTTGTAACAAGCCTTTTGATTCTGGTCTCATCCTATCCTGTAAATAAGAAGGATTAAATGCAAAACCTAAGTAAGCGCCTCCAGTGTTAAGTGAATATCTCTCAAAAGTATGTGGGGATGCAATAGTTGTTACAATGATATGATCTTTCAAACCTGGTAAAATATGTTCCACGGAATCAATTAGTTGTTCTGCTAGACGCTTTTTTGTCTTACGATATTCTGTACCTCTTCTCCCGTTTTCAATGCCCCAATTATTTTCAAATTGGTAGGAAATAGGTATTCCTAAAGAAACTTGAGAATATCCATTTGGCGATGACGTAGGATCAAGATTTGCAGAAGTACCTATCCAACAGTAAGTGTCACTTGGAAGTTTACCACCGGGAGTTAATAGATCTTTTTTCATCTCAAATAATCGATCATATTTTTGGTAATAACTCATATTTTGCCCATTCCAACCTAAATTCTGTATTGGACAATCTAAACCTAACCAAACTGAAAAGCAGGAAGAACTAGATTGCCAAACTTTTTGTAATTTATTGATGAACCGGGGTGAAAGATGTTCTTGACCGATTAACTTTTCATATGTAGTATAGATATCTGCATTAGAGACTACAAATCTACTAAAGATTTGTTTCCCATTTACTTCTACTCCAACTACTCGTCCTTCCTCAACTAAAATACGCTCTACTCGTGAATTTAATAGTAAATTCCCTCCGGCTCTTTCTACAACTTTTAGCATTATATTTAATATACTTTCAGCTCCCCCAACTGGTAGAACTGAATTCCCAATAAGCAAATTTAAAAATACTACTAATACGATTGCACTTTGTCCTGGTGTACCATCGCAAAGAGCATATAAAATACCGCGCAAATGTTCATCTTGAAAGTACTTATTTAACAATTGCTCTATCGTTATAACTTGATATTGCATCAGTAATTTCATAGCTGCCGAATTAAATGCTGTAATGTTATTTCTGTTTTTCTCAAGATAGATTAATTCTTTAAACGCTAATTGAATATCGAAAAAAAAAGTATCTAATTGAGTAGATTCATAAGGAAAATGTTTTTTCAAATCTTCCTTCATTGTTTTCGATCCTGCATTAATTTTAATATTTCCGACCTGAACGTATTCCTCGAACTCTGTCCACTCAAGTTGATTACTCTCACCCATTAAACTTAGAAATTGTTCTGTTAAATAACGAGGAAAGGGACCACCAATTTTATGAATGGATGAGTTAAAACGAAATCCCTTTCTTTCAAACGATTGGCAGTAACCGCCAATTCTTCCTCCCGCCTCACAAACCAAAACCTTATATCCTTTGTTTGCCATAGCGCTTGCTGAGGAAAGACCACCTATACCTGAACCAATAACAATAACATCGTAATCAGTATTAACCAAGCTGCACCTCATTTCTAACATCCCATTAATCTATTGTTTTTAAAACAACACATGCTGTATTTCCTCCAAAGGCAAAAGAATTAGACATGGCAACTTTTATTGGCTCTTTTCTGCCCTTAGTTTTAATTAATCGAAACTCCCTAAAGCCTTCTTCTGGTTTCTCTAATGTTGCAGTAGGCGGAATGAACTCTCCTTCTAATGCTAAAATACATGCCGCTAATTCAATACTTCCTGCAGCACCGAGACAATGTCCAGTCATTGATTTAGTTGAAGATATAGCAATTTTATAAGCATGCTCATGGAATACTTGACGAATAGCATTTAGCTCCATCTTATCGTTTACGATTGTTGAAGTACCATGTGCATTGATATAATCTACATCTTCTGGCTTCAGACCCGCATCACGTAATGCCATTTCCATGGCTCGTATAGCACCACCACCATTTGGATCAGGTGAAGTAACATGATAAGCATCATTACTTAGCCCATAGCCCATTATTTCTGCATAAATATGAGCTCCTCGTTGTAAAGCATGCTCATAGTTTTCTAAAATAATTATTGATGCACCTTCTCCAATAACTAAACCATCACGATCTTCATCAAATGGTTTGCTTGCAGTGGGACTTAGAGACCTTAAAGAATGGAAGCCTGCAATGGAAAATTCAGTTAGTGGATCAGAACCTCCAATTATCATTACATCTGCACGACCTAGTCTAATCTGATCAAATCCAATACCTGCCGCAGCCGTTCCTGCTGCACAAGCGGATGTAGTGGAACTTATATTTCCTTTAACTCCAGCATATTTAGCAATGTAATTAGAAAATAAATTTAAATCTGCTAACCATTCTGGCTGGGTTCTTCTTTCATCTATTTCTTCTTTCAAATATTCCATCATTCTAGAATTACCACCTAAAGAAGTAGCAAAACTCATCCCAGCACGCGGACCTAAGCTACTTAAATATGTAGAATCCATTCCACTATCAATTAATGCTTCGTTTAATGCAAGACATGCCAATGATATCGTCCGGTCATAGTTGTGCTCTTTAGCCATTTCTGGAAAAGAAATTTTCACTTCACCCGCTAATTGAGTACGGAAATCAGACATGTCTATTCGTTCAACACTGCCAATTCCAGTTTGCCCACTTAACAAAGCTTGGCAAAATGTTTCTTTATCATATCCGTTTGGGGCAACAATACCAAGTCCTGTAACTACAACTCGATTAGAGCTCTTAGCCATTCCGTTTTATTCCCCTTTTTTCTCGCGAATAAAATCTGCAATACTAGAAACATTACGGAAAATAGCCATATCTTCATCAGTTACTTGTATGTCGAATACTTCATTTAACCCTACAACTAGTTCTAATGCATCAACAGAATCAAGTCCTAAACCTGTGCCTTCTGCATCAAAGGAAAGAAAAATTGGCGCATCATTATCAATGCTTTCAACTTCAACGTCTAATAATCCTAATCGATCAACAATCATTTGCTTAACTTCATTCTCAATATTTTTAGTTAAATTATTCATAATTTAATCTCCTATTATTTTAGTTTTTTAGTTTTCTTTATCTTCCTGCTACAATTCCACAGTAAAAGTCTAAATTTCCCCAAATATCTCTTTGTGGCCAAATTTCAGTTTCAGAATATCCTGAATTAATTAATGCACTTTCAAATAATTCTGGCGTCATAATACCGAATTCAGGTCGGAATTTTTCATTTAGAACAACATCATGGTATTCTTCAAAGAAACTACCATGTAATTCAATATGGAAAGGAATATTTAGCGTATCTCTAAAATATCCAGCTGATAAAAACCATCCCTCATCTTTCAAAATACTACGTATCTCTTGGAACTGCATTGACCAATCTTTAATATAATGCAAACAATTAACGCCTAAAATATAATCAACTGACGCCTTCTCTATTCCTTGTTTTGCTGGGGAACTATTAAGATCAAACAATTTATATTCAAAGATGTCTTGGAAACCGTATTTATTCTTTATTTCACTTTCGCAATTTTCAAGAAATTCTTCCGAGAAATCGCTTATGATAAATTTTTCGACTAAATTCAATTGACCTTTGGAAAGCAATAATTCATATAATGCCCGTGTTCCATTTGCGGAACCAGCTCCCACTTCCATTATTATTATTGGATCAGTTCGGTTTTTTATTTTATTGTATATAAACTGCGCAGCAAGCTCAGAAGGAATATACATACCCGGATGGCTAAAATAAGATTGCCAGAGTGGTACCGAATGGTGAGCATATAACTTTTCATTTGTAGTTTGACCCGACAATATCTCATTTGCATATTTAAGAGGTAATTGTAATAGCTGTGTTGCTCCTGGCATCGTCCTTCCTACTACACTTTTTTCAAGCTGTAGTAAATCAGGATACGGTATAGTCTTGGTAGTAGCGTATCTAACCTTTTGATCTTCACCTACTACCTTCTTCAAAATATCCTTTGTACATAGCCAAGTACACATTAATTCTAGCGGCCTTTTTGAGGATGCCTCACTATAACCCTTTTTTTGAATGATTTCTTCTACTGTCAACGCCTCAAAATCTTTAAAAATTGCCTCTTCATAGAATATTTTGCAAATCACACTTATTGCATATTGATTTAAAAAATTCAAGCCTACTTTTATATGTAGGTCTTTTTCTTTATTTTTAACCCATTCCTGAATAGTTGCATTTCCCAATTTCTTTTCCTCCTCTCCTGATAATTTCTGTAAGTATAAATATAAAAAAAGTATAATACTATACCAAAAAATACCATAACTTACATAAAATAATATATTATTTATTTTTTTCTTTGTCAATATTACAAAATAAATTATTTATTTAATAATATTTATAAATAAATTATTCGCTGTAATTATCGCTAAAACTTCATTTATGTAAGGAATTCACTTTTTGATGTTCAAAAATTCATTAACTATTTTTGTTTGAATAGTTTTAATCATTATTCTTTATTAGCAGTTATAAATTTACCAAAATTTCCTTTTAAAAAAATCCGTAAATCACGCAATTTTTCTGTTTTTTTAAATAATTACATAAAATTGTCACTTTTTTTATAAAATATTTTTTATCCATAATATAGAATATTAAGTATATTAATGGTAATATAAGGTATATTTAATCGTGAAGGAGTGTTTTTAGATGATTACGCTTACACCTAAAGAGCAAGAAGTACTACAACGGATAGCTGAGGATAAAACAAATAATGATATTAGCGAAGAACTAGGCATTAGCAAAAGAACAGTTGAGCATCATATCTCGTCTATTATTAGAAAACTAAATGTTGATTCCCGTGTCGGTGCTGTTGTAATAGCCATTAAAATTGGCTTACTGCACATTTAACGGATATCTAGAAAATTAACTAACCTTTAAGGATAAAGATACGGCTTTCTTTTATTTATTTCTCGAAAAAATACATAATTTCACCTCTAGAAATAAATACAAGTAAGTTAAGAAATAAATTGTACCTCAATAATTGGTTTCAAAATAATTTACAAGAACATTACTTCTAAAGAGCTTTTCTTTTCATTAAATCATTTCCTAATCCTTTTCAATCATTAAAGAATTTTCATATTGTTTAAATCCCTTCATCAAAATTTTAATAATTTAATTCACACAATTTGTTATAAATAAAAATACTCCCTATAGTAGACAGATTTTTATGAAATTCTGTCTACTATAGGGAGTATAAAGGTTTATTAAATTGTTATGTTTTTATTCCGTACTCTTTATTTCTTTACAAAAAAGGTTCAAAAATTAAATGACATCTATCATTTTGTGCATAAATGTTTATTTAAATTCTAATTCCCCATCATAGGCAAGCATGCCGCCTTCAAGATTTGTTACATCAAAGCCTTGTGCCTCTAAATAAGCACATGCATTTGCCGAGCGTCCGCCAGCTTTACATACGATAATATAAGGCTTAGATCTATCTATCTCATCTAAACGCTCTGGAATTGTTCCAAGCGCTATATGCTTAGCACCAGGAATGACACCTTGTGCTACCTCATCATCTTCTCGCACATCAATAATGTATAGGTCCTCGTTAGCATCTAGTTGTTCTAATAATTGCATTGTATCCATTGATTTCATTTTTATAGTCCTCCAATATATCAATTTCCTATTACATTATAGCGTGAACGAAAAAAAACAGCTAGTGATGTAGCACTAGCTGCTTAAAATGACTCTATTCTTCTGTCTCTAAAAATTCGACTTGCTTTGCTGGAACAAAAGTAGAAATTGCGTGTTTGTAAATGAGATGCTGTTTGCTTTCAGCATCAACTAATAATACTGTAAAGTTGTCATAGGATTTCACTGTTCCTTTTAACTGGAACCCGTTTAACAGAAACACAGTTACAAAAACACTGTTTTTACGTAGATGGTTCAAAAACGTATCTTGCAAATTGATTGATTTCATAGATTGCGCCTCCCCTACTCTCTTTCTACCTCTTCATTCCTATAGTAGCATGTTATACCAATTTATCAATTAGTAATTTTTAGAATTTATTAAAGTTTTTAGTCTTTTTCAATAAAATGAATGTCCATCTTATTACGGAAATAAGTAAGTTGTCTTTTCGCGTAACGACGAGAATTTTGTTTTAAACTTTCAATTGCTTCTTCTAATGTGCATCGACCATCTAAGTAATCATACAATTCCTTATAGCCAATCGCTTGTATTGACTGTACATCTCGAATATTTTGCTGCCATAAGCCTTTTACTTCTTGTAACAGCCCTTTATCCATCATCAAATCTACTCGGCGATTTATGCGATCATAAAGCTCATCGCGTGACATATTTTCACCAAGCCCTAAAATCAAATGGCGATAAAGTGGGATTTCTCCACGATTATGTTCCTCTGAAGCCTTTGAAACACCACTTAATTCAATCATTTCTAATGCTCGAATAACACGTCTTGTATTATTCGGATGAATTGTTTCTGCCGTTTTCGGATCCAATGCTAATAGTTTTGCATGCATAGCTTCTGGACCTAACTTTTCTAGCTCCTCATAATAAACCTTACGTGCTACTTCATCTACCTGCTCCTCTGTAAATTGGAAATCATAGAGCACTGCTTGTACATATAATCCAGAGCCTCCAACAATAATTGGCAACTTCCCACGTGCCTGTATTTCACTAATTTTGGCACGCACCAGTTTTTGATAATCCGCTACTGAAAAGGATTCTGTTGGTTCTTTGAAGCTTAATAAATGGTGTGGTACACCTTGCATCTCTTCTTCAGTAATTTTCGCTGTCCCAATATTTAAATCTTTATAAATTTGCATCGAATCGCCATTAATAATTTCACCATTAAACTTTTTTGCTAGCTCAATGCTCAGTGCTGTTTTACCAGAGGCCGTTGGTCCAACGATTGCTACGACCTCTGCTTGCTGTATTTTATTTTGTATCATACTTTTCTAACCACCGTAATAAAACTTGATGAACCGCCTGATGATTGCCTTCATTTAAAATTTCGTGTCGCTTATCTTCAAATAAATAGACTGTAACATCCTGTATACCTGCCGTTGCAAAACGCTCTGCCACGGTATACACTCCTTGGCCACCGTCACCAACAGGGTCCTTGCTACCACTTATCAAAAGGATCGGTAAGTTTTTATTTATTTTTTCAATCTCTGTTTTTCGATTCAGCACCATAAGGCCAGCCGTTAAATCAACAAAAAATTGATTCGTTGGTATAAAGCCACAATATGGATCATCGATATATTTTTGCACCTCATGCTCTACAGAACATAACCAATCATACGCTGTTTTAGCATTTGGAAATTGCTTATTAAAACTCCCAAAACTCAATTTATTTAATAAAGGACTCTCCAACTCTTTGCCGCGCTGCATTGCCAATACTTGTGCAACATAATGTCCAATCTTATGCAATGTTGAGACGTTTCCTGTTCCACAAAGTATAACGTTATCCACGCCATTGCCGTAAAGCTGAATATACCTTCTAGCAATAAAAGAACCCATACTATGACCGAACACAATTAAAGGCACATCTGCAAATTGGGCATGCATAGTTATTATCACTTCATGGGCATCTTCTACAACACGGTCAAAACCATTTTTCTCAGCGAAAAAACCTAATGTGCCATTATAAGATGCTGTTTCTCCATGTCCACGATGATCATGCATCGTAACTGCATAGCCTGCTGCACATAGTATTCGAGCAAATTTTAGATAACGGCCACTATGCTCTGCCATGCCATGTAAAATATGAAAATGACCTTTGCATGGAATAGCCGGAGTCAATGTTCGCGTAAACACAAAATATCCATCCGACATTTTCATATAACGCTCTTCCATTTACTACACCTCCACATCCGCAAAACTTGTGGCATCTATTATAGCTTGTTCTAATTGAGCAACATAAGTATTTCTTTGGGATTCTGAGTAGTGAAAACGCTGTTGCATGACTTGAATTACTTGCTCCTTATATCGTTTCACTGCATCAATATCAAAGTATAATAATCCCGTACGACGAATAAAGAAATCACAAGGTGTATAAACCATTTCCGCTTCTATACCATAGAGCAGCATCGCATGTAACACGAGAGGCATTGTACTGCCATGCTCATGCAAATACTTCACCTGATCAAATAAAGCGTCAACATTTGTACCATACTTTTGCACAAGATGCTTTGCTTCATCATAATTCAGGCCATACTGAACACCCTCTCTAGCTTTATATGCAGTATAATCAGGGAAATTAATAGCATTAATGCCCTTTGCACCAGAAAGCGACAGCTCGCGTGTCGTACATGGACTTGCATGCTTAAATTTATGTGTTTTGACAATTTTATCAACAATTGTTTCGGCCATTTGGCGGTAGCCTGTTAGCTTGCCACCAGCAATGGTCATCAAACCACTTGATGCTGTCCAAATCTCATCTTTACGCGAGATTTCAGAAGGGTCTTTCCCTTTTTCGAAAATAAGTGGACGTACACCTGCCCAAGAAGATTCAACTGTTTCTCTTGTAATTTCGGCTGTTGGAAAAACATTTTTAGCAGCCTCAATTAAATAATCTACATCTTGTTGTGTTGCGGTAGGGTGTATAGGATTTCCTTCATATACTGTATCCGTTGTCCCTAAATATGTTTTACCATCACGTGGAATTGCAAAAGCCATACGACCATCTGGAATATCAAAATAGACTGCCTGTTGCAATGGGAAATGCTTTTGATTGAGTACAATATGGACACCTTTTGTCAGACGTAATTGTTTTTTGTCCGTACTTTTATCCTTTTGTCGTACTTCATCTACCCAAGGGCCAGTAGCATTGACGATTTGCGCCGCATGAACTTCCACTACTTTTCCTGTTACATGATCTTTTACTTTTGCCCCAATTAGCTTTTTCTTGTTATATAAAAATCCTGTCATTTCAGCATAGTTTACACAAAGTGCGCCATATTCAACCGCTTTTTTTAACACTTCAATTGTTAAACGTGCATCATCGGTACGATACTCCACATAATAGCCGCCGCCAACGAGCTCATCACGCTTTAGTAATGGCTCAAGCGCTGCTGTTTCTTGGGCACTCAACATTGTGCGACGTTCTTGCTTTTTCACACCTGCTAATCGGTCATAAACCTTCAATGCTATTGAAGTCGTAAACGGACCAAGTGAACCATGCTTATATAGAGGCAACAGCATCTTTTCAGGTGTGGTTACATGGACAGCATTATCATAAACGATTTCGCGTTCACGCCCAACTTCAGCCACTACACCCATATCAAATTGTTTTAAATATCGAAGGCCTCCGTGAATAAGCTTTGTTGAACGGCTTGATGTACCAGCCGCAAAATCCTGCATCTCAATTAAGGCGACAGATAATCCTCTTGATGCGGCATCTAGTGCAATTCCAGCACCTGTAATGCCACCTCCAATTACTAATACGTCAAAGCTATATTGCTCTAAATAATCCATAATTTTAGGTCGATGCTCAAATGAAAACATACTTTCTCCCCCATTAGCTATGATTTGAATAAACGTGTAGCCTCCACAGCTCTTTGCCAGCCCGCATATAATTTTGCGCTTTGCTCTGTGGTCATTTTGGATTGATAGGTTTGCCCATTTGCCCATAATGCAGCTAACGCCTCTTTATTTTCCCAAAATCCAGTTGCTAGCCCTGCTAAATAGGCTGCCCCGAGTGCAGTCGATTCATTAAGCTTTGCTAACTCCACCTCTAACTGTAAAATATCACTTTGGAATTGCATTAAGAAGCCATTACTTACAGCTCCACCATCTACCCGCAATACTTCAATTGGTGTGCCAGCTGCTTCCTCCATTGCATCCAGTACATCTTTCGTCTGATAAGCCAATGATTCAAGCGTTGCACGGATAAAATGTTCTTTTGAAGTACCTCGTGTCAAACCAAAAATAGCGCCACGGGCATCGGTATCCCAGTATGGTGTGCCTAATCCTACAAATGCAGGTACAACGTATACACCATCTGTATCAGCTACCTTTGTTGCATATTTTTCAGATTCCTTAGCAGTGCGAATCATTCGAAGACCATCACGTAACCACTGAATTGCTGAACCTGCTACAAAAACACTGCCTTCTAATGCATATGTCACAGTGCCATCAATGCCCCAAGCAATCGTTGTAAGCAAGCCATTTTCAGAATGTATAGCCTGTTCACCCGTATTTAACAACATAAAACAACCGGTACCGTACGTATTTTTAGCCATGCCCTTCGCAAAGCATGTTTGCCCAAAGAGCGCTGCCTGCTGGTCGCCAGCAATACCTGCAATTGGCGTTTCTTGTCCAAAAAATACGCTCGGTGCTGTTTTCGTATAGATTTCTGACGAATTTCTTACTTCTGGTAACATCGTCATTGGGATATTTAGTAGCTCGCAAAGCTCTTCGTCCCACTGTAGTTCATGGATATTATAAAGTAATGTCCGCGCCGCATTCGAATAATCCGTAATATGTGCCTTCCCTTTTGATAATCGCCAAACAATCCAAGAATCAATCGTGCCGAATAGTAAATCACCATTTTCTGCCTTGTCACGTGCACCTTCAACATTGTCTAAAATCCATTTAATTTTTGTTGCAGAGAAATAGGAATCCAAACGTAACCCTGTCTTTTGCTGAAACATTTTTTCATGGCCTTGTTCCTTCAACTCTTTAACAATGTCCTGGGTTTGCCTTGATTGCCAAACGATAGCATTGTAGACAGGCTGACCAGTATGTTTATCCCAAACTACCGTTGTTTCCCGCTGATTTGTAATGCCAATTGCATGTACCTCACTTGCTTCATGACCACTTTCAGTTAACACAGCTGCGATAACTGAGAGCACTGATCCCCAAATCTCATTGGCGTTATGCTCTACCCAGCCTGCCTTCGGAAAATACTGCTGAAATTCCTTTTGTGCAACATGGACAATTTCACCTTTATGATTGAATAAAATCGCTCTTGAACTTGTCGTACCTTGATCAATTGCTAAAATAAATTCACCCATTTTTTCTCCCCCTTAGGTTTTCTCACCACGCACGAGATTGCTGTAGGTTTTTCTTTTAGTTACTGCGACCTCGATGCTCAGTTATCACTACATTACCCGTTTGAACATTTTTTCCACTTCATAGGTTGTAAAATGAATTAGCACTGGGCGACCATGTGGACAGGTAAATGGATTGTCTGCTTCGCGTAAATCGTCTAGCAATGCAACCATTTGCTCTTTCGTTAAATAATGATTAGCCTTAATAGACTTTTTACAGCTCATCATAATGGCTGCTGCCTCACGCATTTTTTTAACATCTGCCTTTTTTGTCGTCAATACTTGCTCAATTAAATCCTCAATAATGTCCTGCTCCTCGCCATTTGGAAACCAACTAGGATGCTCACGAATAACAAATGATGACTGTCCAAAATCCTCTAAAAATACGCCAACCGCCTCTAGCTGCTGTCTATTTTCACGCAGTATAAGCGCCTCATCTGCTGCGTAATGGAAGGTCAAGGGAAGTAATAATGTCTGTCGTTCGTTCGGATTAACTTGCCCAACTTTTTCACGGAAAAACTCGTACTTAATACGCTCCTGTGCCGCATGTTGGTCGATTAAATAAAAGCCATCCTCCATTTGTGCAACGATATATGTCCCGTGAATTTGACCTACTACTTCAAGAGTAGGGAATGGTTCTTTTTTAGGTTCTTCTATTTGAGATTCTTCTATTTGAAGTTCCTCATTTAGAAACTCCATGTGCTCTATTGGTGACTCTACTTCAACCTGATTTGTTTCTAATTGTTGAATTGGTTGCCAGCTCTCTTCTTTAACTGTGGCTGTTGGTGCTGGCTCCTCAACTGGCAATATGCTGGACTCGTGAACAGTTTGCGCATCATAAAGCTTTTCAACGATAGCGTTCATTTTTTCAACATCCAGCTTCGGGGTAGGCTTCCAAATATTTAGCTGTTCTGTTGCAGGTTTCGGAATTTTTTCTTTCTTTTCCATTAGTGGTACACGCATAACTTCTCGAATTTTGCCACGAATTGTTTCTTCAATCAATTTCAGTAGCTCTGGTTCTTTACTTAAACGTATTTGGTGTTTGGCTGGATGAACATTTACGTCTGTTAAATAAGGGTCACCTTCGATATAAAGCGCTACAATTGGAAAACGCTCAATCGGTAAATACGTATGGTATGCATCAATAATAGCCTTTTGCACCAAATAATGTTTCACCCAACGACCATTAACAAACAGCGACATATAATTTTTAGAAGCACGCGTCACCTCTGGTAAAGATACAAAGCCAGACACCTTATAGTCATGAGACTCCCCTTGAAACGGCACCATTTTTTTCGCATTATGCATGCCATAAATCGCGGCAAGTACTTGCTGTACATCGCCTCGTCCATTTGTCTGTAGCAACTGCTGACCGTTATGTAGCAATCGAAAAGCAATTTGTGGATTACCAAGCGCTAGACGGTTCATAAGATCAATCGTATGCCCAAGCTCGGTTTGTATCGTTTTCATATATTTTAAACGCGCAGGCGTATTGAAAAATAGCTGTGCCACTGTAATATCTGTTCCTTTACGCAATGGCCCAGGCTTTTGCATTGTCACATGGCCACCCTCTAGTTCCACATACGTCCCTGATTCACCAGTCGAAGTAATCATCGTCATTTTGGATACCGATGCGATTGATGCTAATGCCTCACCACGAAATCCTAAAGTACGAATACGAAATAAATCATGCTCCTGATGAATCTTACTTGTTGCATGGCGTGAGAAAGAAATCAGTGCGTCTTCCTCATCCATCCCACTACCATTATCAATAACTTGAATTGAAGTGAGGCCCGCTTCTAGTAAAAAGACATCAATGGACGTACTACCAGCATCAATTGCATTTTCAACTAGTTCTTTGACTACAGATGCTGGTCGTTCTACTACTTCCCCCGCGGCAATTCTATTGGATAGCCACGCGTCCATAATTTGAATTTTCCCCATGGCGCTTCACTCCTTTATTTTTTAGCGTTAACTAATTGCTGTTGTAATTCATATAAAATATTAATGGCCTGCATTGGTGATGTGCCTAAAATATTCACCTTCTCCAAGCTTTTCAAGACATCTGCCTCAGCTGAAGGCAACTCCGCTTCTTCTGTAAAGAGCGACATTTGTACAGGTTGTTCTACCACTTCTTGGGACACAGGAAGTTCTTTACCTGCCTCAAAGTTTTCGAGCAATATACGAGCTCTCTCTAAAATTTCCTCTGGTAATTGTGCTAGCTGCGCTACATGAATACCATATGATTTATCTGCCGCCCCCTTTTTTACCTTGTGTAAAAAGACAACTGTTCCATTCTTTTCAGTGGCAGATACATGAACATTTTGTAAGCGAGGTAACTCTTTTTCTAAAGCTGTCAATTCATGATAATGTGTAGAAAACAGTGTATTTGCGCCTATTTTGTCATGAATATATTCCATCATAGATTGCGCAAGACTCATACCATCATATGTGGAAGTTCCACGACCAATTTCATCAAATAGCATTAAGCTATTTTGAGTTGCATGCATAATCGCATGCTGTGATTCTAGCATTTCCACCATAAATGTTGATTGTCCTGCAGCTAAATCATCCGCTGCACCAATCCGTGTAAAAATTTGATCTGTAATTGGTAATCTTGCCTTTTCCGCAGGCACATAGCATCCCATTTGTGCCATCACAACAATAAGTGCAACTTGGCGCATATACGTACTTTTACCAGACATATTGGGCCCTGTAATGAGCATCATGTTGTGATTTTCTTCTAGCACACAATCATTCGGTACATACATTTGCTTATTGAGCATTTTCTCAACAACTGGGTGTCGTCCTTCAATAATTTCAAGCGCACGTCCCGCATGAAATTCTGGCTTCGTAAAACGATATTTTTCAGAAACGCTTGCAAAGCTAAGTAATACATCTAATTCACTAATGCTAGCTGCTAACGCTTGTACACGTGGAATGAATGACTTTAATTGTTCACGTATTTCAACGAATAGGTTGTACTCCAATGCCAAGCTTTCTTCCTCAGCATTCAAAATAAGTGACTCTTTTTCTTTCAGTTCCTGCGTAATATAACGTTCCGCATTTGCGAGTGTTTGCTTACGTTCATAGCGTGTTAAATCTGCCAAATGGATATTAGATTTTGTAATTTCGATATAATAGCCAAAAATACGATTATAGCCTATTTTCAAGTTTTTAATGCCCGTTTTCGTACGTTCCGCTTGTTCTAACTGGGCTATCCAGTCCTTGCCATTGCGAGACGCATAACGCAGTTCATCTAATCGTTCATTATAGCCATCTCGGATAACATCACCTTCTTTAATAGTGATTGGTGGGTTATCTGTAATAGCAAGTGCCAATAAAGCCTCAACGTCAGCACATGTATCGAGTGCTGCACCTAACTTGTGCAATGTTTCTTTATTTGCCTCAATAAGCTGTTGTTGGATAACTGGAACTTGTCGTAGTGAGTCGCGAAGCTGCGCTAAATCGCGCCCGCCTACATTGCCAAACGCCACACGACCAGCTAAACGTTCTAAATCATATACTTGTTTTAGAGAGATTTGTAATTCCGATCTTACAAAATATTCTTCTAATAAATCACTAACCATCGCAAGTCTATCCTCAATAGCTGAGCGTGATGCTAACGGTTGATGGAGCCACTGCTTCAGCTTACGTCCACCCATCGCTGTAACAGTGTCATCTAATAGCCATAACAATGTACCCTTTTGGTCGCCGCCACGAATGGACTGAATCAGTTCTAAGTTACGCTTTGAGCTAGAATCGATACGTAAATAGTTTTTCATTTCATTAAAGGTAAACGCTTGAATATGAGAAAGTGAACGCATTTGTGTCTTATCAATATAATGAAGCAAACGAAGGCAAGCTAACTGTATAGTTGCTGGAACCGCTTCTAAATAGTTCACTGCTTTGTCCATCGTCATTTCATCTTCTTCAACGGATAGGACAATGCCAACATTCATTGCATGTTCAGCTAACAAAAGCTGTAAGCTCTCTGTTACGATTAATTCTCGAATACCATATGCCTGCATCTGCATCAGAAGTGCCTTGCCATCCCCTTCAATTGTTGACGCTATTGCTTCACCTGTAGATAGATCCAAGTAGGCATAGCCAAATGTCGTGGCATCCAATTGTTCTGCTGCGCCTATAAAATGATTGGTTTTACCATCTAGCGCCTTACCTTCCATAATAGTACCTGGAGTAATAAGTTGGACTACTTCACGTTTGACTACACCTTTTGCTTGCTTAGGATCCTCCGTTTGCTCACAAATTGCAACTTTATAGCCTTTTTGCACAAGTGTTTCAATATAATTTTTTGCCGAGTGATGTGGCACTCCACACATTGGAATGCGCTCCTTAGCGCCTGCATCTCGGCTCGTTAAAGTAATTTCTAAAATTTGTGATGCATTAATTGCATCTTCAAAAAACATTTCGTAAAAGTCACCTAATCTAAAAAATAAAAAGGCATCCTTATAATCTTCTTTTACTTGCAAATATTGTTGCATCATTGGTGTATAAGTTGTCATTTAAAAATTCCCTCGCTCTTGCCATTTAAATCAAATACGCATTGGCATATTTGCGTTTAGATAAATTTTGAATTGTGCTATCGGTATGCACACTTGTTGCTACGTTAGCAATTGCTACTTAGAGCAATAAATCTAACATTGAGTGCCTCATCCCCTGATCGTTATATTTATTATAACAAAAGATACATGCGAAACGCTTATTTCACCTTTGTAAAGATGCTAGCATTTCGCATGTATCAAAAAATATTATCTTGTATATTATCTTGGACGTTCGTCAGGAAACGATGAGGACTCTAAAACGAATCTTCCTTCACTACTTGAGCTAGAAGAACTGGAACTAGAGCTTGACGATGAAGATGATGAAGATGAACTTTCATCATTTAAATCCCATTCCTCTTCGAAATCTAGCGGATGTACACTAATACAAATTGTCATTTCACCCATTACCTCAACGACAGTCTCACGTTCTACTACAATTTCAAATTTTGTTCCACATGGAGAAATTACCGCTTCCATGCAATTTGGTTCTTGTATTACACGCACACGCACATCATCGCCAACTGTTACTTCGCCATCTCTAAAATTAAGTTTTACCTTATCTTTATAGTGAACCGTTTCTGAAAATACTGCTGTTTTCGAATGATTACTATAAGCATACCATACATTGACATCAAACTTTCCTGACACTTCTACAAATTTACCGACTTTTTTTGCTGAACAAGTATGGTTGATTACCCAGCAACCGAGAATACTCGTCGGTTTATTTGTTGGACATAACGTTACACGTTCTTCCGTTCTCTTCTTCCCTTTGGCAACTACTGCTTTCGTCACGATTTGTCGTAAACGTTTCAGCGCAATTCCTCCTTCGACTCTTTTCACTCCATCATATGCAGGTAGCGCCCATTGGGTGAACATATTTCATAGAATCGAATTGACTTACTTTATACATTTTTGCATTCAACAGCTTAAATAGAGGTTTTCATTATGTGTAAACCCCTTGCTAAATTTCGCCATAAAAATAGCCCGAATGCAGTCATTCGGGCTGTTTCTTCTATTATTTATTTATGAACAGCTACCTGGTTGAGAATTTTGTACATAAGAGCCAGTTTCACCGCGTAGCACATCGCCACCTGTTGAACGCACTATTTCATTTGTAACGTTATTGGCAATTGTGTTCGACACTAATTGTAATAAGTCATTTACATCACCTTGGGATTCTTTAAATTGCTGCACGACAGGAATCGCATTAATTTCTTCTTCGATTTTTTCAATTTTATCTTCGATCATTTTTAATGCTTTTTCTTTACCTAAGTGCTGGAAGTTTACTGCTTGTTTTTGCAAGCTTTTTAAACTAGCAATACGTTCACGAACAAGTTGATTTTCATTAATTTGTGCTTCAGCTTTTTTAAAAAAATCAACTTCTGGTGTATTCGCAATCATATGCGCAATTTCATGGGATTTTTTAATTAAATCTTCTTTTGTATACAATACTTGTGTCATTTACGCTTCCACCTTTTCATTTTTTACTACTTCCACAAATTCGCCAGTTAATGAATAAGAAGTAGCCTCCGTTATTTTCACGTTCACTAACTGTCCAATCAACGCTGTTGGTGCTTTAAAATTCACTAGGCGATTTTTACGCGTATAGCCGGCAAGTACGTCATCACGACGTTTACTTGTTCCTTCCACTAACACTTCTACAATTTCGCCTTTCAAGCCGTCAAGCGCTTTTCTAGAATATTCTTGTACGACTGCATTTAAACGATGTAGACGTTCTTTTTTCACATCTTCTGGTACATTGTCAACCATCTTCGCAGCTGGCGTACCTTCTCGAGGTGAGTAAATATACGTAAAGGCCATTTCAAAGCCTACTTCACGGTATAATGATATCGTCTCTTCGAATTGCTCTTCTGTTTCGTTTGGATAACCGACAATAATATCAGTTGTTAACGTCACACCTGGAATTGCAGCTTTAATCTTATCTACTAGGCTAAGGAAATGCTCACGACTATATTTACGAGCCATAATTTTTAACACATCATTTGAACCTGATTGTACTGGTAAATGAATATGTTCAACTAAGTTCCCACCCTTTGCTAGCACTTCAATTAAATAATCATCGAAATCACGAGGGTGACTTGTTGTAAAGCGAATACGTGGAATATCAATTTTTCGCAATTCATCCATTAAATCACCTAGGCGGTAATCAAGGTCCTCAAAGTCTTTCCCGTAAGCGTTGACATTTTGACCAAGGAGCATAATTTCTTTATAGCCCGCAGCTGCTAGCTCACGAACTTCAGCAATGATTTCCTCTGGACGTCGACTACGTTCTTTCCCACGCGTATATGGCACGATACAATACGTACAAAACTTGTCACAGCCGTACATTATATTGACCCAGGCTTTAATGGAACCTAAACGTTTTTTCGGCAAGTTTTCAATAACATCGCCCTCTTTAGACCAAACCTCTACAACCATTTCCTTCGACATGTATGCTTCTTTTAAAATATTTGGCAAACGGTGTATATTGTGTGTGCCAAATACCATATCGACGTGCGGATACGCTTTTAAAATTTTATTAACTACAGATTCTTCTTGCGACATACAGCCACATACACCAATTAGCATTTCTGGATTTTTGCGTTTATATTTTAGCAGGAAACCAAGCTCTCCAAATACTTTGTTCTCTGCATTTTCACGGATTGCACATGTATTGAGTAGCACCACATCTGCTTCCTCGATAATCTCTGTTGAAGTATAACCGAGCTGCATAAATATCCCAGCCATCACTTCTGTATCGTGCTCATTCATTTGGCAGCCATATGTACGGATATAGAAAGTCCGTCCCTCGCCCATGCCAGCAAATTGTTCTGCTATTTGAAAGTCTTTATGGTATTTCACTTCTTCTTTGCCGCGTTTTTTTGCATCTTTTAATGAAGGTGCAGTAAAGACCTTCTCAAAATATTTACTATAATCCTTTTCAGGCTTGTCTTCTTTTTTTGGTTGATTGACTTGTTGACTGGTTAATCGTTGTTCCTCATTCATTGCAGGTCAGGTAACTCCTTTCAAACGAAATCCGTGCATTCGAATTCCCATTTTACTATTATACTGAATGATTACTACTTCCTACAAGGTTTGTGTACTAAATGTCGTGGTTTCGACTTAAATACACTTCTTAATAAAAACATTTTGTCGTTCTTGCATTATAAAAATGCCCATTGGCTATTGCTGTAACAGCAAAAATCACCGATGACATGTATCAACGGTGACCTTCGTTATAACGCTATATATTTTTTTGTGCGTTGATCGAACCCTACTAGTTGTTGAACGCCTAAGCTCTTTAGCAAATCAGTATTGGCAAATGTATATTTTCCTAAATCATCAGGGAAGTGGGCGTCTGAAGAAACGGTAAACTCTACACCTCGTTGCACTAATACCTGCAAAAACAATGGACCGGGGCACATTTCTTTAACGGGATAGCGATAATATAATCCTGCATTAATTTCTGTAGCTGTTTGTGTTGTGACAAGCGCCTGTGCAATTTGTTCATACCATAAAAAATTAAACGCCTCATCCTCAACATGATAATGAAAGACTTTAAAATTATCTAAGTGAGCCACAAAATCAAACATGTTAGACTGTATCATTTGCACGACCGTTGAAAAAAACTGCGTATAGTTCATTTGCAATGTTGTTTGATCCATATTAGCAAATAAATGCTCTGTTTGTGGATTATCAAAGCCCCAGCCATCTACAAAATGAACAGAGCCAATTACGTAATCCCAAGGGTGTCCTTGTAGTAGTGACGCCAATTGCTTTTCGCCACCTACAAAGTAATCCGCTTCAATGCCTAGCTTTAACTCGACACCATGCTGACGCCATTTTTTCTTTGCCTTTGCAATCGCTAATATGAAGTCGTCCATATTTTCAGTCATCACACTATCTAGCCAGTACCGTTGCAGTCGACCGGTTTCTTGTGATTCGTCTAATTGCATATATTGTTCAAAATAGTTACGTGCCTCATGAAACCGATACAAATGATCGACAATACCAACCTCTCGTAAACCAAGTTGTTTTGCCTGATGTAAATATAGGTCAAGCCATTCTTCACTATAGCAGCCATTATGCAATCGACTAGCCAATGCTGACACTTGCCATTCGACCAACGCTTTGGAGCCTTTAGTAGTACTTCTAGGCTCATGAAAGTGCGATATCGCGCGAGATGTTCGCTCCAGCCAACGGAAAGAATATGGCCCCTCCTCTAAATGTACATGGTAATCAATTGTCATTAACTTTTCCCTCCACTACATACTGTCCACTGTTCTTCGTATAGTTGCCAGTCTTCTGGGCAAGCAATATCACACATTATTTCCGTACATTGTGCTATATGACAGATTTGATAAAATGAATAGCTATTAATTTTTGATGCATCTGCTAATAATATTGTCTTTTTACTTTGCTGTAACATCTTTTGGGAAATCAACGATTCATCTAAATCATAGTCGTACACAATGCCGTCCTTCATGCCACCGCAAGATAAAAATGCTTTATCGAAATTCATATTGCCTAACCATTCTAATGTCATTGCACCAGCAACCGAAGCTTGTCTAGGGTTTGTTGTTCCACCTAGTAAAATAACTTTCCCTGCCATTCGTCTTTCTTCAATGGCAAGATTAAATTGTGCAGCAGCGGCAATAGAATGAGTAACAACAGTAATATCATCAACTGCCATTAAGTAATCTGCAATGTGCACTGTCGTTGTCCCTGTATCAACTGCAATCGTATCCCCATCACATATTCGCATCGCAGCCTGCCGAGCAATGATACACTTTGCCTCTTTTTGCATTTGCAATTTCCGTAAAAATGCAGGTTCCGTTCGAACATTTGTATACTTAATTGCTCCACCATGCACTCTCGTCAATAGATGTTGCTGCTCTAGCTCATCCAAATCCCGACGAACAGTTTCAGGTGCTACGAACAATGCTTCCGCGATATTTGCCACAATGATTTTTCCATCGAGCTCTAATTGCTTTAATATAAATTCAAACCGTTCAATTTTAGCATACGTCATGATAGTGCAATCACATCTTCCTTCGCCACGTAACACTTATAGTTTTTACCTAATTCAAGCGTTTGACCACGCTGATGTAACTGTTCCATTGTAAATATACAGTCGCCTTCTAAAGTTGTACGAATGATATTACCACTCATTAACGACTGTGTCGCTACACCTAAAAGACAAAAGTCTCCATCCTTCTTCTCGACATGAACAGCTTCTGGTCGAATGGCAAACTTCCCACTATGACCAGGCAATTTCGTTCCAATCATCGTCTCTAACACTTGTCGTGGAAAAACATTATAGTGACCAATGAAATTTGCAATAAATTCACTTTTCGGATTCGTATAAATTTCTGTTGGTGTGCCGCTTTGCGCAATTTCCCCATTGCTCATAACAAATATTTTGTCTGATACAGCCATCGCTTCATCCTGATCATGGGTTACTAAAATCATTGTCATCCCAAGCTGTCGTTGGATCGCGCGTAAATCGCTCTGTAATTTTTTGCGTATTTGCGCATCAAGCGCACTTAGTGGCTCATCTAAAAGCAACACTTTAGGTCGTACAATGAGTGCACGTGCAAGCGCTACTCGTTGCTGTTGACCACCAGACAATTCCTTTGGATAGGCATTCGCCTTTTCCGTCAAATGCACGATCGCTAGAATTTCCTGCACACGATGCTCCACTTCTGCATTATTTATTTTTTGCATTCGCAAGCCAAACGCAATATTTTCTTTGACGGTCATGTTCGGAAATAGTGCGTAGGATTGAAATACCATCCCGACCTGGCGCTCTTTCGGCTGGATGCCGCCCATATTTTTTCCTTCAATTTGTATTTTTCCTGCTGTTGCATCCGTTAGGCCCGCAACGATTCTTAAAATGGTACTTTTCCCACAGCCACTTGGCCCTAAAAGTGTAATAAATTGACCTTTTTCAATTGTCATTTCGATATTTGATAAGACAGTTGTTTGTTCATATTTTTTATGAAGTCCTTCAATTACAATATAGCTCATACATTTGTCGCACCTTTCGAACGATTCGTTAATATCGCAATAGCGAACGTTAATAAGCCCATCAGAACGATATAAATAAAGACGACCGCACTTGCAATATGCCCACTCGTACTTAGCTTTTTCATTAAATAAATTTGTACAGTTTCAAAGCGCGAGCCGACTACTAAATTAATTAGTACAAATTCTCCAAAGAGCACCGAAAACGATAATAACGCACCGGCAAACAAGCCCGGATAAACGGTTGGCAACAGTATTTTCGTAAATGCCTGCGTTTTAGTTGCACCTAATAATTGTGCAGCGTCTAACAGTTGCTTTGCATCTACATTACGCAAGCTATTGCGAGTCCCTTGATATATATATGGCAAAATACCAATCACATAGGCGCCCAATACAACTAAAATAATCGGTACACCTACTGTTGAATACACGCGGATCAATCCAACGGCTAAAATTATGCCCGGAAATGAATACACCATAACGACTGCCACTTGAATCCATTTTTCATACTTTGGAAAATATAAAACAATGACAAATATCGCAGGCACAATGACGAATAATGCAATGGCGACCGCACCTCCAGAAAGGAGGGCAGAGCGACCAAATGCCTGGATAAATGCTGCATCCTGGAACAGTGTAGCAAGCCACTTGAATGTCAGTCCCTCCGGAAATATCGTTTTATGCCACTTGGATGAAAAGGCATAAAGCATTGTCGCTACTATCGGCAATAGCAAATACAACATTAAAAGGAGGAAAACGCTATTAGCAAAAGTTCTTTTTTTCATTACAATTTCCCCCTTGTTTTCTTTATGCTCCATTCACTTATTAGCATCGCGGTCACCATCGTTACTGCCAGCAATACTGCTATGGCACTTGCCAACTCGGGTTGAGCAAATATATCTCCCTTGATCAGTGCTCCAATTCGGATAGCAACTAAATTATAATTACTACTAGTTAAGGCGTATGCAGATGCATAGGCACCCATTGCATTGGCAAATAACACGCTAAAGGTTCCAACAATACCTGGTAACATAACTGGAATACCAATTTTTATCCAAAACTGAAAAGTCGATGCACCTAAAAGCGCAGCGGCTTCCTTCCATTGCTGCTGTATGCCATCATAAATCGGATACAGCAGCATTAACGCTAACGGCAGTTGAAAATAAATATAAATGAGCAATAAACCACTCCAGCTATAAAGGGAAAAGGACGATAATGCACCTATTTCCCATTTTTCAAATAGCAACGTAAATAGTCCACTATTACCAAGCAAGACAATAAACGCAAAAGCTAAAGGAATACCTGAAAAATTTGAAGTTAAATTTGTTATTATTAAAATTCTCTCCCGTACAGGCTGCGAAAAGTGCATAATTGCATGAACTGCAAACAACGTAACGATTAGCGCAACTACTGCAGAAATGACAGATAAACTCACACTATTTTTAAATCCTTGTAAAATATAATTATTAGTTAATACGGATTTATATTGCGCTAACGTAAATCCTTCGCTATTACTAAAGCTCGTTACGAGCATGTACAGTAATGGCACTAGGAAAAATAACATTACAAGTAACAGGAAAGGTGTAAGCCAGGCAAAAGATTGCCTCTTAGATATCAAAACTACCACTTCTTTCTAACTTAAAAATGTATAAACGTTAAATCTGACATGCACGCGTCTTTATTTTTTAATTCGTTTGTTGTAATGTTTGTACACCTTCTAATAATAGAGGAACCATCTCCTCTGAAGGCTCTATATTCATTAAATGACGACAGAGAGGTGCTACTTGTAGCTGAGACACCACGCCATCTTTTATACCTGCTTTAACAGCTTGGGAAATGACAAACATTGGTACATGCCGATCCTCAGTCGTTGACCCGCCATGATTGCCATCACTTGTCATCCCATGATCTGCCGTCACAATCACTTCGTACCCTTGTGCCATACATTTTGGAATAAACAGCGACAATAGTGCATCCACAGCCAATACGCGATTACGGTATTGCGCTGAGTTTGCTGTAAACTTATGCCCATCATCATCAACATTCATCGGGTGAATATATAAGAAATCCGGTTGTTTTTGATCCATTAACCACACTGCATCCGCGAATAAATGACTGTCAGGGTAATGATCTTCAAAATAGAACAAGCCATTTTCAATCGGAAGCTTTGTAGCTAATTGTAAGCGGTCCTCCATATGCTGAAATGGCGCGCGATTATAAAGCTCACTAACCCAATAATAAGCTGCTGCTGCTGTAGAAAGACCATTGGACTTCGCTAAATGAAATAAACTACTTTGTGTCGATAAGCGCACCGTCATATTACTTGTTACACCATGAACGATCGGTGGTGTCCCCGTTAAAATAGTTTCATATAAAGGTCTCGATAAAGACGGTACTTCAGAACGAACCTCAAAACGCGAAGCTATATTACGTTCTACTAAATGTTGCATAAATCCCATATGTGTACATGCCGTATCAAATCGAAGTGCATCGATGACAATAAGAGCGACTTTTTTATTTGGCATGAATTAATACCTGCTCTTGATACATTTGTGGAATTTGCTTTGTCGTTTCTTCCCACTGCTTTTGATCATTAACTGGTTGTGCGTTTTTATACATTTCTGCTGGTAGTAATAAATCCTTTACTTCCTGAGAAAGCTTCACATTTTCACGAATTGGTCGTGCGTAACCTTTTGCTAAGTTTTCTTGTCCAGCATCCGATAAAATATATTCTCGAGTTAACATGGCCGCATAAGGGTTTTTTGCATACTTATTTATTACCGTGGCATAGCCTGATGTTACAGAGCCTTCTGACGGAATTACTACATCAAAGCGCTGTTCATCAATTTGATGACGATAGCCTAATGCATTAAAGTCCCATAAGATTGCCACATCAATTTCCCCTTTTTCTAAATTAGCGACAGATGGATCTCCCTGTAAACGCCCTTGTTGCGCTAATTCCGCAAAGAAATCAATGCCCGGTTGAATATTCGATTCATCGCCACCGAAAGCCATTGCCGCGGCTAATATTGCAAATTGTGCTTGGTTTGCTGTTAAAGCATCCCCTATGCTGACATGATAATCTCCATTTTTAAGATCCTCCCAAGAGGTTGGTGCATTTTTCACATTGTTTGTATCTGTTAAAAATGAAATTGTGCCTGTATAGCCAACAATCCAATGGCCTTCATCATCTTTGGCCCAGTCCGGAATATCATCCCAATAAGAGGTTTTATATGGTAATGTTAGGCCTTTATCCTTGGCAATTGGTCCAAAGGCAATCCCTACATCGCCAATATCGGCAGTAGCATCATCTTTTTCTGCTTCAAATTTTGCTAGTTCCTCTGCACTCGACATATCTGTATCCTGATGCTTGATGGCATATTCAGTATCAAGCTCTTGCCAAGTCTCTACCCAGTTTGCCCATGAATCTGGCATACCGACTGAATTAACCGTTCCTTCTTGTTTCGCTTTCTCAGTAATTTCATCAAGTGATGCATCACTATTGACCACATTTGAATTAGAAGAACTGTCCGAGCAAGCTGCCAACATTGAAATTGCTAATGCACCGATTAAGCCTTTCTTCCATAACTTTTGAATTGCCATTTGTTGGACCCTCCATTTGTTTATGTTTATTTTTATTTGCTTACAACAGTAATCTTATAAAACAAACATTAAGCAAGTATGGATGGCTTAAAAATATTTCGTAAACATTATTGAGAGATTATAAATATATGTGAAGTTTTTTAAGTATTAGAGGAATTGTAAAGATGATTGTATTCTTTGAGTTGAAAAGAGGAATCCAGTTGTGTATGCACACGTTTGTTTAGTTTATCAGACGTGCACATACCCCAGATAAATCAAGTAAGTCCTAGAAAATCTGCATATGTATGCGGTTCATTTTCCTTTAAAATCGTTAAAAATGTAAAAGCAAGCTGAACAACCGACCACCATTTCATGTTATAGGCTATTTCAAAACGGCTTGGCTCTAATGAAAAAACGTCCTGAAAGATGTGAAGTGGCTCAATTTGTTCATCTTTTAAAATTGATAAGAAACCTAAAAAAAGTGTATGATCTTTCACTTCAATCACTTTACCATCAACAAGAGCATCTATGTTTTCTGGCTGATGGAATTTACATTGAGTCGCAACATACCGTTCTAAATCTAGAGCACGTTGCCGTTCTTCACGTTCCTTTTTTTTCGCAATAAAATCAATGATATTATTCACGAACATCGCCTCTTTTTTTCTTTTATTGTATCATTCTTTCATATAATTTTACCCGCGCACGCCCCCTATTAATCATTGATGAATTTTCATTAAATAAAAATGTAAGTTGATTTCCGCTGCGTGTGACGCTTTCTGCTCTAATCAACTAGAAGTATTGTTTGTGTACCTGGCACTTAGCATGGTTACCTAACATAATGACGGTCTCCTCAATCGTAAAAATCCACTCCGCTTTCCGCGGGCACGACGTAAGCCTCAACCGTCGCTCTCGCGCCGCCTGTTCCGTCTTACATTGCGTGCGTTCCCGCAGGAGTCTGCGTGGATTTTACTTAGTTAGTATTAGAATGCAAAGCTAGAAATTGTTTGTGTGCATCTTATTTACATACTAAAAGCCACAATATTAAAATTGTGGCTTTTAGCAATGTTATTTACATAAATTCTTGCACAAGTGCATTGAATTGATTTTCGCTCATTTGAATATCGATATCTGTTAAAGGTAGCTCAGCGTAACCAGGAACTTTTTCTTGATAAGAAGTAGTTTCTTTATCCTGATAAATAATTCCTGTAACTAAGCCTTCATTCTCCATTACAGTGCGCATTGCCATGCCACGGTCAGCATTATCATACCCTTCAATATCAGCAAGCTTTGTTAAGTTTTCTTTAAACCAATCATACGTATTTACTTTGTTGTACGTAACACATGGTGAAAATACATTGATAAATGAGAAGCCTTTATGGTTAATGCCCGCTTCAATTAAAGCTGTTAATTCTTTAATATCAGTTGAGAAGCCTTGTGCCACAAATGTAGCACCGCTTGTTAATGCTATTTCCAATGGTTTTAACGATGGCTCAATAGCACCACCTGGCGTAGATTTTGTAATAAATCCAGCAGCCGAACGTGGAGATGTTTGGCCTTTTGTTAAACCGTAAATTTGGTTATCCATTACAACATATGTGATATCGATGTTACGACGGATGGCATGAATCGTATGCCCCATACCAATCGCAAAGCCATCTCCGTCACCACCAGAAGCGATAACATTTAAATCACGGTTAGCCATTTTTAATCCTTGTGCAATCGGTAATGCACGACCATGAATGCCATGGAAACCGTATGAATTAATATAACCTGAAATACGACCTGAACAGCCGATCCCAGAAATAACTGCTAGTTCATTTGGTTCTATGCCTACGTTTGCTGCTGCACGTTGAATCGCAGCCTGTACAGAGAAGTCGCCACAACCTGGGCACCAGTTTGGTTTCACTGTATTACGAAAATCCTTAAATGTTGCCATTAGCGAGTCAACTCCTTCACTCTATTTTCTAATTCACCTGGTAAGAATGGTGTACCGTTATATTTTGTAATCATCTCAATCTTACCGTGACCACCAATATTCATTTTCATGATGTTCGCTAATTGACCAGTGTAGTTGTTTTCTACAACGATTACTTTTTTTGCTTTCTCCACAAGAGGTGCCATATCAGCTGATGGGAATGGGTGAATTAAGCGAATATGCGCATGGTTCACCTTCATGCCTTGAGCATTTAATCGCTCTTGTACTTCTTCAATCGCTCCACGTGTTGAGTTAAAGCCTACTAATAAAACGTCTGCTTCTTCATGTGGTGCATTTTTATAAACAGGTGTATCAAAATTCAATGCTTCTAGCTTACGGAAGCGTTTGTCCATTTGTGTACGACGGTTGCCAGTTGCTTCAGATGGCTTCCCTGTTTCATCATGCTCAACACCTGTCACATGATGGATGCCGTTTAAATGACCTGGTAATACGCGTGGTGATATACCGTCTTCTGTATCTTCATAACGTTTGAAGTAAGCTTTATCTGCTGAAGCTTCAATATCGTCTGTAACAATTTTTCCACGACGAATTTCAATTTTTTTATAATCAAATGGTTCAACAGTTTGTTTACCAAGAGATAACTGTAAGTCAGTCATTAAAATAACCGGTAACTGTAGTTCCTCTGCAATATTAAACGCTTGGATTGTGTCAAAGAACGCTTCTTCCATAGTTGAAGGTGCGATTACCACTTTCGGAATTTCACCATGCGTACCATAAAGCATCGCCATTAAATCTGATTGTTCTTGTTTCGTTGGTAAACCAGTAGATGGACCGCCACGTTGTGTGTCTACAACAACTAATGGTTGCTCTGTCATACCTGAAAGCCCGATTGCTTCCATCATTAGAGAAAGACCAGGACCTGCTGACGCTGTAAATGAACGTACACCACCAAAGTTTGCACCGATTGCCATCGTTGCTGCAGCAATCTCGTCTTCTGTTTGAATAACCGCACCACCAAATTTAGGTAATTTTTTAATGAGGTATTCCATAATTTCTGACGCAGGTGTAATCGGGTATGCTGCCATAAAGCGTGTCCCAGCAGCTAATGCACCAAGTGCTACTGCATCATTCCCAATCATAAACATACGGCGTTTACCATCAGCTGGAGCTAATGCCCACTCACCAATACGATCGCCTAATAGTTCATTCATCATTTCATGACCACGTGCGATTGCTTCCATGTTTTTCTGAACAACTTCTTCACCTTTTTTGCCGAAGATGTCATCAACAACATTTTGGAACACAGCATCTTCTAAGTTTAGCAGAGATGCAGTCGCTCCGATTGCTACCATGTTTTTCATTAACGTTGTACCAAGCTCTGCCGCCACCTCTGTAAAAGGTACAGCAAATAATGGTGCTTTTGAATCGTCTGGTTTTACAGGATCAAATTTTGCATCGGCTAAAATAATGCCTTTTTCTGTTAGTTCTTTATAATTGACGTCGATTGTTTCTTGATCGAACGCCACTAAAATATCTAAATCATCCGCAATGGAACGTACTTCTGTTGGACGAACTGTAATTTTATTATTAGTGTGGCCACCTTTTATACGAGAAGAGAAGTGACGATAACCGTAAAGGAAATAACCTAAACGATTCATTGCCATCGAGAAAATCTCACCTGTACTCTCAATCCCTTCACCTTGCTGCCCACCGACTTTCCACGAAAGCTGATGTAACATGTCAACAACTCCTTAAATCCAATGTATACTATTATTTTTTTCCTTCATAAGTTTAACACGAAGAAACGGTCTGCACTATTGTTATTCAATGAATTGGGCGAAATTCAGACCTTTGACTGAAAATGTTGTTCAAAAAGTTGTAATTTTCAAATCAATTAAGTATAAAAAATTAACTTGCTGGTTTCAAGTGCATGAATGGACATTTATTTTTTGGATTTAGGCAATGCTAATTGCATAATAAAGGCTTCTTATAACGTAAAAATCCACTTCGCTTTCCGCGGGCACGTCGTAAGCCGCAACCGTCGCTGTCGCGTCGTCTGTTGCGTCTTACATTGCGTGCGTTCCCGCAGGAGTCTGCGTGGATTTTTACTTAGTTAACCCTACTGGCAGTGACATGAAATTTCAGAATTGTTTCGGTGCCTGACACTCCACTTAAACACCTAGCATAATAACGGTTTCTTATAACGAAAAATCCACTTCGCTTTCCGCGGGCACGTCGTAAGCCGAAACCGTCGCTGTCGCGTCGTCTGTTGCGTCTTACATTGCGTGCGTTCCCGCAAGAGTCTGCGTGGATTTTTACTTAGTTAACACTACTGGCAGTGACATGAAAATTCAAAATTGTTTCAGTGCCTGACACTCATCTGAAAAATTCAAAATTGTTTCGGTGCCTGGCACTCCACTTAAACACCTAGCATAATAACGGTTTCTTATAACGAAAAATCCACTTCGCTTTCCGCGGGCACGTCGTAAGCCGCAACCGTTGCTGTCGCGTCGTCTGTTGTGTCTTACATTGCGTGCGTTTCCGCAGGAGTCTGCGTGGATTTTTACTTAGTTAACCCTACTGGCAGTGACGTGAAATTTCAGAATTGTTTCGGTGCCTGACACTCATCTGAAAAATTCAAAATTGTTTCGGTGCCTGGCACTAAAATAGGCACAAAGAAGCCCTATCACATTGACTTTTAGAGAAAAGAGCACTAGATGTGAATGGCTAATTCCGTTCACATCTGTTAGACGCTCGTCCGTGAAAAAAGTTTTGTGATAGGGCTTGTACATTTATAATTCTTTATAGTGGAATGAATTTCTCCACTGTTTAACTAATAATCGGTGGGGTCAACCCCCACCGATTAAAGTTCTACTTTAATTATCGAACACGTTTTTCTACTAGCAGCTTTAAGGCTGTACGTTCTTCACCAGCAATTAAAATATCGGCAAACGCCGGTGCGCAAATTAAATCTGTGCCACTTGGCGCTACAAATCCGCGTGCGATGGCCACTGCTTTCACGGCTTGGTTAAGTGCACCTGCCCCAACTGCCTGCATTTCTGCTTGCCCTTTTTCTCTGATTACCGCGACTAATGCACCTGCAACTGAATTTGGATTAGAGCGTGATGATACTTTTAATGAATCCACAATTATTCCTCCCCGTTTCGCGAATAGTGTTTACGCTCAATAACTCATGTCCCCCTTTTTGGACCTCAAGTTATTGTCCGTAGGTCATTTTATGCTCAGTAAAATGAAAATAGACTATTTTCATTTCTGATATATTGTAAACTGATTAATTTCATGATGTTTTTATCGGTATATATTGATTTTTAATACTAATAAACCTCCTATTTAGAACGGTTTATCCACCAAAGCAGCAGGTAAAAAAAAAAAACTACTGTGCATGAATTATGCACAGTAGTTTCAGCTTGTCGACAAAAAAGATTAACAATATAAAGTTGATTGGAGCGGAGGACGGGCGACTCCTGCTCAGAACGCACAGTACGTAAGACGCAACAGACCGCGCGTTAGCGAGGGTTGCGGCTTACGGTGTGCCCGCGGAAAGCGCCCGTTCGTAGCAGAAATCAACGGCAGTAGACCTCTAAATTAATTTAATGATTAAAGCAAACGACTATCATATATAATCACAAGTGCAATAATTGTACTGTATTTTAACTTTTTCCTTCGAAAGAGCGTGTTGACACTAGTTGATTGGAGCGGAGGATGGGCGACTCCTGCTCAGAACGCTCAGTACGTAAGACGCAACAGACCGCGCATTAGCGAGGGTTGCGGCTTACGATGTGGCCGCGGAAAGCGCCCGCCCGTAGCGGAAATCAACAGCAGTAGTCATCACTTCTATATTAATTTTAAATAAAAAAAGGACTGTACATGAATTATGCACAGTCCTTTTCATTAAGCTTGAAACGGATAGTCCTCATTAATATATATTCTTTCACAATTAACAGCTTTCCCTGTCTTGTCATCAATTTCAACATAAAAGCCACTTAACACATCGCGACCCTTTTTTGGTACTTCAAAACGTGACGGCATATTAGTTTGGAATTTGTATATAACACTTTCCTTTGTCATTCCTAAAATTTCATCATACGGTCCTGTCATGCCAACGTCCGTAATATAAGCAGTACCATTAGGATAAATACGCGCATCAGCTGTTTGCACATGCGTATGTGTTCCTACAACGGCCGATGCCTTGCCATCCAAGTGCCAACCAAGCGCAATTTTTTCACTTGTCGCTTCGGCATGGAAATCCACGAATATTAGTGGCGACGTTTTGCGCGCTTCTTCGATTAATTCCTCTGCCATTGCAAACGGATCTTCATGCGGTGGCAAAAATACACGACCGTGTAAATTGATCACAGATAACGTAACACCATTTTTCGAAATTTGCACCATACCCTTACCTGGTGCCTCAGTCGAAAAGTTCGCTGGTCGAATTAAATAATCAGCATCATCAATAAAATCAAAAATATCTTTATTATCCCAAGTGTGGTTACCCATTGTAATAACATCTACACCCATTTGCAATAAATCATTATAAATATTACGTGTAATCCCACGACCCGCTGCAGCATTTTCACCATTGGCAATAACTACATCTAGACTATATTTCTTTTTTAATCGTGGTAAATATTTTTCAACCGCATCTCGGCCAATTGAACCGACGATATCTCCAATAAATAGTACTTTCATTTTACAAAACCACTCTTTCTATCAATAACACTCATTAGAGTTTACCATTTTTTCTTCGTCAATCGCAAAAATAAAAGGAAAAATTCGCTTCAGGTTGATGATGGTTGCTTGCATCTAAATTTTATATTTATTCGTTTTCAGCAAAAGAACAATCACATCATTAGCGATGATTGACTAACTGCTTTGTCTTGCTCGCTCTAATTTTGTTACTAGTTGCTTTTTCTTTGGCATGCACTTGACCTACTAAATAAGGTCCGAACTTCCATTTGTTCAGTAAATATGTAACGCAAATGGAGCATACCGTGCTGATTAAAAACGTGCTGACGATAACAATAGAAGCGCTTAACACATCTATATATTTCGTAAAAAAACTTTTTAGCATGATATTAAAAAGTGGGTGTAGCAAATAAATGCCAAAAGAGTAACGACTAATGAAAATAATTAATTTAGGCATGTTTCTTATTTTGCTGGCGATAAAAAACAATAGGAAAGCTACACTCAAGGTGTAAAAAATAACATCAATTCTCTTTGAATGAACTTCAGTAATCAAGCCAGACCATTGACTAGCGAGTAAAACACCTAGCATGAGTAAACAAATACTTGGTAATACATAACGAAAGCGATGAAGCAACGCAATAAACTGCTCATAATTTTTACCACAATAATAGGCCACTACGAAATAGGCGATCCATGCAGGAAATGGCATCTTATTTAATACAGTCCATTCCACTTCTATATAAGGAAGAAAATATAAATACTTAAATGGGTCAAAAAAATTGAAAAAGGCTAGGTAAACAAAATTAAGGAGACATGCTGTGATGATGACTTTGTAGGCTGGATATTTTGAAACGATAAATTTTACAAATAACGGATGCAAAAAGTAAAACTGAAAAATGATGATAATAAAGTAGCCGTGAAAATCACCTTCGAAAAAATTTAATAAAACCTTTTTTTCAAAATCAATACTATTTATGTTAATGGAATGAAGGACTGCATCTACAATCCCTATAAAAATAAAAGGTAGAAAAATATAAGAAAAACGTTTTTTATAAAATCTTTTTGGCAATTCATCTGAATAGGAATAAGCAATCACAAATTCCGAAATAAAAATGAAGATAGGCGTCCCGAACATTAATGCTAATTGAAGAGATGTCAGTACAAAAAACACAGTATTTTCTTCTATATCGTATATGTCCAACACTAAAGTGACACTATGCATTAAAACAATTCCCAAACAGGCTACAAACCGTAGTAAAAATATTTCCTTAACAACTGGCTTCATTTTCCCACCTGCCATTTCTAAGCACTTAAACTTATTTTTAATTTGTAATCTATATCTAACTTACTTAAAAACGTAGGGAAAGCTTTTTAGTCGTTGGAAATGACACGCTTTAAGTGCAGCAAAATGTCTCTCATCGTTGTAGGCTGGAACATAAAATTCCCAACAAAAACAACAGTCATTGTCCATACAGAAATGCATACAGCTGCAACAAACCAAGTAAGGACACTTACAATATGTAATTCGATAAAAAATAGAAATGGTGATGCAGCGATGAATGCCAAAATACTATTTAGTAAAATTTTTTTAACGGTAACGTAAACTGAAGTTTTTAGTATCACTTTAGACGTATAAAGTATTAAATCACATGTACGATATGCATAAGAACAAAGTGCTCCAATCAAAATGCCTTCAACACCTAGAAATTGTACTAACACAAAGGAGACACTAAAGTTTATGACCGCTTCAATAATGGCACGAATTTTTGTCTCTTTAAAATGCCCAGCCGAATTGACTAATGTATTCGCAGGAATTCGAATAGCATTGGCAATGCCTACAACTACAAAGAGTGCCGCTAACCACGGTCTTATATAGTTTGCATCCTCAATACCCGCTGTATAAATAGTTATAAAAGGCAAAATTAAAATGGCTGTACATGTATAACCAAAAGCAACGACTGCGAAAAAAACGTATTCGAAATGATGAAAATGTTTTTGAAGTGTATCTAGATCTTCTTTTACAAGTATGTCTCCAAAGGCTGCTAACATCGCACCAGAGAAAGCTGAAATAAACAATGTAACAGCATTAAATACCATATTGTACACCGTAAATACACTAACTTCTGTAAGACCAAGAAAAATAGTAATTAAAATAAACGGCGTATTAAATACAACTAATGAGGCAATTTGATGGATTAAAGCATCCCACTTTTTTTTAATTGCTGATGTATTTGGCTTTACGTTACTATTGAAATACGGATATTTTTTTTGGACATATACTTTTAAAAAAAGAATATCTAGTAATAACAGCATGCTAGAACTACCAACAACAACAACGATTGAAAAACCAAGCGTTAATAAAACTAACGATAAAATGGTACTAGCGATCAATAAACATGTTTGTATTCGAAAAATAATGTAGCTTTTTTGATCTGCAGTTAGTAGCACTAAATATTTTCCTATTAAAAAATACTCCCATACGCCACTAATTCCCAAAATAAGCACCATATAGAAAGCTGTAAGTGGACTCACTTCTTTAGCTACTATTAGCGGATAGAAGATCGCTAATAGGGCTACTAATACAACAAATATAGTACCTGAACGTCTGTAAAAATAATGTGTTGCTGAAAGAATGCCATTTATTTGTTCTTTATCATTCATGGCCAACGGTTTATACAGTGCTGCAATGGATGCACTGCCTACTCCCGCTTCTACAATTTTTAAATAACTTAAAAATTGCTTAATTGACGTAACTAGTCCATTTGTAGCGGAGCCATAAGTCGTCATAAATAATTGAGGCAAAATAAAATTAATGACCGCCGAAACAATTTGCAACATAACATTGGAAAATAAATTTAATATAATTTTCTTTGTTCTCATGAGCCACTTCTACTTCGTTTCATCTCAATCAATGCATATAATAATAGAATGTGTTGTTTCTTCAATAACCAAATGTACATTTTCGTTTTATACGGTAAGTCATTTGTACAAATAGCCTGTAACACCTCGTTGACATCTTTCTGTTTCATCATTTTTTTGATAAAGGCCCTTTTCTCACGCAGGCTCTTATCATTTTGTTGATTAAATTCATTATTAACCCCTGCAATAATTAAATAGATAAAATAATACTGAAGTTGATTTGTAAAATTAGGTGCTGTTTTTTCATTACTACGTGTAAAATATTTTAAATGCCCATATAAAATGAGGATTTTCTCAAAAAATGTTTGATCATAACTAGCTGTCATAGAAGAGGAAGTTTGGCGATAATGATATAAATATTGTTTGTCTAATATATAAATACTGTCCGCATCAAGTAAGCTAGGATATGTACAGGCTACATCTTCCCCCATGCAGATTGTATCATCAACATTCAATTGAAATTTTTTGATAAGCGTTTTTTTGAAGATTTTGTTGGACACTGAAGGAAATAGTCCGAACTTATAATATTCACCTGCATATAGCATAATCGGATAGACTTCTTTTTCCATCCTTTCTTTCTTGTACAATCCAGGTGCAACCATTTGTATTCGTCTTACTTCTTGGTTTGGATAATTTTCTACGATATCGCAAATGACAATGTCTACATCGTATACATTTGCTGCACCACATAATGATTGATACATGTCTGCTTCAATCCAATCATCACTATCTACATAGCCAATATACTTGCCATGAGCGGCAAGTATACCTACTTTTCGCGCACTGACAAGCCCACCATTTTCTTTGTGAATAACAACAATTCTTGGATCGTGCTCGGCATAGTCATCACATATTTTGGAACTATTATCCGTCGATCCATCATTCACCAATATTAGCTCAAAATCCTCAAATTTTTGATTCAATATGCTATCTATACATTCTTTTAAATAGTGCTCAACATTATAGATTGGCACAATAATGCTTAAAAATGGCATTGCCTCACCTCCCACCCATACTTATCTCCTGATTTTTCTGAAGCGCTAACGCAAACATTATTAACATAATATGAAAAGGGAAATAATCCATTATGAAAGAATCAAGTACAGCATTAGCAATTAACATAATATAGAGAGGTATAGCGTTGACCGCTAATATTTGAAAGTTCGTTTTTCCGCTGTTACCAATATTTTGACGGAGAACTTTATTTAAGCTAACAATATATAGTAGTGCAAGAACGATGCCTATTAACCCAAGATAATAAGGAGTTGATAAGTACATCGTATGCGCCATTTTTGCATTGGAGAAACTCGTGCCAAAACCAGCCCCAATAACGAATATTTTTGTGCTTTGTAAAATTTCCGCTGCAAACATATTCCAGCTACTTAATCGCCCAGTTGTAATAGCATCTGTTGATGTTCCTGCTCCAAAAAATCGAATCCAATAAATTTCGAATAACTTCTCGTAAAAAAAAAATAGTAGAACACCACAAATCGCTAGCATAAACGAAGCGAACTGGAATGCTGTTTTTATATTATTTTTAACGAACATGATGAACGTCAATAAAATGAATGCTATAAAAGTGATGATAAACATTTTGGAATAAGTAAATATCCCGAATATCGCTAATACAATGATGAGCAGAATCGGCTTAATTTTCATTTTTTTATCGTAGTAAAAAAGAACTAATAAACAAGCAATCGCTATAAGAATTTGCAAACTAAAATAATTCGGATCTAAATCTAAACCCGTAAACCTTGTATTAATGGCACTTGTCGTCTTAACTGTATTGACAATTGTCATTGACTCAATAAAGCTGTCAATCGCTTGAACAGAAAAACTTAACCAGCGAACGATTGCAGCAGTTAGTAAGCCTATTGCATACACATACGTATATCTTCTAAAATAAGTATTTGAATCGATGAACAGAACAGCAAAAAAGATCACACTATAATTTAATACAAAGCCAAACACTTCGATAAGATTACCACTATTTACCAGAGTTGCCGCGATAGCAAAACATACAAATAGAACATAGGTGATGACAAGCTGTGTTGAAATCCCTTTGTTTTGCATAAACAGCGTCATGACACTTAAAACAATATAAACAAAACTAAGTACAACAAAAAGTGAATAGCTCGTTAAATCGAACTTAATAACATACACCCATGAAATAAAAAACAGTAAATAATCAATTCTATGTTGTTGTTTATCCAACAACATTGCTGTAATTATTAAACTAATAAAGATAAAAAGAAATAGATTACTACTTGTATACATTTTTAACACGACAAATATACTGGAAATTATACAGATCCAAATACTGAAATTTTTATTTTTTAATTTCATTTTCGATCAAACTCCAATACTAGTTGCTCTTGTGCTTTTCGATTTGTATAGCGATTTTCTTCAATATATTTTTTCATCTTCTGAAGACAATCGCCATTGTTGATTATATTGGCAATGACGGCATACATATCTTCTACATGTCCATTCGTTATCAAACCGTTTCTACCATCGCGTATTTGCTCACCTGCTGCCGCAAAATTTGTGGTAATAACCGGCGTTGCTAATATTAATGCCTCCCCTACTACCATCGGATATCCTTCATACGCGGAAGTTACTATTAAAACATCGCTCTGTTTAATAAACGGATACGGATTATGACATTCACCGACAAATTCAACTACATCTTCTACACCTAATTCAAGCGCTAATCGTTTATTAAAAAGTAAATCAGGCCCATCGCCTATAATTCGCCAATGAAAATGATTGTTAGAAGATTCCTTTAAAAGCTTACATATGTGTAGAATGAAATCGAACCTTTTAGTAGCATTATCCATTCGCCCAACAGATAATAAATCCAATGTTCCTTTTTCAAATGGTGGATATTGCGTTGCTAGTTCTTTTATTTCTGTTATTGGGAAAAAATTATAGACAACTTGTATTTTATGTTGATATTGGGGGAGAAAATTAACCAAGTTTTGCTTGCATGCTTCAGAAACACATATTAATCTATCGAAATTCTGATAGGTTTTAACACATACGTCGTAATTAAAGTTCGCCCTTAATGGATCTGTATGTATCCACGCAAACTTTTTATCCGCTCTTACAAATTTATCTACAAACAAATTCGTGCCTTGGTTAAAGTAACTATTTGGTGCATCATTAAAATAAGAAATTGCAATATGATATTGTTTTTGATGGCGATGCATTTTAAAAAGTAATGTATAAAAATTGTTTGAACCAATCACTCTTACAATCAACATACATAGTATTCGTAAGATAATATGCCACAAGTTCTTTCTCTGTTTCACTACATAAAACGGGGTAGCAATTAGCTGTAATAGTAAACCTCCAATATTGACCTGCACATTAGAGGGGATGTCCTTTATGAGTTCGCCTTTACCGAATGTAAAGACATCTATTTCATATTGCTTATCGACACAAACTTCTTTCAATGTATTAATTAAAGCTTTTTGAATACCGCCCATCTGAAAATTTTGCGCAACAAATAATATTTTCATCTCTTCCGAAGACCCCCTAGAAACCCAATATTACTGTAATATTTTCAAATAGCTTCTACTGCTATAAATTGCTGTATAATGTAATAATGCGTTTCTCCATCTCATTCCAGCTATACTGTTCCTCATATAATAACTTCATTTTTCGTGAAATTTCTGGCCATTCTTCTTTACGCTCTATTAGCTTTTCAATACCCTTTTGTAGACTTTCTTGATTAAAATCAATTAGCTCACCTAGGTCATTTTCTGCCACTACTTCAGACATGCCTGTGTTTTTTACCATAATTAATGGCTTGCCAAGCATCAGTGCCTCATAAAATTTATTTGGGGCTGCGTAATAATGGTTGGAAACTTCAGGATCATAAATGGCAGTCATAATATCACAACCTTTTTCTAATGCTAATGTTTTTTCATATGGGATTTTTCCGTAAAAAAATATGTTGTCATATTGCAGTGCCATTTGTGCCAATTCGTCTGCATACTCGCCAAATCCACCAATATGCAATTCGTAGCGTGGATTATTTTTTACGATAGCAACTAGTTCCTTAATGAGCCTTTCATTTGCCAGTATGCCGACATAGACAATTTTGACTTTATCGTGATTCAAATTTAATTCATATGTTATATCCACATGCAGTGGCGTATTATAAATGACCTCAATTTTTTTCGGTGATGCTTTAGCTATTTGCCCTCTTCGCTTTTCTGTACAAATAATGACAGCATCGACACTATTTAATAGTGCTATATCTATTTTTTCAACTATTTTCCCAATTATTGCAGGTCCATGAAAGGGGGCAGTAACGGAATCAAACATATCATAAATGACTTTTTTGCGGAGTATTTTCGCACATACTGTACCTACAAATGCTGTATCAAAATCACAAGCATGAATAATATCATACGTATTTTTATTTTGAAGTAGCCATTGGAATAGCTTTAGCTGAAAGCGCAATAGTGGAAAGAAATTTTTTTTAAATCCTCCACCAAATGTAGCAGGGATGCCAAACCTTGTAATTTTAATTGTATGAGCTCGCTTCAAAAATTCCACTTTTGCATTATATTTACTATCTCTATCCCATGCTAAAATTTGAACATGCCAGTCATTTTTTCTAAGGCTGTCCACTTCTTTTTCAACTCTCGGATCTGGAGAAATTGGATTACTTCTCATAAAAACGACTCTCATCCCAAACTGTCCCCTTATAAGTTTAATACCTACTATCGTGCCAGCATCTTTACGTTCCACTTGCTCTCTTCAGCTTTTATAAGCAGCTCCATTCAAAATAACTTCCACCGTCTTTTTGTGAAGTTATTTTCTGGCTCGTATACGATAAAAGGCTGATTATTGATGATCCGTTTATTATTTTCTAAAAAGTCATCTACCGCATTCAATTCTTTCTGCTTTTCCAAAAATCTCAGACCTTTTTCAAATAAAAATGGGCGTGTTTTTAAATGATGCACATCCGAACCATATGTATGGACAAGGTTCGATCGAACTAATTTCAAGGAAAGCTGTTGAATAGACTTGCCAAACAAACCAGCTAAACTCCCTGCAGTTATTTGTGCAAGTGCACCCTCACGTATGAGGTTTTCTAAGCGACTTGGATTTTCTGCTATCGCTTTATTTCGTTCCGGATGAGCAATGATTGGCGTTATACCTGCTGTCAACAAGTCGTAAATGATAGTTCGTGTATATGTGGGAATGAAACCCGATGGAAGCTCAAGTAACAAATAATTTGAATGTGCTAATGTGAGAAGCTGATTTTTCTTATAAAGCTCCAAAATATTCCCTGCCAATCTCACCTCATGTCCTGGATAAAGTGTTAATGGCATGTTACGTCTGTCAATTTCCTGTTGTAATTGTGCAATTTGTTCATGTACTACACGAACATGAACATTATGTTTAGGGTGTAGCGCATGTGAAGTAGAAATAATTGCTGTAATACCTTCCATAATAGCCTGTTCAAATAATCTGAATGTCTCTTCTTCTGTTTCGGGACCGTCATCGACATTTACTAAAATATGACTGTGCATATCTATCACTACGTTTCACTTCCCTATCTATGCCCAATCACTATCGGTAATATTGATCATAATATTCGCCGAGAGGTAATTTGTAATTGTTTAAAACTACACCTAAAATATTCGCCTTTGATGCTTCAAGACTTAATTTCGCTTTAAGTACACTTGCATTTTCCACTACACCACTATTCACAATGAGTAGTGTTCCTTGGCATTTATTAGATAAAACTTGTGCATCGGTTACCGATAACAGTGGTGGTGCATCAAAAATAATGATGTCAAAGTCTCCTATTAGTTGCGTCATGACACTATTCATTGTTTTAGAAGAAAGTAACTCAGCCGGATTAGGTGGAATTGGTCCGCTCGTCATAACAAAAAGATTAGGAATATCTGTACTATTTAAAACTTCTGACATTTCATATTGTCTTGTCAGTAAATTTGACAGACCCCTTATATTTTGTAATCGAAACGTGTAATGCATTGTGGGCTTACGTAAATCAGCATCTACAATTAATATTTTTTTCCCTTCTTGTGCAAATACAACGCCTAAATTGGCTACATTTGTTGATTTCCCTTCACCTGGCGTCGCTGAAGTTACTAAAATTGTTTTTATTTCTTGATCTGGCATTGCGAAGGTAATGTTTGTTCGTATTGTACGAAATTGCTCAGAAACGATGGAATTACTATTGCCGACTGTCACAAGCTTCCTGCCCATTTTACCTAGTTTTTTTTTATTTGCTCTTTTTTGAAGAAACACAGTTACTCCCTCCTTATGTAACGGGATTCAATCATATGTTTTTATAGCTAGCACTAGTTATTTTACTTATAATACCAATAATTGGTAACCCAATTGTTTCTTCAATATCTTGCTCTGTCTTAACTGTTGTATCCAAGCACTCTACCAATAATGCAATGCCAGCACTTATTATGAATCCAATCATTGCAGCCGCCACAATATATAAATTTTTGTTTGGTGCTACAGGCTCAGGCTTGTCATCTAATTTTGCTACTGACAAAATATTAATATTGTCGATTGTCATTAACACTTGAATTTCCTCTTGAAATACTCCTGCTACAGTATTAGCAATATCGACTGCCATTTCAGGCTTTTTATCGCGCACAGCAATATTGACAACTTGAGAATTACTGGCGTTGGATACAGTAATTTGTTCCTTTAATTTTTCAGGTGTACTATTTAAATTAAGTTGGCTAATCACTTTAGATAAAATAGCAGGACTTTGAATAATAACATTATACGTATTAATTAAGCGTAGATTTGTTTCGACTTGCTGTACCCCTAACAGAGCTTGATCGGTATTTTTTTGATTTACTAATAGCTGGGTCTGCGCCTCATAGGTTGGCTTTATGATAAAGTAACTTAGAAACGCAGTGACTAATGCTAAGAAAAGCGCAAAACTGATAATATAGAGCAATTGCTTACGCACTATTTTCAATACATCTTGTAATGTGATAGTTTCTTGCAACGACCTTCACCCCTTGACATAACATATGCTAGCTAATTTATATCTACTAGTTACATTAAAAAGTTTTATTCAAAAAGTTTTATGGCCTATTATATTATTGATATCTCCCTTTTATTCATGGTCGATAAAGAGACATAGATGTTACATAAGCTTATATTTTCTATTATTCATATGAGGCTTTTCAAAAACAAAAAGCGAATCCAATTTTCAGGAAACGCTTCTTAATAAAACCGATATATTCATTTCACATCATGACGATTTGCATAAGGCCCCAATCATCTAATCTAAGTGTTTTTCATTCTTTAAATACAATCTTGTATTACTAACTGAATAAAAAGAGGCTCCTCTCGATTAAAATCAAGAGGAGCCTCCTATTTTATTATTTTGCATACTCCACTGCACGTGTTTCGCGAATAACAGTTACTTTAATATGACCTGGATAATCTAGTTCTTCTTCAATACGCTTACGAATATCACGTGCAAGACGATGAGATGCTAAATCGTCAATCTTTTCTGGTTGAACAATAATTCGGATTTCACGACCTGCTTGGATAGCATATGATTTTTCCACACCATCATAGCTTTCAGAAATCTCTTCTAATTTTTCTAGTCTGCGAATATAGTTTTCCAGTGTCTCACTACGAGCACCTGGACGCGCTGCAGATAATGCGTCTGCTGCAGCTACTAATACTGCAATAACAGATGTCGCTTCTGTATCACCATGGTGAGAAGCAATACTATTAATAACAACAGGATGTTCTTTATATTTCGTAGCTAATTCCACGCCGATTTCAACATGGCTTCCTTCAACTTCATGGTCGATTGCTTTACCTATATCATGTAATAGGCCTGCACGACGAGCTAACGCTACATCTTCACCAAGTTCAGCAGCTAGTAAACCTGCCAAATGTGCAACCTCCACTGAATGTTTTAGGACGTTTTGCCCGTAGCTTGTACGGTATTTCATGCGGCCCAAAATCTTCATTAAGTCTGGATGTAGATTGTGAATGCCGATTTCAAATGTCGTTTGTTCCCCTGTTTCACGAATTTGTTCATCCACCTCTCGACGAGATTTCTCAACCATTTCTTCGATGCGAGCAGGGTGAATACGACCATCCTGTACCAGCTTTTCAAGTGCAAGTCGAGCCGTTTCACGACGAATTGGATCAAACCCAGATAAAATTACTGCTTCTGGTGTATCATCAATAATTAAATCGATTCCTGTTAATGTTTCGAGTGTACGGATATTACGACCCTCTCGACCAATAATACGACCTTTCATTTCATCATTTGGCAAGTTCACAACAGAGACTGTTGTTTCTGCAACGTGGTCTGCAGCAAATCGTTGCAGTGCCAATGATAAAATTTCACGTGCCTTTTTATCAGATTCCTCTTTCACACGCATTTCAGATTCCTTCGTCATTACAGCAATATCAGTCGCTAGCTCTTTCTCTACTTCACTTAAGATAATAGTCTTAGCTTCATCTCTTGTTAATGCAGAAATGCGCTCTAGTTCTGTTTTTTGCGCTGCAACAAGCTCGTCCACTTTGCTTTCCATCTGTTCAATATGCTGTTGTCTTTCAGCTAGAGCTTGTTCCTTACGCTCTAAGCTGGCTTCTCTCTTATTCAGAGCATCATCCTTGCGATCAAGATTCTCTTCTCTTTGCAATAAACGGTTCTCTTGTTTTTGAAGTTCTAAACGACGGTCACGAATGTCATTTTCTGCTTCAGTGCGAAATTTGTGAGTTTCATCTTTGGCTTCAAGTAGTGCTTCTTTCTTTAATGCCTCCGCCTCTCGTTTTCCTTCTTCAACGATTGTTTCAGCGACATGTTTAGCACCAGTGATTTTTGAGTCATTCACTTTTTTCATGTAGATATAGCTAACAGCGGCACCAACGATGAGTCCAAGCAAAGCGGAGATGATAGTAATTCCATCCATATGAACACCTCCTCTTGCTATTTGGGTAATACAGTTTCAGTCGGCGCATACAAAAAATGTACTGCCTATTTTAAAGTCATAATTCAGAAATTATACATATTTAATTGTATAGCTAGCCTCAGGCTCTGTCAAGGATAGACGGGCATCTGTTCGCCTATCAGTAACAAAAAAAGTAAGTCATATCCATTAGATGGATATATTAACTATTACTTTTGAGCTAGATAAAATGCCTTCTTCGATGAATATTTTTTTATCAGGACAAAGGTTACAATACAATTATTACCACAATTACCGTCATCTTAATACAATTATTTTAACTTTCTTTGACAAATGAACATATCGTCTCTTTGTCAGCTGTCCAATCAAAATTTTTATACCTATTTCACTCATAAGTATATCTATAATTTACGTTAGCTATCTATCAATTCCAGTATCACTACGTTCTATTAAACTAACAATAAAAACAAAAAAATCGTTCTTACTTCTTATGAGTAAGAACGATTTAGAATGAAGCGAATTGCTATATTGATTGATTTCCTCTGTAGGTGCACGCTTTCTGCACAGCACTTCTGTAAGCCCCAACCCTCGCTAGCGTGGATTGTTCGTCTTACGTACTATGCGTTATAGCAGAAGTCGCCCACGTGTGCTCTAACCAACTTATTAACATACAAATAGAATGAACTTCTTGATGCATTTTGTCGCATCCAGAGTCATTCTCATTCCTTTAGAAGTGAGAACAATGTTTTTTATTTTTCATCTTCAAGAAGAAGCATTAGCTCTTCATCCATTTCCTCGTCATCATGTGCAGCAATTGTATACTGTGTTGCAGCAATTCCGTAAGAAGAACGAATTTTATTTGCAATTTCTTCTAAAACAGCAGGATTTTCTTTTAAATATTGTTTTGCGTTTTCACGTCCTTGGCCTAGACGCTCATCGCCATAAGCATACCAAGATCCACTTTTTTGAACGATGTCTAATTCTACACCTAAATCGACTGTTTCGCCCTCTTTTGAGATCCCTTCACCGTACATAATATCAACCTCAGCTGTACGGAATGGTGGTGCCACTTTGTTTTTCACAATTTTAATTTTCGTACGGTTACCCATAATATCATTACCTTGTTTGATTGCTTCTGCACGACGAACTTCTAAACGTACTGAGCTGTAGAACTTAAGCGCACGACCACCAGGTGTCGTTTCTGGATTACCGAACATAACACCAATTTTTTCACGAATTTGGTTAATGAAAATAGCGATAGTTTTTGATTTATTGATAGCGCCTGAAAGCTTACGTAATGCTTGAGACATTAAACGAGCTTGTAAACCAACATGAGAGTCACCCATATCGCCTTCAATTTCAGCTTTCGGTACTAGTGCTGCAACAGAGTCAATAACGATAATATCAATAGCACCACTACGCACTAATGCTTCTGCAATTTCAAGCGCTTGCTCACCAGTATCTGGTTGTGATAATAAAAGTTCATCTATATTTACGCCTAATTTTTGAGCATAAATCGGATCTAACGCATGCTCAGCGTCAATAAATGCTGCTTGTCCACCATTTGCTTGTACTTCTGCAATGGCATGTAGTGCAACTGTTGTTTTACCTGATGATTCTGGACCATATACTTCAATAATACGTCCACGTGGGTATCCACCTATACCTAAAGCTGCATCAAGTGCTAGTGAACCACTAGAAGATGTAGCAATTTCTAAATCTGTTTTTTCGCCTAGCTTCATAATTGAGCCTTTACCGAAATTCTTTTCAATTTGTTTTAACGCCTGTTCTAAGGCTGCTTTACGATCACTCATTATTTTTCCTCCTTCAAAACTGTTCACTGTTATTGTCTATCTCTACTATACTTGTTTTTTTGAGAACACGCAAGAAAAAAGCGAACATTTATTCGATTTTAAGCAAAAATAAAAATTTGGATAAGTTTTTCCTACCCAAATTCCCATTTTCAACTATAAGCAATTCCGCTCCAGTCGTAATTGCGCCCATTTTTTTCGAGCCTATGCATTGCTTCAGCTAGGGTTCTACCCTACTGAACCTATTAGCAAGTTAAAATCGTTTCATATATCCTCGTTCTTCTAATTGTTGCATTAAATAATGAAATGTAAATTTAACCGCACGTAAACGATTTGTATTGCGCATACCTGATAAATGCAGTAAATATGTTATTGGCTCTTCGTCACCTATAGCAATTCCAATCCATACCGTTCCAACTGGCTGATGGTCATGTGCAGTAGGACCAGCCGCTCCCGTTAACCCAATACCAATATTCGTACCAAATTTCTCACGCACTGCACTAGCCATTGCTGCAGCACATTCACTGCTGACGATACCAAAAGTATCTAATAATTGTTGGTCGATACCTAGCTGCTTTACCTTGGCATCTTCTGTATAGGTCACTACGCCTCCTATAAGAATATTGCCTACGCCTGGAATCTCCGCTAGCTCTGATTGAAATAAACCTGCTGTTAAGCTTTCTGCTGCAGAAATCGTTAAATTATTATCTTGCAACATTTCTACTGTTTTCGAGGCAAGTGAATCATCATTTATGCCATATTGGAAGTCTCCTACAATAGCACGAATCTCCGCCACTTTATCAGCAATAAGCTGTTGGGCTTTATGCTCTGATTGCGCCTTAGCTGTTACACGTAAAGTTACTTCTCCATCAGCAGCTAGTGGGGCAACTGTCGGATTTGTTTGTGTATCTAAAATATCTTGTACACGCACTTCTAACTCTGCTTCTCCAATGCCATAAAAGCGCATTACATGAGACACTATGACTCCGCCATCATTTAGCATTGTACCAAGCTTTGGCTTCGCTTCAAATTGGAACATCGGCTCCAGTTCTTTTGGTGGTCCAGGAAGTAAAATGTAGGTACGCTTATCCTTTGTCAAAATCATCCCTGGTGCCATACCATGATGATTTGCTAACACCTCGCTACCTGCTAATACAAGCGCCTGCTTACGGTTATTTTCTGTCATTGAGATGCCTCGTTTAGCAAAAAATTGCTCAATGTATGACAATGCAACTTGATCGATTACAAGATCTAGTCCAAGATGACGAGCAATTGTTTCCTTCGTTAAATCATCTTTTGTAGGGCCTAAACCACCTGAAAAAATGATAAGATCAGCGCGCGATTCCGCTATGCTTATTGCTTCCTCTAACCGTTTTGAATTATCGCCAACAACGGTATGATAAAACACATTAATTCCTAACTCAGAAAGCTGATTAGAAATAAACTTTGCATTTGTATTTGAAATCTGTCCAAGTAATAACTCTGAGCCAACTGCAAGGATTTCAGCATTCATGATTCACAAGACCTTTCTTATTTAGACTCAAGTAATACACGTCGATTTAGATAGAAATAATCCCATCCAGACCAAAGTGTAAAGAACAATGCAATATATAGCATTATTGTATCAAATGGGATACCGAAAATCACAAAAATTGTATTGTGTAAAAGAGCAGCTGCAATAGCAACAATTTGTGCCCATGTTTTAATCTTACCAAGCTGATTTGCCGCTACGACTTCTCCGCCACCTGCAAGAATTAAACGTAAACCGGTTACCGCAAATTCACGGCTAATAATAACAATAATCACCCAAGCCGGTGCCATACCAAGCTCTACCATTAAAATAAACGCTGCAGAGACAAGTAATTTATCCGCTAAAGGATCTAAAAATTTACCAAACGTCGTTACAAGATTATACTTTCTCGCATAGTAACCATCTACCCAATCCGTCGTCGATGCAATGATAAAAATAAGAGCTCCTACAAAATGATGGACTGGCATTTCTGCACTAAATAAGTTCATTGTACCCCAGCCGAAATCAAACATCATAACAATTACAAAGAACGGAATAAGTACGATACGTGAAATGGTAATTTTATTTGGAATGTTCATTTTTCTAACACCTTTCATGATGAAAGAAAGTAGTCATCTTTAGGATGACTACTGTTCTTTATTGAAATTGACGACAATATTTTGCGTTACGATTTGCTGTGCGTACGTTAAAAGTTCGTCATTAATATAAATCTTAGCTTGAGTTGAATTGCCTAAACGAATACGAGCATAGTTTTGCGCTGTTGCATCAAACTCAACAACTTCACCTGCGTTATAAACACGCGTATCTGCTAGTAATTCTTGTTGTTGTTGATCACGAATACCAATAAATGTAGGGCCTGAAACTTCAATACGTATTTTAAATGTATCAGTACCAGTTAACGTATAAGATGTAGTAGCCCCATCTGCTTCGATTGTACCTGCTGAAATCGCTTGCTTAACATCTTCAGTTTTACTTTCATCTGGTGTTTCATCTTTTGTTTCATCTGTCGACTCTTTATCTTTATCAGCTTGTGCCTTTTTATCTTCTTCCGCTTTGTCTTTTTCATTATCAATTGGTTTTGGTTTTTTATCGTACTCCACCACTGGTGTCGAATCATCATATTCAGTTGTTCCAGTTTTGCTTTTTGATTGTAAAAGGACCCAAATTGCAACAATAATAACGATAATAAATAAAGCGACAATGACTTTTGGCATAGCCTCCATCATTTTATTTGAAGGGCTTTTTGAAACTTTTCTTCTAGTTGAAGTTTGAGTCATCGATTGGCTAACTTGGTCGTTCTTTGTGCCTGGCAATTCGTTTTTATACGTCTCTAAAATTTCCTCTGGATTTAACCCAACAGCCTCAGCATATTGTTTAATAAATGCTCGTACATAAAACGAACCTGGCATAATTGAATAATTGCCTTCTTCAATACCTACTAAATAACGTTTTTGAATTTTCGTTATTTCTTGTAAATCGTCTAAGCTGTAGCCTTTAGACAGTCTCGCCTCTTTCAGTCGAGTACCTAATTCTGCCACTAATAACACCTACTTTAATATCAAATTAAAAATTAAATCCTCCAAATGAATCGGATTCGGACATCATATGATTTTTTTCCATTATTTCATAAGTAATTTCTTCATCAGGGTGATGACGTAGTTCAATGATATAATCAAAATCCTCAATCTTATATTCAGAATGCTGAACAAACATATCAGGATGTTCTACTACTTTAATAGATGGCATATTCATCATTTCACGTACTAGTTGCAAATGTCGCTCATCCTCGGATCGCCTTGTAACAATACCGTCCAATATAAAAATATTATTGTCACTGAATTCATCGCCGGCGAGCTTATTACGAATAGTTTGCTTAATCATTGTAGACGATAAGAAAATCCATTTTTTATTGGCACAAACACTTGCCGCCACAATCGATTCTGTTTTACCAACTCGAGGCATCCCACGTATTCCAATGAGCTTATGACCTTCTTTTTTAAAGAGCTCTGCCATAAAGTCCACTAAAATACCTAGTTCGTCTCGAACAAAGCGGAAAGTATTTTTTTCGTCTGCATCTCGTGGAATATAATGACCATGCCTGATAGCTAAACGATCACGGAGTTTAGGTTGTCGAAATTTAGTAACGTGGATATGTTCCATTGTCGAAACAATTGTGCGAAAACGCTCAATTGCTTCATCATTGTCTGTATGCACTAACATACCACGTCGACCTTCATCGACACCATTAATTGATATAATATTGACTCGAAGCATCCCTAAAAGTGAAGCAATATCTCCTAATAATCCAGGGCGATTCACCTGAATTTCATATTCAAAGTACCAATCGCTCAAACACACTCGTTCCCTTCCTATTAGTTAACGTAAAAAATCTTTTATAAGTTCCATCATAGCTGATTTTTTATGTAATGGAAAGTTAGAATACATGGAATTATAGCGTTATTTTTAATTTCTTACTAATTTTTTTTGGTAGTATTGGAAATAGACTTACATACGTTCCCCTTTCCGCACTATTATCGCTTTTTAATAGAAAAAAGAGGAGATTAGCTCTCCTCTTTTTTATTGCACATGTTTATTTTGCACAAGTTTTACGACACAATTCGCCAATGCATGTTTTTCATCATCAGAGGCAACGCCCCATAAATCCGACAGCACTCGCTCTTGTTCATTTTTAGGATCGACATTAGTCGCTAAATACTCACCAATTTGGACAGCAGCCTGTTGAATCATTTTCTTTGGCATACCGCTTGATTCAGCTTGCATTACGTTTTGTCCTAAAAAAGATGTCCATTTTTGCCAGTTTTCTAAAATGGTCATATGTTTCCTCCTCCTTTACACATGTAGTATGTGCAAAAAGAAATATTATATGTACCAGCCACCATTTAATCGAATTATTTGTCCTGTCACATAGTCTGCTTTGCCGGATAGGTAGAAACGAACCATTTCCGCTACATCCGTTGTTTGACCGACCGCTCCTAAAGGAATATCGTCTAAAATATATTGCAATTCCTCTTCACTTAAATGGCTATTCATCGAAGTATTAATAAAGCCTGGCGCAATAGCATTCACACGAATGCGAGACAATGCAGCCTCTTTAGCGTAGGACTTCACAAAAGCATGCTGTGCGCCTTTCACCGTTGCATAAAGTGCCTCACCTGCAGAACCTGCTTCGCCCCAAATAGAGCCGATAAAAAGCACATAGCTCACATCATGGGTACGGAGTTTTGAGGATAATAAAGCCGTTAAATGCATTGGATTTTGCACGTGAACACGCCATAATGCATCCATATCTTCTACAGTAGTGTCTTCCAGCAAGGAATAATGCGCTTGACCATTAGCAAAAACAATTGCCTGTACACTAAATATTTGGGAAGCTAACGCTTGCGCCGCTGATATTTTTGTAAAATCACCTTGTACAAGCATAAATTCCTGAGCAGGATAATGGCTTACAAGCGTTTCACATAATGTTTGAGCCATTTGCTCATTGTTTGAATAATGCACATAGAGAGACCAGCCGTCCTCTGCCAAACTGTGGCAAATAGCACGACCGATCTCACCCGATGCACCTAATATAAGGGCAAACTTTTTCACTAGGCGCCCTTCTCTGTTGGTAAAACTTTAAACACAGTTTGCTGAGACTCTCCTTGAATAGAAGCAAACGCTTTCGTTAAATCTTCAATTGTTAATTCTTCTAAGACAGGCACTACATCAAATAAATTCATCTCATTAAACGAATAACGCGTAAATTGGTTTGCGATAAATTCAATGGAATTTAATGCACGTAAGAAAAAGCCTATTTTTTTACGCTTAATGCGCTCTAAATCTTCACTTGCAAATTGCGCGCTTTTTTCGTATTTTTCCAATTCAGCTTTAATCGCTTTTTCCAATGCATCTGGTTCTGTTGAATCCGAACCAATTAACGCAAAGCCAAAACCATTTTCTAAAGTAAAGTCAAATGCGTACGATTCATCAATCAAACCTTCATCATACACACGTTCATAAAAATTAGAAGTTCGACCAAAAATAAGCTCTAAAGCAATTTGTACCGATAGCTCATGTTTTAACATTTCACGACCAGACAAATTCGTTTCTTTCGCTTTTAAACCTATATATACCTTTGGCTTTTGAACATCCATGTGCAATGTACGGTCTTTAATGGCAACATCTGTTGGTTCTTCATCAAAAAAGCGTTGTATTGGTGTTGGTTCTGGGAACTCTTTTTTACCTTGGTTTTCGCGAATAAACGCCATCATTTCTTCTGGATCAACAGCACCTATAGCAAATAACAACATATTAGACGGATGATAAAACGTATTGTAACACGTGTATAAATGGTCAGCCGTAATGCCGTCAATTGATTCGATTGTTCCCGCAATATCAATTTTCACAGGGTGATTATGATACATATTTTCAATCGTACCAAAGTATAGACGCCAATCTGGTTGGTCATCATACATTGTAATTTCCTGGCCAATAATGCCCTTTTCCTTGTTAACAGTAGCTTCTGTAAAGTAAGGTTCTTGGACAAAATTTAATAATGTTTCGGTGCTTTTATAGATATTATCTGTTGATGAAAATAAATATGCAGTTCGAGTGAAGGAAGTAAATGCATTGGCTGAAGCACCATATTCACTAAATTTCTGGAATACATCTCCGTCTTCTTTTTCAAACATTTTATGCTCTAAAAAGTGTGCGATTCCATCTGGCACTGTAATACTTTCCGATTCACCAAGCGGTACAAATGTACGATCTACTGAGCCGTACTTCGTTGTGAACGTGACAAAAGTTTTTGAAAAGCCTTTTTTCGGCAAGATATATACATCTAAGCCGTTTTCTAATTTTTCATAGTAAAGTGTTTCATCTAATTGTTTGAATTCAATTGTTTTCATTGTGCAGCTTGCTCCTTTCCTGATAAGAAATAGACCGCTTCTAACTGCACTTGCTTCGCCATTTCGATTACATCTTCTTTCGTTACAGCTCGCCATTTATTTGCCCATGCTTCAACAGAGAACTCCTCAGGCAAATCTTTATATTGGTCAAAAATTTCGATTTGACCACGCGCTGAATCAAGGGATTCTTTTAACTGATTTGTTAACATCGCCTTTGTTTGTTCTAATTCTAAATCAGTAATTTCCCCTGCTTGCATAACAGCAAGTTGCTCTTTAATGAGATTGAGAGCCTTTTCTTCATTTTTCGCCTCAATACCTGACACAACGAATAATAAGCCATAGTGTGATGCATATGAGCTAGAAGCATAGTAAGCCAGGCTTTCTTTTTCTCGAACATTCATAAATAACTTGGCATGCGGATAACCACCGAAAATACCGTTAAAAATCTGCATTTTTGCAAAATCAGCATCACCAAATCGAACAGGAGTACTAAAACCTATATGCAGCTTACCTTGCTTCATTTCTTGCTGTTCACGGACATAATCATTTTGTGGGTGTTTTTGTGGCGATACAGTTGGAATTTCCTCAGGAATACGGTCCTTAAATGGTAGAGCCTCTTTTAATTTTGCGACAAGCTCATCTTCATTAATATCACCTGCAACATAAATATCAACTTTGTCCGTCGTTAGCATTGATTCGTACGCTGCCAACAGAGATGACGGTGTGATATTTTTAATGTCTTCTACTGTACCATTCGCCGAAATAGAGGCAGGCTCATTTGGACGTAATATTTCTTGCAGTCGCATTTGTGCAAAACGAGATTTGTCGTCAAATATGGATTCAATACGTTGGATTACCATTTTCTTTTCGCGTTCTACAATTGATTCTTTAAATACACCATTTTCTAAATTCGGCTCAAAAATTGCCGCATGCATTACACCTAGCACTTCATTTAAGACACTTGTATTAGCCAAATATTGATCGTTTACGGTTTCCATATTCATCAATACCGTATGTTCGTTTCCACGCTTCGATGTATCAAAATACAATACTGTCCCGTATAGGTCATCTAAAAAACTACGAAATGCGGCAGTTGTTGTATATTTTGCATTGCTGTGTTGCAATACATTTGTTAACACCGTACGTTCAGACGCACATTTGGCCGTTAATGCTCTTCTCCATTTAATCGAGAAATTCACTGTTTTAAATTGGGTCGTTTGTCGGATATGCAAATTGACACCTTTTGCAAAAGGTATTGTTTTAAACATATGAAACCCTCCTATCTTTCTTAATATAACAATGTACTACAAATACTATACATGTCTATTGTCTATAATTGCAAAAAGAATCCAAAGTATGTATACGGAAAGTGAAAATAAGCTTGTAAATTGTTATTTGTATAAGGCAAAAGACTGGGCTTGATTGCCCAGTCTTTTGTTTACTCGCTTCATTTCTTTCGACTCTGTCTAGTAGTTCAACGAATAAACAACTGTCTTAGACTTATCGTTTGCCTTTAATATATGGTTGACCACTTGCTTTTGGTGCATTTGCTTTCCCAATAAATCCTGCTAACGCAAAAATCGTTAACACGTAAGGTAATATTTGTAAATACACTGCTGGGATTTCTTGCACATATGGAATTTGGTTCCCTGCAATACTTAATGTTTGCGCTAAACCAAAGAACAATGCTGCTCCAAGTGCACCGATTGGATGCCATTTCCCAAAGATCATCGCTGCAAGTGACATGAAACCTTGTCCAGCAATCGTAGCGTGTGAAAAGTCATGTGTAATTGTTTGTGCATAAACCGCACCACCAAGACCACCTAGTGCTCCTGAAATAACAACGGCAATATAACGCATTTTATTAACTTTCACACCCATTGTATCTGCAGCCATTGGATGTTCCCCTACTGCACGTAAGCGTAATCCAAATGGTGTTTTATAAATAATAAACCAAGCACCTATTGCCACAGCAAAGGCTAAAATCGATGTACTATATACATCATGGAATAATAAACGTCCAAAGAACGGAATATCCTGTAAGTATGGAATAGCAAAACGACGTATTGGTTGGTCAATCATATCTGTTTGACCTTTATCATAAATCAATTTCACTAAGAATACAGTGACCGCTAAACCAAGTAAGTTGATAGCTACCCCTGATACCGTTTGATCGGCACGGAATGTGATAGATGCTACCGCGTGTAGTAAGGAGAAAATCCCCCCTACTATAACAGCTGCAAGCATTGCCACCCATACTGTTGCGGAACCCAATGTTGATGCAAACTCTAAATTGACAAAAATACCAACAAATGCGCCGACAATCATTAAACCTTCTAGCCCGATGTTAACAACACCTGAACGCTCAGAGAATACACCACCGATTGCAGTGAAAATTAATGGTGTCGCATATAGGATTGCAGAAGGGATGATGAAATATAACATTTCTAAAAAGGTCATGTTATTGTCCCTCCTTTTTCTTACTTAACTTTTGTAAACCTACTCGAATAACGTAACCTGATGCTACAAAGAAGATAATTAAGGCAATAATGATAGACACGATTTCCTCAGGAATCCCTGCAGCATTTGGCATGTTAAGCGCACCGTATTTTAACGAGCCGAATAACGAAGCCCCGAATACAACGCCAAGTGGTGTATTGGCACCAAGTAAAGCAACGGCAATACCGTCAAAACCAATACCTGTAAATCCTGCTTTAATCGATGCGTTTTGGAATGTACCAAGCGCCTCCATCGCACCACCAAGCCCTGCAAACATACCTGAAATTGTCATTGCTAAAATGACATTTTTATTGACACTCATACCAGCATATTCTGCTGCATTATGATTAAAGCCAACTGCTTTTAACTCATAACCACGTGTTGTTTTTTCTAAAATAAACCACATTACAACTACCATAAGAAGTGCAATTAGGATCCCATAGTGAAGACTTGAATTGTCTGTAAGCTCTCTTAAAAACGGAGAACGTAATGAAGCCGATTCAAGAACACGTTCTGTTTTAAAGCTGCCATCTGACAATTTTTTAATAACAGCGTTCGCAATATAAAGTGCTGTATAGTTTAACATAATTGTCGCAATTACTTCATGGACTTTAAATTTCGCTTTTAAGAAACCTGCAATAAAGGCCCAAAATGCACCAGCTACTGCTGCTGCTAGCAATGCTAATGGTAAGTGAATGATTTTTGGTAGTTCAAAAGCATAACCTACCCATGCTGCTGCTAGCCAACCTAAAATTAACTGACCTTCAACACCGATGTTGAATAAACCTGTACGGAAGGCAAATGCTACCGCTAGACCCGCCAAGATATAAGGTGTGATTTGACGAATTGTGTTCCCTATTGAATATGAATCTCCAAAAATACCTGTCCAAAGAGCACTATAACCTTGTATTGGATCATAGCCACTGACTACCATTACGATAGCACCTACAATTAAACCGATAATAATAGAGATGATAGGAACGAGTATATTAATGACACGATTTGACATTAGTCGTTCCCCTCCTTCGCTATATTTGTGCTATTTTTTTTACTTTGTCCCGCCATTAATAGACCAAGCTCTTGCTCTGTTGTTTCTTTTGGATTTAACTCATCCACTATCTGACCATCATAAATAACAGCGATACGGTCTGAAACATTCATTACTTCATCTAATTCAAAAGAAATTAATAATACGGCTTTTCCTTTATCACGTTGCTCTATAAGTCGAGAGTGAATAAATTCAATTGCCCCTACGTCAAGTCCACGTGTCGGTAGTGCCGCAATTAATAAGTCCGGATTTCGGTCAATTTCACGACCAATAATCGCCTTTTGCTGGTTACCACCTGATAAAGCGCGTGCAGGCGTCATTTCGCCATTACCTGTACGTACATCGTATTCTTTAATAATTTGCTTCGCTTTTTCTGATACTTTTTTATAATCCATTACAATGCCTTTTGCAATTGGCGATTGGTAATATGTTTGGAGTGCAATATTATGACCGATAGGGAAGTCTAGTACTAAACCATGTTTGTGACGATCTTGCGGGATATGTCCAACGCCCTCTTCAGTAATTTTACGAGGTTTCATGTTCGTAACATCTTTGCCGTTAAACTTCACTGTTCCGCTTTTTACTTTACGCAAGCCTGTAATTGCCTCGATTAACTCAGATTGTCCATTGCCATCGATCCCAGCGATACCAACAATTTCACCCTTACGTACATTGAGGTTAAGACCTTTTACTTTATTGATATTACGATAGTCAGTTACGACTAAATTCTCAATTGAAAGTACTTCATCCGTTGGGTTTCCATCAATTTTTTCTGTTTTAAACTCTACTTGACGACCAACCATTAATTCAGCTAAATGGTTAGGGTTTGTCTCAGTCGTTACAACCGTGCCAATTCCTTCACCTTTACGAATAATTGTTACTCGGTCGGAAACATCCATAATCTCTTTAAGCTTATGGGTAATTAATATAATCGATTTACCTTCAGCGATTAATCGACGCATAATTTGAATCAGTTCAGTGATTTCTTGAGGCGTTAAAGAAGCAGTCGGTTCATCGAAAATTAGTATTTCTGCACCGCGATAAAGTGTTTTTAAAATTTCGACACGTTGCTGCATACCAACTGTAATGTCTTCGATTTTTTCATTAGGATCTACATCTAGACCATATTTCTCAGAAAGCGCTTGCACCTTTTTCGCTGCGTCTTTAATATTGACTACGCCCATCTTAGTAGGTTCAGAACCTAATATAATGTTTTCTGTCACTGTAAAGTTTTCCACCAACATAAAATGTTGATGCACCATGCCAATCCCCAAATCATTGGCAACGTTCGGGTTTGTAATTTTAACAGCTTTCCCACGAACACGAATTTCTCCACCTTCTGGCTGATACAGACCAAAAAGGACGTTCATCAAAGTCGATTTACCGGCACCATTTTCTCCTAGTAGTGCATGGATTTCGCCTTTTTTTAGTTGGAGGGTGATGTTATTATTTGCTACGAAATCACCAAATTCTTTGCGGATTCCAAGCATTTCAATCACGTATTCCAATATTGTCACTCCCTTATTAGGCAATTTTCTCTAAAACAATTGTACTCTAGTGTATTTCTACCTGCCTCTATTGCAATACAGCCTAAGGTTTAACTTTATTCAAAAGCGTTGCAATTTCTTTAAATAAAAAAACACCTGTATTGAACCTCACCTAAAGGTAAGGCATTTTCTAACAGAAAAATAAATTAATACAGGAAAGGTCATCGTTAGAAACCTTTCTTCTATTAACTTGGTACCATCATTATCTTAAGTTTACGATAATATAATAATCTTATTTCAATATGAAAAATAATATAAAAATAAAATATATCCAAACAGAGTATTACGAATAGTCAAAATATAACGATAGATTGAAAAATCATCATAAGGGCAATTGTAAAGCCCTTATGATGATAAAGAGATGAATTATTTTTCCACTTTTTCTGGAACTACGATTTCACCGCTAGAAATTTTTTCTTTATATTCGTCAATAACAGCTTGTACGTCTGCTGGAATTGCACCACGAGAGTCAGCAAGTTTAACGCCGTCTTCAGCTAGACCGTAGACAACTGTTGTACCACCTGGGAATTCACCATTTTTCGCTTTGTTTGAAATATCTACTACTGCTTCGTTAACACCTTTTAACATAGAAGTTAAAGTAATGTTTGTTTTATCATCTACTTTACCTTCATCGTATTGGTCAGCATCTACACCGATTACCCATACGTTCGCATTAGGATCTTTTGCTTTACGTTCTTTCGCTTCAGAGAATACACCATTACCAGTTGCACCAGCAGCGTGGAAAATAATATCTACGCCTGAAGAGTACATGCTGTTTGCAGCGATTTTACCAAGATCCGCTTTGTCAAATGCACCAGTATAGTTGCGTTGAATTTCGATATCAGGGTTAACAGCTTTAGCACCTTCAACGAATCCAGCTTCAAAACGATTGATAACTGGAATATCTACGCCACCTACAAATCCGATTTTACCTGATTTAGACATTTTAGCAGCAGCTACACCCGCTAAAAATGCGCCTTCTTGCTCTTTGAAAAGGACATTTACAACGTTATCAGCTTTTACTTCAGCATCGATTAATGCAAAGTTGTTATCTGAATTGTCAGCTGCAACTGCTTCAACAGCATCAGCCATCATGAAACCAATACCGAATACTAAGTTAAAGTCACGACGGATTAAGTTGTTTAAGTTTGTTTCATAGTCAGCGTCAGATGCTGATTGTAAGTAGTCGAAACCGCCATCACCTTTTGATAGGCTGTGTTCTTTACCGTAAGCTTGAACACCTTCCCATGCAGATTGGTTAAATGATTTGTCGTCAACGCCACCTACGTCAGTAACCATTGCTACTGAGAAAGTTTCCTCAGTGCTTTTGTCTCCTGATGCAGCATTGTCTTTTGCAGGTTTTTCTTCGTCCTTCGCACCACATGCACCTAGAATTGCACTTGCAGCTAAAACTGAAGATAATACTAAACCAAATTTACGTTTTTTCATTTTGTTAACCCCCCGAGGTATTGTAATTAGCAGGAAAATAAATTAGAAATGTTCTACACCCGTTTACGTACTACATGGAAGCTGAATTTATCAGCTCGGAAATAATTTTTTGAATACAGCACTACTTGATCATTATCATCATAATGGAGCTGTTTCAATACTAAAAGAGCAGTTTCACGACCACAATTTAGTATCGGTGATGCTTGTTCATGATAGCCTACTGGATCAATATAAGTTACAGCATAAGCAACATGAATTTTACCCGATTGCTCAAGTGCAGAGAAAAGTGAAACTTCTTTTTTGTCAACAAAGTCAGTAGGCAGGAAGCTTGCTGGTAATTTGTCTATACAATAAACTACTGGCTCACTATCTGCTGTTCTGACGCGTTCAATCGTGAGTATTTTATCTTCGCCATCACATTGGAAGCGTTTTAAATCTTCATCAGAAGGGATATTCTCCGTTGCCTTTAAAAAACGAGACCCTGGTTCCATACCTGCTGTTTCGATCATAGAAGAAATACTGGATAAATGCTCGATGCCTGAAGTAAACAACGGCTTAGGATTTACAAAAGTGCCAACCCCATGTCGACGCACAATCACATTTTCCTCTTCCAACAGTCGAAGCGCTTCCCTAAGTGTTGCTCGACTTACCCCTAGTGATTTCGATAATTCAAACTCTGAAGGAAGTTTTTCATTTTCTTTAAAAACGCCCGTCTCAATGTCAGACTTTAAACGATCAATTACTTGAAGATAGAGATGACGATGATCTGCTTTTATAGTCACATAAATCACCACCAAAATCAGAGATCAGACATCTGATGTACAACATTCCTACTAATCGTTCATAAATATAACATTTTTGCAGAATGAAATAAACTATTTTAAGCAAAATCAATTATAGAAATCATTTTTTCCTTCTTTTTGTCGCAAACATTTGGACATAAATACTGAAAAAAATGATTGTTTTTCCTTTTTAAGGAATCAATTATCATACTGATGAATAAGCACTTGTCGTGGCTTACTGCCCTCTGGAGGCCCGACAATACCGCGTTGTTCCATCTGATCGACTATGCGAGCAGCACGAGAATAGCCAATACGGAAACGACGTTGTAACATGGACACCGAAGCTGTCTGCATATTAACAACTAATTGGACTGCCTCATCAAATAATTCATCCGTTTCTTCTAAAACTGTCTCTTCTTCACTCGGAATCATCTCTTCTTGGTACTGTGCTTTTTGTTGTTCTATAACAAAATTCACAACCGCTTCAACTTCCTGATCAGATAAAAAAGCACCTTGCACTCGTTTAGGTTTAGAAGCACCAGCAGGTAAAAATAACATATCGCCACGGCCAAGCAAACGCTCTGCCCCGCCCATATCTAAAATCGTTCTCGAATCAATAGCTGATGACACTGCAAATGCTATTCGTGAAGGGATATTCGCCTTAATAACACCCGTTAAAACGTCTACACTTGGTCTTTGAGTCGCTAATATTAAATGAATACCCGCCGCACGAGCCATCTGCGCCAAACGCGTAATGGAATCCTCGACGTCATTGGAGGCTACCATCATTAAATCTGCTAACTCATCGACAATCACTACAATATACGGCAACTTCGGATGCTTTTCCTCTGTTTGGTCATTTACTTTTTGTACATGACCATTATAGCCTTCAATATTTCGAGTACCCGTATGTGAAAATAAATCATAGCGTCGTTCCATTTCCGATACTACCTTTTTAAGTGCTTGTGACGCCTTTCGAGCATCGGTTACAACCGGTGCTAACAAATGAGGAATTCCATTATAGACATTCAATTCCACCATTTTAGGGTCAATCATCATAAGCTTGACTTCATGTGGCTTTGTTCGCATTAGTATGGATACCACAATGCCATTTATACACACACTTTTCCCGCTGCCCGTTGAACCCGCTACAAGTAAGTGCGGCATTTTATTAAGCTCTGCTAGCACGGCTTGTCCAGTAATATCACGACCTAGCGCTACTTGTAACAACGAATCTGGCTTCGCTCCATCTTTTGATTCCAGCACTTCTCGCAATGTCACGATTGCTACCTCACTATTAGGAACTTCTATCCCAATTGCCGATTTGCCAGGAATCGGTGCCTCCATACGGATATCTTTCGCTGCAAGTGCTAAAGCTAGGTCATCCTGAAGGTTAACAATTTTACTTACTTTTACGCCGATATCTGGCAATATTTCATATTTCGTAACAGCAGGCCCTAAATGGACTTGCGTCACTTTAGCCTTTACCCCGAAACTTTGCAAAGTTTGCTCTAACTTTTTCGCATTTGCCTGAATTACGGAATATTCACCGCTTTGGTCATGCTGTGGAGGCATTTGCAAAAGATTGAATAAGGGAAGCTGATAATCTGCATTTTCTAAAGCATCTGCACTTCCAATGTGGACATCATCAATAAGCTCTCCTTCTTCAATTTCCATATTCTCAGCGATTGGGAGTGACTCTTCTCGTTCATGTGATACATTTTGTGTAAAGGCTGAGATAATTGGCTCATGAGAAACTTCCTCTTCCTCATGTACTTCATGGGCATGATCAACAGCTGCAACTTCGTCTGCCGTACTTTCTGCTCTTGAACGACGACTTTTTGCTTTCTTTGGGGCATTTTTTTTCTTTTCTCGCTGTTTTTTTTGCCATTTCCCAAAAAGTACAGGCATTTTTTCAGCTAAATACGGAACGAGTGCTTTGCCCGTCACTAAAATTAAACCGATAAAGAAAATAACCCAAGCAACCACTTTCGCTCCTGTCGCTTCAAATAATACGTGGAGGCCACTAAATAATAAGGCGCCTACCATCCCGCCGCCAAGTGCATCACTGCGATGAATCACACCCTCCGAATTAATTAATATTCGCCACGACTCTCTCAGAACCGATTCAGATAATAATCCACCTGATTTTGATAATTGCTCAAATAAAATCCCATGACTAAAAATAGTCAAGCTCATCACAATTAAAAACATCCCTAAAATAAGTCGGTCTTTCATGCTTACTTTTTTCTGCCCAATCATTAATAGCAATGCAACAAATATCAGCATAAATGGCACTGCAAAATGTAAATTCCCTAAAAGAAACATGGCAATTGATTGTAAAATACGTCCAATCATGCCATATTCAAAAATCATAATGACCGCAATTGCGATTAAGATGAGCCCTAAAATTTCGTACATAAGTGGATGCATTTCTTTTTTGTCAGATGTTGGTTTTGCTTTTGTTGTTTTTCTTCTTTTACTACTTGCCATCTTTTTCACCTTCTTTTGCAATCCATTCTATATATGTAGCGAATAATATCATGTAGAACCCGATTATTTCAAAAAAAGGATTTTCTACCGTTTTTATCGGCTAGAAAATCCTTTCTTCTTCGCTACTTTTCTTACCTTGCTCTAAAATACAACACTCGCTAAAGAGCAAGTCCATTTTTCAACGGTTGCTTGCTTAAGCAATGTCGCATTTTCTTATAAGACATTCAGCAAACCTTTTAAAAATTCAATCGGCAACGCTACGAAATGTCACGTTAGTAGCAACTTGCATAAAGATAGTCGTTTTAAATTTTAATATTCCATAATGATTGGGATAATCATTGGGCGGCGCTTCGTTTTTTGGAATAAATAAGTATTCAATGTATCTCGAATCTCTTGTTTAATGTTTGTCCATTCAAATGTATCTTTTCCAACGTATTTTTCAATGACGTTTTTCGCAATTTCAGATGCTTCCACCATCAGTTGCTCTGATTCACGTACATAGACAAAACCACGCGATAAGATTTCGGGACCTGATGCGATTTTCTTTTGTGCTCGGTTTAATGTGACAACAACAATGAATATACCATCCTGAGATAGTAATTTACGATCACGTAAAACAATGTTTCCAACATCACCTACACCAATACCGTCAATTAATACATTGCCGGCTTGTACTCGACCGCTCATACGCATTTTACCGTTTTTATATTCTACTATATCACCTTTATCGGCGATGAAAATTTGTGATTTTTGCATACCCAACTGTTGAGCTAGTTTAGAGTGAGCAATAAGCATACGATATTCACCTTGAACAGGAATAAAGTATTTCGGCTGCATTAAATTCAGCATTAGCTTTAAATCTTCTTGGCTGCCGTGGCCTGAAACATGGACATTTTTGCTCGATGTCAAAATTTCAGCTCCTGCTTTTGCAATGGAGTTCATCGTGTTAGCCATTTGTACTTCCATACCTGGAGACGGAGTAAACGTAATGAGTACTGTATCATTTTGTTTAATTTTAATATCTCGGTGATGTTTACGAACGATTTTTTCCAGCGCGTCTAACGGTTCTCCTCTATTACCTGTTGCAATAATAATAATTTCTTCTTCTTGATATTTTTGTATCTCTGAGATAGGAATAATAGTATCTTCTTCAACCGTTAAATAACCTAACTGTACACCTAAATCAACAGCCTTTTCTAGAGGTTTCCCTACAATCGCCACTTTACGGAATGATTTTTGAGCTTGCGTTAATACTTGCTGAATACGAATGAAGTTAGATGCGTATACAGCTACTAAAATACGACCTGGTGCTGAATGGAAAGTTTTTGATAGTTGCTCCTCAATCACAATTTCAGATGTCGTATAGCCTGGTCGCTCTGCTTCACAAGACTCAGAAAGTAATATAAATACGCCTTCTTCACCTAATTGCGCCATTTTTGCTAAATCTGGCTTGAACTTACCTGTCGCAGATTGATCGAATTTAAACTCCCCTGTATGAACAATCGCTCCTTCAGAAGTATGGAACACAACCCCTAATGAATCGGGAATACTATGTGTTGTATGGAAGAATGTCACATACGTAGAGTTGAAATTCATACGGCTTCGATTTGTTACTTCAAAGAATTTCACCTGATGTGGTGCAGGTAATTCCTTTAAATGTTCCTTTGCGAGCGCAATAGTTAATTTTGATCCGTACACTGGTGCCTTCACTTTTTGTAAAATATAAGCGATTGAACCAATAGCATCCTCGTGACCATGTGTTAAGAAAATCCCCTTAACACGCTCTTTGTTTTCTTCTAAATACGTAATATCAGGAATTACGATGTCAATTCCCAGCATCTCGTCTTCTGGGAACATTAAACCGCTATCTACTACAAATAGCTCTTCGTCAATTTCTACTACGCACATTGCTTTTCCAATTTCGCCCACGCCACCTAGTGGAATGATGCGAATTAGTTCATTTTTCTTTTTTGTCAATTTGTTTCCTCCTAAAAAATATCCCGAACAGCAACCACTTATTTTCATTATACGGTTTGCAAAGCTTTTGCACAAATTAAAAATATAGGTAATGCGATTATTTTAACCCCTATGGCGTAAAAATCCACTCCGCTTTCCGCGGGCACAGTGTAAGCCGCAACCCTCGCGTGCGCGCGGTTTGTTGCGTCTTACGTTCTGTGCTGGTCCCGCAGGAGTCTTCGTGGATTTTTACTTAGCTTATCATTAAATTGTTTGAGTGCCTGACACCTCAGCAAATCGCAGAGAAATTGTTTGAGTGCCTGGCACCGCAATGTTAAAAAAACTATAGACAAACTCTTATTGCTGAGTTTGTCTATAGTATCATCTATTACTATCTAAAGCTTTTCGCTTTTTCTTGGTATGTTTCCCATACTAAATCAAAGTTTGCTTTTTCTTCATCCGTCATTTCTACCATTGGTAGACGAACATTTAATGTATCAAAGCCTAATTTAGTCATTGCGTATTTTACTGGTGAAGGATTCGGTTGGGCAAACAATGCACGTACTAATGGTAATAATGCTCTGTGAATTTTCGCAGCTTGCTTGTGATTTCCTTCTTCAAACATTCGGATCATTAACTGCATATCATTTCCAACGACATGCGATGCAACTGAAATTACTCCCGCGCCCCCTATTGCAAGCAACGGTAATGTTAATCCGTCATCTCCACTATATACAAAGAAATTATCATCAGCTTCAACGTTTTCAATAATATCGCCCATTTGATCTAAATTCCCGCTCGCCTCTTTAATCCAAGAGATATTAGGAATTTTACTTAAATCAACAGACGTCTCATATGCCACGTTCACACCTGTACGTCCCGGTACATTATAAAGCATTACAGGCAGCCTAGTTTCTTTTGCAATAGTTTCAAAGTGCGCGTAAATACCTCGTTGGTTTGGTTTATTATAATAAGGTGCTACTAACATAATACCATCTGCACCATTTTCTTCAGCCTTATGCGTCATGGCGATAGAATAAGCCGTTTCGTTATCCCCTGTTCCCGCAATAACTGGTACACGGCCTGCGACTTTCTCTACTGTAAATCTTACTACTTCAATTTTTTCTTCTGTGGTCATAGTTGGGTTTTCAGAGGTTGTGCCACATGCAACAATGCAATCAGTACCATTATCTATTAAGTAATCAATAATACGTTCTAATTCCGGATAATTAATCGTACCATCTTCCTTAAACGGCGTTATCATTGCCGTTCCAATTCGACCTAAATTCATCCTTACACCCCTCTTATAGTAAGTTATCCTCAAGCATTGCTTCAGCAATTTGGATAGAGTTCAATGCAGCGCCTTTTAATAAATTATCTGATACGATCCAGAGATGGAATCCCTTTTTATTGTCTAAGTCTTGACGGATACGTCCTACAAAAGTAGCATCTTCCCCCTCTGCGTAAATTGGCATTGGGTAAGTTTGTGTTGCGATATCATCTTGTAATACAATTCCAGGTGCATGACGTAATACTTCAAAAATCCCCTCAACTGTCGTATCTTTTTCTACTTCTATATAAACAGATTCAGAATGTCCTGAAACGACAGGTACACGTACGCAAGTAGCAGCTACGTTTAGCTCTGGTGCATGCATAATTTTCTTCGTTTCATTAATCATTTTCATTTCTTCGTATGTAAAGCCATTGTCTGTAAATTTATCGATTTGTGGAATGACATTACGAGCAATTGGGAAATGGCGTTTGTCGCCACCACTTGGTAAAATATTCGCTTCTACATCTTTACCTGCATCCCAGTTTGCGCTTTGTGCTTTTAATTCTTCAATTGCTGAAATACCTGCACCAGAAACTGCTTGGTATGTTGATACTAATACCTTCGTTAAGCCAAATGTTGCACGGATTGGTTCAAGTGCTGCAACCATCTGAATTGTAGAGCAGTTTGGATTTGCGATAATCCCCTTATGTTTAGCAAGATCGCCGCGATTCACTTCAGGTACAACTAACGGTACCTCTGGATCCATACGGAAATGGCTCGTATTGTCAATAACTACCGCCCCGCGTTTTGCCGCTTCAGGCGCAAGCACTGCCGATACAGAACCACCCGCAGAGAATAAAGCGACATTGACGCCTTCAAAAGCTTCTGGTGTCGCTTCTTCAATTGTATATGTCTTACCATTAAATTCGATTGGTTTTCCTGCAGAACGTGCAGAAGCTAAAAATTTAATATGTCCGATTGGAAATTTTCGTTTAATTAGCTGCTCCATTATTTTTGAACCTACTGCTCCTGTTGCCCCTACAACTGCAACTGTTAACTGCTTAGTCATCTGTCATCTCTCCTTGAATACAAGTTCCATAATGTGTGCTATTGTATCATAAAAATACTGAAAATTGTGTGCAATTAATGATTTATTTGAAATATTGTATCAACAGTGGTTGTAATTGCGTTTTCTGCGTAATTGCTGCATCAACCGTCTCGACCATTTGATTGAAATCTGCAATTAATGAATTCGGTTTTCCGTGGGGTGAATCTTGACCGAATGGAATAAAGTAGATGTTTTTTGAATTGAGCAGTTTCATAATATTCATGCCGTTTAGGCCAAGTGCATCATTTGTGGATATGCCTAGCACGACAGGCGAACCGTTGCGCAATGTTGCCTTTGCCGCCATCAGCACAGGGCTATCTGTCGCTGCATTGGCAAATTTACTAATACTATTACCGGTCATTGGAGCTATAACCATTGCATCCAATGGATTGGAAGGTCCAAATGGTTCTGCTTCTTTTATAGAAGAAATAACTTTTTGTCCTGTCAATTCCTCTATTTTTGCAATCCATTCTTCTCCTGTACCGAAACGTGTAGCAGCGTGTAATACAGAGTGGGTAATGATCGGGATAACAGTAGCCCCTGCATTGATAAAGTTTTGAATTTTGGGTACAACATCCTCATACGTGCAATGTGAAGCCGTAATGCCTAAACCAATTCGTTTACCCGTCAGCAATTTTCTTCCTCCTCTATTGCCTTGCACAAAATTTCTGCCGCATCATGTGCAAAGTATTTCCCAGGTAATGATGGCAATAGTACATATGTCTGTAACTGGTCAGCATCAATATCTAAACAGCCTGGCTCTGAAGCTAAATCATATAGCACAGCAGGCACATGGTCCTGAAACGATTCTGTAATCCATTTGGCAGGAATCGTATTGATGAAAATCCCATCATGTATCGACCATTTTCGATCATCTAAATCAGACGCTTTATAGCCATACGCTTTCGCTTCACTCACTTGTACCACTGAACGCGCAACAATATGCACGTTAGCACCCATCTTTACGAGTAAAGATGCGAGCATTTTGGCGATGCGTCCAAAGCCTGCGATTGTAAAGTTTTGTCCGTAAATACATTTCTGCTCGAGTCCGTAGAACGTGGCGATAAATCCCTCCGCTGTTAACCTCGCATTTTGCCAAATAAATGACTCTTGCTGTAAATAGCAATTTGTTTCATTTTTTTCAAGCAACTGCTTCCAATGCATTGTCAATCGCCCAGTATAAAACTTAACTTGTGATATGCCATATAATTGTTCTACTTCTATCTTCAATGGAAGTATAGGTAGAATAATTTTATTGGGCTGGAACTCTAAAACAAGTTTATTTAACTCCTCATTCCAAACTGAAGTTCTTTTATAGAATACTGTACGTGAAGGGCTTCGCAGCATCGTTGCTAATTCTTTTAACCTTGAGTCCTCGCCGATCACCAGCCATTTTTCGTTTTCCAAAAGCTCACCTCACTGTAAAAATTCGGACTGTACCGTCGTTGTTTTGTTAAATAAAATACGATCTTCCCCAATTAATATAATTTCATGCCATGGAATCATTTCACTAACTTTCACTTTCTTCTTTTGGAATGGTAATTTTTCTTTAATAATCTCAAAGCCATGTATCTTACCTGTCTGCACATCTAATAGGCATTCTGTGTGTGCCAGTATGCCAAAATGTACACCACCTTCAACCTGAATTAACTCTTTATCCACCATTTCAGATAATAGCATGCCTCATCTCCCTCCTTGAGCCGTTAACCCAATATATGCCGAGTTTTTGCAAATCGTGCCCCATATTGAAAGTACTTCAATGTTGCAACTTTAGGCTGAACTGTGTATAGTGTGTATATACAGTTTGTATATACAGTTCATTAATAATGAGAGGTGAAAATTTGTGCATATCCATTTAAGCAATGCGAGTGATAAACCAATTTACGAGCAAATTACTGTACAGCTAAAAGAGGCGATTTTAGCAAATAAATTACATGCTGGCGATGCACTCCCCTCTATTCGTGCACTCGCAAAGGATCTCAAAATTAGCGTAATGACAACAAAACGAGCTTATGCAGATTTAGAGCGAGATGGCTTTATTGAAACCGTAGCTGGCAAGGGTAGCTTTGTCACTGAACGCAACCAAGACTTTCTCCGTGAGGAATTATTGCGTCAAGTAGAGGAGCATCTGCAAAAAGCCGTAAGAACAGCGAAAACTGCAGGTATTACAAAAGAGGAAATAGCAGACTTACTTTCGTTAATTGTTGAGGAGGACAACTAAATGAATACCATAGAAATTCATGATTTACACAAAATCTTTGAAGGCTTTTCATTAAAAGATATTAGTTTTTCAGTACCACAAGGAACTGTTATGGGCTTTGTTGGTGAGAACGGTGCAGGGAAATCAACTACTATTAAATGCATGCTCAATTTATTGAAAAAAGAATATGGCGAAATTTTGCTATTCGGCAAAGATATTGTCGAACATGAGCTTGCGATAAAAAACGACATCGGTGTCGTTTTCGACGAGCTGCACGTACCTGAAACGCTTAATGCGACGCAGCTCGACAAATTTATGAAAAAGGTATTTAAAACATGGGATTCTACCTATTATTTTGAGCGATTGGCACAATTTAAAGTACCTAAGCGAAAAAAGGTAAAAGAATTATCTCGAGGAATGAGGATGAAGCTATCAATTGCATTAGCGTTGTCACATCATCCAAAATTATTGATTTTAGATGAACCGACAAGTGGACTAGATCCAATTATACGTGATGAAATTCTCGACTTGTTTTTAGATTTTATGCAGGACGAGACACATAGCATTTTATTTTCATCACATATAACGAGTGATCTAGAAAAGATAGCCGACTATATTACATTTATTCATAATGGTGAAATTTTATTTAGTGAAAGCAAGGATGTCTTACTGTATGACTACGGTATTTTCAAAGGAAACAAAGAGGAAGTAAGCGATTTACCAGAGCAAGCCATTATTCGCAAACGTAATGGCGCTTTCGGGCTTGAGGTACTTGTTCTAAAAAATGAAATAAGTGAAGCATTTACCGTTGAAAGGCCTACTATTGAGGATATCATGCTATTTTACGTGAAAGGTAGTGTTCCATTATGACTGCTCTTCTAGTGAAAGATTTAATGACCATTCAACGGCAATTAAAGACACAAGTCCTTTATCTTTTACCCATTCTTTTTATATCCATTGTGTTTGAACAAGGATATTTTATTTTTCCTTTTATTTTATTTATCCTAATTATTCAAGCAGTCACTGCTATTACTTATGATGAACTATGTGATTTTGATAAATATGCCAATACTTTACCCATTTCAAAGAGCGAAATTGTCCTTAGTAAATACATGCTCAGCCTTTTTCTAATGTTTATCGCATTGATTATTGCGTTACCTATTATTTTTATAATTAATCACTTCACCAACAATTGGGAAACAGCTAACTATTTCCTTTCATTTAACCTTATTACTGCAGCAGCATTATGTATGCTTGCTTTATTATTACCAATCTATATAAAATTCGGCTCTATAAAAGGGAGATTCGTTCTTATTGTCCTATGCTTTATTCCAGGCTTGATTATCGGTTTGTTAGATGCGTACTTTGCGAATATTTTGCTAGTTGCTTCTAAACTACAACATTTGAGCTATCTCGCACCTTTTATCGGACTTTTTATTTTATGGTTATCTTCTCTTATTTCAACAGCAATCTATAAACGTAAGGAATTTTAGGAGGGAGGTTACATGCACTATGAAAGCTTTATTATGGCATAGATTGTCCATGCAAAAATGGTATATATTTTTGTTGCTTATAATTAGTTTGTCCATTACTTTCATAAACTTACATTTTTTCAATGACTCTTCTATCGTCATATTTGCGTTAATTTTTTCTACGACAATAGTCGAAAGCATGTATACGCAAGATCATAAAGTGAAGTGGGAACTGTTTGTGAATAGTCTTCCTTTAACCAAAAAGACACAGTTACAAGCGGATTATCTTTACTGTTACGGCTTAATTGCACTACTTTTTATCACATCTGCTCCTATTTATTTTTCACCGTTTTACGAACATAGCAATAGCTTCGAGCATATCGCTATTTATTTCGCAAATATTAGCTGTGCTATTTTGCTTGTTTGTACGCAATTTTATACACACCATATAGAGGAGACGAAAGGGATGCGTTCCTTTAGAATGATCGTTTTTGTATTACTTATTTTTTCTATTAATTTTCCAATTCATTATTATTTATCAATGGTAGCTGTCAATATGTCAGTTATTTTAATACCAACAGTAATTAGCGTAATCATCAGTATTGTCGTTTTTCGAAAATGCCATGTGCTGTATAGAGCTAAAGAGATCTATTAATGCTAACAACAATCCTACTGATCAATAAATAGGACAAGCCCCACCATGAAATAAACCATGATGGGGCTTGCTTTGTAAATACAAGGTGAAGACTAATTTTCTGTTGCGGGTTGCTCGCTTTCCGCCGGGCGTTGCTTAAGCGTCCAGTCGGAGCGAAAATCAAACGCTCACGTTTATGCTATTTTTTATCAATTACTACATGTTTTAAAGTGTCAGTAGTTACATCAATATCAAACGCTTTACCGAAACCGACAACGTAACGACCTTCTAAAGGTGTTAGCTCAAATAGTGAAAAATCAAGTGTGCGCAATAATTGCATCATTTTCGCATTATGCACTTCATCGAATAATGCAAACACTTCCTCATAGCCTTCATTACCTAATAAAGTTGGTGTACATTGCCAACGTGCACGCTCTGTCGCAAACGGGTTAGCTGTTACTGCCTCGTCTGCTACACATATTAAATCTACAAATTGAGACTGCTCCATTAGTTTAAAATGCTCAGCAATCCGACTAATATAAACATAAAATTTCCCGTTTAGTCGCACAAATGGTGTAGTACTGCTGAACGGCTTACCTTCTGCATCTACAAGACTAAGAACACAACTTTTTTTACCTTGTATAAACGCTTCATAATCCTGTTTAATTTGGTCCATGTTCATTTCTTTTTGCATCCTAATTCCTCCTATGCCTTCACAGTACTTTTTAATTGAATTCGTGGAGCGGAATCCCATGATACATATTGAATTTCCGCTTCCATCCGATAAATTTGCTGAATCATTTCTTCTGTCATCACATCTTCTGGCGTACCAATTTGTGCTCGGTATCCATCCTTTACAACGACAATTTGGTCGCTATAACTAGATGCTTGATTTAGATCATGAAGTACCATAACAACGGTCATCCCCATTTCACGATTAAGCTCTCGTACTAATTCCAGTACTTCATGTTGATGGGCAATATCTAAATAAGTCGTAGGCTCATCCAATAATAAAATTTGTGGTCGTTGTGTCAATGCCATCGCAATCCATGCGCGTTGCGATTCTCCACCAGATAACGCCGCAATTGGTTGATCTCGATAATGCATTAACTGCGTTCTCTCTAATGCCCAATCAATGATTTCTTCATCTTCAGCATTTAAACGTTCAAACCATTTTTTATGTGGATAGCGACCATAAGCGACTAAATTTCGAACTGAAATATCTGCTGGTGCTTGATTTCGCTGACTAAGAATACACATTTTCTGTGCAATTTCTTTAGACGAAAGTCGACGTATATTTTCGCCATCGAAGGTAATTGTCCCACCACTGTAAGGCTGCATACGTGCAATGGCCTTTAGTATAGTAGACTTTCCAGAGCCATTCGGCCCGATAATGGATAGTACCTCTCCTTTGTTGACATCAAATGAAAAATTATGGACAACTTCTTTTTGCTCATAACGGACAGATAGCTGTTCAATTTTTAACAATTAAAACGCCTTCTTTCGCATTAAATATAAGAAATAAGGTCCACCAATAACAGCCATAATAATCCCTGCTGGAATATCTAGTGGCGCAAATAATGTCCGACCACCTGTATCTGCAATAAGTAATACTATAGCGCCCATTGCCATACTCATCGGTAACATGTACTTATAGTCTGAGCCTACAAGCATGCGCGCCATATGGGGAACGATTAAGCCGACAAAACCAATCATACCAATTGCCGCTACTGAGATAGCCGCTAAAAATACAGCTAAAATTGATAACATAATACGGATACGTGTTACATTTTCGCCGAGGTTCACTGCAACTTGATCTCCTAGGCGAATAATATTCGCCTTTCGGATAGCAAAGATTGATATAATCCAACCGATAATTGCGTAAGGATAAATCATATGTAGCGAAGCATTTCCCTTCGCTGCAAGGCTACCATTTAACCATTGCACAGCAGACGGAAGACGATCACTATACATGATGGATAGGAAACCAATTATTCCGCCACCTAATGCATTGACAGCAACACCTGACAAAATAATGGTAATTGGTGAAATACCTGAACGGCGCCAAGCTAATGCGTAAACAATTGTTGCCGCAAGTAAGCCTCCCACAAATGCTGCTATCGGAATGTAGCTTGTGAATTCCGGATTCGCTAACATAATAATTAACACAAAAGCGGCAGCACCACTTGTTACACCTGTCAATCCTGGGTCAGCTAATGGATTTCCCATCACTGCCTGCAATAGCGCACCTGAAATTGCAATATTTGCGCCAATAATCAATGCTAGTAACACACGTGGCAGTCGAATATCCCAAATTATCGTTGTATACACACCTTCATTTGTCCGGCCATTTAATATCGTTGATAGTATTTCTGGAATTGTAATATGGACACTTCCAAGTCCAATGGCAACAATCGCTGCTATTAATGTCAGCACAAAGGTAACGATTACGATTATGCGACTTCTCGTTGTACTAATCATAGTTAAACCTCATTCTTACTTGTAGAAATAATCTGCAATTGTTGTAAGTGCTGTTTCTACATTGGCAATAGAAGTCACACCAAATGTACTATAATCAAGCATATAGATTTTGTCATTTTTATAAGCTGACAATTGCGTCCATGCACTGTTTTTCTCAATTTCTTGCTTAAATTTATCTTCATTCGCTCCATGATCACCTGATGCTAATACGAAAATCATATCCGGATCAGCTACTACAATATCTTCTAAGTTCATTGGTGAATATGTTGATTCTGCTTTTAACACTGATTGTGCAATATTATCTGCACCTAAACGTTCAACTAAACTACCTAAATATGATTTTTCGCTCATAACCATGAATGAATCAGATGTACCAATTACTAGCATTACAGATGGAAGTTCCTTGCCTTTCCCCTGTGTTTCTAGTTCATTTTCCTTCGCTACAATACTTTGTAGCACTTCATTCATTTTATCTTCTTTTCCAAAGTATGTACCAAGCACTTTGAAACTTAATTTTAAATCGTCATATGACTCTGTCGGTAAATATGCTGTTGGAATATTCATTCCTGTTAGTGCTTGATCCAACGAACTTTGAAGAGCTGATGCCCCAATAATTAAACCTGTTTGTAAACTTGAAATTACTTCTAAATCCGGTGCCATCGGTGAGCCAATTTTCGTAATTGCCTCAAAATCTTTAGGAAGTGGATTTGTCGATGTTGGAACTCCCACTGGTGTAATACCTAATAGGTTAAGCATCTCTGTTAACGGGACAGATGTAGTGACGATCTTGTCAGGCACCTCTGCTGGGAAACTTGCTAAAGCTTTTTGAAATGCTTCTTCATCTACGCCGTCTTCAAATGCTTCTGATGCATCTTCTTTTACATCTGTTGCTACTTCTTGTTCTGGTTTATCTGTTTCTTTTTCTACACCTTTTTCTTCTTGCTTCGCACATCCTGCTAATGCACATACTATTACTAAAATACTAACCCAAACCCACTTTTTCATATTTTCTATCTCCCTACTAGTTGATAATGATATTCAATGTCATTCATAATATCAGACTTCATTGATAATAGCAATGTCTAATTGATAATATCTTCTCCAATTGAAAAATATGCATAGCTTATATTGCATCCTCCAGTAGTAGCATGTGAACCAATAACTAAATGAAAAAGCGAGGCATTTAACGATTGAATTGTTGAATACCTCGCTAGAGACTGGAAACAAGGAATTAAATTAAGGTGATTCGCTCCGAGTGACGACACTTTCCGCGCAGGAGTCTAGCTAGCATAAAAATTGTTTGGGTGCCTGGCACTTAGCATAATATCGGCTCCTAAATCGGTAAAATCCACTCCGCTTTCCGCGGGCACCGTGTAAGCCGCAACCCTCGCTGTCGCGCG